>CAVQJU010000014.1:0-313223 GCA_963712905.1 uncultured Acidobacteriota bacterium | reverse complement strand
CCAACATTGTGACAGGCGCCGAGGCAATCTTGGGATTTTCTTGCAGTTCGGCCAAGATCGACCATACTGAGACGAATCAGGTAAGAAGGCTTACCCGCTCGACCGCAAGGCGGCCTACCCAGCATAAGGAAGCTCGATCGATGTCCGACCTCCTCAGCAGACTCAACGGTGGAGAAATTCTGGGCTTGTGCGGGATTGTGCTGGGAATGATAGGCCTTGTCGGCGGCATTACGGTCGCCATCACCAAAGTCGTCGCGGCCCATTTTCGTCGCACTCAATTGGACGAAATGGAAGCCACGCTCAAGATGGAAATGATCCAGCGCGGCATGTCGGCCGGCGAAATCAAGCAGGTGCTGGAAGCCCGCATGGGTTCCTCGCGGTCGTCCACGCTGGACGAGTTGGTCCGCTCGTGCGAGCGGACTGACCAAGTCGAGCGCTATTCGTCAAAGGAAGCCAAGAAACGGCTGATCGTCACGCCGGAGGTTGTCTCGATGACGCCGCTATTTGCCAGCATTTCCGACGAAGTCTTGATCGTGATTGCCATTCCGCTAGTGGGCGGAGTCTTGATCGCGATCACTGCCATCCTGGCCGGCACCTATCGCAAAATGCAGCGTGACGACATGACCGCCACTTTGAAGATGGAAATGATCCAGCGCGGCATGTCGCCCGAGGATATCGAACGAGTCCTGGCCGCGCGGATGAGCGCCCCGGCCGGTCGCACGGCGCGCCGCGATTGGCAATGGTGGCCGGAAGAGCAGAAGTCTCGCAACTAACCCTTAACACTCCTCGGTCCTAACAACCGAAACATTCGGGAGCCTCGCCATGTACGACCTCGTACACCATCCGCTGCGGGCCGAAGAGTTGTTTGCAGTGTTTCTGTTGGTCTGCGTTGCCAGCGGGGCCGTCGTGAAGATCACCAAGGCGGTGCTCTCGCATCAGCGACAAACAGTACTGGACGACATGGAAGCCACGCTGAAGATGGAAATGATCGAGCGTGGCATGTCGGCCGACGACATCGCCAAGGTGTTGAACGTCAAAACAAAATCGTTTCCTGCCGAGGCCCTTGAGAAACTATCTCAGGCGGCATGCAGCCAGGGGGCCAGGAACTCATTCCGCGCGCGTCGCGCGATGGACCGAGCGATGCGTGAAGTGCCGAGGAACGAAGCGTCCGCTTGAATCCGGTTCTACTTCGGCCAGTACTGCGGCCATCTTCTTGCGCAAGAACTGCGCGCTGCGCTCGAGCTGGTCGATGCCGTCGACGCCGTCTTCGATGCTGATCCAGCCGTCGAAGCCGACGCCGGCCAGCGTCGCGAAAGATCGCGTCGTAGTCGTTCATGCCCTTGCCGATCTCGCCGTGCCGCAGCCGCTTGGCGTAGCCGACGCTGTCTTCTTCCTTGCGCAGGTCCTCGATCGTGCCTTCGGCCAGGTAGCGGTCGCTGGCGTGCATCGTCACGACGCGGTGCTTCACGCGCTCGCAGCAGCTCCAGCGGATCTTCGCCGGCCAGAAACGTGTTGCTCGGATCGTAGTTCACGCCGAAGTGCGGCGAGTCGATGCGGTCGACCAGGTCGCAGAACACGTCCATCTTCTGGGCGAACTCGGGATACTGCCAGTAGTTGTCCTTGTAGTGGTTCTCGAGGATCAGCGTGACGCCGCCGGCCGGCCGCGTGCGGCAGGCAGGCCTCGATGCACTCGGCGGCGTAGCGAATGCCGTCGGCGCGCGAGACCTCGGGCCGCCGCTGGCCCGAGAGCACGCGGCAGATACTTGCCGCCGAGCGCGACCGTCATGTCGATCCAGCCCTTTTCCAGGTCGATCTGCTGCTGGCGAAACGTCGGCATCGGGATGCGTGAAGTCGGGCGAGCAGCAGAGCATCGGGATCGTCAGCCCCTTGTCCTCGACCAGCTTGCCGCGACTCGGCCCACATCTTGCGGATCCTTCAGCTCGAGGAAGCCGCTGTAGAACTCCAGCCCGTCGATGTCGAGCGTCGCGGCCAGATCGATCCACTGGCGAATGGTCATCGTGCCGTCGACGACCAGCGGATCCATGTAAGCTTTGGGAAAGGCGGCGAGTTGAGGCATGGGGAGTGGTCAGTGGCTAGTGGTTAGTGGTCAGTCGAGCGATCGTTGATGTTCAGATGTTCGAATCGGCCGGTCGGCAGAATCGCTTCAGTTCTGACCACTGAACACTACCGACCACTCTACTCCACTTCCTTCGGCGGATTGCGGCCGATGACCGGGTGCTGCTCCAGCTCCACCACGCTGCCGCTGATCGGTCGGCTTTCGTCGCCGAGCCAGTAGACGGCGGCCGCGGCGATTTCCTCGGGCTTGATCAGCCGGCCCGACGGGGCCTTGGTGCGCGGCGACTGCGCTCGGGCCAGTCGGGCGGCAGGCCGTCGGCGATCTTCTACTTGATACTCGTTGGGCGTCAGCACCCAGCCGACGTTGAAGTGGTTCACGCGCACGCCGTCGCGGCCCAGGGCGTCGGCCAGATTGCGCGAGAGCGTCATCAGCGCCGCCCTTCGAGATCGAATAGGCCAGCAGGTTCGCTTCGCCGCAGTAGCCGTTGATCGAGCCGATGTTGAGCACGCAGCCGCTGGGTCTGCTTCAAGTGCGGCACGGCGGCCTGAATCAACAGCAGCGGCGCCCGCACGTTGATGGCCATCATCTGGTCGAACAGCGCCGCGTCGGTGTTCGCCAGGTTGCTGCGCTCGACCGCAGGCGGCGTTGTTCACCAGCGCATCGAGCTTGCCGAAGGCCTTGATCGCCGCGGCGACCATCCGCGCCGGCGCCGCCGGATCGGCGATGTCGTCGACGTGCAGCGCCGCCTGCTCGCCCAGCTCGGCGACCAGCGCCTCGCCCGCGCTCTGCGTCGCGGCCGTGGATGAGCACCCGCGCGCCTTCGGCCACGGCGCGGCGGGCGATGGCCTCGCCGATGCCGGTCGTGCTGCCGGTGACCAGGATGACTTTGTCTTGGAGTCGCATCGTAGGCAAGTGGTCGGTGGCTAGTGGTCAGAGTCGTGGACTGGGATCGGTGGCATCGGGTCACAGACTCTGGCCACTAACCCTAGCCACTGACCACTACGGCTTCAGCACGGCCTTGACGATCTGGCCGGAGTGCATTTTTTCGAAGGCTTCGTGCCACTCGTCCAGCGGCCAGACGCCGCCGATGATCTTCTGCACGTCGAGCGTGCCGCTGGCGAGCAGGCGGATGACGCGCTCCCAGATCGGCCAGTTGTGGCTGAAGCTGCCGTGCAGCGTGACGTTCTTCTGCACCAGCGGATCGAGCGAGTGGCCGTAGGGCAGCGTGCCCCAGCCGACCTTGGTGATCCAGCCGGCGGGCCGCACGATGTCGATGGCCGTCTTGAGCGTGGCCGAAATGCCGGCCGCGTCGATCACGCCGTCGACGCCCAGGCCGTCGCCCTGCCTGGCCCACTCTTCGAGGCCGTCGACGATCGGCGTGCAGCCGAACTGCTCGCCGACTGCCAGCCGCGCGCGATCGCGCTCCAAGCCCGACCACGGCCACTTCGGCCCCTTGCAGCCGGGCCATCGCCGCGCACAGCAGGCCGATCGGTCCCGGGCCCGAGCACGACGACGCGATCGCCCGGCTTGACGCTGCCGAATTGACCGCCACGGCGTTGTAGGCCACGCAGCAGGGCTCGGTCAGCCCGGCCTTCTCGAACGGCAGGCTGTCGGGCAGGTGGTGCAGGCAGCGCGCCGGCACGCGCACGTAGCGCGTCATCGCGCCGTTGACGCCGTAGCCGAAGCCCTTGCGCGTCGGGATCGAGATTGTACAGACCCTGCTGCGTCAGCGGGCTGTCGAGATCGATCACGGCGGCCGTTTCGCTCACGCCGCGGTCGCCTTCGCGCCAGCCGTTCGACGCGCTTGCCAACTTCGGCCACCGATGCCGGCGAACTCGTGGCCCAGCACGACCGGATAGTTCACCGGCCAGCTGTGCTCGGCGGTCCACTGGTGCAGGTCGCTGCCGCAGACGCCGACGGCCGCCACTTCGCAGCAGCACGTCGTCGGGGCCGATCGTCGGGCCGCTCGATCTCGCGCAGCTCGACGCTGAATTTTTCCGGCCCGTAGTTGACGACCGCCGGCTTGTTTCATGTTCTTCTTCCCCACCGGCACGTCGCCGTAGCCGTGGACTTTTTCGCAAATCAGCCGCAGCGAGCCTTCCAGATCGCCGCCGGCCGTCTTGAACGCGTCGGCGTCGATCGTCAGCGGCGCGCCGAGCACGACCAGCGGCGCGCCGTACTCGGGCGTGCGCACGGCCTGCTCCAGCGTCAGTCCGCCGACGGCCTGCACCGGGACGCTCACCGCCTCGACGACCTCGCGCAGTTGATCGAGCGGGCTGGGCATGCGCTGGCCGCGGGCGGCGATGCCGCGCCGCTCGTCGTAGCCGATGTGGTGGATCACGAAGTCGCAGCCCAGATCTTCGAGCCAGCTGGGCGCCGGCGACCATGTCCGCGCAGACCATGTTGTCGCCCATCACCTTCACGCCGAAATCGTGCCCGGCCTTGACGACGCAGCGGATCGTCTCCTCGTGGGCCCGGGCCATGACGACGACGTGCGTCGCGCCGGCCTTGGCCATCATCTCGGCTTCGAGGTAGCCGCCGTCCATGGTCTTCAGGTCGGCGACGATCGGCGTGTCGGGAAATCGCTCGCGCAGGGCCCGCACGCCGTGCATGCCTTCGGCGATGATCAGCGGCGTGCCGGCTTCGAGCCAGTCGACGCCGGCCCGCATGGCCAGCTCGGCGGTTTCCAGGGCTTCGTCCTTGGTGGTGAGGTCGAGCGAGATCTGGACGATGGGTTTCATCGATCGGAGCATAGGGCTCGAGGAAACGAGTTGTCAATCCGCGCGGCAAGTGGTCGCGGCCGCGGTCGTGCGACGGTTCGCGAGTCGGTGACCGCAGCGTCGAGTCGCGACTCGACAGTGGACTGTTCGCGGTTCAGGCGGCCCTTATAATGACAGTTAGTGAAAAGATTCACAAGCACTCGCTAGCCGTGCTCGATCAGCAGGTGCGACACGCTGGGCATGACGACAGAGCCGATCCGAAAGCTACGCGTCGGCGCGGTCAACTATCTGAACACCAAGCCGCTGATCTACGACCTCGAGCGGCTCGCGCCGCAGGCCGAGCTGGTGCTCGACTTGCCCAGCCGGCTGGCCGACGACCTGGCCGCGCGGCCGGCTCGACGTGGCGCTGATCCCGTCGATCGAGTTCTTTCAGCGATCCGACGCTACACGATCGTTTCCGACGCCTGCATCGCCTGCCGCGGGCCGGTGCTGAGCGTCAAGCTGTTCAGCCGCGGGCCGATCGAATCGATCCGCACGCTGGCGCTCGACGAAGGCTCGCGGACCAGCGTGGCGCTGGTGCGGATTCTGCTCAACGAGCGATTCGGCGTGCGGCCGCAGCTGGAGCCGCTGCCGGTCGGCGCGTCGCTGGACGACGCCGACGCCGACGCCGTGCTGTTGATCGGCGATCGGGCGATGCACTCGCCCGCCGGGCGGTTCGAGGTCGTGTGGGACCTGGGCGACGAGTGGTGCCGCTGGGCGGAGCTGCCGTTCGTGTTTGCCATGTGGGTGGCGCGCGCCGGCGCCGAGCTGGACGGGCTCGACGCGGCGCTGGCGCGAAGCCCGCGACGCGGGCGTGGCGCATCTTGGACGAGATTGCCGCAGCGCGAAGCGGCGCCGCTGGGGCTGACGCGGCCGCAGTGCCTGTCGTACCTGCGCGACAATTTGCACTTTTACCTGGGCCCGCGCGAGCAGCGCGGGCTGGAGCTGTTTTACCGAGAAGGCCGCCGCAACTGGGCCTCGTGCCCAGCGGAGTCGAATTTGGACTCGACGATTGCCAAACTTCTGGATAAGGCCGTCGCCGGCGAGCGGCTCTCGCCCGACGAAGGGCTTGCGGCTGCTCGAGTCGCACGACCTGGCGGCGCTGGGCCGCGCGGCCGACGCCGTCACGCGCCGGCTGCATCCCGAGCCGTACCGCACCTACAACATCGACCGCAACATCAACTACACGAACGTCTGCACGGCGGTCTGCGACTTCTGCGCGTTCTACCGCAAGCCGAAGGACGCCGAAGGCTACGTGCTCGAGCGCGACGTGCTGCTGCAAAAGATCCAGGAGACGGTCGACCTGGGCGGCGATCAGATTCTGATGCAGGGCGGCCTGCATCCCGAGCTTCAAGCTCGAGTGGTACGAAGAGCTGCTGCGCGACATCAAGAGCCACTTTCCGCAGGTCAACGTCCACGGCTTCAGCCCGCCGGAGATTCATCACTTCACCAAGGTCGCCAAGCTGCCGCTGCGCGACGGTGCTCGAGCGGCTGAAGGCGGCCGGCCTGGGCAGCCTGCCGGGCGGCGGCGGCGGAGATTCTGGTCGATCGCGTGCGCAAGGAGATCACGCGCGGCAAGGTGCTGACCGACGACTGGCTGAACGTCCACCGCGTCTGGCACGAGCTGGGCGGCCGCAGCACGGCCACGATGATGTTCGGCCACGTCGAAACGCTGGCCGAGCGGATCGAGCACCTGGAGCGGCTGCGGCAGCTGCAGGACGAGACCGGCGGCTTCACGGCGTTTATCTGCTGGACGTTTCAGCCCGAGCATACCGACATGGCCCACGTGCCGCCGGCCGGCTCGTTCGAGTATCTGAAGACGCAGGCCGTCGGCCGGCTGTACCTCGACAACTTCGCCAACATCCAGTCGAGCTGGGTCACGCAGGGGCTGAAGATCGGCCAGATCGCCCTGCTGTTACGGGGCCAACGACATGGGCAGCCTGATGATCGAGGAGAACGTCGTCGCCGCGGCCGGCACGGTCCACTACCTGACGCTCGACGAGATGCGCGGCGCGATCCGCGAGCTGGGCTACATGCCGCGGCGGCGGAACGTGTTCTACGAGCTGATCGACGAAGCGCCGCTGGAGCCGGCCACGGCTGTAGCGACTGCAGTACCGGAGTCTGCGCGGCCCTGATCTGCGATTCGCCGCGATTTCGGCGATCGCTGCAACCTGCGCATGCCAATATGTGGTACGCCTTGACGGTATGCGCAGGGCGTGCCGTGGGCTGCACTTCGCGCGGCTGCCGAGCTCGCATAGGCGGCAACTTCCGGACCAGTAGCAGCCCGCGCAAACCGGCGCGACTCCTCACGATGATTCACGTCCGCGATCTGACGAAGCACTATGCCGACCTGCGGCGCGGCAAGTTCGTGCGCGCTGCGACGGGGTCAGCTTCGACGCCCTGCCCGGGCGAGATCTACGGCCTGCTGGGCCCCAACGGCGCCGGCAAGACCACGGTCCTGCGGATCCTCAGCACGGTGCTGCGGCCCACCAGCGGCACGGCGACGGTCAACGGCTACGACGTCGTCACGCAGCCGTCGCAGGTGCGCCGCCAGATCGGCTTCATGTCGGCCAACACGGCGCGTCTACGACCGCATGACGGCCTGGGAAATGGTCGAATACTTCGGCCGGCTGTACGGCATCGCCGACGAGCCGCTGCGCGAGCGGATGGAAGCAGCTCTTCGACGCGGCTGCAGATGAACGACATCCGCGACGTGCTGGGCGCGAAGATGTCGACCGGCATGAAGCAGAAGGTGTCGATCGCCCGGGCGCATCGTCCACGATCCGCCGGTGCTGATCTTCGACGAAGCCACGGCGGGCCTCGACGTGCTGGTGGCCCGGGCGCTGCTGAAGACCGTGGCCGAGCTGCGCGACCAGGGCAAGTGCATCGTCTTCTCGACGCACATCATGCGCGAGGCCGAAAAGCTCTGCGACCGGATCGCCATCATGCACCGCGGCCACATCCTGGCCGAAGGCACGCTGGACGAGCTGCGCGAGACGCACCAGCGAGCAGGACCTGGAAGAGCTGTTCTTCCGCTTGATTCAGAACCACGACGAAGCGCTCGACGTCGCCGGCCGCACGGCCGCTGGATCGCACGAGGCCGCCAGCCGCATGAACTGGTCGAACGTCAAGCTGATTCTGGCGCGCGAGATTCGCGATCAGTTGCGCGATCGGCGCACGCTGTTCATGATCGCCGTGCTGCCGCTGCTGCTCTATCCGCTGTTGGGGATGAGCTTCTTTCAGGTCGCGCAGTTCATGCGCGAGCACGCGATTCGCGTGCTGGTGGTCGGCGCGCCCGAGAGCGCCGAACTGCCGCCGCTTGATCGAGGACGACCGCTTTGCCGGCGAGCTGTTCGCCGATCCGAAGTGCGCCGCGCTGCTTGCAAGTGACGCTGCAGCGACGCGCCGCCGCCGGCGCGACGCAGCGCGATCCGCTGGAGCAGGCCCGCGCGCGACATGCACGACGGGCAACTACGACGTGGTGGTCTATTTTCCGCCGAATTTCGTCGAGCGGTTCGCCCGGTTTCGCGAAGTCGCTGCTGCGCGATCGCGCGAGCGAGCCGCCGCGCCGCGAGTCGACGCGAATCGAAGCTGCCCAACGTCGAGATTTATCCGAACCTGGCCAAGGACGCCTCGAAGGCCGGCCATCGCCGCGTGTCCGACGTGCTCGATCGCTGGCGCGAAGCAGATCGGCCAGCAGAATCTGGAAGACAGCCAGATTCCGCCCACCGCCGCCAAGCCGTTCGACATCGCCACGCACGACGTGGCCGAAGCCGGCGCAGCACAAGGCGGCCGCCTGGTCGAAGATCCTGCCGTTCGTGCTGTTGATCTGGGCGCTTGACCGGCGCGTTTTATCCGGCCATCGACCTGTGCGCCGGCGAGAAGGAGCGCGGCACGCTGGAAACGCTGCTCAGCAGCCCGGCCGAACGCATCGAGATCGTGTGGGGCAAGCTGCTCACGATCATGCTCTTCAGCATGGCCACGGCGATCGTTGAACCTGGCCAGCATGGCCATCACCGGCTCGTTCGTCCTCAGCCAATTGCCGAACCTCGGTCCGCCGTCTTGCCGAGCGCCGCGCAGACCTGCGCGCCGATGCCGCCGAGGCGCTCGACGTGGCCGTCGCTGCGCCTCCTCGATGAGCGACAGTCTTGCCGCCCTTGCGGAAAGGCGCCTTCGGCGACGACGACGATGCTGAACTTCGCGCCCCAGGCGTCGCGCTCGCGCAGCCGCTCGGCGACGATCGTCAGGTCGAACGGGATCTCCGGGATCAGGATCGCGTCGGCGCCGCCGGCGACGCCGGCGTACAGCGCAATCCAGCCGGCGTAGCGTCCCATCACCTCGACGACCATGATGCGGTGGTGCGCTTCGGCCGTCGTGTGCAGCCGGTCGATCGCGTCGGTGGCGAACGCGACGGCGGTGTCGAACCCGAAACAGTTCGTCGTGCCGACGATGTCGTTGTCGATGGTCTTCGGGACGCCGACGATCGGAATGCCGCGCTGGCAGAACTGATGGGCGATCGCCAGCGTGCCGTCGCCGCCGATGACGACCAGCGCGTCGAGCCCCATCTTGTGGAACATCTCGACGACGCGATCGCGAGTAGTCGCGCGGGCCGTCGGACGTGTCGATCGGAGAGTGCGAACGGGTTGCCGCGATTGAGTCGTGCCGAGGATCGTGCCGCCGAGGCGCAGGATGCCGGTGACGTCGCGCGGGCGTCAGCGACCGCGACCGGTCCGGCTCGAGCAGGCCGTCGAAGCTGTCCTCGAGGCCGAGGCACTCGATGCCGGCGTTGCAGGCGGACTTGACGACGGCGCGGATGACGGCGTTCAGGCCGGGCGCGTCGCCGCCGCCGGTGAGGATGCCGATGCGTTTGATCGAGGCATGCGCTGCGACTATAGCAAATGGCCGGATCCGCCGCGGTCTGCGCGTTGCGGGTACAGCGAGTGCTACACTGAAGGTTCGTCGGCGCGCTAGATGCCTGCGATTCACTCGAGTGGGCGGCTAGCTCAGCTGGGAGAGCGCCGCGTTCGCAACGCGGAGGTCGCGAGTTCGAGCCTCGTGCCGTCCACCAACTCTTTTTCGCATCCTGCATTTTCCGTTCTGCCCAGATTCTGCCCATCGACGCCGGCGAAGGTCTCGAGCGCATCGATCTTCCGCGCGTTCGGTCGGATGCGTGTACCGCTCGAGCATCCGCATCGACGATGGCCCGAGATCGCCATCACCGTGAAGTCGTCGATGCCCGCCGGCGATCATCCGGCTCAGGGCCGTGTGGCGCAGCGTGTGCAGGCTGACATCGCCCGGTCGTGATGCCGGCCCGCTCGACGGCCCGCTTGAAGACGTGCGCCACGCCGTTGACCGTGTAGGCCGTCGTGCGTCCGGGGTTCGTGAACACCCAGGGTGACGCGTCTTCGGACACTGCGCCGAGCACGGCCTGCATGGCCGGGCTGACGGGGATCCGCCGCGACCGGCCGTTCTTCGTCTCCAGGAACGATCAGCTCGCGTCTCGGAGATGTCCTCCCAGCGCAGCGCCGAGGAGCTCCCCGATCCGGGCGCCCGTGATCAGCGCCAGCCGGACGATCCGCGCCGAGCTTCTTCGGGCAGGCCTCAAGCAGCGCGCGCTGCTCGGCCTCGGTCAGGATCCGGGTCCGGCGGTTGTCCACCTTCAGCCGCTTGACCGCCCGCATCGGATGCTCGAGCAGCTTGCCCCACTCGACGGCCTTCGAGAAGATGCCGCGGAGGGTGTCGAGTTCCCGATTGACCGTCGCCGGCTTGATCGGCTTCGCCGCGCTCGTCGTGCCTGTGGCCGCGCCACTTCCCCGCCAGCCGTTCCCGCTTGAACTGCTCGATCCGATGCGCCGTGATCTCGTGCAGGATGAGCGAGCCGAACGCCCGATTCAGCACCTTCAGGATCTCCCGGTCGCGATCGACGCTCCGCTTGTGGAGCTCCGCATGGTCGCGTCAGGTACGTCGTCGGCGAACGTCTTGAACGTGATGTCGGGCTGCTGGCGAATCCCGTGGCGGCCCTCGAGGATCGCGCGACCGCTCCTTCGCCTCGATCTTCTTCGCGTCCTGCTTGTTCGCGGTCTCGGTCGTGTTCCGGTACCGCTTCCGGTTGACGCGGAAGTCGTAGAACCAGTGATGCTCACACTGCGGCGACGACGGACAGTGCAACGGGTTTCGTTGGCCACCTGCCGTCGTCTCAGGCTGTGTCGGGCTACAGAATTTTCGGAGACTCATTCCCACTCTTTCCGGAGGAAGGTCAAAATGTCTTCGCCCTTTCCACCCAGCTCGAGACTCTGGCTATCGCCGGTGGTTCCCTCGACAGCACGCTTCGCCTTTCTCGTCTCGGATTTCAACAGGTCAAAGGCGGTTCCCCGAAGCGACACCCCCGGCCTGTGAACAAACAGTTCAGGGTTTAGTCGCTGAACGTTGAGCGGGTCGTAGCCAAACCCTAAGAACCAGATGTCTTCCGCGTTTCTTAACAGGTCCTGCGCTTTCGCTTGGGGTTCAGAAGGAATATCGTCCCCTTCGTGGATGATGCTGATTGATTTGGCTGCCTGCCGCACCGTGTCTCTCGTGACGCCAGCGTTGTACATCAAGGCGGTTGGGGTCGCTCGGTTCCAGTTCTGGCAACGGACCTAAGGACCCGTACAAATGCGTAATCTGTGGAACCTTCGCGAGTCGTGCCGCCTCCGGCATTTCGAGTTTGAATCTCGCGCGCAGCGCGTAAACAAGGAAATGTTCCAGAGAGCGATCGTAGTTGTAGGTGACAATCGACAGCGCATTGCTCTCAAACTCGAGCCTTGGGCACATTCGATCCAGCAAGTGGTGATACCACTGCCGCGCGTATACCTCGTCGGATACGTCGGGTTCACTTTCGTAGGGCAGCAGCACGGCTGCGATTACTGCCTTGCCGATATCAAGTACATCCGGCCGATCCTGAAGGAAGGCGTCGATCGACCTCGGCCTCGCGTCCTTCAGGTCTCCCTCGAAGGTCTTGAGTTCCTTGCCTGAACATCCAGTTGCCTCTAAGACCGCTTCTCTTCCTTTCCTTTTCACGTTTGTCGTGATCATCTGGCTCGCAAGATCCACGAGCTTACGTCCACTCGGAAATCCGTAAGGTTCACTCGCGCCTGCTCCGAGTTACAAACACCGTCGCTTTCGAGATCACGCCGAGCGCTCCATCGCCTTCCGCTGCTGCTCGGCCCAGGCGATCGCGAGGTCACGAGCGCGGACACCGAAGTCCGGCTGATCCTGAAACGTCCGCGCGATGTAGAGGTCGCCGTTCAGCAGAAACTGCGCCTCGATCCCATACTGGCCGTGATCGCGCAGCTCGCAGACGTAGCGATCGACGTCCTTCCGAAACTTGAAGAGCCGATCGCCGGGCTTCCCGAGCCGGACGGGCGCCGGCTTGTGCTTCGGCGAATAGAACGGTTCGTCGCGCATCGCGTCTACTTTTCAATCCGTCGATAGATCGCCGTGTTCAACTCCGGCCCGACATCTTCATTCCCGCGCATCAGCTCGACCCGAATGGGGACGTCGCGATCCCAGTCGCCGTGAGCCCAGTCTGTCCCCTCAGCCGCGACGAGATGGTCCACGCCACTTCCGCCCAGCACCGGCCCGTGCCACGCGCTCAGGAGGCGAATGACTTGACCGTGCTCGACTTTTCGCTTGAAGGCGACCTCCCGGCCGCCGATGCCGACCCCTGGAATCAGCGTAATGAAGGCCAGCTTCTTTTGATCTGCCCCTTCATAAATGCCATACGCCTTGACGTCGCCGACAACCCGGTACTCGGTTCCAATCTGGCCGGAATACGGACTCTCGGGGCCTAGTTGGGTGGAAGGCGATTGGAGGCACGCTGGCGCCAGCGCGATCGCCATCCAGACGAATGTTCTCGTCACCAAGGTCCGAGCCGCTTCGCTCATGGCGTGAGTGTATCCCCTGGCGTCGGCCGGCCGCGGCGCGCGTCATCTGCCACGGTCTCGACGGCGCCGAGCGGGCAGAGCCGGGCCGCCGCCTCAGCAACGCCGGCAGCAACGACATCGGCGCCGCGGCCGGAGTTCTCGAGTTCCTCAAATCGCTCTGAATGGGCAGAATCGTGGGCAGAATCGCTGTTGCCCTGTTCGATAGCCCGTACGGTGTCAGTCATTTAGGGTGTCCCGTCCTCCGCATCACCACTGCGCGCACCTAAGTGTGTCCGCCGTCCGTTTGTGGACCTTCAGCATCGAACGTCGATGTCTTCAGCTCGCCATCTGAGCCGCTTTGCCGATTGATTTCGCATTGCGCTGTGAGGACACACGTGGGCTCAAAGTTCCTGAATCGTGACTGGTTGTCGACTTTCTTGCTCTTCGTCCAAATCGCTATCATCCTGACCGCTGCAGCCATGGTGTATGCGGCGATCGCGTCCTAGTTCTCCTCGTTCTGTCTTCACTCCCTGACCTACTGGACAACCGGACAGGACAACACCCTTAAGGGTGTGTTGTCCGTCCAGTACCGGTCGCGGGACATGTCCAACGCTGTCCTGGACAACCTGTCCAGTCATGAAGCTCTCCGCTCGAGGAGGGCGACACGTTGGATGCCGTCCTGGCTGAGTACCTTGGTGAACATCGTCCCGGTCCCGCGCGTCACGGCCTTGGTGACCGTGTCGGGCTTCGCCTCGAGCTGCTCGGCGATGGCGGCGATGGTCACCCTGCGGCTCTTTTCGCCGTCAAGGCCGGGAACCACAGTGCCAAAACGGGTGAGCCGCCGCGGCCTGTCTGAGCCGAGCTCGAGATTGCCCTCTAGAACCGGCAGGAGCCATTCTGGGCACTGATTCGAGCGGCGGCGACTGGCTACTTGGGCATGAACAAACGCCCGCGCCTGCCGCTCGCATCGATCCTGATCCGCCGTCTAAAGCTCGGCCATCCCGAAAGCTCAGTCGCTGAAGAACGCTCGTAAGTCGTTGAAGCGATGTGCCCGCTTCTGTGCCCATCCGCTCCGCATCACGATGCAGAACTATGCGGGTTGGCGCGGGAATCCGAGATGGGCACATCAGTGCCTCCTGTTTCGGCGATGTGCTGATGCGCCAACCAGATAAGCCTTACGCCCGCGAGCATTCGCAACGCGGAGGTCAGGAGTTCGATCCTCCTGTCGTCCACCACTCTTTCCTACGAGATTCAGCATCGAGCGCTCAGAACGGCCCCAGCCGAGCGATCGGGAGTGTGGTCTTTCGCCTGCTGTCATTCACGTTGCGTTCACGGCCAAGATTCTGCCCGCACCTCTGCTGTATACTGCGCGCCCATTCGAAAGGATCGCGCTTATGAAACGATTTCTGACCGGCGTGTGTCTCGTGGCGGCCGTCGCGTGCGGTGGTAGTGACGCAGCGCCGACGCCGGCGGTGCCTGCCGCGAACGTCAGCGCGATCGGTGAAGGGAGCCTTGTCATTCACCCGAGTCTCGACACGCGGTTCCTCGCGGCGCTCGAGTCCCCGATTCGCGTGCGCGAGAACGCGGGCGGCTCCGCGGTGTGGCAGTACGCCCGGCTGTCCATCACGCTGAACGGCGTCGAGCGTGAGCGCAACGAGATCAGCCGCGATCAGATCGTCGCCGCAGGCTTTGGCTCGATCACCGCGAATCAGAGCTCGCTCGTGCGAATCTATTTTCGATTGAACTCCACCAACTTCAACGGCATCACGATGACGTTGGGGATGGCGGACAACAAAGACAACCGAAACTTCACGGTCGACGTTCCGTTCAGCACGTTCTCGAACGTGCTCCAGAGCAACACGCCCGCGAAGATGCCGACGCCTGGGCTCTACCGGGAGTAGTGGGCATGAGTCTTACGCTGATCCTGATTCTGTTAAAGTTCCTCCACGTCTACGTGCTGCCGGCGAACCCGACGGACAGCGACGATCAGAAGCTCGCCACCTGCGTCGTCGAGGCGATGCAGGCGCGGCCGTCCGAACTCGTGCTCACGAAGACCAAGGCCGAGGCCGACGTGATCTTCACACTGGAGAACCAAGCCAAGATGCGGCTCCACGCTGTGGGCACGCTAACGAAACCAGACGGGACGCTGGTGGTGTCAGTGAACCACGTGACGCACGGGTTCAACCACGGACTGTGTCATCAGGCGGAAGGACTGCTGGACGAGATGGCCCGGAAGCTGTCGAAGAGATGAGGTTGCTCCCCTTCGGAAAGCCGACCCGCCTGCCGGAGACACCGCGCGCGACTGGCCGAACGCGGTCCGGCAGCGGCTGGAGCGGCTGTGCCAGTGGGCGGACGTGCCCTACGGACGGAAAGCGGGCGGCTTCACGTTCCATTGGGCGACCCGCCGCACGGGCGCCTATCGACTGGTGGTCACGTAGCGCCGGGCTATTCCGGCCGTACAGCGCAGGGCGACTGGAAAACGCCCGACGTCCTGTTGAGCATCTACGCGGAAGCGACCCGCCGGGACCAGCAGCAGGCGATTCGCCCATTCACGTCCCGTTCACGCGGCAAGCGAAAGCGGGCCTGATTTCCGCGCCAATCTGGCCAAGGCGAGCGCGTTCGCAACGCGGAGGTCGGGAGTTCGATCCTCCCGTCGTCCACCACTCTTTTTCACATCCTCATTTTCCCTTCTGCTGATCCCGAGCTTCGGCAGCGCGCCTTCATGGTTGGCTGCCCCTGAGGGAAATCGCTCGCCGCCGGCGTTTGTATAGCCGGAGGAGAGCATATGGCACCGTTTCCTTTGACTCAGTCGGCGGCGCGCCGGTCGATGTCGGTCGTTGCGCTGGTCCTCGCGTCGAGCCACCTTCTGTGGGCCGCAGCCGAAGGTCCCCAGCGCATTCCACCGCGGCAGCGAACTCTCGCAGAGGTGAAGGCTGCGTTGCGCATGATGCCGCCGCCGGGCACGCCACCCCACGATGCGGGAGTGCCCGTCGACCCACCCCCCTCACAACCCCCTCGACCGACCGCGTGGAGAGAACTCGCGGAAACGACGATGGTCATGACCGCTTACCTTCAACGCATCCCCGGTGGGCCTACGGCAACCCCGTTCGGGCGCCTGGCGAGCCAGGCCGTGAAGTTCGCGCAGGAAGCACTGACCAATCTCATCCAGGTGGAGACCGACTTCCCCGGCGCCCTGCAGAATTTGAAGCAGTCCGTGTTCCAGCTGACGTTCGCGACGCAATACGCCGCCGACAGCGCCGAGCGTCAATTCGCCGGGCGAGTGCAGTCCAGGCTCGCGGGCGTCGGGGTGTGGCTCGCCTGGGACGGCATTGTCCGCGCTTACTCGGCCGGCCTCAGAGACGATCGGCTGTCGCGGGCGCTGACCGCCCTTCGCACGGCTGCCGCGCAGGTCGCCGCGGGACAGTACGTCGTCGCCTTCGAACAGCTCGGCCCCGCCGTCATCGTCGGCAACCTCCCCTACTTCCGACTCGACCTTTACGAGCAGAACATCCGCAACGCGTTCGAAGGCCAGGTCGTGGGTTACCAGTACGCGATCGCAAAGCAGGGTCTTCTGGTCAGCACGCGCCAGGACGGTGTCGCGAGGACGAGCGCCGACCCGCCTGCGACGCCTCAATCCGCCAGCAAGGAGATGAACATCGCCAGCGTGAGCAAGACGATTACGGCCACCGTGCTCGTCCAGCTGCTCGAAGACAAGGGCATTTCGGTCGACAGCTCGATCAAGCCGTACCTGCCCGCCAGCTGGGTCCGGGGGCCCGGTGTGGACGATCTCTCGTTTCGCAGCCTGCTGACCCACAGCAGCGGCCTGGACGACAACAGGAACCGAGACTATCGACTTGCCGACCTCGAGTCCTACATTGCCGCGGGTGTGGAGGGCGTCAACGACGACGGGGTCAAGTACAAGGACATCTTCCAGTATCAGAATGCGAACTTCGCCCTGTTCAGGGTCGCGATCCCATATCTGCTGTATGGCGAAGACGGTATTCAGGAGATCTACGAGGATTTCGCGTTCACCTTCGAGGACATGATCGCCTGGCTTTATATCGACGCGGTCCGCATCTATGCACTCGACCAGACCGGGTTTGTCCACGCGGACTGCCAGGCGGACGATCCCGTGCCGACGCTGCGCTATGGATTTCCCGACGATGGGTCGGCCGGTGCGGCAGCCGGGGACTGGAGAACGCGCTGTGGCAGCAGCGGATGGTTCATGTCGAGCGTGGAGCTGGTCGGGTTCATGGCCTATCGCCGGTACACGAATCAGATCATGACGCCCACCGCGCGCGGGCGGATGGACACGGGGTTCCTCGGATGGATGAATCCAACCACGTACAGCTGGAACAGCGGTCTGTATGGCGTATATCGGAGCCACGGTGGTGACCTGACGAATCTCGACGCCTGCATCATCGAGTACCCCAACGGCATCCAGACGGCGGTGCTCATCAACTCGGAAGGCGGCAACTACGCCTACCAGTGCCAGGAACTGGCAGAGGCCTACGACAACGCGTTCGTCATTCCGTGAGCGGCCGGCCCACGTGGCCGTTCGCGACGGTTCCGGCGGCGTGTGTGCCTGCGGCACCCGCCGTCGGGCTCCTCGCTCACCGCGCACCCCCGAGCCGACGGCCGAGTTCGAGGCCGAGACGATAGCCAAGATCGGCGTGCGCGATCTCGCGGACCTCCAAATGATCCAGCAGGCCGTCGAGATCCTTCCGCACCGCCGGCGGCAAGTGGGTCATGATCGCGTTGATCACCATCTCGCGCCGCGCCGCGAAGGCCGCGAACTCCGCGCCGGCGTCCCCCAGGGTGGCTTGAAGGGCCGCCTCCAGGTCGGTGCCGCCCTCGATCACCGCCTCCTCGACTTCGTGGAACAACGGGATCGGCCTCATGCCGGCCACGGTGCGCGCGATCAGCTCCTCGAGCGACGGGGCAGATCGTGAACGAGGGGCGGGCGTGTGCTTCGGCTTCGACTGCTTCATGCTGGCCTCGCTCGCGCTGAAGATGCCGCGTTGATGACTTTCGCCCGGACCGCCCCCGCTGTCAACGTGGTGCTATTCCGGCGCGGCTCACCGCCACGCCGAACTCTGCGGTTTCATCGGTCAAGAAACTGGCCGATGAGCGAACGGGTCCCGTCACCGTGTCTGCCGGGTGAGCCCTTCCCCACCCCGTCCGCGCGTATCCCAGCGCAAGAGGTTGCCATTGAGGTGATGGGATGGCTAAGTCAGAGCTTTACAACAACCCTCTCATTCCCATCGTTCTCGTCGCCGGGATTCTCTCCGGCGGCTTCTTGCGAGGAACCCCACCGGCGGATGCCGGGAAGCCGGGCGATCCGGGCAGCAGCGGCGACAAGTCGGACGGCGCCTCCCAACCCGTTCCGTGGGTCTCCGATCTCCGTCCAGTGCTGGAGACCCTCGACGGGGCATTAGGCGCTCGCGCGGGCAGTACAAGCGCGTCGCCGCTGACCGGTGCGACGGCTGTAACGCTGGCCACGAAGGGATCCGCGAGGGACCAGCAGATCCTCGAAGCCATGGTCAGTCTGCGCACAGGTCTCGATCGCTTTTCCAACCCGACTGAACCTGCCACCTGCGACGGCGCAGCGCTCCAGAGACACGCCAACGTCCTCGGCGCCTGGATGCTAGCCGACGATGGCGGTGACGGCAAAACTCGGGCGGCCGAAGCGAGGGCGCTGCTGGACGAATTCCGGGACTGGCGGCTCCTCGCGGCTCTGGCGACCGGGGTGAAGAGGAGCCGGGAAGGCACCCATCATCACGCCTACTCCGTCGATTTCATTGTCGCGACCATCCCGGACTACGTGGACTCCAACAGCGGCTGGCTTGCCGATCAGGGATTGGCAGCGGCCCAGTCCGGAATGGCGCAGGAGGACTATCTCTTCGATCGCGTGAGGCTCGTCGACTGGTCGCGTGCTTCCGCGGGTCCGGTGGCGGTCCTGTCTGCAAGCCGCCTCCACGAGCGTCAGCCCGGCGCCATCATCTTCCGGCGCGTCAAGGAACAGGACATCAGCATGCAGGTCGTGCTGACCGTCCTCGAAACACCGACGGCCGGCGTCCATCAGGTAGCGCTCCGGAACAGTCTCTGGTTCCTGCGCGCGTGGAATGCGTGCAGCGGCGCGAACAGGCCACTGAGGGTCCTGGGCCCGAGCTTCTCCGGATCGACCGTCTCACTGGCGATGGTGCTGGGAGAGGCGCCATTTCCAACGTCGTTCACGCGCCGGATCGTCATCACAGGCTCCGCGACGGCCGACGAGAACATCGAGAAGATGAAGACGTTCAGCCACGGCGCGCTCTTCATGGCGACGGTCCAGCCGACGTCGGTGTTGAAGGAGCGGATGGCTCTGTACCTGGAGTCGATCAACCCCGGATGGAAGGACGGCAACGGCGTTGCGCTGCTCAACGAAAGCAACACCGCGTACGGAGGGGACGCAGCCGCGACGTCGTCAGACGCCTCAACGGAGAGGGACGTGTTCGGGTCCGCCAAGGTCTTCAAGTTTCCGCTGCACATCGCTCAGCTGCGGAGCGACGCTCCGTCCCTGGCACAACCGGGGACAGCACTCCTGTCGGGCCCGGTGATCCCGCTGAACCTGCGCGAGGCGACGCCGCCGAGCGACGTCATTCCCGCGCTCCGTCCGCAGCTCACCGGTCCGGTCGTCGGGGCGACGGTCGATTCCATACTGGATGTGATCCGGCACGAGAAGATTTCCGCCGTCGGGATTTTCGCCACCGACGATCGTGACGTGCTGTTCCTGGCTCGCGAGGTAAAGCGAGCCTCGCCAGACGTGCAGCTGTTCCTGTTCGGTACGCACGGTCTGTACCTGCATCCGGACTACCTGCCCTACCTGCGGGGCGCGCTCGTCGCCTCGTCGTACACGCTGAACCTCGCGAACCAGCCGGAGATACCGGGCACGTTCGATCCGCTGCGCCGGCAGCCGTTCCCGAGCATGTCCGCCGAAGGTGTCTTCTACGCTGCGCGCGCCCTTGTGTCGCTCAGTGACGCGGGCGAGGCTGCCGAGGCGTCGCTGGGCTATTGCGGGACGCCTGCCGTCACGCCATGCGTGCCGATCGCGCCTGTGTCGATCAACGTCATCGGAGAGGACGGATACTGGACGCTACCCACCGTCAAGCCGGAGCGGATTGCCAATCCCGCGCCCGTTGATCTGAACGTGGCTCAGCTGCCTCCGCTTCCGCTGCGGTTCAGGATCGGCGCCGTCCTTGTGCTCGTGATCGTGGCGGTGCATCTCTGGGTGATGCTCCGGATCAAGCGGGTGTTCGACAATCCGGACGGGGACGGCTCCTTTTTCGAGTGGCCTTTGGTTCGCGTGCTGGTGCCGCCTCGGACGTTCCATCGGGCTGCCGGCCTGCACCGCTTCGCACTCACGATCTGCTTCGCGCTGCTGTCGCTGGCCGCCGCGTGGGTAGTGGCGATCGTGCTCCCGTTCCTCCTTCCAGAATCGGCCGCGCTGCTGGTGCCCTTCGCGGCCGTCGCAACGTGGGCGGGGGTGATCTACACCGGAGTGAAGAGTTATGGGCCGCGGCAAATGCTGCCCGACGGGATTGACCGCGCACGCGGCGGCGTCGATCGACCCGGGGCGCAGTACGATGGCCGTCGTTCGGGGCGTCGCAGCGCGGCTGGGCAATCTCACGATGACCGAGCGGACCGGATGGCTGTTGTTCGTCGGAATGGCCGTGACGATGCTCCTGTTCTTCGTCCTCGTCGTCCAGACCGCTCTCGACGCGACGATCGGCGCACCTGGCCGGCTCACGCTCGCGCGAATCGTCGGAGGCGGCATCATCTCGCCGGCCGCGCTGATGGTCTTTCCTTGCGGCCGGTTTCTACACCGCTGTCTTCACCGGCGTCAGGCGCCTCTCGCTGGTAGGGTTCGGGTACGCGCGCCTTGGAGGCGGGTCCCCCGCATTCGGTTTGTTCACTGCCGAACGCATGTCGCCGGTCGGCGAGCCGAGACAGGGCAGCCTCGCCGGAATGCTGGACATGCCGGCCCAGAACATGCCGTCGATCTATCCGGCTGCGCTGCTCCTGATTCTGCTCGTTGCGGCAGTCAGCACCACACGCGTCAGCACGATCGAGGGACGGACGTTCTCCTGGTTCGTGATGGTCGGCACCTGGACCACGCTTGGACTCGGCCTGCTTCAGCTGGCTCAAGGTCTGGCGCTGTGGAACACGGCACGATCTCACCTGAAGCGGCTCGCTCAGACTCCGATCGAGAAGCACCTGCAGGAGATCGCTCCGCAAGTCCCCTGGGAGATCTCCCTGGCGCCGCCGCGCCTGACCGAGTTGATGCCGGTTGCCCAGATGGCCGACAGCGTGATGCGCGACTTTCGCAGCCTTGCCCTCGCTGGACGACACGGGACCGTCATTCCAGAAGTACCTCGTAACCTCGGGAATATTTGCGGCCTCGCAGGCGAGGAGGAGGTCCGTCTTGGGGTCCGCCCGGGGGACCTCGTCTCGCTCGAGCCGTTGTTCGCCGTGCCCACGCACGTCTGCACCCTCCAGGCCGAGATGGGTGTTCGGGAACACGCAGCCATCATTCAAAGCGAAGCGTGGTTCGGCCTGTGGAAGCTCTCGGATTCGCTGGTCACGATGCTCCAGCGAACTGCCTGGCTCCGTGGCGCGACCACCTCGCACAGCCCGGGCGCACCCCTTGCGGCGATTGCCGACGCCGGGCCCCCAACCGGCTGGTTCGCGCGCTGCGAACAGCTCGTCGCCCTTCAAATGGCCTTCGTCCTCAGGGACATCGTCGCGCGCACTATCACGTGCCTGTTCGCCGCGATGTTGTGCCTGACGTCCCTGACGGCGGCGCACCTGCTGTACGTCTTCAACGGGCGCGCCTCACTCCTGACGGTCGACATGCTGGCAGTGGCGGCGACCGCCCTGTCAGCGATCTGGATACTCGTTGACATGGAACGGGACCACGTCCTCAGCCGGCTCCGGACCACCACGCCGGGCCGGGTCGACATCAACTGGGAGTTCATCAAGCGGATCGCGGTGTACGGCGTGCTGCCGCTGCTGGCCGTCATCGCGTCGCTCTTCCCGGAAGTCGGGGGCACCTTGTTCGGCTGGCTCGAACCGCTCCGCAAGCTCTCGAGCTTCTGACAGGCGGACGCCGCCGTCAGGAGCTCATGGTGCGACCTGGGCGGCCAGTGTGTACGTGCCCGACCCATCGAACCGCTGTCGAACGAGCCCACGAGGACGAAATAGGTGCCGGTCACTGGCGCAACGACATTCAGAATCTGCGCCGTGCTGAGGCCCGAGACGCTGCCGAGGGTTCCACCAGTCGGCGACCACAAGCGAATCCACGGGCGGAAGTCGTCGTTGTCGGTCACCTCGCTGATGTTGACCGTGATGTGATTTCCGGCGACCGCGCTGATCGTCCACACGTCGAGATCGCCCTTCAGGATCGTGCCGGCGTGCGTCCCGCCGTTGGTCAGCGGTCCCCCTCGTCTCCCCCGCTGACGATGACCGGCCCCGGCGTGTGCGTCATCGTCAGTCGATACGTGCCCACGCCGTCAAACCCGCTGTCGAAGCGTGCGCGGCCTGAACCACTACAACAACAACCTGTCGATGCAGAACTCCGGCGTGAACAAGATCCTGCGCGGCGAGGATCTGTACATGGACGACAAGGTCGGCGTCCGGCAGCACGCGAGCCACGTCGCCGAGTCGGACATCGTCATGTACAACAAGTGGCACAACGGCTCGGTGCCGCTGTGGGCAGAACGAGGCGAACGAAGCCAACAACACGCTCGCGCGTGCGGTCAGCATCGTCTCGCCCGTGCCCATCGTCACGTTGAAGGTCAACGGCGTGGATGCGCCGATCGTGACCTCAACGGGGCCGATGAACCTGACGTTGTCCATCTCGCCCTCGACGTGGACGACATCGCTGGCTTGGTACTGGTCTATCGCCGTCGGCCCGACGACCGTCTGGGTGACCTCCAGCGGCATCTCGGCGACACCGGCGCCGCTCATAACGGCCGTGCCGCCGGCGCTGACCGACGTTACGCTTCTGAACATCGCGCTGCCGCCAGGGACAAGCCTGACGAACACGTTCCTTCTGGTGGACGGTGTGACGACAATCGGATCTGACTCCATCACGACGAACGTCGAATAGCTGGGCTCGGAACGGGCGGGGCGCGATGCGTCCCGCCCGTTTCATCCCCGGTGGTAGACTGCGGGCCCAATGGCCGCTCCGGCAGTCAGCGTCGTCCTGCCAACCTACAACCGCGCCTCCACGCTCGAGCGCGCGATCAGCAGCGTCCTCAATCAGACCTTCTCCGACCTGGAGCTCATCGTCGTAGACGACGGATCGACCGACGGGACGCAAGGCGTCCTCGCGTCTTACGAGCGCCACGGCAACGTGCACGTGATCGCGACGCCGCACCGCGGCTGCGCGGTAGCCCGGAACATCGGGATCAGGCGATCACAAGGCCGCTACGTGGCGTTCCAGGACAGCGACGACGAGTGGGAGCCGAACAAGCTGGCGGCCGCAATGTCGGCGCTCGACGGCACGGGCCCCGATACCGGCGTCTTCTACAGCGACATGCGGATGATCCTGCGCGACGGGCGATCGCTCGTGCTTGTCTCGCCCGAGGTGACGCAGGGAGCCCTGATCGACGAACGAACGCTCGACTACCAGGTCCGCTGCATCGGCATCCAGTCTGCGGTCATCAAGCGCGAGTGTTTCGAGCGGGCGGGCTACTTCGACGAGGCGCTGCCGCGCCTGATCGATCTCGAGCTGTTCATCCGCCTCGCGGACGCGTATCGCTTCGTGCGATTGCCGGAGCCGCTGGTCAAATATCACTTCGGCGATGGGATCAGCTCGAACACCGAAGCGCTGGTGCGGGCGAGGCGCCATCTCCTGAGAAAGTACGGCGCGCGGCTCAGACAGCACCGGCATCACGTGGCCGGCCAGTACCTCTACCTGGCCCTGGCCCTCGAGGACAACCGCGAGCGGCTGGCGAGCCTGGAGTATTTTCTCAGGGCCCTCCTCACGTCGCCGGCGCACGCCCGGCTGATGAAGAGGGTTGTCGATCTGGCGCGAGCCCTTCAGCGCGCGGCAACCGTATCGACCCTGCGCCCTTCGGCGGCCCGGCTCGTGACGGCCGCCGCCGGCGCGGGCGCCGTTCCGCCCGCCCCCGGGGGGCGCGACGACACATAGGCCGCGATCGCGACCATGTCGTCCGGCGTGAGGTTGGCGACGACGAGCTTCATCAGCTGCGCCTGGGGGCCGTTCCGCGCGCCCTGCTGCATGTCCCACATCTGCCGAACCATGTAGCTGGGCGATCGTCCGGCGATCGGAGGCACGTCGGCCACGCCCATCAGGTTGATGCCGTGGCACGTGCCGCACGCCGTCGTCTTCCCCTGGACGATGCGGTTGCCGACGATGCGCATGCCGCCGGTCGTTACCAGATCCTCGCCCTTCTTGATGCTGCCGACCGGCACATACGCCACAAAACCCGAGCGCGGGTTGCGCAGCGTCTCGGCCTGCTCCTCGTCTTCCGGCGTCTCGATGATGCGGCCGTTGATCGGTTCGGTCGCCGCCGGCTTCGCCGGCAGGAACAGGTTGCCGACGATGCGGGTCTTGGGGACCATCTTCGTTTCGACGACGCGAATCCACGGCGTCCACTTGATCGCCGCGAAGTACTCGGCGGCCGCCTTCATTTCATCGTCCGTCATGGCCCTGGCCAGATCGATCATCGTGTTCGTGTTCGGCTTGCGGGGATCGGCCGTGTGCCGCACGCCGTTGCGGAAGTCCTGGATCTGGCGGACGAAATACGCGACCGGCAGGCCCGACGGAGGCGCATTCTCCGGCCGTCCCTTGCCATTCGGCAGGTGGCACGAGCCGCATCCACGGGTGTTCTTGCCGAGTTTTGCCGGACCGTGCGCGACGACATTCGGCATCTGCGGGTGATCGCCGGGGAACCAGTCGATCACGTTCTGGCCGTCGCGGACGTCGACCAGCGAATACGTCGCGCTGCTGCCGTTCACACGGCGCGGCCTGGTCTGCTCCCCCGGATCCTGGTTGGGCCGGAGATTCCTGGTGGGCGGCGCCTGCGGCTGGGCCTTCTCGCCTGGCTTCGGCGGCTCGAGGAACCCGTACGCCCAGAGCGGCTCCTGCTCGAACTTGATCGACGCGACGTTGACGCCGGCGCTCTCGGGCGCGTGCGGCGCGGCCTCGGGCGTGACGCCGGCCTGGACCGGCGGCCGGGCGGGCGGCCGGCGCGACTCATACACGCGCTGCGCGACGATGCCGAGAACGAAGCATATGACGCCGACGAGGGCGACACCGGCAAAACCTAACCGCTGCTTCACAGACGCCTCCTCAACGAGCCTGCAGGACGACGTTCTTTATAGAACAGCTCGACGCTGTACAACAACCACGGGATACAATAGCCGGTGATGTCCGACGGAAGTCCCCGCAGCGCGTACGAAATCGCGATGGAACGCCTGCGCCAGAAGGACGTCCGTGAGGGCGTCGATCACCAGCCGCGCACCGATGAGCAGAAGGCCGCCATCGCGGACATCCGCAGCCTGTACGACGCGAAGATCGCGCAGGCCGAGGTCATGCACCGCTCGGCCGTCGTCGGTATTCTAGATGAAGACGCCCGGATCCGGGCCGATGAGGAGTATCAACGGGACCGGGCCCGGCTGCAGGCCGAACGCGACGCCAGGATCGAGAAGATCCGGGGCGACAGCGGGCACTGAGGTTCAGCGAGCGCTCATGAAATCTATCGAGGTCGAAGTCAACCTGCGGATTCCCCGGATGAAGGTCCCGTCGCTCGACGAGCGGGGCTATCCAATCGATAACAGCCTGATCCGGTTCACGAAGCTCATCACGGTGCCGGCCATCCCCAAGCCGGGCGAAATGCTGAACCTCACGAAGAGTGACGGCAGCACGTTCGAGTGCGAAGTGACCAGGGCCGACTGGAGCGACGACCGGGCGCTGTTCATCCTGGGGTGCAAGTACGCCAAGCGATCGATCTCGCCCGAGGAGTGCACCGCCCTGCTCAACGACGCCGAGTGGCAGGTGAAGCCGCTGCTCTAGCGTCGCGGGGCTGAGCCCCGCGCTACCCTTTCGTCATCGCGAAGCCCGTGATGACGGCCTCCACGTTGTGGGTGAAGCGGATTCCGTAGACTCCGTCGGTTGACTGGAGCTTGCCGGCGCCGACCAGCTGCGCCTTGTCGTAGCCGGCGACCACTGCGCCGTTGATCGAGCACTCGGCCCTGCCGCCTTTGACCCGCCACGCGATCTCCTGCGTGACCGGCTGGCCGACGCCCGCGGCCTTGTGCACGGCCGCATTCGGAGACGTGCGAAGCAGCGTGAACACGTCGGCGCCCGAGAACCCGCGGACCAGGGCGTTGCCGTCCCCGTACGCGACGCAGTACACGTAGCTCATCTGATCGGTGCCCATGTTGTTGCCGCCGATCACGATCCCGTACGAATGCGCGTGGCTGTTGAGCTCCATGAACTTCGGCTCGAGGAACGTGGCCTTCACCGTGTAGTCGCCGCTCGCCGTGTTCGCCGGATTCCAGAACGTGGTGGCCGGACCGGTCGTGACGTGCAGGGCGCTGCCATCCTGCGCGAACTTGGCGTCGTTCAGGACCCGGCCCTGCCGCGTCGAGCCCGCGTCGATCTTGCCCGTCCAGCCCTGGACGAACACGCCGCCGCCGGGAATCACCCGGTCGCGATCGAACTGCGCGCCCAGCAACACCGCACCAACAAAGGCCACGCCTCCGAAAACAAGGATCTTCTTCATAAGAGTTCAGCTCACGTCTTTTGAACCACAAAGCTCACAAAGGTCACAAAGATCTTCGATTTCTTCTTCGTGGCCTTCGTGGCCTTTGTGGTTCAGGAATTGCTCATCTTCCCAGGGACTTGGTGATGTCCGCCTTGGTCGCAAGCCGGTCGGGGTTCAGGGTGTGCACGGACATGATTCGCTCGGGTTCGATGGTCAGCCGCTCGAGGTTCGCGAGGAACACCTGCGTGCCGACGACCGGGGGATTCGGCACCGGGTTGTCGGCCGGCGGCAGGTTGAACATGTCGGCGTACACCGCGAGTCTTTCCTTCGGCAGGTACACCATCAGCATGCCGTCGGCGTGCGGCAGGCCGATGATGTGGTGGATTTCGACCGTGCGGGTTTCGTCCTGCAACACGCGCTTCTCGAGAACCGACTCCACCTTGGGCTTCTTTCCCGACTTCGACATCGCGTCCGGCGCGAGCGTCCGCGGCGCGCTGAGCGCCTTCAGCAGGAAGTTCTTGTTGACGTCGTGCGTGATGATGGTCGCGCCCTCGGCCACGACCGCGGGCAGCCCGCTCGAGTGATCGAAGTGGTGGTGCGTCAGGATCGAATACCGGATCGGCTTGTTGGGAATCACCTTCTTCGCCTCGGCGATGATGGCCAGCGAGCGCGCTTCGCTCTGCGGGCCGCCCTCGAACAGCACGATGTGATCCTTGAACTCGATGGCGAGCGCGTTGTACGCGCCGTTGATGCGGTAGACGCCGTCAGCGAGCTTTTCCGATGTGGGTCCCGCGGCGGCCGCCGGCGGAGCACCGCCCCCGGGGCCTCCGCGCCCGCCGCCCGCCGGGGGCGTCACGAGCTCCGTGATGTTGGCGGGGTTCGCGCGGATGCCGAGGATCTGCGCTTCGAACATCGGCTGCCCGCCGCGCTTCTGCACGATGGCCGACGGGTACTTCACGCCGTTGGCGTCGCGGTACTCGGTGTAAGTCGCTTCGACGAGCATGTCCCCGAAGATCGGGTTTTCCAGCCAGGTCTGCACCCGCTCGACCAGGTTGCGGTTGTTGATATAGCCGACCACCTTATAGGGAATGCCGGATGGGGCCTTCTGCGGCGTTGACCACGTCACGACGGTGTAGGGCCGCGTGCCAACGACCTGCGGCGCGGCTATCGCGTTGTTGGCCGCCGCGCCCTTGAGGAATCCCCACGGCGTAATCCAGATTTCCAGCTGCTGCGCCCACGCCGCGTTGGCCGGCGTGACGTTCTGCTGGAACTGCCCCTGGATGGCGGGGCCGCCGGTCACCGGCGCCACGAACGTGACGCCCGTCGCGCGCGAGGCGGGCTGCGTGAAGTCGATCGAGCGGACGTAGTCGCTGACGTTGCTCCTGGGCCACGCGCCGTTCGCGTTGTTCGACTGCCCGAGGTCGAAGGTGGCGCCGGCGCCGTAATACGAGATGCCGTTCAGGTTATCCGCGCCCATGGCTTTCGCGGCGGCCGCAATCGCGGCCTTGCCGTCCTGGGCGGCGGCGGGCACGGACAGCGCCGCCAGCAGCGCGACGAGGCCTGCGGTTTTCTTGGTCATATCGTCCATCCCTCTGACAAAACTGGGCGGAAACCGCCGCCGCGCTAGTCTACGAGCCGGTCCCGGGTTGAGCAACGACAAACGGTCCGATCGCTTTATACTAGGCCGACCTCGTGAGGCGGGCTCCGAGGGGGCCCGACGGGGTTAGACGCCGGCTGGCCGCGCCGTGGTGCAGGAACCGGGGAGACACACCGTATGCGGGCGTTGAGGTTTGTTCTGGCTTTGTCCATCACCGCGATACTCGCCGCACCGATCGTGGCGCAGGAGGGACATCCCCTGAAGGGCTCGTGGATCGGCACCTGGAGTACCAATCACAACCAGGGCAACGACCTCCTGCTCGTGCTCAACTGGGACGGCAAGACCATCACCGGAACAATCAACCCGGGCACCGACAACATCCCCGTCAAGAACGCCACGCTGCAGCCCGAGGGCTGGGTCGTCCATTTCGAGGCCGACGCCAAGGACAAAGCCGGCAAGTCGATCACCTACGTGCTCGAGGGCAAGATCGCCAACCTGCCCCTGCCCAACCGCACGATCACCGGCACCTGGAAGAATCAGGAAGAGAGCGGCGTCCTCAAGCTCTCGAGGCAGTAGGAGTGACCGTCATGAGATCGCGCGTGCTGGCGGCGGCGTTTGCGGGTCTGCTCCTGGCGGGCGCCCGCCTCATGGCACACCACGAGATCCTCGCGAAGTTCGACGACCACAAGCCCGTCACGCTGAACGGCATCGTGACGCTCGTCGACTGGCGCAACCCGCACGTGCACGTCTTCATGAACGTGGCGGATGCCGCGGGACAGGTCAATTGGGCCATCGAGCTCGAAGGACCCATCGACCTGGAGCGCAGCGGCTGGTCGCGCGAGACGCTGCGGCCCGGGGACCGCATCCGCGTCGCCGGCTTCGGCGCGCGGAACGGCAGCCACCAGGCGTGGGGCAATTCGGTGGTCGTGCGCGCGACGGGCAAGAGCGTCTACAACGTGACGCTCGCGCCGCCTGCGGCGCCGCTCGAACCGCGGCCGACGCCGCGGTGGCCCGACCGGCAGCCTCGTCTGGGCGCGGCCCAGGGCGGCTCGACGGGGTACTGGGCGTACCCGAGCGTCACAGCGCTCGCGGAAGGCAACGGCGCCGGCAAGATCGCCATCCCGATGGACACCTGGGGCCTGCTGAAAAGCATCGCCGACGCGCCGAAAGTTGCGCCGATGCAGCCATGGGCGCTGCAGCTCTACACCGAGCGCCAGAAGCGGTTCCTGCAGGACGACCCGATGTACCTGAACTGCAAGCCGCCTGGCGGGTCCCGCCAGTTTCAGCTCGCGTACGGGGTCCAGTTCGTGGAGGACCGAGATCGCAAGCGGATCTTCGTGCTGATGGGCAGCGGCAACAACAACTACCGCATCATCAACACCGACGGGCGCAGCCACAAAGGCCAGGTCGGCGGAGATGACGAGAACCCGCTCTACTTCGGCCGCTCCGTGGGCCACTGGGAGGGCGACAGTTTCGTGGTCGACACCAGGGGCTTCAACGAGGATTTCTGGTTCACAAATGGGGGCCTGCCCCACACCGATCAGCTCCGGCTGCTCGAACGATTCTCCCGCCCCGATTTCGACACGCTGAAGTACGATGTCACCGTCGAGGATCCCGGCGCCTACACACGGCCGTGGTCCAGCAGTTCCACGCTTCGCTGGGTGGCGGGCGAAGAAATGCCACGGCACTTGTGCCAGGACAACAGGTCGTAGAAGACGAACGGAGGACGAACAGATGAAAACGTACATCCTTGGCGGTCTGGCCGCGGTCGCCCTGCTGCTCACAGCGGGATCGGCTGCCGCTCACCACTCCTTCGCCGCTGAATTCGACGCCGACAAGCCCATCACGCTGAAGGGCATCGTCACGAAGGTCGAGTGGACCAATCCTCACGTCTGGTTCTACGTGAACGTGAAGGATCCGGACACCGGCGCCGTGACGAACTGGGGCGCCGAGATGGGGCCGCCGCACGGACTGCAGCGTCGCGGCTGGCGTCAGTCGACGCTGAAGATCGGCGAAGAGGTGACGGTATCCGGCTCGCTCGCGAAGAACGGTGCCAAGCGCATCAACGCCAGCAAGGTCACGCTGACGTCGACCGGCGCGCGTCCGGGCGAAACGCTCGACGCGGCGTCGAGCGGCAGCGCCGAGAAGGTGGATTAGCCGTGCGCCGTCTGGTGCCCGCCGCGGCGGCCCTGGCGTTGTGCGCCGGCCTGGCGACGACGCCGGGAACGGTGTCCGGGCAGGAACAGGGCCGAGGCGCCGCTCCTGCTCCCGGGGGTGGCGTTCAGGTCGGCGTGCCGCAGGGACGCGGTCCCGCCCCCGGCGGACGCGGACGTCAGGCCGGGCCGCCGCCCGGTCCGGCGCCGCGCGCAGCCGACGGGAAGATTCTGCTCGGCGGCGCGACGCCCTCGCAGAAAGGCGTGTGGCTCCCCGGCGGCGGCGGATTCCAGACGACGGCAGGCGATGCGGTCGTCCCGTTCCAGCCGTGGGCGAAGGCGCTCTACGCCAATCGCGGCATCAACCAGCTGGAGCCGCACACGCGGTGCAAGCCGTCCGGGTTCGTGCGCCAGTTCCTGACACCCTACGGCGTCGAGTTCGTCGATCTTCCCGAGATTCAGCAGGTGTACATCTTCGACATCGGCGGACCGCACACGTACCGCACCATCTACACCGACGGCCGCACGCACCCGGCGAACCTTCAGCCGGCGTATTACGGCCACTCCATCGGCTGGTGGGAAGGCGATACGCTGGTCGTGGACACCGTCGGCTTCAACGAAGGCTTCTGGATGGATCGGCGCGGCTCGCCTCACACCGAGAAGCTGCACACGCTCGAGCGTTTCACCCGCACGGACGCGGCCACGATCAAGTACGAAGTGACGGTCGACGATCCGGGGGCATATACGTCGACGTGGAAGAGCGGGTTCAACCTGCGGTGGGAAGAAGGCACGGAGCTGTTCGAATACGTGTGCCAGCAGGCCAACTACGCGCCGGAGCTCATGGTCGGCGGGGAAAAATCGGTCGACCGGACGAGCAATATCGTTCCTTAAAGGTTCAGGGTTCAGGGTTCAAGGTTCAAGGTTCTGGTTCTGATTCTGCCGTCTCGAACCCTGAACCCTGAACCTTGAACCTTGAACCTTGAACCTTGAACCACTTTATCGCGCTAAACGTTCCATCCGTGCGGGCCGGTCCATCCCTGCGCGATGAAGTCCCGCTCGAATTCGATCTGGCGCGCGGCCAGGCTGGCTGAATCCGTAAACGTCTCCACGTGCTCGACGCCGTCAGGCGTCGTCACTCGCAGCTCGCAGGAGCCGTTCGGCAATGTACGCGCTTCGTATCGGAGAAACTGGCCTCCGCGTTCGAACCACCAGAACACACAACCCCCGTTGACCTGCTCCACCGTTCGCCCTTACGGCCGCTGGTCGAAAATATTCAGGCGGTTCGCGCCAGCAATCTGGCACTCGCCCAAATAGATGAAGTGGAGTGTTGCCGAAAGCGTATCACGTCAGTCGATATCCGTATGGTACCGGCGCGCGAAATCATGCAAATAAGCATTAGACACCGATGAGATGACAACTTAATATCAGCGTCGTGAGCTCCGAAAGCGCGTCCAGGCGCGCGCTCATCGTTGATCCCGACGCCGCGTTCGCGGACGATCTGGCCGGACGCCTCCGCCCGTACGCCGACGTGGCCACGTGCACGGGGTTCGCGAAGGCCCGCACGCAGTTGCGCGGGTTCGAACCGCAGTTCCTTGTCACGGCGCTGGCGCTGCGCGAATACAACGGGCTGCATCTTGTTTACCTGGCCAGTGCGGCCGGCCTGCGGATGCGCAGCATCGTCTACTGCGATCAGCTCGACCTCGGCCTGGCGGCCGAGGTTCAGGCGGCCGGCGCGTTTTTCGAGCTGCAACACCGACTGGGCGCGGCGCTTCCGCCGTACGCATCGGCCGCCGCGCTGCCCGATTCTGATCGGCGCATCGTCACACGGCCCGACCGACGTCACAGTCCGCGGGGCGGACGCCGCATGACCGACCTTCAGCTGGCCGCCAGCGTCTGAACCGGAACCCGCTGCCGCGGGATGTAGACTAAGTCGTTGACCGCCCGCTTCCGCCGCCTCGCGTTTGCGTTCCTGCTGGCCGTGTCGGTCGCCACAGCGGCGAATGCTCAGTTCCGTGGCCGATTCCGCGGTCCGTCGGTGAAGCTCGCGACGCCGGAGGACTTCGACGGCAACTTCCTGTTCTGCCGGATCCTGTTTCGAAACGCTCCTTACGGCGACGGCGGCGGCTGGGGCGTCGATTACCCGCGCGCCGACATCAACCTGACCTTCCGTCTATCCGAGCTGACAACCACAACCGTCAGCCGGCACCCGCGCGACGAATTCAACCACGTGGTCGTCCGGCTGACGGACCCGCTGCTCTACCATTGCCCGTTCGTGATGATGACGGAGCCGGGCGGCGCGTACTTCGATGAAGACGAGGCCCGCCAGCTGCACGACTACGTGCTCAAGGGCGGGTTCATGTGGGTGGACGATTTCTGGGGCGAGGACGCGTTCCGCGTGTGGGAGAACGAGATCGCCAAGGCGCTGCCGCCCGAGCGATATCCGATTGTGGATATCCCGCTCGACCACCCGCTGTTCCACACGCTGTACGACATCCGCCGCATCAAGCAGATTCCGTCGATTGGCGCGTGGGGTGGACCCGGCGGCAACACCTCGGAGCGCGGCCGTGACAGCGCCGTGCCACACGTGCGCGGCATCCTCGACGATGACGGCCGGATCATGGTGCTGATGACGCACAACACGGACTTCGGCGACGCCTTCGAGCGCGAAGGCGACGACCATCAGTATTTCCTGGAATTTGCCCCGGAAGGGTACGCGTTCGGCGTCAACGCGATCGTCTACTCGGCGACTCACTGATCAGTCGGCAGTCAGCAGTCGGCAGTCAGCAGTCGGCAGTCAGCAGTCGGCAGTCACGGAGGCGGCAGGCGAAGCAGGCGGCGGAGCTTCCTCTCCGCTGAATCGTCGGCGGCCGTGCGCGTCTGGTCCGAGGCCTCTATGCCGATCTCGTCGGCCTCGCCGCCGTCGTGCAGTTCAACGACCCTGGCCTTCCATCCCTGCCCGTGCGGGTCCGAAATGATCCAGTAGCGCCGTCCGTTCAGCTGCAGTTCCCTGGCCATCCTGTCAATCTGACAGCGACATGTTGTTACAGAACTGGTGTGTAAAGCCAGCGGCGGTGTCCCTTAACGGCACAACCGGCTGCACGGCTTGTCCGAGCCTTTCACGAAAAATTTCGATAAACCCAATGTTTTCAGGTTGTTCTACCGATAACGACCGGCAAGCGTCCCGCTGGCTGAACTCTTGCCGGATGGCGCAAGAGTCCGCGTTTGGAGCGAGCGAGGTCGGTTATGTGGAAGTGGTTCAACTGTTATCTTTCCGGTCGTCATAATTTCGGCGTGTCGTGCGAGCCAGGAGCGATCTTCCTGCGGTGTTCGCAGTGCGGCAGTCGGTCGCCCGGCTGGACGGTGGACCAGAAAGGCCATGCGCCGGCGCCGGCTCCAGCCCACGCGCAACGAGCCGCCGCGAAGGGGATATCGGCCTCGGCGGCTGCCTCCAAACACCGCGCGCTTCCGATCAGCGGCGTCGCCGCCAGCTAGCCTCCGGTTGACACTGCGCGCGCGGGCCGGGGACAATACCCGTCTCATGCCGGTCCCGCGCATTACCAAAGAAGATCTCAAACAACAACTCGACGGCGGCGCTTCGCCGGTGCTCGTCGATGCCCGGCTGAAATACCCGTACGAACACAGCACCGTGCGTCTGCCGGGCGCCATCCGGTATCAGCCCGACGCGGCCGCGCCGTCGATCCCGAAGGATCGCGACGTGGTGGTGTACGACTCGGATCCGCATGAGTTATCCAGCTCGGGCGTCGCAGCGACGCTGATCCGTCAGGGGTACCGCGCCGTCGCGCTCAAGGGCGGCATCGTCGAGTGGCTGGAAGCCAAGCTGCCCACCGAAACCAAGGATGCGCCGCAGATGGCGCCGCCCGCTCCCGGTGCGTTGAAAGGCTAGCCCGCCGATTCCTCCCGATTCACGCGCTCCCCTTCATCAGACGCTGAGCGAGCTCGCGTTGCTGGCGACGATTCGCGGCGACCTCCGCAACGCGTCGATGCTCGAAGCAGGCGCCGCCCTGGTGCGCGAGCGCGGTATCTCATCCGACGTCGACCTCGGCCCGCTCATCGATCCGGCCGTCCCGTTCGACGGCGAACCGCAGCTGCGGCAGCGTTTCCAGCACATGTACGAGGCCGGCGCCTGGGTCCTCCTCGAGTCGGCCATCGCCGATCTGCCCACCGACATGCGCTGGCTGTTCGAGTCTGGCGCGGTGACGATTCCGCAGCTGGCGGCGATCTATCAGCGCCTCGGCGCCACGAGCGCCGCCGAGTTCGGCGACGCCGTCGCGCGGCGGGCGATTCGCTCGATTCCCGGCCTCGACGACGCGACAGAGGCCGCCGTCGCCGCGGCGCTGCCGACACTGCGCGCGAGGATCCCCCGAATCCCGCTCGGACGGGCGGTCGGGACCGTCGATCCGATCCTCGCGGAGCTGCGCGGCCGCCCGGACATCGACTGGGCAATGCCCTCCGGCTCGCTCAGGCGCGGACAGGACTCGGTGGGCGATCTGGAAATCCTCGCGGCCTGTGAGAACCCGGCGGGCGCGATCGCCGATCTGTCGCGTCTGCCAGCGGCCAGCCGCGTGCTCCACGTGAGCGACCGCCGTCTCTACCTCCTGCTCGAGCGGGTGAAGCTCGGCGTACGATTTCCCCGCCCATCCGAGGCCGGCTCGGCGTTGCTTCGTGTAACCGGTTCGCTCGAGCACCTGCGGCGTCTCGAAGGCTTCGCGCGCGATCGGAACGTCGACCTCTATGCGCCCGCGGCCACCGAAGACGAAGTCTACGCTCGGCTCGGCCTGCCCTTCATCCCGCCGGAAATTCGAAATGGGGACGACGAACTGCGGGCGGCGCGCGACGGCACGCTGCCCCGCCTCGTGTCGCGCGCCGACATCCGGGGTGATCTGCACATGCACTCGTCGTGGAGCGACGGCCGCGACTCCATCGAGCAGATGGTCAGCGCGTGCGCCGAGCTCGGCTACGAGTACATCGCCATCACCGATCATTCGCAGGGCTCGATGGCGTCGCGCAGCCTCACGCTGGACGGGGTCGCGCGCCAGGCCGAGGAGATCGCGAGCCTCCGCGAACGATACGCGCACATCGAGATCCTGCACGGCTGCGAGGTGGATATCCTTCCCGATGGCCGGCTCGATTTCCCTGACCGCGTCCTGCAGCACTTCGACATCGTCCTGGCGTCACTGCACGACGATGCCGGCCAGGCGCCTGCGGCGCTCGAGCGCCGGTATCTGGCCGCCATGAAGCACCCGATGGTCGCCGTCATCACGCATCCGACCAACCGGCTCATCCCTCACCGGCCCGGCTACGACCTCGACTACGACCGGATCTTCACGGCTGCGGCCGACACAGGCACGATCGTGGAAATCGACGGCGCACCCTCGCACCTGGATCTCGACGGTGCGCTCGCCCGTCGCGCCATCGCCGCCGGCGCCACCCTCGTCATCGACAGCGACTGCCACCGCGCCGATGCCCTCGGCCGGCAGATGGAACTCGGCGTCACCATGGCAAGGCGCGGCTGGGTCGAGGCGCGACACGTCCTCAACTCGCGCCCACTGTCCGAGGTTCGCGCCCTTCTCGCGCGCAAGCGCGGCCAGTGACGTGCGGCGGATTGCGGCCGCCCTTCTCGTCGGCACCGCGGCGTTCTGCCTGTATCACGCGACGCTCCTCCCGGGCTTCGATTTCGGCGACACGGGGTCTTTTCAGACGTCGGCCGCCTCTCCGCTGATCAGGGCGAGGGACGCCTACCCGCTGTACTTCGCGATCGGCCGGATCTTCCTGCGACTGGTGCCCGGCGGGCCCGCTCACGCGTTGAACCTCGCCTCGGCCATGCAGGCCGCGCTCGCCTGCGCATTCTTCGTTCTCCTGGCCGAGGAGCTGTCGGGATCGCTCCTTGCCGCCATCGCGGCGGCGATCGTGTTCACCGGTTCCTACACGTTCTGGAGCCAGGCCGTCATCGCCGAGGTGTACGCGCTGCACCTCGTGTTCGTCGCCGCCACCCTGCTTCTCCTGCTGCGCTGGCAGCGCCAACCGTCGGCCGCGAGGCTGAGCGCGTTCTTCGCGGTGTACGCGCTCGGCTTCGGGAACCACTTGTCAATGGTTCTCCTCTTCCCCGCGTATGTCGTCTTTCTCCTTTCGGCGGCGCCGCGAGGCTGGCGTTCGATGTTCGCGCCTCCCGTCGTCGCGCTCGCCCTGCTGTTCGCATGCCTGGGCGCGGCGCAGTACGCATGGGACTTCCTCGCGATCTGGTCGGCGCCACAGCCCCCTGCCTCTCTGGCCGACACGGCCGCGCGCTTCTGGTTCGACGTGACCAAGACCGACTGGCGCGAGACGATGGTGCTGAACGTTCCGGCATCGATGCTGCCGGATCACCTGCGGATGTACTGGTTCGACCTCCGGCAGCAGTTCGGGCCTCTCCTGCCGGCTCTCGCGGTCATCGGTCTCGCATGGGTCTTTCGCCGCGACTCGCGGCGCGGCTCCCTCCTGCTCCTTGCGTACTTCGGCTCGGCGCTTTTCGCTTACCTCTACAACGTCGGCGATACCCACGTCTTTTATCTGCCGGCGCATCTGTGTGTCGCGCTGCTGCTCGCGGCGGGCGTTCCCGCAATTGCTGGCTTCCTGTGTTGGTGTGCAGGCAGGGCTGAAGGCCTGCACTACCACGGCATCTTGAAGATCGCGCTGGCTCTTGCCATCGGTTGTTACGGCATCGTGCGAGCCCACCGCGATTACCCGGCGCTCGATCGCAGCCGCGACACGCGGCCGGCGGACGTGATGACGAACCTGGCCGCGGGGCTCTCGGACCGGCGTGGGCTGATCCTGACCGACATGCACTGGCAGATCGAGAACGGCCGGTCCTACTTCGCGGAACAAGTACGGCCCGGGCTGGCGTTCGCGCGGATGCCTGACGTGATCCTCCACGCGCCGGCCCTCATCGCTCGACAACCTCGCCATCGGACGCGAGGTCGTCGCGACGTCCCGCGCCAGCGAGGAGATCGTCGCGGCGTACGGCCCGGTGGTCTCGGCCGAGCACGACCCGCGCGCGCCCGCCCCGGTCGTTCGAGACCTCGTGAGCGGGCTTCCCCGGGGCACCCGGTACGTGCTGTGCGTCCTCAAACCAATCCGGGGGTTCGACGTCAAAACGGAAGACATGAACGAGGCCATCCGGATCCTGAGTGGCGGCTCCGCGCCCAGCCTGCCCGCGGGCCAGTATGCCGTCGTAGCCGGACTCGCCGGCGAACCGCCCGCGCTCATGGAAGCAGCAGACGACCCCTTCACCCTTTCCCTGGACCTGGCAGGTGTGCCCACGCAGGTACGGATGGAGTCCTGGCTCGCCGCCGACACCATCAGGCGCATGGGCTTCGGCCACGTCGTCGCCGCGCGCCAGCACACGTTGATCGTCGAACGCGGCGCCAGCTTCGTCGCCTTCGACGGCTCGGGGCGGCCCTTACGTACGGGATACGAAGGCAACATCTTCGCCGCCCAACCCCGGTACCTCATCAAGATCGCACGTGGTATCGTTGATCCGTGAGAAGGCTGGCCCGCGGCGTCGCGCTATTGACCGTCGCGACGGCCGGCTTGATGACCGGCTTCTCATCGCGGCCCGCGGGGGCGGAAGCCACCGCTGACGAGCTGGTCCAGGCACTGCAGAAGCGATACGACTCGATCAAGGACTTCTCGGCCGATTTCGAGCACCGCTACCAGGGCGGCGTTCTTCGCAAGGGCATCTCCGAGCGGGGCCACGTGCTGATCAAGAAGCCCGGCCGGATGCGATGGGACTACTCCACGCCCGAGAAGAAGCTGTTCGTCGCCGACGGCGTGCGGATCTACTCCTACATACCTGAGGACAAGCAGGTCGTGGTGAGCCCCCAGCCGCACGACGCGGAGACCACGACGCCGGCCCTGTTTCTCGCCGGCAAGGGCAACCTGACGCGTGATTTCACCCCGTCGCTCGTGGACAACCCGGCTGGAACGCCGTCGGGGAGCCGGTCGCTCAAACTGGTGCCACGGACCCGCCAACCCGACTACGATTGGCTGGTGTTCACGGTTGATCCCACGACGCTGGCCATCCGTGGCCTCCTGACCATGGACGCCCAGGGTGGCGAATCGGCCTTCATCTTTACAAATCTGAAGGAAAACACCGGACTGGCCGATAAGGAGTTCGCGTTCAGTATCCCCCGGGGAGTTGATGTCGTTACTGATTCCTCGCGCTAATTTCGCGGCTCGCGCCCTGCCGGCCGTCCTGGCTCTCGCGCTGTCGGCATGCGCGGCGTCAACCGCCTCGCACCTCGGGCGCGAAGCGGAGTACCGCCAGGACTACGACCGCGCCGTCGTCGAATACACGAAGGCGCTCCGCCAGAAGCCCGACGACGCCGATGCGCGCATCGGGCTCGAACGGGTCAAGGTCCGGGCGTCAGAGAATCACCTGCAGCGCGCCCGCCGCCTCTCGGCCACCGGCAAGCTCGACGAAGCGCTCGTCGAATACAGCATGGCCGCCGAGCTGAACCCGACGAGCAGCGTCATCGACGACGAGATGCGGACGACGCGCAACAAGCTGCGGCTGCGAGTCGCCGTGTCGCGCGAAGGCAAGACGGAGCTCCAGACGCTCATCGATCGAACGCGCGACCTGCCTCCTCCGGGCCTCGACCTGCCGCAAAACGCCCGCATGCCCGCCTCGCTCACGTTCCGCGACGCCGGCAGCCGCGACGTGTTCACGGCCATCGCGCGCTTCGCGGGCATCAGCCTGATCTTCGACGCGACGTTCCGCGACACGCCGGTCACCGTGGACCTCCGGAATGCCTCGCTCTCCGATGCGCTGACGACGGTGACGAGCGCGACGCGCACGTTTTTCCGCGTCACGTCGCCACAGACGGTGGTGATTATTCCCGACACACCGGCCAAGCGCCGCGAGTACGAAGAGGAGATCATCCGGACGTTCTACCTGAGCAACGCCGATCTCAAGGAGACGATGGATCTCCTGCGCCTGATTCTCGACGCGCGCCGCATTTCGCCCATCACGGCCACCAACGCCATCACGGTCAAGGACACGCCCGAGCACATCTCCGCCGCGGCGAAGGTCATCTCGGCCATCGACAAGGCGCGGCCGGAAGTCGTGATCGACGTGGAGCTGCTCGAGATCGATCGGACGAAGCTGCTCGAGTACGGCCTGCAGATCGCCTCGCCCGGATCGCCCGGGCTCAACGGGTCGGCGACGATTGCGCCCGACGGAAACGGCAACCAGACGATCACGCTGCAGGCGCTCAAGAACCTGTCGCAGTCCGACATCCTGCTCACGAACCTGCCGGGCATCTACTACCGCCTGCTCAAGACCGACACGAACACCCGCGCGCTGGCAAACCCGCAGCTCCGCACCTCCGAAGGCGTGACCGCGACGGCGCGGTTCGGCGATCGCGTGCCGGTGCCTGTCACGACGTTCGCGCCGATTGCCACCGGCGGCACGCCGCAGCAGCCCATCACGTCGTATCAGTACGAGAACGTCGGCGTGAACATCGACATCATGCCGCGCACGCACCACGACGACGACGTCACGCTGCAGCTGAGCATCGCCGTCACGAGCATTTCAGGAACGGGATACGGCGGCCTGCCGACGTTCGGCAATCGCGAGATCAAGACGGTGATTCGGCTGCGCGACGGCGAAACCAGCCTGCTGGCGGGCCTCATCCGCGACGACGAGCGCCGCATCATGGACGGGATACCGGGGCTGAGCGACCTGCCGCTCGTCGGCAAGATGTTCTCGCACTCCCAGCGACAGACCGAGCAGACCGACATCGTGCTCACGCTGACGCCGCACATCGTCCGCGTGCTCGACCTGAACGAGGCCGATCTCCGGCCGTTCAAGGTCGGACGCGAAACCGTGACGCTGATCGACCTTCCGGTGGCGATCCCTCCGCAGCCGCCCCAGTCGGCGGAACCCGCGGCGCCCGCGCCGGCGCCTGCCCCGCCGCCGGCCAATCCGCCCACCGCGACGACGCCCGGTCCGATTCTGCCGCCGCGATAATGTAGGGCGGCCCTTTCAGGGCCGCCTGGACGCGGGCCTGAAAGGCCCGCGCTACACCTTTTCTACGTTCGCCCCGAGTCCCTTGAGGCGCTCCACGAGCCGTCCGTAGCCGCGTTCGACGGTTTCGAGCGGCACGAGCCGGCTCTCGCCGTCGGCGGCCAGCGCCGCCGCAATCAGCGCCATCCCCGACCGGAGGTCGCGGCTGTCGAGCGGACGGCCGCGCAGGCGCTTCGGCCCCGTCACGATGATGCGGTGCGGGTCGCAGAGGAACAGGTCGGCGCCCATGCCGCTCAGCTGCTCGAGCGCAAACAGGCGCAGTTCGTACAGCCAGTCGTGGACGAGCGTCTGGCCCTCGCACTGCGTCGCCAGCACGGTCAGCAGGCTCACGAGATCGCTCGGGAACCCCGGCCAGAGCCCGGTCGTGATACGTCCGGCCGCATGCAGCTTCGACTGGTGAACGCGGAACACGTCGCCGACCATCTCGTGATCGATGTTCATCCGGCGCATCACGGCGCCCAGGCCCTCCAGATCGGTCGCGCGCGCGCCGCGCACGTCGATTTCGCCTCCGGTGATCGCGGCGACGACGGCCCAGCTTCCCGCCTCGATGTAGTCGCCCCACAGCGTGTGCTGCGCGCCGCCGAGCCTGGCCGCGCCCTCCACGCGAATGGTCGACGTCCCCTCGCCGGCGATGCCGGCGCCGAGCTTGCGGAGGAACTGGCAGAGCTCCACGACATGCGGCTCGCACGCCGCGTGCCGGATTTCGGATGTCCCGGGCGCCGCGGCCGCCGCCAGCAGCGCCGTCTCGGTGCCGGTGACTGACGCCTCGTACAGGTAGATCGACGCGGGCTTGATGCCGTCGGGGACCTCGAGCTGATGGCCCGGCCCCGGCAACATCCGCGCGCCCATGGACGCGAGGGCGTCGAGGTGCGTGGAAATCGATCGCCGCGCCGGGAAGTCGCCGCCGGGCAGCGCCAGGCGGGCGCGCCCCCGCCGCGCGAGCAGCGGCCCGAGGAGCAGCACCGATCCGCGGATGCGGCCGACCAGCGCCGCGTCGGGTTCGTCGCTGACGATCGTCTCGCAGCGGACGCGAATCGTGGTCGTGCCGAGGCCCTCGACCGTGGCGCCGAGGTTCACGAGGAGGCGCGCCATCGCCTCGACGTCGGCGATCCGGGGCACGTTCGTCAGCACGCACTCCTCGGTCGTCAGCACGCACGCCGCCAGCAGCGGCAGCGCGGCGTTCTTGTTGCCTTCGACCTCGACGGAACCTGAAAGGCGGCGACCGCCTTCGATGCGCAGAGTGGACATGTCAGTGGTTAGTGGTCAGTGATCGGTGGTCAGTGATCGGTGATCGGGTTCGTAGCGCGGCCCTTTCAGGGCCGCCTCGTTAGTCGAAGTCGCCAAGGTACACGATTTCCTCGTGAAGCTCGACACCGAACTGCTCGCGCACGCGCGCGCGGCAGCGCCCGATGAGCTCGCGGATGTCGCGCGCAGTGGCCTGGCCCTCGTTGACGATGAAGTTGCCGTGCGTCGGCGACACGCGCGCTCCGCCCACCGCCGCGCCTTTGAGTCCGGCTCGATCGACCAGCGCGCCGGCCGACCAGGGAATACCCTCGGGCACTGCGTCGCGTCCGCGCTGGGGGTTCCGGAAAATGCAGCCCGCGCTCGGGGTATCGAGAGGCTGCGTCCGCTTCCGAAAAGCCAGCGATTCCCGCGCGATCTTGCGCAGCGACGCCGGGTCGCCGTCAGCCGCCGCGAACTCTGCCCAGAGCAGGATCTCGCCCGTCCGGCGCAGCCGGCTGCCCTCGTCGTCAAAGGCCAGTTCCGCCCCCGGCGCCTCGAGCGCGACGCCGGTCCGGCTCACCAGCCGCACGCGCGTGACCAGGTCGCCAATCAGGCGGCCGGCAAAATGCGCGTTGCCGAACACCGCACCGCCAACCGTACCCGGCGTCCCGGCCCACGCCTCGAGGCCGGCGCAGCCGTGGTTGATCGTCCAGCGAACGAGGCCGTTGATCGTCACCGACGCGTCGGCGCGGACGCTGCCATCGCCGGTTCGACGGATGTCCCCTCCGCGAGCCCGGATCACGAGCCCGCGCACGCCGCCGTCGGCGACGAGCACGTTCGAACCGCCGCCGAGCATCGTCAGGGGAACGCTTTCGCGAGCGGCCAGCGCGAGCGCCGTGGCGAGATCCTCGCTCGTGCGAACGTCCAGCAGCCAGTCTGCCGGTCCGCCGACCCTGAAGGTCGTGAACGGCCCCAGCGGACAGTTCTCCCGGGCGCGGTCGCCAAACGCCGCGCGCATCGCGGCCGCGAACGAAGACGACGTCATCGACGCCCCGCCTCTATCGCCATCAGGTGCTGTTCCTGCCCAATCAATGCCGTCATCGCTTCACCCGGCGAACACACGGCAAACGAGATCGTGTCGCCGGGACCCAGCTGCCCCGCGAGGCCGATGTCCGCGGTGATGACCGTCGCGATCTTGGGATATCCGCCGGAGGTCTGCCGGTCGGCCATGAGCAGAATCGGCTGGCCTGAAGCCGGCACCTGCACCACGCCGAGCGGCGTCGCATCCGAAATCACGTCGGCGCCGCGCGTATGGGCCAGCGGAGGGCCGCTCAACCTGAACCCCATGCGATTCGAGCTCGACGCGATCCGGTACGGCGCCGACTGAAGCGCGTCGAGAGCGCCGGCGGCAAAGCGATCGCTTTGCGGCCCGGGCAGGACGCGGAGGGTCGCCAATCCATCGGGCACGCTGTTCGGGACAGCCGCCGGACGCGCGTGCGCGCCCGCGTCGGGCCGCGTGCGAGCCGCGCCGCACGACAGACGATCGCCGGCGGCGAGCGCGCGTCCGCCAAAGCCCCCCATCGCGCTCGGCAGATGGGTCGCGCGGCTGCCGAGCACCGGCGGCGTATCGATGCCCCCGGCAATGGCGATGTACGCGCGCGTGCCGCGGAGCCGGTGTCCGAACCGCAGCGTTGCGCCGGCCGGAACCACGAAGCTGCCCGTGCCGCCGACGGGCTGGCGATCGATCGCGATCTCGAACTCTGCGCCCGCAACGGCCACCATCCGCTCGTCGTCGAACACCAGCTCGGGGCCGACGAGCGTGACTTCCAGGACCGCGGCATCGCCCGCGTTGCCGGCCATCGCGTTCGCGATCCGATGCGACACCGGGTCCATCGGTCCGGCCACGGACACGCCGAGCGCCTGAAAGCCCCATCGTCCCCGATCCTGAACCGTTGTGAGGAGACCCGGCTTCACGACGTGCACCGCCACCTCAGCGCACCTCTCGCTCGAGCCGGTCGAACTCCGCACGATCGATCGCGTCGAACCGCACGGCGTCGCCGGCTTTCATGAGAAACGGGTTCGCGCGCGTCAGATCGAACGGCAGGAACGGTGTGCGCCCGATGATTTGCCAGCCCCCCGGCGTCTCGGCCGGATAGACGCCGGTCTGACCGCCGGCGATCCCCACCGATCCGCGAGGCACGCGCTCGCGCGGCGTGTCACGTCTCGGGGCGGCGATTCGCTCGTCCACGATGCCCAGGTACGCGAGGCCGGGAGCAAACCCGAGCATGAACACGTGATAGGTGGGCTTCGTGTGCAGGTCGATGGCCGCCGGTTCGCTGATGCCGCCAAACGCCGCCACGGCCGCGAGATCGGGACCGAACTCGCCCCCGTAGCAGACCGGCAGCCTCAGCACGTCGTTCGCCGGCCGGGCCGCAGGCATCGGCGCCGCGGCCTCGCGCTCCAGGCGGGCCACCAGGGCGTCGTGCGCGGTCCGCAGCGGGTCGAAATAAACGGCCACGGACCGGTAGGTCGGCACGACGTCGCGGACGCCGGCGACCGGATCGGTGTGCAGGCGTTCGGCGAGCGCAACAGCCCGCGCATTGATCGCGGGATCGATCCGTTCCTCGAATTCGACGACGAGCGCCGAGTCGCCGGCGGCAACAATCCGGAATGCGTTCACGAACCCACGCTGAGTGCCCGCAGCAGCTTGCCGTGAATGCCGCCGAAGGCGCCGTTCGACATGACGATCACCAGATCGCCCGCACGCCGCTCCCCCGCTATCGTGTCGACGATTCCGTCGAGCGAATCGGCCTCGCGCGCTGACTGGCCCCGCGCCCGCAGGTCGCGAACGAGCTCGGGGACCGACAGCCGCTCGGCTTCAGGCAGCTTCGACCGGAAGACCGGCGCCAGCAGGACTTCGTCGGCGCCAGCGAACGCCCGCGCGAAATCGTCCTGGAACACGCGCCGGCACGAGGAGGCCGACCGCGGCTCGAAGACGGCCCAGATCCGCGCCGACGGGTGCGACGCCCGCAGTCCGGCCAGCGTTTCGGCGACGGCTGTCGGGTGATGGGCGAAATCGTCGTACACCGTCACCCCGCCTGCAGTCCCCACGACTTCGAGACGCCGCTTGATCCCCGCAAACGTCGCGAGGCCCTCGCCGATACGCTCCGGCGAGATGCCGACCTCCGTCGCGACCGCAATCGCCGCCAGTGCGTTGCGCACGTTGTGCGCGCCCACCATCGGTACTTCGAACTGGCCGAACGGTGAGCCGCGGCGCCGGACCTTGAATCCGGTCCGGTCGCTTCCGGGAACGAGATCATGGGCCTGCCAGTCGAGGACGTCGCGTACTCCGGGGGCCCCGTCCCCGGGGAGGCCCAGGCCGAACGTCTCGACCCTGGACACAGCGGACGGTGTCAGCGCGCGCGCGCCGGGGTCGTCGGCGCCGATCAGCAGGAGGCCCTTGCGCGGCACCAGGTTCGCGAGCCGCCGGAAGGCGAGCGCGACCGCCGCAAAATCCGCGTAGATGTCCGCATGGTCGAACTCGATGTTGTTGACGACGGCGATGTCGGGGACGTACTTGAGAAACTTCGCCGTCTTGTCGAAGAACGCGCTGTCGTATTCGTCGCCCTCGATGACAAACTCGCGGCCGCCGCCGAGGCGATAGCTCGAACCGTTCTCGCCGAAGTTCTTTGCCACGCCGCCAACGAGCACGCTGGGGTCCACGCCCCCGCTGGTGAGGACCCAGCCGGTCAGCGACGTGGTCGTGGTCTTGCCGTGCGTGCCCGCGATCACAATCGAGCGCGCGCCCCAGAGGAAGTGATCGCGAATGGCTTCGGGCAGCGATCCGTACCGAATCTTGCGATCGAGGACTTCCTCGAGCTCCGGGTTGCCGCGCGAGATGGCATTGCCGACCACGACGAAATCGATATCGCTCGTGATGTGCTCGGCGCGATAGCCGCTCAGCACCGGGATGCCTTCGCCCTCGAGGAAGTCGCTCATCGGGGGGTAGACGTCCTGATCGGAGCCACGCACGTCGCGGCCCTTGCGCTTGAGCATGGCAGCCAGGGTGGCCATCGCCGTGCCGCATATGCCAATAAGGTGGATTCTTTGCTTCAAGGCCATTAGTCCACTGCCGCTTCGTCGATGACCAGGCGCGGCCGCGCGCCCGCGATCACCCGGCACGACACGCCGAGCGGAAGGGTGAACGCCGGGCCGGTCGTGTGCCCGGACGGAAACCCGATGAGCACGGGTCCCGGGAAATCAGCAAACAGGTCGGCCATCAGCGCACGGCCCGTCAGGCTGCCGCCCGGCTCGTCGCACTGCGGGAGCTCGCCGATGACAACCGCCGCGGCGCGGGCGAGAAGTCCGGCCTGGCGCAATTGCGTGATCATGCGGTCCAACCGGTACGGCCGCTCCCCGACTTCGTCGATGAAGAGCACGTGACCCGGCGGCGGCGCGAAAGCGAACGGCGTGGCCTGCGAGGCCAGCAGTTGTGTCAGCGTCCCGCCGAGCAGCACGCCGGCGGCCTCGCCGGGCCGCAGGACCTCGACGCCGGGAGCGGACAACTCGCCGAGGGGCTCGCGCCGCGTGAGCGCCCCCAGAAACGACGCGCGGTCGTACGCGCCGGAACCCAGGCTCGAGCCTCCGGCCAGCATCGGCCCGTGGAAGGCCACCTGGTCGCTCGAGATCGTGAGGAACGTCAGGACGGCCGTCAGATCGCTGCACCCGATGAACGGCTTCCGCACAGAACGGGCCTCGTCCCGGTCGAGAAGCGGCAGCACCTGTGTGCTTCCGAACCCGCCGCGAACGGCGATGAGGCCGGCAATCGTGGGGTCGCGCCATGCCCGCTCGATCGCGCGCGCACGGACATCGGGTGGACCGGCCAGATATCGCTGTCTCTCGAACACCGAGTCGTCGTACACCGGCTCGAACCCGAGCCGGCGGATCTCGTTCACTCCCCGATCGAACTCTTCGCGCCCGAACGCGCTGGCGGGTGCGACGACGGCGAGGCGGGCGCCGGGCTCGAGCGCGCGGGGCCTGACGCTCACGCGAACCGCGCCATCTCGTCGGCGATCGCGCGATGCTCGTCGCAGCCGAGCACCTGCCGGAGGGCCTGCGGTCCCAGCGGGCGCCCGGTCCCGGCCACGGGCGCCGCCGCGAGGAACCGCTCCTTCGCGCGCTGCTGGCGCCTCAACGCGTCCTCGACGCGCCCGTAGGGCAGCCGGCCGTCCTCCACGGCGTGTACCAGCGATTCGAGGGCCGCGGCCTGCTGGTCGTGGCTTCCGCTGCAAATCAACACGCCGTCACAGCCCGCTTCGATGGCGAGCACGGCTGAAGCCGGGACCGAGTACTCGTTGGCGACGGCCTTCATCTCGAGATCGTCGCTCAGGATGACCCCCTCGTAGCCGAGCTCCTCGCGAAGCAGCCCGGACACGATGCGGCGGGACAGCGTCGCGGGACGCTTCTCGTCGAGCGACGGGACCAGGACGTGGGCGGTCATGATCGTCGCGACGCCGGCGGCGACGGCCGCCCGGAACGGCACGAACTCCACCTCGCGCAGGCGCTCGGGCGGGTGCTCGACGAGCGGCAGCTCGAGGTGCGAATCGGTGCTCGTGTCGCCGTGGCCGGGGAAATGCTTCCCGCACGCCGCGATGCCCTCGGCCTGCAGCGTCCGGATCAGCGCGGCGCCGTACCGGGCCACCTCTTCGGCCTTGCCGGATAGCGCCCGGTCGCCGATGACAGGGTTGCGCGAGTTGGTATGCACGTCGAGGACCGGGGCATAGTCCAGGGTGACGCCGACGGCCCGGAGTTCCGCCGCCAGCGCCCTGGCGAAGCGCTCGACCAGCCGGACGTCTCCGCTGCGGCCAAGGGCGGCCATGGGCGGCCACTCGGTGAACGGCGACTTCAGCCGGGCGACCCGCCCGCCTTCCTGGTCGATGCTGACCCAGAGCGGAACGTCGGGCACCAGCCGGGCCGCCTCGTACGAGAGCTCGGCGACCTGCCCGGGCTCGGCCACGTTCCTCGCGAAGAGGATGACGCCGCCCAGGCCGAACTCCCGGGCGAGCGAACGCAATTCGACCGGGAGCTGAAGGCCGTCGAACCCAGCCACCAGAAGCCTGCCAACCTGACGACGGAGTGAGCCTGACGCCATGCCGGAACGATTCTATAATTTCTTCGTGTCAAAACGCGGCATCGTCGACATCGTCGACATCGTCATCAGGGCCTCCGCGCCAACGCGCATCGATCTGGCGGGCGGCACCATCGACATCTGGCCCCTGTACCTGTTCCACCCCGGCGCCAGCACGCTGAACGCGGCCATCAGTCTGCGCGCGCACGCCACCGTCGAACCGCGAGACGACGGCCAGGTCGAGCTCATATCGGTAGACACCGGCGGACACGTTCTGGCGCGCGAATCGTCCAGCCTGGACGGATCGGGCGAGCTGCCCCTGCTGTCGCTGATGGCCAGGGAGTTCGGCCTGGAGAACGCCACGCTGACCACTCGCGGAGAATCGCCGGCCGGCGCGGGCATCGCCGGCTCGTCCGCGCTCACCATCGCCGCCTGCGGCGCGCTGGCGCGGTGGTCGGGACAGACGAAGACGGACGCGCAGCTGCTCGAAATCGCGATGAACGTCGAATGCCAGACGATCCGCGTGCCGACCGGCGTGCAGGACTACCGGCCGGCGCTGTGCGGAGGCGTCGCGGCCGTCGAGCTCCGCGTCGACGGCATCCACCGCGTCGCCCTGAACGTGGATCCGGCCGAACTGACGCAGCGGATCGTGCTCGCCTACACCGGCGCGCCGAGAAACTCGGGCACCAACAACTGGGAGATCACCAAGCGCCACATCGATGGCGACAGGCACGTCTTCGACTGCTTCGAGCGCATTCGTGATACGGCCGCGGCCATGCGTACGGCGCTCGAACGCGGCGACTGGGATGAGGTCGGCCGCCAGATCGCGAAGGAATGGGACAACCGCCGGCGTCTGGCGCCCGGCGTGTCCACGCCCGCCATCGACGATCTCATCGCCCGGGCAATGGCCGCCGGCGCGACGGCCGCCAAGGTCTGCGGCGCGGGCGGCGGGGGGTGCCTGTTCTGCTACGGGCCGCCCGCCGCGCGCGACCGGATCGCCGCGGCGTTGACGCATGGCGGCGCCCGCGTTCTCGACTACCACGTCGAGACCGAGGGCCTGCGCTTTGGAGAACCCGCGTGAAGCTTCCGATGCTGTCGGCGGACGACAAGATCGCCGAAATCAAGCGCCTCTACTACCGCACCACGGCGAAGACGATCCAGGCCGATCTTGCGCGGGCGCTCGACCTGCTGAAGTCGATGAACAACGAGGACGAACGCGAGCGCGCGGCCGTCTACATGGACGGGCTCGCGCAGATGCGGCAGGACTGGGGACGCGGAGGAAAGAAGAAGAACTGACAGCCAGCGGTTTTCGTTTCGGTGTAGCGCCCGTCCTTGGTTCTTCGTCCCTAGTTCTTGGTCCGTCCTTCGTCCTGGGTCCCGACGGCGTCCCAGAGCCGGTCCACAGAGATGCGGACGAAGGGGACTATGGACCAAGAACTGACCAGGAACCAAGGCCCGAGGACCAGGGACTTACAGCCACGTCTATCTGAAAAGTGCTCTACTAGATTCGGTTCTCCATCGTCTTCTTCCGCGCGGCGAGGCGCAGCGGTTCCGGAACGTTGCGGTCGACGGCGATCTGCGAACAGTCCTTCGTGCTCACGCGCTGCAGCAGGTTCATGCTGAGCGCCACGGGGGTCTTCGGGTTCTTCACCAGGCCGAGCACGACTTTGTAGCTCTTCATCCAGGCGCGGTTGTGCGCGATCATCCGCAGCACGTCTTCCGAGACGGCCGCCATCCTCGCGATGCTTTCGACCTCCTGCTCCGTGAGCTTCGGGCTGCTCATCACGGCGGCCGCAATCATCTTGTTCGTGTCGCGGACCAGGATGGCCCGCATCTCGCGCGTGCCCTTCGACGCGGCCTTCAGGCGCTGCGTGAAGGTCATCTTGGCAATCTTCTGGCTGACGCTGAGCTGGTCGGTGTCGCCCTCCGCCAGCAGGTCCTCGTCCCCTGGTTCGGCGACGTCCACGTCCACGAGCGGCGCTTCGGCGTCTTCGGCCGGCGCGCTGGCCACCGCTGCGACGCCGCGCGCCGCGAAGAAGTCCTTGAGCGTGACCGACACGTCGGGCCGGGCCAGGAACCTTGAGAGGGCCTCGGCGGGCAGCCGGTTCAGCGTCGCGTCTGCCGTCTGCCGGATCTCGGGATCCGGATCCTCGAGCAGCAGGACGAGAATGCTCAACTGCTCGTGCGCCCGCGGCGCGAAGCCGCCCTGCGCCGCCAGCAGGCGCACGTCGCGCGCCACCTCTCCGCGTTTGAAGAATTCGACCAGGGGACTGGCGATCATGGTGTGACGAGATAAGTCTTGAAGTTGGCCAGGTTGACGCGCCACGTGACCACCTGGCCATTTCCGCCAAGCGGCCTCGTCGGCAACCCGTTGAACGTCACCGACACGCCGCCGGCGTCGCCGGCGGTGAGGACGATTTCCTTGCGCACCTCGAAGGTGGCTTCCTCGCCGGATTTGAACTCCCGCTGCGCCGCCCGGCTTCCATCGACAATCGCCCCAATCCACGACTGCCTGGCCGCGGTCACCTGCACGATGAATCGGTCGGCCGGCACCGCCGCCAGCGGCTCGGGCGCCGGCGCAGGCGCCTCGACCGCGGCCGCTGGAGCCGGCTGCTGATCGCCGACTGCCGACTGCTGACTGCCGACTGTCGACTGCTGACTGCTGACTGTCGCCTGCTGACTGCTGACTGTCGCCTGCTGACTGCCGACTGCCGACTGCTGACCGTCGACTGCCGACTGCTGACTGCGTCTCCCCGCCGTCCCGAAATAGACGACGACGGCCGCGATCGGAATGCTGATCGCGACGAGACGCACCAGGGTGGACGCCGTGCGCCGTTCGCTTTCGACCGCCTGGTGATCCTCGACCTGGGATGACGTGGGATGGCCGGCCGTCACCGAGTCCTGGGGGAACTGGCCCATGAACTGCTCGATCACGACTTCCGGATCGAGGCCCACCTCGACCGCATAGGCCCGCACGACCCCCCGGCTGAAGATCCCGCCGGGGAGGCGCGCGATATCGTTGCGCTCGAGCGCCTCGAGCGTCATCATCGCGATTTTCGTCGCGTTGGAAATCTGGCGCAGCGACAGGCCCCGGCGTTCGCGCGCTTCGCGCAGCGTCCTTCCGACATCGCCGCGCGCATGCTGTGCCACCATCGGCCGGGCCAACCTCGGCATTATGTTAGGAAGCGGATCTCACCCTGTCAAACTGTCGCCGCGCCTCACGAACCACCCCCGCCAGGTCCTCGGCCTCCGCGTCGAACAGGCCGATTGCCGCCATCCCCGCGGCGCCTGTCGCCGCCACGGCCTCGATCCGCTCCATCGACACGCCGCCGATGGCGAGAACCGGCACCGGAACGGCCCGAACGATCGCCGCGAGCCCGGCCAGGCCGAGATGCTGGCGCAGGCCGGGCTTCGATGCCGTCGGAAACACCGTGCCCGCCATCATGTAGTCTACGTCCCGCGCCGCGCTGACGGCTTCGTCGGCGCCGTGCACGGATCGCCCGATGAGAAACCCGGCCGGCGCCATCGATCGCGCGCGGTCGGGCGGGATCGAATCGCCGCGCAGGTGGACGCCGTGTGCCCCCGACGCGAGTGCGACGTCCAGCCTGTCGTTCACGACGACCCGCGTCGGCGTGTCGCGCGTCATGACGACCACCTGCACGGCGAGCGACAGGAGCTCGGGCGACTCGAGGCCCGGTTCCCGGATCTGGATGAGATCGACGCCGGCGCGGACAGCGTCGCGGCAGTGGTCGAGCACGGGGCGCCTGCGCCGATCGGTGACGAGGCAGAGGATCACGCCGCGGGCCGGTCAGTCGCGTCGCGCGACTCACGCGAGGCGAACACCAGCGACAGATCGACGAAGCCGGCAGCGAGGTTGACGCCGCCGAGGCCCGTGACGCCGCCCCGCACGAAGTGATTCGTGAGGAACGGCCGGATCGCGGGCCACTTGAGCACGAAGTAGTTGTTGTCCCAGAAGGTCGACCAGGGCAGCACGACGAGCAGCAGGCCGACCTCGAGGAAGAACGCGACGTAGACCAGCCGGCGAATCAGGTTCTTACCCCCGCGCCTGCACTTTGTTGAGGCGGTCGACACGCTCGGCGACGTCGCGGAACTCGGGCGCGTTGGCCTGCAGCTCGATGCAGATCGCGAGGGCGCGGGCCACTTCGCCGGTCGATTCGAGCACGTCGGCGAGCTCGTACATGAGCATGTGCCCTTCGTCTTCACTCGGCGCGGGGACCTGCGCGGCCCGTTCGAACCACTCGATCGCCTCGGGCAGGCGGCCGCGGCCGCGATGCGTCCGCCCGATGAGGGTGGCTGCCTGGAATCGATGGCGCGGCGACCGCGCCGCCATCTCGAACGCCTGAATGCTCTCGTCGATCTGGCCGGCCTGGCGCAGCGACATGCCGCGCCGCAGATGCTCGTCCCCGCCGTCGGCCCCGGACAGCTTCGACGCTTCGCCGCGCAACTGCTCGAAAACGCTGTCGAGATCTCCGTCCCCGAGCGGCGCCGGCGATCCGCCCATGTCGCCCAGGACGATGCTCAGATCGACTTCCACGCTTTCCTGCTCCGCGTGAGCCTTCGGACCGGCCCCGGCGGCGTCGGTGTCGCCGAACGGGTTGGACATGTCGATCCCGTCCGGGCTCAGCTCGAAGCGCGTCGTCTCGACCTGCGGCGACGGTTCCGGCTCTCGCCGCGCCGGCGCCTGCGGCGCTGCCGGCTGCATGGGGCCATCGAGCCCCGTCAGCGACGCCAGGTCCAGCGGATCGTCGTCGAAAATACCGGCTTCCTCAGGCGCCCCCACCGGCGACGCATCGACCGACGACGAGGCCGCATCGAGCGACGGAAACGCCGCGCGGGTGATCACGTCGGTGCTCATGAACGGTGTCGAGCCGCTCAGCCGCTCCGCGATCACGCCATCAGGATCCGTTTCTCCGAGGATCACCAGCGAGCGGCGGAACCGTTCGATGTTGGCCCGTTCCCACGGCTCGCGCGCGACGAGGTCCTCGGCGATGAACCGGGCTTCGGGCCCCATGTTGGCGGCGATGTACGCGTCGGCCAGCTGCGCCTGTGCGGCGTACATCGTGGCTTCGAGGCCGCCGTCCACGCAGATCTCCACCAGCCGCATCAACGCGGGGATGTGATGCGGCACGAGCGTCACGTATTCCTGGAGGACGGCCGCGGCCGATGCCCAGTCGGTCTGCACAACCGCCGTCTCGGCCGCCAGTTCGACGACCTTGAAGGCGACCTCCGGCAGTTCGCCGGCGAGTTTCCAGCCCACCGCGGCAATGTCGTCGCGGCGCGCGGGATCCTGCTCGAGCAGCCGGCGCACGAGCGCCATGCCGTCGTCGGCGTTGCCGCGCAGCGCCAGTTCGGCCGCCATGAGCTGCAGCTGCGGGTCGCTGCCGGCGGTTTCGGCCGTGAGGTATTCGCTCGCGGCCTGCATGTTGCCGTTGGCGACGAAGGTCCGCGCCAGATGCTCGCGCAGTTCGGCGTCGTCGGGATCGAGGCGCGCCGCCTCGCGCAGCATCTCCAGCGCGTCGCCGGTCCGGCCGCTGACATCGAACGCCGCGGCCAGCGACTTGAACTGCTGGGGCGTGACCGCGCACTCGCGGGCGCGCTCGAGCTCGCCGGCGCCGAGATACACCTCGAGCAGGCGCTCGCGGATTTCATCGTCGTCCGGCCTGATCAGCGCGGCCTGCCGCAGCGCCTCAATCGCTTCGGGCTGCCGGCCCGCTTCGCACAGCTCGGCGGCGATCGTCTTGAGATCGGCCGCCGCCTCGGACAACTCGCCGATGTCCACGCGGGCCGCCGCGGCACCCATCCGCGCCTGAAAATCCGCCGGGTCGAGCGTCCCGAGCCGGATCATCACCTGCGCGACGCCGCGCGCATCGCCGCGCGCGCGCCGCCGATCGGCGACGGTCTTGAAATACATCCGCGCGTCGGCGAGCAACCCCTGGTTGGCGGCAATCTCCGCCGCCTGCACGAGCGCCTGCTCGTGGTCCGGCTTGATCTTGAGAATCTTCTTGTAGAGTGCTCCCGCCTTCGGCAGGAACCCGTCGTCGTGAAGAATCGACGCGATGCGGAGGTACTGCTCGACGGCCTTGTCGGTCTGGTTTGCCCGCACATAGAGATCGCCGAGCGTGTTTGTCGAATTCAGGTCGCGCGGCGAATCTTCGACGATGCGCAGGTACTCCGCGATGGCAGGTTCGACCTTGCCCTGGCGGAGCAACTTCTCGGCGTTTCGGAGTGCGGCGACGCGGTCAAGCGGCACGGGTAGGCTTCATTCAATGGTATCAAACCGGGCCGACGGCCGGAATGACCGCCGATGCACATCCGAATAGCCATACCGTGCAACGGCGTCAAGGTGATCGGCTGTCGCATAGCCTTTGTGACGGTCGAACCCGTATCGGGGATCGCGGACATGGAGGTCGCGCATCTGCCGGTCGCGGGTGACCTTCGCGATGATTGACGCGGCCGCGATGGCCGAGCAGCGCCGGTCGCCGTGGGCCACCCCGCGCTGCGCCATCGGAAGGTCCGGTACGCGAAACGCGTCCACCAGGACAATATCGGGGAGCGGGGCAAGGGCGAGGATGGCGCGCTGCATCGCGCGGAGCGAGGCCTGGTGAATGTTGATCCGATCGATCTCGAGAGGATCGGCGCCGGCGACGGCCCACGCCACGGCGCAGCGCGTGATCTGCTCGTAGAGGAGCTCGCGCTCCTCGGCCGGAACGGCCTTCGAGTCGGACACGCCGGCGACGTGCCGGTCGGGATGCAGCACGACGGCGGCCGCCACCACCGGGCCCGCGAGGCAGCCGCGCCCGACCTCGTCGACGCCCGCGACGTGCATGAACCCCACCCGCCGGAGCGCGTTCTCGAGCGTTCGCGTGGCGGACACGCGCGTCATGACGGACCCTAGCTGGCGGGTTTGTCGCTTTCCTTCATGCGCGCCGCCTTGCCCTTCAGGTCGCGCAGGTAGTAGAGCTTCGCGCGGCGAACCTTGGCCGAACGCACGATGTCGATCTTCTGAATCGTGGGCGAGTGCAGCGGGAAAATGCGCTCCACCCCCTGGCCGAACGACACCTTGCGCACGGTGAACGAGGCCTTCGTTCCGCCGCGATGCATGCCGATGACCACGCCCTCGAACATCTGGATGCGTTCCTTGTCGCCTTCGCGGACCTTGACGTGCACGCGAACGGTGTCGCCCGACTTCATGGCCGGCCGGTCCATCAGCTGCGATTTTTCCGAAATCTCAATAGCTCCCATATCGTGCTCCCCCAGCGGGCCCCGCGCCCGCACTACGTTTTTCGTCCGGCGACGAGCTCGCGCAGTATCTCCTGCTCTTCCTCGTCCAGCGCCGCGCCGGCCAGCAGGTCCGGCCGGCGTTCGAGCGTGCGGCTCAGCGACTCGCGCTTGCGCCAGCGCCGAATCTCCGCGTGGTTGCCCGACAACAGCACGTCGGGCACCCGCAGCGACCCCACGTCCGCGGGCCGCGTGTAGTGCGGAAAATCGAGCAGCCCGCGGCTGAACGAATCGTCCGCCACTGACTGGTCGTCCCCCACGACTCCCGGCACGTGCCGCGCGACGGCGTCGACCACCACCAGCGCGGGCAACTCTCCTCCGCTGAGGACGTAGTCGCCGATCGAAATTTCCTCGGCGACCCGCGCGCGCACGCGCTCGTCCACCCCTTCGTATCGGCCGCAGAGCAGCACCACATGCGCCGCGCCGCTCAGCCTCACCGCTTCGGCCTGCGTGAACCGCGTGCCCTGCGGCGACATCAGCGCCGTCAGCATCGTCTCCGGAGGCGCCCCTCGCCGTTCACCGATGGCGTCGAGCGCCCGGAAGATCGGCTCCGGCTTCAATACCATCCCGGGCCCGCCGCCGTACGGCACGTCGTCCACGACGCGATGCCGGTCGGTCGTGAAGTCTCGCAGGTCGTGGATCGCCACGTCCAGCGTCCCCCGCTCGATGGCCCGGCCCACCACCCCCTCCGCCAGCGCCTGCCGGATCATCGCCGGAAAGATCGTGACGATGTCGAAAGTCACGCGTTCAGATCCAGCAACCCCTCGGGCGGGTCGATCACGATTCGCCGGGCGCCCACGTCGATCGTGGTGCAGATCCCGGCGGCCAGCGGGATCAGAATCTCGCCGGTTGTCCCAGCCACCACCAGCCGGCTCGCGCCAGGCGTCCCTTCCACGCGTTCGACGACCCCGACCGCCGCGCCGCCGCGCGTCTCAACCCGGCACCCCACCAACTCGTGGTGGTAGAAGGCGCCCGACGGCAGCGCCGCCAGCTGCCCCGCCGGAATCCGCAGCTCGAGGCCGGCCAGGCTCTCCGCCGCGTTCATCGTGTCGATGCCCGCGAGGCCAATCACCGGGCGCCCGGCGTGGAAGCGAGCCGTCGTCACCGTGAGCGGTGTCACGACACCGCCCCGCATCGTGAACAGCGTCGCCCCCGGCTGGAAACGCTCGTCCGGAAAGTCCGTGTCGAGGTTCACGATGACCTGCCCCCGGATGCCGTGAGCGCGCGCGATGCGCCCGACCAGGGCCATCTCGTCCCAGGTCACGTAGCCACAGAGGCACAGAGCTCACAGAGATCTTTGGCTCGGTGCTCTCTGTGCCTCCGTGGCATCGTTCGTGTCACCCCTTGTACGGAGTATTCCGCACTTCGAGCGTGATGGTCTTCCCCTCGCGCTCGCCGGCCGATGCCGCAAGCGTCCGCAGCGCCGCGACGGTGCGGCCCTGACGACCGAGAATCTTCCCGGCGTCGATCGGCGCGCAGTACAACTCGACGAGCGTGGTCTTGCCGTGCTGCGTCTCGACGACCCGCACGTCCGCCGGTCGATCGGCCAGGGCGCGCGCGAGCACTTCGACGACCGCGCGCACGCCGGTGGCGCCGTCCCCGCCGCTCACGCCTTGGGCGCCTCGGGCGCGGCGCTCGCGACTGCGCCCACCGGCGCCGCGATCGGCGTCAGGTGGCGCGCGATGAGCGTGCGCACCGAATCCGACGGCTGCGCGCCCTTGCCAATCCAGTAATCGACGCGCTCCTTCTTGACGTCGACGAGCGCGGGTCGGGTTCGCGGGTTGTAATGGCCGAGGATTTCGACAAACGAGCTGTCGCGCGCGGCACGCGAATCGGCCACGACGACGCGGAAGAACGGACGCTTCTTGGAGCCTGCCCGACGAAGACGGATTGCTAGCATCACTCACTCCTGCACTGGCACCGGGGCTCGATCCCGATCGCCTGTTTCGCTGCGCTGAAACCTCTCGAGCTCCGCGGTCTCTAACCGCGGTTGCGCAGCATCTGCATGGCACGGCGGCGTCCGACCTTGCCGCCGCCCGACAGCCCGGCCATCCCGCCGAGCTGTTTCAACATCTTCTGCATCTGCACGAACTGCTTCAGCAGACGATTCACTTCCTCGACCGACGTGCCGCTGCCCTTCGCGATCCGCTTCCGGCGGCTGCCGTTGATGATGTGCTGCTTCCGCCGTTCGTCCGGCGTCATCGAGCCGATGATGGCCTCGACCCGCGACATCTGCTTCTCGTCCGGCTTGTTCTCCGCCATCGCCTTCATGTTGCCCATGCCGGGCAGCATGCCCATGATCTGCTCGAGCGGCCCCATCTTGCGGATCGTCTTCAGCTGATCCCGGAAGTCTTCGAGCGTGAACTCGTTCGACCGGATCTTCGCCTCGAGCTTCTCCGCGTCCTGCCGATCGATCGCCGCTTCCGCGCGTTCGATGAGCGACAGCACGTCGCCCATGCCGAGCACCCGCGACACCACGCGCTCGGGGCGGAACGGCTCGAAATCCTCGAGGCGCTCGCCGTTACCGGCGAACGCAATCGGCACGCCCACGACCGACACCACCGACAGCGCCGCGCCGCCCCGGGCGTCGCCGTCGAGCTTGCTGAGCACGACGCCGGTCACGCCGATGCGCCGGTGGAACTCGCCGGCGCTCTTGATCGCGTCCTGCCCCGTCATCGCGTCGGCGACGTAGAGCCGGTCGGTCGCGTCGGTAGCGTCCCGAATCGCGACGAGCTCGGTCATCAGCTCGTCGTCCACGTGGAGCCGGCCGGCCGAGTCCACGATGATGACGTCGAAGCCGAGGTTGGCCGCTTCGGTCAGGGCGCCCTTCGCGCGCGCCACGGGATCCAGCTCGCCGGCCGGATCGAAGACCCTCACCGAGGCCTTCGCCCCCACGACGCTCAGCTGCTGGATGGCCGCCGGCCGCTTCACGTCGGTGGACACCAGCAGCGGGTGCCGGCCCTGGCCCACCAGGTATTTCGCCAGCTTCCCGGCCGTTGTCGTCTTGCCGGCGCCCTGCAACCCCAGCAGGAGGATGACACGCGGGCGCTTGCTCGTCGGCTGCAGGCCCCCTTCGGCGTCGCCGAAGAGCGCCAGCATCTCGTCGCGGACGATCTTGACGACCTGCTGCGACGGCGACAGGCTGCCGAGCACGTCCTGCCCCATCGCCCGATCGCGCACGCGATCGACGAACGCCTTGACGACCTTGAAGTTGACGTCGGCCTCGAGCAGCGCAAGACGAATCTCGCGGAGTGCGGCCTCGATGGCCTCGGGCGTGAGCTTGGTCTCGCCGCGCAACGTCTTGAAGACGTCCTGCAGGCGTGTGCTGAGGGAATCGAACATCGTTGGTGTAGTTCTGTTTGCGGGTTTCTATATCGCGCTAAGCTCCTCTACCGCAAACCCTTATCGTAGCGGACGCCCTGCCGGAGTGTCAAACGAGAAAGCGGTCCTGTGTCTCCGGGCCCGGCACCATGCAGACGTCCCGCCGGCCGAACCAACGCAACCGGTTACGGGCGACGATGTCGTATATCCAGTCGCGGAGCGGACGCGGGACGATCATGAGCCCGTAGAGGAGCGGCCAGGGAAACCGGAGTTGCCGCGCAATGCGCAGCGCGGCTTCGGACCGGACGAAGACGCGCTCACCTTCGACGAGAACGATGCTGTCGGCGGCCCCCGGCGTCACGCCGGTCCGGGCCAGCAAGCCCCGCGCCGCCTCGGACTGCAGCGCGGCAAACCGGACGTGTCCAGGCGGATCTCTCGGGATGACGAACCGGACGAAACCGTTGCAGAGATTGCAGACGCCGTCGAACAAGACCACCGCGTGCGGTGCGTCGTTGCTCGTGGGGCGGCCCATGGCGCGGTTCAGACGGACGACAGCTTGTGGCCGAGCTTCTCTTTCTTCGTCTTCAGGTATCGGCGCGTGGTGTCGGACGCGGGGATTTCGAGCGGCATCCATTCGCTGACCGACAGCCCGTATCCCTCGATCCCCACCAGCTTGCGCGGGTTGTTGCTGAGCAGGCGCATCGACCGCACGCCGAGGTCTTTCAGGATCTGGACGCCCACTCCGTAGTCGCGCTGGTCGGCCTTGAACCCGAGACGTTCGTTCGCCTCGACCGTGTCGAAGCCCTCGTCCTGCAGCTCGTACGCGCGGATCTTGTTGGCGAGGCCGATGCCGCGGCCTTCCTGGTGGAGATACAGGAAGATGCCCCGGCCTTCCTGCTCGATGCGCGCCAGGGCGGCGTCGCGCTGCGCGCCGCAATCGCAGCGGATGGAGTGCAGGACGTCGCCGGTCAGGCACTGCGAGTGAACGCGGACGAGCACGTCTTTCCCGCTGCTGATGTCGCCGCGGACGAGCGCCACGTGCGTCTGCTTGTCGACCGCGTTCTCAAAGCAGTAGATCCGGAAATCCCCGTAGTCGGTCGGCAGCTTCGCCGAGCTCACGCGCTTGACGAGCGATTCGGTGCGGGTCCGATAGTTGATCAGGTCGGCGATGGTCACCATCAGCAGGCCGTGCCGCTTCGCGAACTTCGCGAGCTGCGGCACGCGCGCCATCGTGCCGTCCTCGTTCATGATTTCGCAGATGACGCCCGCCGGGTACAGGCCCGCGATGCGCGCGAGGTCGACGGCCGCCTCGGTCTGCCCGGCGCGCACCATCACGCCGCCGGTGCGCGAGCGCAGCGGGAACATGTGGCCCGGCCGCGCCAGATCCGAGGGACGCGTCGCGGGATTGATCGCCGCGCGCACGGTGTTGGCCCGGTCGCTCGCCGAGATGCCCGTGCTCGTCGTTCCTTTGGCCTCAATCGACACGCAGAACGCCGTCTCGAACCGCGAGCTGTTCTGCGACACCATCAGCGGGATCTCGAGCTCGTCCAGGCGCTCGGGGGTCATCGACAGGCACACGAGGCCGCGGCCGTATCGCGCCATGAAGTTGATCGCTTCGGGCGTGATCTTCTCGGCGGCGATTGTCAGGTCGCCCTCGTTCTCCCGATCCGCGTCGTCGACGACGATCACGAGCCGGCCGGCCTTGATGGCCTCGACCGCGTCCTCGATCCGCGCGAACGGCTGCTGCGGCTTGCGCGCGCCTTTCGCAATCTGCATGGAACGTTTCAATGCGTGACCTCCCCAGGTCGAACGACGGCCAGACCAAGCCCCGCCAGCTCGACTGCCCGCGCGACGTATTTGCCAACCAGATCGCACTCCAGGTTGACGCGATCGTGTGCCCGGGCGCGGGCCAGGTTCGTGTGCTCCATGGTGTACGGAATGACCTGAATGTCGAAGCGGTCGGCGCCGAGCGCCGCGATCGTGAGACTGACGCCGTCCACCGCGATCGACCCCTTGTGCACGAGATACGGCGACAGCTGGCGCGAAAACCCGACGGACAGCCAGTGGAAGTCCGCCTCCGCGCGCAGGTCCTCGATGTACCCGATGCCGTCCACGTGCCCCTGTACGAAGTGTCCGCCCAGCCGCCCGTCCGCGCGAAGCGGCCGCTCGAGATTGACCAGCGCGCCGGGCCCGAGCGACCCGAGCGTCGTCACGCGACTCGTCTCGGGCCCGATTTCGGCCTCGACGTCCACGCTGGTCCGCGCGATCACGGTCAGACACACGCCATTGACCGCCAGGCTGTCGCCGGGCGCCAGCTCGGACGCGAGCGACGACGCGATCCGCAGCCGGAATCCGCCCGGCGCGGGCTGGCGATCGACGAGTTGGCCGACGGCTTCAACGAGGCCCGTGAACATATCCCTCAATCAGCGTGTCAGGACCGAGCGGCTCCGTGTGTCGATCGATCAGATCCAGCGAGGCGACGGACCGGCCCGGAAGAAACGGGACGCCGCCAGTGCCAAGAACGTGCGGCGTGACGTACAGCCGGACGAAATCCACGACGCCTTCGTCCCACGCCGCCGCATGGATGCCCGCGCCACCCTCGAGGAGGAGCGATTCCACCTGGCGTTCCGCCAGCGCGTCAAGCGCGGCACGGAACGTCTGGTCCCTGGCCGCCACCACGACCGCCCCGCGCGCCTCGAGCGGCTCGCGCAGCGCCGGGTTCCCGGCCGCGGCCGCCGATGTGATGATGATGACAGGCCCAAGGGAGCGTGTCGAGAGCACGGCCGCGTGCGCCGGCGTGCGCAGGCGGCGGTCGAAGATCACGCGCATGAGCGGCCGTTCCCGGAAGGCGCCGCGAGCCGTCAGCTGCGGATCGTCCGTCAGGACGGTCCCGGCGCCGACGCCGATGGCGTCCACCTCCGCGCGCAGCGCGTGCGCATGCCGGTTGGCGGCCGCCGAGGTCAACGCGGTGCGGCGCCCCTCCGCCTCGGCGAGGCAGCCGTCCCGGCTGATCGCGGCTTTCATGATGACGAACGGCCGCCGTTCGCGCATCAGCGTCAGGAACGGCTGGTTGAGCACGCGGGCCGCGGACGCGCCGAGGCCGACTTCGACGTGGACGCCATGCTCGCGCAGGTGCGCGAAGCCCTTGCCGTTGACGAGCGGGTTCGGATCCTCGATTGCGGCGACCAGGCGCGAAATGCCGGCCTCGACGATCTTCGTGACGCACGGGCCGGTGCGTCCAACGTGGCAGCACGGCTCGAGCGTGCAGTACATCGTCGCGCCGCGCGCGCGCGGCCCGGCCTGTTCGAGCGCCAGGACTTCCGCGTGCGGCTCGCCGGCGCGCCGGTGGAAACCCTGTCCGACGACCACACCGTCGCCGGCCACCACTACGGCTCCCACGAGCGGATTCGGGCTCGTGCGGCCGCGGCCCCTCGCGGCCAGAAACAACGCGCGGTCCATGTAGTCGGCGTCTACCACGTCTCTTCGAATAGCCCGTTCACGTATTCTTCGGAGGAAAACGGCACGAGATCGTCCATGCTTTCGCCCACGCCGACGTAGCGAATCGGCAGCTTCAGGTCGTGGGCGATGGCGACGGCGATGCCGCCCTTGGCGGTCCCATCGAGCTTCGTCAGGACGATGCCGTTCACGCCGGCGGCGCTCATGAACTCCCGCGCCTGGACCAGGCCGTTCTGCCCGACCGTCGCATCGAGCACGAGCAGCACTTCCTGCGGCGCTCCTTCGATCTCTCGCGCCACCACCCGGCGGATCTTCTGGAGCTCCTGCATCAGGTTGACGCGCGTGTGCAGCCGGCCCGCCGTATCCACCAGAATCGGATCGCAGCCCTTCGCCCTGCCGGACGAGATCGCGTCGAAGACGACCGCAGCCGGATCGGCGCCCTGCCCCGCGCGCACCAGCTCGACGCCGGCCCGCCCGGCCCAGATCTCGAGTTGCTCGACCGCGGCGGCCCGAAAGGTGTCGGCCGCGCAGACGAGCGGCCGGAGGCCCTCTTTCTTGAGCGCGCTCGCCAGCTTGCCGACGGTGGTCGTCTTGCCGGTTCCGTTGACGCCCACGATCAGCACGACCTTCGGATGGTGCTCGACGAGGACCGGACCGTCGACTGCGTCGAACACGCGGCGGATTTCCTGCTTGACCAGGTCGCGCAGGCTCGCGCCGTCGCGATCGCGCGCCTTGACCGAGTCGATGATCCGGGCAGTCGCCGATACGCCGAGGTCGGCCGACACGAGCAGTTCCTCGAGCGCCTCGACCGTGTCGACATCGATCGCGCGCGAACGCCGGTCGGGGGCATCGGCGCGACGGACGATGTCGTCGAAGCGCGAGACGATCTGCTCTTTCGTGCGCGACAGACCCTGACGAATGCGGCTGAGGAGAGACAAATTGATGTCTTCAGCGATGCGATGCAAACACGCGGGTCTTGCCGCTCTTGTCGAAGGCGATCACGTCATACGGCGCGACGTGGCCGTCGGGCGCTTCCATCCCGGGTGACCCGACTGGCATGCCCGGAACCGCCAGGCCGACGACATCAGGGCGCTCCTTCAGCAACCGCGTGATGTCCACCGCCGGCACGTGTCCTTCGATCACGTAGCCGCCGACCGTGCCCGTGTGACACGAGCGGGCCGCCCTGGGGACGCCCTTGCTGTCTTTCAACGCGTCGATCGCCGCAGACTCCGTGACAGTCGCCTTGAACCCGGCTTGTTTGAGATGCGCCACCCACTTCGTGCAGCAGCCGCAGCCGGGATCCTTGACGACCGCAACTGTTGGCGCACCCTGCGCGAGCACGACTTGCGTGACGCCCGCGCCGACGAGAGCCGCCAGGACAGCCGGGAGCGTAAATCGTTTCATGACACCTTCCATTGGATCACCAATTAGACCATTGCCCCATTGCCCGCTTCCCGATCCCCATCCGCCTCCGCGCGCTGGCGGCGCAGCATGAGCGTCTCGACCGCGGACCGGACATCCATCCTCCCGCTGAGCACTTCGGCCATCTGCGTCGCGATCGGCAGCTCGACGCCGAACCGGTTGCCCAGGGCGAGCACCGCTCCTGTCGTCTGGACGCCCTCCGCGATCATCTTCATGCCTGCGACGATGTCGTTCAGCCGGCGTCCGCGGGCCAGCTCGGCGCCGACGTGCCTGTTCCTGCTGAGAGTGCCGGTGCAGGTCAGCACCAGGTCGCCCAGTCCGCTCAGGCCGGCCAGCGTATCGCGGCGTCCCCCCGCTGCGCACGCCAGCCTGGTGATCTCGGCAAGCCCGCGGGTAATGAGCGCGGCCAGCGCGTTGTGGCCGAGCCCCAGCCCTTCCACGACGCCGGCCGCGATGGCGATCACGTTCTTCATCGCACCGCCGATCTCCACGCCAACCACGTCGTCGCTTCCGTACAAGCGGAAAAACGGGCCGCGGAATTCGTTCTGCACGAGTTCGGTCGCCTGCGCGTCGACCGATGCCGCGAGGACGGCAGTCGGCAGTTGCTGCGCGACCTCCATCGCGAAACTCGGACCGGACAGCACGACCACTGGATGGCCGGGGCCCACCTCCTCCGCGATCACCTGCGACACGCGAAGGTGGCTATCGGCTTCGAGGCCTTTGGTGGCGCTGACTATCGTGGCGTGCCGGTCGAGGTAGCGCGCTGTCTGGAGAAGCACCGCCCGGCAGCCGTGCGACGGCACTGCGCAAATCACCAACCCGGCGCCGCGAAGCGCCCGCTCGAGATCGTGAGTGACGGCGACGGTGGCCGGCAGCGTCACGTCGGGCAGGTACACGACATTCGCGCGGCGCGCCGCCATCTCGTCGACAATGGCTTGATCGCGCGCCCACAGCCGGACGTCGTGGCCGACCCGAGCCAGATGCACCGCAAGCGCCGTTCCCCAGCTTCCCGCCCCCAGTACCGCAACCACCGCCATCAGGCTCGCGCCCCCAATCGCCGTTCGGTGCCGGCACGCAGCCTCGCCAGGTTGCCGCGATGCCGGAAGAGAATGAGCACGGAGGCCGCGCACGCCGCCGTGAGCGTCGCCGCGGAATAGCCGGTCGCGTACGCAACAGGCGGCAGGACGATCGTCGCGAGTACCGATCCGAGAGACACATAGCGCGTGGTCCAGGCCGTGACGAAGAACACCGCGAATGCCGGAAGCGCCGCCAGGGGGGTCAGCACCGTGAAAACACCGCACGCGGTGGCGACGCCCTTTCCTCCCCGGAACCGGAGCCACACCGGGTAGATATGCCCGAGGATCGCCGCAAACCCCGCGGCTGCCGGGACGTTGCCGTCGGAGCTCAGGCGCATGGCCAGCACGACGCTCGCGGCGCCCTTGGCGATGTCGAGCATCGCCACCAGCACGCCGGCCCGGACGCCCGAGGCCCGCAGCACGTTCGCGGCGCCGACGTTGCCGCTGCCGATGCGCCGGACATCGTCTCCGCGCGCAAGCAGGAGCGCGAACGGAACCGAGCCGAGGCAATACGCCATCACGATGATCAGAACCATCCCATTGACGAGGATATCCGACTTTCAGGCTGGACGAGCGGCCGGGAAGCCCGGGAAGCTACGACGACCTACGACAACATGAGGCGCAGCATGTTCAGCGCGGCCTGCGCGGATTGAAACTTCACCATCTCGCGCAGGCCCACGAACTGAAACGTCCGCACGCGCGCGTCGGCGCCCACGAGGACCGCAATCGCCACGGTTCCAACGGGCTTCTCGGGAGTGCCGCCGTCCGGTCCGGCAATCCCGGTCACGCCGATGCCGACGTCGCTCGAGGCCTTCGCGCGAATGCCTTCGGCCATGGCGCGCGCCACCGGTTCGCTGACGGCCCCGTGCTCCGCGATGAGCGCGGCCGGCACGCCGAGGGAATCGATTTTGGCCTGATTGCTGTAGCACACCTCGCTGCGCTCGACGTAGGCGGAGCTGCCCGGCACATCCGTCAACCGCGACGTCAGCAGCCCGCCGGTGCACGACTCGGCCACGGCAACCTTCAGCCGCCGCTCGCGCAGGCGCGCGCCCACGACTTCCTCGAGCGACGCACCGTCCACGCTGTAGACGTCGCCGGCCAGCACGGCCTGGAGCTCGCGCACGGCCGGGTCGAGCACCCGGTCCGCGGCGTCGCGGTTCGCGGCCGTGGCGGTCAGGTGGAGTTCGATCTGGCCGAGGACGGCCAGAATCGTCGTGCTGATCGGCACTTCCTGCGTCTGCCAGCGGCCGTAGATCGGCTGCGCCTTCGCGTCGACGGCCGACTCGGGCTGGCCGGTGATCTTCAGCACGCGGCGGAACAGGCCGGCGCCCCCGCTTCGCGCCGCGAGGCGATCGCGCACGATCGCTTCGAACATCGGCTTCATCTCGCGCGGCGGCCCCGGCAGCAGCACAAGGGCCGTCCTTTCGTGCTCCAGCCAGAGGCCCGGCGCCGTGCCGTTCGGGTTGTCGAGCAGCGCGGCCCCGCGCGGCACCATCGCCTGGCGCCGGTTGATCTCCTGCATTACCATGCCGCGCCTGGCGAAGCGTTCGCGGATGCGCGCGACCGTTTCCTGGTCTTCGTCGAACGGCAAGCCGAGCACCTGGGCCACGGCGTCGCGTGTGATGTCGTCGGCGGTCGGGCCCAGACCTCCGGTCAGCACGATCAAGTCCGCCCACGCCAGGGACGCGCGCACCAGCCCGGCGAGCTCGCCGACGTCGTCGCCGACAACGGTCTTGACGCGCACGTCGAAGCCGATGGTGTTGAGCCGGTCGGTGATGAACAGCGAATTGGTGTCGACGCGAAACGGCGTCAGCATCTCGCTGCCCACCGCGATGATGCAAGCGCGCATCGGATCATCTTGTCATCTGGTCATCTGGTCATTCAATAGCCCAATGGGACAATTTCCCAACGATGACTAAATGACCAGATGACCAAACGACCAGATGCACAGGCGCAGGGCCAGATTCGCGTAGACGCCGGCCATGAGGTCGTCGGCCATGATGCCGGCCCCACCCGGCAGGCGCTCGAGGCGGTTGGCCGGGTACGGCTTGACGATGTCGGAGAGGCGGAAGAGGAGGAACGCCAGCAGGGCGCCGGCCCAGCCGACGGGAACGAGAAACAGCGTGACCAGCATGCCGGCCACTTCGTCGATGACGACGTGCCCGGGGTCGGGCCGGCCGAAATGATGCTCGGCGACGCTGCCGCTCCACGAACCGATCACGATGATGACGGCAATCGCGGAGGCCTGCGCGATCGGCGACGCCGGCAGCAGGTACCACAACAGCAGGCCGACGGCAGAGCCAAAGGTGCCGGGCGCCACCGGCACGTAGCCCACGCCGAGCGCCGTCGCGACCGCCAGCGCGAACGCGGGCGTGGATCGCGCTCCCGGTTCAGGCGCGGACAACGCGCGTGCCTGCGAAACGGTCGTGGAGGCCCCGGTGATCGTGGCTGAGGATCGCCGGGAGCAGACCGAGGCCGACGGGGCATGCCAGCACGAGCCAGGCGACGGTGCGCTTGAGGGCGCGGCCCAGGTCCAGCACCTCGTACGGATCCGAGGTGACGATTTCGATGCCGGCCGTCATCTTGCCCAGCGTCTGGCCGCTCGCCGTGAAAGCCACGAGGTATCCGACGTTCTGGAGCACCAGAAACGCCACGAGCGGTCCCTTCGGGAGCAGCGGAAACTCGGCGATGCCGAGGCCGCAGATCTGCATCGTGAGGTAGATGACGGCGACGTCGATGACGGAGAGAATCAGGCCGTCGATCGCGAGCGCGCCGATTCGCCGCAGGGCGCCCGCATCAATGCGGCGCTCGTCAGACGACGACCAGTCGATGGCCTGCGCGCGTTCGGAGGGCACGAGACGCGGAGTGGCGGCTTCCGGCGGGTCCAGATCGAGCGCGAGGTCGGAGCCGCCCGCGCGCGGTCCAACAGACCGCAGCCGCGGCACCTCGGGCGTCGATCGGCGGACCGAGAGCGGCGCACGTGGCGGCGAAGGCCGGGTGATAAGCGGCGTGTCGTCTTCGATGGGCGATCCGAACAGCGGCAGTTCGGACGCCGACGCGCGCGTCGAGAAAGGCGGACCCGGACCCGGTGCCGGACGCGGCTCCGGAGCCCGTCCGAACTCCGCGTCGAACCCCGACGTCGCGCGGCGAGCCGTTCCGGCGTCGATCAACGCGAGGTCGTCGAGACCTTCGACGGCATCGGCGTCCCGCCGGATGGGCAAATCAGGCAGTGCGAAGGCGGGCGCCAGGGCGAAGTCGTACCCGCAATTGCGGCAGCGGTCGGCGCTCTCGAACCCGACGTAGCCGCACTTGGAGCATTTCACGGGAGGCGCTGCCCTCCCAGACGCAGGAGCTCGCGCTGCAGATCGGCGCGAAGCAGATCGGCGTCGGGCTTCTGCGGGTCCGTCGCGCGCACACCGTCGAGCACGGACAGCGCGTCATGCAGGGCGCCGCCAGCCGCCAGGTTGCGAGCCCGCGCCAGCGCCGTTTCGCCGCGCCTCGGCAGCGCGAGCACGACGTCGCGCGTGACGGGCGCCAGGGTGGCCGCCGATCGAACGCTCGGCAGGCCCAGCATGGCGCGCCAGTCGCCGTTGGACGCGACGGCCGCGTACGCGCCGACGGCCACCAGGACCACGAGCATTACCAGCGACGCCGCCAGCCCCGCCCCGGCTCGGCCGGCGCCGTGCGCGGCTTGCGGCCCCGGAGCCGCGTGACGGTCCCCAGCCGTCCGCATCTGCGGCGGCGCAGCCGGCGCAGGATCCATGCGGTTGAGCCGCTCGAGCATCGGGAACGCATCTTCGAGTGGCGCCCCGCCATCGATGGCCGCCTGCAGGAGCCGCCGCGCCTCGCCCGCGTCGCCGCGGCGGAACGCGGCCGCGCCGCCGTGCAGCAATTCCTCGGCCTGCCTCTGGCGCTCGGCGAGCGCGCTGCGCGCCCGCTCGATGTACGCGCGCGCGCGGGCATGGCTGCGGTCGAAAAACAGCGCACGCGTCCAGACGTTGATGGCGAGCTCGTAGTGTGCGGCGAAGTAATGGTCGAGTCCGGCGAGGAGCAGCTGTTCGATTCTGGCGTCGCGATCCGCGTCCGACGCCGCATCGAGCGTCCGCGGCGCATCGGGGCCCGCGGAGTCTTTCGGCGGATCGGTGCGCAGTGGATCGGAGCTCATGCGTGAAACACCGCGGCGATTATAGCAAAGCGAGGATCCCAGTACAATCCCCCGCCCGGCGCGCTTCTAGGCGGCGTCGTCGTCCCCTTCGGACCGCCGTGACGGCGCGATGCCGAACGTTTTCATTTTCCGATACAGGTTGCTCCGTTCGACGCCGAGCACGTCCGCCGTACGTGACATGTTGCCCTGCTGTTCGCTGAGCGTCCTGAGGATGAGGTCGCGCTCGAAGTTGTCGCGCGCCTCATGCAGCGTCTGCCGCGACGTGGGCTCGACCGTTTCCACGCGCACCGCGGGCGCCACGTTGAGAAACCCGAGATCGGCCGCCGAGATCGCGTCGCCGGGCACCATGATCATCAGCCGCTCGATGACGTTGCGCAGCTCGCGCACGTTGCCCGGCCAGGCGTACTGCTGCAGCACGGCGACGGCAGCCGCGTCGAAACGCTTGAGCCGCCGGCCGTACTCGCGCGAGAACTCGGCCATGAAGTGATCCGCGAGCAGCGGAATGTCCTCCTGGCGTTCGCGCAGCGGCGGCACGAAGATCGGGATCACGTTCAGGCGGAAATACAGATCCTCGCGAAACTGGCCCGACCGGATCTCGGCCTGCAGATCCTTGTTCGTCGCCGCCAGCACACGCGCATCGACGCGAATGCGATTGGTGCCCCCGACCGGCTCCATCGTCTGCTCCTGCAGCACGCGCAGCACCTTGGCCTGCGTTTTCAGGCTCATGTCGCCGATTTCGTCGAGGAAGATCGTGCCGCCGTCGGCCACCTCGAACTTGCCGCGGCGATTTTCGACGGCGCCCGTGAACGCGCCCCGGACGTGGCCGAATAATTCGCTCTCGATCAGCTCTTCCGGAATCGCCGCGCAGTTGACTTCCACGAACTGCGCCGACTTCCTGCGGCTGAGCGTGTGGATGGTGCGCGCCACAAGTTCCTTGCCCGTTCCGTTCTCTCCGTAAATCAGCACGCGGCCGTTGGTTGGCGCGGCCATCGCCACCTGCTCGCGCAACTGGCTCATGGCGTAGCTCTCGCCGACCATCGTCTGATGGCGATCCACGCGCGCGCGCAGCGCCCGGTTCTCGGCCTCCAGGCGCCGCTGGCGCAGCGCGTTGGCCACCACGAGCACCGTCTTGTCGAGCGACAGCGGCTTCTCGACGAAGTCGAACGCTCCCATTTTGATCGCCCGAACGGCCGACTCGATGTTCCCGTGCCCGGAGATGAGCACGACCTCCGCATCGACCTGGCGCTCGCGCAGCCGTGCGAACGTCGCCAGGCCGTCCATGCCGGGCAGCCAGACGTCGAGCAGGATCAGATCGACGCTCCGCCGCGTCACCCGCTCCAGGCACTCCTCCCCGCTGGCGACCGCTTCGACGGTGTACCCCTCGTCCCGCAGGACGCCGCCGAGCGCCGTCCGGACCCCTGGTTCGTCGTCCACGATGAGAATGGTCGGCGTCAGCACGGCAGCTCGATCGTGAAGCGCGTGCCGCGCGGGAGGTTTTCACCGGCTTCGATGCTGCCGCCGTGCTCGGCGATGATCCGCCGCACGATCGCCAGCCCGAGACCGCTGCCCCGGCCCTTGGTCGAGTAGTACGGCAGGAACAGCTTGTCGCGGTCGGCGGGCGGGATCCCGGGGCCGTTGTCCGTCACGATGATCCGCACCACGCTGTTGCTCTCGTCGCGCTGTGTCTCGACGACGATGCACCCGCGGCGATCCATGGCTTCGATGGCGTTGTCCACGAGGTTGATGATCACCCGCCGGATTTGCTCGGGGTCGAGCCGGACGAGCGGCACGCCGGCGGCAAACCGCTGCTCGATCGTGACGTCGGCGAACAGGCCCGCGTAGAGCGAGAGCGTGTCGGCGATGAGCGGCGCGAGATCGACGGGCACGGTGCGCGGCGACGGCATGCGGGCGAACTGGGAGAACTCGTCCACCAGTCCCTTGAGCGATTCCACTTCCCCGACGATCGTCGCCGTGCACTCGTCAACCAGCGCCCGCGCGGCCGGCGGGCTGCCCGCGAAATGGCGCCGCAGGCGCTCCGCCGACAGCTGAATCGGCGTGAGCGGGTTCTTGATTTCGTGGGCCAGCCGCCGCGCGACTTCCCTCCACGCGGCGACCTTCTGCGCGCGAATCAGCGGCGTCACGTCGTCCAGCACCAGCAGCAGGCCTTCGGGGGCGCCCGTATCCCCGACCAGCGCCGTGGCCACCACGGCGAGGCGGAGCTCCTGGCCGTCGTGCGGAATGGCGATTTCCTCCGCGGCCGGCTCTGCCTTGAAGCGTCCCGCGCCGGCCAGCAGCGCGCCGAGCGGGCGCAGGTCCTGCCGCGCGAACACGGCGGACGCCGGCTGGCCCACGATGGCGCGGTCGAGGCTGAGCAGGCGGGCGGCCGCGCTGTTGATCGTGGTCACCGTGCCCGCCCCGTCGAGCGACACCACGCCGGTCGTGATGCGTTCGAGGATCGTCTCGACGTATCGCCGCCGGATCTCGACCTCCACGTGCTTGCGCTCGAGCTCGAAGGTCGATCGTTCGACCTTGCGCCGGCTGGTGGCCAGTTCGCCGGCCATCGAGTTGAACGCCTCGACGAGCGAGCCGAACTCGTCGTTGCTCTGCGGCTCGACCCGCTGATCCAGGCGCCCGGCGCCGATTTCCCGCGCTGCCGCCGCCAGCATCTGCACCGGGCGCGTGATGCGCTTCGCGAGATAGAGCCCCATCCACGTGGCGCCCACGAGAATGAACAGCGTCACCATGAGGAAGAACAGCAGGTAGACGCCTGTCAGCGGGCGCTTGAGCACGCGCATCTGCGTGTAGCTTTCGAACGCCTGCGTCATGCGCCGCGAGCGCGCCGCGAGGTCGCCGGTCAGATAGTCGGTGACCACGATCACGCCCGCCGGATGTCCGTCAGCCGGCCGGATCACGGCGGCCGCGTGCAGCAGGTCCCCGGACGCGCCGAGCGCTTCGATCGAGCGGGCGTCGGACGATCCCGACAGCGCCTGCGCCGCAAGGCGATCCGCCGCCGCGCGGCTGTAGCCGGCCGGCAGCGACGGCGCGGCGATGTCCACGACCGGCGCCAGGCCGGGCAGCGACCCGTTCGCCGGAGCCACGCGGTACACCTCGATCATCTGCACGCGGCGCAGGGTGACTTCCGGCGCCAGCAGATCGCGGATGGGCCGGACGTCCGGCTTCGTCAGGTCCACGGCGGCCAGCGCCTTCGCGATGCGGGTCGCGTGGTCGGTCACCAGCAGCTGCCGCTCGTGGTAGTAATCGCTCGCGATCTGGTTCGCCGACGACAGGATCTCGTCCATCGGCGCGTTGAACCACCGCTCCACGCTCGTCCGGATCAGCTCGCTGCCGACGATGAGCACGAGCACCGCGGGCACGAGCGTCATTCCCAGGAGCACGGCCACCAGCTTGGCGCGGAACCGCGCGAACGGACGCGCCTGCCGGCGTTCGACAATCAGCTTGATGATGTTCCGCGCCAGCACGAACACCAGGCCCGCCAGCATCGTCAGGTCGCCCGCGGTCAGGGCGTAGAGCACGAACTCGGTCAGGAAGTCAGGCGAGAACCGCGGCGTGCGGTTGACGACGATGAGCAGGGCCACCAGCGCGGCGATGAGGACGCCGATGCCGGCGAGAATGAGACGAGGGTTGTCGCGGAACGGACGCCGGCGCGGCGGGCTCGGCGATGCTCCCGGTCCGCTCGAACGTCTGGGCGTGATGCTCGTGACGGTCGCCGGCATATCAGTCAGCAGTCAGCAGTCAGCAGTCAGCAGTCGGCAGTCAGCAGTCGGCAGTCGGCAGTCATTCCTTCGCGTTCAACAGGTCCTTCAATTCGCTCATGAACTCGCCGATGTCGCGGAAGTGCCGGTACACGGACGCGAAGCGGACATACGCGACCTTATCGAGCTTCTTCAGCTCCTCCATCACGAAGGCGCCGATGTCGGCCGTCGCGATCTCTTTCTCGGGGCGCTCCTGCAGGTTCGCTTCCACACGGTCGGCCACGGCTTCGAGCGCGGCTGCGCTCACGGGCCGCTTCTCGCACGCCTTGAGGAGGCCGGCCACGAGCTTCTGCCGTTCGAACCGCTCGCGCGTGCCGTCCTTCTTCACCACCATGTACGCGATTTCGTCGATGCGCTCGTAGCTGGTGAACCGCTTGCCGCAGTCGAGGCACTCGCGGCGGCGCCGGATGGCTTCGCCTTCCTTCGACTCGCGCGAGTCGACGACCTTGTCGCCGAGGTGGCCGCAGTACGGACATTTCATGGTGTCACGCGCGGCGGGTCGGCCTGGTCGGCCAATCGCCGCATGCCCGACAGGTTCAGGCCCGTCTGCGCCGCGAAAAAGAGGCCCAGCAGCAGCGCCGGCCCGATCGACAGCACGTGCGCCACGATCGCGGCACCGACGGCGGCGTCTTCAGGCGCGCCGAAGAACATCGTGGTGCACAAGCGGAACGCCTCGTGAAATCCGCCGATGGCGCCCGGCGTGGGCACGGCGACGCCGATGACGAGCAGCGCGATGAGCAGGAACGATCCGGTGAACGGCACCGCCAGGCGGAACGCGACCGCCACGGCCCACAGCCCCAGGGCGATAGACAGCCAGAGCGGGAAGGACCAGAGAAGCGCCACCAGCAGGCGGCCCGGCTTGCGCACGGCGCCCAGCCCGCGCGCGAACTTCTCGGCCACGCGCGCGATGAGCCCGGCGAGCGCCGACGGCAGAATCTGCTCGAGACGCGTCATCGTGCGGCCCAGACGCTCCGGGTCGCCGGCCAGGACGAACATCACGACGAGCGCCGCGACCGCGCTTCCCCCGGCGGTCACGCCTGTCCATTTCACGGCGGCCCACGCCGTGGGGTTGGCCTGACCCACGCCGGGATCGAACAGGAAGATGAACGACGCGAGCAGCGCCAGCACCGTCAGCACGTCGAGGACGCGCTCGAGGATGATCGTGGCAAAGGCGCCGGTCGCGGTCATGTTCTCGTGCCGGGCGAGGAAATATGGGCGAATGACCTCGCCCGCACGCGCCGGCAGGACACTGCTCGCGGCGAACCCGACGGCAGTCGCACGGAATGCGTTCCCGAAGCTCGCATGCCCGAGCGGCTCGAGCAGGTACTGCCACCGGAGCGACCGGATTGCCAGGTTCACGAGCATCGTCAGCAGCGACAACGCGAGCCAGCCCAGGTGCGCGTGCGCGATTTCGAGCGCAACGTGCCGGAAATCGACGTTGCGCAGGAACAGCGCGACAAGGGCGACAGCGAGCGCCAACACGACGGCCGTCCGGATGTGCGCACGCATGACGGAAACGCCTCTTACTATAACGCCCAATCGGCAGCCAACACAGGCAGCCGCTACATCTTGTTGTTGTCCTCGCGGCCCGCTCCCGGTAGAATCACCAGCTTCCGTCGCCGACTGAGGAACACGTTGCCCCTCGCCAATCCCGTCATCGAAACTACGCTCGACCACCGGCGTCCCGACCGACAAGGCAAGGTCCGGGACATCTACGACTTCGGCAACCAGCTGCTGATCGTCGCCACCGATCGGATTTCGGCGTTCGATTACATCCTGGGCTCGGGCATTCCCGACAAGGGCAAAGTCCTGACGCAGATCTCGTGCTTCTGGTTCGACCGGATGCGCGCGGTCGTGCCCAACCACATCGTCTCGACCGATCCGGCTGCGTATCCGGCCGAAGCGAGACTGCACGCCGCAATGCTGAGCGGCCGCTCGATGCTCGTCACGACCACCGAGCCGCTGCCGATTGAATGCGTCGCGCGTGGGTATCTGTCGGGATCGGGCTGGAAGGACTATCAGGCCACCGGCGCCGTCTGCGGCGTGCAGTTGCCGGCGGGACTGCGCGAATCCGATCGGCTGCCGCAGCCGATCTTCACGCCCGCCACCAAGGCCACGAGCGGGCACGACATCAACATCAGCGAAGCCGAGGCGGCCACGCTCGTCGGGCCGGCGGTGCTCGACAAGGTGAAGGCCCTCACCCTCCGCATCTATGCCGAAGGCGTGGCGTACGCCGAGAAGCTCGGCATCATCATCGCCGACACGAAGTTCGAGTTCGGCGTCTTACCCGCTGACAAACATCCCGGTAAGCCCGAGGACCGCATCATCCTCATCGACGAGGTGCTGACGCCCGACTCGTCGCGCTTCTGGCCGCAGGACGGCTACAAGCCCGGCGGCGCGCAGCCGAGCTACGACAAGCAGTTCGTCCGCGACTACCTCGAGTCGATCAAGTGGAACAAACAGCCGCCCGTCCCGTCGCTGCCACCCGACGTGATCGCAAAAACACGCGACAAATACATCGAGGCCTACCGCCGCCTGACCGGCAAGGAGCTGCTCTAGGCCATGATCAGCGATCGGCTGGACAAGCTCGTCGACGAGATGGTGGAGCGCGGCGTCCAGTTCGACGACGCGATTCACGAGTTCGAGAAGCGGTTCATCGCGCGCGTGCTCGGCTGCTGCGACGGCAGCCTGATCAAAACGGCGGACACGCTCGGCATCCACCGGAACACGCTCACCCGCAAGATGGAGACTTACAAGATCAAGAAGCGGTAATTTGTAGCGCGGGGCTTGCAGCCCCGCGGCGGCGGCCCTGAAAGGGCCGCCCTACCGGCCCGCCCCGCCCCATCCGTTAGCACTCCGGTGTTGACACTGCCAGCAGCTGGCATATAATTGGCAGTCGATCAAGGCGACTGCTAACCGCCAGGGAACATCCACCTTTACGCCAGACGGAGTAACGAGCATGAACGTCAGACCGCTGCACGACCGCATCATTGTCCAGCGCACCGAGGAAGGCGAACAGAAAATCGGCGGCATCATCATCCCCGACACCGCAAAAGAGAAACCCCAGCAGGGCAAGGTCATTGCGGCCGGCGCCGGCAAGGTCAAGGACGACGGCAAGCGCATCGCGCTCGACGTCAAGGCCGGCGACAGCATCCTCTTCGGCAAGTACTCGGGCCAGGAGATCAAGCTCGATGGCGAGGAATACCTCATCATGCGCGAAGACGAAGTCCTCGCGGTCATCGACGAGGGCGAGACCAAGAAGTCCAAGAAGTAGCCAATCATAAGAGTTTGAGAGTTTAGGAGCACATCGATGGCAAAACAGATTGTGTACGGCGAGCAGTCGCGGCAGGCGATCCTGCGCGGCGTCAACCAGCTGGCCGACGCGGTGAAAGTCACGCTCGGCCCCAAGGGCCGCAACGTCGTCCTCGACAAGAAATTCGGGTCCCCGACCATCACCAAGGACGGCGTCACCGTCGCCAAGGAAATCGACCTCAAGGATCCGCTCGAGAACATGGGCGCCCAGATGGTCCGCGAAGTCGCCAGCAAGACGTCGGACACGGCGGGCGACGGCACGACGACCGCCACCGTGCTGGCCCAGGCGATCTACCGCGAGGGCGCGAAGAACGTCGTCGCCGGCGCCAACCCCATGGACATCAAGCGCGGCATCGAGAAGGCCGTCGAGGCCATCACGGAAGAAATCAAGAAGATGTCCAAGCCGGTCAGCGGCAACATGGTCGCCCAGGTCGGCACCATCTCGGCGAACAACGACGAGACGATCGGCAAGATCATCGCGGGCGCGATGGACAAGGTCGGCAAGGACGGCGTCATCACGGTTGAAGAGGCCAAGACGCTCGAGACCTCCCTGGACGTCGTCGAGGGCATGCAGTTCGATCGCGGGTACCTCTCGGCCTACTTCGTGACCGACCCGGAGCGCATGGAAGTGGCGCTCGAGAACCCGGTCATCCTGATTCACGAGAAGAAGATCAGCTCGATGAAGGATCTGCTGCCGGTGCTCGAGCAGGTCGCGCGGCTCGGCCGCCCGCTGCTCATCATCGCGGAAGACATCGAAGGCGAGGCCCTCGCGACCCTCGTCGTGAACAAGCTGCGCGGCACGCTGCAGGCCGCCGCGGTGAAGGCGCCGGGCTTCGGCGATCGCCGCAAGGCGATGCTCGAGGACATCGCGATCCTCACAGGCGGCCGCGCGATCACCGAGGACCTCGGCATCAAGCTCGAGAACATCAAGCTCGACGACCTCGGCAAGGCGAAGAAGATCACCATCGACAAGGACAACACGACGATCGTCGAGGGCGCCGGCGTGTCCGGGGCCATCGAAGGCCGCGTGAAGCAGATCCGGGCGCAGATCGAGGACACCTCGTCTGACTACGACCGCGAGAAGCTGCAGGAGCGGCTCGCCAAGCTCGTCGGCGGCGTCGCCGTCATCAAGGTCGGCGCGGCCACCGAGACCGAGATGAAGGAGAAGAAGGCCCGCGTCGAGGACGCGATGCACGCCACGAAGGCGGCGGTCGAGGAAGGCATCGTTCCCGGCGGCGGCGTGGCTCTCATCCGCGCCTCGCGGGTGCTCAAGGACCTGAAGCTCGGCGGCGATCAGCAGATCGGCGTCAACATCGTCGCGCGCGCCATCGAGGAGCCGCTGCGGTGGATCGCGACCAACGCGGGCCTCGAAGGCTCGATCGTCGTGCAGAAGGTCCGCGAGATGAAGGACAGCGAAGGGTTCAACGCGCTGACCGACACCTACGAAGACCTGGTGAAGGCCGGCGTCATCGACCCCGCGAAGGTCGTCCGCTCGGCGCTGCAGAACTCGTCGTCCATCGCGTCGCTGCTGCTCACGACCGAGGCGCTCGTGTCGGAGATTCCGGAAGACAAGAAGGAAGCTCCGATGCCCGGCGGCCACGGCGGCGGCATGGGCGGGATGTACTAGGAAGAAAGTCGGAAGTTCAAAGTAGGAAGTAGGAAAGTAAGGGTGGGGCCCGGGATGAGCAATCGTCCCGGGCCTTTTCTTTTTCTACTGCGAGGTGAAGAGCCGAAGCGTGAGCGCGCGAGTGTCGCCGGGCGTCAACGTGAAGGTGGCCGCCACCCGGCTCCAGGCCTCGAGCATGTCGGGGTCCTGCCAACCCTGCACGTCGATCGTATCGAGCGCAATCGCGTAGTAGTCGCCCGGCGGCAGCGTCGCGACCTTGAACCCGCCATCGGCCCCGGGACGCCCCAGGGCGAAGTAACGATTCGTCCCCTTCCATTTCGCGCGATCCTGCGAAAACAGCGCGACCATGTACTCCTTGACGGCCTCGCCCCGCGCGTCGGTCACCGTCCCGGCGATCTGCTGCAGCCGATTGGTCATCTCGATTTCGACGCCGTTCACAGGCTGGCTGCCCACCTCGAACCCACCGTCCGTTACATCGGCTCCGTTCACGCGGATCGAATTCAGCCGCCAGGTGTTGGCGGGGCCCGCCGCCTGAACGACCGCGACCAGCCCAATCCGGCCGGGCGCGGTCTGCAACTCGAACGTGAAGTCGTCTTTCACGGGCCGGGGAGGACCACCGGCGCCAACGCCGATGCCCGCAAAATCGTCACCGTTCACGGCCTGCGCGACGACTCTGACCGTCGACGGGTTCAACGACTGCCCTGCGCTCTGGCCGTCGAAGGAAATGTGTCCGCTGATCGTGGTCAGCGCGACTGGCGCAAGCCGAACACCCGAGACATCGTCACCGGTCACGTTGACCACGGCAACAGAGAATTGGGGCGGCCTGTTCACGACGCCACCGTTCCGCGCAGCGCGCAGGACATACTCCCCGGGCGGGACATTCGGAATGGTAAAGGTGCCGTCCTCCCGGAGCGGACCGCCAAAGCCCCCGACTCCGAGGCCGACGCTGTTGCCGCGAGGCGTTGCGAAAACGGAGCCTGCCATCGGGCGGCCTTCAGAGTCGACTGCGCTGCCGGTGATCGTGGCCAGGCGCGTCGGCGTCAGCGCGATGTCGATCCCGGTCAGCGTCTGCGCCACGCCAACCGTGACTTTCTGCGCTGCTGCCGCGTCGGAGGTCCCGGGATAGAAGGTCGGCGCATAGCCGCTGTTCTGTCCCGACACCTCGACCGAGTTGCCGACGGGCATGGCCAGCGTCAACGCCTGCACCGTCGAGGATACGTAGTACTGACCGGGGGGCAGGCCGAAGACTCGGTACTCGCCGATGTCGTTCGCCTGCGCACGCTCGCCCGCGGGAAGCAACCGGCTCTGTCCCTGCTGATACTGCCGTCTCAGCGCCGTGACTGCGGCGTTCGGCACCGGCTCGCCAAACTCGTCGAGGACGCGGCCCGCGATGACGGCGCCGCGAAACAGGCGTATCTCGACGTTGTCGGCCGTCTGGTTGTCCGACAGCGCGATGGGTTTGCCCGGCCCGTTTGGAAGTGTTTGTCCGTAGGACCAGTTCACAAACGTGGGCTTGGACGCGTTGATCGAGTAGCGCCCGGCCGGGAGATCACGAAAGTCGTATCGGCCTTCGGCGTCGGTCAACGCGCTTCGCGAGACCCGGAGTTCGGAACCGTTGATTCGGACCGTGGCGCGGCGCAACGGTTGCCCGCCGTCGCTCGCAAGAACACGTCCACGAATCGTCGCGTGTCCCGTTGCCAGCCGGGCATCCCTGGGCGGTTGTCCGTTAGTCTGAAAGACGCCGCCGCCGATGCTCACGCCGATGTCTTGAGAGAAAGTCGATACGGGCGCCAGGCAAAACGCCACGAGGCAGGGCAGCAGCCGCGGCATCAGGTATTCCTCGCTGACTGTTGGACACCGGAACGCAGGGCGCGGGCTAGCGCAGCGTAAAGGTCAGCTCGATCGTCACGAGCACGGCCACCGGCTCGCCCTGCCGCATCCCGGGACGGAACCGCCAGTCGCGGGCGGCCTTCATCGCTTCGAGATCCAGGCCGAACGTCGAATCGAGCGACCGGACTACTTTCACCTCGCCCACGCTGCCGTCCGGTTTCACGACGCACTCGAGCAGCACCGTGCCCTGGACCTTCGCGCGCATCGCGTCGGAGGTGTACTGCGGCTTCTTTTCCCGGAGCACAACCGGAAGCGTCACGCCGTTGCCGGGCCGGTATACGCCGCCGCCCGTTCCGCCACCGCTTCCCGGCCCGAGCCCGGAACCGGTGCCCGGCCCGATGCCCGACCCGGTGCCCGTACCAGCGCCGCCGCCCGACCCGCTCCCCTGCGACACCGTCGGCGGACCCGGCGGCCCTTCGATGGCGCCTGGCAGTGAGTCGACGGCCGACGCGAGCGTCTTCGCGGGAATATTCAGCTGCTCGATGACCGGCGGTTCGGTTTTCGTCTGGACCGGCTCGAGTTTCGGCGCCTTCTCCACCGGCACGGTGATCTTGTCCTTGCCGGGCAGCTCGGCCTTGCGGGGCGGCTCTTTCATCTTGTTGCCGCCGCCACCGCCGCCGCCGCCGGGGCCGGGTTCACTCAGCCAGATGATGTCCTTGCTGGGGTTCTCGGGGAGCAGTGCAAAGACTGGCGCTGCGACGGGCTTGTACCGGCTCGCCAGAATGAGCAGCACAAACATCACAAGCTGGACGACGGCAGAGCCGCCTACGGCGAACCCCATCCGCCTGGGCTGGCGTTCGAGCAGAAACGGCACTTCGTCGGGGTGTGCGCCCTCGACGTACACCGACAGGTGCCCGGCCGTCGTCGTGCGAGCCGCCGCGCTGGGTGTGCTCTCTGCCATTTGGGAGCGAAAGGAGACTGGTCTAGTTATTCTCGCGCACGAGTCTGGCAGCAGGCAACTGCAAAACAGATGCCTCGCCGTTTACATCATTCTTGAGACTCGGGCGGGGGCGTCGTGGTTGACAGTGTCTCCAAAAGGGGCCGTTCTTGACTTTCTGGACAGTCGTTAGACGCGGCCCGTCCATGCGCCGATCGCGGCGTTGCCACCACCGTAGGAGTGCAACAGTGCCAACGCATCTGCCGCCCGAGGGTCGCTTTCGATCGCGACGAGAATGCCGCCGCGCGTAGTCAGCGCGTCGAAAATGCGCCCGTCGTGAGGCTGGAACCCCACGCGGCGCATCGTGCCCGACAGCCCGAGTTTCGGCAGGTCGCGCTGGTCACCCTGCAGTGCCTGGATGAGCGGTCCGCGGCCGACCACGGCGCCGATGCCCGCGAGCTCCAGCGTTTCGCCCGCTGCTCCGAGCGAAGCCTCCACGAGATCGGCGGCCTCGGGGCTCGCCTTGGCCAGGACCGTCAGTGACTCGACGGGAAATCCGGCCTGACGCAGCGCGTTCAGGCCCTTCTGGGCCCACGGGATGTCCTGAAACACCCCGACCGTGAATCGTCGTTCGTCGACTTCGACCATGCCGTGTAATGTATCACGCGGCCCGCGAGACACGCCCGGCGCGCCGCACGCATGGACACCATGAACGTCGACGTCGTGATCGTCGGAGCCGGGCCGGCCGGATCGCGCGCCGCGTTCTGCCTCGCCCGCGCCGGCGCGCGCGTGGCGCTCGTCGACGGCTCGCACCCGCGCGAGAAACCGTGCGGCGGCGGCGTCACCGGCCGCGCGCTCGCGCTCGTGGCCGATGCCGTGGACGCGGGGCGTCTTCCCTCGCGCCGCATCCACTCGGCGCGGTTCGTCGATGCCTCCGGCGGCCGCTCCGTGACGGTTCCGCTCGACGGCGATGCCCTGGTCGTCGCCAGCCGCGCGGAATTCGACGGCCTGCTGCTGGACGCGGCGCGCCAGGCGGGCGCGCAGTTCGTGGCGGCGCGAGCCCTCGACGTCACGCGCTCGCCGGACGGTTTCGTCGTCGACGCCGGTTCACGCCGCGTCGCGGCGCGCCGGCTGATCGGCGCTGACGGAACGAACAGCCTCGTGCGGCGGCGCCTCGCGCGGCCGTTCGCGCGCGGGGAGCTGTCGATTGCGACCGGATACTTCGCGCACGGCGCGGCGAGCCCGGTGAGCCCGATAAGCAACGACATCGTCGTCGAGCTGGCGGCCGATCCGCCCGGTTACCTCTGGTCGTTCCCCCGGCCCGGCCATCTGGCAGTGGGGATTTGCGCGCAGGCCGATGCCGGAGCCTCGGCCGCCGACCTGCGGTCCCGGACCGCGGGCTGGATCGGCCGGCTGGCGCTGGCCGACGGCGCGCGGCTCGAGCCGTATTCGTGGCCGATTCCCTCGCTGTCGGCCGCCGGCTTCCGGTCGCTGACGGTCGCCGGACCCGGGTGGTTCCTGGCCGGGGACGCGGCAGGCCTCGTCGATCCCATCACGCGTGAGGGCATCTACTTCGCGCTGCGCTCGGGCGAGCTCGCCGCGCAGGCGGCCCTGTCGCCCGGCGCCTCGCACGCCCGCTACCAGGAACAGGTGCGCGACGAGATGGCGGCGGACCTCGCGATCGCCGCGCGCTATAAAGCCGGGTTCTTCCGCCCGCGCTTTGCGCGTCTGCTCATCGACGCCCTGACGGACAGCGCCGGGATCCGGACCGTGATGGCGGACCTGGTCGCGGGACGGCGGGCGTACTCGTCGCTCAAGTGGTCGCTGGCCGGCACGTTCGAAGTCGGCCTGGCGTGGCGCCTGCTCACGGCGTCGTAAGCGCTTCGTAAACGCGGTTGCCGCGGGGAAAGTGGTAAACTCGGACGAGAGGGAGCAACACAATGGGCCGTCTGGGTTTGCCGGAACTGCTCGTCATTCTGGTCATCGTCGTGCTGATCTTCGGGGCCAACCGGCTGCCGCAGCTTGGACGCGGCGTCGGGAGCGCGATCAAGAACTTCAAGGACGGCATGAAGGAAGGCACCGCGTCCGACGACCACAAGTCGTAGCGTTCACCTCCGCTTTTTCCCCCGGGACTTTCCTCTCTCACGCCGGCCGGGCCTCTGCGCGCGCCGGCCTTCGCGTTTGGGCGCGCTGCGGCTGCGCCGCGGCCCGTGCACGCCTTCCCGGACACGCTCCAGGATTTCGACCAGCCCCAGATCGATCTGCCGGACGTCCATGTTGACGCGGACGACCTGCACCATCACCTTGTCGCCGAGCCGATAGGTTTTCTGCGTGTTCTCGCCGCGCAGCGTGTGCGCGTTCTCGATGAACCGGTAGTAGTCGTCCGCCATCGTCGACACGTGCACGAGCCCCTCGACGAAGTGCTCGACGAGCTCGATGAAAAGGCCGAAGGCGGCGACGCCGGTGATGTAGCCCTCGAATTCATCGCCGACCTTGTCGGCCATGAACTTCACCTTCTTCCACTGCAACAGCTCGCGTTCGGCGTCGTCGGCCCGCCGCTCCATCTCCGACGTGTGCCGCGCGATTTCCGGCAGCTCTTCGACCGCACTCCTCGCGCTCGTCCGCGGTCAGCGTCGCCGTGGCGCGCGGCCCGGAGCGCGCGATGCACGACGAGATCGGGATAGCGGCGGATCGGCGACGTGAAATGCGTATAGCTCGACGCCGCGAGGCCGAAGTGTCCGAGGTTCTCGGGCGCGTAGCGCGCCTTCTGCATCGTGCGCAGCATGAGGAACGCGATCGGCTTCTCCTCCGGCTTGCCCTCGATCCGCTCGAGCAGCTTCTGGAAGTGCCGCGGCCGCAGGGCCGTCAGCGGCGCGCCGAGGCTGTATCCAAACCCGGAGATGAACTCCTCGAACTTCGCCGACCTTCAGGACGTCGGGCTCCTCGTGCATGCGGTAGAGCGCCGGCGCGTTCTGCGCCTCGAGGTGCGACGCCACCGTCTCGTTGGCGAGCAGCATGAACTCTTCGATCAGCCGATGCGCGACGTTGCGCTGCAGGGCGATGATCGCTTCGACCACGCCGCCTTCGTCGATGATCACTTCGGCTTCGTTCAGGTCGAAGTCGATCGAGCCGCGGCGCCGCCGGCGCGTCGTTGAGCATCGTGGAACAGCTCGCGCATCAGCTCGAACATCGGCACGAGCGGCGCGTAGCTGCGTCAGCAGCGCCGGGTCGCGGTCGGTCAGGATGCCGTTCACGTCCGTGTAGGTCATCCGCTCGTTGCTGTTGATCACGCCGTCGTGGAACTCGGAGCGCACGACCTCGCCGCGGCGATCGACCTCCATCAGGCACGACTGCACGAGCCGATCGACGTGCGGGTTGAGGCTGCACAGCCCGGTGGCCAGCTCGGACGGGAACATGTGCACGGCGCGCTCGGGGAAGTACACCGACGTGCCGCGCTCGTAGGCTTCGCGATCGAGCGCGCTGCCCTCCTGCACGTAGTGCGAGACGTCGGCGATGTGCACGCCGAGCCAGTAGTGCCCGTTCGGCAGCTTCTCGATCGTGATCGCGTCGTCGAAGTCGCGCGCGTGCTCGCCGTCGATCGTCACCGTCGGGACGCTCCGGAAGTCGGTGCGGCCGCTGATGTCCTTCGGCGAGACCGCCCCTCCGAGACGGTACGGCTTCGGCGACGGCCTCGGGCCGTGTGCGTCGGGGATGCCGAACTTGCGGATGATGATCTCGGTGTCGACGCCCGGCGCGTCGATGTCGCCGAGCACGTCGGCGACGCGTCCGAGCGCGCCGCGCGTCGAGGTCGGCCACCGCGTGATCTCGACGGTCACCATCTCGCCCGGCGTGGCGCCGCCCTCCTGCCCCGGCGGCACGAAGATGTCCATGAGCACGCGGCGGTCGAACGGCACGACGTACCCCATGCCGTTGTCGTCGCGGTCGTAGCGGCCGACGATCGATTCGTTGCCGCGCTCGAGGATGCGGATGACGCGGCCTTCGACGCGCCCGCCTTCCTTGATCTTTTCAATGCGCGCAACGACACGGTCGCCGTGCATCGCTTCGTTGAGGTGCGGACCCGAGACGTAGATGTCGCCGGCGCCCGATTCGAGCGGCCGCTCGGGGATCACGAACCCGTATCCGGCCGGGTGCGTCTGCAGCCGGCCGACGTACAGGTCCATCTTTTCGGGCAGGCCGAACCGGTTGCCGCGGATCTGGATCAGGTCGCCCGACGTCACGAGCGACTCGGATATGGCGCTTGAACGACGGACGTTCGTCGCGAGGAACTTTGAGGACCTGCAGCAGCTCGCGCATGGCGGCAGGATGGTGTACACGCTCGCGCATCAGCGCGAGCACTTGGTCGAGAGAAAACATCGGAATTCAGGCTAACAGAAATACTTGGAGATCGCCGACATTCGTGCCGGTCGGTCCCGTGTGAATGAGGTCGCCGAGCGCCTCGAAAAAATGATAAGTGTCGTTATGGTCGAGAAATGCGGCCGGATCGAGCCGGGCGGCCCGTGCGCGAGCGAGCGTCGTGGCGTCCGCGAGCGCCCCGGCGGCGTCGGTCGGGCCATCGATCCCGTCCGTGCCGATACTGGCCAGCATGGCCGGCGCGCCGAGGGCCGCCAGCGCCCCCGCGCATGCCAGGGCGAACTCCTGGTTCCGCCCGCCGATGCCGTCGCCCGTCACGCGGACCGTCGTCTCCCCGCTCGAGACGATGCACGCCGGACGCCCCACGTCCGCCGCACGGGCCAGCGACGCGCGCAGATGCGAGACAGCCGCGGACCGCGCCTCGCCGATCACGGCATCGTCGATGCGGATGACGTGATAGCCGCGCGACGCGGCCGCGGCGACGGCGCCGTCCATCGCGTGGCGCCGCCCGCCGATGACCGACATGACCGCGCGCGACAGCCGCGCATCGTTCGGCGTGGGCGTGTCGGGCACCTCGCCGCGGACGCCGCGGGCCATGCGTTCCAGCACCGCGCGCGGATACGCGTCGGCCGCGCCGCCGGCGAAGCGCTGGAGGATGTCGAACGCGTCGCGAAACGTGCTGGCGTCCGGCACGGTCGGCCCCGACCCGATGATGCTGGGATCGTCGCCGACCACGTCCGAGATCGCGAACGTGCGGCACGCGCCCGGCGCGGTGGCGGCCAGCCATCCGCCCTTGATCGCGGACAAATGCTTGCGGACGGTGTTGAGCTCGTGGATGTCGGCGCCCGCCCGCAGCAGGTGCCGCGTCGTGGCCTGCTTGTCCGCCAGCGTGAGGCCGGCGGCCGGGACCGCCATCAGCGCGGACGCGCCGCCCGACAGCAGCACCAGCAGCGATTCGTCCGGCTCGAGCGCGGCGGCGACTTCGAGCGCGCGGCGCCCGGCCCGCTCGCTCTCGGCGGTCGGCATCGGGTGGCCGCCGACGACCAGTTCGAACGGGATGTCCGCGCCGCCGGCGCCTGGCGGTCCGATCACGAGGCCCGCGCGAATGCGAGGGCCGAACAGATCGTGCGCGGCGCGCGCCATCGGCACCGCCGCCTTGCCCGCCGCGATGACGCGCATCGGTCCCACCGGCACGGCGCTCGGCGCCGACGCCGCCTGATCGACCAGACGTCCGGCGTCAACGGCAGCGATGCCGGCGCGGGCGATGGCGATCAGATCCTGGCGAAGTGTGTCGAGTGAACGAGTCAGTGCGAGTGCTTGGGATCGGACCAGGCCGAGAGACCGGTGACTACGTCGAATTGTTTCAGGAGCGAGCTGACCAACTGGGGGGCGTTTGCTTGGGTGGAGAGGTGTTCGAGCTGGGAGATGACTTTCGCGAGTGCCGTTTCAACGTCTGTGATTGCGCCTTCGGAGTAGTAGGCCCGCTGCTGTTCAAGACAGCGCCGGTGTTTCAGAAACTCCTCTCTGTAGAACTCCGTGATCGGGTGCTGCGCGCTGATCGGCCTCATCCGGGTCGCGAATCGGGGCATGCGGCTCCTCGAAAAAGAACTACCGAGTGGATCTTCCTGAGTGTAGTGCCGCTCCAAAACCGGTGTCAAGATTGCGTAAACAGTTTAGGTCCGTCCGGTCGCGGCCACCAGCCCCCCGAGGCAGCCGACCAGCATCCCGCCAACGATGAGCCAGAGGCAGAGGTCCAGCGGGAGGAACCGGACCGACGACAGGTTGATGGTCGCCGCGAGGGGCGCCAGGTAGGCGGCCCGCAGCGCCAGAAATGTAATTCCGAGCGCGGCGACTGCCACGATTGCAGCCAGCCCGCCCTGCAGCGTCCCCTCCATCACGAACGGCCCGCGGATGAACATCTGGGGCGCGCCCACGAGCCGCATGATGTCGAGCTCGTCTCGGCGGGCGAACAGCGCCAGTCGCACGACGTTCGCCACGGTCAGGGCCGCGGCGGCGCCGAGCAGGATGCCGAGCGCGAGACCCAGCCTGCGGACGACGCCGATGGCTGCGAGCAGGCGCGCCAGCCACTGGCGGTCGTATCGCACGTCGGCCACGCCCGGCAGCTCCCGAACCCGGCTGACAAGCAAGTCGATCGCCTGATCCGCCCCGGGTCGCAGGCGAACCTCGTAGGACGCCGGCAGCGGGTTGTCGCCGAGGCCCTCCATGCTCGACGCCAGGTCGGCGAACGTCCGCCGGAAGCGGGCCAGCGCGTCGGCCTTCGAGACGTAGGTGCGCTCGGTGACGACATCGCCCGCCAGCGCGCCCTCGATCGCCTGCCGCTCGTCCGGCGTGACCGCGTCGTTCAGGTACACGGACATGTCCGCGGAGCTGCTCCATTCCGCTCCGAGCCGCTCGAGGTTCGAGGTGACGATGAGGAACGCGCCGAGGACGAAGAGCGCGAGCGCGATGGTGGCCATCGACAGCGCGCCCGAGCGGCGTCCCCGCCAGAGGCTCGCGACGGCTTCGTCGAACGCATACCGGAGGGCGCGCATCAGGCGACTTCCACCAGGCGCCCGTGCTCGAGGGTGATGGAGCGCCGGCCGACTCGCCGAATGAGCTCGCGATCGTGCGTGGCGACCACGACCGTCGTGCCGCGCGCGTTGATCTCGCGGAACAGGTTCATGATCTCGATCGACAGGTCGGGATCGAGGTTGCCGGTGGGCTCGTCGGCGAGCACCAGCTGCGGCTCGTTGACCAGCGCGCGCGCGATCGCGATGCGCTGCTGTTCGCCGCCGGACAGCTCCTCGGGAAACGCGTTCATGCGGTGCTGCAGGCCGACCCACTTGAGCACCTGGAACGTCTTGCGCTGCTGCACGACGGTCGGCACGCCGAGCACCCGCATCACGAAGGCGACGTTCTGAAAGACCGTCATCCGCGGAATCAAGCGGAAATCCTGAAAGATGAACCCGACGGTACGCCGGTACGCCTGGATCTGCGACGATCCGAGCATGGCCAGATCGCGGCCGTCGACTTTGAGATCGCCTGCGGTGGGGAGCTCCTCGCGCAAGAGCATCCGCAGAAACGTGGACTTGCCGGCGCCGCTGGCGCCCGTGAGAAAGATGAACTCGCCTTTGTCGATGGTGAGCGACAGCTCGCGCAGCGCGTAAACGCCGCGCCCGTACTGCTTGGAGAGGTTATAGGTCTCTATCACTCGAGACTTTGAAATGCGATGGCGACGAGTGTATCACGTTCCCAGGGCGCGTCTGAGCAGCTCGTTGACGCGCGACGGGTTCGCCTTCCCTGCCGTGGCCTTCATCACCTGACCGACGAGAAAGCCGAGGGCGTTGGTCTTGCCTGATCGGTACTGCGCGACCGCGTCGGCGTTTTTTTCGAGCACCCCCGTGATGAGGCCGAGGATCTGCGCGTCGTCGTCAATCTGCGCGAGGCCTTCGGCGCTGACGATCTCGTCGGCGGCCCGCCCCGTGGCGACCATCTTCTCGAACACGTCCTTCGCCATGGATCCGCTGATCGTGCCCTTCGCGACCAGCGCGAGCAGGCCGGCCAGCCCCGCGGGCGCGAGGCGTTCGCGCAGCCACGCGGGATCTCCGCCGCCGGCTTCGTTGACCTTCGCGCGGACGGCGCCGAGGAGCCAGTTCCGCGCGACCTTCGCGTCGCCGCCGGCAGCGACCGTCTCCTCGAAATACGCCGCGAGCCCCGCGCTCGTCATCGGCACGACCTCGGCGTCCGAAAAGCCGTGTGCGGCCTTCAGCCGGGCGCGCAGCTGCGCCGGCGTTTCCGGCAGCTCGTCCTTCGCGTGCTGGAGCCGCGCCGGCTCGAGCACCAGCGGCGGCAGATCCGGCTCGGGAAAATAGCGGTAGTCGTGCGCCTCTTCCTTGCTGCGCATCGAAACGGTGCGCTTCTTCGCGCTGTCCCAGAGGCGCGTTTCCTGAACCACCCGGCCGCCTGATTCGACGACCTCGATCTGGCGCTCGATCTCGTGCTCGAGGGCCTCTTCGAGGAAGCGGAACGAATTCAGGTTCTTGATTTCAGCTTTGGTGCCGAGAGGGCTCGAACCGTCTTTGCGCACCGACACGTTCGCGTCGCAGCGCAGGCTGCCCTCTTCCATGTTGCCGTCGTTCACGCCGAGGGCGACCAGCAGCTCGCGCAGGTACGCGAAAAACGCGGCGGCGTCGGCCGCCGTCCTGAGATCGGGCTCGGTGACGATTTCAATGAGGGGCGTGCCCGCGCGGTTGAGATCTACGTAACTGCGCGTCGCCGAGTCCGGGAAGCCCTCGTGGAGCAGCTTGCCCGCGTCCTCTTCCATGTGGACGCGTGTGATGCGGATGCGTACTCGGGCGCCCAATGATCGCTCTTCGCGCGCACGACGCCGCCGGTGGCGAGCGGCTGCTCGTACTGGGAAATCTGGTACCCCTTCGGCAGGTCCGGATAGAAGTAATTCTTGCGGGCGAAGATCGACGTCGAGTGGATCGTGCACTCGAGCGCGAGCGCGGCACGCACGGCGCAGTCGACGGCGGCGTGGTTGAGCACCGGCAGCGCGCCCGGCAGGCCGAGGCAGACCGGGCACAGGTGCGTGTTGGGCGCCGCGCCGAACGCCGTCGAGCAACCGCAGAAGATCTTCGACGCCGTGCGGAGCTGGGCGTGGATCTCGAGGCCGATGGCGGGTTCGAAGGACATGGCGATCAGGAGTGGACGGTGATCAGTGATCGGTGATCAGGGATCACTGACCGCCGGCCATCGGCCACCGATCACTGGCCACTGGCCACCGACCACTACGTTTGGGGGCCGGCGGCGCGGACGTCCGCGCCCACCTCGCCTTCGAAGGCCTTGAAGTTGTCGATGAACATCTTCGCCAGCTTCAGCGCCTGCGCGTCGTACTCGGCCGGGTCGGACCAGGTCGAGCGCGGCTTGAGCACATCGGCGGGCACGTCGGGGCAGCTGGCCGGCACATCCAGGTTGAAGCGATCGTCGTGGACGTAGGCGACGTTGTCGAGCGCGCCCGACAGCGCGGCGGTGATCATCGCGCGCGTGAACGCGATCTTCATCCGCGCCCCGTCCCGTACGGACCGCCCGCTCCAGCCCGTGTTCACCAGCCAGACACGCGCCTCGTGCCGGGCGATCTTCTCGCCCAGCATCTTCGCGTAGCGCCCGGAGGCAGCGGCAGGAACGGCGCGCCGAAGCAGGTGCTGAACGTGGCCTTCGGCTCGGTGACGCCCTTCTCGGTTCCGGCGACCTTCGCGGTGTAACCCGACAGGAAGTGATACATCGCGCCCTGCGGCGTCAGCCGCGCGATCGGCGGCAGCACGCCGAACGCGTCCGCCGTCAGCATGACGATGTTGCGCGGGTGGCCGCCGAAGCCCTCCGGCACGGCGTTGTCGATGAACGAAATCGGGTACGCCGCGCGGGTGTTTTCGGTATAGCGGCCGTCGTCCAGATCGAGCGGGCGCGTCACCTCGTCGATCACCACGTTCTCGAGCACCGTCCCGAACCGGCGGGTCGTCGCGTAGATCTGCGGCTCGGCCTCGGCCGACAGCTTGATGGTCTTCGCGTAGCAGCCACCCTCGAAGTTGAAGACGCCGCGATCGCTCCAGCCGTGCTCGTCGTCGCCGATGAGATCCCGTTCGGGATCGCTCGACAGCGTCGTCTTGCCGGTGCCGGACAGACCGAAGAACAGCGCCGTGTCGCCCGACTTGCCGATGTTGGCCGAGCAGTGCATCGGGAGGACGTTCTTGAGCGGCAGCACGTAGTTCAACACGCTGAAGATCGATTTCTTCATCTCGCCGGCGTAGCTGGTGCCGCCGATCAGCACGAGCTTCTTCGCGAAGTTCAGCGCGATGACCACTTCGGTGTTCGTGCCGTGCCGCTTGGGATCCGCCTTGAAGTTGGGTTGATCGATGACGGTGAACTCCGGCGCCGCCGCGGCCGCCGCGGCCGGATCGTCGATGAACAGGTTGCGGCAGAACAGATTGTGCCAGGCGTACTCGCTGATGATCCGCACCGGCAGGCGGTACGCCGGGTCCGCGCCCGCATAGCAGTCGAGCACGTAGAGTTCCTTGCCCTGCAGCGACGCCATGAAATCCTGGTGCAGGGCATCCCACTGCGCCTGCTCCATGGCCTTGTTCAGCTTCCCCCAGCCGATGTTCGCGTCGCTCGAGGGCTCGCGCACGATGAACTTGTCGTTCGGCGACCGCCCCGTGTGCTGCCCCGTCCGGCAGACGAGCGGGCCTTCGGCGGCGATCGTCCCTTCCTGTCTTTTCACGGCTTCTTCGTAGAGCGCCGCCACGGAAAGGTTCCACTTCGCTCGATCCGTACGAATGCCTTCGCGGTCGAGGTGGGAGCCGCGCTCCACGCCGGTAGTCATCAAAAAACTCCTAAGGTATGAGTGCCCAGTAATATGCGTCGAATCTGGCGATCGTAATCGTTGCGTTCTCATCAGTCAACAACTTGCGGGGTGCTGTAAACTGTAAACAGTTGTGGGACCGGGTCGTAGTGCCTTATGAGTGTTGATGTGCGGACTTCTGCCATCGCCGCGCCGCCCGCGCCAGCCGCTCCCCAGCCGGGGGCGCTGCCCGGAACTGCGCAGCGTCCAGCGCCAGCCCGGCGGGCCGTTACGGTCCCGCTGTCAGACGATTCCCGGCTGGCCGTGGAGATCCGCACACTGGTCGAAGCGGGCGATCTCGACACAGCCCGCGACCGGTTCGAGGGACTCGTCGTCACGCACCAGCGGCGCGCCGTCCGCATCGCCTATCAGTACCTGCGTGACGCCGCCGAGGCGGACGAGGCCGTCCAGGACGCGTTCGTCAAGGTATTCAGCCACATCGGCTCGTATCGCGAGGCGTGGCCCTTCGAGGTCTGGTTCACGCGGATTCTCATCAACGGCTGCCTCGATCGCCGCAAGGCGCGGGTCCGCCGCGAACGCTGGCTGGTGCCCTCCCCCGCGGAGGACATCGAAGACATCCCGCAGGATCGCCGCGGCGCCGTGGGCATGTTCGGCAGCCCCTCTGCCGACGGGAACCCCGAGGCACGACTGCTCGGGCGTGAACGGAGGGCGCGCATGACGGCGGCCATCGACCGGCTCGAAGGCCGGCAGCGGACCGTGTTCATGCTGTGCCACTACGGCGACTGCACGCCGCGCGAAGTCAGCGCGATGATCGGGTTGAACGAGTCCACCGTGCGCGTCCACCTGTTTCGCGCCGCGCGCAAGCTGCGCGCGCTGCTCGGAGGGCAACCGTGAACGCTCGCGCGCCGCACCTCCAGGACGATTCGCTGTCGGACTGCTATTTCGCCGAGCGCCGCGGCGAGCCGCTCGATCCGCCCGCGGCTGAACACCTCGCCGACTGCACGAGCTGCGCCGAGCGCTACGCCGAGTTCGAGCGCTTCATGACGTCGCTCCGCCAGGAAGCGGACGCCAACGTCGATGCTTTGTTCCCTGCCGATCGTCTCCGGGCGCAGCAGCAGGAGATCGCGCGCCGCCTCGAGTCCATCGGCCGGGCCGCTCGCGTCATCAGCTTTCCGGGCAGCACGACCGCCCGCCGCACCCACCCCTCGACGACGCGCCTCGCCATGCGCTGGATCGCCGGCGCCGCGGCCGCCGGGTTGTTCGTGGGCGTGGCCGCCGGCACCTTCTTCGATTTCGGCACGCGGTTCGAGTTCGGCATGCGCGGACGCCGGGGCGTCGTTCAACGGACGGTGCGCGAGGCCGGTGGCCAGACGCTTCCCACTCACATGGCGGCGGCCCCCGCCGCGACCGCCACGACACTCGCCGCCGAGGCCGACGACGTGTTCATGTCGGCGCTCGACCTGGCGCTCGATCGGCCGCACATCTCCGAGCTGGTCGCCTTCGATGCGCTCACGCCGCACGTGCGCGAGCTCGACCTGTCCCGGTAACCGATCGAGCGTTGGCTTCGCTCATCTTCCGCAAGGGCCTCGACCTCAAGCATGCCGTCGCCGGCATGCTCGCCGACAACTATCACAGCGGCCTCATCGAGCAGATCAAGGCCAGTGATTTCGAGTTCCGGTCGGGCCGCCTGACCGTCCACCTCGCACGCGAGTTCGGCTTCTGTTACGGTGTCGACCGCGCCGTCGACTACGCGTACCAGACACGGGAGCGCTTCCCCGACCGCCGCGTGTTCCTCACGGGCGAGATCATCCACAACCCGCACGTCAACGAGAAGCTGCGGGCCATGGGGATCGAGTTCATGGGCCACGACGACGCCAGCGTCAACGCCATCGGCCAGGACGACGTCGTGATCCTGCCCGCATTCGGCGTCACCGTCGGCATGCTCGAGCGCCTCGACCGGCGCGGCTGCACGCTCATCGACACGACGTGCGGTTCGGTCCTCAACGTCTGGAAGAACGTCCGCCGCTACGCCGAGGGCGGCTACACGTCGGTCATTCACGGGAAGGTCTGGCACGAGGAGACGCAGGCCACCGCCTCGCAGGCGGTCATGTATGGCGGCCGGTATCTCGTGGTGTTCGATCGCGACGAAGCCGAGCGCGTCTGCGATTTCATCAGGCGTCGTGACCCGATGGACGAAGCCGCCCGGTCCGCGTTCGTCGAGCGTTTCGGCGGCGCGGCATCGTCAGGGTTCGAGCCAGGCCGCGACCTGGAGCGCATCGGGCTGGCCAACCAGACCACGATGCTGATGTCGGAATCGCTCGAGATCGGGGAGATGCTGCGGGCGGCGATGCTCGAGCGGCACGGCGCGGACGCTCTCGGCGCGCATTTTCAGGCATTCGACACGATCTGCAGCGCGACGCAGGACCGCCAGGACGCGGTGGTCACGCTGCTGGGGACACGGCAGGTCGACCTGATGATCGTCATCGGCGGCTACAACAGCAGCAACACCTGCAACCTGGCCCGCATCTGCGCCGAGTCCCGGCCGACTTTCCACATCGCCGACCCCGATTGCCTGGTCTCGGCCGGGGAAATCCGGCACCGGCCCGTCGGGGCCAAGGCCGAGGTATCCACAACGCCCTGGTTGCCGCCCGCCGGGCCGGTTGCGATTGGCCTGACATCCGGGGCCTCCACGCCGGACAACCTGATGGGCGCCGTCGTGGCCAGGCTAGCCGGATTCGCCGGGCCGGCTGCCTGACCCCGCCCACGGGCGTCAAAACAGCGCTAAACAGCGCTAAACAAAAGGGCCGCTGCCATCGTATTTCCATTAGATTCGCGGGTTTCGTGTGCTTTTCCCCGTTCTTGAGGTCTTTCTGATGCGACGGCAGATTGGGCGGGCAGTCCTCTGTGCCGGCCTCCTCCTCGGAGGAGCCTGGCCGGTGGTGGCTCAGCCGCCCCAGGGTCCGAACCCTCCCCAGCGATTCGCGTGGTGGCGTTCAGAGCAGTACCAGAAGAATCTGGGGCTGTCGACCGACCAGGTGAACCGCCTCGAGGCCATCTTCCAGGCCGTCCTTCCCGAACTGCGCAAGGGCCGGGACGACCTGGAGCGCCATGAGGCCGAGTTATCTCGTCTCATAGAATCAAGCGCCGACGAAGCCCTGGTGACCCGGCAGATCGACAAAGTGGAAGCCATCCGCGGCCGCATGAACAAGGCGCGGCAGTTGCTGCTGCTCCACCATCGGCAGGTGCTGACGCCTGAACAGCGGGTCAAGTTGGCGCAGGCCGAACGCGAACGGGCCGGCAGGCCTCCGAACGCCCAGAAGCCCTAGCCGCGACTCACTTTTTGCGTTCTTTCTGAGGATGAAGAAGACGATGACTGTGACCTATTCGAAGCTGACGTTGGTTTGCGCCGCCCTCGCCATGGGGCTGGCCGCAACCCCCGCCCCGGTTCTCGCGCAACAGCGCGCGAGCGATGAACATGTCCGCGATCTGGCGCAGCAGGCCGCGCGGCTCGTCGCCTCGGGACAGACCTCTGCCCCGACCACCGCCCAGCAAGGCGGCCAGACGACGGCGCCCGCGAGCGGCCCGAAGGTGGCGCTCACGCTGGACGAGGCCGTCAAGCTGGCGCTCGATCGCAACCTGGACATCGCCGTGCAGCGGCTCAACCCCCAGATCAGCGATCTCGCGTATGCCAGCGCACGCGCCGTGTATTACCCGAGCGTGGTCTCCACCATTGCGTCCCAGTCGCTCACCAACCCGTCCACCAACACCATCACGGGCGGTACCATCGGGTCGGGCGTCACCAACGGCACCGGCACGTTCAACGGCGGCATCGCCCAGAGCGTGCCCTGGGGTGGTGGCAGTTTCCAGGTCAACCTGAACAACCAGCGGGCCACGAGCACCGCACAGATCAGCCGTTACAACCCGGCGTACACCCCGATCTGGTCCGGCCAGTATCTCCAGCCGCTGTTGCGGGGCTTCAAGACGGACTCGACTCGTCAGCAGCTCCAGGTCACCAAGCTGAATCGCGACGTCTCGGACGTCCAGTTGACCTCGACGATTACTAACACGCTCTCGAACGTCCGGAACGCGTACTGGGACTACGTGTTCGCGGTCCAGTCGGTCGAGATCTCGCGGCAGTCGGTCGACCTCGCCAACAAGCTGGTCGAGGACAACCAGACGCGCGTGCAGATCGGCACGATGGCGCCGATCGACGTCGTGCAGGCGCAGGCCCAGGCCGCCACGTCGGTGCAGAACCTCGTGACGGCGCAGGCCACGCAACGGACCACCGAGCTCGCGCTCAAGCGGCTCATCGTCAACGGCACGCAGGATCCGAACTGGAACGCCACGATTGATCCGGTTGACCGGCCCGACTTCCGCGCCGAGACGATCGACATCGAGGGGGCGATTCGCCGTGCGCTGAGCCAGCGCACGGACCTGCTGATCGCGCAGAAGAACGTCCAGGCCAACGATGTCACCTTGCAGTATCTCGACGACCAGACCAAGCCGCAGGCCGACCTTCAGGCAACCTACGGATTGTCTGGCGTCGGGGGCACCCAGCTGGTGCGATCGGGCAGCGGGATCGGCGGCGACGCGCCTATCACCAGCACCATTCCCGGAGGCTACGGCGACTCGCTGTCGTCAATGTTCGGGGGCGGTTTTCCGCGCTGGACCGTCGGCGTGAACATCAGCTACCCCCTCGGCATCAGCGCGCAGAAGGCGGCCGTCGCCCGCGCGCAGGTGCAGCTCAGCCAGGTGCAGGCGCAGCTCAAGCAGATCGAGCTGCAGGTGGCCACCGAAGTCACCAACGCCGCCATCAACGTCCGCAGCAACGGCGAGCGCGTGCAGGCGGCCCAGGTGGCGCGCGAGCTGGCCCAGCAGCAGCTCAACGCCGAGAACAGCAAGTTCGCGGTCGGCATGTCCACCAACTACTTCGTGGTCCAGGCGCAAAACCAGCTGGCGACCGCGCAGAACAACGAGCTCCAGGCGGTGCTGAACTACCGGAAGGCCCTCGTCGAACTGGATCGGCTGCAGAGCACGACGCTGCAGAATCTCAACATCACGGTGGTTGGCCGGTAAACGGCGAGCGCCGCCGCGGACGCCGGCCACGGGCGCGTCCGAGCTGAACGGAGACTCATGAAGCGCGCGTTTCTCGTATTGTTCGTCCTCGCCGTCGTCGGAGGCGCGGCCGGCGCGTACTACCTGCGCCGGGGCGGAGGCGAAGTCCAGATCAACGCGGCGATGATCTCGCGCGGCGAGATTATCGACACGGTCGGCTCGACCGGCACGCTTCAGGCGGTGACAACGGTGCAGGTGGGCAGCCAGGTTTCGGGGAACATCAGCTGGCTGGGGGCGGACTTCAACTCGATCGTGAAGGAGGGGCAGGTCATCGCGCGGCTCGATCCCTCCCTGTTCCAGGCGCAGATGGACCAGTCCAAGGCGAACCTGCTCAAGGCGCAGGCCGACGTGGCGCGAGCGAAGGCGGACGTCGACCGCAATCGCGTGGGGCTCGTCGACGCGCAGCAGAAGTACACACGGGCGAAGGAGCTGGCCGCCAAACAGCTCGTGACGCAACAGGACCTCGACTCCTCGAAGCTGGCCGTCGACACGGCCGAGTCGGCGCTGCAATCGTCGATTGCCGCGCAGAACTCCTCCCAGGCGTCTGTCGTCCAGGCGCAGGCGAGCCTGAGCCAGGCGCAGGTCAACCTCGACCACTGCACCATCAACGCGCCCATTGACGGCATCGTGATCCAGCGCAGCGTGGACGTCGGCCAGACGGTGGCCGCGAGCATGCAGGCGCCGACGCTGTTCATCATCGCCGCGGACCTGACGAAGATGCAGGTGAATGCCAACATCGACGAGGCCGATGTCGGCCGCATCCGGCCGCAGCAGAACGTGACGTTTAGAGTAGACGCATATCCGGGCGAAGAGTTCCAGGGTTCGGTCGCCCAGATCCGGCTCCAGCCCGTCGTCGTCCAGAACGTGACGACCTACGCGACGATCATCAACGTGCCCAACCCCGAGTTGAAGCTGAAGCCGGGGATGACGGCCAACCTGCGCGTGCAGATCGCCCGGCGTGCGGACGTCCTGCGCGTGCCGAATGCGGCACTCCGCTTCCGCCCGACCGCCGAGATGTTCGCGGCGCTGAACCAGCCGGTGCCGGCGGAAGCGCAGGGCGGCCGCGGCGGTCGTAATGCCGGCGGCCAGGGCGGCTTTGGCGGACGCAACGCGGGCGCGACGCCCGAAGCGGCGCCGCCGGCGGCGTCACCGTCATCAACGTCATCGACATCGACATCGTCTCCGGGGGCGGCGCCCAAGGCGGCGCCTTCCGCGCCATCGGACAAGCCGAAGGGGCCCGCTGAAACGACCCCGTCGCTCAAGGCGCGCGGCGGCGGCACCAGTGATGGTGCACCAGGCTCCGGCCGCGGGGGCTTCGGCGAGGGCCGTGGTGGCGGGTTCGGCGGCGGCACTGACGGCGGCGATCGCCAGGCGCGCATGCTCGAGCGGCTGAAAGCGATGTCGCCCGACGAGCAGGCGCAGTTCATCGCACGCATGAAGGAGCGCGGCGTCGACACGACGGCCTTCGAGAAGGCCATCGCCCCCGAGCCCAAAGGCAAGGGGGCCAAGACGACGGCGAAGGGCGGCTCGACGGTGCCTGCCGCCACGACGATCGATGCTCTCTTCGCTCCCCTGCCGGCGGCCGTCTCTCAGGGACGCGTGTGGGTGTCGGAGCAGAAACAGCTCAAGCAGGTGCGCCTCCGGCTGGGCATCACGGACGGCACGAACACCGAGCTCCTCGCCGGTGAAGTACAGCAGGGCACGGAGGTCGTGACCGGCATCGTGCTGCCGGCGTCCTCGCGGCCCGCCGCAGCGGCCGCGGGCAATCCGTTCCAGCAGGGCGGCCGCGGGCCGGGCGGGTTCGGCGGTGGTTTCCCCGGCGGGGGACGAGGACGCTGACGGTGCCACCTGTCATCTCGGTCAAGAACCTCGTCAAGACCTATGTGGTCGGCGAGATCGAAGTGCGGGCCCTTCGCGGTGTCAACCTCGATGTCGAGCCAGGCGAGTTTCTGGCCGTCACCGGCACATCCGGTTCCGGCAAGTCGACGTTCATGCATATCGCCGGGTGTCTCGACCGTCCGACGTCGGGCCAGTATTTTCTCGACGGCGACGACGTCTCGCGCATGTCGAAGGACCAGCTCGCGGCGGTGCGAAACAAGAAGATCGGCTTCGTGTTCCAGGGCTTCAACCTGCTGTCGCGGACCTCGGCGCTCGACAACGTCGAACTGCCGATGCTGTACGGCGGCGGCGCGCCGAAAACTGCGGACCGCCACAAGCGCGCGCTCGACATGCTGACGGCGGTCGGACTCGGCAACCGCGCCGACCACCATCCGAACCAGCTGTCGGGCGGGCAACAGCAGCGTGTCGCGATCGCGCGCGCCCTCGTGAACAACCCGTCGATTCTGCTCGCCGACGAGCCGACGGGCAACCTCGACACGAAAACCAGCATCGAGGTGATGGACATCTTTCAGCGGCTCAACCGCGAGCGCGGCATCACGGTGCTGCTCATCACGCACGAGCACGACATCGCGGAATACGGCACGCGCATCGTGACGTTCCGCGACGGGCTCGTCGTGGCGGACAAGCCGGTCACGCAACGCCGGATGGCCGGCGACGAAATGGCAGCGCTGGCTCAGCAGCCGGCTGCGGAAGCGGTCTGAGGGAGTCTTACGGCATGTCAGTGATCATGATCTTCCGCGTGGCGCTCAAAGCGCTGAACCGCAATAAAATGCGAACGGCGCTCACGATGCTGGGCATGATCATCGGCGTGGCCGCGGTCATCACGATGGTGGCCCTTGGCACGGGGGCGCAGTCGTCGATCGAGGCGCAGATTCAGACGGCGGGCACCAACATGATCATCGTGCAGGCGGGCAACTTCACGCAGGGCGGCGTGCGGCAGGGTCAGGGCAACGCCAGCACCCTGTCGCCCGACGACGCGGCGGAAATCGCCAAGCTTCCGGGCGTGCAGTACGCGGCGGCGGGACTCAATACGCGCGGCCAGATGGTGGCCGGCAACCTGAACTGGAACACGCAGCTCCAGGGCACCGACGTGGACTTCCCGCTCATCCGGTCCTGGCAGATCGCCGAGGGCGCGTTTTTCACGCCGATCGACGTGACGACGGCGTCGAAGGTGGTCGTGATCGGCAGCGTGGTGCGCGATGAGCTATTCGGTCCGGACGTCGATCCGGTCGGCCAGGTGGTCCGCGTGCAGAATCAGCCGTTCACGATCATCGGCGTGCTGGCTTCGAAGGGCCAGTCCGGCGTCGGCCAGGATCAGGACGACGTGGCCTTCACGCCGTACACGACCGTCATGAAAAAGATCCGCGGCGTGCAGTTCATCCAGCAGGTGCAGGTGTCGGCGATCTCGGCGAGCGAGGTCGCTCCCCTGGCCGATCGCATCGCGTCGCTCGTTCGGGTCCGCCACAAGATCCAGCCCGGCGACCCGGACGACTTCATGGTCCGGACGATCGAAGAAATGGCCAACGTCCGCAAGGAGGCCACCCAGACCATGACGGCGCTGCTCGCGAGCATCGCGGGCGTGTCGCTGCTCGTCGGCGGCATCGGCATCATGAACATCATGCTCGTCTCGGTCACGGAGCGGACTCGCGAGATCGGCCTGCGCATGGCCATCGGCGCGCGGGGCCGCGACGTGCTGCTCCAGTTCCTCGTCGAAGCGGTCGTGCTCAGCTTGTTCGGCGGCGGTATCGGCATCGCGCTCGGCGTGGGCCTCTCGCAGGGTGTCACGCTCTGGCAGGGCTGGCCGACCGCGGTGTCCACCGACGCCGTCGCCATCGCGTTCGGATTCGCGGCGGCGATTGGCGTCTTCTTTGGCTTCTATCCGGCACGAAAGGCCGCGGCGCTCGATCCCATCGACGCGCTGCGATTTGAATAACACCATGACCCGTGTCCCACGTCTCCTCTACCTCACCCACGGCGCGCTCCTCGCCTGCGCCCTCGGCACGTTGGCGTGTTCCGGCGAAGGCGCTTCCGCTCCGCCTGGTGGCGGAGGCGGCGGCCGCGGCCGGGGCGGGCGCGGGGGCGAGCCGACGGTGCCGGTCACCGTGGCGCAGGTGGTTCAGAAGCAGATGCCGATCGAAATCCGCGTGATCGGCTCGGTCGAGGCGTACTCGGTGGTGTCCGTGCACGCGCAGATCACCGGGCAGCTCAGGGAAGTGAATTTCAAGGAAGGCGACGACGTCGCGAAAGACCAGGTGCTCTTCGCGCTGGACCGCCGTCCGCTCGAGGCCGCGCTGCTGGCTGCCGAGGCGAACCTGCAGCGCGACATCGCGCAGGCGGCAAACGCAAAATCCGTCGCGCAACGCTACGCCGATCTCGCCGGCCGCGGCATCGCCACGACGGAGCAGGTCGACACGAGCCGCGCCACTTCGGCGGCGCTCGAGGCGACGGTCGAAGCCGATCGCGCCGCGGTCGAGAACGCGAAAGTGCAGCTCCAGTACGCGACGATCGCGTCGCCGATTGCCGGACGCACCGGGGCGCTCATGGTGCACGAAGGCAACCTCGTCCGGGCCCAGGATACGTCCCCGCTCGTCGTCATCAACCAGGTCGCGCCGATCTACGTGGCGTTCTCCGTCCCGGAGGCGCGGCTGCCCGAGCTGAAGCACTTCATCTCGCTTGGCACGCTGGCCGTCGAAGCGAAGCCACCGAGCGAGAATCAGGCGTCGTCGCACGGGCACATCACGTTCGTGGACAACAACGTCGACCAGACGACGGGCACCATCAAGATCAAAGCCACGTTTACCAACGAGGACCGCCGTCTCTGGCCGGGTCAGTTCGTCAACGTGATCGTCGCGCTCACGAAGGACCCCACGGCGGTCGTCGTCCCAACCGCCGCGGTTCAGGTCGGCCAGCAGGGTCAGTACACGTACGTCGTCAAGGACGACCATTCCGTCGAATACCGGGCCGTGGTCGTCGAGCGGACGGCCGGCCTGGATACGGTGATCAAGAGCGGTCTCAAACCATCCGAGACCGTCGTCACGGACGGCCACCTGCGCCTGGTGACCGGCAGCCGGGTCAGCATCAAAAGTGACGAGTCGCAGGTGACGCCATGAATGTTTCAGAGCTCTTCATCAAACGCCCCGTCACGACGACGCTGATCATGCTGGGCATTCTGGTGTTCGGTACGATGGCGTACCGGACGCTGCCGGTGTCGGACCTGCCGGCCGTGGATTTCCCGACGATCCAGGTGCAGGCGGGTCTCCCTGGCGCCAGCCCTGAAACGATGGCGGCGACGGTCGCGTTGCCGCTCGAGAAGCAATTCGCGGGCATTGCTGGCCTGGCCAATATCAATTCGATCAGCCAGCAGGGCTCGACCAACATCACGCTGCAGTTCGACCTCAGCCGGAACATCGACGCGGCCGCGCAGGACGTCCAGGCGATGATCGGGCGGACGGCGCGCGCGCTCCCGCCGCAGATGCCGGCGCCGCCCTCGTATCAGAAGTCGAACCCGGGCGACCAGTCCGTCATCCTCCTCGTCCTGCGGTCGGCCACGCTGCCGCTGTCGATGGTCGACGAGTACGCGCAGCAGACGATCGCCCAGCGGCTCTCGATGCTCGACGGCGTCGCGCAGGTCGATGTCTTCGGCTCGCAGAAGTTCGCGGTGCGCATCGACCTGGATCCCCGTGAGCTCGCGTCGCGATCCATCGGCATCGACCAGGTCGCGACGGCCGTGACCAACGCCAACTCGAACGTGCCGACGGGCACGATCTACGGCGACAAGACGTTCGTCGTCCAGACGAACGGCCAGCTGATGCGCGCGGCCGCGTACGGCCCGACGATCGTCGCCTACCGCAACGGCAACCCGGTGCGGCTCGACGAGGTCGCCCACGTGTTCGACGGCGTCGAAAACGACAAGTCGGCGGCGTGGCAGCAGGACGAACGCTGCGTGCTGATCTCGATTCGCAAGCAGCCGGGCACCAACGTCGTCGAGGTGGTCGATCGCGTCAAGGCACTGTTGCCCTCGATGCGCGAGCAGCTGCCGGCCGCGATGTCGCTCGGCAGCCGGAACGATCGCTCGGAGACGATTCGCGCGTCGGTCCACGACGTCAAGATCACGCTGCTCGCCACCGTCTGCCTCGTCATCCTGGTCATCTTCCTGTTCCTGCGGAACATCTCGGCGACGCTGATTCCGAGCCTGGCGCTTCCCGCGTCGCTCGTCGGCACGTTCACGGCGATGTACCTGCTCGGCTACAGCCTCGACAACCTGTCGCTGATGGCGCTGACGCTCTCGGTCGGCTTCGTCGTGGACGACGCGATCGTGATGCTCGAGAACATCGTGCGTCACATGGAGATGGGCAAGCCCCCCATGCAGGCCGCGTTCGAAGGATCCAAGGAGATTGCGTTCACCATTCTGGCGATGACGATTTCGCTCGCGGCGGTCTTCATCCCGGTGCTGTTCATGGGCGGCATCGTCGGGCGGCTGCTGCACGAGTTCGCGGTCACGATCAGCGTGGCCATTCTCGTCTCGGGCTTCGTGTCGATCAGCCTGACGCCGATGCTCTGCAGCCGGTTCCTGCGCCCGCCGCACTCGCAGAAGCACGGCCGCTTCTACAACGCGTTCGAGCGCATGTTCGACGCGTGGCTGCGCCTCTACGACTGGACGCTGCGCTTCACCCTGCGGCATCGCGCCGCGACGATGCTGGCGTCGGTGCTGCTGCTGGCCGCGACGGCCTACCTGTTCACGGTCGTCCCGAAGGGCTTCCTGCCGAGCGAAGACCAGGGGCGCTTCATGGTGAATACCGAAGCCGCGCAGGGCATCAGCTACGAGGACATGACGCGGCACCAGAAGCAGGTCGCCACGATCCTGCAGAACGATCCGAACGTCTACATGGCCACCGTGATGATGGGCGCCATCGGCAACAGCGGCGGCTCCATGAACAGCGGCCGCATCTGGGTCGAGTTGAAGCCGCGCGACGAGCGGACGATGACGGTTGACGACGTCATCGCGTCGCTGCGCCCGAAGATGGCGCAGTTGCCGGGCATTCGCGCGTTCATGACCAACCAGCCGCCCATCAACCTGGGCGCCGGACAGGGCGGACAGCGCGCGCTGTACCAGTTCACGCTCCAGGACACGGACACAGCCGAGCTCTACAAGTACGCGCCGATCATGGAGGAGAAGCTCCGCGCCATCCCCGGTATCGAGGATGTGAGCACCGACCTGCTGCTCAAGAACCCGCAAGTGACCGTCGAGATGGACCGCAACCGGGTGGCCACCCTCGGGCTGACCGCCAACCAGGTGGAGAACGCGCTCTACAACGCCTACGGCACGCGCCAGGTCTCGCAGATCTACGCCCCGAACAATCAGTATCAGGTCATCATGCAGGTCGCACCGGAGTTCCAGAAAGATCCGGCCGCGATGTCGCTGCTGTACGTCCGATCCAATACCGGGACGCTCATCCCGCTCGAGTCGGTCGCCCGGCTGCAGACCGCCGTCGGACCGATGTCGGTCAGCCACTACGGGCAGCTCCCCGCCGTCACGCTCTCGTTCAACCTCCGGCCGGGCCTCGCGCTCGGCGACGCCGTGGACCAGATCAAGGCCGTGGCCGCCGCGAGCCTGCCGTCCACCATGTCGACGAGTTTCCAGGGCGCGGCGCAGGCGTTCCAGGATTCGCTACAAGGCCTCGGCCTCATCCTGCTGATGGCCATCGTCGTCATCTACATCGTCCTGGGTGTGCTCTACGAGAGCTTCACTCATCCGCTGACGATTCTCTCGGGCCTGCCGTCGGCCGGCTTCGGCGCCCTGCTGACGCTGCTGCTCTTCAAGACCGAGCTCAGCCTCTACGCGTTCGTCGGCATCATCATGCTCGTCGGCATCGTGAAGAAGAACGGGATCATGATGGTGGACTTCGCGGTCGAGGCGCAGAAGATCGGCAAGACGCCGATCGAGGCCATCCACGAGGCCTGCCTCGTCCGCTTCCGCCCCATCATGATGACGACGATGGCGGCGCTGGTGGGCACGATGCCGATTGCGCTCGGCTGGGGCGCCGGCGCGGAATCGCGCCGGCCGCTCGGCCTGACGGTCGTCGGCGGGCTGATCGTGTCGCAGTTGCTGACGCTTTACATCACGCCGGTATATTACGTTTACATCGAAAACGCGCGCCGGTGGCTCGCCGGCCACAGGACGAACCCGATCGCGCAGCCGGTCGGCGCTGCTCACGCCCACGTGACCTCGCCCGCGGCGCTGCGAACGGGCGAAGGGCTGTAGGGCGGGGCTTTCAGCCCCGCCTCGGCGGCCCTGAAAGGGCCGCCCTACAAAGACGCGCGGCCCAGCAACTCTGCGACACTGGATCCGGTGACCGGGTCCACCAGATCGGGCGCGATTTCCGCCAGCGGACCGAGCACGAACAGACGCTCGCGAAACCTGGGGTGTGGAACGATCAGCCCAGGCTCGTTCGCCACCAGGCTTCCGTACAGCACCAGATCGAGATCAAGAGTCCGCGCGGCGCCGGGGAACGGACGCTCGCGTCCGCGTTCGCGCTCGATGGCGAGCAGCGCGTCCAGAAGATCGCGCGCGCCGAGCGCCGTGTCCCCCACTGCCGCAGCATTCAGGAACAGCGGCTGACGATCGGGCACGCCGACCGGATCGGTGTCCTGATAGCTGGAAACGCGGAGATTGGTGAACAGGGCTCGCAGGCGGGAGACGGCGTAATCGAGGTGGGCGCGGCGGTCGCCGAGGTTGCTGCCGAGCGAAATCGCGGCGGCTACTCGATCCACCGATCGCCCAGGACGGCTCCCTTGGCCGGCCCCGATGATCCCTCGCGCTTTCCCAGCAGATCGGTCCGGCCCGCCCGGGCCTGCTCGAAGAAGCGCTGCTGCTCGGTCGTCTCGCCGAGGATGACCTCGAGCATCTTGCGGTTCCGCGCGTTGGTCATGGCCTCGACGCGGGGCCGCCAGCGCTCGACCATCGCCTGCGCCGCCCGTGCGTCCTGCTCGAACAGGGCATGAACCGACGCCGGCCCGGAGGCAATCGATTCGGTCGGGGTCGCGGCCTGAGCCGGTTCGGCGCCTCCGAGCTCGGTGATCGCCTTGGACAGCCACGACAGCTGGACGTCGTCGCGATTGACGACGTACTGGTAGGTGTTGTTGGCGTCGTACTGGCCGACCAGCCGCGCGTGCGACATGTGCTGAATCATCGCCGCCAGCTTCTCGCGGTGAAACTCTTCAATCAGCGACAGCGCCGCCGCCTGCGAGGTCACGAATTCTGTTTCTCTTTGCAGGTGATGCAGACGCGCGTCCAGGGAATCGCTTTCAGGCGGGCCTCGGCGATCAGCTCGCCGCAATCGCGGCACACGCCGTAGGCCCCCTTGTCGACCCGCAGCAGCGCTTCTTCGATGGCCTGGAGGATCTTGGCGTCGGTCTGCTTCAGCTTGAGCTGAATGTGGACCTCGTTGTTGCCGCTCGCCTGGTCCGCCATGTCGCCCTGGCGGGTGTTGTTCTCCATCGACGCCTGCAACGGTTTGATGCCGCCCGTCCCGAGGATCTCGGTACGTTTTCTGAGGAGCGCGTCCTTGAAAAAATCAACGTCCATTGGCGCTTCTGACTCCTGCACTGTGCCGGCCCGCGGTGGCACGGTCAACATTGGATCTTAGCACACAGGCGCGGCACGCTACTCCGACCGCAGGGTCGCCAGCGGCTTGTTGCGGAGCACGTCGAGGCTTGACAGCACGCCGATCGCGGCCACGAGCGCGGCCGTCAGCGCGACGCCACCGACGTGCTCGCCGGGAAACAGCCTCCACGGAATGTCCAGCGCGAACCGGCTGACGCCCCAGGTCAGCGCCACCGCGCCGGCCGATCCGACGAAGCCCGCGAGCGACCCCAGCACGCCGTATTCGACCAGCAGCATCGTGGCAATCTTGCGGGTGTTCGCGCCGAGGGTCTTGAAGACCGCCGCTTCGTACACGCGCTGGAATTTGGTCATGGCGACGGCGCCCACGAGGATCAACCCCCCGCTGAAGAGCACCAGGAACCCGACGACCGTGATGGCCAGCGTCACTTTCGACATCACGTCGCGGACGGTTTCCAGGATCTCGTGGAAATCGATCACCGACACGTTCGGAAAGCGCGAGACGAGGTCGTGCTGGAACCTGGCGCGCGCCGCCGGGCCCGACGCGGGCCCCCGGACGGGCGCGATGTAGGTCTGGGGCGCCTGCTCCAGGGTCCCGGGCCTGAACACGAACATGAAGCCGCCGGCGCGCGCATCCTTGAAATCCACGTCGCGGATGCTCGAGACGCGGGCGTTGACGATCCGGCCGAGGATGTCGAAGCGGACGACGTCGCCGATGTTGATGGCGAACCGCTCGTGCAGGCCCCGCTCGATCGACACTTCCGGATCCGGTGAACTGCCGTGCCAGAAGGTGCCGTCCACGATCCGCTCGTTGGCTTCGAGGTTGTCCCGGTACGTGATGGTGTATTCGCGGCCGAGGGAGCCGCGGGCCCGCACTTCTTCGAAGCTCTCCAGCGTGGTCACGCGGCCGCTGACGCCCGTGACGCGCGCCCGCAGCACCGGCAGCAGCTTCCACGCCCCGGCCCCGTTGGCCGGATCGCCCAGGAACGCGCGCACGCCGTCTGCCTGGCCCTTCTGCACGTCGAGCAGAAACATGTCGGCGGATTCCTCGTTGATCTGGATCGAGAACTCCGCGAGCAGGCTCGCCTGCAGCGATCGCACGCCGACGATGAAGAACGCGCCCAGGCCGACCGCGAGCAGGATCACGCGCGTCTGGTTGCCGGGCCGCGACAGGTGCAGGACGGCGTGCCGGAGCGGGAACGACCGCGCGTTGGCGAGCGGCGCCAGGAGCGCGACCAGCAGCCGTCCGGCCAGCACGAGGACCACGGCCAGCACGGCGAACCCGAGGCACACGACCAGCCCCACCCGAAGCGACGCGGCCTGCCAGGCCGCGACCGCGACGAGCGCCGCCGACACGAACACGGTGGCGGCGACCCTCAGGCCGTCGCGCTGCGACGGGCGCGCTTCATCGCGCAGGAGCAGCGAAGGCCGCACGAGCCTCACCTGCAGCAGCGGCACGATGGCGAACAGCAGCGACACGAGGACGCCGATGGTCGCGCCCTGGAGCGCCACGCCCCAGGTCACCGTGTAGTGCACGCCCGCCAGCAGCGACGTCGACGACGAGCCGAGCGCCAGCGGAACGGCCGCGACCGCGCCCTGCGCGACCGCCACGCCGAGAAGGCTTCCCGCGAGCCCGAGCGACATCACCTGCAGCAGGTAGACGGCGATGATCTGCCCGCTCGTGGCCCCGAGGCACTTGAGCACCGCGATGCCCTTGATCTTCTGCAGCACGAACACCCGCGTCACGCTCGACACCGCGATGCCGCCGAGGATGACGATTACGAGGCCGACCAGGCTCAGGTAGTTTTCCGCCCGATCGAAGTCGCGGCCGATCGCGTCGTCGGTAGACAGGTACGACCGCGTGTTGATGAAGTTGTCCGCGAAGTCGTCGTTCAGCGTCTTGACCAGGGCCGGAATCCGGTCGTCGGGCACACGCACGGCGAGCACGTGGCGAACGCGGCTGCCGAACGCGACCAGACCGGTCGCCGTCGCGTCGTCGAAGTCGATGAAGACGCGCGGGCCGAGGCTGAAGGCGCCGATATTGCGCCCGGGCTCGCTTGCCACGACACCCCGGATGGTGAACGCGGCCTCCCCGATGGTCAGCGAATCCCCCACCGCGACGCCAAGCGCGGTCAGCAGTTCAGGCCGCACCAGGGCGCCGTGATTCGCGAGCAGCGCATGACTGTAGGGCTGCCCGCCCTCGAGCGTCAGCGTGCCGTAGAGCGGAAACGGCGCCTGCACGGCCTTGAGCTCCACCATCCGCGTCGCGACCTTGGCAGCGTCGACCGGCCGCACCATCGTCGGCGTCTCGATCGTTTCGGTGCGTGCGGTGGAGCCGGCCTCCGCCAGGCGGCGGTCGATGGTCGCCCGGGCCTCGGGCGTCCAGTCGCGGTTGGTCGAGATGAGCACGTCGGCCGCGATAAGAGACCGGGCTTCGCCGCCGAGCACGTCCCGGACGCTCCGGATCACCGACCGCAGCGCGACGATGGCGGCAACGCCGACAGCGATGCAGATGAAGAAGAACAGCAGGCGCTGCCAGGCCGCCCGCATCTCGCGCACGGCCATGCGAAGGACGAACGTCATACGACCCTGCCGTCCCTGAGCACGAGCTGCGCGTCGGCCATCGCCGCGAGCTCGGCGTCGTGCGTGACGAGCACGATCGTGGTCTTCCTCGACCGGTGGACTTCGCGCAGCAAATCCATGATGTGCCGTCCGTTGGACGTGTCGAGGTTGCCGGTGGGTTCGTCGGCCAGCACGATCGGCGGGTTGTTCGCGAGCGCGCGCGCGAGCGCGACGCGCTGCTGCTCGCCGCCGGAGAGCTGCGACGGGTAGTGATGGGCGCGGCCCGTCAGGCCCACTTCCTCGAGCAGGGCCCGGGCGCGCGTGCGCGGATCCGAGACGCCGGCGATCTCCATCGGCACGGCCACGTTCTCGTAAGCCGTGAGCGACGGGATGAGGTGAAAGAACTGGAACACGAAGCCGATCTTCTCGCCACGCAGGCGTGCCAGCCGATCCTCATCGAGGCGGGTGATGTTCACGTCGTCGATGATGACGTCGCCGGAGCTCGGCGCGTCCAGGCCGGCGATCAGCCCGAGGAGCGTGGATTTCCCGCTGCCCGATGGCCCGATGATGGACAGGAACTGCCCCTGGTCCACGCGCAGGGACAGCGGGTGCAGGATGGTGAGCGGTTCGGCGCCGCTCATCACCGTTTTCGAAACGTCACGAAGCTCGATCATGACCCGGCGGGGCCTTCCTTCCGGGTCGTTCTCCGCTGTTCTTCTACGAGCGGCTTCAGGGCGGTCCAGACGTTGTCCGCGACCAGGCGCGCGCCTTCAGCGGTGGGATGAATGCCGTCGCGCTGGTTCAGCGCGGGGTTGGCTGCGACACCGTCGAGCAGAAACGGCACGAGGGGAATCTGATACTGCCTGGCGAGCGCGGGGTACACCTGATGGAATGCGACGATGTAATCGCGGCCGAAGTTCCGCGGCGCCTCCATGCCGGCCAGCAGCACCCGGATGTGCCTGGACTGCGCGCGCTCGATGATGCGCGACAGGTTCTGCTTCAACTCGTCGGGCGGGAGCGCGCGCAGCGCGTCGTTGCCGCCGAGGGCGATGATCAGCACGCGCACGTCGCCGTCGAGTGCCCAGTCGAGCCGGGAAAGGCCGCCCGCCGAGGTGTCGCCCGACACGCCGGCGTTGACGATGTCATAGTGGAACCCACCGGCGTCCAGTTTCTGCTGCAGCAGCGTCGGATACGACTCTGCCGGCGACAGGCCGAGGCCCGCCGTCAGGCTGTCCCCAAGCACGACGATCCGCGGCCGTGCCGCGACGGCCCCGGTGGGCGGCGTCGCCGGCAGCGCGGGCGCCGCGGATTGCTCGCGCGCGGCGGTGGCCGGCGGCTCTCCGGCCGGAGCACAGCCGGCGAGCCAGCAGGCCGCGACGAGCGCGACGAGACCGAGCAGCGCGGGCCTTTCAGGCCTGCATGTCGCGGTTCCCCTGAGCATCGTTCCCAAAATAGTATGCTACCGCGATGGAGCACGCGGCGGATCTCCTCACCAGATGGCCTGCGCTCGACGTGGCCGGCAAGCGCGACCGCCTGCGACGCAGCCTGCGGATCGTGCCGGGGCCAATCAGCGATCGCGTTGGCGCCGACATGAAACCGGCTCAACTCGCGGCCGCCGCCATGTGGCGCCGGGAGCCGTCGGCCTGGAGCGCGTCGCCCGAGGTGCAGGCCACCATCGCCAACCGGCTCGGCTGGCTGTCGTCACCCATCCTGATGGCCGACTCGCTCGATCGCCTCCGGGCTTTTGCCGACGGCGTCAAGCGCGACGGCTTCACCGATATTGTGCTGCTCGGGATGGGCGGCTCCAGCCTCGCGCCGGAGGTGCTGCGAGCCATCGTCGGCACGGCGCCGGGCCGGCCGCGCTTCCACATGCTCGACTCGACGGATCCCGACGCGATCCGCGCGGCCGCCACCACACCCCGCCACACACTGTATCTGCTGGCCAGCAAGTCGGGCACGACGATCGAGCCGAACACCCTCGCGGCACATTTCCGCCGCACGCTGGAAGACGCGGGCGTCGCGCGGTGGGCGGATCATTTCGTCGCGATCACCGACGAAGGCACCGAGCTGGCGCGGCGCGCGCGCGCCGAGTCGTTTCGCGACACCTTCATCAACCCGTCGGACATCGGCGGGCGCTACTCGGCCCTGTCGTTCTTCGGCCTGGTGCCGTCGGCGCTGATGGGACAGGACATCGCAGCGCTCACGGGCTGGGGCCTCGCGATGCTGTCTGCCTCGGCCGAACCGGCGGACGCCAATCCGGCGGTCACGCTCGGCCTTCTTCTTGGCGCAGCCGCGCGGGAGGGCCGCGACAAGCTGACGCTGCTCCTCCCGCGGGAACTGGAGCCGTTCGGCCTGTGGGTTGAACAGCTCGTGGCGGAAAGCACCGGGAAGAGCGGCGCCGGCGTCGTGCCGATCGCGGGCGAGACGCCGGGCACGCCGTCGCACTACGGTCGCGACCGTCTGTTCGTCGAAGTCCAGAGGCCCGGCAGCACGGGGCGGAGTCGCGACCTCGACCAGCTCGAGGCCGCAGGCCATCCGACGGCGACGATCGACTGGTACGAGCCGGCCGCGCTGGGTGCCGAGTTCGTGCGCTGGGAGATCGCGACGGCAATCGCCGGGGCGCTGCTGGGCATCAACCCCTTCGACGAGCCCAACGTCAAGCAGGCGAAAGACGCGACCACGACGTTGCTGAATACGTACCAGTCGAACGGATCGTTCCCCCGCGCGGCAGTCGGCCTGACACTCGCCGGTGGCATCACGCTGACGGCGAGCCGCCAGGCCCGTGAGCGGCTGTCCGGGGCGGGCCCTGACGCGCTGCTGACGCTGATCCAGCCCGGCGATTACTTCGCGCTCCTCGCCTACATCGACCCGCGGGCGCTGACCGGCGACCTCGCCTGGTTCCGGAATGCCGTCCGGGACCGCACGCGCGCCGCGACGATGACGGGGGTCGGCCCGCGATATCTGCACTCGACGGGCCAGCTGCACAAAGGCGGGCCGAACACCGGCGTGTTCGTCCTGATCACCGCCACGCCGCGCGCGGACCTCGATATTCCAGGTTACCCGTTTACCTTCGGAACGCTCGAACTGGCGCAGGCGCTGGGCGATTTCGCCTCGCTGGACGCGGCGGGCCGGCGCGCGCTGCACGTCCACCTCCCGGCGGCCGACGCCCTGCTGCTGCGTCAGGTTGCCGACGCCCTGCTCGGGCAGATCGCTTTACAATAAGCGCATGCGCTACCTCGTCACGGCGCGCGTCAAGGCCAACCGGGCAAACGCCCTCGAGCGGGCCATCGACGAGGGCACGCTCGGCCGGGGTTCGGTGGCCGGCGACGAATACTTCCGCAACATGAGCGAGGCGCGCGCACACGAGGATGGGCGCGTGCAGTGGGTGGAAGTCTGCTACTGCTACACCCCGCTGGCCGAAGAGCGTGAGTACTGGGAAGAGTACTTCGATCTCGAGAAAGTTCAGGACGCCCACGCCCGCAGCCGCTGCCGCGACATGAACGGCACCGAAGCATGGTCGTGCGGCGACTGCGATTGCTCGGCCCGTCTCGAAGCCCGCCTTGCCACGAAGGGTCGTCCGTTCCTCGAGACGCTCCGCACCAAGACGTAATGCCCTCGTCTTCTCTGCAGGCGCTGCTGGCACGAGCGAGTGCGGCGCTCGAACGAGGCCGCGGCGCCGAAGCGGGGAGATCCTCACCCCCACACTGCGATCGGCCGCGCTGCCGCGCGAGGACGAGCTCGCCGTCCGCGCCATGCTCGCGGAAGCGTGGCTCCTGCAGGACGACCTCGACCGCGCCGCCACCGCGCTCGGACGTCCGCCTGACGCGTTCCGCGACACGGTGTCGTCGGGCCGCCTCGCCGCGCTCTGGCGTCTGCACGGCCGGCTCGCGTCCGCGCGCGGCGATCAGTCGCGGGCGATCGCGCTCCACCAGCGCGCCCTCAAGCAGGCCGAGGCGGCGCACGACTCGCGCGCGATTGGACTCGCCCACTACGAGCTGGCGCACTGCTACCGCCGCGTCGGCGACACCGCGATCGTGCGGGAGCACATCACCAAGGCTGCGTCCGCGCTTCACGCCGCGGGCGATCGGCGCCACCTCGCGCTCGTGCACTCGCTGTCGAGCATCCTGCTCGCCCAGGTCGGCGAATACGACCAGGCGATGGCCGCGCTGCGCCACGCGGAGCGGCTCGCCTCGACGGTGCGGGCCGACGACGTCCTGGCGACCGTGTGCAGCAACCAGGCCGGCGTGATGATGATGGAGCACCGCTACGAGCAGGCGCTCGCGCTGGCCGAGCGGAGCGTGGTGCTGCACGAAGGCCTGCGGTCCGGCCACGGGCTGGCGGTCGCGCTGGCCACCCTCGGCCAGATCTGCGTCCGTCTCGGCGACCTGGCCCGCGCCGAAGACGCGCTGCACCGCGCGCTCGACGTCCGCAGCCCGATCCAGTTTCACGAAACCACAGGCGCCGTCTTCGATACCCTCGCGCAGATTCACATGATCCGCGGCACGTACGAGACGGCCGCCGAGTACCTTGCGCGCGCCGGCGATGCCTACGGTGCGTTCGGACGGCAGACCAGCCAGTGGTACGAATGGTCCGTCCGCGTCCTGGGTGCGCGGCTGGCGATGCGGCGGGGCGATCTCGACGACGCGGTGGCCCGCTCAGACGAAATCCTGCACGCGGGCGCTCCCCCGTTCGACGCCCTGCAGGCGACCCTGATCGCGGCCGAAGCGCTGACGAGCGCCGGCCGGCTGCCCGAGGCCGAGCAGCGGCTGGCAGCGGCGGCCGAGGCACTCGACCCGAAGGTGGCTCCCGCGGCCTGGGGAGAATACCTGCGGCTGCGGGGCGGCCTCTACGCCAAGGGCGGGAGCGCGGCCGACGCGTACCACAACTTCGCGCAGAGCGCGACGCTGCTCGACCTGCTCGGCGAGCGCTATCAGGCCGCGCTCAGCCACCTCGCGCTCGGACGCCTCGTGGCGCAGACCGGCGCACGCTCGGTCGCCGAACGCCATCTCAACCAGGCGGTCGGCGTCTTCGAGCAGCTCGGCGCGCAGCGCGACTCGTCCGACGCCCAGGATGCCCGCGGCCTGCTGACTTCGGTCGGCTCGGGCGAGTACGTCATCTCGCCCGCCGACGCCGACGATGCGATCGTCCGAAGAATCGTGGACGCGGCGGCGCTGCCGGACCTGCTCGGCCGCGAGACGGCCGCGGCGATGATCGAGGCCGCCGCCGGCGACTGCGCAGTTGTCTTCGTCAACCTGCCCGGGGGCGACGTGCGGGTGGTGGCATCGGCCGGCGCGGATGCGGACGCCGCGCGGGCGCTCGCGAGAACCGCGTCGAACGGCCACACCTACGGCCGCGGCACGATGATCGTCGAGCAGCTCGGCCGCGACCCGGAGGGGCCGCGGTTCGGGCTGGTAGCCGCGCCCCGGCCGCTCGGGCATCCCGTGCTGCGACGGCTCCGCATGATCGCGACGGTGGCGCGGCAGGGCTTCGCGCTCTGCGCGGCGCGCGACAGGCCATCCGGGTCATCGGCCGCTGCGGCTCTCGATCGATCGCTCGAGCCGCTCCTGCCGGGCTTCCTCACGGCCAGCGCGGCGATGACGCGGCGTGGTCGAGCAGATTCAGCGCCTGCAGGGCAACGACCTGACCGTGCTCATCACGGGCGAGAGCGGCACCGGCAAGGAACTGGTGTCGCGCGCGATTCACGTCGGATCGCATCGCAGCGCCGCGATGTTCCTGCCCTACAACTGCACGACGACCGGGCGCGACCTGGCGGACAGCCAGCTGTTCGGCCACCGCCGCGGCAGTTTCACCGGCGCCGTCTCGGATCAGCCGGGGCTCGTGCGGTCGGCGGCCGGCGGCACGCTGTTCCTCGACGAAATCGGGGACCTGCCGATCGACGTGCAGCCCAAGCTGCTGCGGTTTCTCGAGCAGCAGGAGATCATGCCGATCGGCGAAACGCGCCCGCAGCGGGTGGACGTGCGCGTGCTGGCGGCCACCAACGCAGACCTCGAGCAGCGCGTCGCCGAAGGCAAGTTCCGCGAGGATCTGTACTATCGCCTGAGCGTCATCCGCATCCACGTGCCGCCGCTGCGCGATCGGCGCGAGGAAATCCCCCACCTGAGCACGTTCTTCCTGCGCGAGGCGTCGGAACGGCTTGGCAAGCCCGACATCCAGCTGAGCTCGGAAGCGCTCGACATGTTTTCGCAGTACTGGTGGCCTGGAAACGTCCGCCAGCTGAAGAACGAAATCCAGCGCGCGGTCGCGATGAGCGCGCCAGGCGGGACTATCGAAGCTTCCCATCTGTCGCCTGAAATCGGCTCGACGCAAGTGCCGCGCTCAGCGGCGCCGGCGCGCGCGGGCGCCGTGCCCGCCAACCTCGCCACGGCCATCGAGCAGGTCGAGCGCGACCTGATTCAGGCGGCGCTCGACCAGTCTGCCGGGAACATCTCGGAGGCTGCCCGGACTCTCGGCCTCACCCGACGCGGCCTGTACCTCAAGCTTCGGCGCCTCGGCCTCGACTCGCCTGCCGAAATTCCTACCCCGTAGCTGGATACTGGATATCCGATTACCACACTGATCGGATAGCAAGTATCCATCTTGCACAGGAAGTTCATTCCTTGCACAGTTTAGTAACCCACTGATTTGGTTAGTGTTAGGTTATTGGACCATCTGGTGGCGTAAGCCAGAATTTACCGGGCGTGGCCCTTGATACATCTCCTCGCACAAGGCTTTCATCCTCAGGAGGATGCCGTGACGCCAGCAACTGTCCACACGATGCCCACTCGCCCGAACGACCACACGCGCCTGACGGAACGCCGTCCGGTGGCACTGCCCGCGCGCCTGATGTGGCGGGACCAGCGCGGCACCGAGCGGTTTGCCAGCGTCGTGGCGCGCAACGTCTGCGAGCAGGGCGTCTACGTGGAGTGCCAGTCGGGCGTCTCGATTCCGATGTATCGGCTGGTGCAGTTTCAGCTCGAGCGCGAGGCGCGCGACGGCGACGCGCTGCCCGAGGCGCTGCGGCGCGGCCGCGTGCTGTCGGCGGTCTATCGCGTGACGCCGGCCACGTCGGCCGGGGCCCCGCAGGGCCTCGCGCTGCGGCTCATGGTCGAACCGCGGCGCCAGAGCATGTCGGCGCCCGCGCGCGCGACAGCGTAAGTCGTCCTGGTGCGTCTTTTCGACTCGTTCGACGGCGTGGTCTGACTCAACACCCTCAACTGCAAAAATCTGTCGTTCTCCCGCGTGTCTTGGTCAATAATGCCGAGCTTGTCAAATGATGAGCTAGGCGGACCGAGCCATAAGGGGGAAACGTGCGTATTCAACGCAAGTCTGGGCAACTCCGAACCTCAGTACTTGCCGCCATCGCGCTCGCGATTCCCCTGCAGGTCGCCGCCCAACCGGCGATGAATGGACCCGCCGACATCGTGGCGTTTGTCAGTTCGGCCGATCTGGGGCTGGGCACACCTCCGACCGGCCTGCAAACGATCTACGTCAGGAATCAGACCACCGGGCAGCTATCGCCGGTCGGTCAGTGCAGGTGCGCCTACCCGCTGTCCCTGAGCCTCGACGGCACACGCCTGGCGTTTCGCGCCGATGGACCGGCCGGGATATCTGCGGCATACGTCAGGAACGCGCCGTTCACGGGACAACCGATACGGGTTGACGTCGGCGACGGCGGATTGACCGAAGCCGACGGGACGTTGAGTGGCGCCCCCGTCCTTTCAGGCAACGGGCGTTTCGTGGCGTTCGCGAGTACTGCGAATCTCGACCGCGCGGACGGAGATGCGCCGGGCACGCCGGATCTGTTCGTTCGCGATCTTGTGGCCGGCCGCACCGAACGTTGGACGCGTGGCGCGCGCCTCACCGGCGGTCCCTCGATCTCCGCCGACGGCCGCTACGTGGCGTTCGCCACAGCAAGCCAGCTGCTCCCGGAGGATTTGAATCAGGTCGGCGACGTCTACCTCCTCGATCGCACGGGATCTTCGGCGAACCTGCGCCTGCTCACGAATTCAGCATTGAATGCCGCGGCGGCGGGCGCGGCGATCGCCGCCGGCGGGTCGGCCGTCGCCTTCACATCGGCGGCCGACAACCTCGTGCCTGGCGACTCGAACGGGTCTGCGGACGTTTTCGTGGTGGATCTCCGTAACGGGACGACGACGCGGGTAAGCGCGTCCGACGGCGCAGACGCGGCTTCGAACTTCGTGTCGATAAGCGGCAACGGCCGTCGAGTGCTCTTCGAGGCGGCGACGCGGCTTTATTGCACGATTTGAACCGCGGCGAAACGACGCCGGTCGATAGCCCGGCAGGTGGAATACCGGGAGTCACGGCGGCGCTCTCTCCGGACGGACACACGGCGATTCTGACGGCGCCTGACCCAACCGCCATCTTCACGATCGCGCTTCCACCCGACGCGTCCGCCGGATCGAACGTCCGCACCGATCCGTTTGATCCGGTCGCCGGGCGGAACCCGTTGACGGTCACCTTCTCGAACGTGACGGCGCCAGGCAATGCGTCGCTGGCCATCACCACCGCCGGTCCTGCGGTGCCGACAGAATTCAAGGCCGTCACGGCGTACTTCAGCGTCGTCGCTGACGCCACGACGCAAGACGGCGCCCTCGTGTGTTTCGACACGCCGGAAACGACATCCGCCGCCGCTGCACTTCGGCTGCTGCGATTCGACGGCGCGGCCTGGGTCGATGAGGCCGCGCTTGCTGCCGATCAGGCGTCCCTGTGCGGCCACGCGGCGGCGCTCGGCACGTTCGTCCTGGCGACCCGCGTCAGCGAGGCGTCAACGTCTTCGTCCTCCGATCACAACCCGGCATCGGCGCCGGCCGGCGCCGCGAACTCCCCAGCGTCGTCGAACATCGTCACGTGGAATGTCGACGCCAGCGGTTTCTGGGACGTCCCCACGAACTGGAGCGGCGGCGTTGTTCCCGGCGACGGCGATACCGTGGTCATCGATCGGCCGGCCGGCAATTTCGTCGTCACCGTGCGGACGACGACAGCGAACGTGCAGTCCGGTACAGTCTGCGGAACAGCTGATCGTCACGGGAACGCTGATCGTCTCCGGCACGGCCTCGTTCGGCGGCGGCCTCACGCTGTCGGGCACGATCACGGGAACGGGCAGCGCGACGCTGAGTCCAGCCGCATCATCCTCATGGGTCGGCGGCCCCAACTCGGTGATCAGCCTGGCCGGAGGGGTGACCGTGCCCGCCGGCGGCGCGCTCACGATTGGCATCAGCCCCGGCGATTATCCGAATCACTTCCTGATCGACTCATCCCTGCACGTTCATGGCGCGGTCATCTGGACGTATGGCGCCGTGACGATCCGCAACAGCGCCGTGATCGTCGAGTCCGACGGCGTCTGGGAAGCCGACAACGATCTGAGCCTGACATCCGATTCCGTGGGGCTGCCGACGTTCACGAACCTCGGCACGTTGCGCAAAGCCTCCACCGGCGGCCAGATGACGCTGGGCGGCACGATTGCGTTCGCGAACAGCGGGACGATCGATCTTCAGGCCGGCACCATCGCCGTCACCAGCAGCTTGCAGTTGATCAACAGCGGCTTCCTGAAACTGGCGGCCGGTACCGCGTTCCAGCTCGACAAAGTGACGTTGCAGACCGGTTCGACGTTCGCCGGCCCCGGATTGTTACAGGCGAACGGGCTCACGACCATCACTGGCAACGTCACGGTCACGGCGCCGCTCCTCATCACCAGCCAGATCGCCGGGACGGGCACGCTGCATCTGGACGCGCCCGCCACGTGGCAAGCCAACGGCGATACGATCATCAGCCTGGCGGGCGGCGTCGATGTCATGGCCGGTCGCACGCTGACGATCTCTGCCGCACCGAATCAGACGCACTACCTGATCGACTCCTCGCTGCACACCAGCGGGACGGTCGTCTGGACATCGGGCGGCCTGCTCCTCAACGGCAGCGCGGTCACCAACGAGGTCGGCGGCCTCTGGGATGTTCAAGGCGACGTCTCCGTTGGCTCAGGGGGCCCTGGTTCACCAACCTTCACCAACCTTGGCACCCTGCGGAAGAGCGCCGGCGCCGGCACGCTCACGCTCGGCGGGACCGTCGTCTATTCCAACACCGGCACCATCGATCTCCAGAGCGGCATCCTCGCCGTCGGCGGGCAACAGCTGACGACCAGTGGCGTGATGCAGGTGGCTGCGGGGATGACCGTCCAGCTGGACCGCGTCACCCTGAAGAACGGCTCGACCTTTGGCGGCGCCGGCCTGCTCCACGCCAATGGCGTGACGACGATCACCGGGGCGGTCACGATCACGACTCCGCTTCTGGTGACTGGAACCGTCAGTGGCACGGGAACGCTCCACCTGGCAGCCCCTGCAACCTGGCAGGCGAACGGCGACACGATCATCAGCGTCGCGGGCGGCGTGGACGTCATGGCCGGTCGCACGCTGACGATCTCTTCTGCGCCGAATCAGACGCACTACCTGATCGACTCCTCGCTGCACACCAGCGGGACGGTTGTCTGGACATCGGGCGGCCTGCTCCTCAACGGCAGTGCGGTCACCAACGAGGTCGGCGGCCTCTGGGATGTTCAAGGCGACGTGTCCGTTGGCTCAGGGGGCCCCGGTTCACCAACCTTCACCAACCTTGGCACCCTGCGGAAAAGCGCCGGCGCCGGCACGCTGACGCTCGGGGGTGTCGTCGTCTATGCCAACAGCGGCACCATCGATCTCCAGAGCGGCGTCATCGCCGTCGGCGGGCAACAGCTGACGACCAGCGGCCCGCTGCAGGTCGCGACCGGAACGACGTTCCAGCTGGATCGCGTCACGCTGCAGAACGGCTCGACGTTCGGCGGGGCGGGTCTCCTGCACGCCAATGGACTGACGACAATCACCGGCGACGTCACCGTCACGGCACGGCTCCTCGTGACGGGACAGGTCGCCGGCGCCGGGACGCTTCACCTCGCCGCGGCCACAACCTGGCAGGCGAACGGCGATACGATCATCAGCGTCACGGGCGGCGTAGACGTCATGGCCGGCCGCACACTGACGCTGTCCTCGGCGCCGAATCAGACGCACTACCTGATCGACTCGTCGCTGCACAATCACGGGACGGTTCTCTGGACATCGGGCGGCCTGCTCCTCAACGCCAGCGCGGTCACCAACGAGGTCGGGGGCCTCTGGGATGTTCAAAGCGATGTGTCCGTTGGCTCAGGGGGCCCCGGTTCGCCGGCCTTCGCCAACCTCGGCACGCTGCGGAAAAGTGCCGGCGCCGGCACGCTGACGCTCGGGGGTGTCGTCGTCTATGCCAACACCGGCACCATCGACCTCCAGAGCGGTACGCTCGCTGTCACCAGTCCGGGGGGGCTGAATACGAGCGGCCCGCTGCAGGTCGCCATCGGGACGACGTTCCAGCTGGACCACGTCACGCTGCAGGCGAGCTCGACGTTCAGCGGCGGCGGTCTGCTGCACGCCAACGGGGTCACGACGGTCCCCGGCGACCTGACAGTCACGGTGCCACTCCTCGTCACCCTACACATCTTCGGCACCGGAACGCTTCACCTCGCCACGGCCACCACCTGGCAGGCGAACGGCGACACAATCATCAGCGTCGCCGGTGGTGTGGACGTCATGGCCGGCCGCACACTGACGCTGTCCTCCGCGCCGAACCAGACGCACTTCCTGATCGACTCGTCGCTCCACAATCATGGGACGGTCGTCTGGACGGGCGGCGCCCTGCTCCTCCGCAACACCAGTACTGCTGTGAACGAGGCCGGCGGACTGTGGGATGCTCGGGGCGACTTCGCTTTCGTCTCCGATGGCATCGGCGCGCCGGTGTTCACCAATCTCGGCATCCTGCGCAAGTCCGCGGGCCCGGGCACGCTGACTCTCGGGGGGAACGTCGCGTACTTCAACACCGGAACGATCGATCTCCAGAGCGGCGTCGTCGCCGTCGGCGGGCAGCAGCTGACGACGACCGGCCTGCTGCAGGTCGCGACCGGGACGACGTTCCAGATGGATCGCGTCACGCTGCAGGCGGGCTCGACGGTCGCGGGGACCGGCCTGCTGCACGCCAACGGGGTCACGACGGTCCCCGGCAACCTGACGGTCGCGGCGCCACTCCTCGTCACGGGACACATCTTCGGCACGGGAACGCTTCACCTCGCCGCGGCGACCACCTGGCAGGCGAACGGCGACACAATCATCAGCGTCGCCGGTGGTGTGGACGTCATGGCCGGCCGCACGCTGACACTGTCCTCCGCGCCGAACCAGACGCACTTCCTGATCGACTCGTCGCTCCACAATCATGGGACGGTCGTCTGGACGGGCGGCGCCCTGCTCCTCCGCAACACCAGGTCCTGCTGTGAACGAGGCCGGCGGACTGTGGGATGCTCGGGGCGACTTCGCTTTCGTCTCCGATGGCATCGGCGCACCGGTGTTCACCAATCTCGGCATCCTGCGCAAGTCTCTCGGGGCCGGGACGCTGACTCTTGGCGGGAACGTGGCCTCGACCAACAACGGCACCGTCGATCTTCAGACCGGCACGATCGCCGTGACGAGCGGCGCCGGCCTGGCGTCCAACGGCCTGCTCCAGCTCGCCGCCAGCACCGTGTTACTCCTCGACCACGTGACATTGCAGACAGGTTCGACCTTCGCCGGAGCCGGGCTCCTGCACGCCAACGGCCTGACGACGATCAGTGGTGATGTGACGGTCACCCTGCCCTTCATCGTCACGGCGCAGGTTGCCGGGACCGGGACGCTCCACCTCGGGGCATCCGGCACATGGCAGGCCAACGGCGACACGATTATCAGCGTCGCTGGCGGCGTTGAGGTCATGCCCGGCCGCACACTGACGCTATCCGCCGCACCGAATCAGACGCATTACCTGATCGATTCGTCGCTGCACAATCACGGAACCGTATTGTGGACTTCCGGAGGCCTCCAACTGCGCAACAGCAGCAGCGTCACCAACGAGACCGACGGCGTCTGGGACGTGCAGGCCAGCCTGAGCGTCGGCTTCGACGGCAGCGGCACACCGGTGTTCGTGAACAACGGTACGCTGCGCCGTTCAGGTGCGCCGAACCGGCTGACGATTACGCCGCCGTTCACCAACACGGGGACTTTCGCCGTCCGCATTGGCGGGATCGGCGCAGGCCAGCTCGACGAGTTCGGCGGCGGCGCCGTGAACCTCAACGGCACACTGAGCGCTCAATTCATCAACGGCTTCACGCCCGGCGCCGGCGATCAGTTCAAGGTGATGGACTATCCGTCGATCTCGGGGGCGTTCGCCACGCTCACGGGAGACGGCTTCACGTTCTCGGCGTGTTACACACCCACGGCGTTGTTCGTCTGCAGCGTCTCGACCGTCAAGCTGACGCCGACGATCACCTGGGCGAATCCCGCCGACATCCCGTTCGGCACGGCGCTCGGCGCGACGCAATTGAACGCCACCGCTTCCGTGCCTGGAACGTTTGTCTACACGCCGGCCGCCGGCGTCATTCTCAACGCCGGCGACAACCAGTCGCTTCAGGTGACGTTCACGCCGACCGACACGGTCCACTACAACAACGCCGCCGCGAACGTCTCGATCAACGTCGTCCACGCGACGCCGGTCATCACGTGGGCGAACGCCGCCAGCATCGTCTACGGAATCGCCCTGAGCGGTACGCAGTTGAACGCAACCGCCAGCGTTCCAGGCGCCTTCGTCTACACGCCGGCGGCCGGTGTGAAGCTCCACGCCGGCGACAATCAGCAGCTCTCGGTGACGTTCACCCCGACCGACACGGCGAACTACCAGCCGGCCGGCAAGTCGGTGACGATCAGCGTCCTCCGCGCGCCGCTGACGGTCACCGCGATCAATGCCAACAAGGTATTCGGCGCGCCGCTGCCGACGTTCACGGCTTCGTTCAACGGGTTCGTCAACGGCGACACGGCGGGAAATCTCGGCGGTACGCTATCGCTGACGACCGCCGCCACCGCGACCAGCCCGGTCGGCGGTTATCCCATCGTGCCGAGCGGCCTGTCGTCGCTCGACTACACGATTGCGTTCCAACCCGGCACCCTGACGATCGCGCCCGCCAGCACCCAGACGAGCATTTTCGTGCTGCCTGCGACAGTTGGCTTCCTGCAGCCTGTCTACGCCATCGCCGTTGTCGCGCCGGTTGCTCCGGGCGCAGGAGTCCCCGGCGGCATCGTGCAATTCAAGGAAGGCGCGAGCGTGCTCGGGTCCGCAACGGTGACGAGCAACATCGCCTATCTGGTCATCAACGGGCTCGCCTCCGGCGTGCACAACATCACCGCTGCTTACGGTGGCAGCACGAACTTCGCCGCCAGCCTGTCGAGCGCCGGATCGGCAACGGTGCGGCCGCTTGCGGCCTCGACCTTCACGTTCTTCATCGCACAGACGAACCCGCAGGCGGCCGGCCAGCCGGCGACGCTCGTCGCGGCGGTCATCCCGCTCGGCGGCGGCACACCGACAGGCACGGTGCAATTCATGGAGGGCAATACCGTCATCGGCAGCGCGGCGGTCGCCGGCGGTGTTGCGACCATCAGTCCGACCACGCTCGCGGTCGGCACGCACCTGCTGTCAGCGCGATATCTCGGGAACGCGACGTTCGCGGCGACCAGTTCGCCGCCCGGAGCCATCACGATCTATTCGGGCACTCGACCAGCGACCACCGTCAGCTCGCTGACATCGTCTGTCAGCCCGTCGACGCTGGGAGCCCCCGTGACCTTCACGGCGACCGTGACTGGCGGAGCCACGAGCGGTACGGTGTCGTTCTATTCCGACGGTGTCCCGATTGGCGACGCGCCCCTCGCCCTCGTCGGCGGCAGCTTCAAGGCGACGCTGACGACGGCCGGGCTGTCTACCGGGCTCCACGTCGTGTCCGCGTCGTATCTGGGCAGCGCCGGGTTCTCGTCCAGCACGTCTGGACCGGTCGTGCAGGTGGTGCAGTAGGGTTCGCGCTAGGTTCTCTTGCGCCAGTAGCGCGCCAGGCCCCGCCAGTTCAGATCGAACCGGCCTGCCAGCTCGTACGCCAGCGTGTCGGCGTTGCTCGTCCGGCGGGTGAGCTCGCGGCGAACTTCGTCCGCAAACCACGCCTCGCGATCCTCGTCGGTCCCCTCTCGGGCGAGCAACCGCTTCGACAGCGCGCCGACCAACTCGATGTGATCGCGGAGCGCCGGCAGGTGTCCGGCGAATGGGGACGGCCCGAAGTGCGTGAGAAACAGCGTGTCGGGACGCCACTGCTCGATGCGGCCCAGGCCCTCGTGCCAGGCCTCGAGATCCACGTCGGGCGGAGGCGTGGGCGGCATCACGAAACCGTCGGGCGTCAGCTTGACGCCGGCCGTATCCCCCACCAGCGCCACACCTGAATCACGATCGAAGAAGCTCACGTGATGCGACGCGTGGCCGGGCGTGTACTCGACGTCGAACGTGCGGCCTCCCACCGCGATGCGTTCCTTCCCCTTCAGGATCGTCATCGACGCCGCAGGCACCGGCGCCACCTCGCCCCACAAGCGGTCCATCGCGTCGCCGTACAGCCGCGCCGCGCTCACCACGAGCTTGTCGGGGTTCGCCATGTGCGGTGCCCCTCGCTCGTGCACGAAGACGCGCAGCCGCGGATGCTCGCGTACGAGCGTGCCGGTCGCGCCCGCATGGTCGAGGTGAATGTGCGTGAGCAGGATGTCGGTGACATCCGCCATCGAGATGCCGGAGGCGGCGAGCGTCGCGCGAAGCGTGGGCAGCGTGCTCGATGGCCCGGGGTCCACCAGCGCGACGCCGCCCGACGCATGCACGACCGCGGTCGCGATGATCCGCGGTCGACGCTCGAACATGAGATCGAAATAGGAGAGGCCGGACGCGAGTGTGATCATGGGATGGGTGTCATGCCGCAGCCCTTCGCCGCCGCAGTGCCGCGACGATCGCGATGACGGCCACGGCGGCGAGCAGCGCCAGGCCGCTGCGCCCGATCCATTCTTCGAGCGTCTCCCAACTGTACGCCAGGAAATACCCGACCGCGCCGAACGTCATCGCCCAGGCAACGGCGCCGGTGGCGTTGTAGACGAGGAACCGTCCCCACGGAAGACCGCTCGTCCCGGCCAGCACCGCGCCAAACACGCGCAGCCCCGTGACGAACCGCGCGATGAACACAGTCTTCGCGCCGTGACGGTCGAAGAAGGCGTCGAACTGCTCGAGGCGCGGAGGCGTCAGCCCGATCTTGGGGCCGAAGCGCTCCACGAGGGCGCGGCCCCCGCGGCGGCCGATCATGAACCCGATGTTGTCGCCGATAATGGCGCCGACGATGGCGGTGGCCACGACCCACGGCAGAAACAGCGTGCCGGACCGCGACAGCGCGGCGCCCGCGAGCAGAACCGTCTCGCCCGGGACCGGCAGCCCGGCGTTCTCGAGCAGGACGCCGACAAACACAACTGCGTAGCCGTAGCGGGCAAACAGATCGACGAGCCAGGCCGGCACAGATCTCTATAGTGTCCCAGTCAGGCCCCGGCGCGCTATTCGCAACGGATCCGCACCTGCGCGTCGCCGTCCACATCCACCGTGAGCTCGCCGATGTCCTTGATCATCGCCTCGAGATCCGTGTAGGTCACCTTCGACAGGTCGAGCTCGGTGCCGTTGTCCAGCTGAATCTTCTTTTTGCCGAGCATGCCCGGGAACAACGCGCCGAGGCGCAGGCCGCCGCGAACCACGGTGATCGGCACGCGGATGTTGACCGCCTCCGCCTTCTTGCCCTCATGAGCGGGCTTGTTGACGAGGATGCGAAAGTAGCGCGGTTCGACCTTCTTGTCGTCGCCCGCCGGGCCTGGCGGGCCCGGCTGGCCCGGCGCCTTCACCGCCTGCAAGAGCTGCTCGGCTTCGAGCACGCTGACTTTCCCCTGCGACAACATCTCGAGCACCCGACGCGTTTCCTCGCTCATGACTTCTCCTTCAGGCGATCGAGCGCCTGCGCAACGGTGAGTTCTCCGCGTTCCAGCTGATCGAGAACGGCGCTCGCGGGGACGCCCTCGGCGGCCTCGGCCGGCGACGGATCGATCTCGACGAAGGCGAGCCTGCTGCCGATCTTGTTGAGGCGGTTCTTGATGGTGGGATAGCTGACGCCGAAGTACTTCTCCATCTGCTTGATGGATCCGTGACACCGGACAAAGGCGGCCACGAAAATCTGGTCTTCTCCCGGCAGCTGAGCCAAAGGAGGCAGCGTGAACCGGCCCTCGATTGCCACCTCGGATCCGGTGAGCCGGACGCGCTCGACTTCGACCTCCGCCCCGCCCGTCAGCCTGGTCAGCTCCTGCCAGTCACTCGGCATAATGACTATACGATAGCCAATTAATTAATATAGTCAAGTACTAACTTGATTAAGTTAATGTATGACGTCGACACACCTCCGATAATCCATGAAAGTGTTGCTTCCAGCGGCCCTAGATTCGGAAGACGACGGCGCCGATGATGCGCCACTGCCCGACCGTATCGTTGTCGTTCTTGATGCCGCGGCCGTCGGCCTCGACACGAATGCCGAAGCCGGGCGATGGGTTGAAGTCGATGCCGGCGCCGGGCTGGACCGCGAAGTGAGTGCCCGAAACCGACAGGTTGCTCGAGGGCGATCCCACGCTCAGCGCGCCGTGCGCCGCGCCGAACAGTATCTGCACGAACGGCGCGACCGGCGCCTTGGCGCTCGCGGTGATTTTCGGTCCGCCGAGGTACGTGTAGAGGCTGGCGTCGACGTCGGTGCTCCCGGCGCTCGCCAGTGTCTTGGAGCTGCCGCCGATCTCGCCGACAAGGGCGAACCAGCTGGCCACGTCGGCGCCGGCTGACAGCACCCAGCCCCTGGTGAAATCCAGCGAAGACTTCGAGTCGTGCATGTACTGGTAGCCGACGCCTAATTCGAATTTCGGCGCGTCCTGAGCGGCCGCGGGGCGGGGGAGAAACAGGAACACGGCTGAGATTGCGGTAAACATTGAGGTTTTTCGCATATTCCCATCATAGACGGCCGGTATCAGGAAGCCGGTAAGAGTCAGCGCGGAAGTCGGCGGCCGCATGGCCAGCCATCTGCACTTCACCACCTCGACTGTTCCGTTTTGGCCTGTTTTGGATGTTTTCTGGACTGCGGGACTGCAGAACTGTACTCTTCGACCCGAAGATGTAATAAAAATGACCAGGATCCTGGCGCTGCTCACCGCCCTCGTTGTATCGCTCTCAGGCATGGGGTGCGCCTTCGAGCACGCGACCAACATGGCCGGGCCGACGCCCGCCCCGACCAGCTCCGCCGCGGCGACGCCCGGCTCGACAGGATCCACAGCCGCGCCGCTCGTGGGGCTGTGGGAATCGAATGCCCTGCCGGTGCTGCCCAGCCCGACGACGTGCGGCAACTTCAAATACCAGATCTCGAGCCAGACCTCGACGTCCATCGCCGGTACATTTACCGCGGTCTGCGGCGGCGGCCTCACGATCTCCGGCAACGCGTCCGGGCAGCTCGTCGGCGGCGCCGTTCCGTTCACGGTGACCGCAACCGCCACCGGCCCGGGCATCCCGAACTGTCCGATCTCGCTGAGCGGCACCGGCGCGGTCGAGGACAATAACAGGACGCTGCGGCTGCCCTACTCCGGCACGACGTGCCTCGGACCGGTCAGCGGCACCGAGGTGCTGCGAAAACCAACGCCTGCGGCGACCGAACCGCCCGCGCCACCGGTGGCTCCACCACCGCCGCCTCCGCCGCCGCCGCCGGCCCCGATCGATGGGATCGATCTCCACGGCGTCACCGTGACGGCATCGTCGCCTGCGGACGTCGCCAACTGGCCGGTGACGACGCTCATCACGACGCTCGACCTCCGCAGTGACGGAGCGTTCGTGGACTTCTCGAAGAAGAACGGCCCGTACCGCTGGCCCGACGTGACGCCGCCCGGCTGGGACGGCCCGATCCAGTACACGCTGTGGCTGGTCGAAAACATCAACGGGCGCTGGTACACGTCCGGCGGGGTCGAATACTGGTATGGCCTGGGCCGCCAGGGCGGGCCGCCGTCGCAATTCGGCCGCAACTGGTATTACAGCCCCGAGGTCTGGGGACCGATTGCGAATCGCCAGCCGGCGGTCGGCGAGCTGGTAGGCTTCTTCATCACCGCCGGCGACGCGCGCGCGCGCGACGTGACGATCGTCCGCGAACGCTCCAACGTCGTCATGGTGCCGTTCCCGAGCGACGCCGGCGCGGTGTTCACGTTCAGCGGCGACCGCCTCGGGCTCCTGCGACGCTGAAGGCGCATCGACCACATAGCTGCTGCCCCCGCGTGGCAGTACGATGTGATGGTCGATGCTGGCGCCACGTCCCCCGAAAAACTTCTTCGCCAAGCTTGGCCCCGGTCTGATTTCCGGCGCCGCCGACGACGATCCGTCGGGCATCTCGACGTACTCGGTCGCCGGCGCAAGCTTCGGGTACCTGCCGCTCTGGACCGCCCTGGTTTCGTTCCCGCTGATGTCCGCGGTGCAGCTCATGTGTGCGCGCCTCGGTATGGTGACGGGTCTGGGGCTGGCCGGCGTCATCCGGCGCCGCTACTCGCGGTGGGTCCTGTGGTTCGCGTGCGCGCTGCTGGCCGTCGCCAACGTAATCAACATCGCCGCCGATCTGGGCGGCATGGCGGCCGCGACCCGCATGGTGACCGGCGCTCCGGTCGGGCTCACGGTACCGATCTACGGCGCCGCGATCGTCGTGCTGCTGATGTGGTGGTCCTATCGCGCCATCGCACGGGTATTCAAGTGGCTGACGCTCGTGCTGCTCGCCTACATCGTGACGGCGTTCGTCGCGGACGTCGACTGGCGCCTCGCCGCCTACGCGACCCTCGTCCCGCACGTCGAACTGTCCCGGGCTTTCTTCTCACTGATGGTCGCGATTCTGGGCACGACGATCTCGCCGTATCTGTTCTTCTGGCAGGCGGCGCAGGAGGTCGAGGAAGAACGCGCGATGGGCCGCGACCTGTCGCGCCGCCGCGGCGCGACCCCAGAGGAGCTCTCCGCGGCCCGCACCGACGTGCTCACGGGCATGCTGGCGTCGAACGCGATCATGTTCTTCATCATCCTCACGACCGCCGCGACGCTGCACTCGCGTGGACAGACGAGCATCACGACGGCCGAGCAGGCGGCGGAAGCGCTGCGGCCGGTGGCCGGCGCCGGCGCGTACTGGCTGTTCACGCTTGGACTCATCGGCACCGGCATGCTGGCCGTGCCGGTGCTGGCAGGATCGTGCGCGTACGCGATCGCCGAAGCGTCGGCCTGGCGCGGATCGCTCGATCGGAAACCGTGGCAGGCGAAGCGGTTCTACGCCGTGCTCGCGTTCTCGGTCGCGCTGGGGATCGCGCTGACCTATACCGGGCTCGACGCCATCAAGCTGCTGTTCACGACGGCGGTCATCAACGGCGTCCTCGCCCCGCCGCTCATCCTGATCGTGTTGCTGCTGACGAGCGACCCGGCGGTCATGGGCGACAAGGTCAACTCGCGCCTCCTCTCGGCCCTGGGATGGATCGCCTTCGTCGTGATGGTCGTGGCGGCGCTCGGCCTCGGCTTCACGTCGTAGGCGGAAACGTACGTAGCCACGGAGTGATCTCAGTGCCTCTGTGGCCCGTGCGTGATGCGACTCAGTCGACGCGCGATACCTGAATCGACGACCGGCCGTTCGACTCGCTGGTCCACGCCACGAGAGCCGCCCCCTCCGTCGACGCGACGACCGGATACGACGCGCGCTCTCCTGCGCTGACGATGCGGCGGGTGAACGGCTGGCCGTCGCTCGCGCGTCCCATCACGACCCGCCGCGTGCCGGCCGCCTGCTCTTCCCATACCGCGACGAGCGAGTCGTCCGGCATCGCGGCTATGTTCACGTGGCGCGGCAGGCCTTGAGCGGGCAGGCGCCGCCTGGGCGTGAAGCTGCGGCCGTCGCTCGAGATTGCGTAGAACAGATCGAGCGTCGGCTCCGCATCGGCAGTCTGCCCGCTGACGAGCGTCGGCCAGACGATATGAACGCGCTGGCGGCTGTCGAGCGTCATCGCGGGGCCGTTCTCCGGGCAGCCGTCGAGCACCCAGCGATCGTCGGACACCCGGAGCGGCGCACTGAACGTGTTCCCGCCGTCGCGCGAGATCGTAAACGCGATGTCGCGGATGTTGCCCGGATACACGTGCCGCCACGCCGCGTAGATGGATCCGTCCGCCCCGGCGGCGACCGCGGTCTTGCAGCAGTAACAGACGCCGGCGGCAACGGCGCGGCCTTCTTCGCCCCGCGAGAAATAGAGTTTCGACATCTGTGCGCGAACGGCCCCGTCAACAACGGCAACGCCGTTGGCGCTGCTGCCAGGCGCCTTGCCGCCCGCCGCGTGATCGTGGCCCTCGTGCTGCATCGGCCCGGTTTTCGAAGCAGACGCGGTTTCGCGGTGATCGAGCCACACGAACACCACGCGCCCCTCGCGGTCGGTCGTGATGGCTTCCCACCCGCGGTTCCCCGGCGCCTCGCCTCCCGTCAGCGGCCGGGCCTTTCCGAACGTCGCGCCGGCGTCGTCCGAGCGCGCGGAGAGGATCCGCGTGCCCTCGGTCCGCTTCGCCGTCCACACGACGACGATCGACGGCTCGCCGCCCGGGCGCGGCACGAGGGCGACGTGCGGCGGCTGCTCGCCGCCAACCGACGCGTCGCCGGCCACGTCGTTCACGCGCACAGGCGCACCAAACGTGCGGCCGCCGTCGGTGCTCCGGGCGGCGTAGATGTCTGTCGCGCCTCCCGGCGCCGTCGCCGCCCAGGCCGCGACGGCGACCTTTCCCAGTGCGGCGATCGATACGGCCGCATTCGCCCGGCCTGCGACCGCGAGAGTGGCATGACTCGAGGCCGCGTGACCGACGGTGGCGACCAAACTGCCCAGAACGGTGAGTCTAAGGATCGCGTGCCTCATTCAGACCTCAGAACCTGACGCGCGCACCGAACTGGAACGACCGCGGATCGCCGACGGCCGTCACCTGCCCAAACGTGGGCGCTGGATTCGTCGGATAGGCACCGGCCCCGAAATTCGAATTCAGGCTGATCACGTTGGTGCGGTTCGTGAGGTTGAAGCCTTCGACGAGCGCGTCCAACCGCACGTTCCGGCCAAGAGCGAACGCACGGCTGACCCGGAGGCTCAGGCTGAAGAAGTCCGGGCCGGTGCCGCTGTTGCGTTCGATGAACTCGCCGTTCACGATGGGCCGGCCCGCGGTGCCGGCGATCGTCGTCACGCCGGATGTGATGTTCAGCGGCAGCGCAGAGTAGGCCCGGAGCACGCTGCTCACCTGGAAGCCGTGGCTGATGTGTTCCCAGACCGACGTGGCCGGGCCAGTTGGCGAATTCACCGAACCATACAGGACAAGACGATGGCGCTGGTCGTCGTCGGATCGCCCCCAGTCCTTCGAGATGTCGTACGGATCGATCGGAGAGCTGAAGAAGTTCTCGCCCACGTCGTCCATGGATTTCGAAAGCGTATAGCTGACGCGGTAGTTGCCCCACGATGCCGGCCGCTGCACGAACGACACGTGCAGGCCGTGATAGTTCGAGTGCGCGAGCGGCGAGTACTGGCTGTTGTTCGCGTAGGCCGGGTTCGGCCGGCAGCCGTTGTTGGTCCCGGCGGCGACGCACGTCGGCACGTTCTGGTTGACGGAGATGACGAGATCCAGGCCGCGCAGGTACTGGTAGCCGACGCTCACGGTCCCGCGCGCGCCGATCTGCTGCTCGAACTCGACGCTCGCCTGCTGCGAGTGGGCGTTCTGCATATCGGGGTCCATCGTCGTCAGGTTGTAGAGCGTCACCGAAGGCACGACAGCGTCCAGGATGTTGGGGAACCGCGGCGCGGCCGCCTGCGTCGGCGACAGGCTGATGCTGACCTGGCGGAGGTTCGCGAGGTCGGTCGTGTTCCCCGCCGACAGCAGCGCGTTGGCGAGCGCCCGGAGCGGCACGCGGTCGTAGAACAGGCCGGCGCTTCCCCTGACCACGGTCCGCCGGGAGTTGCCTGGAGACCAGGCGAAGCCAAGCCGCGGGGACACGTTGTTGCGATCGGTTGCGATCGACTCCAGGAACTGCAGGTCGTACCGGAGGCCGGCGTTCAGCGTCAGCTGCGAGCCGACTTTCCACTCGTCCTGGGCGTAGAAGCCCACGTTGGGGTTCGTCTGCGAGATGACGGTTTCGGCGAACGTCTGGGTGAAACCGGCGTTGTTGTAGACGCCCAGCAGGAAGTTCTGGAGCGAGGAGAACGTGTACGAACCGCGATTCGACCGCGGATAGGTAATTGTGTCGTCATTGAACAGGAAGTCCACGCCCGCGCGGAGCGCGTGAGCGCCGCGCTGGTGCGAGACGTTGTCAACGATCTGGAACATCTTGTTCAGGCGAGCCGTCGGGCTGCCTGACAGCGTGCCGAACGACGCGATCCCCAAAATGCTGACGGCAGGACCTATCGGATCCGACGGCAGCGCGTGCAGATCGCCGTAGACCACCTGAGCGCGCACTTCGTTGACGGTTCGTGCCGAGATTGTCGTCGTGTTGCCGAACGCGAGCGTTTGATCGACGTTGTCCAGACCTGCCGACGCGCTGGGCGCGCTCAGCCCGCCCGCCCCGCGGGAATTGCTCGAGCTCACGTCGTACATGCTGTACCGGACACTGAATAGATCCCGGCTGCCGAACTGGTGATCGACCTTCCCGATGAAATTCACCGTGTGAACCGGGTTTGGATACTCGCCCGTAGCGACCGGCGAACCCGGGTAACCGACGTTCGCCAGCCTGGCGTTGATGACGCTGACGCTCTGCGGCAAGATCGTGACGAGCCCCGACTGATCCAGCAGGCGCTGTTCGAAGTTGGAGAAGTAGAACGTTCGGTCGCGCCGGATGGGGCCGCCGAGGCTCGCCCCGTATTGCGACTGGCTCATCGGCAGCGTCGTTCCGGAAAGCGCATTCGGGGCGTTGAAACGATCGTCGCGAATGTAATCGTACACGTCGCCGTGCGACGCGTTGGCGCCGCTCTTCGTGACGACGTTGATGTAGCCGCCGAGGGCGCGTCCCAGCTCGGCCTGGCCGCCTGACGTCACGACCTGAAACTGCTCCACCGCGTCCACGCCGTACGGGATGCCGCTCAGCCCGGCCGCATCGTCGTTGGCCGACAGGCCGTCCACGATGAAGTTGTTCGAGAAGTTCCGCTGGCTGCCGACCGAGAGCCCGGAGCCGGGCACGGCGGATGTCTCCGGAAACAGCTGCGTGCTGCCGAGATTGGGCGTCGACACACCAGGCACGAGGAGCGCGACGTCGAGGAAGTTGCGACCGTTCATGGGCAGCGTTCCGATCTCGGCCTGCGAGACGGTGCCGGCGATCTGGCTGCGTCCCGCCTCGAGGACCGCGGCCTGCGCGGCGACGTCAACGGTCGCTTCAACGGTCTGCAGCGACAGCGACACCGGCAGGTCGAACGCCGAGCCCAGCGTGAGGGTGAGCCGCCGCGTCGCGTCGGCGAATCCCGGGTCGTGCACGGTGATTTCGTACGAGCCGATTCGCAGGTACGGGAAGCGGAACCGGCCTTCGCTGTCGGTGGCCGCCGTGGCCGTGACGTTGGTGTCGGTCTGGCGCGCGGAGACCCGGGCGCCCGACACGACGGCGCCAGACGGATCGGTTACGCGACCGCTCACGCTGGCGAAATTGACGGTTTCCTGGGCGAACACGCCCGATGCGGCCGCCAGCCACATCGATACGACACACGCACCGATCTTCGTGAACACTTCCCCCCCAAATGCGAAAAACAACGTGCGTAGGGCGGCCCTTTCAGGGCCGCCAAGCCGCGGGCCTGAAAGGCCCGCGCCACGAAAGCAACGTCGCTAGCTGCGGGGAGGAGGAGACGTGGGAGGACGGGCCGCGTCGAGAACCGAATCGGCGATGACGAGAACGGCGACGGGGTTCGTCGCGGGACGGACGACGTGAGACGACGGCGCGAGAATGCCGCTGCCGCTCGCGAGCAACGTCAGGACGGCGGCGGTCTGATCGCCGCAGACGGGGCTGAAGCGGGCCGTTTTCTTGCCCGGCGCCTCGTGCGCCTTTCCGCCATGCATCGGGCACTCGGCGCCCGGTTCGACCTTGCAGTCGCAGAGCAGTTCGCTCGCGGCGGCCGCTTTGGCCTGGTACAGCAGGACCGGCGCCGCAGCCAGGACCGCGATCTGACTGGTCAGAAGCGCCGCGGCGAGAACGATGAGGCGACGGCGAAGCGTATTCACTGACTGCCGTGAATCACCTTATCGAAGGCATTCGACGCTGTCAATCAATCCGCGATGGCGCTGGACCCGGACGGCCGAAGACGCGAAGCCTCAATCCGGCGCCCAGCGCCCGTTCACGACGCTGCTCGGCATCGCGGATGTCGTGAAATCCCCCAGATGATCGAGCGCGGCAACCGGGCCGCGGCACGTTCAGACATTGGCCAGCCGCGCTTTCCTCGCCCACTCCTCCGAGTCCTGGAAGAACATCTCGGGTGCGTGTGGCCCAGGGCCAGTTCCTGGACGAGCGCGTCGAGCACGGACGCGAGCCGGCCGCGGCTCGCCTACTATCGGACCGCCCGGTCCCCCGGCAACCCCTGCGCGGTGCGGACACGCGCCACCGTGTGAATTGGCAGGCCGCACAAGGCTGCAAAGACCGGCAAACGCAAGTCTTACAGAACTCTTACAGTTGAGGAAGCCGGGGCTTGTTAGGGTTATCAGGGCACGTCATTCCCCCAATTGGAGCGTCCATTGAGCAGCCTCGTCGCGCAGCCGGGCACGTCCCGGTACTCGAAGATCAACTGGTTGACCGCCGTCGTCCTGGTCGTGTTCCACGTGCTGGCGGGCGTTGCCCTGTTTCAGTTCAGCTGGACCAACCTGCTGGTCGCCGCGTTCCTCTACTGGGTGGCTGTCGGCCTGGGCATCAGCATGGGCTATCACCGGCTGCACACGCACCGGGGGTTCAAGACGCCGAAGCTGTTCGAGTATTTCCTCGCGGTCTGCGGGACGCTGACGCTCGAAGGCGGCCCGATGTTCTGGGTCGCCATTCACCGCCAGCACCATCAGCATTCGGACCAGACGCTCGACCCGCACACGCCCCGCGTCAGCGGCTTCTGGTCGCACCTGGGCTGGGTGGTGTTCGGCGAGGCGCAGCACAACGACACGGCCATCATGGCGCGTTACGCGCCGGATCTCGGGCGCGACCGCTTCTACCAGTGGCTGTCCACGTATCACTGGGTGCCCCTCACGACGGTGGGACTCATCCTGCTGGCGATCGGCGGATGGCCGATGGTGAACTGGGCGATCTTCCTGCGCGTGGTCGTGGGCCTGCACGCCACCTGGCTCGTCAACTCCGCGACCCACATGTGGGGGCGGCGACGGTTCGTGACCAAGGACGATTCGAAGAACTCGTGGTGGGTCGCGTTGCTGACGTTCGGCGAAGGCTGGCACAACAACCATCACGCGCACCCGGTGTCGGCGCGGCACGGCCTGGCCTGGTACGAATTCGACCCCACCTGGATTGAACTGACCCTCCTCAGCAAGATCGGCCTCGTCTGGGACGTCAAGGTCGCAAAGGTCAACCAGGTGCCCGAGGAAGAGATCGCCGCCTAACCCGCCCCGATCGTCTTATGCTTGGCGTATGACGTCTGGCAGCCGCCGGCGATCGGTCGCCTTCTTCATCGTCCTCGGCGTCTGCCTCACGGCTGCCGCGGTGTTCCTCAACATCAGCTGGGTCATCCTCAACTGGCGCGAAGCCGGGCTGCTGATCCTCGGCGTCCTGATCTTTCCGGTCATCATCACGGGCGTGGTGCTGAACACCATCTTCCTCGTCCGCGAAATCCGGCGGAACGAGCAGCACGACGCGTTCATCCATGCCGTCACCCACGAACTGAAGACCCCCGTCGCCTCGATGCGCCTCTATCTCCAGACGCTCCAGAGCCGCAGCATCGACGACGCCAAGCGGCAGGAGTTCTACAAGGTGATGGTCGAGGACACCGAGCGCCTGCAGGGCACCATCGAGCAGGTCCTGCGCGCGGGACGCGTCGGCGCCAAGATCCGCCACACGAGCCGCACACCGGTGGACCTCGCGGCCGTCGTGCAGGACTGCGTGGCGCTGGCGCGCACGCGCCACCACCTGCCCGAGAACGCGCTGACGTACCATGAGAAGCTGATCCCGGGCGCGACGCCGCGGGTGCTCGGCGACGAAGACGAGCTGAAAGCCGTCGTCTCGAACCTGGTGGACAACGCGGTGAAGTACTCAGGGGCGCAGGTGCAGATCGCCGTGGAGCTCGAGCAGCCCGAGAGCACACAGGCAACGCTGCGCGTGCGCGATCTCGGTGTCGGCATCTCGACCGGCGAGCTCAAGCGGATCTTCAAACGCTTCTACCGCATTCCGGGTGCCGTGGCCCTTCGCGTCAAAGGCACGGGGCTGGGGCTGTTCATCGTGCAGTCAGTCACGCTGCGCCACGGCGGGAGGGTCTTCGCCGAAAGCGAAGGCCCCGGCCGAGGCAGCACGTTCACGGTGCAGCTGCCGCTCCTGCAACAGCCCCCGCAATGAGCCGCATTCTCCTGGTCGAGGACGAGCAGCACCTGGCCGAGGGATTGCGTTTCAACCTGACAGCCGAGCACCACGACGTCTCTGTGGTGGACTCCGGGGAAGCCGCCCTCGCCCAGATCACGGCGGACCCGGCTCGGTTCGAGCTCGTGATTCTCGACGTCATGCTGCCGGGCATCACCGGCTTCAAGGTCGTCGCCGACCTCCGCCGCTCGGGCCAGTTCGTACCGGTCCTCATGCTGACCGCGCGCGACCGTCCCGAGGACGTGCTGGAGGGATTCCAGTCCGGCGCCGACGACTACCTGCCCAAGCCGTTCGAACTGCCGATCCTCATCGCCCGCGTCCAGGGCCTGCTGCGGCGCCGCGAGTGGTTCCGGCTCGGCGAGAACCGCGAGCAGGCGCCCGCCGTCTCGAGCCGGTTCACGTTCCGCGAGCGGACCATCGATTTCGAGCTGCTCGAGGTCCAGATGGGCGACAAGACGATGCCGCTCACGCTGATGGAGGCGTCGCTGCTCCGCTATCTCGTGGAGCACGAGGGGCGGCCCGTCTCGCGCAAGACAATTCTGGAAAAAGTCTGGGGCGTTCGCGAGGACACCGACACGCGCGCGATCGACAACTTCATCGTGCGGCTGCGGCGGTACCTGGAAGACAAACCCTCGAGCCCGAGGCACCTGCAGACCGTCCGCGGCGTCGGGTACCGCTTCGTCGCGAACCCGGAATAACTCCCGGCCCCCCGGGGCCCAACCTCCAACCTCCAACCTCCAGCGAGTATCATGTGCGGCATGCCGAAATGGGGTCTGACGGCCTGCGCCGTCGTGATAGCGATTACCGGTGCCGCAGCCGGGCAGAACGGGCCGGGCGATCCGGCCGTCCAGGCCGGTGGGGCGACGTTCCGCGAGCGGTGCGCGGAGTGCCACGGGAGCGACGCGAAGGGCGTGGCGGGACACGACCTGACCAGGCTGTGGGCCTCCGGGGCGACCGACGAACGCGTGTTCCAGACGATCCGGCAGGGTGTGCCGAACACCATCATGCCCTCCAGCAACGCGCCGGATGCCGACCTGCGAAACCTCGTGAGCTACCTGCGCAGCCTGAACGGCGCGGGCGCGGCCGAAGTGCCGCGAGGCAACGCCGCGAACGGCGAGCGGGTCTTCTGGGCGTCGTGCGGCACCTGCCACACGGTCAACGGCCGCGGCGGTCCACTCGGCCCCGAATCTCTCGGTCATCGCGCAGAGCCAGCCGCCTGCGGCGCTGAGACAGGCCGTGCGCGATCCCAACGCGTCCATGCCGGACGGCTACAAGACCGTCACCGTCACGACGCGCGACGGCCAGCGCATCCGCGGCGTGCGAAAAAGCGAAGACGCGTTCTCGATTCAGATGATGGACGAGGGCGGGCACCTTCGCGGCTTCCTCAAGAGCAGCGTGCGCGACGTCGTCCGCGAGACCAACTCGCTGATGCCGGCGTTCGGCCCCGATCGGCTGAACGACAGCGACCTGACCGACGTCCTGACATTCATGAACAGCCTGCGGGGCTTGGGAGAACGACGATGAAGACAGTCGCCATCGCGGCCGCCATCCTTGGCTCCGCCGTGCTGCTCGCGCAGGAGTCCGGTCCCTCGGCGGTGACGTGGCAGGATCTGCTGCAGGGCTACAAGAACCCGACGCGCTGGGTCACCTACTCCGGCGATTTCACGGGGCAGCGCCACAGCCCCCTCACCCAGATCACGCCGGCCAACGCCCATCGCCTCACCGCGAAATGGACGTTCCAGACCGGCATCGTGCCCCGCCGGGGATTCGAGGGGACGCCGCTCGCTGTCAACGACATCCTGTATGTGCCCGGGCCCTTCAACAACGCGTGGGCGATCGACGCGCGCACCGGCCGCCCGTTCTGGAACTACAAACGCACGCTGCCGAACGACCTAACGTACGGCGCGACCTCTCCAGTAAACCGCGGCTTCGCGATCCTCGGCGACAAGCTGTTCATGCCAACAGCCGACGCGCACCTGATCGCGCTCGACACGCGAACAGGCACCGTCGCCTGGGACGCGGTGATGGCCGACTACAAGCTTGGCTACGCCGCGACCGCGGCGCCGCTCGTCGTGAAAGACAAAGTCATCATGGGGATCTCCGGCAGCGACTGGCCGACCCGTGGATTCATTGACGCGTACGATGCCGCCACGGGCAAGCTCGCCTGGCGCTTCTACACCGTGCCCGGCCCGGGCGAACCCGGCAGCGAGACGTGGCCCAAGACCGACGCCATCGCGCGCGGCGGCGGCGGCGCGTGGGTCACCGGGAGCTACGATCCCGAGTTGAACCTGCTCTACTACGGCACGGGCAACCCGAACCCGGATTACTACGGAGAGGATCGAAAGGGCACGAACCTGTATACCGCTTCGCTGGTCGCGATCGACGCGGACACGGGCAAGCTGAAGTGGTACTTCCAGTTCACACCGCACGACCTGCACGACTGGGACTCGAATCACGTGCCGGTCATCGCCGACGTGCCGATCGGCGGCCAGTTGCGCAAGACCGTCATGGTCGCCAACCGCAACGGCTTCTTCTACGTGCTCGATCGCGTCACGGGCAAGCTGATCGTGGGCAAACCTTTCAGCGACCAGACGTGGGCGCGCGAACTGGATCAGGACGGCCACCCGATCGTCGTCAACGACGGCAGCAAGGGCTGCCTCCCCGATCAGTGGGGCAGCACGAACCACATGCCGCCGTCCTACGATCCGGCGCTCCGGATGTTCTTCGTCACGGTGCGCGAAACGTGCGCCACGTACTACCCGGCGAAGGAAGAGTTCACGCCGGGCCGCGGCCTGATGGGCGGGACTGTTCAACGCTACGCGGACCGCAGCTACGGCGTCCTGCGCGCGATCGACCCGGTGACCGTCGAGCGCAAGTGGGAGTTCAAGTACGAAACGCCCACGATGGCGGGCGTGATGTCCACGGCGTCTGGCGTCGTGTTCGCGGGCGACAACGAAGGCAACTTCATGGCGTTCAACGCGAAGACGGGCAAGAACCTCTGGTTCTACCCCACCGGCTCGCCGATCTGGGGCGCCGCCGCGATGACGTACATGCTCGACGGCAAGCAGCAGGTGGTCATCGGCTCGGGGACCTCGCTGGTCGCGTTCGGGCTTCCGGACTAGGCCTTAGCGTCCGGCTTCAGCCGGACGCCAGGCGGCGGGCTTCTTGCGTATCGCCACGACCATGGCCAGGCGATTCGCGCTGCTCGCACTCATCCTTCTCGCTGAAGGCTGCGCCGGCCGCGTCAAACCTGTGGACAGGCCCCCAGAGCCGCCGGTGACCGAGTTGCCAGCCCCACCACCTGCTCCCACCTCATCGTTCACGGCGACGGCCTACTGCAGAGGCACGCGGACCGCGACCGGCACGGTGCCGACCAGAAGCACCGTCGCGGCCGATCCATCCGTCCTCCGGCTGGGCTCGCGCATCAGGATCACCGGGTTGGACGAGCGCTACAACGGCGTCTACCTCGTGGCGGACACCGGCCCGAAGGTCCGCGGGCGCCACGTGGACTTGTACGTCCCGAATTGTAATGACGCTGTGAAATTCGGACGCCGGCGGGCTCAAGTCGCCGTGATGCAAAAGTAGCGTCCGCCTTCACCCCTCGACATCGCTCGGGGTGACCTGAGCTTGTCGAGGGTCAGGCGGACGTTCGCCGGCCGGTTGAAGCCTGCCGCTACGTCTTGAAATACGCGCGCAGGACGGCGTCCACGTCGTCTCGGCCCGTCGGCAGGATCGCCGGCTCGGGACGCTCGCCCGCGTCGAGCAGCAGTTGAACCGTGGCGGCGAAGTCGCCGGTGCCGCGGCTCCAGCCGTGCAGCGACCCGTAGAGACACTGCCCCAGCGGCGGCCCGCCGTACGTGGGGTCCGGTACCCCGATTGGCGCCGGGCGAGTCAGCAGCCGCCGGACCATGTCGGCGTTTCCGTGGAACGCGGCCCAGCGAAGCGGTTCCCAGCCCTCGACGCCGCGCGCGAGCGAATCGAACCCGAGGTCGATCATCAGCGCGACGGCCTGGAGATCGTTCGCGTGGGCCCGGTCCGCGATCAACCGCATCTGCTCGCTCCCCAGCGTGGACACGACGCCTGGATGCGCATCAACGACGGCCTGCGCCGCGGCGCGATCGCCGGCCGTGCAGGCGGCGAGCAGCCGCTGGACCGGCGACGCGTGACGCAGCAGCAACTCGACGATGTCGTCGAACCCCAGCATGACGGCCGCATCGATCGCCGACACGTTGTGCCCGAAGACCCATCGATAGATGTCACCGCGACGATCGCCGATCTCCTGGCGCGTCGCGGCTCGCGTGCCGTCATGGGCGACGGTGTACAAGCCGTGCCAGGTTCGATGATCGAGGGCTGACGGATCTTCGTGCAGGCAGCGCTCGACAAGCATCGGGTCGCGCAGGCCGACGGCGGCGAAGATATCGAACCAGGCACCGCGATCGACGAGCAGGCGCGCCACATCCGGGGCCTCGCGGACCAGATACTGGACCGGAGTGGACTCGTGATCGACGCAGCGCGCGTCGATGTCGGCGCCGAGATCGATCAGGTAGCGGGCCATGTCGGCCGTGCGCGCGCAGTGCAGCGGCGTCTTGCCGTCGCCGCCCCGAGCGTGGACGAGCGAGGGATCGGCGTCCACGAGCTCGCGCAGCCGATCGAACATGCCGAGGTGGGCCGCCGCAAACACGTCGGCGATCGCGCCACGCGCGATGAGCGGCGCGGCTTCCTCCGGCGTGCAGCCGTATTCCAGCAGCCCGAACCCGCCGGCCCACCACGTGCTCTTGAGGTTCAGGTCGGCGCCGTGCGCGAGCAGAACATCAATCAACGGCAGGTTCTTCTTCGCCTGTGCCGCGGGCCGGCTGTTGAAGTGACAGATTGGCTCGTTCACCGCGGCCCTGACGTCCGCGTGCTCGTTCAGCAGATTGCGGACTTCCGCCACGTCGCCGGCATACAAGGCGGCGAGAAACCGCTCCACGAGCGTCTTCATCAGCGATTCGATCTTGCGCTTCATCGCCGCCCAGTTCGCGAACCCGTACCCGCGGGCGACGACGAGCTGCGCGTCCGAGAGCGTCAGCGCGTCGAGCGCAGGCGGCTGCGGATGCAGGGCGCGAATGCGGGTCAGCGCGTCGGCATCGCCAACTTGGGCGCTGCGGTGCAGTTCTTTCGCCCGCGCCTGCTCCGTTTCGAGGGTGGGCCGCTCGGGAAGTGGCTCAACAAACTCGGATCGCTTCATGTCCATCATCCCTGCCCCGCCCGACCCACCCGACCTACCCGGCGCGCTGATCGCACCGGACCGCCCATCGCAGCTTCGTCGATGCCGCGCGAGGATTGGAACGGATTTCATCCCTGGACGGACGAATCACATCGTCCGCAATCGTCGAGTAGGCGCCGGCGAGCCGACCCGCATCGAAGGCCTTCTTCACGCGCCGGTCTTCTCCGGAATGGAACGTCAGGATCGCCACGCGCCCACCCGGCGCAAGGCAGAACGGCAGCTGGCGAAGGAGCGCGTCGAGCGCCGAGAATTCGTCGTTCACCGCGATGCGCAGCGCCTGGAACGTGCGGCGGATCGACGCTTCCACCTCACGCTTCCCCGCCCGCGGCAGGGCCTGCGTGACACCCCGGCTGACGCTCCGGCAGAGGTCCTCGGTCGTCGTCATCGGCGACTGCTTCAGGAGTCCGGCGATGAGCTCCGCGTGCGGCTCGTCGGCGTTGTCCTGGAGCATGCGCGCGAGCTTCTCCACGCTCACGTGCGCGAGCAGGCGCGACGCCGGCTCGCCGCGTGACGGGTTCATCCGCATGTCGAGCGGGCCGGATTCCTTGTAGGTGAACCCGCGCTCCGGGTTGTCCAGCTGCATCGATGAAACGCCAAGGTCCGCGAGGATCACGTTTGCGCCCGTGACTTCCTCGGCGGCGAGCACCTGCGGCAGGCCGGCGAAGTTGCTCCGGTGTGCCGCGAACGAGCCGGCGTCGAATCCGGCCATTCTCAGACGCGCTTCCGTGCGCGGCAGTTCGAGCGGATCGACATCGAGGCCGATCAGCCGTCCGCCCGGTTGGACCCGTTCGAGGATCGCGCGGGCGTGGCCGCCAAAGCCCAGCGTGCAATCGACCGCGACGTCCCCCGGCACGGGCGCGAGCACGCGCAGCACCTCGTCGATCATGATCGAGCGGTGCATGCCAGCCGGCGTCTTCCCGGACTGAATGACCTTCTGAATGTCCGACGCGTAGCGCTCCGGGCTCAGTTCCTTGTATTTCTCGTGAAACTTGCGCGGGTTTCTGCCCGAGTATCGTGGCCGTCGCTTTCGCGCCGGGGGCGAATCCATGCCCTATTATCCCCGCGCCCGCTGCCGCACGTTGCCAGAGGGAGCAAACCGGCGGAACAGGTGTCCAAGGGGGGCGATATGGAACGCCGGAGTGTTGACGTCGCCGGCGGCCGGGTCGAAGCCGTGGTCGCAGGTCGCGGCCGTGTCACGGTCGTCTTCATCAGTGGCCTCGCGTTACCGCTCGAAGCGTGGGATGCGGTTGCGCCGCCGATCGAGGGCGGGCCCGGACGGTCGCCGACATGGCTGTCGAGTTGCGGCAGCTTCTCACCGCTCTGGCCGTCGGCCCGCCGTACGTGCTCGTGGGCCACAGCTGGGGCGGCGTCATCGCACGCGTCTTCGCCCATGCCCATCCAGCAGACGTCGCCGGGCTCGTGCTGGTGGACGCCACCCACGAGGTCGTCGATTCCCGCGCCTTCGCACTGCTTCCGGCGACGTATTGGCTCATGGGCGTCGCCTCGCGGGTCACGTCCGGCCGGCGCTGGCTCCTCAGGCAACTCTGCCCGCCCGGATCGCCGGCCACACTCCGGACGCTCACCGAACAACGCCTGGCCGACCCGGCCCAGTGGAGGATCTCGATTCGGACTGCTCGATCCGAAGGCGCCGGGATTCGACCGTCTCTCGCGGCTTTGCGGCGCGACTGCCCGAATCTCCCGCCAATTCCCATCCATGTGCTGACCGCCGGCGGAGTCAGCGGCGCCAACGTCAAGTCCGTGCGGCGCGTGCACGAGGGCTGGAAGGCCGCCGTGGCCCGCGCAGCGAACGCAGAGTACACGAACGTGCCGGCCAGCGGGCGCTACATGACGATCGATGCGTCTGACATTGTGATCAACGCGATCAGCGGCGTGCTCGACGTCGTCGAGCGGCGCTAAGGGTAGCTGCGGCCGATCTCTTTCGAGGCCGCTACCAACATTGACTGTGCACGGTCACGCTCATTTTTCTTGAGCATTCCCGCCGCTGTGTTGATAATCGCCGGGCGACGAGGACCACGTCCGCGCTATTGGAGGGCACTATTTCCTGTTCGTCGCGCGCGGGATTAGGAGGGAAATCATGAGGAAAGTCACTCTCGTTCTGTGGGCCGCAGCGATGGTCGTGATGGGAGCCGAGACGGCAAGCGCTCAGGAATTCAACATCTGCACCAAGCTCGAAGGCGTCGCCACGCGGAACTTCCGCGCCACCGTGATGAGCACGGTCGGTAGCTCATTCTCGCTGACCGTGGTCGATACGGCGTCGGTCAACGCGATCGGGACCGGGGTGATGAACTTCAATCCTGTGTTCCTCGCTCCGCTGACGCTGGCCTGGACGATCATCGCGGACGGCACCACGGAGCACTTCGACTGCCGCCTCTTCGTGCCTTCGCTGTCGGGCCTCGGCAACATTCTCACCGTGCGCAACGTGGGGAACACGCGAGTACAGCTCTCGCCGTGCATGATCAAGACCACCCCCTGCTGAAGGCCATGAGCCCACGCACCCCAGTGAAGCGCTGGCACCCGCGCCCGCGCTTCACATTTTGTCAGTTCGCACACTCGCCGACCCACGTCATCACGCCGGACTGATTGATCGACTGCAGGCCAGCCTTGTGCGAGCCGTCCTTAGCCGCGCAGACGGTCACGTCCACAGTCTTGCCAGTCTGGATGAAGTCCTGCTCCATTCCCATACGCCGCATGATGTAGACCGCGCGTGCCTCCAATAACCAGCTGACCGTCACACCGTCGTTCTCTTTTACGTCGAGATGGAGAAGGACGTGAGGATTTCTCCACTCGACTTCAGTGACGATGCCCTTTAACAGCACCGGTTTCTGGATATCGTAGATGTAGCTGGCCGAGTGGTGCGCAGATACGGCCGCGACCGCAACGATGATCAGTGCTGCGCTCAGCACGGCCCTCATCTGCTTCTGCTTCCCCTGGGCCAAGGATACAACCGAGCCGACTTGTCATTCACCGACGTTTCTACTTTACATTACAAAGTTCATTGTGTATGATACTGCCCGGAGGTCGACATGCATCGTTTCATGCTTCTGCTCGGGCTCGCCGCCGCGCTGATCGCAACCAGCGCTTGCGATCCGCGTCCCGAAACTCCGCTGACCCAGGCCGCCGCCCGCAACGACGTCAACGCTCTTCGTCGGCTCCTCGACGACGGCCATCAAGCCGATGAGGGTGGCGACTCGTGGACGGCGTTGATCTGGGCCTCGCGGTCCGGATCGATCGAAGCGATCACCCTCCTCCTCGATTCCGGCGCCGACGTGAACCTGCCGGGATCCACGGGAGACAACTGGGACGCGACGCCGCTGCAACACGCGATTCTCGCGCGGCAGCCTGCTTCCGCCCGGCTTCTTCTTGATCGCGGCGCCGACCCGAAGCGCGCCGCTGGCCCGGGAAGCCCGACGCCGCTGATCCTGGCGGCCGGCGACACGGATCCCGCCATCCTCAAATTGCTGCTCGCCCACGGAGCAGACCCGACCGTCGAGGACGAACACGGAGCCACGCCGTTGTCTCGTGCGGTCTCTGCCGGCACTTTCAGCGGACCCGACCGTCCGATGTTTGGCGGCTGCCGCGTCGAAACGGTGCGCGCGCTCATCGCGCACGATCCGGGGCTTCGTTTGAAGCGCAATTCCACCTGGAACGACGCGATCTGGTGGGCGCGCTTCCAGAGATGTGGGGACGTGCTGAGATTGATTGGCGAGTAGTGCCGGGGGCGGGAATCGAACCCACACGCCGCTTTCGCGACCCAGGATTTTAAGTCCTGTGCGTCTGCCAGTTCCGCCACCCCGGCATCGGTTCAGTGCTGGAACTCATCGATTCTACAGCGGACGGACTCGACGGTGTTCTCGCGCGCATTTTGATGAGTGCTCGAGTCCCGTTTTGCTGTGCCCGACCTGATCAGCAGATCCGGCACTTCTTACACGTCTTCGTCGGGCAACTCTGCTCGCGAATTTCCGTCAACGATTGATTCGCAGGACAAAAACACCATTCACGCTCGGAACGCGTCTTGCTGCCGCCGCGGCAAACAATGCCACAACCTCAGGCGGTAGCTGCGAGAAGGCTCTCGATCTATCGATCCGTCTTCGTCGCGCTTCACACGATCGTCGTACTCGCCTGCGCTCCGAACCTCTACGCGCAGATCGTCAACCTGACGCTCGCATGGAACCCAAACCCCGAACCGAACATCGCCGGCTACGTCGTCTCGATCGGAACCCAATCGCGGCAGTACACGACGAACATCGATGTCGGCAACGCGACGATACGCACCATTCAGCTCGCGGTCGGCTCGCGCTATTACTTCGCCGTCAGAGCCTACAACACGAGTCAGCAGTTCTCGGCGTATTCAGATGAGGTGCAACAGGTCCTGAACCCGCCTGGCGCGCCGCCGCCCGTGTTCGGCGACGGCGACGGCGATCGGAGGGCCGACCTGTTCGTCTTCCGTCCGTCGACCGGCCAGTGGTTCGGCCTGTCCTCGACGTCGAACTACGCCTCGAGTTCAACCAGGACGTGGGGAGTGACCGGCGACATTCCGGTTCCTGGCGACTACGACGGCGACGGCAAGATGGACATCGCCGTCTACCGTCCGTCAACCGGGGGCTGGTACATCCTGTGGTCCGCTGTGAACTACAGCAACGGCGAGGTGCATCAGTGGGGCGGCCAGCCGGGCGACGTCCCGATTGCCGCCGACTTCGACGGAGACGGGCGCACCGACCTCACCATCTTCCGGCCATCGTCAGGAGTGTGGTACACGAGCTTGTCGAGCGCTGGATATACCGGATTCGTGATGCACCCGTCGATCGGCCGGGCGGGTGATGTCCCACTGGCCGGCGATTTCGACGGCGACGGCAAGAGCGACATCACCATCTATCGGCCCTCGTCGGGTGTGTGGTACAGGCTTTCGTCCTCGTCCAATTACAGCAGCTACTGGACGCGGCAATGGGGCGGCCAGTCGGGCGACATTCCGATCACGGCGGACTTCGACGGCGACGGTAAGGCCGACGTGACGATCTATCGGCCGTCGTCCGGGGTGTGGTACGTCCTCTCGTCGATCTCGAACTACGCCAGCGGGCCGATCGTTCAGTGGGGTCTGTCGAGCGATATCCCGGTAGCCGCCGACTACAACGGCGACGGCAGGGCGGACCTCGCAATCTATCGTCCCTCCACGGGCGCATGGTGGATCTTGGGGGTTGGCGCTTACACGTGGGGCGTCGCTGGAGATATTCCGGTCTTGAAGCAATGACGCGTGTTCGTGCCTGACGTTTACTGAACCGCGGCCGGCTCGGCGACGCCAGTGTTCACGAGCTTCAGGTCCCAGCACATCACGCCCTGCGCAGGCGTGCTGATCGCAGTGAAGACGGCGACCGGCCCGATGGCTGGAAATCCCCGCAGCGGCACGCCGAAGGACACGCCCGGTGACACGGCCGGGATCGGCACCGACCACGTATTGTTCCCGCCCGCGAAGAAAATCCAGTTGCTCCAGGTGGCCGGCGCCGTGCTCTGCAACGTGAACCCCACGTTGAGCGTCCCGCCCACGCTTGGTGGGCCGCTCTCGTAACGCAGGGTCAGCCTGTCAACACACGAGACGGCCTCGAACCGAAACGTGATGCCGTACGTGCTGCGGCCTCCCTGCAGCGCCGTCCCGTAGAAGCTCCCGTCCGCTGCCTGGACGAGGGCCGTGATCGGCGACGCGCCGTCGGGTGTGCCGCGAGCGAACGCGTGCAGCACCGTGAGATGGCCGTCCGGCGTCATCCTGAACACCGTGCCGCCGGTATCGAACGGACCACCCTGCTCCGTCGTCCCGTAGAAATTCCCGTCGCTCCCCTGGATGACGCCCGCCCAGGGAAACGCGCCGTCGCCGGCGCCGCCGGCGAACGAATGAAGCACCGCGACGCCGCCAGCGGGCGTCATTCTGAACACCGTCCCACGTTCGGACGTGCCGCCGTTGAAGGTGGTGCCGTAGAAATTCCCGTCGTTTGCCTGGATGAGCGTGCCCATCGGCCTGCCCCCGTCCGCGGCTCCACGGGCGAACGAGTGCAAGACCGTGACGGCGCCTGCCGGCGTCATCCTGAACACGGTGCCCGCGTTGAACGCGCCCCCGTCAAAGGTCGTCCCGTAGAAGTTGCCATCGGACGCTTCCACGAGCGCGCTGAACGGCGCGGCCCCGTCGGGATTACCGGCGAACGCGTGCAGGACCGTGATGCTGCCGGCGGGAGTCATCCTGAACAACGTCCCGCCATTCGAGGCGCCGCCGCCAACATACGTGGTCCCGTAGAGATTTCCGTCGCTGCCCTGGATGAGCGCGGTATTCGGGACGCCGCCGTCCTCGCCGCCGGCGAACGCATGCATGATAGTCACCGCTCCGGCAGGCGTCATCCTGAACACCGTTCCCAGTTCGAAGTCGCCTCCGCGCTGGGTCGTCCCGTAGAAGTTACCGTCCACCGTCTGAACGAGGCCCGCTCGCGGATGGGCGCCGTCCGCCGGGCCGCCGGCGAACGAGTGCAGCACGGTCATCGCGCCCGCGGCGGTCATCATGAAGACCGTGCCGGAGCCGAACGTGCCGCCCTGATACGTGGTGCCGTAGAACTTGCCATCGGCGCCCTGGATGAGTTGGCCTTCCGGGCTCCCGCCATCCGTTGCGCTGGCCGCGAACGAGTGGAGGGTCGTAAGTGGGACCTGCGCCCTGGCCGCACGCGGGACAGCGAGAGCCGCGGCTGCGGCGAGGACAGTCGCGAATGCGCGACAGGCGTGCGATCGAATCATGGTCGACGCGTCTCCTTCACGGCGATGTGCTCGCCCTGCGACCACACACGCGCACGATGCGGCCATCGCGGCTCATCGCGGTCCCGTGGTCTGCCCATTCACCACATCGGCCGCTGGCGAAGGTCCAATCGTATCAACGATAACCGCGCGATCGACGTATCATCACGGCACAACACTCACGAGGGCACCGAATGAATCTGAAAGGCGCGACGGTACTAGTGACCGGGGGTTCGAACGGCATCGGCCTCGCTACTGCGAAACTTCTGGGTCAGGCAGGAGCACGGGTCGCGATAACAGGACGTGACAAGAAACGGCTGGCTGCCGCCGCCGCGGCGATCGGCGCCCATCCCATTCACGCGGATGTAGGGAAAGAGGCCGACGTCCTTCGAAGCTATCAGGAACTGTTTCAGACGTTCGGTCATCTCGACGTCCTGGTCAACAATGCCGGCTTCGGCGTGCTCAAACCGCTTGTCGAGATGGACCTCGAGAGCTTCAGCCAGGTGTTCGCGACCAATGTGACCGGCGCCATGCTGATGGCGCGAGAGGCCGCGAAACACTTCGTGGAGCGGAAGAGCGGCAACATCATCAACATCGGTTCAACTGCGGCAGTGCGGGGCGCGGCGAAAGGCACCGCCTACTACGGCAGCAAGTTCGCGCTGCGCGGGATGACGGAATGCTGGCGGGCCGAACTGCGGCCGTACAACGTCCGCGTCATGCTGGTAAATCCCAGCGAGGTGTTGACCGACTTCTACGCGACCGCCGGGCTCCCCCAGAACAAAGAGAACCCCACGAAGCTCCGCGGCGAGGACATCGCTCAAGCCGTCAAGTCAGCGCTCGAAATGGACGATCGCGGGTTCACGATCGAGCTGACCGTCTTTGCCACGAACCCGAAGGACTGAAGTCCTGATATTCTCAAGTGCATGGCCAAACAACCTTCACGGATTCTCGAGCTCGCCAGGCGCGGGGCCGAAGCCCGACTTCAAGACTTGATACACGAGGCCAAGCTCCTCGTGGAGTTGTTCCCCCATCTCCGCGATTCGTATGACCCGGACGAACTGCCCGTTTCGTTCATCGTCGCGAGGGGATCCGGGCGGTTGAAAAGGAAGGAAGCAGCACGCCGGCGCCCCAGGCGGCCACTGAAGAAAGGCGGCCGCTGACAGGCCCACGCGTGTAGGCTTACGTCCGAATGCCGGCTCCGCGCGCGCATACCCTGACACTCGCGGCGGGACCGCTGGTGTTTCTGGCCCTCGCGTGGCTCCCCATCCCTTCCCCGCCCTACGCCGTCCGCTGCGGTCTCGGCCTGCTGCTCTGGATGGGATCCTGGTGGCTCGTCAGGCCCGTGCACCTCGCCGTCACCGGCCTCCTGCCGCTCGCGCTCGCCGCGGTCTTCGGCTTCGTGCGCATGGGCGACATCCTGCCCTCGTACGCCGACGAGCTGATCATCCTGCTGCTCGGCGCGAACATCCTGACGACGGCGTGGCAGCGCTGGGGCCTCGACCGCCGCATCGCGCTCCTGGCTCTCGCCGCGTTCGGCCCCGGCGCGCGCCGGCAGCTCATCGCCTGGTTCCTCGTCAGCGCGGCCCTCGCCACGCTCCTCCCCCGCGTCGTCGTCGCGGCGACGATGATCCCGATCGTCGTGGCGATGCTGCGGTTCATGGGCGTCGAGGACCTGTGGAACAGCAGGCTCGGCACGTCGCTCGTGCTCGCGGTCGCCTGGGGATCCAGCCTCGGCGGGTTTCTGACGCCGCTCGGCGGCGCACCCAACCTGCTCGCGATGAAGTTCGTTCAGGACATGGTCACCCACCGCGAGTTCCTGTTCACGACCTGGGTGACGCGGCTCACGCCGCTGACGATTGGTGTCGTCGCGGCCACCGCGCTCTACATGTCGACGGTGTTCGATTCCGAGGTCGCCGACAACGACCGCCCGCGCGTGTATTTCTTCGAGGAATTGCGGGCTCTCGGGCCGATGACAGGCGCCGAGCGCGTTGCGCTGGGGTTGTTCGTCGTGGCGACCGTTCTGGCCTTCACCCGCGGCTTCTATGGCCGCCTGCTGCCGTCGTTCACACCCGCGTACGCTTTCCTCGCGCTGAGCCTCGTGGCATTTGCCATCCGCACGCGCGGCGAACCGCTGGTCACGTGGGAGTTCGCGCAGAGCAAGATGATGTGGGGGCTGTTCTGCGTCTTCGCGGGCGGGAACGCGCTCGGGGCGGTGCTGAACACGACGGGCGCCGCGCAGTTTCTTGCCGGCCCCATCGTGCCGTATGCCGCGCGCGGACCGCTCGTCGCCACCATCGTCTTCGGCGCCCTGACCATGGTGGTGGCCCAGATCATCAGCAACGTCGCGACGGTCGCCGTGATGGTGCCGATCTGCGTGCGGGTGTTCCAGGAGGCCGGCGTCAACCCGATCCCATACATCTACGTCATCATCGCGGCCAGCCACTGCGGATTCATGCTGCCGTCCTCCGCCGGCAGTTCGGCGGTGGCCGCCGGCTATGGCATCAACCTGCGGACGATGTTCGTGGCAGGATTCGGCGCCGCCTGCGTCTGCCTCATCGTGATCGTGCTCATCAGCGTGTTGTCCATCCAGTTCTGGCCCGGCTTCGCCGCGGCCTGAGACGTACTGATCAGCTCTGCGCGCGTGCACGCAAAATTGCGGTAAACAGCGCCGCGCCGGCACCGATCGCGGGAATAATCTCGACTCTCACCTTCTGCCGAAAGGATGCCCCATGAATCAGGAATTCCTGCGCGCCGGCAAAGTCCTCGTCAACCGCGACAACAAAGGCGTGGTGCGCGATCTGCAGCACACCGATGAACCGTTCGTCAGCTCGGCGCCAACACCGCAGCTCGCCGCGGCGGAGTATCTCAGCCAGTACGGGAGCCTTCTGGGCGTGAAGCCGGCGGAAACGGCCAACATGAGCCTCGCCCGCAGCGCCAAGGCGACTGATTCCGGCGACGAGCTGCGCTTCTCATCCGAAAAGAGCACCTTCGACACGACGACCGTCACGTATCAGCAGACGCGCTTCGGGCTCCCGGTCTGGCACGGCGGCGTGGCCATACACATGAAGGGCAAGCCGTACCGCGTGATCGGCTCGCAGTCGACGCGCCACGCCGACCTCGACGCGGATCGGCCGTCGCCGGCCGTGATGAAGAAGCTCGACAAGCTGAACAAGGCAGCGCTGGCCAAGCGGCTCGGCCTCGCGCGGCAATCGGGCTTCGACACGAAGACGCTGAAGATTGACGACCGCAAGCTGATCATCTATCGCTACGCGAAAGCCAAGCGGGTTATGGCCGAACCCGCCAAGGCGCCCGAGGTCTTCGGCCACAGCCACAACTACACCACGCTGCCGCTTCCGGCCGTCGCGTCGTCGATCGTTGAAGGCAGCCACTACGTCTCGCTCGAAGTGCTCTTCACGCTGGGACGGCGGAAGGAACCGCCGCTGAACTGGATAGCGATTCTCGAAGCGAAGACGCTCTCGGTGCTCTACCTGCGCGCGTTCGTCTCCGACGTGAACGGACAGGTGTTCCTGATCGATCCCATCACCACCAACGGCGGTCCCCTGCCCAATGCCGCCAGCACGGCGCTCAACCCGGTCCGGACGTCGGTCGCGCTGCCCGGTCTGACGGCCAGCACGCCGCAGACGCTGGCCGGCAGCATCGTCACGCTGACCGACGCCGAGCTGCCGTCGGTGGCGGCGCCCACGTCGACCGGCGACTTCAACTTCGACGCGCGCACCAACCAGTTCGCCGCGGTCAACGCGTACTATCACTGCGACCGCTTCTTCCGCCTGATGCAGGACCTGGGGTTCACCCTGAGCGGATTCTTCGGCTCGGGCACGGCGTTCCCCAGCGTGGTCGATCACCGCGGCCTCGGCACGGCGACATCGCCGAGCGGCAATACGGTCAACGCGCATTGCCTGGGCACCAGCGGCGGCCTTGGCATCCTGCAGACCACGTTCGCGCTGGCCGACACCACCGACACGGCGCACCCAATCGGCATCGCGTGCGATTACCGCGTCGTGCTGCACGAGCTCGGAGGCCACGGGGTCCTGTACCCGCACGTGCACTCGCCGAACTTCGGCTTCGGCCACAGCGCCGGCGACAGCGTGGCGGCGATCACGTGCGATCCCGAGACGCAGGCGCCCGATCGATTCGTCACGTTCCCGTGGGTGGACATCGGCCGGCGTCACGATCGGACGCCGGCGTCCGGTTTCGGCTGGAGCGGCAGCATCGCCCTGAATCCGTTCGGCCCACTTGACGGCGGAGGCTACAACAACGAGCAGATTCTCTCGACCACGCTGTTCCGGCTCTACCGATCCATCGGCGGCGACGCGGCCGAGCTCGCCACGCGCCAGTTCGCCTCGCGCTTCGCCGTCTACCTGATCCTGCGTGCGATCGCATCGCTCTCGCCGTCCACCAACCCGAGCAACGCGGCCGGCTACGCGACCGCGCTGATGAACGCCGACCTCGGCGACTGGACGAGCGCGGGTCTCTCCGGCGGCGCCTACAGCAAGGTCATCCGCTGGGCGTTCGAAAAACAGGGGCTGTATCAGCCGGCCGGAACGCCGACACCCAACAACAACGCCGGCGCGCCGCCGCCGGTGGACGTCTACATCGAAGACGGCCGGCACGGCGAGTACACGTACCAGCCGGTCTTCTGGAACTGCCAGTCGATCTGGAACCGCCGCCACAACGACGGCCTCACGACGCACGAGGAGCCGGTCGTCGGCGTCACCAACTTCGCGTACGTGAAGATCAAGAACCGCGGCACGCTGACGGCGACCGGCGTCATCGTCAAGGCGTTTCACGCGGACCCGGCCATCGGGCTCGTCTACCCCAACGACTGGCAGCCGATGACGACCGCGCAGCTCGCCGCGCCCAACGTGGCGCCGAACAACACGGCCGAAATCACGGTGGGCCCGTTCGAGTGGGTGCCTGCGGCAGTCGGCCACGAGTGCATGTTCATGGTGGCCTCGGCCACCGGCGACGCCAGCAACGTGAGCAACCTGACGGCGGGCGATTCCATCCCGGAGTGGCGGCTGGTGCCGCACGACAACAACATCGGCCAGCGCAACGTGTTCCCCGTGGCGGGCGGCTCGGGGTTGAAGGGACTGGTGGCCGCCCTCGACGGTCAACGGATCCGCGTCAAGAACCCGCACCGCGCGGCTGCCCGAATCATCGTCTCGACACAGCTGCCGAAGTTCCTGGCCGAACGGGGCTGGACGACGACGTTCGACAATCCCGGCGCGGGCGCGTTCGCCCTCAAGTCGGGAGAGATCAAGAACATCGTCCTGCGGTTCAAGCCCGGCCGGGAATTCACGGCGCAGGACGTCACCAGGGCCAGGGCGGACGCGGTCGTTCACGTGACCGCGACGGCCGACGGCATCGTCGTGGGCGGCATGTCGTATGTCCTCGACCCCAGGCGGACCGGGGAGCCGCCCGTGAAGACGGTCCCGCCCCGGGGGAAAGGCCGACGGAAAGCGGCATCAGCCCGCAAGCGGGCCGCCCCGGCGAAACGACGCAGCGGCCGAAAGGCCGGCCGGAGGCGGTAGAATCCCGGGCGGAGGACTCACCGCCCATGCGCACACCCGTCGCGCTCGCCATGACGGCGGCTGCCGCTGCCGTCATCATCATCGTTGCTGTCATCACCGTCGGTGCGGACGCGGCCGGCCTGACGTTTCATCCGCAGGCCGGCTGGCCGACGCTTCCGCAAGGGCGCGAGAAGATCGGCAACATGCACGGCGATGTCGCCGTCAGCTCGGCCGGCGAGGTGTACGTCAGCGTGCAGGATCCCGAAGCCGGGCTGCAGGTGTTCGGCGCCGACGGCCGGTTCCAGCGCAACGTGCCGAACGCCCCGAGCGACTTCCACGGGTTCATCATCCATCGCGACAGCGACGGCGAGTTCCTCTACGGTGTCCGCCTCCGCGAGCAGTCCGTCGTCAAGATGAAGCTGGACGGCACGGTCGTCCTGACGATCCCCTCGTCCGCGTTTCCAGAGACGCTCAAGGTCCGTAACGCCCGAAGCGGCCAGCTCGCGCTGGCGCTCACCGACGTCATCGTCGGGCCTGGCGGCGATCTGTACGTGTCGGACGGTTACGCAAGCGATGTGATCCATCGGTTCGATCGCGCCGGCAAGTACCTCACGTCGTTTGGCGGCAAGAAGGAGCCGTACGGCTTCAGCACGCTGCACAAGCTCGCGCTCGACACGCGATTCACGCCCGCGCGCCTCATCGCCTGCGATCGAGCCAACAACCGCGTCGTGCACCTGTCGCTCGACGGCGAGTTCCTCGGGGTCGTGGCGAAGGATCTGCTGCTGCCGGCCGCCGTGGTCATCTACCGCGATTACGCGATCGTCGGCGAGCTGAGGGGACGGGTCACGGTGCTCGACAAGTCCGGGACGGCCGTCTCGCGCCTTGGCATGAACACGGACGCGGGGGTCGGCGGCAACCAGATTCCTCCTGAGCTCTGGCGCCTCGGCATCTTCGGCGCCCCGCACGGCGTCGCGGTCAACGATCGCGGTGACCTCTTCGTGTCCGAGTTCAACGCTTCCGGCCGCGTGCACCGCTTCAACCGGCAGCCCTGACAGAGCGTCAGGCGCGCGGTCTTCGACAGGCGTTCGTGCTGATTCCAGCGCTTGCACATCACGAAGACACGAAGAACACGAAGTAAGGATTTCGTAAGAAGAAATCTTCGTGGTCTTCGTGCCTTCGTGAATTGAAGGCGTCCGGGTTTGCACCGCTGCTAGTGAAAGAGCGTCAGGCCGAGGCTCCGAGATTGTTGCGCCGCCGTTACCTGGACGTGACACCGCCGTGCGCGCCCGGTGTTCCAATCTGAGCCTCGATTGGCCAATTGGAAAACGGAGGCGCGATGAATAAGACAGGAAGATGGCTTGGGCTGGGACTTCTGATCCCGGTGGTGCTTGCCGGCGGACTTGCGGTCAGGGCAGCCGCGCATGGCGGAGATGACGACGATCAGGGACGGGACGACGACCGGTACGCGATTGGGCTGTGGGGCGATTTGCCCGTACTCGACGATCCAGGCCGACTGTCGGGGTCCCCAACATGATCGCGGACATGAACAGCCAGCGCCTGGCGTTCACCGCGCACGACGGCGACCTCAAGGCCGGTTCGGCACCTCCGTGCACCGATGCGCTCTACGTCCAGTCGAGGGACTACCTCAATGCGCTGAAAGCGCCGGCCGTGTTCACACCCGGCGACAACGACTGGACGGACTGCGACCGGCCGTCGAACGGCGGATTCAACTCGCTCGAACGCCTCGATCACGAGCGGCAGATCTTCTTCTCGACGTCGTTCTCGCTCGGTCAGCACAAGCTCCATCAGCAGGTGCAAACCGACGCGCTGTGCCTCGGCGTCGCCGGCTCGGTCCCGTGCGTCGAGAATCGCCGGTGGAGGGTCGGCGACGTTACCTACGCGACGCTGAACATCCCGGGTTCGTGCAACAACCTCTGCGACACGGCGCCGGACCAGGCCGAGTTCCAGGCCCGTAATGCGGCCAACATCGTGTGGCTGCGGGAGACCTTCGCGTACGCGAAGCAACGGCATTCCGTGGCCGTCATGTTGATCACGCAGGGCAATCCCGGCTGGGACCTGACCGACGGAACGCGCGCACCGTTCCGCGATCCGAAGACGCTCGCGGAAAAACTGCTGGTGTCATGGGTGCCGCCGGCGGCGCCTGTTCTCAGCGACTCGACGACGGACGGTTACAAGGAGTTCCTCACGGCGCTGCGCACGGAAGTCGTGGCGTTCCGGAGCCCGGTCGCCTACGTGCACGGCGACTCGCACTACTTCCGGACGGACCGGCCGTTCCTCGACTCCCTGGGGCGGCGGCTCGAGAACTTCACGCGCGTCGAGACGTTCGGCGACAACGCCAGCGACGTCACCTTGAACAACGACGTGCAGTGGCTCAAGGTCACGGTGGATCCCCACAGCCGCGAGGTCTTCTCGTATCAGGTCCAGATCGTCCCAGGCAACCGCATCGCCGTTCCCGCGCCGTAGCCACCCAACCGCCTGACAGCGGTCCGCCGGGAGATCGTGTACTCTCCTGGCGGACCATGCAGGCTCGCAACCTCGCAGCCGGCTTCGCCGTCGCTCTTCTGCTCTCGGCACCCTTCATCTTCCCCGTCTTCTACGGCATCGCCACCTGGAAGGTCATCCTGGGCATCGCCGGCCTCTGGATCTTCGTTCGCGCCGGCATGGGGAAATAGTCGGCAGTCGGCAGTCGGCAGTCGGCAGTCGGCAGTCGGCAGTTGACTTTTCCCCATTAGTTAGCTATTTTGCTAATTATGCAAGGACGAGCACGGCCGTCGCACGCGGCCTTCCGGGCGCTGGCCGACGAAACGCGGCGCGACATCCTCGAGTTCCTTCGAGAGGGCCCCCGGACATCCGGTGAAATCGCCGCCCAGTTCCACTCGAGCTGGCCGACCATCTCGCGTCACCTCTCCGTTCTCCGTGCCGGCGGCCTCGTCGTGGCCGAGCGCCGCGGCCAGGCGATCTACTACGAATTGAACACCTCGGTCTTCCAGGATTTGATCCAGCACCTCGTGGGCTGGGTGAAGCCCGCTCGCCGGCCGGCTACGGCCCGGCGCCGGATACAGGAGGCATGACCATGTCAGCGAGGCAGCGCATCGACGTACGCTCCGTGGCCGTCATCGCCGCCGGCTACATCGCCGGCCTGGCAGTCTGGCCCCGGCTCCCCGGCCCGTTCCTGGAGCAGGCGCTCTTTGCCCGGGGGCTGGTCGCCTTCGGTCTCCCGACGACGGCGCTCGTGATCTACACGCTGTTCCGCAGCCTCTGGGCCCACGACCGCATCCGCACCGGCAACGGCGCCTTCGAGGCGACGTACGCCGCGATCGTCTTTCGCGTGATCCTGTTCGTCGTCGCGCTGCACGCGCTGGTGATGGCCGAGATGATCGGCGGTTACCTGCCAAAGGTATGGGCCATGCGGGCCGTCGTCGTGCTGCTCGGCCTGACGTTCGTCGCCGTCGGCAACCTGCTGCCGCGCACGCGTCCCAACGTGGCCATCGGCGTCCGCACCAGGCAGACGCTGGCCGACGCGCGAATGTGGACGCAGGTGCATCGCGTCGGCGGCTACGTAACAGTGTTCTGGGGTGTCGTGATCGCCGCCTCGGCCGTGGCCCTCAGCGGTCCCGTGCTCGGCCTGGCAATCAGCCTGTCCGGCGTCGCCGCCGTCGTGGTCCTGGTGTCGACGTACCGCAGGGTCGCGCGCGCCTGACCGGCGAGACTTCACGGGCCGGTCATGCTGGAAGTGCGCGCGCTGACGAAGCGCTACAACGGCTTCCTGGCCGTGGACAAGGTCAGCTTCACCGTGAACCGCGGTGAAGTCGTCGGCTACCTGGGCCCGAACGGATCCGGCAAGAGCACGACGGTCAACATGGTGGTCGGCCTCCTCGAGCCGAGCGCCGGCGCGATCCTCCTCGACGGCCGCAGCCAGACGCAGGATACGCTCGGCTACCGGCAGCGGATCGGATACGTCCCCGAAGAGCCGTACCTCTACACGCACCTCACTGCCGCCGAGTACCTGACTCTGGTCGGGCGCCTGCGCGGCATTCCCCAGCGCGCAGCTCGACGCGAAGGTCGCCGAGTTGCTGCGATTGTTCCTGCTCTACGACAGCCGGTACAGCACGATGGCCGCGTACTCGAAGGGCATGCGCCAGCGCGTCCTCCTCGCCGCGGCGCTCCTGCACAACCCCGACCTCCTCGTCCTCGACGAGCCGTTCTCGGGGCTCGACGTCAACGCCAGCCTGCTGTTTCGCGCGCTCATCACGCTGTTCGCTGCCGAAGGCCGCATGATCCTGTTCAGTACCCACCGGTTCGACATGGTCGAGAAGGTGTGCTCGCGCGCGGTCATCCTCTCCCGCGGCCGCCTTGCCGCCGAACATCGCATATCGGCCGGCCGGACGGGCGACGCGGACTCGCTCGAGGACCTCTTCGTCCGGGTCACCGCGCAGGAAGACTACAGGCCCGTCGCACGGGCGATTCTCGACGTGATTCAGCAGGCATGACCGGGCGCTTGCGGGATCGGCCGGCGGCGCTGCTCACCCGGCACTTTTTCCACTCGCTCTTCGATTTCGGCGTCTTCACGCCCGAGGGCGCGGATTCCTTCGTGCGCCTGCTGATCGGCGTGTTCGCCGCGATCCTGGCCTTCGGCTTCGTCCTCGTCCGGATGTACGCCATCAAGTACGGCCGGTTCGCCGCCTTTCCCACGGCGGAACCGTACACGCGCGCGTTGATGGCGGACACGACGCTCGTCATCGGCCTGCCGATGTGGATCGTCGCGCTGGTCACCGTCCTCGTCAGCCACTCGCTGTTCCCCGACGAGACGGACTTCCGCGTCCTGATGCCCCTGCCGATCGCGCGCCCGGTCGTCTTCGGCGCGAAACTCGCGGCGCTCGGGCTGTTCGCCGGCCTGTTCACGCTCGCGAGCCACGCCGCCATCACGCCGCTGGCCCTGCTCATCTCGTTCAGCCGGTGGGCGGTCGACGCCGTGCCTCTGCGGCTGCTGTCGTTCTGGGCCGCCAGCCTCGCGGCCTCGGCGTTCGCCATCCTCGGCGTCGTCGCGGCCAACGGATTGCTGATTGCGTTGACGCCGCGCTCGCGCATTCACGCGCTCACAGCCGCCATGCGAAGCGCGATGCTCGGCGGCCTCATGCTGGCCCTTCCGCTGGTCATCGCACTGCCGACGCAGGGCGACAGGCTCGCGGCCCATTCCACGCTCATGTTCCTGGCGCCGCCGGCATGGTTTCTCGGCGTCCAGCAGGTGCTGCTGGGCCATGAGGATGTGTACACCGCCCGCCTCGCTCAACTCGCGGCCATCGGGCTGCTCGCAGCCGCTGCGATTTCCGCGGCCAGCTACTACGAGCTCTATCGCCGCTTCGATCGGGTCATGCTGCGATCGCTCGGGACGTCGACGCGGCCGTGGCGGCGAGGTCCCGCCTCACGCAACCCCGCGCGAGCCGCCGTCCACGACTTCACTACGGCGACTCTTCGCCGCAGCACGCTGCACCAGGGCGTCGTCGTGGGACTCTCGGCCTGCGGCGTCGCCCTCGCCGTCAACAGCCTGATCCGCAGCGGGATCCTGCTGTGGCTCCGCGGCCTCGACGTGCCGCGATGGGAAATCGTCGGCGCGGTGACATGGACGCCGATCGCACTCGTGCTCATACTCGGCATCGCCGCCCGGGCCGCGTTGACGCTTCCCATCGAGCCGAAGGCGAACTGGGTGTTCCGGATGACGGAACACGACGCGATCCGCGCCGACCAGCTCAGCGCCGCCGAACGGGTCATCATTCAGTTTTGCGGTGCTGCTCCCGATTGCGCTCACGCTGCCGCTTCAGTGGATGGCCGCCGGCCCGCGCGCGCTCGTCTCGTCCGCGATGACCGGCGCGTTCGGGATGCTGTGGGTCGAAGCGCTGCTTCGCGGGTGGCGCCGCATCCCGTTCACATGCGCCTACATGCCCGGCAAGCACCTCGTCGTCCACATTGTCGTTGTCGGTCTCGGCACGTTCGTGATCGTCACGACGGTCTGCGGCGGGATGGAAACGGCGGCGATCCGATCATCGTCCGCGGCGCCCGGCCTCGTCATCGCGGGAATCCTGATCGCGGCCGCCGCGCTGCTCAGGCGCCGCCGACGGACGATGTGGGGTGTGACGCCGCTGGCGTTCGACGATCAGCTGCCGTCGGACGTGCAGCCGTTCCGGCTCTCGGAATGGTAGCGTGTATGATCGCGGGATGCGATTCTGGACGGGGTTCGCACTGCTCGCGGCGATTTCCGCGCTGGTGATCGGCCCCGCGAACCCCGCGGCCGCCAAGCCGGAGTACACCCGGCGAACCTCGAAGAACTGCTCCTTCTGCCACGTCCCGCCCGGCTACAACCTGAACGACGCCGGCAAGTACTACGCGGAGCACCAGCACTCGCTGAAGGGCTACGCGCCCCCGGCGCAGCCAAAATCTTCGCACTGATTCTCGAACCACCAAGATCACAAAGACCACAAAGAAGAATGTGCATTCCCCTTTGTGAGCTTCGTGATCTTTGTGGTTCTAAAACTCGTGATCGCAGCTAGGGGTCGGTGTAGTTGGCCTTGACCGTTCCCAGCCGCTTCGCCACTTCGAACAGCGTCGGGTAGAACTGGACGAACGTGCGTTCGACGGCAGTGTGCTGGGTGTGGCACTCGATGCATCTGGCCACACGGTCGCCTGCGAGCGGAGGGACGCCGCCTGGCGGCGCGGTCTGATCGAACCCGTAGAACGCCCAGCCGTCCGGGAATCGCGCGTCCTTGACTTCGGCCTCGATCCCGGCGAGACCGGACTGGAATCGCCCGTCCTTGTTCACCGACCCCGCCGCGGCGGACTGCCGGAACTCGAGGACGAAGATCGTCTTGTCCGGCCACTTCCCCGTCTGCATGAAACCGCGGTACGACGATCGGTTCACGAAGACGTTCTGGAACTGCGGCGCCGCCGGCGAGGCGGGGGTTCCTGCCGCGGGCTGATACGTCAGGCCGAGGCTGGAGCTGAGGAACACCCACTCTCGGTAGTTGGCGGGACGCATCAGGTTCGTCGTCCCGGCCGAATACTGCGGGCCGTCATTTGCCGGCTCGGCTGCCGGCTCCTGACGCTGCGCGAAAACGGCCAGGCCCCACACCGACACGCACGCCAGCGCCGCCAGCGCGACGGCCGCGCTAGTTCTGCGCTTCATGCGTCGCGAACTCCCAGTGCTCGGTCGCCCGCTTGACGACGCCCGGCACGTCGCCGGCCAGCAGGTACCCCTCTTTCACCAGCGCAGCCGCGGACTTGTTGATCGCGTCCAGGTACTGCTGGCGCGACGTGTACCGTTCCTCGATGGACGGCCGCGGATCGTGGCGCGCGTCGCGATCAGCCTTCGTGCGCGCCAGCGGGATGTAGGAGCCGAGGAGCGGCACGAGCTGGTTCGTCCCACCGGTCGCGGCGCTGCGGAAATTCCAGCCCGTGTAGGTCGCCAGCGGCACCGCCACCTCCGGCAGCTTGATCCCCGCCCGCTCGTTGCCGTCCGCGTCCACCTGCGGCACGAGCAGCGGCAGCGGCGTACCCGCGCCCGCGCCGCCCGTGACGAACGGGTTTCCGGCGCGCGAGCCAGCCGTCAGCGTCCTGGGGCCCTGCACCCCCGGCAGCTCAGGGAACGCGACGTCGGGAGCTTTCGTGAGCGTCCCGTCCGACAGGTGCGGAATGCGGCTCGGCGGCGGCGCCGCGCCCTCCCTCACCCACTTGTCCATCGCCACGAAAAGCGCGCGCATGTTCCACCAGTAGTCGGTCGGGTTGCCCTTCTGCTGCCCCGCGCCGGCCGCCGGCGGAAACGCGCCCGGCCCGTGCTGGTTGCCCGCGAAGAAGTACACGCGGACGTTCGCCGGAATCGCCAGGTCGGTCGTGCCGTCCGCGGAGGTGTGGACGAGCGCGGCCGATCGCCCGCCGCCCCAATACTCCACGCCGGTGTTCGTGTAGAAGATCTTCGGCAGGTTCTTCCGCGCGCGATCGTTGTCGAGCAGGCCGTCGGTCGCGCCGCTTGCGGCGTCCTTCTGCGCACGGTCCGCGAAGGGAAAGAGCGTCGCGTCGTACTGGCCGAGCCCGGTCGGCGTCGCCCAGCGGCGGTTGAGATCCAGCTGCGACGCGCCGGCGATGTGCACCATCATGCCGTCGAACACCTGCTGCTGCTTCTCGTCGGTATTGAAGCCCTCGTAGAGGTAGTCGCGCAGGAACCGGCCGCTCTGCGAAACGCCGAGCGCATAGACGAACTTCACGGGCGCCAGCGCGTCCGGCGTGTGCTTGAGCCACGTCGCGGCGTCGCGCACGGCGGCGAGCCCGAGGCCGCTGACCGGCGGGTTCGCCGCGCGATACGCAATCTCGTAGTTCCGGCCCGGCTCGAAGCCGCCGGTCATCGTCACCACGTTGCCGGCCAGCTTCCACTTGTCGCGCGGCACGGGCTGGCCCGTGCAATCGGACAACCGGTCGCGCACGGTCAGCACCGAATCCGCCCCGTTCGCGTCCACCGGCACGTACGAGGCGAGATCCCCGACCGTGAACGACGCGTCCTTGTTGTTTGGCGTGAACGTCGCCCGAACGATCCCCGTGATGACGGCGCCATTCTCGGTCGCGACGGGCACTTCGATCCGGATGGCGCCGTTTCGCGCCGGGACGTCGAACTCCCAGCCCACCGCCATCACCACCACGCCCATCTTCCGCAGCAGCCCATCGTCGGCAGCGTCGCCGGGCCGCGTCGACCTGTTGAGCCGCAGGGCCGTCGCGCCGCCGCGATTGACGACGTCGATGAGGGCTGATCCGTTGCCGCCCGATACCGGGCGCTGCAGCGTGAAGTCCGAGGAGAACTCGACGAGGCCGGCGGCGTTCTTCGGCGCCTTGTCGATGTCCGCGATGACGGCGTTGCGCGGGTTCTTCGGGTCCACCGCGAAGTGAATCCGGCCCACGACCTGTTCATACCCGCCGCCGATGTCGGTACGCGAGCCAATCGCGACCTTGGTGACTTCGGCGTTCGCCGATGGGACGGCCGCGGCGAAGATGGCCGTCGTCAGGGCAAAGAGCAACGGGCAGAGGGTAGAACGTTTCTTCATGGTGAGGATTCTATATAATCTGGCGCCATGAAGAAGCTCATTCTGCTTGCGCTGGTCTCCGCCTCCGCGCTCGATCCCGGAAACGCCGTGCTGGCACAACGCGCGACCCCGCAGGGGTTTATCGGAGGGGTCGTTCGCAGCAGCAACGGACCCGAGGCCGGCGTGTGGGTCATCGCGGAAACGAAGGATTTGCCCACGAACTTCATCAAGATCGTGGTGACGGACGACCAGGGCCGGTACATGGTGCCGGAGTTGCCGGCCGCAAACTACCGCGTGTTCGTGCGCGGCTACGGACTGGTCGATTCGACGCCGGTCCAGGCGAAGCCGGGCGCGGCCGACCTGAACCTGACGGCCACGCTGGCGAAGACGCCGCAGGAAGCCGCCAAGGTGTACCCGGGCGACTACTGGCTGTCCCTGTTCGAGCCCCCTGCGGCCAAAGACTTCCCCGGCACCGGACCGGCGCCGGAAGGCAACGGGCTCGGCAAGGGCATGCTGACGCAGAACCACTACATCAACTCGCTCAAATCCGACTGCAACTTCTGCCATCAACTCGGCAACGAAGAGACGCGGACGGTCGATCACGTGCTCAAGGCGAAGCCCGAGCTGAAGACGCACGCAGAGGCCTGGGAATGGCGGCTGGGCACCGGCGTGCGCGGCACGTCGATGTACAGCGTGCTCAACAACCAGGGCAAGGCCCTGCTCAAGAGCTACGCCGGGTGGACCGAACGCATCGCCAAGGGCGAGGTCCCGCCCGCGCCGCCGCGCCCGAAAGGCGTCGAGCGCAACATCGTCGTCACGCTGTGGGACGTGGGCGACGATCACTCGTTCATGCACGACGAGGTTTCGACCGACAAGAACCGTCCGACCGTCAACGCCGGCGGGAACGTCTACGCGGTGTCGGCCGGACACGGCCAGCTCGTCGTGCTCGATCCGAACGAGAACAAGACCGTCGCGCTGGATATCCCGACTCGCGAGCCGAGGGAGAAAGTTCCGTCGCGCTTCCCCGCGCCGAACCGCCCCTCGCTTCACTGGGGTAACGAACATCTCTGGGCGAACCCGCCGTACAACCCGGCCGATCCGCACAACCCGATGCTCGACAGCAAGGGCCGCGTGTGGATGACGTCGAAAATCCGCAGCAACCAGGATCCGTCCTGGTGTAACAGCGCCACGAACAAGTTCGCCGACTGGTTCCCGCTGCAGAGCAGCGGACGCCAGGCGTCGTACTACGACCCGCAGACGAAGAAGTTCACGCTGATCGACACGTGCTACTCGACGCATCACCTGCAGTTCGACAACGACCCCAACGAAACCGTGTACTTCAACGAGCTGGTCGGCCCGATGTTCGGCTGGATCGACACCAAGGTGTACGACCAGACGAAGGACGAACAGAAGGCCGGCGGCTGGTGCGGACAGGTGCTCGACACGAACGGCGACGGCAAGATCACGCGGCCATGGAACGTGGCCAACGCCAGCGGCTCGGCGCTTTACCAGGGCGACACGGCGGCCGGCGGCGGCGGAGGCCGGCGCGGCGCGATCGCGCCCTTCGACGCGAAGCTCGACACGATGGTCAGCTACAGCCTGTACGCGGTCATTCCGAGCCCGGTGGACGATTCAATCTGGGGCGTCAGCGAGCAGTACCCCGGCTTCCTCGTCCGCCTGCAGCGCGGCGCCAACCCGCCGGCGTCCTGCAAGGCGCAGGTCTTCAAGGTGCCCGAGCCCGGCTTCGATCCCCGTGGCGTGGACGTGGACAGCCACGGCGTCGTCTGGACGGCGCTCGCGGCCAGCAGCCACCTCGCCAGCTTCGACGTGCGCAAGTGCAAGGACCTGAACGGGCCGGCGAAAATCGACGGCAGCCAGTGCCGCGAAGGCTGGTCGCTGTATCAGACGACCGGGCCGAAGCTGAAGGGCACGCAGATTCCGGCGGACTTCCACTACTACAACTGGGTGGATCAGAAGAACATCTCCGGCTTCGGCGCCGATACGCCGTTTGCGACCGGGTCGAACTCGGACGCGCTGCTGGCGCTCAACCCGCAGACACGCGAGTGGACGACGCTGCGCGTGCCCTACCCGCTCGGCTTCTACTCGCGCGGCATGGACGGCCGCATCGACGATGCGAACGCCGGGTGGAAGGGCCGCGCGCTGTATGCGAACTACGGCACGCACTTCGTGTGGCACATCGAGGGCGGAAAGGGCACGAAAGGCAAGGTCGTGAAGTTCCAGGTCAGGCCCAATCCACTCGCCAGATGAGCGGCATCACGTAGCCACTGAGGCACAGAGAACACAGAGAACTCGAAGTACTGAAACTCCGTGGCCTCGGTGCCTCCGTGGCTTCGTACGTCTTCTCGTTCTTACCGCCTCTTGTACCGGAACCCAACTACAGTTTCCTGATCGACCACCAGGGGCCGCACGAACCTGAATGACGTGCCGGCCCTTGGCACGTCCACGCGCACGGGCAGCACGCCCGCGGCGCGCCTCTGCAGGTTGATGACATTCTGCGAGGGCTGCACGAACCGCGGCGCCGCCTCGACGTGTCGGGGCAGGTCGACCTCATCCTTGCCGAACCGAACTGTCTGCGTCGCGGACTGGGTGTCGATCAACGGTCGCTCGGCGCTGACGGTGACGGATTCCGACACCTGCCCGACGCGCAGCCTGAAATTTACGCTCAGCGGCTTCTCATCGAATGAGAAGTCGCGGCGTACGGTCTGGAACCCGGTCAGCGTCGCCGTCAGCGCCACGTGCCCGGCCGGGACGTTCGCAAAAGCGAACACCCCCCTGGCGTCGCTGACGGCCGATCGCACCGAATTCGGCAGTTGGGGCGTCGACAGTTCGACGGTGACACCCGGCAGACTCGATCCCGATGTGTCCGCGATCCGGCCGCGAATCTCACCGGATACGCCTTCGACAATCGCACTGAAGGTCGCGCCGTCTGCCACACCACCCGCGACTCCGCCGCTGACTCCGCCTGCCACAACGTCACTCCGACCCCGGGCGGGGATGTACAGGTGATCGAGGACCGTCTGTTCAATGGCGTTGCCACCTGTCGTTCGCAGCGAGTAGCTTTCCGGCGCGAACACTTCCCACTCCACCTCCCCGACCGGCACGTCCATCTTCGGCAGCGTCATCTCCAGATTGCCTTTGCGCGCGAACGGCGTGCCGGCGTGCAGGTAGACGAAGGAGACCGAGTAAGACCCGTGGGGCCGGAAACCGGGACGCAGAAGCGGCACGCGGACGCCGTCGGCTCCGAGCACCGGCTTGGCGGCCTCGCCCGCCACCTCGACCGACACGATCGACGCGCCCGCGGGAAGCGACACCTTGAGAAACGACTGCGCGCGATTCTGCAGCGTAAGCACCACTTCGGTCAGCGCCCGGCCCTCGGCCGTGATGAGCGTCGTCGCCGTCGCCCGCTCCGCGAACGCCGCGAGAACACCGGCATCGGCGAAGCGCTTCGCCTCGAGCGCCAATCCCGGCACCATTCCCGCGGTGCGCTGATAGCGGAACGCCGACAGCAACGGCTGGCGCGCCAGCGACTGCAGGGCCGGGAGCAGCTCGCGAACGTCGATCCGGTGCATGCCGTCGCGGTCTGCCGCCGTCAGCTCCAGCGTGCCGACGCCCTCGACGGCCACTTCCCCGCGCTCGCGCTGAACATCGGAGACCGAGACGAAGCCCGTGTCGAGCGCGAACGAACCGCCGGCATGCGGACGTTCGAGGCTGACCAGGAACTGGTGACGCCGCGCGGCCGGCTCGCTGACCGTCAGCGTCACGGTGCCGCCGTTCTGGTCGCTCTTCTCGAGCGAGCCTCCGGCGATGCTCGTGAGCTCGTACCCGGCGGGCAGCTGAATGTCGATCGTGCGCGGCTCGCCCTGCACGACGGTGACGTCGATCAGCGCGACCATGCGCACGTCCGAATCACCAAGCGTCACGAGCGTCATGACGTCGGCCACGGTTCGCGCCTCTCGTGCGGCCGCCGTCGGCGCGCTGTCGCGCATCGACCACCAGACCTCCGTGGCCGCGCCCGGCGTGAGGGTGGCTTCGACCACGGTCCGCCCGCCCGCGGCGGTACGACGCGTCACGAGGCCCGACGACAAGTGGACGTCGGCCTGTTCGCCCGGCAGGTCGATGGTCGCCCGGACGGTGCCGGCCGGGGGCGCGGGCAGCGCGAACGACGCGCGGCCGGGCGTGAACGTGAGCGGCGCGCCCCACTCGAGCGTGAGCGCGAACGGACCCGGCCCCGGCAGTAGCGCCGTGTGCGTGGCGCCTTCAGCGACGAGCGGCAGGGGCCGGCCGCCCGCTGTCGCGTCCACGAGCGTCGCGCCGGCGAGGAGATTGACGCGAGCCACGCCCGGGCGCAGCACGTCGCCAACCACGCTGAAAGCGCCGCGGGCTGTATCCCGGTCCACGCGTACACGCAAGTCTGCGCTCGACAGCACGGCCGCCACGGGCGCCGCCGACGAGGCCTGCGGAGGCCGTCCCGCCAGGTCGATGAGCCGGTTGTATTCCGTCACCGAGAGCGTGACGGTCCGAGGGGTTTCCGCGGGCCGGAGCGGCTGCTGGGCGGCGGCCGCGTGCGCCATCGCCGCGAACGCCGCCGTCAACGTCGTCGTGAGTCTGGTCATAGACACCTACCTCGCCCGCTTGTACGCGAGCTCGACGGATGGCGAGCTGGCTTCGGCGGTCAGCTCGGACGCCATGAACATGGATGGTCCAAACGCCGGAAACGCGACGTGGACCGGCAGCGATCCAACGACCGACCGGCCGCCGGACTGGTTCCTGAACTTGTCGGCGAGCGCCTGCAGGCCTGCGGCGGCGCGATCGAGATCCTTCTTGTCCCCCGAAGGCCGCGCGACCGGCTGGCGGAGCGCCTCCGCGAACGGACCCGGATCGTTTTCGACGCGAAACGATCCGGTCTGTGGTTCGATGCGGAAACGCGGCGGATAGTACAGCTCGACGCCCGTCCGCGAAACCGGCAGGTCGAGAGCGGGGAGTTCCACGCGGTCGCGCCCCTTGTCGAGCCAGGCGGCTCGCGTACCGCCCTGCAGGTAGACCAGTCCGACAACGAACGTGGGAGCATCGTCGCCGGCGCGCCCCTTTTCGAGCGGCAGGAGGATCGATTCGGCCTCGGCCACGGCCGGGCGAATCGGCCGGCCCGCGACCTCGGCGCTCCAGAGAATCGATCCCGGCGGCATCACGACCTTCAGGAAGCTGCGCTGGTTGTTGCGCACGGCGTAGCGCGCCTCGACGAGCAGCCGGCCGTCTTCCGATACGAGCGTGCGATAGCGCGCCTCCTCGACGTTGGCGATGAGCACGGCCTGCGGCGTGTAGCGGACGACCCTGACGGTGAGCGCGCGCGCCTCAGTGCCCGCCAGCGGCCGCATGCGGAACGCGACCATCGACGGCGACTCGCGGCCGGCCACGACGTCGCCGAGCTCCGACGGATCGGCCGGCTCGAGGCCTCGCGCCTGGCGCCCGGCGATTTCACCGGCGCCCACCACGTCGACGGCGACGCCGCCGGTTTCACGCTCGGCCGCCGGCACGCGGACGAGCGGCACCGGAATCTCGCCGTCGCGCGGGACGCGCACTTCTCCCGACACGACAAACGACGCGTCGAGCGTGACGGGATCGAGCAGCCGGACCCGCAGCAGGCCGCCCGCCACTTCCCAGTCGCCGACGTTAGCTCCCTTTACCTCGTTGACCACGAGGCCTGCGGGCACCGCGAGCGACAGCTCGCGAGCCAGCCCCTGCACGACCTCGACCCGTACAGCCGCGGTCACCTGCCCGGACTCCTCGCCGAGCGCGAACATCTCGCTCAGGCGCGCGCGAAACCGGAGCGGCTGCTCGCCCCGGCGATCGGTGACCTTCCGCTTCCACGACAGGGTCAGCGGCTGGTTCGAGCGCCCGAGGACCGTCCACCGGCTGTCATTGCCGGCCTCGGCGCGCTCGGTCACGAACCCGCCGTTCACCGAGAGGTCGACTTCGCTCCGCGGGAGCGCGAGCGTGGCCGTGGAAATCGGCGACGGCGACGGCGGCAGCGAGATGGACTCCGCGCCGGCGGACGAGGCCAGTGGCAACGCGAGTTCGAGCGCAAGCACGAAGCGCCCCGCGCGCGAGAGCAGAACGTGCGGCGACGGTCCGGCGACGAAGCGACACCGGCTGGCCGTCGAGCTGCGCATCGCGCACGAGCAGCCCCGACGGAATCTGCACGCGCGTCCACGCGTCGCGAAGCACGTCGATCGTCAGCCGCGCGCGGCCCGTGACCGTCTCGCCGTCGACGCGAAGGTCGTAGTCGACGCGCGTGAGCGTGGCATCCACGGGAGGCGCCGCGGGCGGCGACGTTGCCGGATTGGCTTTCTCGCGAAGGGCCTTGTACTCGTCGAGCGGGAGAACAACCCAGCCTTCAGGCGGCGCGGTGGTCTGCGCTACGAGATGTCCGACACTGCCCGCCGTCCACACCACGAGTGCCGCCACGAGGATCCGTGCTCGACGCATTGGGCCCTCCGTCCGCCAGCGGAGCTGCTGGCTCTCCGTTAAGACGCGAGACATGCGTGTCTCGTCTGGACGCGCCATCGCTGCAATCGCGCGGCCGTGCGCCGCGACACGCCGGCGACGAAAACCCCAACGATCGCGCGCGCGCCTGGTGAATCGATTCACATTGATCCACGCAGATGGAGAGGCCATCCAAAAGTACGACTTACAGTTTCGTGCGCGTGCTAGGATCTCCCCGCCGTAGCGTCCGGCTTTAGCCGGACGATCTGGAGGGTCAGTGGGTATGAGAAGACTGTTGGTCGGCTCGATCGGTGTTCTGCTGGCGGCCGCCGCCGGCTCGCAAATCGGATTCGGTCAACAGAAGGTGGAGATGATGCCGGGCTTCCCCATTCCTGTGGCCCCGCGCGGGCTCTGGGGCAAGAAGCTTCCCGAGAAACCCGTCGAATTCGACACCGCCGAAGGCCAGCGCATCCGCGTCGTCGCCGTGACGAAGGAGTTGTCCTTCCCCTGGACCGTCGCGTTCCTGCCCGACGGCGACATGCTCGTGACCGAACGCGCGGCCCGGCTGCGCATCATCCGGAAAGGCGTGCTCGATCCGAAGCCGATTGCCGGCGTGCCGGTCGGACGCATGCGCGGGATTTCAGGTGACCCCGGCGCCGTCCACGGCTTCATGGACGTCGTCCTCCATCCGCAATTCGCGCAGAACAAGCTCCTCTACATCTGCTACACGAAGCCGATCGACGACAAGCGCGAGACGACGGCGATCGCGCGAGGCAAGTGGGATGGCACCGCGCTCACCGAGACGAAGGACGTGTTCGTGCTGAGCGGAGACACGGGCGTCGCGCGCATCGCGTTCGGCCGCGACGGCATGCTCTACGTGACGACGGCCGGCAACGGCGCGCAGGATCCGAACAGCCAGGGCGGCAAGGTGCTGCGCCTCAAGGACGATGGCACGGTGCCGGCCGACAACCCGTTTGTCGGAAAAGCCGGATACCGGCCCGAGGTGTACACGCTCGGCCACCGCAGCTCGCTCGGCCTCGCGCTGAACCCGGCCACCGGCGACATGTGGCTCAACGAGAACGGCCCGAACGGCGGCGACGAGATCAATATCCTCAAGCCCGGCGCCAACTACGGCTGGCCGACCGTCAGCTACGGCCGCAGCTATCCCGGGCCGTGGCAGAACGAGCGGCCGGGCCACGCCGGCTTCGAGCCGCCGATCGTGTACTGGATGCCGTCGATCGCCGTGTCGGGAATGGCCTTCTACACCGGCGACCGGTTCCCGAAATGGAAGGGCGACGTGTTCGTGGGCGGCCTCCGCACCGGCGAGATTCCAGGCACCGGCCACCTCGAGCGGATTCTCTTCAACGAGAAGTGGGAAGAGCTGCGCCGCGAGTCGCTCCTCGTCGAGTTGCGGCAGCGGATCCGCGACGTCAAGCAGGGCCCGGACGGCCTGCTCTACGTCGTCACGGACATGGAAGAGGGAGCCGTCCTGCGGATCGAGCCAGTTTCGTAATCGAGCGCGAACGTACGTAGCCACAGAGGCACAGAGGACACAGAGGGTTCGGGTTCGCTTTCAAAGAATTCCTCTGTGATCTCGGTGCCTCTGTGGCCATGTACGTGATCACAAGCTGAGCGCAATTGACTCCTTTTTGATCGCGTTCCCACGGGCATCGAGGTGATGATACGCGCGATGCCTCGCCGGCCCCGCTCCGCTGTGCTCATGCTCGGCTCCGCTCTCCTGGCATGGGTGCTCGGCTCATCCGCGCTTGCCGCCCAGTGGCTGAAACATCCGACGGCGGGAGTGCCCCGAACGCCCGACGGCAAGCCGAACCTCTCGGCACCGGCGCCGCGCGCGGCAAACGGCACGCCTGATTTCTCCGGCGTCTGGGAAAACGACGGGTTCGACCCCAACCGCGCCGAGGGGCTCAACGCCGGCGGGCCGCCGAAGACGCCTTTCTTCGAGATCGTCCACGGCATGACCGGCGCGCCGCCGTATCAGCCGTGGGCGGCGGACCTGACCGCGAAGCGCAAGGCGGACTTCGGCAAGGACAACCCCGACGCGCGCTGCCTCCCGCTGGGTCCGCTTCAGGCGATGGCCCACCCGCTCCCGAAGAAGATCATCCAGGTGCCCGGACTCCTCGTGATTCTTCACGAGCGAAACATGGAGTTCCGGCAGATCTTCACAGACGGTCGTGCGCTTCCCGCTGACCAGCAGCCCTCCTGGAGCGGCTACTCGTCGGCCACGTGGGACGGCGACACGCTGGTGGTCCGGACCTCGGGCCTGCGCGACGGCCTGTGGGCCGATTTCGCCGGCAGCCCGCTCACCGATCGGGCCCGAATCACCGAGCGAATCCGTCGGCCGTCGTTCGGTCGGCTCGCGGTCGAGGTCACCGTGGACGATCCCGGAGCCTACACGCGGCCGTGGACCGTGACGCTCAACCAGCACATCGCACTCGATACCGACCTCCTCGAGTACGCCTGTCTCGAAAACGAGAAAGACGTTCATCATCTCAGCGGAAAGGCGACGCCATGAAACGTTTGCTCAGTACACGCGGCTGCGCTCCTGGTCCTGGTGCCCGGCAACACGCGGCTGCTGGCCGCGGACGGCATCGCCGGCACGTGGTCGTCCGGTACCGGACCCACCGCCCAGACGTTCGTCTTCAGGGTGCAGGGGAACGCCTTCCTCGGCATCGTCTGCGGCCCGTGCGACGACCCGACGACGGTGTTTCGAATCGCTGAGGGGCGGATCGTGGACGCGCAGCACGCCACGTTCGTCGTCGATCGCGATCACGGCCGGCGGGATCAGGTGACCGCGACGCTGTCAGGCACGGAGCTGACGCTGCAGAGCCGCGAGGGCGGCACCGCAAGACCCGCGAGCATGGTCCTGAAGCGCGTCCTTGGAAAACGGGAGGCCGCGGCCAGGGCTGTCGCGATGCCGAAGCCGGAGGATATCGAGGGCCGCTGGGTGGCGGTCGGCCGCGTGGCACAGCAGAACGTGACGCTCAAGGTTCGCGACAACAGGATCTCAGGCGTCATCTGCGGGCCGTGCGACGACCCCGACGGCGTGTTCCTCATCGAAGACGGCGTGCTCGACGGCAACACCATCAGCTTCTACATCCACCACATCGACACGCCCTACGCGTCGGTCCAGGCGAACGGTCCGGGCCGCAACTTCATGAAGGGCACGATCACCGGCAACGTCATGAAGTTCAAGTGGGTGCGCGAGGGCCGCGAGAACGAGCCGGGCGGAGAAATGGTGCTGACGGGCCCGATTCGCAATTTCGTGGGCACAGGCACGGGCATCGCGGCCGCAGCTGACTGCGATCGCGAATGCCTCCGCGGGTTCATCACGCAGTACCTGAACGCGATGGTGGCGCATACGCCCGGCGCCCTGCCGCTCGCCGCCAACATCCGGTTCACCGAAGACACCGTGGACATGAAGCTCGGCGAGGGACTGTGGAAGCAGGCGTCGAAGATCCGCCCGTACCGGCTCGACATCCTCGACGCCGTGCAAGGCGTCGCCGCATCGCAGGTTGTCGTCGAAGAGGCGGGCTCGCCCGTGATGCTGATGCTCCGGCTGAAAGTGGTCGACAGGAAGATCGCCGAGGTCGAGACGCAGGTGACGCGAAGCCAGAAGGAGGGCGCCATCTTCGCAATCGACGGGCTGCAGGCCCCGAACGCGGCCATGCTGAAACCGGTCGAACCGGCCGCGCGAAGCTCGCGCGCCGAGGCGATCAGGCTGGCGGAGTTCTACCCCGCGGGCCTCGAGATCGGCAGCTTCGTCACGGTCAACGCGCCCTTCGCGGCCGACGCGTATCGGTTCGAGAACGGTCGGCTGATGGCCGGCAAGGGCTGCACGCTCCGCCCGCCGTCCTGCGAGGACATCAAGGGCCAGGAGATCACGAAGCACCCGGGCCTCAGCTACCGCGTCGTCGCGGTGGACGAAGAGCTCGGCATCACGCTGCTCCGGATGAACTTCGGGCCGGCGGCCGGGCGGTACGGCGACGGCAACGGCCTGATGGTGTGGGAAGCGTTCAAGGTGTCCGGCGGCCAGATCCACGGCGTCGAAGCGTTCATGAAGATCATGCCCGTCGACGGGCCGTCAGGCTGGGACGCCGACGTCCGCCATCCGCGCTAGTGGACGGTGCCGGACGGGATGGCCGACGGAGGCGCCGCCATGACGCGCTCGATCATCGCCTCGAGTTTCGCCTTGTCGATCGCGAACGGACCCGCGACGGCCGCGCCGAGCGTCATCTCGAGGGCGATCAGCATGCCGCCCTCGTAAGGGTTGACGATCCAGCTGAAGCCCCGCAGCGCCGCCACCCGCTTCGGCTGGCCGGGGTTCTTCAGCTTTTCCATCGCGTGCAGCATCCCCTCGAGCACCGCCCGCACGTCGTCGTCCACCCACGCGTCGGGCTCGCGTGCGATGCCGACGATGGTTTCGGTGGCGGCTTCGGTGGTGCCGCGAAGCCAGATTTCAACTTGAATAGTCATTCTTGTTACGTACAGAGGCCACCGAGGCACAGAGACCACAGAGCATTCCGGATCAACGAGAGAAGATCCTCCGTGTCCTCTGTGCCTCCGTGGCTACGGCCGTCTCCCCTTGTCAGTATCGTTTCGCAAAGATCGCGCTATCCAGTTCGGCTGCCGTCGTCACGGGCGCACGGCACGTGAAGTCGCGGCACACGTAGGCGGCCGGAGCGCCGGCAACGGGCGTCATCGACGCGATGAAGGGCAGCTTCGATGCCAGGGCCTGCTGCCGCGCCCGCGAGAGGTTGAAGGACACGGCAAACGGCAGGTATTGCTGCCCAGCCAGCCTCGACAGCTCGCCGTCCCCTGTCTCGTCGCCGACGATCACGATCTGCCGCATGCCCGAGAGATGCGCGGACAGCGCGGACGCCATCATCGGCACGCCGCGGCCCATCTGCTCGAGCCTCGTCCCGAAGTACTTGAACGTCCGCTCGATCCGGTCGGCCCACCGTGGCTCTTCGAGCAGATGCGAGAGGACCAGGAGGTTGAGGACCGACATCGAGCTGGCCGTCGGCTCCGCGCCGTCGTAGTCCTCTTTCATGCGCAGCAGGACCGCGGCATCCTTCCCGGTTGTGCTGAACCACCCGCCCGAGCCATCGTCCCAGAACAGCTGGTCCTGCCGGCGTTCGAGCACCTCGGCCCACTCGAGCCAGGCCGGATCCGGATCCGCCTGGAACAGCTCGAGCACGCCGAAGATCAGGTACGCGTAGTCCTCGGCGTAGGCCTCGATACTCGCCTCGCCCCGGCGATACCGGCGCAGCAGCGTCGCCTGTGTCCGCGTTCCACATGCGGCCGCGGATGAACGTCGCGGCCCGGCGCGCGGCGGCGAGATACGCCGACCCATCCTGGCCGTACGAGCTGCACCACTCGCGCCGCACGCGCGAACGCGGCGATCATCAGCCCGTTCCACGCGGTCAGCACCTTGTCGTCCAGATACGGGTGCGGCCGCGTGACGCGGTGTTCGAACAGGCGCAGCCTGGCGCGGTCGAGCGCCGCGTTCACCTCGTCCGGGTCCTTCCGGAGATCGTTTGCGATCTCCTCGACGGATCGAGCGAGGTACACCAGGTTCTTGCCCGTGAACTCGCCGTGCGGATCGGCAGGCGCGTTGCCGTTCTCCTCGATGCCGAACCGCTGGCGCACGATCGGCTCGTCCTCGCCCACGATCGGCGCCAGCTCGCTCGCGCGCCACAAATAGAACGCGCCTTCCATCGCGTGGGCGCCCGGCTTGCCCACGTCCTCGGGCGGCAGGCTGTCGGCGTCCTCGGCGGAATAGAAGCCGCCCGCCTCGTCGGTCATCTGGCGAAGGACGTACTTGAGCGTGTCCTCGCGCCACCTCGGTGTAGTACCGGATCCCCTGAGACCTGGGCGCCCTCGAGGAACGCGAGCGACGAGCTGCGCCTGGTCGTAGAGCATCTTCTCGAAATGAGGGACGCGCCAGCGCCCCGTCCACCGAATAGCGGTGGAATCCGCCGCCGATGTGGTCGCGCATGCCCCCGGCGGCCATCGCGCCGAGGGTCGCCAGCGCGATGTCACGGGCGTCGGTATTCCCACTGCGCGCGTGCTCGCGGAACAGGAACAGCAGCTCACAGGGCCGCGGAAACTTCGGCGCCGTGCCGAACCCGCCGTTCACGCGGTCGAACGCTTCGCGGAACGACGCCGCCGTCTGTTCGAGGGCGCGCGCGCCGGGCAGGTCGGCGGCCGGCACGACTTGCTCGACGCCGCGAAGCTGCGCGGTCAGCGCATCGGCCGATCCCTGGACCTTTTCGTGTTCACTGCCCCACACGCGCGCGATCTCGCCGAGGATGTCGACGAAGCCGGGCCGGCCCCAGCGCGATTCCGGCGGAAAGTAGGTGCCGCCGTAGAACGGCTTGAGGTCCGGCGTCAGCCATACGCTCATCGGCCAGCCGCCCGAACCGGTCGTCGCCTGCACGAACGTCATGTAGACGCGATCGACGTCGGGCCGCTCCTCCCGATCGACCTTGATCGAGACGAACTGCTCGTTCAGCACCGCGGCGACCGCAGCGTTCTCGAACGACTCGTGCGCCATCACGTGGCACCAGTGGCACGTCGAGTAGCCGATGGACAGAAAAATGGGCTTGCGCTCCTGCCGCGCCCGGGCGAACGCCTCGTCTCCCCAGGGAAACCAGTCGACAGGATTGGCGGCGTGCTGCAGCAGATAGGGACTCTGTTCGTGCGCGAGGCGATTCACAGAACGATTATGACACTGTAGAATCCACCCATGTCTGACGCCGGCGCGCTCTCGGGCAAGCGAATCGCGATTCTGGTCGAGCAGGGATTCGAGGACAGCGAGCTCGCGGGCCCCCGCGACGGGCTCGCCGCCGCCGGCGCTACGGTCGTGATGGTCGGGCCGGTCTCGGGCGCCGAGTACCGCGGCAAGAAAGGCGACACGGTGGTCACCTCGGAGCTCGCCGCCGGCGCCGCCCGCATGAAGGACTTCGACGCCCTCGTGATCCCCGGCGGTTACGCGCCGGACAAGATGCGCATGCGCCACGCGATGGTCGACCTCGCGCGCGACGCCATGGAGACCGGAAAGCCCGTGGCGGCCATCTGCCACGGCCCGCAGCTGCTGATCTCGGCCAACGCGCTGCGCGGCCGGACGCTCACCTGCTGGCCCTCGATCGCCATCGACGTGAAGAACGCCGGCGGCATGTACGTGGACAAGCCCGTCGTCGAGGACGGCAACCTGATCACGTCGCGCAAGCCGGACGACGTGCCGGTGTTTACTGCAGCAATTGTTCGCGCCGTAGCCGGGCGTACGCCGCGGTGAACTCGACGCCGTACAGCAGGATGACCGCCTGCACGTAAATCCACACGAGAAAGACGACGAACACACCGACCGATCCGTTGATTCTCGTGTAGCGGGACATGTCGCCGGCGTACCAGGAAAACGCCTCGAGCGCGCCCTTCCAGATCAGGCCCGTCACGACCGCGCCAATCCACACGTCCCGGAACCTCACCTTCGTATTCGGTATGAAGTAATACACGAAGCCGACCACCAGGATGAACAGGAGCGTCGTCGCGTTGCGGAGGGCCAGGCCGCGCAGGACATAGAGGCCCGGAAAGCGCCTCAGCACGTCCGCGAACCAGAACGCTCCGACCATGTGCGAGGCGCTGACCAGGAGCACCGCGATGAGCAGCGTGGCGCCCGCGACCATCAGCATCAGGAACGACGTCAGCTTGTGCATCCAGAACGTTCGCGGCGGCGCGTGCTGGAGACCCCAGGCGTAGTTGACCGCGGTCGTGATGGCGCCAAACACCCCGAGTGCGCCCCAGATCAATCCGAGCGTTCCCGCCACCCCCAGCGACAATCCGCTCGAGCGCACCGCATCGAGCTGCGCCGCGATGAATTCGAACCGCTTGGGAAAATACTCGATCACGAATGCCAGCACGGCATTCCGGCTGCTCTCGTCGGCCGTCAGGTGTCCGAGCACGGCGAACGCCAGCAGGAGACAGGGAAAGAGCGAGAGCAGGGCGTAGTACGCGATCGACGCGGCGTACGTCAGGTTGTCGCCCTCGGTGAACCCCAGCAGTCCGCGCCACGCCGAGAGACCCATCAACCGCGCCAGGGCGCGCGTTCGCTTCACGGCGCTATTATCGCTCTATAATTCCCGCATGTCGGAGCCCGCGCCCACGCCTCCCCTCAAACCCATCACGCCGCTCAAGACCAGCACGACGGCCGCAAACGACGACAAGATGCCCTGCGACCGCTGCGGCGCGGAGATGTACCGCATGCACGCCGTCTGGCGCTGTCCCGCCTGCGGCTACAAGACCGATTGCTGCGGATGGTAGTTCTCGACACGCACGTCGATCCGTCGGACGCGGTGTTCGCGGCCAACCGCGAGCGCATGCAGCAGCTCGTCACCGAGCTTCGCGAGTGGACCAAGATCGTCAGGATGGGCGGCGGATCCAAATACCTCGAGCGGCATCGCGAGCAGGGCAAGCTCCCCGTGCGCGAGCGCATCGATCGGCTCCTCGATCCCGGGTCGCCGTTCCTCGAGCTGTCGGCGCTCGCCGCGTTCGAGATGTACGACAACGAGGCGCCGGCGGCCGGCCTCGTCACGGGCATTGGCCGCGTATCCGGGCGCGAGGTCCTGATCGTCGCCAACGACGCGACGGTGAAGGGCGGCACCTACTTCCCGATCACGGTCAAGAAGCACGTCCGCGCCCAGCAGGTGGCGCTCGAGAATCGCCTGCCCTGCGTCTACCTGGTCGATTCGGGCGGCGCGTTCCTGCCGCTCCAGGCCGAGGTGTTCCCCGATCGCGAGCACTTCGGGCGAATCTTCTTCAACCAGGCCCGGATGTCGGCCGAGCGGATTCCGCAGATCGCGGTGGTCATGGGGTCGTGCACGGCCGGCGGCGCCTATGTGCCGGCGATGTCGGACGAAACGATCATCGTCAACGGCACGGGGACGATTTTCCTGGCCGGCCCTCCCCTGGTGAAGGCAGCGACCGGCGAGGAAGTCACCGCCGAAGAACTGGGCGGCGCCGACGTCCACACACGCCTGTCCGGCGTCGCCGACTACTTCGCGGACGACGATGCGCACGCGCTGTCGATTTGCCGGACGGTGCGTGTCGACGCTCAACACGGCCAAGCACCTGCCCGCGGACATGACGGCGCCCGAGGAACCGCAGGTACGACCCGTCCGAGCTCTACGGCATCGTCAACGCGGACACGCGCAAGCCGTACGACGTCCACGAGGTCATCGCGCGGCTCGTGGACGGCTCGCGGTTCGACGAGTTCAAGGCCCGCTACGGCGCCACCCTCGTCACCGGCTTCGCCCGGCTCCACGGGTTTCTCGTCGGGATCGTCGCGAACAACGGCGTCCTCTTCTCCGAATCGGCGCTCAAGGCGACGCACTTCATCGAGATGTGCAACCTGCGCGGCATCCCGCTGGTGTTCCTGCAGAACATCACCGGCTTCATCGTCGGCCGCCAGTACGAGCGCGCGGGGATCGCCAGGGACGGAGCAAAGATGGTCCACGCCGTGGCCAACTCGGTGGTGCCGAAGTTCACGGTGGTCATCGGCGGGTCGTTCGGCGCGGGCAACTACGGGATGTGCGGCCGGGCCTACGACCCGCGGCTTCTCTGGATGTGGCCGAACGCGCGCATTTCGGTCATGGGCGGCGAACAGGCGGCGGGCGTGCTGACGACCATCAAGCGCGATCAACTCGCGCGCGACGGCGGGACGCTGTCCGCCGAGGACGAGCAGGCGATCCGGGCGCCGATCCTCGAGAAGTACGAGCACGAGGGATCGCCCTACTACTCGACCGCACGCCTGTGGGACGACGGGATCCTCGACCCCGTGGACACCCGGCAGGCGCTGGCGCTCGGGTTGTCGGCCGCCTTCAACGCGCCCATCGCTGAACCGAAATTCGGCATCTTTCGGATGTAGAGAATGTAACTCACGAAGACACGAAGGCACGAAGGGCACGTTTTCGGTACTGATCTCTTCGTGTCTTCGTGTCTTCGTGGCTAGTGTCCATGCCTTATCAGTACCTGACGACACGCCGAGACGGGGCGGTCGAGCACCTGACCCTCAATCGCCCGGAGGTTCGCAATGCGTTCAACGCCGACATGATCGGCGAGATCGCGGACTGGGCCGAGCAGGTCGCGGCGGGCGCCGGCGAACTGCGCGCGGTCGTGATGTCGGGCGCGGGCAAGGTGTTCTGCGCGGGCGGCGACGCCGCGTGGATGGCGCAGACGGTCTCCTATTCGGACGAAGAGAATGTCCGCGACGCGCGGGCTCTGGCAGGCATGTTCCGCGCGATCAACAGCCTGCCGGTGCCGGTCGTCGGGCGTGTGCATGGCGCCGCGATGGGCGGCGGCGCCGGGCTGGCCGCCGTCTGCGACATCGTCGTGGCCGCGGACGACGCCACGTTCGGGTTCACCGAGGTGAAGCTGGGGCTGATCCCGGCGGTCGTGTCGTTCTTTGTGCTGCAGAAGATCGGCCAGTCCGCCGCCCGTGAGTTGTTCCTGACGGGCGCGCGCTTCCCGGCGGCGCGCGCGTACACGATCGGCCTGGTTCACGCCGTGGTGCCGGCCGCGGATCTCGACGCCACGGTCGCCGCCTACCTTGCCGAGCTGGCGACGGGCGGCCCGGAGGCCATCGCGGCCGCCAAGAGCCTGATCAGCGCCGTGGCCGACATCGGCCAGGATGAGGCCGAGGCGGCTGCATTCACGGCCGACGCCATCGCAACCCGTCGGAGATCTGCGGAGGGCCAGGAAGGGTTGCGCGCGTTTCTCGACAAGCGGCCACCGCGCTGGTCCCGATGATCAAGCGCGTCCTCATCGCCAACCGCGGCGAGATCGCCCTGCGCATCATCCATGCATGCCGCGAGCTCGGCATTGAGACCGTCGCGGTCTACTCGGACGCTGATGCCCGTGCTCCCCATGTCGCCGCCGCCGATCGGTCCGTGCACATCGGCCCGGCGCCCGCGCTGGAGAGCTACCTGTCGATCGAACGCCTGATCGACGCCGCCCGACGGCGCGGCGCTGACGCCGTGCACCCCGGGTACGGCTTCCTGTCGCAGAACCCGTCGTTCGCCTCGGCGTGCGAAAAAGCCGGCATCATTTTCATCGGACCGCCCGCAAGCGTGCTGGCGCAGATGGGCTCGAAGATCGCGGCGCGACGGCTCATGGAGATGGCGGGTGTTCCCATCGTACCCGGCGAGACACCAAGGGATCAGTCGGACAGCGGCATCGCCGCTACCGTGGAACGCGTCGGGCTGCCGGTTCTGGTGAAGGCATCGGCCGGCGGCGGTGGCAAGGGCATGCGGCGGGTGGATCCGGACGGAAACGTCGTCGAAGCCGTGCAGGCGGCGCGCCGGGAGGCGATGGCGGCGTTCGGAGATGACACCCTCTACGTCGAGCGACTGATTCCGCGGCCTCGGCACGTCGAGGTGCAAATCTTCGGCGACAATCACGGCAACGTCGCACACCTCTTCGAGCGCGAGTGTTCGGTGCAGCGGCGGCATCAGAAAGTCATCGAAGAGAGCCCGTCGCCGGTGGCCAACGCGCGCCTGCGTTCGCGGATGACGGAGGCAGCCGTCCGCGCGGCGCGCGCATCCGGCTACCGCAACGCGGGGACGGTCGAGTTCCTGGTCGACGCGTCGGCCGGCCGCGGCGCCGAACGCTTCTACTACCTCGAGATGAACACGCGCCTGCAGGTGGAACACGGGGTGACCGAACAGGTGACCGGCGTCGATTCCGTCCGCACGCAGCTGTTAGTGGCCTCGAACGAGCCGCTGCCGTGGACCTCATCGAGCGTCACGCAGCGAGGCCACGCCATCGAGGCGCGGGTTTACGCGGAAGATCCCGCCCGCAGCTTCCTGCCGCAGGCCGGGCGAATCCTCCTCTACCGCGAGCCGCGCATGCCGGGTATCCGCGTGGACTCAGGCGTCGAAGAAGGCAGCGACGTGCCGATCCACTACGATCCGCTGCTCGCCAAGGTCATCGCCACCAGCCCCACGCGCGAGGAGGCCATCAGGCGCCTCGTGTGCGCGCTGCGCGAGTTCCCGATACTCGGCGTCCACACGAACATCGACTTCCTCGTCGGCATCCTCGAGCATCCGCGTTTTCGCGCGGGAGACCTCGACACCGGCTGGCTGGACGCCGAAGGGGCGTCCCTCCTGACTCCGGGCCCGGACCAGGTCCCGGCCCACGTGCAGGCCGCCATCGGCGTCTACGAATCCGAATCACAGGTCGAAGCCACGCCGGCGCGGCCCGATCCCTGGCAGAGCCTTCGCGAATGGCGCGCGTAACACGACTCGGCCCGGGCGTGTACGCGGTCGCCCGCGGGGAGGAAGAGGCGGACGGACACGATCTGGTGTACGTGGCCGGACCGCCGGGGAACACCTGGGCCTTCTCGAACGGCCGTGTGTTCAGGCCGGTCCAGTCCGGGCGGCCGGGGCAACACATCGCACGGCCGCACGTGCCGGGCTCGGTTCAGTTGCTGACTTCGCCCATGCCCGCGACCATCGTCAAGGTCATGGCCACGCCCGGCCAGGCGGTGAAGGCCGGCGACGCGCTGGTGATCGTGGAAGCGATGAAGATGGAGCTGTCGGTGCGCGCGCCGTTCGACGGCGTGGTGAAGGCGGTTCACTGCAAGGAAAAGGAAATCGTTCAGCCGGAGCAGACGCTGGTGGAGCTGCAATCGTGAAGCTGTCCCGTGCGATCACGATTGTTGAAGTCGGGCCGCGCGACGGGCTGCAGAACGAGCACGTCACCGTTTCGACGGCCGACAAGATCGAGCTCGTCAACCGGCTTGGCGCGTCGGGCCTTCCGGTGATCGAGGTCTCGGCGTTCGTCAGCCCGAAGTGGGTGCCGCAGATGAGCGACGCCGAGCAGGTGTTCGCCGGCATCACGCGCCGGCACGGCACCCGGTACACGGCGCTGGTGCCGAACGCCAGCGGCCTCGAGCGTGCTCAGCGGGCGGGCGTGACCGAAGTGGCCATTTTCGCGGCGTCGAGCGAGACATTCAGCCGCAAGAACATCAACCAGGGCATCGACGACTCGTTCGTGACGTACAAGGCAGTCTGCGACGCGGCGGTGGCGGCGGGCATGCGCGTTCGCGGGTATCTCTCGACGGCGTTTGGATGCCCCTACGAAGGCACGGTGGCGCCGGAAACGGTCGCGACGCTCGCAGCACGCCTGCTCGACCTCGGCGTGTTCGAGGTCGCGGTCAGCGACACGATTGGCATTGCCCACCCGGGCCAGGTGGCGCAGTTGCTCGACATCGTCCTCGCGCGGATGCCGCCCGATCGGGTCGCCCTGCATTTTCACGACACGCGTGGCACCGCTCTCGCCAACGTGCTGACGGCGCTTCCCTACGGCATCTCGACGTTCGACGCGTCGGTCGGGGGGCTCGGCGGCTGCCCGTACGCGCCCGGCGCGGCGGGCAACCTGGCCACCGAGGACGTGATCTACATGTTGAACGGGCTGGGCGCTGAAACCGGCGTGTCGTTGCCGGCCCTGAGCGAAGCGTCGAGCTTCATCGGCAGCCGGCTGGATCACCCGCTGCCGTCGAGGTATGCGCAGGCGGTGGCGGCGAAAAAGGCGTAGGGCGGGGGCTTTCAGCCCCCGCCGACATGGCGGCCCTGAAAGGGCCGCCCTACTGCGGAGTGGTCACCGCCGCAGGTTCGGCCGTCAGCATCTTCACGACCTCTTCAAACGGCATCATGTTGATGGCGTCGTAGTCGGCGGGGCATCCGAACTCGCGCTGCTGGGGCGCTGTGGGGTTGCCGAGCGTCACGCACAGCCCGCAGCCGATGCAGAGGTCGGCGCGCACCGCGCACACCATCCGGCCGTCGCGATCGGGTTCTTCGACGATGCAGTTGGCGACCGGGCAGGCGGCCTGGCAGATCGAGCAGGCAAACGCACCAAAGCAGCGATCCGGGTCGATCACCGCGATGGTTTTCGGGGCCTTTTTACGGGCCCCGCCCATCATCTTGGTCCACATATCTGTGGAATTATACGCGACTAGTGGAGGGTGAAGCCAGACGGCGGGTCGCCGAACTCGGGCATCGATCCCCAGAGCGACGACCGGTCTTCCCAAATCGCGTTGCCGGCGTTCACGGCGAAGTAGCGCACGTTGTTCGCGACGTCGAGCGGGTCCGCGGCGGCTTTGAACGCCTGACCGGTGGCGCCGGGTCCGAGTGCGTTGCACGTGTCGGGCGCACCGCCAAATGGCGTGGATGTCATCTGGATCGTATAGGCGCTCTTGACGACGGTGTCAGCCCCACCCAGATCGACCTCGACGAACCCGTCGTTGGTACCGACCGGAGGCTTGGCGAGCTGCGTGAGGCTCGGCGCGTAGAAGCCGCTGCCGCACGTAATCGCGAAGGCCACCTGTGAGCTTCCAATCACGCGCATCGACGCCACCGCGGAAGCCGACTGTGCAGCGCCCCGTGCGACCATCAAGCGCGGAAGTGCAATGCCTGACAGGATCCCGATGATCCCGCAGACGAAGAGTAAGTCGATGACGGCGAACCCCGCAGTTTGTCGAATCTTCACTGCCAAACCCTCCCCCGGCCGCCATTTCTGCAGGACGCGTGCCCGGTTTATGGGATTGGCAAATGGCTGTAAATAAGAGGGTTACAAAATGCGATGGTCGAACACATGACGCTTTGTGTCAGGCGCGCCAGATGTCCTTTGACAAATATTGACCAGTTTGGAGTGTATTGATGAGCTTTGCTTTAGGGTGATTACCCGCGATGCTTGACCTGCCATTCCTCGCTTTGCTTGATGGCATCTATCACGGCTTTTCGGGCCTGGTCCTCGCTATCGCCCTTCAGACGCTGCGGCAGGTAAACGGAGAACACCCACACGCTCAGGCCTTCCCAGTCCGGACGGTCGTGGAGCCAGAGCCCGTCGGCACGCTGGAGACCGTCGGGCGACTTATAGAAGTCGTGGAGCCAGGAGATCGTGCGCTGAATTTCCTCGCCTTGCTTGCTCAGCGAATCGACGACCAGCATGCGGGCGCGCCCTTCGCCGCGTTCCTCCGCGCTGACCGCTTCGGCGCGAAGTTGCCCGATCTGGCTGTACTGGTGGATAACGAGCGCGGCGAGGATCGCGGAGACGACGGCAAGTATGCGAGTGACCATGGACTCAAATAATAACCCGAGAGCCTCGACGGTATTGTGATCGGGGTCAGCAGTTCGTCACCCGTTCGCGATGCAGGCTCCGGCCGACGGGTGAACACCCGTGCAGGCGCAGGCAGGCACCGGGCTTGCTGCTCCGAAGCCCATGGTCAGCTTCTTCAACCTCGGGCCCTATGTAAATGTCCGCATCGAGTTGACGGCGGTCACGCCGACCGGGCCGTACCGTCTGGAAGTCGATCACCCGTCCAAGACGCTCGTCGAATATTTCGAAACGCCGCTCGCCGCCCTGGTCCGCCACGCAGAGATCGAATCGGCGCTTTCCGGCCAGCCTTCGACGCTCGCGCACGCAGCGGCCGCCACGGTCTGAGGCATGCGCTCAGCGCGGCCGGCGAAGCGCGTAGACACGGCCGTCACCCTCGACGTGCCTCAGCGTCAGCCATCCACTGAACCCGGCGATCCGCTGCTCGACGACCGGCCAGTCGCCGGGGGGATAGAGACCGGCATGGACCACGAGATCAGTGACGCCGAGCTCACTGAGATGCTGCAGGCCCTGCTCGCTCGGAAACTCCGCGAGCTCGGTCAATAGCGCCTGGGTCCGCTCCGATCGAAAGCCGCTGTAGCCGTGCACCGTCTTCTGCCAGTGCGCGGTCGAATGCAGCATGAACGTGGCCTCGCGCTGCTCCCACTGTCCGAAGTTCCTCGGGTTCCCCACCGGCACCTCGGCGACGACGAACGGCGCGGTCTGGCCGGCGAGCCAACGATCGATCGCGGGAAGCTCGACGCGGTAGGGCTGGAGCTCGAACGGAACGGCCGCAAACTCCGCGACGAGCAGCACCCCGGCAGCAAGAGCGGCCATCCGCCGCCCGCGCATGGACAGGCGTGAAGCGAGACGCTCGAAGCCCATTCCCGCCAGGACTGCAAGGCCGAGGACGGTCAGCAGCGTGAACCGTGACGGCGCGCGGATGAAGTTCAACCCCGGCAGCCAGTAGACGATCGGCCACAACCCGATCGGCGATCCAACCGCCAGCCACAGGCTCAACACGGTGATGGCCGAGTACGCCACCCGCGGATCGTCGCGGTGCGCCGCGCGCCAGCGCGAGAACCACTGGCGCACTGCGGCGAACCAAGCCAGCAGTTGCGGCGCCCTCGGCGGGATCGCCATCCGAACCGCGATCGCGAGCACTGCGAGGATCCATGCACGCCACGTCTGCCGGATTGTCATGACCGTGACGTCGCCGATCTTGATCCTCGTCGCGCCCGTAAACGCCACGTACACGCCGACGGCAAGCGCGCCAATCGCCGCCAGCTCGAGCAGCCCTGCAAGAATTCCCCGCCCGGCCCCACCCGACCTACCCGCCCCACCTGACCCACCCGACCTACCCGACCTACCCGACCTACCCGCCCGACCTGACCAGAGCAGCGCCGCGCCAGCGAGAGCGAGCGGCGCGATCCCCGGGAACAGGTGCGGTCCCATCACGTCGTTGATCCGCCACGACGGCACGAGCGAGAGCAGAAGCGTATCGGCGTGCGATGACGAGGCCAAAAAGCTCGCCCACGGCACCGACCAATCCTCCAGCGACCGCCGAAGGCCCATCTCCTGCTGCACCGCCCGGTACGGCCACAACGCGAGCGCGGCGGGAACGAGCAGCGCCGCGGCAACACCCAGATCCGCCGTCCTCACCGGAAACGCCCGCGGGCCGCGGAGCACGAGCCGGCACACGGCGACGACCAGCATCGCGAGCAGCAGAAACACGGCGCCGTGGCCGCTCGAAAGAGCCTGAAGAGTGAAGAAGATCGCGGTCAGCGCGGCATCGCGGCGCCGCCCCGACTCCAGGTACGCGTGGAGCGACGCCAGGCCGAACGGGATCCACTGGATCGTGGCGAGATGGAACTGATCCAGACGCAGGAAGCGAGGCGGCGAGAACGCGAAAATCAGGCCGCACAGCACGGCGCCGCCCGTCCCGATTCCGAGGCGGCACGCCAGAAGGTACGCGCCGACGCCGCAGAGCACCGTGGCCAGCAGCACCACGAGGTTCATCGCGAGGACCGGGTTGCCGGTGGCCCAGATCACCGGCGCCGCCAGCGGCGCGCTGCCCAGGAGGTTCTCCGAGTACGCCAGGGTGCGCCGCTCGGGATAGTAGATGTTCGCGTCGAACGCCGATAGCGGCTGCCGGGTCAGCGCGTGAACATCCCACGACAGCGTCCACAGGAACAGATCGGTATCCGGCGCCGCGGACATCACGTGGTCCGCCGGCCTGACGGACAACGGAAACGCGAGGACGACCGTGGCTGCCGCGTAGAGCAGCACCACGCGCCACAGCGCCGGCCTGCCGTTCGCGCTGGATGAACCCACGGCGGCTACGGCGGGAAGCCGACGATCTCGTACAACCGCGTCCCCGTCCCCTCGTCCATGTAGAGCGGTCGAAGGTACTGTTCGAACTGCTTCAGGCGCGCGAGCACGTCGTTGCGGTTCTCGGTGTTGTACCCGTACATGTGAAAGACGGCGTACCGGACACGCCCCGGCTCGAGCAGCTTGAAAGCGTCGCGGCTCGGAAAGGGTGCAATCGTCAGGACGTGCTCGGTGAAATCCGGCGGGATGAAATCGCTGTAGCCGTTGACGAGCGGCATCCAGTGGGATGTTGACGCCAGCATGTACTTCGCGTGCTGGAACAAGCCCACCTCCGGGTAGTAGAACGGCATCTCGATGACGGGCCCGCGAGGCGAGGCCGCCAGCATGCGGTACACGTTCTCGACCGGCGGCGCCTCCGGCAGCCTGAGTGGAACGATCAGTTCCGCCGCGGCGATGGCGGCGAGACCCGCCGCCGCCAGGCCCGCGCGGCGCCCGTCGCGCATCCCGCGAAGGAGCGTGGAAACCGCGACGCCGGCCAGGACCGACAGCGCAAAGCAGACCACCACGCCAAACCTGGACGGCGCGCGCAGCCAGGCGAACATCGGGAGCGTGGAGTACAGGACGGAATACAGGCCCGCTGACGGCCCGAACGAGGCCCAGAACGCGATCGCGGCGAGACCGCCGTAGATGATCACGACCTCGCCTCGCTGCACACGCCGCGCGACCCAGAGTCCGGCGACGCCGAAGATGCTGGCGACAAAGCCCGGAAACACGGCCTCGTTCCACCTCGGCAGGTACTCGAGCATCCAGGCGTGCGCGTGCGCCGAGCTCGCGAGGTAGGCGCTCCAGTTCGCCGAATAGCGCAGCGCGTCATCGAGCGATCGCCCGAAGCCCTCCTGCCGCTGCAGCTCCCGGTACGGCAGAAACGCGGGCGCCACGAGCGCAACGGCGACGATCGCTCCCACGATCAACGCGAGCCAGAGGGATCCGCTGGTCCACAGCCCTCGCATCGTCATGACGACGAGCACGCCGAAGCCCACCATCAGAATCGCGAAGACACCGTAGTAGCCACAACCGAGCGCGGCGGCGGTCATCACCGCGCCGAGGGCCGCGCCCCGGCCGGCCGACGGACGCTCGATCAGGCGGTGGAACGCCAGCATCGTGAACGGCAGGCCCGCCGTCATCAGGAGCTGGATGTGCGGCAGGTGCGCGAACACAAACGGACAGAACGCGAAGCAGATGGCCGCGATGGCAGCGCCCCGCCGATCGCGTGTCAGGTGTCGCACCAGGTAATAGGTGCCGACCGCGGTCAATAAGAACGCGAGGAGCACGGCCGAATTGTGCGCGGCGTACGGATTTCGCGTGGCCCAATAGACAGGAACCGCGAGCGCGCCGGCCGCGAGATTGGCCTCCGAGTACGCCAGGGTGCCTGTGTGTGGGTAGAAGATGTTGGCGTCGAAGAGGTGGCGGGGATCGGCAACGAGCGTTCTGGCGACCCACGCCACGTTCCAGATCGAGAACTGGCCGTCGCCATTGTCCACCCGTCCGACGCTGCCCAGTTTGAACGCGATGGGGTACGTCAAACACACCGTCAGCATGGCGGCCGCAGCCAGCACACAGGCCAGTTCGATCCAGCCGCCCCTGGCCGCCTCACCATCCGGCCTCGGCGCGGCGGAGTCAGGCGAGCTCATCGTGGCTTGGCGAGAACGGCCGAAAACCTGATCATCACGCCGAGGTTACGCTTGTCGTCGGAGGACGGCACCCGCAGGTGTTCGGTGAAGCCTTCGCTCGATCGTACCGACAGCAGGTAGGCGTAGCTCTTGAGCCCGCGCACGCCGGAGGCCGGCACGTCGAACGACGCGATCTGCCCTGGCACGATCGGGATCGTCGAGACCGGGCCGCCCGCCGAGACCGTGAAGACGGTCCGGATCGGCGACTCGGCGGTCATGCTGAGATGATCGAGCGGGCCCTCCGTTCGCACGATGATGTCCGAACGGCCGCTGCCTGAGACCCACACCGCCTTTGGCTCGACGGCGATGTTGTCGGGGATGTAGGCATGCGTGTCGAGGAAGTACAGCAAGACGACCGGTTCACGTGAATACAGGACGTGGGCGCGAGAAACATCGAGCGCCACTGGCAAGTCGTTGGCCATCGTCAACTCGACAGGCAGCCGGCGGGCGGCGCCCCGTTCGGTCGACTGGATCGGAAACTTGGCCGACACGAAAGGGTTCACGACGAGCTGCGCGGTAAAGAGCGCCCCGACCGCCCAGGCGAGCATCGCCGGCGCCATCGACATCATCGGCGGCGTGAGGAAGAACAGCACCGGGTACAGGTTCAGGAAGTAGCGGTTCCCGACCGGTCCCCCTCCCCCGCTCCACGTGTACGGAAAGAAGACGAGGATGACGAGGGTGGACGCCGCGAGGCCCAGGAACGTCAGCACCCGCCACGCGTCGAACCGGCGGCGCGAGAGGAGCCACAGCGCGATCGCCACGCACCCGGGGAAGAAGTACGGCACGAAGCCGAAATGGCGTCCGACGAAGAAGTACTCGACGTTGTGCAGGAAGCGATTCGGGAACTCCGACGGGTCGAGCACGTTGTCGGCGTCCGAATCGTTCGTGGTCATCTCGACGCTCTGGCGCGCCTGGGCCAGCTGCTCCCAGGTATGCTCCGGCGAATCGAATGGAAAGCTCGTGTAGAAGGTTCGCCGGTCGCCGCCCTGGTAATTGAACTCGCCGGAGCCGAGGGCGGTGACGCCGAACAGGCCGGCCACGGTCACGCCGAACACCATGCCGACGATGAGTCCGGCTATGTATCGCCGGCGCATCCAGAGCAGCAGCACGGGCGGACCGATGAGCAGGATGTTGAGGGGCTTCGAGAACGTCGCCATCCCGAGCAGGACGGCCGCGGCGATGTCACTCCAGATCCCGCTCGCCGGCGGCTGGCCTTCCGGCCGCGCTTCCTTGTAAAGCCAGGCGAAGTAGCCGAAGAAGACCAGCGCGAAGTTGAACAGGTCCGACGTCATGAAGACGGCGTAGACGGGCACGACGGTCGCGCCGATGAACGCCAGCGTGAATGCGAGCGCCGGACCCGATCCGCCCCGGGCCGCCAGGAAGGCGTACCCGCACACGCAGACGGCGAACAACAGCAGGACGTTGAAGACGAGAAAGCCGTTCAGCCCGAACAGCCACACGAACGGGGCCACCGCGACCGGATAGATCAGCGCTTTGCCGAAATACAGCCGGTCGCTGTTCGGATCGGGCGTCCGGTTGACGTGCAGGAACGGCGCGGACCCGTTGACGCGCACGTGCAGCCGCTTGCCGCGCTTCAGGAAGATGCCGTCGGGCCCCCAGCGGTACAATCCCCAATAACGTTCAAGATCGCGCCGCTGGTACGTGAGATCATGGTCGAAGGCGGCGCTGAGCGCCATCGAGACGTACGTCGCCTCGTCTCCTTTGTTGCCGAAGCCGGTCTTGACGACATCGACGGAAACCGCGGCGGCGAGCGCGACGATGAGGAGGATGGCGGCCGTCCACCGAACGCCGGAGCCCCCAGCGCGTGAGGACGAGGGCTGTTCAGGAGACTCCAACGCAGACACGCGCACATAATAGAATAATCGGCGGCGATCGCCTATGACGGCTGTGCCTTTCGCGGAACGCGGCGGCGCCGTGCGGGGACTGCTCGATCTCGCGACCGGCTGCTATCCCGCGTTCCTCTTCGGCGGACCGGTCGGCGCCCTGCCCGTCTTTCACTTCCACGACGTGACGCGCGCGTGGCTCGAGCCTCGCCTGCAGTACCTCGTCGACAACGGGTATCGCACCGTGACATGCGACGAGATCGCGAGGCTGGTGATCGACGGCGTGGACCCGGGACCGAAACGGGTGGCGCTGACCTTCGACGACGCCTGGGCCAGCGCGTGGACGGTCGCGACGCCGCTGCTGCGGCAGATGAACCTGCGCGCGATCCTGTTTGCGATCCCCGCCCGCATCACCGATGCCGCCGCCATGCGGCCGACGATAGACGAGGCCTCTGCGGCTGACGTCGCCGACGTCATCACAGGGGCCCCGAGGTTCGTCACCTGGCCCGAGCTGCGCGCGATGCACGCGAGCGGCGTGTTCGACGTGCAGTCGCATACCCGCTCGCACGCGAAGGTCTTCTGCGATTCGACCGTGACCGGCTTCGTCACGCCGGGCCCGGCGGGCGATCCGCTCGACCAGCCCCTTGATTCGCCCAACGGGGCCGTCCATTTCGTCGAGTCCGACGCCCTCGGCACGCCTCTCTACCTGCGCCGATCGCGGATGTCCGATGCCCGCCGTTTCCTGCCCGACGACGCGACGGCCGAACGCTGCCGCCGGGTCGTGGCCCAGGGAGGAGGCCCGGCGTTCTTCGAACGCCCGGCGTGGCGGACCGAGCTCGAACGGCTGGCGCAGGGCAACGGACGCTTTGAAACCGATGCCGAGCGGGAAGCCGCCATCGAGGCGGAGATCTCTGAAGGCCGGAGGCTGCTGAACGACGGCCTGGGCACAACGACGGTCCGTCACGTCGCGCTGCCGTGGGGCATCGCGGGCGACGTGACCAGGCGCGCCCTGAAAGACAGCGCGTACCTGACGGCGTTCGCCGAGCGGCCCCTCAGGCGCCGCGGCGTGCGCGCCGGCGACGACCGCTACGGGCTGATGCGGCTGAACGGCAAGTTCCTCACCTGCCTGCCCGGCCGCGGCCGGCAGTGGTTCTTCACCGCCGTTTGATGGCCGGCCCCGGACAATTGGAACCGTTCCCCCCCGACGTCGACGTCGCCATCGTCGCGCACAACAACCTCGACGTCCTGCCGGGCACGCTGGCGTCGCTCGCTGAGGCGACCTGCCCGGCCGATCGCATCACGGTCGTGGATGTCGCCAGCACGGACGGCACGGCCGACTGGCTCGCGCGTGAGTGGCCGCAGGTCCACGTCCGGAGACTGGAGCGCAACGACGGCCCGAGCCCCGGGCGCAACGTCGGCATCCGGGAAGCGTCGCGCCGGTTCGTCATGCTGCTCGACGCCGACGTCCGCGTGCAGCCGAACACGATTCAGCTCCTCCACCGGGCGATGATCGACGCACCGGCCGTCAAGGTCGGCAGCCCGATCGTGGTGTACCAGGATCGTCCCGACGTGATCCAGTACGCCGGCGGCGGCCTTCACTACATCTGCGAAGCCATCAACCCGTGGCTGGACCGTCCGCTGGCCGAACGCGGGCCGGCCCCGCTCGACATCGGCGCCGCGCCGACCTGCGGCCTGCTGCTCGATCGGCAGGCGGCCGTCGATGTCGGGCTGTTCGACGAGCGCTACTTCATCGGCAAGGAAGACGGCGACTTCACGCACCGGATCTGCCTCGCCGGCTACCGGATTCTCGAGCTGCCGGGGGCGCTCGTGCTGCACCGGAGCCGGCCGCGCGGCACCTGGCTGTTCTACTATCAGATCCGCAACCGCTGGCATTTCATGCTGAAGAACTACCAGTGGCGCACGCTCATCTCGATTCTGCCCGCGCTGGCCGTTCATGAACCACTGCAACTCGTCGTGCTTCATCTTCAGGGGCACGGCGTCGTCTACTGGAAGTCGGTCGCCGGACTGCTGGGCCTTCTCCCGAGCCTGCCGCGCGACCGCGCCCTGATGCGCCGCATCCGGCGTGTGCCCGACAGCGCACTGCTCAAGAGCGACGCGCTCGTCGTGCGGGGCGACCTGTCACGCAATCCGCTCGTCCGCCTGGGCAAGAGCAGCTACGAGGCCTTCCTGCGCGGCTACTGGCGCCTCCTCACCAGCACGGTGCTCGCCGGATGAGCCCGCGCGTTGTGCTGCTGACCACCTATTTCCGGCCCATCGTCGGCGGCGTCGAGAGCAACGCGGAGCGGCTTGCCCGGTTTCTGCACGGCAGCCGCTACGACGTCCGCGTCGTGACGAAGCGCATCACGCCGGCGCTGGCCGACAAGGAAGACCTGGACGGCGTACCAATCGAGCGCATCGGACCGTACGGCGTGCGCTCGGCGTCGGGCAAGTGGCGGATGCTGCCGGCGGCCTTCCGCTGGCTCGTGGCCCACAAGGCCGCCTACGACGTCGTCTGCTGCGTCGATTATCGCGGGGTCGGCGTCGCGGCGATCGCGGCGCGCGCCATCACCGGACGCCCCGTCGTCCTCCAGGCTCAGACGCCGGGCAATCTTCTCGACCCATCTCTTTTGGCGCGGCCCGTGATCGGCGCGTATCGGCGGGCCGATGCGTTCGCCTGCATCTCGCACGCGCTCGAACGCGAGGCGATCGCTGCCGGCGTACCGGCCGGGCGCGTGCACTTTCTGCCGAACGCCGTCGACATCACGCGGTTCCGGCCGGCCGAAGCAGACGAACGGAAGCAGCTCCGGAACGAACGGGACATCCCGCCCGGCGCCGTCGTGTGCCTGTTCGTGGGACGCCTCAGCCGCGAAAAGGGCGTGATGGACCTCATGCGGGCGTGGGATCGCCTTCGGCCCGCAAACGCCGTGCTCCTGCTGGCCGGACCGGACATGACGGACCATCCGTGGAACGAAGGTCCGGCGGCGCGGGAATACGCGAAGCGCCACAACCTCGACGCGTCCGTCCGGTTTCTCGGATCGATCGCCGATGTCGCCCCGCTCCTGCGAACCGCGGACGTCGTCATCCAGCCTTCGCACTTCGAAGCCCAGGGCCTGTCCGCCGTCGAGGCCCTGGCCTCGGGCGTACCGGTCGTGGCCTCGGGAGTCGGCGGCCTTCTCGATTTCGTCATCGACGGCGAGAACGGCAAGTTGTGCCAGCCACAGGATCCGGCCGCGCTCGCCGCCGCGATCCGCGCGCTCGTCGCGGACGACGTCTTCAGGCAGCGGGCGGCGGCCCGCGCGCGCGCGTCGGTCGTGGACCAGTACGACGAACAGAAAGTGTTCACACGGTTCGCGAACCTGCTTCAGGATGTGACCTCCGTCGCGACCCGGCCTGCGTGATGCGATCGGCCCTGCGCGCCCGGCTTCCGTTCCTCGTCGACAGCGGCTACGCGACGCTCACCGCGGGCAGCGCCGCGCTGCTCCTCGTCCTGCTGACGATCGCGGGCCGATTTCTCTCCGCGGACGACTACGGGCGCTTCTCGTATGCGCTCGCGCTGACGACGATCGTCGAAACCATCATGGACCTGGGCCTCAGCCAGGTCACCGTGCGGTCTGTCGCGCGGGACCGCGCGTCGGCGGATCGGCTGTTTCCGCAGGTGCTCGGCGTCAAGCTCGTGTGGGTGGCGATCGGACTCGCGCTCCTCGCCGTGCTCGCTCCGGCGCTGCGCTCGGACCCGGTCGTCGTCCGGCTGTGTTATGCACTGGGGATCTCCTCGGCCGTCCGCTCATACCTTCTGACCGCGCGAGGCCTGCTGCAGGGCCTTCAACGATTCGATCTCGAGGCGCTCGCCGTGGTCTCCGACCGCGTGCTGCTGCTCGTCGCCGGCGGCGCGGCGCTCTGGGCCGGGTACGGCCTGTTCGGTCTCGCGGCGGCGTTCGTCGGCGCGCGTCTCCTCATGCTCGGCGCGATGCAACTCCTGCTGCGAAAGGTCGTCGCGCGAGTGCTGCCGACTTTCGACCGGAGCGCGTGGCGCGACATTCAGTCGGCCGCGCTGCCGCTCGGCTTCTTCATGATCGCGCTCAACACATACGCGTACGTCGACACTGTTATACTCGGCCTCATGCGGACCGACGCCGAGGTCGGCTGGTACGCAGCCGCGTATCGCGTCTACGAAGGCCTGACCTACGCGCCCTCGATCCTCGCAGCGGTTCTGACTCCCCGTCTCTCGTATCTCTTCACACACGACCGCGCCGGCCATCGGACGCTCTTGACCCGCGCGCTCCTGGCGTCGCTCGCGCTGGCCGTCGTGCTCGGCGGCATCGCGGCTCTGGGCGCGGCACCCATCATTTCCGTGTTGTTCGGCAGCCGCTACGCCGCCGCCGCGCCGCCCCTGCAGATTCTGTCGCTCGGCGCGCTGTTCGTGTTCGCGACGTGGATCCTCCACGCCGCGGCGATCTCGACAAACCTCGACCGCCGCCTCCTGGTGACCACCGGTATCGGGCTCGGGGCGAACGTGGCCCTCAACATCGTGTTGATCCCGCGATACGGTATCAGCGGCGCCGCCTGGGCCACCGTGCTGGCCGAAGGCCTGACCGTACTGCTGCTGCTCGTGCAGATCGAGCGCCGGCTGCGACGTCCATGATCCGATCGGGATCCGATCGGCTGCTGTACTGGGTGCTCGGCGCCGGCCTGCTGCTGTCCTACGCGTACTTCTACCAGGGCGGGGGCTGGAACCAGAACTCCCGGTTCGCGCTCGTGCGGGCGATGACGGAGCGCGACACGCTGCAGATCGACGCGTATCGCGAGGCGACAGGCGATCGCGCGGTCTGGAACGGCCACTTCTACTCGGACAAGGCGCCGGGCACCTCGCTCCTGTCGTTTCTCCCGGTCGACCTCGTGCGGGCCCTGAACAACGCGGCCGGCATCGATCCCGACTCGGACGCCGCCATCACGCGCACGTCGTACGCCGCCACCGTCGTCGTGTCGGGGATGTTCACGGCCGCCGCGGCTCTCTGCGTCCTCTGGCTCTCGCTCGCATGGGGCTACTCGCGGGGAGCGGCGCTCTTCGCCGCGACGGCGTACGGCGTCGCCACGCCGGCGTGGTGCTACGCGACGCTCTTCATGGGCCACGCGCTCAGCGCCGGCTGCCTGATGATCGCGTTCACCGCGGCCATCGCGCTGCGCGATGCGCCGCCCGCGCGCGCGTTGACGCTGGCCTGGACGATCGGCTTGTCCGCGGGCTGGGCCGTCGTGTCCGAGTTTCCGGCCGCCGTGCCCGTCCTGTTCATCTGCGGCCTGACGGTCGCGGTGATGTCCGGAGCGGGCCGCGGCCTCGCCGCAACGCAGGCGGTTGCGATCCGCGTGGCCGCCGGCGGCGCAATCGCCGCGGCGATCCTGCTCGCCTACAACACCGCGGCGTTCGGCTCGCCGTTTCACCTTGGCTATGCGAGCGAGGAAGGCTTCGAGCAGCTCCAGACCGGCCTCTTCGGCATTTCGCGCCCGGAATTGTGGCGGGTCCGTGAAATCCTCATCGGCAGCTACCGCGGCCTGCTGCCGATCGCGCCGCTCGTGGCGGTCATGCCCATCGGCCTGGCCGCACTGGCCGCGTCGCGTCACCGCGTGGCGCCCGCGATGACTGCCGCAGCCGTGGGCGTGTTTTACCTCGTGCTCAACGCGTCATACTTCTACTGGGAAGGCGGATGGGCGTTCGGCCCGCGGCAGGTCGTTCCCGCGCTGCCGTTTCTCGCGCTCGGCCTGGCGCCGCTCTGGGACGGGTGGAAGGCCGCCGGCCGCGTCGTGCTGGCGGGCGCGTGGCTCTGGGGTGCTGCGCTTACGCTGGTGGCCGTGTCGACGACGCCGCAGCCGCCGGCCTCGATCATGCGGCCGGTGTCCGAGCTCATGGTGCCGGCGTTTCTCGAAGGGAAGCTCGCGCTCAACACGCAGCGGTTCACCGACTTTCGCGCGGACGAGGACGCGATCTGGCGGCACGCGGACCCGACCGTCAGTTGGAATCTGGGGATGACGATGGGCCTGACCGGCCGCGCGAGCCTCCTCCCGCTCGGGCTCGTGTGGCTTGCCTGCGCCGCCTGCCTGGCGTGGCTCGTACGTAGCGCGGGCCTTTCAGGCCCGCGACTCCGGCGGCCCTGAAAGGGCCGCCCTACCGCCGCTTCACGCGCGCCGGGTTGAGGCCCGTCGTCGTCGGCGCCGCCTCGAGGTTCTGCCTGATCGCGGCAAAGAACGTCTCGGCAATCAGGTGGTAGCCGGCCGCCGTCGGATGAAGACCGTCGCTGCCGAGCAGCGACAGCTGGCCGTTGAAGGCCTGATACACGTCTACGAGCGGAACGCCTTTCGAAGCCGCCAGATCTCTGACCCGGTCGTTGAACGGCCCGACTGACGCGGCCTGGCTCCACTGGGCAGGATTCTCCGGCGGAATGGTCGCCAGCAGCACCTGCATCTGGCGGCTCTGCGCGTCACCGATCATCTGGGTCAAACCCGCAATGATCTCGGAGAACGAGTGCTTGGCGAGATCGTTGGCGCCCTCCATCAGGAGCACCACGTCGTAGGCCCTACTCGACGTGTAGCTGACGTAACGCGGGAATGTTGTCGGATCGGTGACCGCTTCGCCCGTGAGTCCGGCGTTCCTGACCTGTGGCGACTGCGCCGTGTAACGGGCCGACAGCAGCTCGGTCAGCGCACCGGGGTAGGTATCAGCGATCGGAGACTGCACACGCGGCCGGAGCACCGGGACCAACAGAGCAGTGCTCGAAATCCGGCCGTCCTCGCCCCACGTGATGCTGTCGCCAAACGCCAGGAAGCGGGTGCGCGTCAAGCGTGGCGGCCCCGTGACGGCGACGCTGAACCCGCACGTGGCGGTGCGGCCCGCTTGATCTGTAGCGGTGCATGTGACGGCCGTCGCGCCGATCGGGAACGTCGAGCCACTCGGCGGCGCACACGTCACGGTTGTGGGCGGGGTACCGCCGGTCACGGTGGCAGGCGGATACGGAACCGGAAACGCGTCTCCCGACGGCGACGTGACGGACACTGACGCCGGACACGTCAGCCCGGGCGCCGCCACGGGCGGCGGCGTCTCAACCGGCAGCGTAGGCTGTGCGGGCGTATCCGAACACGCCGCCAGCATCAGCGGACCCGGCAGCGCGAGAAACGCGAACAGAACGGCACGACCAGAGCCACGAATGCTTTTCACGCGAGCGTCTACCACAGTAGAGCTCGGCCGCGAAAAGGGTCAAGAGGGAGACGGCTAGCGGAGGCGCGGGCGGACCGGCATGGGCGCCATCTGGAACGGACTCTGGCGGAACGACGAAGACGACGAGACCTGGAGTTCCTGTTTGATCACGTCGAAGAACGTGTCGGCGATCCTCTGGTAACCGGCGGGCGTCGGGTGGAGGCCGTCGAAGTCGATCAGCGTCGTGTTGTCGCCGTGAAACGCCTCGAAAATATCGACGAGGGGGATGGCTTCCCGATCGGCGATATATCTGATGCCGTCGTTGAACGCCGGAACCTCGTCCTCGGCCACGCCGTATCGGGGACAGCAGGCCGTCTTGTTCTGCGGCGGAAGCGTCGCGAGGAAGACCTTCATGCCCCGGCCCTTGGCGTCCTGCACCATCCTCCAGATCGCCGCGAGCCCGGCCTGCGACTTCACGGAATCGCGGCTGCTGAGATCGTTGGCGCCGTCCATCAGCGTCAGCACTTCGTAGCTGCCTCGAGACAGCACGACGCGCAGGCGCCCGTAACCGTCCACGGCGGCCTCGCCGGGCCGGCCCTCATTGGCCACGCTGATCGACTGAGCTTGCGTCGTGTAGAGGTCCGTCATGCCCTTCTGGAGGAGGGCCGGATAGGCCTTGTCCGGGACGACCTTCAGTGTCCGGGAAAAGCCGCTGCCCGCCGAGACGACTTCGCCCGCCGTCATGCTGTCGCCGAACGCCACGTACTTCGTGGCGCTGATCTTCGGCGGCACGTTCACCGTGATCGCGAACGTGCACGAGTCCGCGCGCTGCTGGTTGTCCGTGGCCGTGCAGGTCACGGTGTTTGGACCGGTGGGAAACGTGGATCCGCTGGCCGGCGTGCAAGCCGTCGCGACCGGCGGCGCGCCGTTGACGACCGTCGGCGTCCCGTACACCACGGAAATCGGCATGGCCAGCGGCGCAAGGAGCGTCATCGGCGCCGGGCACGTGATCTTCGGCGGATCCGGCACAGGCGGTGGTACGGGCGTCGGCTGCGTTGGTGGCTTGCTGCAGGCCTGGACCGCAAGTGCGCACACCAGTACGCCGAGCGCCTGGCGACAGAAAAGAGTGCGGTGACCCAAGGGCTGGCGCTTAGCGACTCCTCAGCGCCGGCAGCATGATCGGCGGGAGCGAGAACGGGAACGACCCGCTGTCCCCTGGCGGCAGCGACACGAGCACGACGTTGGAGCGTTCCCGCCGGGACGTCACGGTACTTACGCCGCGTGCGTTCCCGGCCGATACGAAGAATCCCATTTGCTCACCGGCGCGAGGCTGGTAGCCCATCATCGGGCCCCAGCGCGAGTCGTACGCCCAGTTCCTCGCGAATTCCGACAGAATCGGCGCCCCCGTGCTCGGACGTCCGCGCCACATCTGGATGAAACCTGATGTATACCACCTACCGCTGACGTTCACAACCGCCCAGACGGTGTACTGGAGAGGGCCGTCCCAGCCAGGCGGCGTGTAGTCGGGCCAGCTCCCCTTCGTCGTGAACTCGATGTTGACCCCGGCGCCGGGGCTCATGTCGACCCGGGTGATCCTCGACGTGACCGCCCAGCTGGCGATGTCAGGCGGCGAGTTGTAGACACCCGCCACTCCCAGGCTCATCGCGTCGCCCGGCGCCGGTCCGACCGCCGGAACGTCCGGTGGAGGCGGCGGCGGCAGGATGATAGGCGCCGGCGTCTGGAACGCCTGCGTGGACGACCACGGCCCCACCGTCGTCGGATCGAAGGCGCGGACATGCCAGAACAACTGCTTGATTGGCGGCAGGTCCTGGGGCGACTCGAGAGCCGTCTGGCCGCTCGCGCGCTCCACCACCGTCCACACGGCCAGCTTGTTTCCGAAGCTGTCGCTGTCGGCGACCTCGATGATGTATGCAATCGCACCGACCGGGCCCGTTCGCGGGGCGTTGTTGAACGTAAAGCGCGGGTGCGCCGAGTCCGCCATCGCGTTGTCGATCGGCGAGGTCGGGACCGGCGCGCCGATCACAATCGGCGTGAAGACGTCGAAGGCCGCGGTCGACGAAAACGAGCCGGTGTTGGCCCCGTCCTCCGCCCGCGCGTGCCAGAAATACGTCCGGCCCGTCGCCAGCGAATCAGGAAGCCGCAGGCTGGTCTGCCCTGTCGCGCCCGGTTGAATGCCGTCGCGGGAAAAGACCTTGTTGGCGAAGCTGACATCCGCGGCGATTTCGAAGACGTACGTCAGCGGCCGCACGCCGGAGGTGGCCGCGTTGTTGACCATGAGAACGACGGGCTGCTGCTCGACGGCGATCTTGGTGCCGGTGGTCGGCTGCACGATCGTGGGCGGCGTGATATTGACGCCCGGAATCGGCCCCGCGACCGTCGGACTGAGAGGGTCTTCGCTTTTCGTCGCGGCGCACCCGATCATCATGACGACGACGGGGGCGACGCACGCCAACACAACTCTTCGAAACATGAGCAGCCCTGCTTCTTCTGGATCGGTCGCCGTACGTGCGCGTGCGCACGGCTACACAACGTTGCTATCGGATCGAAGAAACCGGAAGTTTAGAGACCCAGGGCTGGGAGCCCAGGCTGCCACTTCCCGACGCCGGAACGCGGAGGACCGCTATGGTACCATGCGCTCCAATGGCGGCCAAGCGGCTGTCTTTCAAAGCTTTCGTCGCCATCACGCTTATCGCCGCATCGGCCGCCTGGTTGACGGGCGGCGCGCTTACCCTCACCTCATCACTACTTGGCGCCGCGCGGATTGGTCTCGCCCCGCCGGCGGCCTGGCTGGCGGCCTGGATCGCGGCGGCCAGCATCCTGTTCCTGCTCACGCCCCGCCGGTTCGCGCTCCTCCTGCTTTCCGGCATCGTCCTCGCGCCGTGGCTGCCCGGTCCCCTGCCCGCGGCGCTGTACATCTGGATCGGACCGATGCGCGTCTGGCTGTGGACCGTGGTGCTCGCGGCCCTGCTCGTCCCGGCTGTGATTCGCCACGCGCCCTCGTGGCTGACGCGGACCGCCCGCGACCCGCGCCGCGCGCCGTGGCTGGCCGCGGCCGTCGCCGCCGCCGCGTATCTGACCGGCGCGTGGCAGATCTTTCCGCAGCTCCCGACCGGCGATGAGCCGCACTACCTCGTCATCGCGCAGAGCCTCCTCAAGGATCACGACCTGCAAATCGAGAACAACCACCGCCGCGGCGACTATCGCGAGTACTACGGGGGCGACCTGAGACCCGACTACCTCAGGCGCGGCCAGAACGGCGAAATCTACTCCGTGCACGCGCCGGGCCTGTCCGTCCTCGTCGCCCCGGCGCTGGCCCTGTTCGGCTACCCCGGCGTGCTGGCGTTCCTCGCGCTCGTCAGCGCGTGCGCGACGGCGTTGACGTGGATGGCCACGTGGCGTGTCACGTCGGACGCTGCGGCCAGCTGGTTCGGCTGGGCGACGGCGGCGTTGAGCGCGCCGTTCTTCTTCCAATCGTTCGTGGTGTACCCGGACGCGCCCGGCGCCGCGCTCGTCATGGTCGGCGTGCTGGCGCTGGTCGATGACCGGCCGCTGTCGACCAGGCGGATCGTCGCGACGGGCGCCGCTCTGGCCCTGCTGCCATGGCTGCACACACGCTACGCCGCGGCCGCCGTCGTGCTCGGCCTGCTGCTGTGCGTGCGCCTCGCCTCCCCTCGCCGCGTGACCGCGCTGCTGTCGGTGCCTCTGCTCAGCGCGGCCGGCTGGTTCGCGTTTTTCTACGCGATCTACGGATCTCCCGATCCGCGGGGCCCGTACGGCGGCACCACGCAGAGCGATCTCGCCAGCCTCGGCCGCGGGATCGTCGGATTGCTCTTCGATCAGCAGTTCGGCGTGCTTCCGGCGGCGCCGGTGCTCCTGTGCGCGCTCGCCGGACTCGTCGTGCTCATGCGGCGATCGCCGCGTCTGGCGGCGGCGCTTCTGCTGCTCGTGACGCCATATGGTCTCGTGGTGAGCACGTATCAGATGTGGTGGGGCGGCAACAGCTCGCCCGGGCGCTTCATCGTCCCGATCCTGCTGCCGCTGGCGATTCCGGCGGGCGTCTGGTTCCAGACCCGCCGCGGTCAAACCGGCAGACTCCTCGGCCTCGGCGCGCTCGCGGTCAGCCTGCTGACGACCGTCACGCTCGCCGGCGTCGACCGTGGCATCCTGCTCTACAACTTTCGAGACGGATCCTCGCGCCTGCTCACGTGGCTGTCCCCGCTCGTGAACGTCACCAGCGGTTTCCCGAGCGTCTTTCAGACAACGCCGAGTGCCGCCTTCCTGCACGGCCTGGTGTGGATCGCGGCGATCGCGCTGACGGCGGCCTCGGGGATGTTCGCCGAACGCCGTGGCGCCGCGCGAACCCTGGTCGCCCTCTCGATGGGGTTTGCCGCCATCGCCACTTCAGCGATCGCGCTGTCGATCGTGTGGAAGAATCGATCTGCGATGACGCCGGCGGCGGCCACTGCGGCGTTCCTCCGGCAGTACGACCCCGACGCCCGGCAGATCGCGATTCGGTACAGTCCGATCCGCCGCGTGCGCGCCCGCGACGTACTGGCGAACCTCACGCTGGCCGAAGCAGGCGCCGACCCTGCGTCGCCCGAACCAGCCATCACGCTGTTCCGCCTGCCGGCTGGCGTCTACAGCATCGAAGGCACGGGCGCCGCGGCCACAGGGCCAACGCCGCTGACCGTCACCGTGGACGGCGAGTTCGGCCCGCAGTGGACGTTTCCCATCGGGCCGCTCGCGCCACTCGACACTTCGCCCGCCGCGTGGCGCCGGGAATTCAGCCTCCCGGTACCCGTGCGTGCGCTGGCGATCAAGGCGGCGGCCGGCCGTCTGCTTGTCCGGCCCGTCAGCATCGCCGGCTCGAATCAACAACTCGCGGCCAATTTTCCGGAGCATGTCGCGCGATACGGTCCTGCTGTCGTCTTTCTCGTGAAGGGCCAGGGATTCATGGAGCCCGGCGGCACGTGGATCGAAGGCGGACGGTCCGCCGATTTCGTCATCAGCGCCGATGGCGCCGCACCCGTGCGCCTGCTGGTGCGAAACCCGCCGGTGCCGAACGTCGTGACGCTCGAAGGCGACGGGTGGCGGCAATACTTCGTCCTCGCTCCCGGCGAAGAACGGATGACGACGCTTCCGTTCCTTCCTGGTTCGCGAGCGCTGAAGGTGCGCGTGACGGCCGCGCACGGCGCCACGCCGGCCGAGTTCGAGCGCGGGAGCACCGACACGCGTTTCCTCGGCTGCTGGATCGAGACGCGCCCTTGAAAGGCCCGCACGGAACAAACGGTCTGAGCCGGGAACAACTCCTGGTGATCGCCGGCGCCGCCGTCCTGGTGCTGCTGCGCAGCGTCGTTCCGACCGTCTACGAAGGGTTCTACTTCGATTCCGACCAGGCCATCATCGGCCTGATGGCGCGGCGCCTCAGCGCCTTCGAGGGCTTCCCGCTCTTCTACGACGGTCTCAACTACATCCTCGGCGTCGAATCGTGGCTCATCGCACCGTTTTTCTGGATTGCCAGGCCGTCGGTCGCCGTCATGCGCGTGCCGCTCGTCCTCCTCAACGTCGTCGCGGCCGTCTGGCTCGTGACGGCGATCGGACGCCGGCTCGGCGTGCGGCCCCTGGTCGCGCTCGCCGGCGCGCTGCCGTTCATCATGCCGGCCCCGGTCGCGGCGAGCCAGCTCCTCGAGACGGCCGGGGCGTGCGTGGAGCCGTTCATCTACATCCTCCTGCTGTGGCGCTTGCGCCAGCGTCCGTTCGCGTTCGGCGCCGTGCTCGCGGTCGCGTTCCTGCACCGCGAGTTCACCGTCTTCGCCGTGCCGGCCCTTCTGGCGGTCGAAGCCGCCGGCGGAGGCGAATGGGACGCGGCCAACCTCCGGCGCGCCGCGATTATGGGCGTCGGCTTCGGCGTCGTCTGGCTCGCCGTGGACGCGATCAAGCTGTATCAAGCCGGTGCGTCGCTCGGCCTGCAGGCGGCATCGCTCGCCGGCCAGATGTGCTTCGCGCCGGCCGAGCTCGTGCCGCGCGCGGCCACCGTGTTCACGCAGGCGCTGCCAGTTCTGTACGGCGGCACGTTCACGCGCCTGCTGGACTTCCGGATGAACACTCCTGTGACTGACGGTTCGGCGGCCGTTGGCTGGGTGCTGGCCCTCGTGCTCGGCGGCATGATCGCGCGCCTCGCGTGGTCGTGGTACCGACAACCGCGGCTGGGGGCCGGCGAGGCCTTCTTCGTCTACCTCGGCCTCGTCGGCGCGTTCAGCGCCGCCGCGTACCCGCTGTCATGCAACATCATCCCCGGGCAGCCGCCGCTGCTCCGCTACATCCTGCTGGGGCTGTTGCTGCCTGTCGGATGTTTCGGCGCCTTCATGTCGCGTGAGCGGTCGCGCCTGCTTCGCACGGCCGTGCCGGCCGTGTTCGCGTTGTGGGGCGCCGTCAACCTCGCCGGCAACGTGAGATTGCTGCGGGCATCGATCAGCGAGCCGCCGTCGAACGAGCACCGCGAGATCGCCGACTACCTCGTGAGCCATCAGATCCGATACGCCCGCGCCATCTACTGGGACGCCTACGCAATCGACTTCCTGTCGCGCGAACGGGTGATCGTGGCATCGGTCGACCTCGTCAGGATTCCCGACTACCAGCGGCGCGTGGACGAGAACGACGCGCACGCCTACAACCTCCCTCGTATCCCGTGCACGGGCGGACCGCAGGTCGCGTCCTGGTGCGTCCAGCCTCCGCAACCCTAACCACGAAGACACGAAGATCACGAAGCACGTTTCGTACAGGGTCAAAACAGGTAAACGTGCGATAGAATCGCAGCGGAAATCGCACATGGCTATGCGACCGACCTGGCGCGATGTTCGCGCCTTCCTGTGGCTCGAAAAGGACTTCGCGCTGGCGGCGATCGCCGTCGTGCTGGTCCTGCTCGCATTCCTGCTGGTGTCGTTCGAAGGCCGAGGGGTTGGTCCCTTCGTCTACGCCCGGTTCTAGGCAGCCCGCTCCCCTGACGTGTTCATCGAACCGCGATTCGTTGTACTGGTGGCCTTGTGCTGGATCACGCTGTCCATCGCGCCGGCACGATTCCGCTCGCACACGCTCGCCGTATGGGGTGTCGCGTTCTACGCGCTGTTTGCACCGCAGGCGCTCTGGCTGGTCGCCGGCCTGGTGCTCGTGGCGTATGTCTGCGTCGGCCAGCGCGCCAAGTGGGCCGGCATCGCGCTGATCGTCGGCCTCCTCGCCTACTTCAAGCGGCCTGGGGGCCTGACGGCGGCCAGCGCCGCGCTCGTGCCTCTTGGCGACAGCCCGCTCGTGCCGCTCGGCTTTTCGTATCTCGCCCTCGAGCTGATTCACTACATGGTGGAGCGCAGCCGGGGCCGCATCAAGGACCGTTCCCTGGCGAACCTGGCGGCCTTCGTCTTCTTCTTCCCGTGCCGCGTCGCCGGTCCTATCAAGCGGTACGCCGACTTCACCGCCTCGGTCGCTTCGGCGAACGGGTCGTCCAAAGACGTCTACATCGGCTGCTTCCGCATTCTCGCGGGACTCTTCAAGAAAGTCGTGCTTGCCGACCTGCTGAACGGCGTGGCGGCGACGGCCGATGCCGCGACGACGCCTGAGCTGGCGTGGAAGGCGATGGCCGCCTACTCGCTCGCCCTCTACATGGACTTCAGCGCCTATTCGGATTTCGCGATCGGCGTCTCTCGCGTGATGGGCATTCGCGTACCCGAGAACTTCAACTGGCCCTATCTGAGCACGAACATCCAGGATTTCTGGAACCGCTGGCACATGAGCTTGTCCACCTGGGTTCGCGACTACGTGTTCTCCACCGTTGGCCGCCAACTGTTCACAACTCCGTTGCGGCGTCGCCCGGGCGTGATCGCGACCGCGAGCTACTTCGCGACATTTCTCGTGGTCGGCGCGTGGCATGGCCTGGCGATCAACTTCCTCGTGTGGGGCGCCTATCACGGCGTGCTCGTGACGTTGTTCCATTTCTACAAAGCGTGGCTTCCCGACTCCGTGGCGACGAGCCGCCTGTATCGCTCGCGCCTGGCGTCGGCTGGCGGCGTCGCCCTCACCTTCGCGCTGGTTACGATAGGATTGGTGTTTTTCCGGATGGACGTGCCGCACGCCGTCCGGACCCTGCGGCTGATGCTGTTCATGTAGCGCGGGCCTTTCAGGCCCGCGGCGGCCCTGAAAGGGCCGCCCTACGGAATCGACCAGAGACCAATGACTGCAACCGACGACCGAATCCGGACGTTCATCGAGACGAAGTTCAAGCCCAGGTCGGGCGGACGCCAGTTCGACGACGACACGCCGCTGTTCACGAGCGGGATCGTCGATTCGTTCGGCGTGCTCGAGCTGATCGCCTTTCTCGAGGACGCCTTCGCCATCGACATCGACGTGAACCGCTTCGAAGTTCGCGACTTCGACACGGTCCGCAAGGTCGCGAGTCTCGTGGCGACGATCTCAGGCACGTCCGGAGGCCTCTGATGGACCGGTACGACCTGGTGCTGGGGATGGCCCAGACGAATTACCTGGGGCTCGCAGAGCACCTCCTCCTGATGCAGGTCGGGCACTGCCACTGGTCCTCGCTCGCACGAGCCGTGAACACGCCCATGTCCGCGCTGCGGACGGTGGGCGGGCAGGAGATCTACGCCACGTTCTACTACATCGAAGAACAATTCCCGGACCACGCGCTGCCGAACACCTTTCAGCTCGACGACAGGCTGGCATTCGCGGTCTTCCTGAGAGGCTTCAAGGGCATCGCGGTCGAAAGCGAAACGGTCTTCGATCGGGTAGCGCGGCTCGAAGACTGGCTGGCCACGGCCCCCACCCGGATCTCGACTCCGGACAGGATGACCTTTCCCTACGTCCGGATGGCGACGATCTTCATCACCCCGGAGGGCGGAAACAGCCGGCTGAAGGTGGCGAGCCCGGCAGGCGTCGATTTCTCAGGTCTGGCCCTGCTGCCGAACGACGAGAACCCGTACCAGATGACGAGGCAGGCGAAGGAAACGCTGGATCTCGGCCTGCTCGACGGCTGGACCGAAGACCGCGATCACGCGAGCCCGGATGTGGTCCACGCCATCGACATCGATCGCGACACCAACGGCGCCGGCATCGTCTACTTCGCGAACTACGTGGCGTTCATGAACCGCGCGGAGCGTCAAACCATGGAGGCGATGCCATCGGCGTCCGCCGCCGGGCCGAGGACAGTGCGCGTCATCCAGCAGCGGCGCATCGCGTACTTCGGGAACGCGTCCACCAGTGACCGCATCCACACGCGCGTGCGTGTGTTCCGGCGCGACACGGAGACGGCGAAGATCGGGTTCCGCTACGAGATGCGGCGCGAAGAGGACAACGAGCTCATCTGCCTGTCCGAAGCTATCAAAGTGCTGAGCGAACCGCCGGGACGCGTGGCGGCCCATGGCGACTGACGCGCTGCGGATCGTTTTCCGGACCCTCGTGATCGCCGCCGCCGTCGTCGGCGCGGAGCACATCGCGCGCCTGGCGTACCGCACGGCGGCCTCGAGCGGCAACGCGGGAGACTTCATCGGCCGGCACGCGCGTGGTCCGGAGATTCAGGTCAATGGTCTCGGGTTCCGTGATCGAGAGATTCCCGACAAGCAGCAGGAGCGCTACCGGATTGCGGTGGTGGGCGATTCGATCGCGTGGGGCCAGGGCCTGGCCGCGCACGAGCGGTTTTCGGATCGGCTCGGCGAGTTGCTTGGCGCCCGCTACGAGGTATTCAACTTCGGGGAGCCCGGCGCACACGATCACATGAAACAGCTGGCAAAGTCCCTGTCTATTTCGCCGGACTTCGTCCTGCTGCAGCTGTACCTGACGGCGTTCGAGACGGAGGAGATGGAACGTCCACGCCCTCGTCCCCTTCTGCCCGAGCCGCTCGACCGCCGCCTCGAGCCCGCGTCGATGCTCTACGATCTGCTCGGCATCCAATGGACGCGGCTGCAGCAGGAGCTCGGTCTCGTCGAGAGCTACGAGCGGTACCTCACGCGCAACCTGAGCGATCCGAATTCACCGAATTCCCGGACGGCCTTCGGCCTTCTCCGCGAGTTCGTCCGCCGTGCGCGCCGCACCGGCGTGCGGAGCGGCATCGTGCTGTTCCCCGCGACCGACGCAATGGGCCCGAACGGGTCGGGCTACCCGTTTGCGTTTCTTCACGAACGCGTTGCCGCGCTGTGCGCCGAGGAGCAGATCCCGTGCCTCGACCTGCTGCCCGCGTTCTCCAGGGTGAAGGACCCGCGCACGATGTGGGTCAGCCCGTTCGATGCCCACCCGAACGCCGAGACGAACCGGCGCGCGGCGTACGAGATGCTCGTCCGCTTCTCGCCAGTCTGGCACCGCTGACTGAAGGAGCGCGGCCCTTTCAGGGCCGCGTCCGCGGGGCTGAAAGCCCCGCGCTACGTCACCCCAAAAGAAAACGGCGGAAGCGAGCGCGTGCTCGCTTCCGCCTGAAGTGCTCCCGGACGCGTCTACTTCGTCCGGCGGCCGTTCGCGAAGGTGAAGTAGCCGTTGCCGGAGTTCGACCACGGCACGAACGCCACGTTCGACCGTTCCTTCACATACGACCGGTCGCCGGCGTCGTTGTTGCGGCAGTCGCCGGCGCACACGAAGATCCCGACGGTCTCGCCTTCCTGCGGCTGGTAGCCCGTCATCGGTCCCCAGCGCGCGTAGTCATAGAACCACTCGAAGTTGACGTGGCTGGGGACGCCCGACGCGCTGAGATCGCGCTCGAACCAGAACTGGACCACGGCCGAGCAGTACCAGTGGCCGTCCTTGTTGATGCACATCCCGAGCGTGTACTCGAGGCTCCCGTCGCCGAACGGCACGTCGGGCCAGCGGCCCGGCCCGGTCCGCCGGTCGAAGTCCACCCAGAACGAATCTCCGAAGAACTGGACGCTCGTGATCTTCGCCGTTTCCCCCCAGTTGGCGAAGTCCTGCGGCGAGCTGACCATCGTCGCCTGATGCAGGTCGAACGGCTGGTATGAGAAGGCCAGGACGTTCGAGACGGGCGACGAGACGCCGCTCGCGTTGTCGAAGGCCTGCACGCGCCAGTAATACGTCCCGGCGCCCAGCGTCACGTTCGGCGACCACGACGTGCTCGCCCCCTGCTGCTCGGGAACGACCGCCGACGCGAGCGCGGGGCTGAACGCCGTCGTGTTGGACAGGTCGAATCGGTACGTGATCGCCGTGACCGGTCCGGAACGCTGCACGTTGTTCGTGACCATGCTGATCGTGCCGGAGATGGCCGCGCCCGATCCGGGCGATGCCAGCACGGGCGCCTGCAGAACGACCTCAGGGCCGACGTTGAAGCTGCGCCCCGCGGAGAAGAGGCCGACGGTGCTGCCGCTCGTGGCGCGCGCGCGCCAGAAGTACGTCTTCGCGCCCGCGAGTTTCGGGAGCGCGACGCTCGTGGTGGCGGCGCCCTGCGCGATGCCCTCCTGGTTGAAGACGAGGCTGCCGAATGCGGCATCCCCGGCCACCTGGAAGGTGTAGGTCGGGGTGGCGCCGGTCGTGACGGCGTTCTTCACGACGAGCGTCAGCGGCTGCTCCGCGTACTTGAACGCCTGGCCCTCGGTTGGCGTGGACGGCGCCGGGGCCGTCAACGACACGCCGGACAGCGCGTCGGTCACCACTCTCCCCGCCGCGGCTTCCTCGCTCGCCGCCTGGGACGCCGCGGACGCGGCTGCAGTCGATTCGGCCTTGGCGGCCGATGGGTTCGCCGGCGTGCTGCACGCTACGCTGGCGGCGATGAGTACGACCGTACTCATGACGATGGCTGTCTGCTTCATGTGCTCCTACCGCGGGAAAAGATTAACGAACACCAGATGCTAGAAGTGGGCGCCGATCCCGAACTGGATGCGATTCGTGTTCACGCCACCCGACGAGATGGAGACGTGTCCGTACCGGTACGACACGTCCGCGAACAGTTGTCCAGTCAGGCCAATCCGCGCGCCGCCGCCGACGGTAAACAGAAATCCCCGTTCGCTGCCCTGCAGGTCGCCGCCGAGCTGGACGCCCATCGACAGGAGGTCGCCCGTGATGTCTTTGCCACTCGCGTCGAAAAACTTGGTCTCGCGCGTGACGCCCGCGCTGCCGAGGCCGATGCCTGCGTACGGCTGATATTTTCCCGTCGTCGGAAACTTGTACCAGAACCCGATGTCGAAGTAGTTGGTCGGCTGGCTCGCCTCGAACGTCGCGCCGAGGGACGCCGCAATCGTCGCGGCGGCGGCGTCCATCTCCGAGCTCTTCGTATTCAACATCTTGCCGCCTTCGAAATAGATGTCGAACGTATTGGCGCTGAACCCCGCTTCGCCCCCGAACAGGCCCCCCACGGTCGAGCCGACGGTAAAACCGGACTGGAACTCCGCGTACGGACCGACAACCAGACCCTGCGCCCGGGCCGCCGAGGCCGTGCCGAGGGCCAGCATGGCAGCCATGACAAACAAAACCCATTTCATGAACAAACCTCCGTTAGGTGGAGCAACCGATGAGTTGCTCCGTACAGACAAACGCAGGAACCGCGCGGAGGAGCTGGGAGGCCGTCCGCAGAGGCGCGAGGGATGCTCCGAAGGTACCTGACACTTGACGAGGCGTCAAGTGATCAAATAGACGGATTAGGCGAAAAGGTGGGGCTGGTCGCGTCTACGCGAGCCGGACGTTCTCTGCCCTCGGACCCTTCGGACCCTGGCCGCTCTCGAACGTGACCGCCTGGCCTTCGCGGAGGTCGTCGAACGCCATTCCCGAGCACGCCGACTGGTGGAAGAAGTACTCGTTGCCGTCACCCGCCGCAATGAACCCGAAACCCTTGTCGCTGACCAGACGCTTGATCGTGCCTTTGATCGATGCCATGTCGCTCTCCCTGTAAGCGCCGGCTCGATGCCGGCGAGTCCCATTGTAGCGGTTCGCGCCTCACTTGCGGCGATCCCAGGGCTTTCGGCCCTGGCGCGGCCCCCGGCCCTGGGGGGCCTGGGGGGACTGTCCGGGCCCGGCCGCCTGGCCCGCCTGTCGGCCGCCGGGGCCTGACGCCCGCCGCAGCGCGTGCGCGCGGCGCTCGGCGTTGACGCGGGCGCGCGCCCGCTCTTCGGCCTTTCGGGCCCGGATTTCCGCGATGCGCTGGGCATGCGGCACCTCGAGACTGGCCGGACGCGACTCGTAGTCGAAGTCGGGAATCGTCACGCGCGGGAGCCGCTTGCCTATCGCCCGCTCGATATCGCGCAGGCTCCCCTCTTCTTCGGGCGACACCAGCGTGAACGCCGATCCGGTCAGTTCGGCCCGCGCCGTGCGGCCGACGCGGTGAATGTAGTCCTCGGCCACGCCCGGCACGTCGAAGTTGATGACGTGCCCGAGCGCGGTCACGTCGATGCCGCGTGCGGCGATATCCGTGGCGACCAGCACCTTGTAGCGGCCGGACTTGAACCCCGCGAGCGCCGCGGTGCGCTGCGCCTGCGACCGGTTGCCGTGGATGCGTTCAACCTGACACGTGACGCTCGCCGAGATACCGCGCCAGCCGATCCGCGCGGTGCTTCGTCCGCGTGAACACCAGCGCATCGCTGACTTCGCCGCCGAGCATCGCCAGGAGCAGCGGCGCCTTCAGCGCCTGGGCCACCGGGTACACGGCCTGCGTGATGCCGGTTGCGGGCGCCGAGCGCCGTTCGATGTTGATTGTCGCCGGGTTGTGCAGCATCTCCCGCGACAGCTCCGCGATCGGTCCCGGCATCGTCGCGCTGAAGAAGAGCGTCTGACGGCGCTTCGGCAGGTGACGCAGCACGCGCCGGATGTCGGGCAGAAAGCCCATGTCGAGCATGCGGTCGGCTTCGTCCAGCACGAGGAACTCGAGCCCCGTCAGCCTCGCATACGGCGCGCGGAAATGATCGAGCAGCCGGCCCGGCGTCGCGATGATCACGTCCACGCCGCTGCGGAAGGCGTGTTCCTGCGGCCCCATGCCGACGCCGCCGAACACGGCCGCGGCACTGAGCGGCGTGTGAACGGCGATGGCGTTCAGGTCCTCGAGGATCTGCGCCGCGAGCTCGCGCGTCGGCGTCAGCACGAGAGCGCGCGTCGTGCCGCGCGGTTTCGCGATGAGCGCGCTCAGGATCGGCAGGAGGAACGCCGCGGTCTTGCCGCTGCCCGTCATCGCGCACGCGAGGAGGTCGCGGCCTTCGACCGCCGGCGGAATAGCGTCGGTCTGAATCGGGGTAGGCTTCACGAAACCGAGGTCTTTGAGGCCCTTGAGGAGGTCGGGGTGGAGCTTGAAGTGGCTGAACGGCACTGAATCCTTTGTCGAGACGGAGTGTTCATTATGACCCATTTACGGCGGCCGGGCGCGTACGAAAGCAGAGCTGTCGATTCGGGGCACGCGTCGTGCTAGTTCCACGGCATGCGCCGGACGCGTCCGAATCGATGGCTCTTCTGTCTCGCGACGCTCGGCGTTCTCGCGGAGGCCAGCACAACCGTGCTCGGCTCCCCGCCCTCCACACGATCGCGGCCCGGCCGGCGTGCGTCAGCTCCGCCGTGTGCGAACGCCGTGCAGTGGCAGATCCGATTGGATCAACACGGGTTCTCGCCCGGTCAGATCGACGGCGGCCTCGGCGTGAGCACCACGCGCGCGCTGGCCGCCTTTCAGGAAGCGCACGGCATGGCGCCCAACGGTCGGCCCGACTGCGCGGTGTGGGCGGTGCTCGATGAGAGTGATGAAAAGCCGACACTCATGCCGTACACCGTCACCGCGGATGACGTGAAGGGGCCGTTCATCGAGCGTCTGCCGGCGGACATGGAGGCGGCAGCCAGGCTCCCGGGACTTCAGTACACATCGCCTCTCGAACTGCTCAGCGAGCGATTTCACGCCGCGCCGGCGCTGTTGAAACGCCTCAACCCGCGCGCACGCTTCTCCGCCGGGGAACAAATCGTCGTGCCGGCGGTCACACCCTTCGACGAGGCCGCGAAACCGCAGCGCGATGCGTCTGCCGCGGGCGTGTCCGTCCGTGTGTCACGTGAAGAGTCGGCGCTGCGCGTAACGCGCCCGGACGGAACGCTCGTCTTCTTCGCGCCGGTCTCGAGCGGCAGCACGCACGATCCGCTGCCGCCGGGCAGCTGGAAGATCACGTCGGTCACCTGGCGTCCCGTGTTTCACTACAACCCGGATCTGTTCTGGGACGCGGATCCGAAAGACGACGCGGCCACTATCAAGGCGGGGCCAAACAACCCCGTGGGAATCGTGTGGATCGGCCTCGACCTCGAGCACTACGGCGTGCACGGGACGTCCGAGCCATCGAGCATCGGCGCGAAGGCCTCGCATGGTTGCGTGCGCCTGACCAACTGGGATGCCGCTCGCCTGGCCGCACTCGTGCAGCCGGGCACGCCTGTGGTGTTCGAGTGAGAAAGCGCCGCCTGGGTTCACACCGGATCTCCGGGCCCGTGATCGCCGCGTTGATCATCGGCTGCTGCGTGGGAGCCCTGGCCGACTGGCAGTTGCGCGAGAACGGCCCGCCCCTTCCGGTCCGGCCCGCGGCGCCTGCAGTCGCACCGACCGAACCGGTGATTGCTCAAGCGCCGCCGGCGCGTCTTTCTGCCACGCCTCCCGCGAATCCAATCGCTCCGCCGTCGGATCTGCCGGCTGTCGAGGAGCTCGCGCGCCGCGGCTTGCGCCTCCCCATCGACAGCATGGCCCCCGAACCGCTCAAGGGCGCGTTCGACGAACGGCGCGGCGGCGGCACACGCGCACACGAGGCGGTGGACATCCTCGCGCCGCGCAACACGCCCGTGCACGCGGTCGAGAACGGGACGATCGCAAAGCTCTTCTTGAGCAAGGCGGGCGGCAGGACGATCTATCAGTTCGATCCCAGCGGCCGCTTCTGCTACTACTACGCGCACCTGGAGCGCTACGCGGAGGGGATCCGGGAGGGGCAGAGCGTCTCACGATCGGACATCATCGGCTATGTCGGTACGTCGGGCAACGCGCCGCCGAATACGCCGCACCTGCACTTCGCCATCTTTCAGTTGACGCCTGCGCGTCACTGGTGGGAGGGCACGCCGATCGATCCCTATCGGGTATTCATCGGCGAGCCGCGCTAGCGCTGGAACGCGTACGACACCTTCACGAACACCTGCCGGTCGAGCGGCGTGAGACGCCGCGCCCGATCGGCGGCGATCGTGGCGAGATCGCGATCGTCTCCGTACCCCACAAACATCACGGACTGCCAGTTCAGCTTGTAGGCCAGCAGCGCGGAGCCGCCAAAGGTGCCCGATTGCGCCGTCACGGGGTGGGAGTAGAGCGAGGGATCGCGATCGACCGACACGTATTGCGCGATGACCCGGGCAAACAGGCGCGACGTGAACGTGTACGTGCCTTTGACCCTGAGGACGCGCGCCGTAAAGAGCCGGCGTGAAACGCCGGCCGCATCGTCCACGTTGAGCCACTGCTGGTTCGCGAGCAGCGCGAGCTCGAGGTGATCGGTCGGACGCAGCGTCGCGCTGGTGTTGATCGTGGGGCCGTGGCCTGGGCGCGAGTTCTCGAAGTCGATGTCCTCTCCGAGCGAGCCGTCGGACTGGAGCTGTGCGAAAAAGCCCGACGGGCTGAACCGCACGTAGTACTGGAACTGCCGGCGGCCGATGAGCACGTCCGCCGGCGTGCGGACGCTTTCGTCGATGTACTGAAACAGCATGAAGCCGCTCAGCTTGGAATCCATTTCGACGCCCGGCTGCAGATTGCGGTTGATGACGCTGCCGGACATGTCGAGCTGGCGGCCGAGGTTCGTGAAAGGGCGAATCCGCGACAGGAAGTTGGTCGGCCTGAACGTCCAGCCGGTGTTGCCGGTCGCCTCGCGATAGCCCACCTGCGGGATGAATCCGGTGTCGGCGCGAAATCCGTCGCTGATGTCGCGGTACCGCCCGAACCAGTCGACGTGAACGCTGTTGTGACTCCATTGCAGCTGGGACGCGTGCCCCGTCAGCGTCTGCCCCGTCCACTCGTCCGCGAGAACGGGACGGTTTGGCGTCTTCGTGTTGCTGTAGAGCCACTGCCCCGCCACCACGTCCTGCCCCGACGGCCGCCACTGAAAATCAGGCCCGACGACCCGGTTGTAGCCGTCGCCATCGCGCGGCTGTCCGGGACCAGCCTCGACGGCGTGATGCTCCCGGTCCGTCGCCAGGACGCTGACGAACGAGAGGCCAATGTCGCGCTTCGCCCGCGCGATGAACACGGTGGACCCGAAGTTGATGGGCGCGAAATCCGAACCGTTCGGCCCCGGAAGAATCGCGCTCCCGCCGCCGTCGTCGTCCGCCACCAGCACCGTGTAGCGGACGCCCGCGGCTTTCCCCGTGACGCGTCCGCCCGCAACCGGCGCCGTGATCGTCCGCGTGTAGACGGCCTGAAGCGGCGTCGCGAACATGTCGATGCCCTCGAGGAAGAACGGACGCTTCTCAGGGTAGAACAGCGCGAACCGCTGATTCGTGGCGATCTGCGCGGTGTCGGATTCGACCTGCGAGAAGTCCGGTTTCACCGTCACGTCGATGGCATTGTCGGCGTTTGGCAGATATTTCACGTCCACGCCGACCTGCGAGTGCAGCACGGCGTCGCCCAGAGGTGATCCGGGCGGCCCCGGGCGCTCGGCCACGTTGCTCGCGGCGGCATACGGCGCGGCGACGATGTGCCCGCCGCCCGGGAGCTTCTCGACCCCCGTCAGCACGTTCGCGCGGCACACGAAGCAGTTGCTGTCGCGCGGAATGGGCATTGAGAAGAACTGAAAGTGGAAGTCGCGCGGATAGTTCCGATAGAGCATGATGCGCCACGTCTGCGGATCCACGTTCTTGTAACGAATCGACGAGAACGGGATGCGCATCTCGAGCGTCCAGCCGCGATCTGTGATCTTTGCGGCCGAATCCCAGAAGAAGTCGGGCGATGCGTCTTCGTTGGACGAATCGTCCGTGATGGCGTCGTACTGCGTGTTGCGGGGCGTGACCAGAAAGAGGACGGCGTTCGAGCCCGTGTTCCGGGCGTCGATGATGACGCCGCCGTAGTCGTTGGAGTTGCCGTTGATGTTGTCGCGATCGGCGTACGGCGCCCGGATGGCGGACGGATTCGGGTCGTCGAACTCGAATGCCGCGTAAAAGTATTTGTCGTCGAACGTCAGGTACCCGACGTTCCTGACCTTCGGCTCGAGGTTATCGCCCGGCTTCGTCTCGTACCACTTCTCGACCCGCGTGGCGTCGCGCCAGGCCGCATCGGACAGGTCGCCGTCGACCGTGATGGGCCCGGTCGCGCGCGTGATGTGGATGGTGTCGCCGGAGAGAGCCGTCTGGGCGGTGGCGGCGCGGGCTGCGAGCAACGCGGCCGTGGCCAGTGTCGTGACTCGGCCGAGACGCATGGGTCGCGGGTTTAGACGCCGCACCCCTGCGAAAAGTTCACTGGGGCGGGCGCTGGATCAGCTCGAGGAACAGGTTGTTCGGATCGCGGACGACTGCGATGCGCAACGGGCCGAAGTCGAGCGGCGCGCCGCCCACGGTCACGATCGACGCACCGCCGGCCTTGAGCGTCGCAACGAGCGTGTCCACGTCGCGCACGATCACCTGCAGCATCGCCATGCCCGGATCCTGCAAACGGCTTCCGAGCGGTTTGCGGTCGATGCCCGCGAACTCGATCAACCGGATCGCGTCGGACATACCTGGCACCTGGACACGGCTCTGGCGAAACCGCGCACCGGGCGTGCCGGCGGTGTCGGCCATCAGCGTGTCGCCGTTGAACGCCGCGCCCACCGTCGGCTGCAGGCCGAGCAGATCGCGATAGAACGAGATCGTCTTGTCCGTGTCGGCAATGGTCAGCTCGAAGCTCGCGCCGAGCACGTTCCCCGGCGTCTCGGGCGCCGGCGGCGTGAGCGCCTGGCTCAGCTCGATGACGAAGCCATCCGGATCCTGCATGAAGACAATGCGCGAGCGGCCGCCGATCTCGGCGGGTACGCCGGTCACGGTGATTACGCGTCCGCCGAGCGTCTTCAGCCTCGCGATGGTACCGTCCAATTCGCGCACGCGCACCGACAGCGTGGTGGCGCCCGGATCCTGGAACCGCGGCAACACAGGGCGGCGATCGATGTCCTTGTATTCGATCAGCTCGACGGCCATCGGCGAGCCGGGGATTTTCAGCCACGTGTAGCGCGTCTGCGCGCCCGGCACGTTGGCGAGTTTCATGATGACCTGGTCGGGGCGGAACACCGCCGCGGGTCCGGTCACCTCGAGGCCGAGACCGTCGCGATAGAACGCCAGCGACCGGTCGAGGCTCGCGACGATGTGGCTGAAGTTGCCGAGGCCCTTCACGGGCGAAGCCGCGGCCTGCGCGTAGGGCGCCGCCGTGGTGATGGACAGCAGCGTGCCGGCGAGCAGCGTCGTACCCGCCGCGCGATAGACCGTTTTCATCTCCAGCCCTCCCGAAATGGCCCTCGCATTCTAGGTGAAACCGGCGTCCCAGAAAGTCTCCCTATTGGAGGGCTTTTTTCCGCCTCGACTGAAGCCTTTGCCCCCGACGGGAATGGTCCTCGCAAGAATGGCGTCAATTCTGGCCAAAAGCAGCGTCAAGAACGGCCCGAAATCTGCTGTTGAGCTTATGGGTTTGCCGTCGGAACACCGTCATGGGGGCATTGCTTGAGAAAGAGTGGCTGGACATCCACGTTGACTTCGGCCCTGGGTTGGCCCCGCTCGAACAAGATCGGCGTCTACCCCGTGTCGCTCGGCGCGAACCGGGAACCGATGGAGTTCTGGAGCAGCTTCTACGCGCTCGGATGCCTGACCGCGTACGCGAAGGTCCACCGCGACGGCGAGCTGCTCGACCGGTTGGAGTTCGGCCGCATCACGCCGGTCCAGGGGCGCGAGGTGCCGGCGCTCGTCGACAGTTTCCCGAAACAGCCCGGCGTGTTCCTCCTCTCTCATTACGTCTGGAACCACCAGGTCAACTGCGACTTCGCCGAGCGCATCAAACGCCGCGCGCCCGGCTCGCTCGTCATCGTCGGAGGCCCGCACATCCCGAGGGACCCGGCCGCGTGCGAGAAGTACTTCGCGGCGCACCCGTACGTCGACGCGGCCGTGCGCCACGAGGGCGAGGTCACGCTGGCCGAGCTCCTCAGAACGATCGCGGAGTCGGGCGTTGAACCGTCCGACCTGGCGCGCGCCGACCTGTCGGCCGTGGAGGGACTCACCGTCCGGCAGAACGGCCGCCTGATCCGCACACCCGATCGCGCGCGTACGATGGACCTGGGGATCTACCCGTCGCCGTACACCACGGGCGAGTTCGACCACTGGGTGGACGGCAAGTTCTACCTTCCGATCGAAACCAACCGCGGTTGCCCGTACGGCTGCACGTTCTGCGACTGGGGCGCCGCCACGCTGGCGAAGATCGCCCGCCTCAGCGATGAGCGCGTCTTCGGCGAAGTGGAGTATGCGGCGAAGCACAAGATCCAGCTGCTGGGGTTCTGCGACGCCAACTTCGGCATCCTGCCCCGCGACCTCGAGATCGCGCGCTTCATCGTCTCGATGAAAGAGAAGTACGGCTACCCGAAAGAAGTGGGCTACACCAACGCGAAGACGGCCAGCCCGCGCCTCACGGAGATCGTGAAGCTGCTGAGCGACGCCGGGCTGATCGCGAGCGGCCAGATCTCGATGCAGACGACCGACGAAACGATCCTGAAGAATGTCGAGCGCGCGAACATCAAGATGACCGAGTACCGGAAGATGATCACCTTCTTCCACAAGGAGGACATCCCCGCGGTCTCCGACATCATGCTGGGCCTGCCCGGCCAGACCTTCGAGACGTGCAAGAAGGATCTGCAGTTCTGCTTCGATCACAAGGTCACCGCGATGCTGTTTGCCACGAGCGTCATGCCGAACGCTCCGATGGCTGACGCGGCGTACCAGCGCAAGTTCGACATCGTGGTCGGCGAGGACGGGTTCGTCGAGTCCACCTACAGCTTCACGCGCGAGGAATACGGGCGGATGTTCGACCTGGGTCTCGCGTACAAGCTCTTCGTCAAGCTCGGGCTGCTCAAATACCTGCTCTACTACGTGCAGATCGAGCACGGCGTGCAGGCCATGGATTTCATGGAGCGATGGCTCGATCTCAGCGAGACGGCTCCCGACCGCTACCCGATCTCCGGGCGTATCCGCCGCGAGCTCATCGATCGCGATCGGGGCACCGGGCTGAAGGACTGGTTCCTCGTGTTCTGGAGCGACGAGCAGGGGCAGTTTCTGTTCGACGCGATGGAGGACTTCCAGGCGGAGATCAGACGGTTCTTCGCGCAGGAGTACGGCGTGGACCTGGACGGCAGCGATGCGCAGGCCGTCCTGGCCGCCAACCGCGAGATCATGCCGAGGAAGGGCCGTCCGATGCCGGCGCGGGTGGCGCTCGATCACGACGTCGCCGGGTATTTCGCCGGGCTGCGGCAGATCGCCAGCGTCGACACGCTGCCTGAGGACTACGTCCCGCTCAGGCAGCGGGCGCCCGGGCATCTCGACCTCCGCCCGCACGAGCCCATCACCACCTACGCGTTCCACGACATGGTGTCGCTCGTCGGCAAGCTCGAGATGCCGTCGAACGTGCGCATCTGAACCGGGCGCCCGACAAATTTGCGTAGTGCAGGCCTTCGGGCCTGCCTGCTACGATTGCCGGGGAGTGTTCACCATGCGCACACTGATACTGACGGCGGCACTGGCGTCTCTGTGCCTGCCGGCCGCGGCTCAGACGACCGACTCGGGCTTCGGCGAGCTCGCCTCGCCGTCGATGGCCGCCGTGTCACGCGGCATGCACGCAAACATCCGCCGCAATCTGGCCGAAGCGGCGGCGGCGATGCCGGCCGGCGACTACGCCTTCAAACCGACGCCCGACGTGCGCAGCTTCGGCGAGCTCATCGGACACGTCGCCAACGCGAACTTCTTCTTCTGCTCGCAGGCAACGGGTGAGAAGTCTCCGGCCACGGCCAACTACGAAAAAACCGCGGACAGAGCCGTCCTGGTCAAGGCGCTGAACGATTCGCTGGCGTACTGCGACGCCGCGTACGCGTCGACGACCGACGCCAACTTCAGCCAGGCGATCAAGACGCCGGCGCCGGGCGGTGCCCGCGACGCCACGCGCGGCGGCGTCCTCGTCTTCAACACCGCCCACAACAACGAGCACTACGGCAACATCGTCGTCTACCTGCGGTTGAAAGGACACGTGCCCCCCTCGACGGCCCGCGTCCAGCCGGCGAAGAAATAGCGGATGAAAGACCACCGGCTCCTGGACGGCCGGGCCGTCCGCGACCGCATTCTCGGCGAGGTGGCTGACCGCGTGCGGCAGGCCGCCGCGGCTCACGCGATCGGACGCCTCGTCTCAGTCAGCATCGGCGACCACAGGGAAGTCGCCGTCTACGTGCGCGGCCAGGCGCGCGCCGCCGAGAAGGTGGGGTTCCGTTTCGAGTCTCAGACGTGGCCGCGCGAGATCGGCCAGGACGAGTGCAAGGCGCGGCTCGTCGCGATGAATGACGATGCCGGCGTGCTGGGCGTCATCCTCCAGCGGCCGGTGCCTGCGCATATCAACGGGCGCTCGCTCGCCTCCGCCATTCACCCGCTCAAGGACATCGAGGGCATGAACCCCGCCTCGATAGGCAACATCGTCTACAACGACCTGGCGCTGGCGCCCTGCACGGCGGCCGCGTCCGTCGAGCTGATCAAGGCGACCGGTCTCTCGCTTCATGGCCTCGAGGTCGTCATGGTCGGCCATTCAGAAATCGTCGGGAAACCCGCCGCGTTCCTGTTGATGGCCGAGGGGGCGACGGTCACGGTCTGCCACCATGAGACGCGCTCCGTCGCCGCGCATTCGAGGCGCGCCGACGCCGTCCTCGTCGCCGTCGGCAAGCCGAAGTTCCTCCGCGCCGACATGGTGAAGCCGGGCGCCGCCGTCATCGACATCGGCATCAACCAGGTCACCGGCCCCGGCGGCGAGACGATGATCGTGGGCGACGTGGACACGGACGCCGTGAAAGAGGTGGCGAGCTGGGTGACGCCGGTGCCGGGCGGGGTCGGTCCCGTGACGGTCGCGATGTTCATGCGCAACGCGATCGTGGCGCACGCCAAGCAGCTCGCAGCCGGCTGGCTCGGCTGACGGCTTGCGCTACTTCCCCACCAGGTGCGGGATGTCCTTTTCGTTCTCGTTGCAGATGTAGTCGACCAGATCGGTGTCGAGCGCGAGGAACTGATTGAGCCTCACCGTCCACGGGGCGCTGTACGCCTTCAAATCGTCGACGGTTACGTCGATTTGGAGCTTCCCGTAGCTGATCCTTCGGAACTTCTCCGTCAGACGTGCGCCTTCAGTCAGCGGGCTGCCGTTGGCGTCGAGCCACAGCCCGTCGCGAAAGCCCGTGCTCTGGACGACGAGCGTGTCGCCTTCCCAGCGTCCCGAGGAATAGCCGACCCATGACGGATTCGGATCCACCGGCAGTGGCCGTCCGTCCGTGAAGATCTGCCGGTAGGTGGCGTTGTGCTCGTTGAGAATGACGAGGAGCCCCGGCGTCTGGACAATTTTCTTCAGCAACGCCATCGTGTGCAGCCGCACGATGCCGATGGGGAGGCAGAAAGAGGTCGGGTCCTCCACCCTGAGCTCCTCGGTGCGCTTTTTTGCCAGGGCCTTTGCCCACGGGAGATACGGCAGGCCGCCCTGGAGGCTCCAGCCCACGTCGATGAATTCGCGCCCGACCGGCATGTCCGCGCAGCCGTCTGGGGGACAGGGCCGGTTGTGCTCCACGTCCCAGACGCCCGAGAAATCCGGTTTGCCGTCGGCCGTTCTTGGTGGCGGCGCGTTGAGGTTCGGAAGGCCGGCCGATGTTCTCGGCACGCCGGCGGTCGGGTAGCGCAGCCACTGCGCGTCGAGACAGATCCATTGAACCCACAGCACCGTCAGGACGGCGGCCAGGCGCGTGCCCATCCGAACGGCACGGCGCGGCGCTTCTTCCCGCATGTCCACCTCCTGGAGCAGTCGATTCCGGCCTCATTCTAGCCGAGACCTCCTTGCCGGCGCGTGAACTTTGTGTTACAAAGCTTCATGCGCACGCTGATACGCCTCATCGCCGGCCTGCAGGCAGCCCTCATCTTCCCCGCTGTCCTGTTCCTGGCCGCCGTCCTCGTGGGCGCAGGCGACCCGCCGCAATACGAGCTGGCGCGGGTCGCCCAGGGGATCGTCACGTGGTATTCGGCGCGGATGTGGACGCTGTGGTTGCTGCTCCTGATGCTGCCGCTGGCCGTGCTGGCCGCCGGATGCGTCACCTTGCTGAGCGGCTGGAACCGGGCCGTCGAGCTCCCGATCGCCGTGCGCCCATCGCTCGCGACGCTGCCGGCTCCGATCGCGACGTTTTTCGTCGCCGGGACGACGTTCACATCAGCGGGGGTCCTGGCGGTTGTCGTGCTGCACATGCTCGCGAACTGACTCGAGCGGGCCGCCGCCACGATCAGGGCAGGGACTTCCCTCGACGTTTGCGTCGTCGAAGGGTCCAGAAGAAACCGAGGGCGAAGCCCACGATCAGCACCAGCACCAGCGCGGTGGCGCCGGACCCGACTGACACGGCTCCGATGCCCCCTGAGCCGCTGAAGGCCATCGAGAGCCACGCCGGCAGCACGAACATCCCAACGACCAGGAGAACCGCCGCGAGCAGTGCCGTCGCGACGCCCACGATAATGGCCTTGAGATAGGTCATAGCGGGCAGTTTCTCACAGCTGAGCCGTAATTCGTAATTCGTAATGCGACCAAACGAAGCCGACGCCCCGCCGGGTAACGCCCAGTGAGGTCGCGGCGTGGCTTGACAGGCCGCCCGGCGACGTGATTTAGTTGATCGTTCAAGTATGAAGACCAGCGATACCCGGCAGCGGATCGTGGAGGCGGCGCGCGATCTCTTCTGGGAAAAGGGCTACGCGGCGACCGGGCTCGCGGAACTGCTCCAGCGGGCGGGCGCCAACAGTGGCAGCTTCTATCACTTCTTCGAGAGCAAGGACGCCGTCCTGCGGACCGTCCTCGAGACGTACGAAGATCTCCTCGACCCGCACGTCATTCAGCCCGCCTTCGAGAAGCACCAGGCCCCTGTCGAACGCATCTTTGCCTTGCTCGGCTCGTACCGCGACCGGCTCGTCGGCACCAACTGCCAGTACGGCTGCCCCATCGGCCGGCTGGCGCTCGAGCTCGACGCCGAGAACGCTCCCGCGCACGAGCGCATCGCACGGAACTTCACCGCGTGGCGCAAGGCCGTCGAGGCGTGCGTGCGCGAAGCCGGTATCGCGAAGCCGAAGGACGTCGCCGCATTCGTGCTGACGGTGATGGAAGGCGGCGTCATGCAGTCGCGGGCGTTCCGGTCGATCGAGCCGTTCGACGCGTGCATCCGGCAGCTGCGGGTTCATTTCAACGGCCTCATGAAGAAGAAGCCAGGGAGAGCGCGATGATGACGAAAGCGATGGCAGGAGCGTTGGTGCTTGCGGCGGTTCTGGCGCCCGCGATTCGTGGGGCTGGCCCGGTGACCGTCACGAAAGTGACGTCTCCGGCCAGGGCCCTTCAGTTCGAAGTGACCGTGGCCGGATCGCTCGACGCCGTGTGGGCCGCGTTTACGACGGCCGACGGCCTCGCGTCCTGGTTGTGGCGCGACGTCCGGGTCGAAGCGAGGCCCGGCGGGGACTGGCTGGCGATCTTCCCGCAGAGCACGGGAGGCGGGACCATCCTGTCGTTGACGCCGAAACGCCAGATCGTGATCTCGGCGCTCGCACCAGATCGGTTTCCGGTCGTGCGCGAAACACGGACGCAGGCGACATTCGAGTTCTCGCCGGTGTCACCCTCGTCAACGAAGGTGACGCTCGTGCAGACAGGTTGGAAGAGCGGCGCGGAATGGGATGCCGCCTACGACTATCTCGCCGGCGGTAACGCCGAGCTCCTGAGCCAGTTGTTTCAGCGATTCGCGACCGGGCCGATCGCGTGGCCCAGACCGCAATAGCCCGAGTCGCGCGCCCGAGATCCGCTCACATGGCGGCGGCGCGGTCCGAGCGGTCCGTGTTGTTCTTGACGGGCTGGACGTGGGCCTCATCGCTGATAGTCAACGTCTTCTTGATATCGTCGAGGCCGGCCATCTGGCAGGCCATCACCAGGTGCGCGAACGCCGCTTCGATTGCCGGCAGGAACGACACGGCAACGCGCCCATGAGCGACGATCTCGAGGCTGACGCCCCCTACTTAGTGCACGCGCCCGTGAAACGTTTCGCCGACGTGGCGCTACTCGGCCATTCTCGCGACGCTTCATCAAGCGACATCACCGGCCGGACAGTAACGCGCCATCAACGCGGCCCGGCGCCGCCGGCCCATCCCCGTCGACGCGAGACCTCCAAGGAGCGCAGCCGCCAGACCCGCGATCCCTGTCGGATAGGTCCCGGCCATCGCCGTCAGAATCGCAAGGTCCAGGAGCGAACGAGGAATTCCCTTCTGATTGGTCCGGCCATCGGCGGCCAGCCCGTACGCGATACGAATCGCGCTTTCGAAGCCCGCGCTGCCGGGCCGCAACTCCACGTGGAAGACCACGGCGTCCGGCGTGCGGTTGAAAAACTGGTGGGGTTCTCGCAGAGGCACGAGTGCCGACTCACCCGGGGCGAGCATGCGTGTCTCCTCGCCGATGCGGACACCCAACCGGCCGCTCTGAACGCTGAAGTGCTCGGTGAACGCCGTATGGTAATGGAGCGCGTTGCCGCCGCCCGGCGCCAGCTCGATCTCGATCAGCGTCACTTCGCCGCCACTCGCGCGCGAGGTCGTGAGGAACGTCGCGCGATCCTTTTGAACGGGACTGTAGACGGAGTCTTTCACTCCCCCACTGTCGCATCCGCTGCCGCCGCGTGCAACCTCTCCAGACCCGCGTCGCCCGGACTATGACGGCGTGAACGTCACCGTGTGCGAGTGCCCGCTGTCCGTCGACGACGGGAGCGTGGCGGCCTGGCGGTTCTTGAGCGATGTCAGATCGGCCTGCGAAACCATCACGGTGTGCGGATGCGTCGCGGTGCCCTGGATGTTCAGCGCGATGGCACTGCCCGCGGTGATCTGCGCGCCCGTAATCGTTGCCACATGTCCGTGATTGGCAGAGACGCTCCCGTTCACATCGGACGAGGACCCGGGCGGGGGCGTGGGCGTGGTGGGTGGCGTGCTGTCGCCACAAGCGATGTCGGAAACTGTAATGACGCAGCCGGCCAATATCGCGAGAGCAGCCTCGAGACTGAACTCACGGCGTGTCAGTGATGTGCTGTCCCCGAGCGCCTCGACACGATTTGCCATAGGTCCTCCATTCATTTCGAACGATCGAAACGTCAGCGCCTCGGAGTCGCGGTGTCCGCAAGCCGAAGGCCAATGGCGCCAATACTGATGACTATGTGCAACGTGCTCACAGCGCGAATGTTGCCGGCTAGCTGATTCGTTCGCGCTGCCCGCGATCGCAAACGCCCGAGCCGAAACACGTCGATCGATTTACCGCCGTCGTAAGGAGACGAGGTGGGGAATGGTCAGCGCCGAACGGCGATGGCGCGCTGCGGGTCGCACCCGGCAGGCACGTTGCTCTCGTCGGGGAGGACGTCGCCGACATAGCAGCCGGGTATCACATAGAACGTCTTCGGCCGGGTGGATTCCACGGCTGCTGACACGCTGACTGGCGCCGGGGGCTCTGGCGCACGCGTCAGCAGGCCTCGGTAGGTTACCGATCGGCCGGCGGCCACGGCGATGTCATCCTGAGCCGGCTGGTATCCGTCGGCGCGGATCTCGATCGAGTGCCGTCCGCTTGTCACATCCATCGCCCGGTTGAGATCCTCGGTCGTGCCGACGTAGTAGCCGTCGAGATACACCTGCCCGACGACGCCGGGTGGTACATCCACGCGAAGGAAGCCGCCGAAGGCCGCCGGATCGGTGGCGGCGGACACGTCAGGCGCAACGGCACTGACGTCACCAACAAAGGCCGGGACGATGTAGACCGCGGATGGCAACCGGCGCGAGTTGTAGCGGCCCGCCGTGGGGCGACGTGTCTGTCGAACGCCGCTTGGTCTGGCCGATGCCGTAAGTGGAGGCAGCCCTGTCGGTGGATGCGGCAGGCCAATCGAAGGCAGCGGCAAGCCGACGGTGGCAGCTCGGGAACAGCCCCGACTGCCGGGGCTGATGAGTGTTGCGCCCCATGGTGCGCGCGGTGTTGCGCTCCGGCGACGGCGGAAAGGCCGAGCAGCAGGATGAAGGTCAGCTGTGCACGCATGCGCCACGCCCCTCACACCACTATAGCGCCGACACCGAGGACCGGCGCGCCTGAAGCTGGCGCAGAGAATGCACGTGCCGCGGCGTGCTCACTCGGCACCGCCCGGTTCGGTGTTCGCTGCCGGCGTTTTTACTGGCGATCGCCGCGGGATCGACCGCCTGCACATCCACCGAAACCTCGACCGCAGTTGTCGCGCCCTCTGCCCAGAAGTGCCAAGTCACTGCAGCGGCTACACCAGCGGTTTTCCCGGCGGACAAGGAACCCTGTCAGTGTCGGCTACGCGCGATTGCACCTGGTCCGTTGGCTCGACTGCGAACACTGCTCGATGCGTCGGCGCCGGGCGCGCTCTTCGAGCGAGAGAGATTTCGGGGTCGGGATGTCCGGAGGCTGCCGCTCCGGCTGAGGCGGCGTTGCCACAGGCGGAGGCTGCTGACGGGGTGAGGCCGGAGGGCGCGAATCGGCTAACGACTCGCGCAGGACGCGAGCCGCGAGATAGTCAGGATCGATCGACAGTGCCGCATCGACCTCCCGCAGCGCGAGCGTAACATCCCCGGCTTCGCGCGCGGCGCGGGCAGATCGCAGATGAAGCTGGAGCGTCTGCCAGCGACCGTCCGGGTCCACGCGCGGATGGGCTGCAAGTGTGGTTCCACAGTCGTGAAATGCTGAGGACGGCATAGCCAGGAGATGGGACCGCGACGTCCCACCCCCTGGCCTTCCTTCGTCTAACTTTCTAACTGCCGACTGCCGACTGCCGACTGCCGACTGCTGACTGCTGACTGCTGACTGCTGCTAGGCCGTCGCGCCCCGCGGCAGGGGCTTGTCGGTGTTCTCGAAGTCGCCCTTCGTCTCGCCTGTCGACGCGATGTCCTCTGCGCCAGTGCGCTCGAGAATCTCCTTCGCCTTCTTCGTCCACTGCGAGTTATCGGAGTGGACCGACAGCAGGATGCCGCCCTTCTGGATCCTGCCCTCGTACCGCTTGGCCTCGTATTCCGGGATACCGAGACCAATCAGGGCGCCGGCAAATCCGCCAACTGCGCCGCCGACCGCGCCGCCGGCCAGCGCGGCCATGATCGGCCCGGCCGCGATGAAGGGTCCGAGCCCGGGAATCGCCAGCGCGCCGATGCCCGCGAGCCAGCCGAGCGCGCCGCCGACGACGGCGCCGGTCCCGCCGCCCGTCGTCGCGCCCTCGGGCGCCTTCGTGCCTTTCACGTGCGCGAAGTCCTTGCTGCCGACGTTGGCCGGAAACAGCACGGAGATGTCCGTGTTGCGGAATCCGGCGTCCTTCAGCGTATCAACGGCGCGTTCGACGGCCGTGTAGGTGCTGTAGATTCCGAGTACCGAGGTGTTCTTGCCTGCCATTCAAAACCTCCTGTCCAAATAGCGTGCACTTATTTCGCTGATGTCGCGGAAGGCGCCACTTCCGTCTGGTTGATCACTTTGCCCGAGCCCGCGACCTGCACGGCCTTGCCCGCGACCGCCGCCTGCTCCTGCGGCGAGTTCACCGGTCCGGTCAACGTCACCTGACCATCCTCGGTGACGATCTTGACGTTGTGGGCGTAGGTGGACAGCGTCTTGTCGTCAACGATCGCCTTCCGGATCCGGCGCGTCGTTTCGAGGTCCGACTTGTTGTTCTTCTGCTGATCGGCTGTCGTCGCTTCGGTCTTATTGCGCCCCGTATTGTCCGGTGCGGTCTGCTGCTGTGCCGGCGCCGCGTTCAACACGGCAGCGGATGCGATAGCCAGCGTGAGCGTCTGGAATACACGTTTCATCAGAGTTTCCTCCCACTAGCGCTTGATGGCTTTGCCGATGTCCTCGATCGCCTCGCCGACCTTGCGCTTGCCGCGGCCGAACGTCTCCTGCGCATCGCCCGCCGCTTCATCGGCCGCGCCTTCGTCCTGAAGCTCGGGATCGTCGGTGACGCGCCCCGCAGCCTGCTTGAGTTTTCCCTTCGCCTGTTCGACCTTGCCTTCGATCTCGTCCCGGTTCATATCGCACCTCTCCTCAACCGTGGTTCACATGACGTCGTGTTGTTCATGCGTGCATCGTGCAAGTCAGGGGCCGAGGCGTGCGGAACAGCTGCGATTGCGTTGGCTGAGCCACGACGTGGCGAGGTCTTTGCTGCCACGGATGTGCATGAAGCTCGTCGTACAGCCGCCGGAGGGTTCAAACGCCGGCTCGACGGCTACGAAGACGACCAGCGAGCTGAGCCGCTATCGGCGGGACGCTGATGCAGGCGTGTATTACATGTGTACGGATTCAACTACACGAGCCTCGAACCCAACGTGACTGAGAGGAGAAACGGACATGTATAGCGAATTCGACAATGGCAACCAGGGATCGAGCAACCTTCCGTTCATCGCCGGACTGTTCACCGGCGCGCTCATCGGCGCCGGCGTCGGGATGTTGCTTGCGCCGCGCGCCGGATCCGAGTTGCGCGGGCGGATCGTCGATTCAGCATCGGCGATGGGCAGGAAAATGTCGGAGACGATCGATGCGGTCGCTGACGCCGGCCGCGACGCTTATCAGCAGGCGCGAGATGTCGCCGCAACGGCCGGTGACGAGTTGAGGAGCGCGGCCAGTGACGTCGGCAGCGGTGTGGAGAAGGGCGCTGCGGCCATCCGCCATGCCGCCTCGGCCGCACGCGGCCGCCGCCAGGACTTCACGCCCAGCGTCTAACCGTCAACCGCTGGCGGCGCGTTCGAATTCGCGTGCCGGGGTCTACGCCTGCGGTTGGCGATCGCAAGCACGATTGTGCACCGCAGGCGTGGACACCCGATCGGGAACGTCTCAACGAATGTGTGCCCGGTCTCTTTCGTTCTCGGTGCAGAAGTACTCCATCAGATCGGTATTGAGCGCAATTTGCTGCGGCAACGTGATCGTCCACGGCCGTGTGTACGCTTTCGGATCGTCGACGGTGATCTCGAGGTCCATGTTGCCGTAGTTGACCCGACGGTATTTCTCCGTCACCGTCGCCGCACTCGTCAGCGGCGTGCCGCGTCGATCCGCCCACCATTCGTCCTTGAATCCCGTGGTGGTCACGACCAGCGTATCGCCGACCCACTTGCCCGTGGAGTAGCCGTTGAAGGCGGGCAGCGGATCGACGGGCGCGGCGCGCCCATCGGTCAGGATTTGCCTGAACTCGTTGTGTTCTTCGAACAAGATCGCGAGCAGGCCCGGCGACTGGACGAATCGCTTCGGGAGAACATTCGTGAGTCGTTGCAGGATGCCAGCCGGATCGCACTTGCCCGCCGGGCTGTCGGCTCGAAGGTTGGCCTGGCGCGACTCCCACAGCGTGCGCGCCCACGGCTGGTAGGGCAATCCGTCTTTCAGGCGTGCGGCGATGTCGGTGAACTCCGGCGGAAAGAGCGACGATCCGGCGACCGGTTCCGTCGTCGGCTCGGCCCCGGGCACGATCCGGGTTTGCCACACGCCGGACAGATCGGGTCTGCCGCCGGTTCGCGGCGCCGGCGCGGTGAGATTCGGCGCGCCGTCGCGCCCCTTCGGGACGCCTGGGGTCGGATAGTTGATCCACTGGGCCGCGATCGGCGCGGACCACAGGCAGACGATGCAGAGCGCGAGGGATTTCATCGGAGACCTCGGCGGTAATCCTACACCACGTATTCCGGCGCTCAGCCGCGTGATTCGGCCGGAAGCTCCTCGGCGATGTAGCGGAGGAGCGCGCCGAGGAACAGCAGCACGCCGCACATCTCCATGACTTCTTCCAGCCATCGCGCCGCGAACATCACGAAGCTGCCAGCACCTATCCGAGTGGCAATGACGCCTTCGACCATCTCCAGCCCGAGCGCTCCCCCCAGGTACACCGCGCCGGCCACGATGAACTCGAGCCGGGTCCGGCGCGGCAGCCGCTTCAGAAATCTCAGGTTGACGATGCCGAAGACGATCACGAACGGCAGGCCCAACACGACCCACGCGTAAAAGAACACGCCCGAGGGGTGCAGCCGCTCGGTCAGCGGACGCATCGTCGCCTCGTGCAGCATCGCGGTCTCGTCGATCGAGGCGAGCAGGAACACGACCGCGAGCAGCAGCCAATAGCCCGCGAGGCCATCCCCCGCGCGACGCTTGGCGCGGCCAATCGCGCTGAGGAGCAGCGCGCAGAACAGGAGCATGGCCGACGAGAACCACGTCGTGACGTTCGATTCCGATTCGAGATCGAACTCCCGCCGGATTTCGCCGAGGTGGAAGCGCGTGAAGATGTCCGGGTCGCCCGACGTGAACTCGACGAGCGTCGCCGCCATGTGAGCGAGGGCGGCGATCGCGATAACGCTCGCAAGGGCGACAAGGACTCCCTTGCGGGAGGACGGCAGGAGCGAAACGGTCACGCGGCTCAGTTTACCCCTGCGGCGGCAAGGGGCTTACTCGATCAGCAGATGATGACCAGTGCGATTCCGACAACTCCACGTCCGCCGATGCCCGAGCCTGAGCCTTTGCCGCCGCCCGAGCCGCTCCCGGAGCCCACGCCGGATCCTCCGCCGACCAATCCGATTCCCGACCCACTGCCCGAATAGTTCTGTCGTCTATTCCTACACAGCGGGCGGAAACACAACATCCGATACCTGGCCAGCGATCTCATGCGTGCGCGCCAACGGTCGGCTCACCTGGCACAGCGGGTGCAAACGCGGCGTCATGCCTCGCGCCATTTGGAAGGAATCCCTTGCGTTCGGCCTGGTCAGCATCCCAGTCGAACTGCACGTCGCCGTTCGCGATCACCGCCCCCGGTTCCGCATGCTGCACGCCGCCGACCGGTCGCCCGTCAAGTTCGAGCGGGTGTGCGAGCGCGAGGGGCGGCCGGTGGCCTGGGCCGACCTGGTGGTCACGCTTACGCCCTGCTCCGCGAGGCCATGCGCGCCGTGGATCGAGTTGGCATCGCCAAGGTCATCCTGCGTGACGCGCAGCATCTGGCCGCACTCGAAGTGATCGGCGACGGCCGGCGGAGGTATCCTGCTTGCACCATCAGCGGACAAGGACGGCTTCGTGGCCACAGGATTTCATCAAGAGCCGTACGAAGACCGCCGGCAGGCGGGCATTGAATTGGCGGCACACGTCGGACACCTTCAGGGCCGTGGCAATGTCGTGGTCCTGGCATTGCCGCGCGGAGGCGTGCCGGTCGCGCACGAAGTCGCTCGCACACTGAACGCGCCGCTCGATATCCTCCTGGTCAGAAAGCTCGGGCTGCCGGGCCATGGCGAGCTTGCGATGGGTGCGATTGCCTCCGGTGGCGTGCGGGTTCTCAACGAGGACGTTATCAGCTGGTACGGCGTTCCCGCCGCCGTCGTTGATGACATCACGCGTGAAGAGCAGGGCGAGCTCGCCCGTCGAGAACGCACGTATCGGGCTGGCCGGGCGCCGCTCGAGCTCCGCGATCGCATCGTCCTGCTGGTGGATGACGGCCTGGCGACCGGCTCGACAATGAAAGCGGCAGTTCAGGCTGTCCGGGCGGACGGTCCATCGCGCATCGTTGTCGCGGTTCCAGTCGGTTCGCCCGACACTTGCCGGGAACTCGCCGACTTCGCCGACGAGGTTGTTTGCCCACGCACGCCTGAGCATTTCACCGCCGTCGGACAGTGGTATCGCGATTTCTCAGAGACCACAGACCAGGAGGTGCACGATTTGCTTCATGAAACGCGGTAGCCCATCCTCAAGCTGACCGCGCCCGGCACTCTTGTTGCTCGACTCTCTGCCGGGATTCGAGCATGACTCGCACTCACCTCCGCTTTACCATCGCATCCCTCATCGCCGGCCTCCTGCTCTGCTCGATCGCGGCAGACAGTGAGCCGGTGCCCGTCCGCTTCACTGAAGGGCTGGTCCACGGCTTCCTGAAGCTCAGCACGACCGATGGAACCCCGCTCGCCGATGGGGATCTGCTCCAGACGGCCCAGGGCACTCGCGTGACCAGCCGGCTGGTTTTTCATTTCAAGGACAAGTCGACGCACGACGAAACGAGCGTCTACTCGCAGCAGGGCCGGTTCCGCCTCGTGAGCTATCACCTCAGTCAGAAAGGGCCATCGTTTCCGCGCACGCTCGACATGACGATCGACGCGTCCGGCCTGGCCACGGTGCGGTACACGGACGACCACGGCCAGCAGAAAACCGAGAGCGAGCGCCTGAAGTTGCCCGCCGCCGACCTCTCGAACGGCATGATGCTGACGCTCTTGAAGAACGTGCGCGCGGGAGCCGTACCGGCGGAACTGTCGCTGGTCGTTGCGACGCCGAAACCACGGCTGGTCAAGTTGAAGCTCGCGTCTGCCGCCGAGGAGACGTTTTCGACAGGCGGCATGCGGCGCAAAGCCATCCACTACGTCGTGAAGGTCGACATCGGCGGGCTGGCCGGCCTTGTCGCGCCCATCGTCGGCAAACAGCCGCCCGATTCCCATGTGTGGATCCTCGCGGGCGATGTGCCGGCGTTCGTGAAATCCGAACAGCTGTTCTACATGGGTGCTCCGCTCTGGCGCGTGGAGCTGATCAGCCCGGTGTGGCCGCACGCACAACCCGCGCAATAGCCGCAGCCGCCTCTCTTCACAATCTCTCCACAATCGATCGCCAGACTCTCCTTGTCGACATCGCGGAAGGAGAAAGGACTGAGTAATGGACGATCGAGATCGAATGGAACGTCGCGCGCCGTGGGTCCCCTGGGCAATCACATCGCTGGCGCTCGTGGTGGTGGCCGTCGTCGGCCTACAGCTTCGGCGCGCAGCGTGAGGCCGGCGCGCTCGCGGCCGAACCCGTGCGTGCTGGCGCCACAGCGGGTTTGGCGGCATCTGGGTGTTCTTCCTGCTGTTCTGGGTCTTCGGCGGGCTCCGCTGGATGTGGTGGGGTGGCCGCTGCTACGGCCCGTGGCGCTACGGCCGCCACTACCGCCGCTACTACTACGACGAGCGCGACGACTGGGAAGAATGGCATCGCCGGGAGCACGAGCGCATGGACCGATCGAAGCGCGACGTTCGGCGTCGAGTTCCAATCAGGGCCCGATCACATAGGATCGAGAGGACCGCGCGGCCGTCGCGCGGTCCTCTTCCGCCATGCCCACCGTTCTCGTCGTCGACGACGAGCGGCAGATCGCGACCATCGCGCGGGACTACCTGACGCGCGCGGGCTTCTCGGTGACGGTCGCGACGGACGGCGCGAGCGGCCTGGAGATGGCGCGCCAGAAGCGGCCGGACCTCGTCGTGCTCGACCTCGGGCTGCCGCGCCTCGACGGCCTCGAGGTCGCCCGCGCCCTGCGGCGCGAATCGGACGTGCCGATCATCATGCTGACGGCGCGCGTGGACGAAACCGATCGGCTCGCCGGGTTCGAGGTCGGCGCCGACGACTACATCACCAAGCCGTTCAGTCCGCGCGAGCTCGTCGCGCGCGTGTCGAGCGTGCTGCGGCGGGCGCGGTACGCGCCGGCGGCCGGCGCGCAGTTCGACGTCGCCGATCTGTCGATCGACGTCGCGAAGATGCGCGTCGAGCGGCGCGGCACGCCGATCGACCTGACCGCGACGGAATTCCAGCTGCTCAGCGCGCTGGCCCGCCATCCCGGCCGCGTGTTCACGCGCGCGCAGCTGCTCGATGCCGTGCGCGGCACGGAGGTCGAATCGTTCGAGCGTGCGATCGACGCGCACGTGAAGAACGTCCGCCGGAAGCTCGAGCGCGATCCGCATCGGCCCCGCTACGTGCTGACGGTCTACGGCATCGGCTACAAGTTCGCCGAAGCATGACCGCTGGCGCGGCGCTCCCCCGCGGTACGACCGTTCGCCACCGCCCTGGTGGCCGCACGACGAGCCCTGGCCGCCGCGCGGGCGGCCGGTCTCTTCGCGAGCACCGGCGCGCGCGGTTCGTCCGGCGAAGCGGCTGGTACAGCTTCTGGCCGCTGTGGGTCCTTCTCTGGCTGGTCGCGAGCTCCGGCCGCGCGGGGCTTCGGCGGCGGGTTTCCATTCGGCGGCGGCATCGCCCTGCTCCTCGTGTGCGCCGCGGTGGCCGGCGCCGTCGCCATCATCATCCGCCGCATCGCCGGCCCGGTCGCCGACATCGTCTCCGCCGCCGACCGGATCGCGCACCGCGACTACGACGTGCGCGTCCGCGAGCCCGAGTTCGGGCCGGCGTGGGTCGGCGACACGGCGCGCGCGTTCAACGCGATGGCGAGCGAGCTCGACGCGCAGGACAAGGCGCGCCGCCACCTGATGGCCGACATCGCGCACGAGCTGCGCACGCCGCTCGCGATCGTGCAGGGAAAGCTCGAGGGGCTCCTCGACGGCGTCTACCCCAGAGACGACGAACGGCTGCAGGGCCTGCTCGAAGACACGCGCGTGCTTGGCAGGCTCGTCGAGGACCTGCGGACGCTTTCCACCGCCGAGAGCGGCGCGCTGGCGCTCTCGAAGGAACCGACCGACATCCTCGCGCTGGCGAACGACGTCGTCTCGTCGCTTTCCGCGCATGCGGAGAGCGCCGGCGTCGCGTTGCGGGTGGAGACGGATTCGCCGGATGAAATCGAGCCGATCGCGATCGATCCGCTGCGAATCCGCGAGGTGCTGACCAACCTCGTGGCCAATGCGCTGCGCTACACGCCGCGCGGCGGGCGTGTGCTCGTCGGCGTCGGCAGCCGCGCCGGCGGCAGACAGCGTGGAAGTCAGGGTCGCCGACACCGGCGCGGGCATCTCCGCCGAGGAGCTGCCGCGCATCTTCGATCGCTTCTACAAAGGCGCCGGTTCGTCAGGCTCGGGGCTCGGGCTGACGATCGCGCGCGGCCTCGTCGAGGCGCACGGCGGGACGATCCGTGCCGAGAGCCGGCCTGGCGCAGGAACGACGATCGTCGTTCACCTGCCGCGGTAGCATCCACGTCCCAGGGCGTCTTGCGCCGATCGGTCAGAACCAGGTACAGACCGTTCAGGTCGCTTAGCTCTAGCTAAACAGCAACGGCTCCAATGCTGTCCGCAGCACTTGCCAATGATCGAGTGTCATATCGCCCTTGGTCCATCTACATAAGCCGTCATCACACAGCTTGACGGCATAGCGCACCAAATTCTGGCGATTGATCCTGAACACTTCCATTCCCTTCAGATCGTCTGTAAGCCCAAAGAACATCGCAGTGCCGTGGGCGTCAGTTTTCCCAACTGAAAATGACACACCGTCAATTTCACGGAGTGCATACACGACTCCCCGTCCTAGTTGTTCGTTTCTCTTCGTCACGTTTTGACGAGCTAGTTCCTTAAGTTGACCGAACATGACTTGAGGGCTACATGTTCCTACTGCATGAACCCAGTCCCAATTCTGTGGTCTTTCATCTGCCATACACCTGGCCTGTGCTTCATCCGATTCAGTGGACGCTTGCCGTAAGTTGATCGTCTTTCGCTATTTGGTCTTCTCCCGAAGAAAGTTGCTTGAGTAACCGGGTCGGCCGCATCCCCAGCCATCTGCTCACAGATCCCTTCTGATGGTGCGATCTATCTGGAGGAGTTCGACCGGAGCGCCGGCAACCTTGATGAACGCGACCATCACTCCCGCACTGGGGCTGTTCGGCGGAATGATGACTTCTTGCCCGTGTACGGCCTGCTGCAGGTCGTCCACCTCGAAGGCTACATGCGCGACGGTCTTGACGAGGTCAGGAACGGGCGCATCCTCCCAGTACCGCATCCATTGGATGCCGAAGGGATTGCTCTGATGATCACTCACCGTGACTCTCAAGTGGGGAAGATCGATTTCCCCTTCAAAGCGAGTCGTTGTGGGGATGCCAACGTGATTGAACTTCATAGCCGTCTCCACCTAACAGAGGGCCTGGCGCTGATCGGCTTCAGTGCAAGTGTGCCGTCAGTTGCATCGATTCGGGTCGTCCGCGCGACGCGTAGAAGCCGCTGGGGGAGACCTGCAGGCACTGACAGAGCCTGGCGATCAGGCAGTCGGCCTTCGCCGCCTCGATTCAGGCACAGGGGATGCGAACTATTTGCTGAGAAAAAGTGGAGGCGCCGCCCGGATTTGAACCGGGGGTGGAGGTTTTGCAGACCTCTGCCTTACCTCTTGGCGACGGCGCCGTTAAGAAATGTCGCGCCGCCGAAGGCCGGCGCAACCAAGCCTGAAAAGCACGCGGAGCGGAGTGGGCGGTGGGGCCCCACGCAGCGAAGCGCACTGGAGCGGGGTGAGGGGTCCCCGCGACTGAAAATATTGCCCCCGCGAGTAAATTTGGAGCGGGAAACGGGATTCGAACCCGCGACTTCGACCTTGGCAAGGTCGCACTCTACCACTGAGTTATTCCCGCTCGCCCGAACACTTACCGTACCACACGGTCGAGCCCGGGTTCAACCGACGGCCGGCTTCTTACGGGCCCGCGCGACAGGGGCCACAGCGGCCACAGGGGCCACAGGGGCGGGAGCCGCGACCGCGGGCTGCACGCCGGCGGCCGCGCCCGCCTTCAGCGCCTTTTTCAAGGTCTGGATTCGCTCGCGGTGCCGCAGCCTCCGCTTTCGGTTGACCTGGAATCGCGAACGATCGCCATTACGTCTGGACATCATCGAGCCTTTCGTCAAGGTGACTGGAGTCGCGGAACGATGCGACACGTGATGGTGTCACGTTTCGCCCCGAACGGCTACGTGCCGCACGGGCGCCGGCTTGTGCCGATTGTTACGGAAGGCGGACCGAGCGCAGGACTTCCGCCGCTTCCTCCGGCGACGTCGGGTTGATGTAGAACCCGCTCCCCCACTCGAACCCGGCCAGGCGCGCGATGCGCGGCATCAGTTCCACGTGCCAGTGAAAGAACGCCGCCGCGTCCTCCGAGAACGGCGCGCTGTGGATGATGAGGTTGTACGGCGGGTGCTCGAGGGCGCGGTCGAGCCGCGCCATGACCCACTTCAGCATCCGCGCGAGGCTCTCGAACACGTGCCGCGGCGACTCCTCGAACCGCGACCCGTGGCTGCGCGGCATCAGCCACGTCTCGAACGGCACCCGCGACGCGTACGGCGCCAGCGCGACGATGTCCGCGTTCTGGTGAATGAGCCGCCGGCCCGCGGCGATTTCCTGGCGCACGATGTCGCAGAAGACGCAGCGCTCCTTGTCCTTGTAGTGGCGCTGCGCCCCGTCCAGTTCCTCGCGCACGAAGTCCGGCACGATCGGCAACGCGATGAGCTGCGAGTGCCCGTGCTCGAGCGTCGCGCCGGCCGCCGCGCCGTGGTTCTTGAACAGCAGGATGTAGCGGAACCGGATGTCGTTCTTCAGGTCCAGCACGCGGTCGCGGAACGCCCACAGCACCCGCTCGATCTCGAGCTCCGACATCGACGCGAACCCCTTGTCGTGGTCGGTCGTCTCGATGATGACCTCGTGGGCGCCGATGCCGCTCATGCGGTCGAACATCCCCTCGCCCTCGCGCTCGAGCGTGCCCTCGACGCGGAGCGCCGGGAACTTGTTGGGCACCACGCGCAGGTCCCAGCCGGGGCCGTTCGCCGCCCCGCTCTGCCGGTACGCCAGGACCTCGGGCGGCGTCACGTGCTCACGCCCGGGACAGAACGGACAGTGCTCGCGCCCGATGGCCGTCGCCTTCTCGAAGCGGAAGTCCATCGGTCGCTTCTGGCGTTCCGTGGACACGACGACCCAGCGGCCGGTGATGGGGTCTTTGCGGAGTTCAGGCATCAAGGAATCAGGGTTCAAGGTTCAAGGTTCAGGGTTCAAGGTTCACGGTTCACGGTTCAGGCGTCGAAGGCGTTCCGGATTATCTCGACGTCGGGCGCGCCGGCGCCAACGGTGACGGACACGACGTCGAAACGGCACGGACAGTCTGACATTCTGTGCCGCAGCAGATATTCGCTGGCCAGCTGAGCGATCCGCCGCTGTTTCGTGAACGTCACGGCTTCGGCCCCCGCGCCGAACTGCCGGCCCGAGCGCGTTTTCACTTCCACGAACACCAGCACCGCTCCGTCGCGCGCGACGATGTCCAATTCTCCACTGCGGACACGAAAGCGGCGGGCAACAATTGCGTACCCGCGGCGCTCGAGCTCGCGGCACGCGAGATCTTCGCCGCTTTTCCCCAACGCCATCCGCGCTTCGGTCATGCGACAGCGCGGATGCAAATCGGCGACCGTGGCGGGCCTGAAAGGCCCGCCCTACTCACCCTTCCCCCTGCGCGCCTTGCCTGCCCCGCCTGGCCGATCTTGGCAGGCCTGAAGGCCTGCACTACTTCTGCCTACCCGACCCACCAGACCTGCCCGACCCACCCGACCTGACTACTTCCGCTTCCAGCGCGTGCCGCCGGGACCGTCTTCGAGGAGCACGCCCCGCGCGGCGAGATCCTCGCGAACCCGGTCCGCCGCGGCAAAGTCGCGGCGGCGACGGGCCGCGTGGCGATCTTCGATCAGTTGCTCGATCTCAGCGACCGGGAGCGGCGGCTGCTTCTCCTCGGCCCGGCGCAGGCTGAGCACGCCCAGAACCCGATCGAACCGCTCGAACGCCTCGCGGACGACCGGCAGATCCCCGGTTCCCATTTCGCCGGCGTCTATCGCGGAGTTGAGCGCGCGGACCAACTCGAACATCGCGCCGAGCGCTGCGGCCGTGTTCAGATCGCTCCGCATCGCCTCGTCGAACGCCTTCGAAGCCTCCTCGACGCGAACCGCGATCTCGGGGTGTGCTCCAGGCGCGGTCACACGATCGACGCGCGCCAGGAAGTCCGCCAAACGGCGCAGCGCCTCCTCGGCCTGCGCGAGGCTCTCCCACGTGAAGTTCAGCTGCTTGCGGTAGTACGCCGACAGCAGCAGGTAGCGCACCGCCGACGGACGGAACCCGCGCGCGACGATGTCGGGGATCGTGTACGTGTTGCCGAGCGACTTCGACATCTTCTGCTCGTCCACGAGCAGATACTCGACGTGGACCCAGAACCGCGAGAACAGCTTGCCGGTCGCGCCCTCGCTCTGCGCGATTTCGTTCTCGTGATGGGGAAAAATCAGGTCGATGCCGCCCCCATGGATGTCGATCGGCGATTCGCCGAGCAGGCGCAGCGCCATAGCCGAGCACTCGAGGTGCCAGCCCGGACGGCCGGGCGGATCGACGACATTCCAGGTCGGTTCGTCGGGCTTGGTCGCCTTCCACAGCACGAAGTCGCGGGCGTCGTCTTTCGCGTAGTTGTCCGAGTCGATCCGCGCGCCGGGCTTCATCCCCTCGTGATCGAGGTGCGCCAGCTTGCCGTAGCCGGGCAGCGTCGAGATCTTGAAGTAGATCGACCCGTCGCTGACGTATGTGTGACCGTTCTTCCCGAGCGCGGCGATGAGATCGGCCATCGCCTTGAGATTCGCTTCGTCCGTCGCACGCGGCATCTCCTCGACGTCCTCCTGCCCGAGCGCGCGTGAGTCCTCGATGAAGGCCGCGATGAACTGGTCGGTGTAGCTGCGCAGGTCCATGCCGGCTTTCTGCGCGCCGGCAATCGTGCGGTCGTCGACGTCAGTGAAGTTCATCACCTGCTTCACGCTCGTAGCCGAGCAGATATTTCAGGCTGCGGCGCAGCACGTCGAGGCACACGAACGTCCGGAAATTGCCGATGTGCCCGCGCGCATACACCGTCAGGCCGCAGGTGTACATGCGGACGGTGTTCCCCGGCCCGGGGGTGAACGGCTCTTCGCTGCGGGTGAGGGTGTTGTAGAGACGCATGGTCGGAGCGGTCAGGCGGTCCTTTGATATGTCACAACGCCAACGCTAGTGTGCCAGCACCGGGCACGTGGTGCGCCAGTCGCGCCCGGCCTGCGACACGACGATCTGCAGTTCGCCCCCGCGCGCCTCGAACTGCACGCTGCAGGGCTGCGCCGGCGACGCGACGGCCCGGACGCTGACCTGCCTGACGAGCCGCTCCAGCGTGTCGCCGGAATAGCCCGCGTGGGCGAGCACGGTTCGCAGCAGATCCGCGAGCATCTCCGTATCGTGCGCGTGGCCCGGGAGCGTCAGCGCGAAGGCAAAGTCGTCGGCGGCGGCCACGAAGGGCGATTCTACAGTGAAAGACGATCGAACAGCACGCGGGCACGCGCGCAGTCGGCGGCGATCTGGGATTTCAGCAGGGCCAGCGACTCGAACGCCCGCTCGTCGCGGAGCCGCTGAACGAAGGCGAGGCGCAGCGTGGCCCCGTAGAGATTCCGATCGAGGTCGAAAATATGCGTCTCGATCGACGTCCGGCCGGACGCGTCGACGGTCGGCCGCGTCCCGATGTTCGTGACCGACGGCATGACGATGCCGTCGAGGATGGCGCTCGTCGCGTAGACGCCGTGCGGCGGGACGAGCTCGTTCTCCGTGCACAGGTTCGCGGTCGGAAATCCGATGGTCCGGCCGCGCTCCTCGCCGCGGACGACTACGCCGTCAATCACGTACGCGTGGCCCAGCAGGGCTGCCGCCTCGTCCACGCGGGCCTCGCTGACCAGGCGCCGCACCCGCGTGCTGCTCACCACGAAATCCTTGTAGCGCACGGGGTCGATCTTCTCGGCCTTGAACCCATACCGCCCGCCGAGCGTCCGCAGCAGCGAGAAGTTCCCGGACCGATCGTGCCCGAAGAGGAAGTTCGCCCCGACCCAGACCTCCGACACGCGCATCCACTCGACGAGCACCGTCCGCACGAACGTCTCAGGCTCCCACCGCGACAACTCGTGCGTGAACCGGACGATGGCCGCGCCGTCCACCCCCGCCTGCGCCAGCCCTTCGAGCTTCTGCGCCTTCGTCATCAGCAGCGGCGGCGCCTTGTCTGGCCTCACGACCCGCGGCGGATGCGGATCGAACGTCATGACGACGGCAGTGGCCCGGCGCTCCTGGGCGACCCGCTGCAGCCGATCGAGAATCTTGCGATGACCGCGGTGCAGGCCGTCGAAGTTGCCGAGCGCCAGCACCGGCTGCTTCCAGTGCGCCGGACGCGCATCGTCGGGAAAATGGATGATGTCCACGATTAGCCGCGAATCTCCAGCACCTGGCCATCATAAGCCAACTCCACACCCGCGGGCAGGCGCGCGCAGGTGGCGTCGTGCGCGAGGTCGTGGGCGATGTGCGTGAAGTACGCGCGTTCGGGCTTCAACCGGGCGACGACGGCGAGAGCCTGATCGACGCTGAAGTGTGTGCTATGCGTACGCTCGCGGAGCGCGTCGAGCACGAGCGTGCGCACGCCGCCGAGAAGGGCCCACGAGTCCTCCGGGATCTCGTTGCAGTCGGTGAGGTACGCGAACGTACCGATGCGGAACCCGAGGACCGGGAGCGGGCCGTGCATCACCGGCACGGGCACGACCTCGAAGCCGCCGAGCGAGAACGGACCGCCGATCGCAAACGGCACCAGCTTGGGCACGCCACCGCCGTGGGCCGGCGGCGGGTTGAAGATGTACGCGAACATCTGACGGATGTCCGCGAGGACGTCCGGCGACGCCATGATCGGGATCGGCGACCGCTGCATGTGATTGAACCGCCGCACTTCGTCGATCCCGAAGACGTGGTCCGCGTGGGCGTGCGTGAAGAGGATCGCGTCCACGCGGCGGACGTCGTTCGCGAGCGCCTGCGCGCGCAAATCGGTGGACGTGTCGACGAGCACGTGCCGGACCGATCCGGCAACGGCGCCGACTGCCCCGTTGCCCCGGTCACCCACGTCACCCCTGTCACCAAAATCCAGCAGGATCGACGGCCGGGTCCGGCGGTCGCGCGGATCGGTCGATCGACAGACCGCGCACTCGCAGCCGATGGCCGGGACCCCGCTCGACGTACCCGTCCCCAGCATCGTCACGCGGAACGGACGCGGCGCGGGCAGGCCGCTCACGGCTGGATGATGCGCGATGTCTCGCCGCTGGCCTGGAGGAAGCGGACCCGAAGCTCGTAGAGGATCTGCTCCAGCATCTGACGTTCTTCCGCCGTCAGGTTGCCGCGCGTCTTCTCTTCGAGCAGCGCGAGGATGGCGATCATCTGCGCGGCGCCCTCGAGGTTCGGCTCGAGCTTCTCGCCGGTCGCGGGATCGGCCAAGTCTCCGAGATGGATCGCCGCCGTGGTGGCCAGCGACACGATGAAGGCGGGAAAGGAGAGTTCAGGCATTGGGTAATCGAGTGACGGCGTAATCTGATAATTTTAGCAAATGCAGGAGTTCGCGCGCCTTGTTGACATCGTCGCCACACTTCGGGCACCGGGCGGCTGCCCGTGGGACCGCGAGCAGACCATCGACACGCTGAAGCCCTACGTGCTCGAGGAGACCTACGAGGTGCTCGAGGCCATCGACCGCCACGACCACGCCTCGCTCTGCGAGGAGCTCGGGGATTTTCTCTTCGAAGCCGTGTTCGTGGCGCAACTCGAGGCCGAAGCGGGACATTTCACCGTCGCCGACGCACTCACCGGCGTCGCCGACAAGCTGGTTCGGCGGCATCCGCATGTGTTCGACCGCCGTGAGGGTGACGTGGCGATCGGCTCCGCCGAAGTCCTGACGCGCTGGGAGCAAATCAAGGCCCAGGAGCGCGGCGCCTCGGCGAAACCGAAGACTCTCCTTGGAGGCGTCCCGGCGGCCCTCCCTGCCCTGCTCCGGGCCTACCAGATCGGCCTGCGTGCCCGGTCGGTCGGGTTCGACTGGTCCCGGCCCACCGACGTCGTCGACAAGATCCAAGAAGAGGTCGGCGAACTGCGGGAAGTGGTCGCCGGGAGCGCGCCGACCGACCACGCGCGCGCCGAGGAGGAGATGGGCGACCTGCTCTTTTCCATCGCGAACCTGTCGAGGCAACTCGGGATCGAGCCCGAAACCGCGTTGCGCAAGGCGAACGACAAGTTCACGAAGCGCTTCGAGACAATGGAACAGTCCGTCGCGCAAGCCGGCCGGACCATGGGCGCCATGAGCCTGGAGGAACTGGAACAGGAGTGGCAACAGGCTAAGTCCGCGCAACGAGCTGGATAGCCGGGCTTGGTCGCCACGAAGGCACGAAGACACGAAGAAACGCTCCACAATCAGAGCACAATGCGCCTGATGCCGTCCCGAAGCACCGGCACGTTGAAGTTGATAAGAAGGCCGGCCCGAAGCCCTGAGACACGCAGATAGTTCAGCAACTGCGCGTGGTGCACGGGGGCTAATCGATCGACGGCCTTAATCTCCACAACGACCTGACCTGCTACCACGAGATCGAGCCGGTGATGACACAAGAGATATCGCCGCGATAGGTCACCGGGATCATGCTTTTCGACTTCGAATGATACTCCGGCCGCATCAAGCTCGAGACACACCGCTCGTCGCAAACGTGCTCTCGAGCAGGCCCGGACCGAGTTCACGATGCACGTTGATGCAGCAGCCTATGGTCTTCCGCATCGTGGCTTCGATTTCGCCACGGCAGCGTGCTTTCCACTCTCAACATGAATCCTCTTCTTCGTGTCTTCGTGATCTTCGTGGCTATTAGGGCGGGATAGCCTCAGACGGTCGGCCCGTGAAGGTGTGGACGTCGAGGGAGTAGCCGTCAGTATCGACAGTGACGGCACCGTCGCGGTCGGTGCGGAAGATGTCTGCACCGGCTTCGTGGTACCGGTCGAGCACCTCCGGCACGGGATGTCCGAAACGGTTGGCCCGGCCGACGCTGACGACGGCGACTTGCGGCCGGAGCGCGCGGATGAACTCCGTGGTGCTCGAAGTCAGGCTGCCGTGATGCGGGATCTTCACGACGCGCAGCGGTGAAGGCCGCAGTCGCCCTGATATGGTCCGTTCGACGGCCTTCCCGATATCGCCGGTCAACACAATCGAGACGTCCCGCCACCGCACATCCACGACGATGGAGTCGTCGTTACGTACGCGTTGCCGCTCCCAGTCGGCGGGGTCGGGGTGTTTGACGACGACATCGACCCCATCGATGTTCGCGTGGTCGCCAGTCCTCACGTTTGTCCACCGCAGTCCGAGTTCCCCGGCGGTGGCGCGCAGCGCCATGAGCGGCTCGGAGCGCGGGACGGGAATGCCCTCCCACACCTCGCGTGGCCTGAACTCACGCAGGATCGCGCCTGCCCCACCGATGTGATCGGGGTCGCCGTGCGTGAGGACGAGGGAGTCGAGGCGGCGGACACCGGCAATCCGGAGCGGCGGCGCAACGACGCGGTCGCCGATGTCGAAACCTGAACCGCTCGAAACGAGGCCGCCGGTATCGACAAGCAGCGTGGCGCCATTTGGGAACTTGAGGAACGCCGAGTCGCCCTGGCCCACGTCGAGAAACGTCATGTGAAGCCGGCCATCGCCCGCGGAGGCCGCCAGCGTCCAGGGCTGGGCGACCATCCAGATAGCCGCGCCGGCGGCAGCGGTCAGCGGCACAAGCGAGCGCGGGCGGAACCAGGCGACAACGAGCGCCCCGTAGTAGATCGCGACGCACGGCCAGCCCGGCGCGGCAACCCTGAACGTCGCGAAGGGCGCAAACCGGACGAGATCGGCCGACCAGACGAGGCCGGTGGCGCCCGCATGCGCGACCAGGCCGCACGCCAGCGACAGCCAGCGCGCGACGAACGCCGCGGGTACGAGGGCCATGCCGGCGACCTGGGTGACGGCCATCAGCGGAATCGCCAGGAAGTTCAGGGCGAGGCCGGCGAAAGTGACCCGCGAAAAGAGGATCGCGCCGACGGGCATCAACAGCGCTTCGGTGGCGGCGGAGGCAGCGAACAGCGCCAACACGGGCGCGAGGAATCGTGGACGACGGCGCGACGCCAGCAACGGCCCGGCGGCGAGGATCGCGAGGGTCGCGCCGAACGTCAGGACGAACGCCGGGTCGGCGACCGACAACGGTTCCGCTGCCAGCAGGCACACGACGACGCACGCGAGCGCGTTCAGCGGCGGGCTGCGCTGGTCAGCGGCACGGGCGGCGAGGTAGACAACCGCCATGAGCGTCGCGCGATCGACCGATGCGCCACCACCGACCAGGCGCCCATAGGCCAGCAGCAGGACGATCGACGCCAGCATCGCGGTTCGTCCGAGCAGACCGGCCAGCCGGAACCCGGCGATCATCAGGCCGGCGAGGATCGCGATATTGCCGCCCGAAATCGCGATGACGTGATACGTCCCGGCCTCCTGCAGCCGCCGCTCCACATCGTCGTCCAGGCCGGCACGGTCGCCGATCACGATGGCCGTGACGATCGCCGAGGAACGGGCGCTCCACCGGCCGACGGCGTCGCCGATCGCGCGCCGCGAGAGCGCGCGGGCGTCCGCCATCCGCTCGTCGAGCCAGCCGGCGTGCGCCACCACCTCCACCAGGGCTCCGCTTTTCGTGGTCCCGAGGAGCGATGTGCCTCGCATCTGCAGAGCCCGCTCGGCGTCGGGCACACCCTCGTCGAGATAGCGCGCGGCGCGATGCAGATCCACCGGCAGCCGCACCCTCCGGCCGGCGCGCCACTGCCCCATCAAGGCGGGCGCGAACGTGCCGGCCACTGTGGTGCGGACGCCCCCGGCGACGGCGCGGTCGACGCCTGGGCCGCCGGGGCCACTAACGCGATCGACGTCCAGGTTTAGCGACACGCCGGCAGCGCCGGCCGAGGCGTCGCTCCGCAGCGCGCCTTCGACGAACGCGAACGCCGAGGGGTCCTCCGGAACACCGCGGCCAGCCGCGACGGCCTCAGTCCTGCGCGCGCGGGCGAGCTCGTCGAACGCAATCCGCAGCGACGACTGCCGGGCGCGCTGCCACGCGTCGGAAGACAGAAGCGCGCCTCCGGCCGCGAAGCCCGCCACGACGCAGCCGGCGAGCCAGGCAATCCGCTGCCACCGGAGCGCGAGAACCGCACCGGCCACGGCAGCGGCCATCACGACATAGGCGAGCCCACGAGGAACGGCAATCGCCAGACCGGCAGCCGATCCGGCGATGAGACCAATAGCGGGAATGGCTGCGACAACACGCACACCAGCGACATGTGCAAGTTTCGTCGCCACTCTTTGCCACGAAGACACGAAAACACGAAGATCTTTTCCTGCAAGAACTTCGTGCCTTCGTGCCTTCGTGGCTGGAGCGGGACGATCGGAGCTTGTGGCAGAACCTGACGACGATCAGACTTTCTCTGCGGCAATTCCTGCGTAGTAGTCCTGCAGCGCGCGAACGCCGAGGCCCTGTTCCCGCAGTCCGCGAATGGCCTGGACGGCCGCCGCGGCGCCGGTGAGCGTCGTGATGCAGGGCACCTCGTGCATCATCGCGGCGCGCCGGACCATGCGGTCGTCGAAGAACGACTCGCGCCCGAGCGGCGTGTTGATGACCAGGTCCACCTTGTGGTTCACGATCTCGTCGGCGATGTTGGGCCGGCCCTCGTTGACCTTGTAGACCACACCCACGTCGAGGCCGTAAGCGCGCAAGTAGGCCGCCGTGCCGCGCGTCGCGATCAGCTTGAAGCCCAGCGTCGACAGGTCGCGCGCGATCGGCACGAGGTTCGCTTTGTCGTCGTTGTTGACGCTGACGAACGCCGTGCCGCTCTCCGGCAGCCGCTGCCCCACCGACAGCTGCGCCTTCGCGAAGGCGACGCCGAAGTTGCTCGACCCGCCCATCACCTCGCCGGTGGATTTCATCTCGGGGCCGAGGATCGTGTCCACGCCCGGGAACCGGACGAACGGGAACACGGGGCTTTTCACGAACACACCGGCGACTTCCAGGTCGCGCGTGATACCCAGCTCCGCGAGCGTGCGCCCGGCCATGACCTTGGCCGCGATCTTCGCCAGCGACGTCCCCGACGCCTTCGACAGGTACGGGACGGTGCGCGACGCGCGCGGGTTCACCTCGAGCACGTACACCACATCGTCTTTGGTCGCAAACTGCACGTTCATCAGGCCGACGACGCCAAGGGCGCGGGCGATGCGGCGCGTGTGCTCCCGAATGGTTTGCAGATGGCGTTCGGGACAGAGGAACGGCGGCACGACGCACGAGCTGTCGCCCGAATGAATGCCGGCCTCCTCGATGTGCTCCATGATGCCGCCGATGATCACGGCGCCGGTCCTGTCGGCGACGGCGTCGACGTCGAACTCGAATGCGTCCTCGAGGAACCGGTCGACGAGCACCGGATGCTCGGGCGACGCGTCGACGGCGTGCGTCATATAGCGGTCGAGTGTCGCAGTGTCATAGACGATCGCCATCGCGCGTCCGCCCAGCACGTACGAAGGCCGTACGACGACCGGGAACCCGATCGACGCGGCCACGTCGCGCGCCTGCTCTTTCGACGTCGCCGTACCGCTCTTCGGCTGCGTGATGTTCAGCCCGGAGAGAAACGCCGCGAAGCGCTCGCGATCCTCGGCCAGGTCGATCGAGTCCGGCGACGTGCCCAGGATCGCCACGCCCGCGTGCTGGAGCGCCAGCGCGAGCTTCAGCGGCGTCTGGCCCCCGAACTGCACGAGGCACGACACCTCGCCGCCGGCCGATCGCTCGGTTTCGATGACGGCCATCACGTCCTCGAACGTCAGCGGCTGGAAATACAGCCGGTCGGCCGTGTCGTAGTCCGTCGAGACGGTTTCCGGGTTGCAGTTGATCATCACCGTTTCGAAGCCTTCTTCGCGCAGCGCGAAGGCGGCGTGGCAGCAGCAGTAGTCGAACTCGATGCCCTGCCCGATGCGGTTCGGCCCGCTGCCGAGGATGATCACCTTCTTGCGCCCGTTCGGGTTCGATTCGCACGTCGGCTCGTAGGAGCTGTACATGTACGGCGTGAACGACTCGAACTCGGCCGCGCACGTGTCCACGCGCTTGTAGACCGGCGCGAGCGACTGGCTCGCGCGCCGCTCGCGGATGGAGGTCTCGGTCGCCCCCGCGGCCTGCGCGATCTCCTGGTCGCCGAACCCCGCGCGCTTCAACCGCCGCATCACGTCCGGCGACAGCCCTTCGAGGCCGCTTTCCGCCAGCCGCTTCAGCTCGACGATTTCGGCAAACTGCTGCAGGAACCACGGATCGATGTTCGTCGGCTCGTGGACCTGCTGGACCGTCCAGCCGCGATCGAGCGCGCGGAAGATGTCCCACATCCGGCGATCGTTCGGCACGGCCAGGCGCTTCCGCAGCGAGGCGTCGCTCTCCCCCTCCGTGCCGGCGATGCCCTCGGTCCGGTCGCCTGTCGCCGGTCCGAACAGCAGCCCGCTCCGCCCGAGCTCGAGCGAGCGGACGCCCTTCATGAACGCTTCCTTGAACGTCCGCCCGATGGCCATGGCCTCGCCGACCGATTTCATCTGCGTCGTGAGCGTCCGATCGGCCTGCGGAAACTTCTCGAAGTTCCACCGCGGGATCTTGACGACGACGTAGTCGATCGCCGGCTCGAAGCTGGCCGGGGTGAGGCGCGTGATGTCGTTGGGGATCTCGTCGAGGTGGTACCCGAGGGCGAGCTTGGCCGCGATTTTCGCGATCGGGAAGCCCGTGGCCTTCGACGCGAGCGCTGAAGACCGCGACACGCGCGGGTTCATCTCGATCACGACCATCCGGCCGTCCGCCGGGTTCACGGCAAACTGGATGTTCGACCCGCCCGTCTCGACTCCGACCTTGCTGATGATGCGGCGCGCGGCGTCGCGCATCCGTTGATATTCCTTGTCGCTGAGCGTCAGGATCGGCGCGACCGTAATGCTGTCGCCGGTGTGGACGCCCATCGGGTCGATGTTCTCGATCGAGCAGATGACGACGAAGTTGTCCGCGACGTCGCGCATGACCTCGAGCTCGAACTCCTTCCAGCCGATCACGGATTCCTCGACCAGGATCTCGTGGACCGGGCTCAGCTCGACGCCGCGTTCGGCCAGCTCGCGGAATTCCTCGATGTTGTAGGCGATGCCGCCGCCGACGCCGCCCAGCGTGAACGACGGGCGAATGACCAGCGGGAAGCCCAGCGTCTTCGCCAGGTTCAACGCCTCGTCGAGCGAGCGCGCGAGCCCGCTCATCGGAACGTCGAGCCCGATTTCGCGCATCGCATCCTTGAACAGCAGCCGGTCTTCCGCCACCTTGATGGCCTGGATGGACGCCCCTATGAGTTTGACGTTGTATTTCTCGAGGATGCCGGCGTTGTGGAGGTCCACCGCCAGGTTCAACGCCGTCTGCCCGCCGACGGTCGGCAGGATCGCGTCGGGCCGTTCGACCTTGATGATGGCTTCGAGAACTTCCGGCGTGAGCGGCTCGACGTAGGTGCGATCCGCGAGCTCCGGGTCCGTCATGATCGTCGCCGGGTTGCTGTTGACGAGGATGACCTCGAGGCCCTCGCTCCGCAGCGCTTTGCAGGCCTGGCTGCCCGAGTAGTCGAACTCGCAGGCCTGACCGATGACGATCGGGCCCGAGCCGATGATGAGCACGCGTTTCAGATCGGTGCGCTTTGGCATTACTTCCGGGGCTGGGGGCTGGGGGCCAGGGGCTGGAAGAACGCTCGCTTCTTTTCCCTGGTCCCCGGCCTCTAGCCTCTAGTCCCTTCTATCATCGCTATGAAGTCGTCGAACAGGTAGTCCGCGTCGTGCGGGCCGGGCGACGCTTCCGGGTGGTACTGCACGCAGAACACCGGACGCGTCTTGTGGCGCAGCCCCTCGACCGTGCCATCGTACAGATTCAGGTGCGTCACGGCCACATCGTCCGGCAGCGTCGTCGGATTGACGGCGAACCCGTGGTTCTGCGACGTGATCTCGACCTTCCCGGTCTCGAGCTTCTTCACCGGGTGGTTGCCGCCGCGGTGGCCGAACTTCAGCTTGAACGTCGACCCGCCCATGGCGAGCCCGAGGACCTGATGGCCGAGGCAGATGCCGAACACCGGCACGCCCGAGGCGACGAGCGCCTTCGAGTTGTCGATCGCGTACGTGAGCACGGCGGGATCGCCGGGCCCGTTGCTCAGGAACACGCCGTCGGGCCCGGTCGCCAGCAACTCCGAAGCCGGCGCGGTCGCCGGGTACACGCGGACGTCGCAGCCGTGCGCGCTCAGCCGCCGCAGGATGTTGCGCTTCATCCCGAAGTCATACGCGGCGATCTTCAGCCGGCGTTTCGCGAGGCGTCCCACCGCGATGCCGAACTCGCCGGGATCCTCCGCGGGCCAGTCGAACGCGGCGTCGGTCGTCACGTCGCGCACGAGGTCCGACCCTTCCATCTTCGGCAGCGCCTGCGCGCGCGCGACGAGGGCCTGCGGATCGAGGTCGTTGCCCGTCACCACGACGCCGCGCATCACGCCGCCCGACCGCAGCGTTCGCGTGAGCGCCCGCGTGTCGATGTCGGAGATGGCCACGATGCCGTTGGTGACGAGGTAGTCGCGCAGCGTGCCCTCCGAGCGCCAGTTGCTCGCGACCGGCGATTGCTCGCGCACGATGAAACCGGCGACGTGCGGCACCCGCGATTCCCCGTCCCGCGCGGACACCCCGTAGTTCCCGATCTCGGGGCACGTCATCGTCACGATCTGCCCGGAGTACGAAGGGTCGGTCAGTACTTCCTGATAGCCCGTCATGCTCGTGTTGAACACGACTTCGCCGCCCGCCACACCCTCGGCGCCCGCGGCCAGGCCGCGGAACCACGTGCCGTCTTCCAACGCAAGAATCGCCTCTGTGCTCATCCCAGGTCCCTAACCCCTAACCCCTAACCTCTAACCTCTAACCCCTAGCCCCAAGTCCCGACCCTATCGCTCCAGAGACGCGGTGACGCGGTTCGGCTCGGTCGCGCTCACGTCCACCGATGACGACCACGGCCGGTAGCCTTCGAGCGTGATGCGCACGGCGTGGGCGCCGACCTTGACGAGCGGGAACGTGAGCGGCGTCGTCCCCACCTGCCTGCCATCCAGGAACACCACGGCGCCTGACGGCTTCGATTCGATCGTGAGCGGCGCCTCGGTCCGCGCCGGCACAGCCGGCGGCGTCCTGACCATCGGCACGGTCAGCGTCACGGTCGGCTGCGACGCCGTGATCACGATCCGGCGCTCGACGGTCGTGTAGCCTTCGCGCACGAGACGCACCTGGTGCGCGCCGCGCGCGAGGTCCCGGACCGTGGCCGGCGTCTCGCCGCCGCCGTGACCGTCGACGAAGACGCGCGCGCCCGGCGGCGTCGAACGCACCAGCACGCGGCCGGCAAAGAGCGGTGCGACCGGTGCCGCGGGCGGCGCAGGGCGCGCGGGCGCCGGCACGGGTGCCGTTCCCGGCGAGCCAGCAGGCGGCAGAGGCCGGGACACGACCGCCCCGCCTTCGGGTTCCCGCACGACCGGCGGCGCGGCCGCCGCAGGGGCTGCTGCGTTCTCCGGCGGCGGCGCGACGTTGGCAACCGCGACCGGACGATCGCGGATGGCGACGGCGTAACCAGCGCCGAACCCGGCCGCTGCCCCAACGAGAGCGGCCAGCGCAAGCGGCCAGACCAGAGACAGGCTCGATGTCTCGGGAGCCGGCGCGGGCGACAGCAAACTGCCCTGCACGTACGGAGCCTCGACGGCGGCTTCGGGCTCGACGAATTCGCTGGAACCACCAGGTCCAAGAGGTCCAACAGGTCCACTGGGTCCGAGGGGTCCACTGGGTTCGACGGGTTCGAGCGGTTCACGGGGTCCGAGGGATCCGCTCAGTCCGCTAAGTCCGAAAGGCGCGGCGGGTTCGGCCGTACCGATTTCGACCGGCGCATCTGGCTCGATGACGTCTTCGATGACATTTTGGAGAACGGCTTCGACTTCGGCTTCGACGTCGAGATTCCGCGCAGGCTCGGGCGCGCGGAGCGTCAACTCCGCGGTCCCCTCTTCGTCGAGCGGCAACCGGGGCTCGGGGGCCGTCCGCGGCGCCGGGTTGCGCCGGACCATGCGGCTGACCTTCGCGGGCTTGCCCTCGAACGCTCCCGCGAGCGCGGCGGAAAATTCCAACGCGGTGCCGAACCGATCCGCCATGTCGTCGGCGAGCGCGCGCGCAAACACGTCGTGCAACGCCGGCAGGTGGCCACCGTGCGCGTCGGTGATGCCCTCGACCGCCTGGGCGCCGGTGCCGGACAGGCGCCGGCCCCACACCAGTTCGTAGGCGATGGCCGCGAGGCTGAAGATATCCGCGCGGCGGTCCCACGCGCCGCCGCCGATGCGTTCGGGCGCGGTGTAGGGCCGGCGGACCGGCGCCGGCACGCCGACACGTTCGAGCGCGCGCGTGATGCCCAGGCCCACGAGGCGAAAATCGTCCGGCGAGAGCAGCACGTCGCGCGGATGCAGCGACCCGTGGACGATCTGGCGGTCGGCGGCGTAGTCCAAGGCATCCGCGAGCCGGGCGGCGATGCTCAGCGCGTCGGCCACGGGCGGCGCGCCGCCTTCGCGGATCACGACGTCGAGCGACTCCGCGGTCACGTAGTCCTGAGCGAGATACGCGTTGACGCCTTCGATGCCGGCTGCGCGCGGCGCGGCAATGACGGGGTGATCGAGCTCCGCCGCGATCAGCTGTTCGAATTCGGCCACGAGCTGGTGCACGCGCTCGGGCGGTAGATCGAGGCGGAAGAGCTTGATGGCGACGAGCCGATCGCGGTCCGGTTCGTACGCACGGAACACCGGGCCCAACGCACCCGCACCGATCTGATGAAGCACGCGAAATGGACCGAAGGCATCGGGGGACGTAGAGCCGACAGCTTCCGTGTGCAGTGATGACTCCTCAGAGGAAGGCGCTTCATGGTAACACTGATCCATGGCAGCCGATCGTGTAAAGTAGGTCTTCGGTGCAGGCAAACCCTACCGCCGCCACTCCAGTGACAGGCGAACCGACAACCGCGCGCACTGCCATCGATCTGCGCCGTTTTCCCTGGGTGAAGCGGCTCGCCGCCGACTACGCCTTCGCGTTCTCCGGCCTCGCGCCGTTTTTTTCGGGCGATCCCAAAGACGACTCGGCCTGGACGGCCGCGATCGCCCGGGCCCAGGCGCATCCGCGCGATCGTCAGCAACTGGCGCGGGCTATCGGCGAGCAGCAGCGGCGCCGCGGCGCGCCGGCCCAGGCCCGTGCGGCGGCCGATCGTCTCGCTGACGCGACAGCCGTGGCGGTGCTGACCGGCCAGCAGGCGGGCCTCTTCGGCGGGCCTGTCTACACGCTGCTCAAAGCCATCACGGCGCTCAAGCTCGCCGACGAGGTCTCGCGGCGGCACGGGGTGCCCGCGGTCGCGGTCTTCTGGATCGAAGCCGAAGACCACGACTGGGACGAAGTGCGATCGTGCACCGTCCTCACCGGCGATCTCGAAAGCCGGACCATCGCCCTGCCCCAGCGCCCGGCGGGCGAGCCGGTGCCGGTCGCGTCCATCGCCCTCGACGACCACATCGCCGCCGCCCTCGCCGAGCTCGAACAGACGCTGCCGCCCACCGAGTTTCGCGACTCACTGCTGGCCGATCTCCGCGCCGCCTACCAGCCCGGTACCGGTATGGCCGAGGCGTTCGGACGATGGATGGAGCGCGTGCTCGGCGAACGCGGCCTCGTCGTCTACGACGCGTCGGACCCGGCCACCAAGCCTGCCGTCGGCCCGGTGTTCGTGCGCGAGTTGTCGACGCCGGGCCAGACGGCGATGGCCGCGTCGAAGGCCGGAGCCGATCTCGCGGCGCAGGGATACCACGCGCAGGTGCAGGCGGCCGACGGCAGCCTGGCGCTGTTCCGGCTCGATGAATCGCGGCGCGCCATCCGGCAGCAGAACGGCCAGCTGGTGATCGGCGAATCCAGCTACGCGCCGGCCGCGCTCGCGAAAGAAGCCGGCGAACGGCCGGCGGGGTTCAGCCCGAGCGTGCTGCTCCGGCCCATCGTTCAGGACGCGCTCTTTCCGACGATCTGTTACGTCGCGGGCCCGAGCGAACTGGCCTACCTCGGCCAGCTTCGCGGCGTGTACGAAAATTTCGGCGTGCCGATGCCGCTCATCTATCCGCGAGCCACCGCCACGCTGCTCGACTCCGCCTCGGCACGTTTCCTCACCAGGTATCAATTTCCGCTCGAAGCGCTGCAGCCCCAGGATGAAGGCGGCTTGAACGAGCTGCTCAAGACCCAGATTCCCCCGGACGTTGATGCGGCGTTCACGGCCGCCGGCGCCGCGCTCGACAGCCAGATGCAGCGCGTCGTCGACGCCCTCCTGACACTCGACCCCACGCTCGAAGGCGCGGCGCGGAACACGACCGGCAAGATGCAACACGATCTGGAGAACCTCCACGGCAAGACGATTCAGGCGGCGAAGCGAAAGAACGACACGCTCCGCCGGCAGTTCTTCCGCACGCGCGCGCTCGCCTTCCCCAACGGGCACGCGCAGGAACGCACCGTCGGCTTCGTCTGGTTCCTGAACCAGTACGGGCCGGCCCTCGTCGAAAGGCTCTGGGACGCCCTGCCCATTGAGATGGGACAGCATTGGGTGATCACGATCTGAAAACGCCAAGACGCCCCACCGCGCGGGGCCGGACGAGGTCTACCGGATCGGCCGGCGCGCGCAGCCTCGTCCGAATCAAGATTTCAATGTGGTGGCGCAAGCCGTGGGTCCGCGCCGTGGCCGGCGCGCTCATCGCCTGCGCCGCAGGGTTGTGCGTCGCCACGACGTATTACTACGTCAGCTTCGCGCGACTCATCGACCAGCGGCTGCACGGCGAGCGCGACCGCGTGCTCCCGCGCGTGCTGGCCCGCCCGCTGGAAATCCGGCGCGGGCAGTCGATGAACAACCGCCAGCTCATCGACCGGCTGAACGAGCTTGGGTACGCGGAGCGAGGCGCCCTCGAGAAACCCGGCGAGTTCATCCTCGGGGAAGGCTCGGTCTCGATCCTGCCGCGCGGCGCGACCTCCCGCAGCGAGATCGTGCGCGTCGGATTCGACCGGCGCCCTTCCGGCGGCAAGGCCGCCCCGCGCCGCCCGGTGCGCGTCTCGGACCACGTCGTGCGGCTCGAGCGCGGCCCGCGCGAAACGGATCGGCTGACGCTCGACGCGCCGGTGCTCGCCTCGATCAGCCCCGGCGAACGCGAAAAACGCCGGCCGGTGGCCCTCGCCGCCATTCAGCCCCGCATGGTCCAGGCGGTGCTGTCGATCGAGGATCGCCGCTTCTACGAGCATCCCGGCATCGATCCCATCGGCATGGGCGGGGCGGTGCTCTCGTACGCCACGGGGCGCCGCAACCGCATGGCCGGCGGCAGCACCATCACGCAGCAGCTGGTGCGCAACGTCTTCCTGCCGAAGTTCGACGGCATGACGCTCGAATCGGCGCGCGAGCGTTCCGGGCGCCGCAAGGTGCTCGAGATCTTCGTCTCGCTCATCCTCACGGTCAAGGCGTCGAAGGAAGAGATCCTCGAGATGTACCTGAACGACGTCCCGCTCGGCCAGCGCGGGTCGTTCGCGATCATGGGCGTCAGCGAAGCCTCGCGACTGTTCTTCGGGAAGGACGTCAGCAACGTTTCGCTGGCGGAAGCAGCGACGATCGCCGGGGTGATCCAGTCGCCCTCTGCCCTCTCGCCGTTCAACAACCCGGAGCGCTGCCGCGAGCGCCGCAACGTCGTGCTCACGGCCATGGCCGACGCAGGCTACATCGAGCCCGATGCCGCCGTACGCGCATCCGCCGAGCCGCTGGCCGTCGTCCAGCGCGCGCTCGAGGCCGAGGCGCCGTATTTCGTGGATTACGTCGGTCAGCTGCTCGACGAGCAGTATCCCGGGCTGACGACCACGACCGACAAGGCCGTCGACGTCTACACGACGCTCGACCTGCACCTGCAGCGGCTGGCGCAGGACGCGGTCCGCAACGGCCTGACCAAGGTGGACCAGCTCCTGTCGCGGCGCAAGCGCAAGGGCAAGGCCGAGGCCGCGCTCATCGCCGTCGATCCGCGCACGGGTGAAATCCTCGCCTTCGTCGGCGGGCGATCGTACAACCAGTCCCAGTACGACCGCGTCGTGCTCTCGCGCCGGCAGCCGGGCTCCGTGTTCAAGCCGTTCGTCTACCTGGCGGCGTTCGAGCAGGCGGCGGCCCAGGGCCGCACGGACGTCACGCCGGCGTCGATCACGCTCGACGAACCCGAAACCTTCGAATTCGACGACCAGGTGTGGACGCCGGAAAACTACGAGAAGGAGTACGACGGGCCGATCACGTTCCGCCGCGCGCTCGCGCATTCGCGGAATCTCGGCACGATTCACGTCGCGCAGGCCGCCGGCTACGATCGCGTCGCGGCGCTGTGGAAGAAGCTCGGCGTCGGCAACGCGCCGAAGGCGTACCCGTCGATCGCGCTCGGCGTGTTCGAGGCGACGCCGTTCGAAATCGCCACGGCGTACACGATCTTCCCGAATATGGGATCGCTGCGGCCGCTCAAGCACATCCTGTCGATCACGAGCGGCGGCGCGAACCTCACGAAGAAGCCGTCGGAGAACGTCCGCGAAATCGCGCGGCGGGACACCACATACCTCGTCACCAACATGATGCGCAGCGTGCTCAACGAGGGCACGGCCGCGGGCGCACGGTCCGCCGGTTTCACGCCCGACGCCGCCGGCAAGACCGGCACGACCAACGACCTGCGCGACGCCTGGTTCGTCGGCTTCACGCCCGAGCTGCTGACGGTCGTATGGGTGGGCTTCGACGACAACCAGCCGGTCGGGTTGAGCGGCGCCCAGGCCGCGCTGCCGATCTGGACCGAGTTCATGACCCGCGCGCTCGCCGGACGAACGAGCGACGAGTTCGAGGCGCCCGCCGGCATCTCGTTCGTGGACATCGACAAGGACACCGGGAAACTCGCGGTGCCCGGTTGTCCCCGCGTCTTCCGCGAGGCGTTCATCGCCGGCACCGAACCGACCCAGTCGTGCGATTTGCATCGCTGACACGGGCGGGTCGGGTAGGCCGGGCAAGTCGGGTAGGTCGGGTGGGTCAGCTGAGACGCGAGGCAAGTAGGCAAACGCTGTCCTTCCCTACCCGACCTACCCGACCCACCCGACCTACCTGACCCTCCAGCCCCACCTGACCCACCAGCCCCCGTATAATCGCAACAGTGAATCAAGAGGTCTTCGCGGCCGTCGCCGGGGCGCTCGAACGGGGCGAGCCGGCTGCCCTTGTGACGATCGTGGCCGCGCGCGGCTCGACGCCGCAGCGCGTGGGCGCCAAGATGCTGGTCTTCGCCGACGGCCGCATCGTCGGCACGATTGGCGGCGGGTGCTACGAGAACGACGCGTTCTGGAAAGCTCGCGAGGCCATCACCAGCCGGCGTCCCGAGCTCGTCCACTACGAGCTGGACGATGACTTCGCCCAGGAAACCGGGCTGATCTGTGGTGGACAGATGGACGTGTACATCGAGCCAATCGAGCCCTCGCCCGAACTCTACGTCGTCGGCGCCGGCCACGTCGGCTTTCACCTGGCGCGCGTCGCCCACGAAGTCGGATTCCGGGTCCACGTCGTGGACGATCGCGAGAAGTTCGCGAACCGCGAGCGGTTTCCGGACGCCGTCGAGATCGTCGTGGAAGACATCCCGGCCTGGATCGGCCGCACCCAGCTTCCCGCCCACGCCTACGCGGTCATCGTCACGCGGGGCCATACGAACGACCTCGAGGCGCTGCGGGCGCTGGCGCCACGCGAGCTGCGCTACCTCGGCCTCATCGGCAGCCGCGCCAAAGTGGCGCGCATTTACGATCAGCTGCTCGCCGACCAGATGGCGCCCGAAGCCCTCACCCACGTCCACGCCCCCATCGGCCTGGACATCGGGGCTGTCACGCCCCAGGAAATCGCCGTCAGCATCCTCGCCGAGCTGATCGCCGTCAAACACGGCAAGGCCCTCGCCAGGGACGGCGGCAGCCGATCGATGAAATGGGAACCACCGAAGCTGGTTGCCAAAGAATGAATCACGAAGACACGAAGCACACGAAGAAGGTCTAGCCTCTCGTGGTCTTCTTCTGGCCTTTGTGGCTTCGTGATGTAGATGTCCTCCCTCCTCATTCGCGGCGGCGTCGTGGTCACGATGAACGACGCGTTCGACATCGTGCAGGGCGATGTCTCGATTCGCGATGGCCGGATTGCCGCGATCGGCCCCGGCGTCACCGCGGCTCCCCACGACACGATCCTCGACGCGCACGGCGGCTGGGTCCTCCCCGGTTTCGTGCAGACGCACGTGCACCTGTGCCAGACGCTGTTTCGCGGCTATGCCGACGACCTGACCCTGATGGACTGGGTGCGCACGCGCATCTGGCCGATGGAAGCGGCGCACACACCGTCCACGCTTCGTGCGGCCGCGCGGCTCGGCATTTCGGAGCTGCTCGCCTCCGGCACCACGACCGTGCTGACGATGGAGACGGTGCATGAGACCGACGTCGTGTTCGAGGCCGCGGCCGAGGCGGGCATCCGCGCGACCATCGGCAAGTGCATGATGGACTCCGGCGACGAGGTCCCCGCGAGGATGCGCGAACAGACTAACGCGTCCATCGACGAGAGCGTGGCGCTCGCCAAACGGTGGGATGGGGCCGCGCAGGGGCGGCTGCGCGCCGCGTTCGCGCCACGCTTCGCCGTCTCGTGCTCGCCCGCGCTGCTCGAGGCCGTGGCCAGCCTGTCGGACGCGCACCAGAGCCTCGTGCACACGCACGCTTCCGAATCGCTCGACGAGATCGCGATAGTGCGGCAGCTGTCGGGCGGTGTGTCGAACATCGAGTACCTCGCGAGCCTGCGGCTGGCGTCGCCGCGCCTGTGCTGCGCGCACTGCGTGTGGGTGGACGAGCGCGAGCAGGGGCTGCTTGCCGAGCACGGAGTCAACGTCCTGCACTGCCCGAGCTCGAACCTGAAACTGGGCTCCGGCATCGCGCCGGTCGCCGCGATGCGGGCGCGCGGCATCAACGTCTCGCTCGGCGCCGACGGCGCCGCCTGCAACAACCACCTCGACATGTTCACCGAGATGCGCCTGGCCGCGCTGCTGCAGTCGGCGACGGGCCGTCCGGGCGTGCTGACGGCGCGCGACGCGCTCGTGATGGCGACACGCGCCGGCGCGCGCACGCTGGGCCTCGACGGAGACATCGGCTCGATCGAAACCGGCAAGCGGGCGGATGTGATCGTCATCGACAGCGAGCAGCCGCACCTCGTGCCGGGCCCGGACCCCTACTCGACCATCGTCTACGCCGCGCGGGCGGCCGACGTGCGCGCGACAATCGTCGACGGCGAGGTGCTGGTGCGCGATGGCGAGCCGGTGCGGACCGACGCCGCGGCCATCATGGCGGAGGCGCGCGCGGCGGCGCGGGAGCTCTCGGCGCGCGCCGGTGTATAATGTTTTGGCAGTCTCTAAGCGCGAGTGCTAATGCCTGTTGAGCCCAACGACCGCGCCAAACGTGTCCTCGCGGCGCTCGTACGCGAATACATCGCGTCGGGCGAACCCGTGGCGTCTTCCGTGCTCGTCACGGCGGCCGGCCTCGGGGTGTCCTCCGCCACCGTCCGCAACATTCTGGCGCGCCTCGAGGACGAAGGGTTCGTCCAGCAGCCGCACACATCGGCCGGGCGCATTCCGACGGATCGCGGGTATCGCTTCTACGTCGATCTGCTGCTCGACTCGAAGCGGTCGAGCCGGACGGCCCACGCCGTCGAGGCGCGGCTGCGCCGCGACCATGCGGGTCGCCTGCCCGATTCGATGCTGCCCGGCGTCTCGCACCTGGTCTCGCAGGCGTCGGGCCACATCGGGTTCGTCCTGCAGCCGGCGCAGGAAGGCGCCGTGTTCGACCGCGTCGAATTCGTCCCGCTCAGCACGTCGCGGGTGCTCGTGGTGATCGTCGCCCGCGGCGGCCACGTCATCCAGAAAGTCATCGAGATCGCGGAGCCGCTCGGCGCCGACGACCTGCGCGAGGCGGCCAACTACCTGAACCGGGAGTTTTCGGGGCTGCCGCTCGCCCGCGCCCGCGAGGCGGTGCGCGAGCGGATCAACGAAGAGCGCATGCTGTACGACGAGCTGCTGGCACGGGCGATGCGCCTGGCATCGTCGACGTTCACGGATCTTCCCAGAGGAGGAACCATCTACGTCGACGGCGCCGCGTCGCTCCTCGAGGAGACGCACGGCCTCACGCTCGGCACGCTGCAGACGCTGCTGCAGATGATGGAAGAGAAACAGCGGCTGGTCCACCTGTTGAACGAGTACATTGACGGCCCCGGCCTGACCGTCGTCATCGGCGCGGAGCATCTGGATCCGAACCTCCGGTCGTTCAGCCTGATCATCTCGACGTACGGCGACGGGATGGCGATTGGCACGGTGGGCGTGATCGGACCGACGCGCATGCGGTATCCCCGCGCCATCGATGTGGTGGACGGCGCCGCGCAGGCCGTGTCGCGCGTTCTGCGCGACCCCAACTAGCGGTATGTTGCTCCCGAGGTCACTTCCGGCCGCTCCGTTGTCGCGGCACCACTAGAACGTATGACTGACAAACACGTGCCGGATCCGGCGGAAACCTCGCCGGCGGCAACCGATCCATCCGAGGCGCCCGCCGCCGATCCCATCGACGAAATTCGCCGCGAACGCGACGATTTCCACGACCGGTGGATGCGCAAGACGGCCGAATTCGACAATTACCGCAAGCGGATCGAACGCGAGCGCCGCGAGCAGTCCGACCAGGCGGTCGTCAGCGTCCTGCAGGACGTGCTGCTCATCGTCGACGATTTCGATCGCGCGCTGACGGTCGAGGCCGGCGGCGGAGCCGACGCCTACCGGAAGGGCGTCGAGCTCATCTACCAGAAGCTGACCGATCTGCTGCGCAAGCGGGGCGTGAAGGCGTTCGAGTCCCTCGGCGCCGACTTCGACCCGAACATTCACCAGGCGGTCGTGCACGAGTCGAGCCCCGACCATCGCGAAGGTGAAGTCATCGGCGAACTGCAGAAGGGCTACATGCTGGGCGATCGGCTGCTCAGGCCCGCCATGGTGAAGGTGGCCAAAGCGTGAGCAAGCGCGACTACTACGAGGTGCTCGGCGTCTCGCGGACGGTCACCGAGATCGAGATGAAGAGCGCGTACCGCAAGCTGGCGCTCAAGTACCACCCGGACCGCAACCCCGGCGACAAGGCGGCCGAAGAACGCTTCAAGGAATGCGCCGAGGCGTACGCCATCCTCGCCGACCCGGACAAGCGTGCGGCCTACGACAGGTTCGGCCACGCCGCCGTCGGAAACGCCGGCAGCGCGGGCGTCGATCCCACCATCTTCGCGGACTTCGGCGACATCCTCGGCGGGCTCGGCGACATCTTCGGCTTCGGCGACATCCTGGGCGGGGGACGGCGCCGCGGCGGCCCGCAACGCGGCGGCGATCTGCGCTACGACCTCGAGATCTCCTTCGAGGAATCGGCCAGGGGCACCGAGACGAACGTCCAGATTCCGCGGCAGGAGGCCTGCGAAACGTGCACGGGTACGGGAGCAGCGCCGGGGTCCTCGCCCGTTGTCTGCAACCAGTGCCGGGGCCAGGGACAGGTGCGGTTCCAGCAGGGGTTCTTCACCGTGGCCCGTACGTGCCCGCAGTGCCGCGGCACCGGCCGCACGATCGCCAAGCCGTGCCAGACGTGCAAGGGCGCGGGCCAGGTGCCGAAGCAGCGCAAGATCACGGTGAAGATTCCGGCCGGCATCGCGACCGGCCAGCAGCTGCGGCTTCAGGGCGAAGGCGAAGGGGGCACGGGCGGTGCGCCCGCCGGCAACCTCTACGTCGTCATCCACGTGCAGGAACACGAATTCTTCCGGCGCGACGGCCTGAACCTGTTCTGCGAGATCCCGGTCAACTTCACGACTGTCGCGCTCGGTGGCGAAATCCAGGTGCCGACGCTCGAAGGCACCGAGGCAATCAAAGTGCCCGAGGGAACGGCGACCGGCACGACGCTGCGCCTGCGCGGCAAGGGCATGCCGGACGTCAACGGACGCGGGAAGGGCGATCTCTTCGCGACCGTGCAGGTGCGGACGCCGAAGAAACTCAGCAAGGACCAGCGCCACGCGCTCGAACAGCTCGCCAAGATGCTGCCGGCCGAAAAGTTCGAGCCGCGCAAGCGGCACGAAGAACAGGACGAGCGCAACCTGTTCGATCGCGTCAAGGACATGTTTGGATAAGCGCTGGCCCGCGCTCGACGTCTACGGAGACAGCCAGGACGAACGCGGGTTTTTCATCGCCGACGACTACGCGCCCGCGGCGGTCCAGGAAATCGAGGGCGGCCTCCGCTTCTTCTTCACCAACGCCAACGACCGGGACCAGGCCGCCAACGCGCTTCGGCCGTTTCTCCGTGTCTCACCCGTCGACGTCGAAGACGAAGACTGGGCTCGCCGGTCCCAGGAAAACCTGACGCCAATCTCCGTGGGCCGCATCGTGGTCGCGCCCCCTTGGTACGCACAGGCGACCGGCGACCGTCCGCCGGCCACTATCGTGATCGCGCCCTCGATGGGTTTCGGCACGGGCCACCACGCGACTACCCGGTTGTGCCTCGCGGCTTTGCAGGAGATCGATCTCACCGACGCGGAGGTGCTCGACCTCGGGACGGGATCCGGCGTGCTGGCGATGGCCGCCGTGCACCTTGGCGCCGCGCACGCCCTCGGGGTTGACGACGACCAGGACGCCATTCAGTCGGCCGTCGAGAGCCTGGCGCTCAATCCGGGCTTGCCCGCAGGACGTATCCTGTTCGTCGTCGGCGACCTGATGACGATGGAGGTGCCGGTGGCTGACGTGGTGACTGCGAACCTGACCGGCGGCCTGCTGATCCGCGCGGCGGCCCGGTTGCGTCAGGCCCTGAAACCCGGAGGAGTGCTGATCATGAGCGGCCTGCAAGTTCATGAGCGTGACGAGGTCTGGCGGGCGTTTACCGGCCTCGAGCTCGAAGCCGAGGCGGCGGAAGACGGCTGGATAACCTTTACGGCCCGAAGACTGTCTAATGGGTTAGAGGCTAGGGGCTAGAGGCTGGGGGCTGGGGAAATGCGCCGCACGATACCTATTGTCTTGACGATCGCCGCGAGTGTGGCCGTTCTGGCCGCGCAGGCCCCGCAGACCGGGACGGCGCAGCCGGGCCAGTCGGGTTCGCGGGGCGCCCAGCAGCCGGCCCGCGATACGCCGGCCCAGCAGAACGCGCCGGCCCTGGCAGGGCGTCTGTCGGGACGAGTACTGGCGGCTGACAACGGGCGCCCGGTCAAGCGCGCGCGCGTCTTCATCACCGCGGCGGAGCTGCCGGGCGGGCGCGGAGTGCTGACCGACGACAGCGGTACGTTCGACTTCGCGGAGCTCCCCGCCGGCCGCTACACCCTCACCGCGTCGAAAAGCGGTTTCATCGGCCTCTCGTACGGCCAGCGGCGGCCGCTGCAGGCGGGCACTCCCCTGCAACTGGCAGATGGCCAGCAGCTGCGGGGCATCGACTTCCGGCTTCCGCGCGGCGGCGTGCTCGCGGGCCACGTCTTCGACGAGGACGGCGACGCCATGCCCGGCGCGATGGTGCGCGTGATGCGGTACCAGTACCAGCAGGGCGAGCGCCGGCTGGTCCCGGCGGGCACGGCGCAGACCGACGACAAGGGCGCTTACCGCGTCTGGGGCCTGAACCCCGGCGACTACTACGTGAGCGCCGTCACGCGGATCGACATCGGCATCGGCGGCGGCGGGCGGGGCGCCCCGGGCCGGGGAGGACCGGCCGCTGCCGGCATCGCCAACGCGGTGGGCAGCCTGCTCGGCGGCAACGTCGCGGCGCTCATCGGCGGGCAGGGCGACGATCAGGATCGGCTGTCGTACGCGCCGACGTATTTTCCGGGCGTTGCATCGATCAACGAAGCGCGGTCCGTCACCGTCGGCGTGAGCCAGGAGGTCCCGGACATCGACTTCAGCCTGCAGCTGGTGCGCGCGTCACGGATCAGCGGGCGCGTGAACAACCCGGACGGCACGCGGCCGAGCGGCGGAAACGTGAACCTCACGCCGGAAGGCGCCGCCGGCGGCCGCGGCAACCTCGGCACGAGCTTCGGGTCGCGCATCGACTGGGACGGCAGCTTCACCCTCAACAACGTGCCGCCGGGCCGGTACACGCTGCGGGCCCGCAGCAACGACAGCGAGGTCCCGCTCTCGGCGTCCCAGCCGCTCGCCGTCGCCGGCGGCGATCTCACGAACGTCTCGGTGATGCTGGCGTCGGGCGGGACCGTGACGGGAACGATTCTCTTCGAGCCCACGCAGGCGTCGGTGCCGGGGGACCTGACGCAGATCCGCGTCGCCGCGCCGTCCACCGAGGTGTCGGACCTGGGGCCTAATCCGAATGCCCGCGTGGACAAGACCGGCGCGTTCACCCTGGACGGCGTGCCCGCCGGACCGCACCTGATTCGGCCGAACGGCGGCGGCGCGCTCCGCGGCTGGACGCTCAAGTCTGTCGTGCTCGACGGACGCGACATCACGGACACGCCGGTCGAGGTGAAGAGCGGTCAGCGGATCAGCAACGTGACGCTCACCTTCACCGACCGGCTGACGGAAATCAACGGCAGCGTCACCGACGACCAGAGCGTCCCGGTGACCGAGTTCACGGTGCTCGCGTTTTCAACCGACGCTTCGCTGTGGCGTGCGCAATCGCGGCAAATCATGACGGCGCGGCCCGACCAGACGGGCACGTTCAAGATTCGCGGCCTGCCGGCCGGCGAGTACTTCATGACGACAGTCGATCCAGCCGAGCAGGGCGAGTGGTTCGAGCCCGCCTACCTCGACGCCCACCGCCAGGGCGCGACCCGCGTCACGCTGACCGACGGCGACGTCAAGACGCAGAATTTCAAAGTGAAGAGATAAAACGGTTCAAGTCCTATAAGTCTCCCCACAAGAACTGCAGCACGCTGATCGCGGCCACGGGCGCGGCATCGGCCCTGAGCGTCCGGCGGCCGAGGCTCACGAGCCGCGCGCCCCGGGCTTGCGCGGCCGCCCACTCGGCCTCCACCCAGCCGCCCTCGGGCCCGATCAGAATCGCTGCATCTTGAGGCACCGGTTGATCGCGGAGGACGGACAGCGGCTCGACCTCCGCGTGGGCGCCGGGCTCGACGAGCATCAGCATGAGGGCGGCCGCCGGGTCGTCCAGGTACGACTCTAGCGTGAGCGGCCGCCGGATCTCGGGCAACACCGCCCTCCCCGACTGCTTCACCGACGCAAGCGCCACGCGGCGCCAGCGGTCGGGCCGCGCGCCGCGCGCGAGCGCCGCCACGGTCGTCTCGGCTCGCGTCGTGACCAGCGGCTGCACGGCCGACACACCGAGCATGACCGCGTCGCGGACGATGTCGTCCATCTTCTCGCCCTTGAGCACAGCCTGGGCGAGCGTCAGGGACACCCCCGGTTCGGCGGCCGGATCGACGCGCGAGACGACCTGAACGCGCGCGGCACGTCGATCGGCGTGCACCACACGCGCCGCGAACTCGTGGCCGCGGCCGTCGAACACCGACACCATGTCGCCGGCGCCCAGCCGCAGCACACGCGTCAAGTGCTCGGACTCGTCGTGCGGCAGCGTGACGGCTTCGTCGCCGGGATCGAGGTTTGGTGCAAAGAAGCGGTGCACGGCGGTCATTATACGGTTCAGGGTTCAGCGTGAACCTTTGAACCCTGAACCTTGAACCTTGAACGATATAATCCCCCGACATGTTCTTCCGCGGGCAAATCATCGGGAAGTACAAGATACTCAAGACGATCGGAAGCGGCGGCTTCGGGACCGTCTATCTCGCCGACGACACCTGGATCAACAAGAAAGTCGCGCTGAAGGTCCCGCACAAGCAGGGCGTGGACTTCGGCGAGCTCCTCCGTGAGGCGCGGCTGCTCGCCGCGCTCGATCACCCGAACATCGTCCGAATCGTCACGGCTGAGAAGCAGGAGAACGTCTTCTTCATCGTGATGGACTTCGTGCCGGGCGAAACGCTCGAGGACGTCGTGGCTCGTGAAGGCGCGCTCGACGTCGCGCTCGCGCTCGACTACACCTGCCAGATCAGCAACGCCGTCGATCACGCGCACCGGCAGGGCGTGCTCCATCGCGATCTGCGGCCGTCGAACATCCTGGTGGCCGAAACCGGCCAGTTGAAAGTCGCCGACTTCGGGACATCGCGGTTTCTCGAGATCGCGGCGCACGGGTCGACCGTCATCGGCAGCCCGCCGTACATGGCGCCCGAGCAGTTCCGCGGCGAAGCCGTGCTGGCGTCCGACGTCTACTCGCTCGGCGTCACGATGTACCAGATGCTGACCGGCGTGCTCCCGTACGACACGCCGTCGCCGGCGGATCTCGAGCGCCTGAGGCGCGGCGAGCTCGTGACGCCGCCGCGGCTCAAGAACCCGAAGATCCCCAGGGCCATCAACGACGTCGTCATGAAAGCGATGGCCCCCGAGATCCTGGCCCGCTACCAGCGCGCCGGCGAGCTGCTCGACGATGTGCTGGCTGCGCGCGGCAGCACACCACGGCGCACGCCCCGGCCGACACCGACCGACAGCGCGAGCGCCGAGGACATCCAGACACGGCTGAAGGCGCGCGAATCGCCACAGCCGCGGTTCTGCTGGCACTGCCGCAAGCCGCTGCACGCCCGCGCCGATCGCTGCCCGTTCTGCGGCGAAAAGCAGTAGCGGTTACCAACAAGTCACCTCCCCGTCGCATCACCCAGGCAGCGGATGCGCTAGAATATCTTCGTAAGGAGCAGCACTTATGGGGTTTCCGGGCACCGGTAAAATCTGGATGAACGGCAAGCTGGTGGACTGGCGCGACGCGACCATTCACATCGGCTCCCACGTCGTCCACTACGGCAGCGGCGTGTTCGAAGGCGCGCGCTGCTACAGCACGCCCAAGGGTTCGGCGTGCTTCCGGCTGGATGCCCACATGCGGCGCCTGATGGAGTCCGCCAAGATCTACCGCATGGACTACACGCTGGATCTGAAGGGCTGGATGGACGCCGTGCTCGAGACCATCCGGGCCAACGAGATGAAGGCGTGCTACATCCGTCCGCTGGTGTATCGGGGCTACGAGACGCTGGGCGTCAACCCGCTGGGCAATCCCGTCGATGCGGCCATCATGGTCTGGGACTGGGGCGCCTACCTTGGCCACGACGCGCTCGAAGACGGTGTGGACGTGAAGGTCAGCTCCTGGACCCGCATGGCGCCCAACACGCTGCCGGCGATGGCCAAGGCCACGGCCAACTACGCCAACTCGCAGCTGATCAAGATGGAAGCGATCGCCGACGGGTATTCCGAAGGCATCGCGCTCGACGTCAACGGCAACCTGAGCGAAGGCAGCGGCCAGAACCTCCTCATCGTGCGCGACGGCGCGATCTTCACGCCGCCGCTAGGTTCGTCCATTCTCGGCGGGATCACGCGCGATTCGGTCATGACGCTGGCGCGGGAGCTGGGCTACACCGTCACCGAGACCGTTCTGCCCCGCGAGGCGCTGTACACCGCCGATGAGGTGTTCTTCGTCGGGACGGCCGCCGAGGTCACCCCCGTACGATCGGTCGACAAGATCAAGGTGGGCGCCGGCCACCGCGGCCCGGTCACGACGGCCCTGCAGCACGCCTTTTTCGACGTGGTGAACGGCAAGACGCCCGACCGCCACGGCTGGCTGACCTACGTCTACCCCGCAGAAGCCTCCCTGCGCACCGGCCCCAAAGAAGTCGCGGTCCGCGGCCGATAAGACAGGGGCTAGGGGCTAGAAGCTGGGGACTAGGGCCGGAATTACTCCGGCGCCCTAGCCTCCAGCCCCTAGTCCCGAGATCCCTATGCCGATGCACGTCAACGACCTCCTGAAGATCGCCGTCGAGAACGGCGCGTCCGACCTGCACATCAAGGTAGGCAGCTACCCGATGATGCGGCAGCGCGGCCTCCTGGTGCCGGCGACCGAGGAAAAACGGCTGAACCACGAAGACGTCGTGGCCATGAGCGCGGCCGTGATGTCGAACATCCACCGCGAGAAGTTCAAGGACGCCCAGGAAGTCGACCTCGCGTACAGCGTCCCCGGCCTCGGCCGGTTCCGCGTGAACGTCTTCCAGCAGCGCGGCACGGTCGGCCTGGTCCTCCGCGTCATCCCGATGGCCATCAAGACCATCGACGACCTCGGCCTGCCCGTCGTGCTCAAGAAGGTCGCGAGCGAGGAACGCGGCCTGGTCCTGGTGACGGGCACGACCGGCAGCGGCAAGAGCACCACGCTCGCGGCGATGATCGACCACGTCAACCGCACGCGCTGCGCGCACGTAATGACCGTCGAGGACCCGATCGAGTTCCTGCACCGCGACAACCAGTCGATCGTCAACCAGCGCGAGGTGGCCGTGGACACGCGGTCGTTCGCCTGGGCGCTGCGGAGCGCGCTGCGGCAGGACCCGGACGTCATCCTCGTCGGCGAAATGCGGGACTTCGAGACGATCGAAACGGGCCTGCTGGCGGCGGAGACCGGGCACCTCGTCTTCTCCACGCTCCACACGCTCGACGCGACCGAAACCATCAACCGCATCATCGCCGTGTTTCCGCCGCACCAGCAGAAGCAGGTCCGGCTGCAGCTGGCGGCGGTGCTCAAGGCCGTCATCTCGCAGCGGCTCATCCCCCGATCGGACGGCCACGGCCGCGTGCCGGCCGTCGAGGTCATGATCGCGACGGCGTTCATCCGCGACTGCATCGTCGACAAGGAGCGCACGCACCAGATCCCCGCCGCCATCGCCGCCGGGACGTCGCAGTACGGGATGCAGACCTTCGATCAGTCGATCTTCGGGCTCTTCGAGCAGGGCCTGGTGTCGTACGACGAGGCGCTGCGCTGGGCCAGCAACGTCGACGAATTCAAGCTCAAGGTGCAGGGCATCTCGACCAACGCCGACATGGGCCGCGACGCGATCACCCGCTTCGGGTCTTGATTACGTGGGGCTCTGCCCCACACCCCGGCTCGGTCGCTCGCGGGGCCCCTTCACCCCGCTCCGCTCCCTCGCACGCGCCCTGCGCGCGGTCTAAACTCATCGCCAAGGAAGAACCAGCTGTGGATTTCCGGAAGGCCTATGTGGACGCCCTCAAGATGCTCGGGCGGCGCGAGCTGTCCGAAGCCCAGATCCGCCAGCGGCTCGCCCGTCGGGAGCACGCTCCCGACGACATCGACGGGGCCGTCGCGCGCCTGCTCGAGGAACGGGCCATCGACGATGCCCGCGTGGCGGCCGCCATCGCGCGGACCGAGACCGGCATCCGAAAACGGGGCCGCCTGCGCGTCCGGCGCAAGATCGAGAGCGCCGGCATCTCCCCCGCCACGGCCAGGCGGGCGGTCGACGAGGTCTTCGGCGCCCTCGATGACGACGACCTGCTCGAGTCGGCGCTTGCCAAACGCCTTCGCGGGGGCGCCGCCATCGCCGACGAACGCGAGTTCAACCGGCTCTACCGGTATCTCGTCGGCCAGGGCTTCGAACCGGACCGCGTGCTGGCCCGGCTCAAAAGGCTGAAGTAGCGCGGGCCTTTCAGGCCCGCGACGGCGACCCTAAAAGGGTCGCCCTACTCCAGCTATGATTGACTCAGCGATGACCTCCAACGAGATCCGTTCGTCCTTCCTCAAGTTCTTCGAGAGCCGCGATCACCGCGTGGTGCCGAGCTCGCCGCTCGTGCCCGGCGACGACCCGACGCTGCTGTTCACCAACGCGGGGATGAACCAGTTCAAGGACCTGCTCCTCGGCCGGGAAAAGCGCGGCTACAAGCGTGCTGCCACGTCGCAGAAAGTGATGCGGGTCAGCGGGAAGCACAACGACCTCGACAACGTGGGACCGTCGCACCGCCACCACACGTTCTTCGAGATGCTCGGCAACTTCTCGTTCGGCGACTACTTCAAAGAAGCCGCGCTGCCGTTCGCATGGGAGCTGCTGACCGACGTCTGGAAGATGGAACCCAGCCGGATGGTCGTGTCGATTTTCAAGGGCGAGAACGGTATCCCGCGAGACGCCGAGGCGTACGACATCTGGCGGAAGCTGGGCGTCCCGGCGGATCGCATCCTCGAACTGGGGAGCGACGACAACTTCTGGTCCATGGGCGACACGGGACCGTGCGGCCGCTGCTCGGAGATCTACTACGTGCGCGGCGGCAGCGGCCACGACCCGGAAATCGAGATCTGGAACAACGTCTTCATGGAGTTCGAGCGGTCAGCGGATGGCAAGCTGACACCGCTCCCGGCGCCGTCGATCGACACGGGCATGGGCCTCGAACGCATCACGGCGGTGCTGCAGGAGAAGCATTCGAACTACGACACCGACGTGTTTCAACCGCTCCTCCACCGAATCGGCGAAATCACCGGCCGCAGATACGGGCACGACGAACAGAGCGACGTATCGATGCGCGTCGTCGCCGATCACATCCGGTCCACGACGTTCCTGATCGGCGACGGCGTGATCCCGTCCAACGAGTGGCGCGGGTACGTGCTGCGGAAGATCATGCGGCGTGCGATGCGCCACGGCAAACACCTGGGGCTGACCGAGCCGTTCCTGCATACGCTCGTCGCCGTCCTCGATCGCGAGATGGGCGATGCCTACCCGGCCATCCGCACCAGCCGCGAGATGATCGAGCAATCGATCCTCGCCGAGGAGCATCGCTTCGAAGCCGTCCTGACGGAAGGCCTGCCCCGCCTCGAGGCGGAGCTCGCCAAGGTCCTGGGCACGAAGTCGCGCGTGCTCGGCGGCGATGCGGCGTTCAAGCTGTACGACACGTTCGGCATACCGTTCGACTTCATCGAGGACACAGCCACGACGCAGGGAGTGGCTGTGGACGAAGCCGGATACGAGCGCGCCATGGAAGGCCAGCGCGGCAAGGCACGCGCGAAGAGCGGCTTCAAGGGCGGCGACGAGCCCGCGTGGTTCGTCGAGGATCGCGCGGAGATCAACGCCCTCAACGACGCGTTTCGCGGCTATGACACAACGACCACGGTCGGCGTGCCGATCGCCATCCTCTACGACGATCAGCCGGCGGTGACCGACGTGCTCCGGGAAGGCCAGACGGGCTGGGTCATCCTGCCGGAGACGCCGTTCTACCTCGAGGCCGGCGGACAGGTGTCCGACACCGGCCGGATCCACGGCGCGAAGGGCGAGGCCGTGGTGGACAACATGCGCCGGATACCCGTTCGCAAGGATTTTCCGCGCGCCCATCATGTCCGCGTGGTGCGCGGGGAGCTTCGCACGCGCGACATCGTGACGGCCGAAGTGGACGCGGACATCCGCAACGCCACGCGCCGCAATCACACGGCGACGCACCTGCTCCACGCGGCGCTGCGACAGGTGCTCGGCGCGCACGTCAAGCAGGCCGGCTCGCTCGTCGCGCCCGATCGCCTGCGCTTCGACTTCGTGCACTTCCAGGCGATCTCGCGCGACGATCTCGATCGCATCGAGCGCATCGTCAACGAGCAGGTGTACCGGAACACCCCGGTGAAGACGGACGTCGACGTGTCACCCGAGCAGGCCGTCGCAGCCGGCGCGATGGCGCTGTTCGGCGAAAAGTACGGCGACAAGGTCCGCGTCGTCAGCGTGCCGGGCTTCAGCATGGAGCTGTGCGGCGGCACGCACGTGTCCGCGACCGGCGATATCGGGTTCTTTGCGATCCTGACGGAAAGCGGCGTCGCGGCCGGCGTCCGCCGGATCGAAGCCGTGACGGGCGCCGGAGCGGTCGAATGGGCGCAACAGCAGCGAGCGTCCTTTCACGGCGTCATCGACGCATTGAAGGTGAACCCGGGCCAGGCCGTAGAGGCGATCGAGCGGCTGCACGCGGACAGCAAGCGCCTGACCCGCGAGGTGTCCGAGCTCAAGACCAAACTGGCGACCGGAGGAGGCGGGAAGAACGCGGCCTACGACGTCGTCGACGCCGGCGGGGTCGCGCTCGTCAGGCAGACCCTGCCCGGCATCGACAAGGACGGACTCCGGGCCGTGGCCGACCAGATCCGGGCCCAGATCAAGAGCGGCATCGTCGTGCTCGCGTCCCCCGCCGACGGTAAAGTCCAGATCGTCGTGGCCGTCACGCCGGACCTGACGTCGCGCGTCAAGGCCGGCCAGATCGTCAAGGAACTGGCCCCGATCGTCGGCGGCGCGGGCGGCGGCCGCCCGGACTTCGCCGAAGCCGGCGGCAAACAGCCCGAGAAGGTCGACGAGATGCTTGGCGCCAGCCAGGCCGTGATCGCCAGGTTGCTGGGGGTTTAGCCCCAGCCCCAGCCCCCAGCCCCAGCCCCCAGCCCCTACACCCTACCTCTACAGGTGTGAGGCCCTCCAACCGATAAGCTGACCAAGCAGTTGTCTACCGCGACTGTAGGGGCTAAATTATTGATTCTGCGTAAGATACTGGCCGTGTTAGGGCTGCTGACCTGTGCCCTGCTGACCGCTGCGCCAGCCCGCGCCCAGATCTACACATGGCACGACGCGAACGGCCATATGGTCATTTCGGACCGGCCCCGGGACGGCGTGGCCCGCGTATTCAGCGTGCCCAAGGCCTCGGACCCCGTCCGGGCCACGAGGTTTGTCGCCGCCGAAAAGAGCGCCCTCTACGACCCGCTAATCCGTGAGCACGCGGAGAATTTCGGCGTTCGGACGGACCTCGTGCGGGCCGTGGTCCAGGTGGAATCCGGCTACAACGCCTACGCGCGGTCGCCCAAAGGCGCGCTCGGCCTCATGCAGCTCATGCCGGCGACGATTCAGCAGTTCGGCGTGCGGAACCCCTTCAACCCGATGGAGAACATCCGCGCCGGCGTGTCGTACCTGCGTCAGCTGCTCGATCGTTACTCGAACGATGAGGCGCTCGCGCTCGCGGCCTATAACGCCGGCCCCGGCGCCGTCGATCGGCACGGCGTGGCCATCCCGCCCTACAAGGAAACGCGCGACTACGTGTCGAAGATCAACCGGATGGCGGGACAATCGACGAAGGTGCCCGGCACGAACATCTACAAGACCACCGAAACCGTCGACGGCCGCGAAGTCCCCCGCTACTCGGACCACAAACCCGCCGGCGGCGGCTACGAAGTGGTCAAACGAAACCCGGTGATTGAATAGTCGAGTGGTCGGCCACGCCCGCCTCCGCCAGGCGGACCCCGTGGACCTTCGGACCCCGTGGACCTTTCGGACCCTGTGGACCTTTCGGACCCTGGACCTTTCGGACCTCTCGGACCTCTCGGACCTTTCGGACCTCTTACTCCCCTCGCTCCACCCCCAACAAATCCAGCCGTTCGTACGCGGGCGCGAGCCACTCGGTCGCCAGCACGACTTCGATCAGCACGACCAGCGTGAAGAAGACGGTTGCCGGTATCAGCGCGGCTGCGCCGAACAGCTGGTGTAAGGCAAGCCACACGATGCCGCCGGCGACGGCGCCGGGCAGCGCGAAGAGCAGCAGCGAACAGACCACGCCGGCCATCATGATGAGGCGCTGCCCCATCGCATCGACGCCGCGCGGCTGCTGCATCCCGGCGGGCACCCACGCGGGAAAAAAGATGGCGACGGCGTTGTGCACGATGTACTGAGGCGTCACGAGAGCCGGCGCCGCGATGATCCCCGATACGGCCAGGACCCAGCGCCAGGTCTCCGACAGGCGCGGGAACGCGGTCCCCGCGAACAGCGCCGCGCACGCCACGCCCACCCACACGGTGGCAATCACCACGCCGGCGGGCCACAGAATTTCGCCGCGAATGACCGAGGCCGCGCGCACCGGCCACGTCTTCAGGACGTCGAGATGCTGCAGGTCGCCGCGCAGGTCGAGGCGCATGAGTTGCGGTCCGAACAGCACGCCGAACGCGCTGACCGACAGCGAAAAACTGGTGACGATGCCTGCGGCGCCGCGAAGGCGGTTGGCCGCCAGGACGGCGAATGACAGCCCGATCACGGCGGCCGAAATCGGCAGCACCATACGCAGCACCGTAGCGTCGCTGGCCCTGAGCATCTGCATGCCGTTCTTCCACACGAAGATGCCCTCGGCGGGGCCGGTCAACGGCAGCGTCCAGCCGGCGGCGCGGTTCCGGGGCGCCGACCGGCGGGCGCTCGCGTCGCCGGTTTCCTGCGCGACCGCCTCGCCCGCAGCGAGTTCGAAGGCGTTCGCGCCCGACAGCGTCCACAGCGTCGTGGCCGCCAGCACCGCGAACGACCCGGCGAGCGCGATCAAGTAAGCGCCGGCGTCCGGGGCCGCCAGCGGACGCAGCATGGCGGCGAACGGCCAGAGGATGACGGACGGCAGGCCGGTCGCGGCCGTGCGCGCCAGACGAACCCACAAGTCCGACAGGCTGGCCGCCGGCTGCGCGAGAAACTGCCGCACGATCGTCCCACCCACGACGGAAACGGCCGCGCACGCGATCGCGATGGGCGCCCATGCCGCGCGGCGCACCGCGGCATCAGGCGACGTCAATCGCAAGCGCGTCAGCGCGACGCCGGCGAAGTACACCCGAGCCGACACGAACAAGGCCCAGAACGCCACGGCGAACTGCAGCCGCCCCGCCGCGGAGGCAGGCGCCACGAGCGCGACGACGACCACGGAGGCGATGAGCGACCCGATCTGCGACCGGAGAATCTTGTAGAGGAGCAGCTGGCGCCGTGTCAGCGGCGCCGAAAACAGGAACGCGGCCTCGGCGCGCGAGAACTGCAGCAGGGCGCTCCTGGCGGGAAGCAGCCAGACACACGCCGCCAGCGCGAACACGACAAGCCCGGCCAGCGACGATCCCGTCGCCTGCCACGCCGATGCGAGCCCCGCGAGACCCCGGCCGGGTCCCCTCGGGCCACCTCCGCCGCCGCGATTGAAGACCGCGAAGTACAGATACGCCGAGCCGACGATCCCTCCGATCAGGTAGCGCGGCTCGCGCAGCCGGCGCAGCCTGACGAGGAGCCGGTTGCGCGCGGAGCAGACGACCAGGTACAGGCTCGCGCTCAGCATTTCAATCGCGCCCGGTGACGTGCAGGAAGATCTGCTCGAGGCTCGACCCGGCCGCCGCCAGGTCGGCGCGCGACGCGAGATCGGCCACCGTGCCGTCCGCGACCTTCTTCCCGTGGTCCATGATGATGACCCGCGTGCACACCTCCTCGACCAGGTGCAGCAGGTGGGACGACAGCAGGATGGCCGCGCCGGCCCGCCCGCGTGCGACGATCGTTTCCCGCATCCTGCGGATGCCGCGCGGGTCGAGGCCCGTCAACGGCTCGTCGAACAGGAGCACCGACGGCTGCCGGACCAGGCCGCACGCGATGACCACCTTCTGCCGCATCCCGCGGGACAGCTCGCCGGGGAGCGACCGCTCCTTGCCGTGCAGCTCCAGTTCGTCGATGAGGGCCCGCGCCCGAGCGTCGAAGTCGTCCACGCGGTAGAGCCGCGCCATCAGCCGCAGGTGCTCGTCGACGGTCAGATACTCGAACAGGTGCGGCTCGTCGGGCATGAAGGCCAGCCGCCGCTTGGCCTCGATGGCGGCGTCCCCGTCGGCCCCGATCTCGAAGCCGTCGATCCGCACGCTGCCGGTCGTGGGCCTGAGAATGCCGGCGAGCGTCCGGAGCGTCGTCGTCTTGCCGGCGCCGTTGGGGCCGATCAGGCCGACGATTTCACCCGCCCCGACGTCGAACGACAGGCCGTCGACGGCCACGAAGGCCCCGTAGGTGCGCGTCAGCTGCTGGACCGCGATCGGCATGGGGTATGTTAAACTTAGGAGTTTCGGAGGGACGAATCTACGTGGCTACGCATGCATCCGCGCTCAAAGCGCACCGGCAGAGTCTCAAGAACCGCGACCGTAACCGTCAGTACCGGTCGCACCTTCGCAGTGCGCTGAAGAACATCCGCACCGCCATCGCCGGCAACGACCTGGCTGGCGCCAAATCGGCTCTGAAGGAGACGATTTCGCTCATCGACAAGATGGCGAACAAGGGCGTCATCCACCGGAACGCCGCCGGCCGCTACAAGTCGCGGCTGAACCGCCGCATCGCGGCCCGCGCGTAGCCGCGGTCCGGCACAGGCCGGCCCGCACGTCACCAACGCCGCGGACCGAATCCGGTCCGCGTCCTTTTTCCACCGGATAATTCGACGACCAGCCGCTCGAGCAGGACGCGCGGATCGCCGCCCGACCGCTTCAGGTCGAGGTCCGTGCGGAACAGCGACTCGATGGCGCCGCGAAGCTCGGCGGGCGCCACCTGCGGGAACTTCGACCGCACCATCCAGGCCAGCTGCCCCAGAACCTGCTGAGGGGCCGCGCCCGCGTCGAAGACCAGCGCCAGCTGGCGCAGCGCCTCATCGCCCTGCCCGGCTTCGATGGCGTTCGGCAGCGCCCACTCGTCCTGAAGCGCCGCCGGTCCTGCCACCTCGCGCACGTCGTCCATGCTGATCTTCTTCTGGCCGAAGGCGTAAAGCAGCAGGCGATCGACGTCGCCCCGCAGCTGCTTCACGTCGCCCGTCCTGCCGTCGTTGCGCGGACGCTCGGGAAAACCTGCCCGCGCGGCCAGGGCTCGTGCGCCAGCGGGATCGATGTCTACCCCCTCCGCCGCCACGCGCGCCCGTACCCAGCGCTCGGCGCCGGCCACGTCAGCCGGCGATCCGCAGTCCACGACCGTGGCATTCTTCGAAAACGCTCTGAACGTCTTCGTCCGCTTGTCGAGCGTCGCCGACACGAAGACGAGCGTCGTCAGCGGCTCGGGCTTCTCGAGGAGAGCGAGCAACTCGTCGAGCGCCCGACCCGCCGCGTCGCTGTCGCGTTTCGGGGCGAGCAGCGCCTCGGCCTGGGCCACCACGACAACGCGGCGCGGCGCCATCATCGGCAGCGTACGCGCGGCGTCCACGATGGCCGCGATGCCGCCCGCGATCTGGTCCCCGGTCGTCATCTGGCCCGCGTGAATCGTCTCGACGTTGAACGCGCGCAGCCCCTCCTCGACCAGGTCGGCAAACTGCGCCCCAAGCGCTGACCGCTCGACGTCGTCTTCCCCCTGCAGGAGGTACACGGGATCCGTTTCGCCCGAGGCGATTTGCTTGCGGACGGCGGCCGGCGTCAGTATCCCCAACTAGTGGACTGTCCTTTCCAATTCACTACCGGCCGCTCCGTTGTCGCGGCCGTTGATTGGCGGCCAAGGCTTGTTGCAGGCGGTACTCTTCCAGTTGATACACACCACTAGAAGGCTTCGAGGATGGCGCTCACGATGCTGCTGGCGAACTCGGCGCTCATCCGGTCGAGCGCCTGCGTATCCTGGCCGAAGAACGCCGCCGCGTCTGTCTGCTGCTGGCCGCCCGCCGCGTCGTATTCCTGCCTGAACACGAGGCTGGGGTTGTCCCAGAGCACCATGTTGGCGCGCACGTCCCGCAGCTCGACTCTGGCCGTCATGACGACGGCGTATCGCGACGCCAGCTGCGAGACGTTGAAACTCGACGGGTTGATCGTGACGGCTGTCACCTCGCCTATGAGCAGCGCGTCCACGTTGTTCGCGTCGGGCACGATGTCGTACTTGCCCCGGCCGATGAACTCGGACCTCACCTTCTGTGTCAGCGTCGTTTCGAGGTTGAACACGGTGGTCCGGTTCGTGAACGTCGGGATGCCGATGGTCCGGATGGTCGCGGGCAGGAACGAGCCGCGGCCGGCGAGCGCGTAGCCGCACGAGCCGTTCACCAGGCCACACAGAACACAAAGCGCACAAACAAGCGCCGCCGGCAGCTTTCTCATTGCACCACCACCGAGACGAGCTTCCCCTTCGCGACGACGACCTTCCGGACCGTCTTGCCCGCGACGTGCGTGCGGACAACGGCGTCGGCGAGCGCGAGATCGCGCAGCTCGTCTTCGGTCGCGCCCGCCGGCACGGTCAGGCGCGCGCGGACCTTGCCGTTGATCTGAACGGGCACGACCACTTCGTCCGCGCGGGCGACATCCGCATCGAACTGGGGCCAGGCCGCCGTCGTGAGGCCGCCGGCGTGGCCCAGCATCTGCCAGAGCTCCTCCGCCGTGTGGGGCGCGAAGGGTGAGAGCATCACGACGAGCGCGTCGAGCGCCTCGCCAGCAACCGCCACAGTCTGGGCCCGGTCGACCGTGCCGGCCGGCGCCTGGCTGCGGGAAGGGATTCCGAGCGGCGTGCCCTCGCTGAACGCGTAGAGCTCGTTGACAAGCTCCATCAGCGACGAAACCGCCGTGTTGAGGTGCATCCGCTCTTCGATGTCCACCGTCGCGCGCCGGATCGTGTCGTGCGTCTTCCGGCGAAGCGCCCGCTCGGCGTCCGAGTAGTCGCCTCGCGCGCCATTTTCACCGGCCCGCCTGCCCGGCCCGCCCGCCCTGCCCTGCCACGAGCTCGCGCCAGTGATCGACGATGCGCCACGCCCGCACCAGGAACCGGAAGCTGCCCTCGAGCCCGGCGTCGCTCCACTCGACTTCCTTTTCCGGCGGCGCGACGAACATCACGTACAAACGCAGGGCGTCCGCGCCGTACTTCTGCAGCATCGTGTCCGGATCGACGACGTTGCCCTTGGACTTGGACATCACGTTGCCGTCCTTGAGCACCATGCCCTGCGTGAGCAGCCGCTTGAACGGTTCGTCGAACGTCACGAGGCCGACGTCGCGAAGAATCCGCGTGAAGAATCGCGAGTACAGCAGGTGCAGGATGGCGTGCTCGACGCCGCCGCTGTAGAAGTCCACCGGCATCCAGTACGCGGCCGACTCCTTGCTGAACGGGAGCCGGCTGTTCTTCGGGTCCGTGAACCGCAGGAAGTACCAGGACGAATCGACGAACGTGTCCATCGTGTCCGTCTCCCGCCGGGCCGGCCCGCCGCACTTCGGGCACGTGACGTTGACGAACTCGGCGACCTGCGCGAGGGGCGAATCGCCGCGGCCCGTGAACTGGGCGACCTTCGGCAGCTCCACGGGCAACTGTTCGTCGGGCACGCCGACGGCGCCGTCCTTCTCGCAGTAGACGATGGGGATGGGCGTGCCCCAGTAGCGCTGGCGCGAGATACCCCAGTCCTTGAGACGGTACTGCACCTCGCCGGTGCCGATGCCGCGCTTCTCGGCGTCGGCGATCATCCGCGTCATCACGGCCGGGGCCTCGGCGCCCGAGTACTCGCCCGAGTCGACCAGCCGTCCGTAGTTGGTCGTCGCATCGATCAGCTCGGCCGCCGTCGCCGGCGTCTCATTCGATCGGACCACGATCCGGATCGGCAGCTGGTACTTGCGCGCGAACGCGAAGTCGCGCTCGTCGTGCGCCGGCACGGCCATGATGGCGCCCGTGCCGTACTCGGCGAGGACGAAGTTCGCGACCCAGATCGGCACGTCTTCGCCGGTGAACGGGTTGCGTGCGGTCCGGCCGGTGTCGAACCCTTCCTTTTCGATCTCTCCGGTCCGTCGCACTTCCCTGTCGAGCGCGCGGAACTTCGCGACCCGATTGCGGAACGCCGCGGGGTCGGGGCTCTCGGCGGCAAAGCGGTCGACCAGCGCGTGTTCGGGCGCCAGCAGCACGAACGTCGCGCCGTAGATCGTGTCGATGCGGGTGGTGAAGACTTCGATAGGTAGGGCGGGGCTTTCAGCCCCGCCGTCGCGGCCCTGAAAGGGCCGCGCTACATCTGTCACCGGGAACTTGAGCCGGGCGCCTTCGGAGCGGCCGATCCAGTTCCGCTGCATCACGACGACCTTTTCGGGCCACTCCGAGAGCGTGTCGAGGCCCGCCAGCAGCTCGTCCGCGTACGCGGTGATCTTGAAAAACCACTGTTCGAGCGAGCGCTGCTCGACCACGGATCCGCACCGCCAGCACGCGCCGTCGACGACCTGCTCGTTGGCGAGCACCGTGTTGTCCACCGGGCACCAGTTGACCGTCGAGCGCTTGCGATACGCGAGCCCGCGCTCGAACATCCGGAGGAAGATCCACTGGTTGAAGTGGTAGTACTCGGGCAGGCAGGTGGCGATCTCGCGGTCCCAGGCATAGCTGATGCCCAGCCGCTGGAGCTGCCCCTTCATGTGGTTGATGTTGTCGAACGTCGACGTTTCGGGATGCGTGCCCGTCTTGATCGCCGCGTTCTCGGCCGGAAGGCCGAACGCATCCCAGCCGAACGGGTGCAGCACGTTGTAGCCGCGCATCCGCTTCATCCGGGCGCAGATGTCGCCGATGATGTAGTTGCGGACGTGCCCGACGTGCGCGTGCCCCGACGGGTACGCGAACATCTCCAGGCAGTAGAACTTCGGGCGGCTCGAATCGATCTCGACTTCGAACGCGCGGGTGGCCGCCCAGTGCTGCTGCCACTTCCTGTCGAGATCCTGAGGCTTGTACTCGGTCACACCGCTATTTTACCTTCCAGAACGGCGCGATCGCCTGCTTGACGCGGTCGACAGACGTGCGTCCGCGGGACGACGCAACCGTCGCGGCTGGCCACACGGGCTCAGCGAGCGGCGCGACCAGCGCCTTGATGGTCTGGTCGAGCGAGGCGGCCAGCGCCTGCAGGTCGTATCCCCCTTCGGTCACGAGCGCCATCCGGCCCCGGCAGACGTCTTCCGCCACTCTCCGGAGGCCCATCGTCATCGCGCCGAATGCCTCGGACGTCAGCCGCATCGTGGCGAGCGGATCGCGTTCGTGGGCGTCGAAACCCGCCGACACCAGCAGCAGATCGGGATGGAACTGGCGCAGGACCGGCAGGATGATCTCGTCGAACGCGACGCGGTAGTCGCTGTCGACAGATCCCGATTCGAGCGGCACGTTGACCGTAAAACCGGCGCCGCCACCGGTGCCGACCTCGTCCACGGCCCCCGTGCCCGGGTAGTACGGGTACTGGTGCGTGGAGATGTACAGGATCGACGGGTCGCGCTCGAAAGTGTGCTGCGTGCCGTTGCCGTGGTGCACGTCGAAATCCACGATGGCCACGCGGTCCGCGCCCAGCGTGCGCGCGTGCGCGGCGGCCACCGCGACGTTGTTGAACAGGCAGAAGCCCATCGCGCGGCCCCGCTCCGCGTGGTGGCCGGGAGGCCGCACCATCGCGAACGCCGGCGTGTGCGTCGCTCCCATGACCCGCTCGACCGCATCCACCGCGGCGCCGGCCGCCAGCAACGCGACCTCGTGGGATTCAGGCGACGTGTAGGTGTCCGGGTCGAGCGCGACGGCCTGGCCGATGGTTTCCGAGAGCCGCTGCAGGTACGGCGCGTCGTGAACACGCGCGAGTTGCTCGCGCGTCGCCTCCCGCGGCGCCACGACCTCGCCGCCGCCGGCGCGATAGCGGGCGGCGACGGCGTTCATCACGCCAGCCCGTTCCGGGCGTTCGGGGTGCCCCGGGGGCGTCTGGTGCTCCGCGAAGCGCTCGCTCGAAATGAGGATCACGGGAGCACGCCCACCTGCGCGAGGTGATGGCGGAGGTGCTCACCGTAGTCGAACGCGACGTGCCCGAGCGTCACGGGCGACGCCGACTCGATCACGCACGGGACGTCGCGGCGCTCCTCGGGAATGTGGCTGATGACGTGCGCGAGGTGGCGGTTGTACGCGTGCCACAACGTCACGATTTCGTCCCACGGACGATCGGTGTAGTGCTGGCAGGCGACCCAGTGCTCCTGGGCATAGGGCGGAAACGTCAGCGCGCCGCCCTCCTGTGCCCGAACGAACCGCTGGTGGTTGTTGGACGCCGAATCGATCAGGTGTCCGATGATCTGCTTCGGGGTCCACTTCCCCGCGGCGCGAGGCCGCGCAGCCTGCGGTTCCGAGAGCGCTCGAAGCTTCGGAACGGCGGCCTCGACGGTGTCCAGCAGATTCGCGGCGATCGTCGGAAACGGTGTGCGATCCGTCATGAGGGAACGCCGGATCGTAACACGCCGCTCACGCTCCCGAAGCCATCTGCAGCGCGCGCGCTTCGAGCGCCTGCAGCCTCAGTTCCAGGTCGCGGCGCGCCGCCTCGAGCGCGTCGTCTCCAGCGTCGGCCGGAACTTCCAGGGGTTCGCCGACGGCGATGGCAACCGTGGCGAACGGCTTCGGGATCAGCGTGCGATCCCAGCTGTTCACGGTCCAGAACCTGTCAGCTTCGATGTGAAACGGCACGACGGGGTTGCCCGTGGCCTTCGCCAGCCAGACGGCGCCGGGCTGAGCCACACGAGCCGGCCCGCGCGGGCCATCGATCGTGAACCCCGCCGCCTTGCCCGCGGCCATGTCGCGCGACAGTTGCAGGAGCGCGCGCAGCCCGCCCCGCGAGGTCGATCCGCGAGCCGTCCCGTACCCGAAGCGTTCGATGATGCCGGCGATCCACTCGCCGTCGAAGTTCTCGCTGGTGATGACGACGATGCCCCTGCGGGCGAAATAGAGGGTGGCGGGCAGAATGCGGCCGTGCCAGAACGCCATGATCGGCTGGCGGCCGCTCCGGATGACGGCCTCGAGGCGCTCGACCCCCTCGGCGCGCCAGCGAAGCGTGGCGCCAAGTCCGGCCACGACCCGGTAGCCGGCGGCCGAGATGGTGGCGGCTTCCAGCCGCTTCAGGCGCGACGCCTTCCAGTCGGTTGTCACGTCACGAATTCCCCTCCGGCCCTTCGGGGCGCGTGAGCCGGTTGTTGACGAAGGTCATCAAGTCCACGAACTGGATGTTCTCGCCCCCCGACGGCGCGCTGGCCTGCGCCCCCTTGAGCATGATCGTACAGAACGGGCACGCCGTCACGACCGTGCCGGCCCCGGTGTCGTGAAGCTGTTTGAGGCGGACGTCGCTGATCCGGCTGCCGGGCTCCTCTTCCTTGTCGGCAAACAGCAGCCCGCCGCCGGCGCCGCAGCAGAAGGGATTGTCACGGTTCCGGACCGGCTCCCTGAGCTCGACGGCATCGCCGCCGAAGCGGGCGAGCAGCTCGCGCGGTTCGTCCGACTTGCCCGCATAGCGCCCCAGATAACACGGGTCGTGGAACGTCACGGTCTCGACGGGGGCCGCAGCGGCCGGCCGCGGAGCCGGCGACACGTCGCGCATCAGCTCGGCCACGAAGACCGACGAGTGCACCACCTCGACCTCGTAGCCGAAGCGGCGGTAGTCCTCGCCGATGGTCTTCACGCAGTGCGGGCACGACGTCAGGATCTTCTTCGGGCCCGCGCGCTTCAACTCGTCGATGTTCGCGTTGGCGAGCTCCTGGAACATGTACTCGTTGCCCGTCCGCTTGGCCGGGTCTCCGGTGCACTGCTCCTTCGACAGCACGCCGAACCGGATATTTCTCGCCCGCAGAATCTCGAACAGCGATCGCAGCGACTTCTGGAAGTCAGCCTCGAACGCCCCCGCGCAGCCCAGCCACACGAGCACGTCGTGCCGGGCCGGGTCGAACGTCTCGAGCCCGGCGGAGGTCACGAACTTCTGCCGCTGGTCGTAGCCCAGGCCCCAGATGTTCTTCCGCCGCTCGAGGTGGTTGTACATCGAGCCGAGGTACTCCGGCGCCTCGCCGTTCGACACGAGCCCGCGGCGCGCGCCGATGATCATCGGCAGGTGCTCGATGCCGACCGGGCACTGGTTTTCACAGGCGCCGCAGCTCGTGCACTGCCACAGCACTTCCTGGCTGTACACCTCGCCGAGCTTGCGATCCGGCTTGCCGGACAGGAGCGCCTCCTGCGTCTGGAGGATGAGCGTCTTCGGATTGAGCGCCTTTCCGGAGCCCCACGCCGGGCAATTCACCTGGCACCGGCCGCACTCGACGCACGTGAACGCGTCAAGCACCGTCTTCTTCCCGAGGTCCTTCACCGTCTCGAGCCCGACTTCTTCCTTCTCGAAGTCCAGGTTGCGGACGCGTCCCAGCTCGGGCGACTTCAGGAGCACTGTGATCGGCGACAGCACCAGGTGCAGGTGCTTCGACGCCGGGATGAGCGCCAGAAACCCGAGGATCACGAGCATGTGCGCCCACCAGTTCACGCGCCCGGCCATGGTGCGCTCGTCGAGCCGGAAGCCCAGCAGGAACGTGATCATGAGGGTCGCGATGAACAGCGCGATGACGACCGATTCCATCGACACGTGATCGCCGAGACCCGTGGGCCGGACGAACGCGCGGCGGACCAGGAGGTACAGGATGCCGGCCAGGACGGCCGACGCAAACGGCGCGAGCGCGAGTCGATAGACGTGAAACCAGCCCGTGGACGTCAGGTCCGCGATCCCCAGGCCGTAGAGAAACTCCACGGCCGTGTAGCCCGCAAACGCCACGAAGCCCCAGAACACGAGCGCGTGCGCCGCCCCCGCAACCGGCCGCTCGCGAATCGTCTGCCTCTGCAGGACGACATCGAAGACAAACCGCTCGAACCGGGCGCCCGCATCGTCAAACGAGAACGGCTCAGGGGCCGCGGCGATCAGGCGGACACGCGTGGCGACCTGCGCGGCGAACGCGCCTGCGCCGGCCAGGAAGAAGATCCAGAACGTCAGTGTCTGCATCACTTAGCTCTGCGTCCCCTGCGTGTGCTGTGTTGAATGGCGTTAAGGCTGTTTCAGAGCCTCGATTATCGCAGGAACGATCTCGAACAGATCGCCGACGATGCCGTAGTCGGCGACCTCGAAGATGGGCGCGTCGGAATCCTTGTTGATGGCCGCAATCGTCTGCGAGCCCTTCATCCCGACCAGGTGCTGGATGGCGCCCGAGATGCCGAGGGCCAGGTACAGCTTCGGCGCCACGGTCTGGCCGGAGCTGCCGACCTGGCGCGCCATCGGCAGCCACCCGGCGTCGCAGATGGGCCGTGATGCGGCAAGCTCCGCCCCGAGCGCGTCCGCCAGCTGCTGGGCGACAGGCAGTTTGTCCTGTTCCTTGATGCCGCGTCCGACGGCCACGATGCGCTCGGCCTGCGACAGGTCCACCGACTGGCGGGCTTCCTGAAATGGCGCTTCCGGCTTTTGGCGGATGGCGCCGGCATCGATGGCGACCGTCAGGGCGCGAACGGGAGCCGGCGCAGACGCCTTCGCAGCCTGGTCCGCGCGAAATGACCCCACCTGCACCGCCACGAAATGCGGCGTCTCACCCTGGGGAACGACGTCGGCTGTGAGCTTGCCCTGGAACATCGGACGCACGAACGCGGCCGAACCGTTGACCGTCTTGATGGCGGTCACGTCGGTAACGAGCGCCCGGTCGAGCCGCGCCGCCAGCTTCGGCGCGAAGTCGCGCGTCTGGTACGTGTGCGGCAACACGACGGTCGATGGCTTGAGCTCGCCGACCACCTGCGCCAGCGCGGCCGTGAACCCGTCGGAGGTGTACGGCTCGAGGGCCGCCGCCTCGACCGCGACGATTTCCGTCGCCTGCGCCGCACTCAGCTCGCCGGCTAGCGCGCCGACGCTCGCGCCGAGGACAACGATCGACACCTGACCGCCCGCAGCCAGCTGCTGTGCCGCCGCGATCGCCTCCCATGTCGCGCGGTTCAGCTTGCCGTCTTTTTGTTCCGCAACCACCAGGATCATGTTGTTCACGAGCCTAAATGACCCGCGCTTCTTCCCTCAGGCGCCGCACGAGCTCTTTCGCCGCCTGCGCCGGCGCGCCGGCGATCATCTGGGTCTTCTTGCTCTTTTCAGGCGCGTACAGCGCCGCGATCTTCTGCTTCGGCGCGGCCATCGAGGCCGCCTCGACGCGGCGAATCTCTTTCTTCTTCGCCGCCATGATGCCCTTGAGCGTCGCGTAGCGGAGCTGATTGATGCCGCTCTGAATGGTCAGCAGCGCCGGGAGGGGCATGCCCACCCACTGGAACCAGCCGCCCTCGAGCTCCCTTTTGACGCGAAGATGGCCCTGCTCCACCTGCACGTCCATGATGATCGTCGCGTGCGGCATGCCGAGCGTCTCGGCGAGGACCACGCCTGTCTGCGCCGAGCCCTGGTCGTCTGACTGCAGGCCGGTGAGCACCAGATCGAACTGCTCGCCCCCCATGGCTCCGGCGAGCGCCCCCGCGACCACGCCGGCGTCGGCCCCTGCCAGGGCGTCGCTCTCGAGGTGGATGGCGCGGTCGGCGCCACGCGCGAGCGCCTCGCGCAGCACCTGCGCCACGCGCGCGGGCCCGGCCGAGCACACGACGACTTCGCCGCCGTGCTTCTCCTTGAGCCGCAGGCCCTCCTCGAGCGCGTACGCGTCGGGCTCGTTCATCTCGAAGGCGGCGTCCTGCTCGCGGACCCACGTGCCGGTCGCGTCCAGGCGCGGGTGCCAGTCGCGCGTCGGGACTTGTTTGATGCAGACGGCAATCTTCATACGATCACGACGTGGAACGCAGAGCACGCAGAATACGCAGAGAAAACGGTTCTCGGCGATCTCTGCGATCTCTGCGTTCTATGCATGGAACCGGCGGAACAGCAGGGCGGCATTCGTTCCGCCGAAGCCGAAGGAATTCGACAGGGCGTACTCGATCTTCATGTCCCGTTTGACCTTCGGGACGTAGTCGAGGTCGCATTCCTCGTCCGGGCAGTCGAGGTTGACCGTCGGCGGCACCATCTGGTTGTAGACGGCCAGCGCCGTGATGCCGGCTTCGAGTCCGCCGGCCGCGCCGAGCAGATGTCCCGTCATCGACTTGGTGGACGAGACGGCCAGCTTCGCGGCGTGCTCGCCGAAGCAGCGCTTGATCGCAATCGTCTCGACGCGGTCGCCGTGCGGCGTGGACGTCCCGTGGGCGTTGATGTAGTCCACACTCGACGGCTGCACGCCGGCGCTTTCGATGGCGGCGCCCATCACCCGGTACGGGCCGTCCCCGTCCTCGGAGGGCGCGGTGATGTGGTACGCGTCGGCCGACATGCCGTAGCCGACGACCTCTGCGTAGATCCGCGCGCCCCGCTTCCTGGCCCGCTCGTACTCCTCGAGGATCAGCATCCCCGACCCTTCGCCGACGATGAAGCCGTCGCGATCCCTGTCGAAGGGGCGGCTCGCGTGCTCGGGATCGTCGTTTCGCTGCGACAGCGCCCGCAGCGCCGCGAAGCCGCCGACGCCCATCGGCGTGATGGCGGCTTCGGATCCGCCCGCGATCATCACGTCAGCCGTCCCGCGCAGGATGATCTCGTAAGCGTCGCCGAGCGCGTGCGCGGACGCCGAGCAGGCGGTGCACGTCGCCAGGTTCGGTCCCTTGGCGCCGAACCGGATGGACACCTGGCCGGCGGCGAGATTGATGATGGCCGACGGGATGAAAAACGGAGAGATCTTGCGGGGACCGCCCTTGAGCAGCGCGATGTGCTCGCGCTCGATCGTGGTGAACCCCCCGATCCCCGACGCGATGAACACGCCCACGCGCGGGGCTTCTTCCTTCGTGAAGGTCAGCGCCGCGTCGTCGACGGCGAACTGCGAAGCCGCGATCGCGTACTGGATGAAGACGTCCATCTTCTTGACGTCTTTCTTCTCGATGTAGGCGAGCGGATCGAAGCCCTTGACCTCGCCTGCGATGCGGGTCGAGAACTGCGTGGGATCGAACTTGGTGATCGTTGCGATGCCGCTCTTGCCGGCCAAGAGGCAACGCCAGTTGGTCTCGGTGCCGATACCAAGCGACGACACCAAGCCAATGCCCGTGACGACGACGCGCCGTCTGTCCGCCATGAAGTGTCCGGTCCCCGGGAATCTTTACTTTTTGGTTTTGGCGTGCGACTCGATGTAGTCGACCGCTTCCTTGACGCGCGTGATCTTCTCGGCCTCTTCGTCGGGAATCTCGATGCCGAATTCCTCCTCGAAGGCCATCACGAGCTCGACGGTGTCGAGTGAGTCGGCGCCCAGATCGTCCACAAACGAAGCGTCCGGCGTCACTTCTTCCTCATCGACGCCGAGCTGCTCCACGATGATGCTCTTGACTTTGTCCGATACGGCCATTCAATCCTCCTACAGTCCTACATGTACATTCCGCCGTTGACGGCCAGAACGTGCCCTGTAATATACGCTGCCTCGTCCGACGCAAGATAGCACGCCGCGGCCGCCACATCGTCCACCGATCCGAGGCGCCCAAGCGGTATCTGCTGCGCCCAATCCACCTGCGCCTTCTCGGCGATGGCCCTGGTCATGTCGGTGTCGACCATGCCCGGCGCGATGACGTTCACGGTGATGCCGCGCGACGCCACTTCCCGGGCCAGCGCCTTCGAGAACCCGATCAGCCCCGCCTTCGACGCGGCGTAGTTGGTCTGGCCGGCGTTGCCCATCTGTCCGACCACCGAGCTGACGGCGATGATGCGGCCGCCGCGCTGCTTGATCATGGGCCGCATCGCGGCCTGCGCCAGCGAGAACGTCGCGGTCAGGTTGGTGGCGATAACGGAGTCCCAATCCTCGCGCTTCATGCGCATCAGCAGCTGATCGCGCGTCATGCCCGCGTTGCTCACGACGATGTCGAGCCGCCCGTGGCGATCGACGATCTCGCCGGGAAGCGCCTGCACCGCCGCGGCGTCGGTGACGTCGAGGGTCACCGCCTCGGCGCGCCGCCCGGCGGCGGCGATCTCCGCCGCCGTCGCGCCCGCGTGATCGCCGCGCGCGGCGGCCACCACCAGCGCGCCCTGTTCCGCCAGCCGGATGGCAATCGCGCGGCCGATGCCGCGCGACGCGCCGGTCACCAGCGCCACTCTGTTCGACAGATCGAACATCACGCGATCAGCGCTTCACTTCCATCAGGACGTCGAGGGCCGCGAGATCCCCGGGCACGCCACAGGCGAGCACCCGCGCCTCGCGATCGATCTTCCGGACCAGCCCGCTCAGCACGGTGCCTGCTCCCACCTCAACATACGTTGTGACGCCCTCCGACGCAAGGCGCCGCACGACCGCTTCCCAGCGGACCGGCGCCGATACCTGCGCGACGAGCGCCTCGATCGCGGCGCGCGCGTCGCGCTTCGGCTCTGCGTCGACGTTCGCGATGATCGGCACGCGCGGATCCGCCGTCGCCAGCGCGCGAAGTTCCGGCGCCAGCCGATCCTCGGCCGGCTTCATCAGCGCGCAGTGAAAGGGCGCACTCACGGGCAGCGGGATGACTCGCTTGGCGCCGAGCGCCTTCGCGCGCTCGCCGGCGCGCGCCACGCCGTCGCGGCTCCCCGCGATGACCACCTGGCCCGCGCCGTTCAGGTTCGCCGGGCTGACGACCTCCCGGGCGCCCTTCTCTTGTTCGGCGCCTTTCTCCTCCTCGGCTTCGCGGCAGGCCTGTGCGACCAGGTCCGCGTCCAGGCCGAGCACGGCGGCCATCGCGCCCGTGCCGACCGGCACGGCCTCCTGCATGTAGCGGCCCCGGCGATGCACGGTCGTCAGCGCGTCGGCGAACGAGAATGTGCCCGCGGCGACGTTGGCCGAGTACTCGCCGAGGCTGTGTCCGGCGACGAACGACGGCACGACGCCGCGCGAGGCGAGCAGCCGGCACGCCGCGATGCTCACGGCCAGCGTCGCCGGCTGCGTGTTCATCGTCAACGCCAGTTCGTCTTCGGGCCCGCTGAAGCACAGGCGGCTGAGCGGCCATCCGAGCGCGGCATCGGCCTCGTCGAAGGTGTCACGGCAGACCGGGAATGCCTCGGCGAGCGCCTGGCCCATCCCGACTTTCTGCGACCCCTGCCCGGGGAAGACGAAGGCGATCAATGGCGGGACACCGCTGCGGCGCCCGCGTCCTGCCCGACGCGTTCGAGGAAGCGATCGTCGGCGAGCCGGTAGGCCATGGCGATGGCGTTGCGCACGGCCTTGGCGCTCGAGCGCCCGTGGCCGACGATTGTCACGCCCGCCACGCCGAGCAGCGGCGCGCCGCCGTACTCCGAATAGTCCACGCGCCGGCGGAAGTGCCGCAGCGCGCGGCGCGTCAGCAGCGACCCGACGCGCATCGTGATCGTGCTGGACAGCTCTTCGCTCAACAGCCCCTCGACCAACCCCACCAGGCCCTCGCTGATCTTCAGCGCCACGTTGCCGGTAAACCCGTCGCACACGATAACGTCCGCGTCGCCGCTGTACACGTCGCGCGCCTCGACGTTGCCCACGAAGTTGAGCGCCGAGGCCTTGAGCAACTGGTGCGCCTCGCGCGTCAGCTCGTTGCCCTTGGTGGCTTCCGTTCCCGTGGACAGCAGGCCCACCCGCGGCGACTGCGTGCCCAGCACCGTGCGCGTGTACACCTCGCCCATCACCGCAAACTGCAGGAGATGCTGCGGCCGGCACTCCACGCTCGCGCCCACGTCGAGCAGGACCGCCGGGCGTCGCCGCGTCGGAATGGTCACCGCCAGCGCCGGCCGATCGACGCCCCGCAGCATGCCGAATGCGCCGTGCGCCGCCATCACCGTGGCCCCCGTGTGACCCGCGCTCACGAGGGCCGACGCTTCGCCCCGCGCCACCGCGTCGGCCGCGACCTTGACCGACGCCGCGGGTTTCCGGCGCAGCGCCGCGACCGGAGACTCCTCCATCCCGACGACCTCGGGAGCATCCATCACGCGCACCGCCGATCGATCGACGTCCGCCGCACGTGCGAGTTCCGCGTCAATCGCCGCCGCGGCACCCACCAGCAGGACGCCGAGGTCGAAGTGACGAACGGCCGCCAGCGCACCTTCGACGATGTTGCGCGGTGCCTCGTCGCCTCCCATCGCGTCGACGGCGATCCAAATCATTCGACTTTCGAGGTCCGAGGGGTCCAACAGGTCCGAGGAGTCCGAGAGGTCCTGAGGTTCGGACCTCTTGGACCTCTTGGACCCAGTGGACCCCTTGGACCTCTAATCCTCTTCGACGGCCCGGACCTGCCGTCCGCGGTAATAGCCGCAGTTGGCGCAGACGCGGTGCGGCTGCTTGGGCTCGTGGCAGTGCGGGCACTCGGACAGGCTGGCGGGCTTCAGGGCATCGTGCGTGCGGCGATTGGCCGTCCGCGTCTTGGAGTGTCGTCGTTTTGGATTTGGCATCTCTCTAGTCCTTCGTCGTCGAGTCCGGCTTGGTTCCCAGCGTCTTGAGCACGGCGAAGCGCGGATCGACCCAGTCGCGCCGGCACTCGCACGTACCCCGGTTCAGATTCGTGCCGCACACCGGGCAGAGGCCCTGGCACGCGGCGTCGCACAGCGGCTTCATCGGCGCCGCGAGGTAGAACTGCTCGCGCATCAGCTGGCCGAGGTCGATCTGGTCGTTCTCGTAGAACGCGGTCGCGAAGTCGTCCTCCTCGATCTCGCGCTCGTCGTGCTTGCTGTGCCCGGCGGCGTTCGGCGCGTGCGGCTGATACCGCAGGTCGAACGGCGCATCAACCGGCACCCGAATCAGCTCCAGGCACCGGCTGCACGGCAGTTCGAGCGTCGTCTGCGTACGGCCGGCGAGCCGGAAGTGATTCCCGTGGCTGGCGTCCTTGAAGATGTCCAGCGCCAGCGACACCGGCGCCGCCACCCGGAAATCCTCCCGATCCCCCGCAAACACATCGGCCGGATACACCTGCTCGACGTGCTCGTGGGGTGCCCGGATCCGGCTTAAATCGAGCAGCATGGAACCCCCGATTATACCATGCAGGAAACGGCTAGTCAGAGTCCCAGGGCTTTGGGATGAAGAGCTGCTCGAACAACCGGATCGCGTAGCGATTGGTCATGCCGGCGAGAAAATCGCGCGTCGCGGCGTCGAGGCCCTCCTGCTCGATGGTCCGCGAATCGAGGAAGTCGGCGGGCCGCTCGCGGACCTTGTCCCACAGCCCGCTCAGGATGCCCGACGCCTTCTTGAACTCCGAGGTCGCGATGCTGTTCTCGTAGACGGCGTCGAACAGATACCGGCGCAGTTCGAGCACGGCCTCGAGGACTTGCGGGCTCATGCGGATTTCGGCGAGGCCGCCGGCCAGCGTTTCCGTCACCACGTCCTTGACGAGCGTGGCAATCCGCGCGGACGAGGTGCTGCCCAGCATCCGCACGGGCTCGCCCGGCAGGTCGCCTGGCGCCAGCAGCCCCGCACGCGTCGCATCGTCGATGTCGTGGTTGACGTAGGCAATCAGGTCCGCCACGCGCATGATCTGGCCCTCGATCGTGCTGGCGCGCAGCGCCACCGGCATGCCGACCGGCGCGCCCGACTTCCCTTTCGAGTGCTTCGCGATGCCGTCGCGGACCTCCCAGCTGAGATTCATCCCGCGTCCGTCGTTCTCGAGCACGTCGACGATGCGCAGGCTCTGCTCGTAGTGGTTGAAGCCGCCCGGCATCAGCTGATCGATCACGCGTTCGCCCGCGTGGCCGAACGGCGTGTGCCCGAGGTCGTGGCCGAGGGCGATCGCCTCGGTCAGCTCCTCGTGGAGCCGCAGGACCTTCGCGATCGTGCGGGCTATCTGCGACACCTCGAGCGTGTGCGTGAGCCGGGTGCGATAGTGGTCGCCGGTCGGCGAGAAGAACACCTGCGTCTTGTGTTTCAGCCGGCGGAACGCCTTGCTGTGGATGATGCGATCGCGATCGCGCTGAAACGCCGGGCGGACGTCGTCTTCGGCTTCGGGGCGGAGACGGCCGCGCGAGTCCGCGCTCCTGGCGGCCTGCGGCGCGAGAATGTCGCGTTCCCGCTGCTCGAGCTGTTCGCGGATCGTCATCGGCGCACGCCGGCCTGACCGGCCGGCGCCGCAGCCACCTCGGCGAGGAAGCTCGTGCCGTGCGCCAGCGTCCCGACGCCGAACAGCTCGGCCAGCGTCTGCCCCAGGTCGGCGAACGTGGGACGCGTGCCGAGATCGGCGCCAGCCCGCACACGGGCGCCTGCGACCAGCAGCGGCACGTGCTCGCGCGAGTGATCCGTGCTCGGCGTGGTCGGGTCGTTGCCATGGTCCGCGGTCACCACCAGCAGATCGTCCTCGCGCAGCCGCGGCAGCAGCGCGGCCAGGCGCGCGTCGAAGCGTTCGAGGTTGGCCGCGTACCCCGCCACGTCGTTGCGATGTCCGAAGCGGGTGTCGAAATCGACCAGGTTGGCGAACACGAGGCCGCGCCCGGCGTCTTCCATCCGCCGCATGACCTCGTCCATCCCCTCATCGTCGCTCGCGGTGTGGACCGCCTGCGTCACACCGCGGCCGGCAAACAGGTCCTCGATCTTGCCGATGGCCACGACGGGGAGCCCCGCGGCCTTGACGCGGTCGAGCAGCGTCTCTCCGCGCGGCGGCAGCGCGTAATCGTGGCGGTTGGCCGTCCGCGCAAAACTGCCCGGCGCGCCGACGAACGGCCGGGCGATGACTCGGCCCACGCCGAGGCCCTCCCCCACGAGCTTGTACGCGATCTCGCACGCGCGGTACAGCTCCGGCACGGGTACGACCGCCTCGTGCGCGGCGATCTGAAAGACGCTGTCGGCCGACGTGTAAACGATGAAGGCGCCCGTGCGCAGGTGCTCCGGCCCCAGTTCGTCGATGATGGCGGTTCCCGACGCGGCCTTGTTGCCGAGGACCGCACGGCCGGTCTGACGGGAGAACTCGGCGATGATGCCGGCCGAAAACCCGTCCGGAAAAACGGGGAACGGCTCGTCCAGCACGATGCCCATCATCTCCCAGTGCCCGGTGACGGAATCCTTGCCGGCGGATGATTCCCGCATGCGGCCGGTCGCGGCCCGCGGACCCGATACAGCAGCCGGTCCGCCAATCGGCCCGAGATCGACAACGCGATCGAGGCCGAGGGATCGGAGCGTGGGCACGCGCAGAGGCACCTGACGGGCGATGTTGCCCAGCGTGTTGCTGCCGCCATCGCCATACTGGTCTGCGTCCGGCAATTCGCCCACGCCGACGCTGTCGAGCACGATGACGATGGCGCGGTTGAAAGAGGCCACGGGACAACTTCTATTTTACGTTGTTGCCGAGCCACGCGAATACCGAAGCCTGGGTCGATTCCGTGTCGCCCGGACCATCGAACCAGGTGAGGCCGGGCTCCTTGCGGAACCAGACCAGCTGTCGCTTCGCATAGCGGCGGTTTTCCTGGACGATGAGCGCTCGCGTCGCGGGTTCGTCACGCACGCCGTGCAGGTGTTCGAGCGCCTGGCGGTACACCAGGCCGCCGAACGGCCGTGCGTGCTCGGGCACGCCCTTCCCGAGCAGCGCCCGCATCTCGTCGAGCAGGCCCCGCGCGAATTGCTCGTCGACGCGGCGGGCAACCCGCGCTGCGAGTTCCGCCGCCGGCAGCGTCAGCCCGATCGGCCGCACGTGCATGTCGGGAATCGGCGAGGCGGTTTCGGCGAAGTGCTCGGTCAGCGGCCGGCCGGTGATGAAATACACCTCCAGCGCACGAACGATCCGCTTCTGATCGCGCGGCTGAATGCGCGCCGCCGACGCCGAATCTACCCGTCGCAGGAGCCGGTGCAGCCGTTCGACGCCCCGCCTCGCGGCGATCGCGTCCAGGCGCGCCCGCAACTCCGCGTCGCGCCCGGGGCCGGGAAACAGGCCGCGCGTCAGCGCGCGAAAGTAAAAGCCCGTCCCGCCGGCGACGATCGGCAGGCGCCCGCGCGCCTGAATGTCGCGGATGACGGCCGACGCGTCGCGCGCATATTGGGCGGCGGTGTACTCGCCGGCCGGGTCGACGATGTCAATCAGGTGGTGCGGGATGCCGCGCCGGTCCGCCATCGGCAGCTTGTCGGTCCCGATGTCGAACCCGCGATAGACCGCCGTCGAATCGCAGTTGACGACTTCACCGCCGTAGCGCTCCGCGATCGCCAGCGCCAGCGCGCTCTTGCCGGTGGCGGTCGGCCCGAGCACGGCGACGACGAGAGGGCGCGTCACCGTACGCGGAAGATCACGTACGCGATAAACGCGACCAGCAGCATCACCAGGCCGCGCTGCTGGGACCGGGTCACGGCGGGGACTCGTTGTAGAAGAACGTGACCGTGAAGAACGCCTTGTCCGCCGGGTACTCCGGCGGGAGCGGCGTGGTCGGATTCGAGCCCGACAGCGCGCCGAACGCCGCGTTGTTGAACGCCTCGATCGGGCACGGGCCTATGACGTTGAGATCGGTGATCGTGCCGTCCTTGTGGACATTGAACGTGATCACGACGTGGCCTCTCATCGACATCGACGAGTAGGGGACGAACCAGTTGCGCTTGACCTGCGCGATGAAGCGGCGAATCCAGGGCCCGAACTCCACGCCTTTGGAGTCGAACTGAATCTCGGGACCGAAACCGCCGCCGTTCCCGCCGGGGTTCTCGAACTGCTCCCGCGGGACGTAGCGCTGCAGGTTCCGGAGCGCGTCGCCGAGCGATCCACCCGGGACCTGTGATCGGCCGCCGGCGCCATTCTGCGACGGCGTCGCCTGCGGCGCCGGAGGAGCGGGAAGCGTCATCGCGGACTGGGATTCCGGCACGGGGACCCTGGCGTCGTTCTGCGCCTGCTGGCCCTGCTGCGGTTCAGGCGCGGGACCCTGGCCGCGCGCGGGAGCCGGCGGCGGTGGCGCCTCCACGCGCTCCGGCGTGTTGCCGCGCGAGTACGGCAGCGGGTTCGTCGGGTTCGGCGCACGCTCGGGCGCGCGGGCTACGCGATCCTTGTCCGAATCGGGCGCCTTCGGCGGCGGCTTCGGCGCCGCGAGATCGTTGCGCGGCTGAATGAAGACGAAACGCGTGTCGTCCGGCTCCTTCGGCTGCAACAGCGCGGCCCGGGCCTGCGCAGCCTTCGCGTCGAACGGAAACAACTTCGGAAACACCAGGATGAGGATGACGACAAGGAGGTGAAAAATGATCGATAGAAGAACGCCCTCGCGCCAGGAAATCGCGCGTCCGACGGGCGTGATGTCAGGACGATAGTCGTCGATCTCGAAGTACATCAGGTAGTTAAGTCAGTATAACAGTGGGGCTGGAGGCCAGGGGGCTTGGGACCGGGGCCAGGCCCAGATCCCCGGCCTTCAGCCTCTTCGGGCTGTATATAGATAGACGCTGCCAAACGCCATTGGGTCGGCCGACACGTCACGAAATCCAACATTCCGTAGAAGGCTCGTGAACGCGTCGGGCGATGCGAACGCGCCCACTGACGCCGGCAGATACCCGTAGGCGGCGTCATGTCGCGACACAGCTCGGCCGATGCGCGGCAGGATGTGACGGAAATACGACAGGTAGACCGCTCTGAACAATGGCGTGGTGGGAATGGCGAACTCGAGCACGACGAGCCGGCCTTCCGGCTTCAGCACGCGCGCGACCTCGCGCAACGCCAGCTCGGGCTCCTCGACATTCCGGATGCCGAACCCGATCGTGACGGCATCGACCGACGCGCCGGCGACGGGGATGCGCATCGCGTCCCCTCTGGCCAGTGCGATCCCGCCGCTCAAGCCCGCGCGGCGGATCTTCTGCGCGCCAATCGCCAGCATGGCGCCGGCGAAGTCGATGCCGACGACGCGCGCGGCCGGCGGCCGCGCCTGCCGCGCCGCGATCGCGAGGTCGGCCGTGCCGGCGCACAGGTCGAGCACGCGCTCGCGGCCGGTCAGGCGGAGCGATCGGATGGCCCGGCTCCGCCAGTGGCGATCGATGCCCGCGCTCAGCAGGTGGTTCAGGAAATCGTAGCGCGGCGCGATCGCGTCGAACATTCCCGCGATGCGCTCGGGCTTCTTCGAAAGGTCTGCCACTGCCTTCTTTGACAGGCTTGACAGCTAGTTCGACACGCTTGTTAGCCACGAAGACACGAAAACACGAAGAAGTCTCCCGTACAAGATTTCCTTCGTGCCTTCGTGCCTTCGTGGCGTGCAGGCGCGACGAGCCAGCAACGTCGTCTGTGACAGCACGCTACGGTCCCACCTGGCCGGTCCAGGCCGGATAGAGCTGGTGCTCGAAGCCGAGGGCGCTCAGGATCTTCCCGGCCATGAAGTCCGCGAGATCGTCGAGCGTCTTCGGGAGCTGATAGAACGCCGGCATCGCCGGCAGCACCACCGCGCCGGCTTCGGCGCAGAGCACCATGTTGCGCAGGGCCGGCAGGCTCATCGGCGTCTCGCGCGGGACAATCACCAGCGGCCGGTGTTCCTTCAGCATCACGTCCGCGGCGCGCTCGACGAGATTGCGCGAGAGACCGTGGGCGATGCCGGCCAGCGTCTTCATCGAGCACGGCACCACGACCATGGCCGTGCATCCCTGGCTGCCGCTGGCGATCGTCGCCCCGAGGTCGCGGTTGCTGTGGAGCGTGAACGCGCCCGCACTCACCTGCGGGCCGTACTTCGCCGACAGATACGGCATCAGCCGATCCACCGACGCATCCTCCCCCAGCTCGTCGCGCAGCAGCCGGCGGCCGTAGTCGGACACGACCAGCTCGACATGAACGCCACGCGAGAGGAGCTCGGCGAGCGTTCTGACAGCGTAGAGCGCCCCGCTCGCGCCGGTCACCGCCAGCGCAATCGAACGATGCGGCTCACCCGCCATACACGGCCACCGCCAGGACAATCAGATACAGGATGCCGACGTACCCGTTCATGTCGAATGCGCGCTTGACCTGCGAGAGGTCGTCCGCGCTGACAAGCGACTGCTCGTACACCAGCAGCACGGCGACCAGCGCAACGCCCAGTTCGTACCACGCCGGCAGCGGCGTCACCAGCGGCAGCGCGAGCAGGCACGCCACCGTGACCACGTGCATCGCCCGCGAGATGGCGAGCGAGCCTGCGACCCCGAACCGGACGGGAATCGACCGCAGACCGTGCGCGCGGTCGAACTCCACGTCCTGGCACGCATACAGGACGTCGAACCCGCCGACCCACGTGCCGATCGCGAGCGCCAGCAGCCAGGGCTCCCAGCCGCCGCGCCCGCCGACGGCCAGCCATCCGCCCACCGGCGCCACGGCCATCGCCAGGCCAAGGAACATCTGCGTCCAGGTCGTGTACCGCTTCGCCAGGGAATACCAGAAGACGATGGCCAGCGCCACGGGCGACAGCGCGAAGCACAGCGGGCTGAGGCGCCACGCCGAGTAGGCGAAGCACACCGACGCAATCGCCACAAACAGCGCGGCTTCGCGCATCGACATCGCGCCGCGCGGCAGCTCCCGGTTGGACGTTCGCGGGTTGAGCGCGTCCATCCGCGCATCTACGAGCCGGTTGAATCCCATGGCCGCGCTGCGCGCGGACACCATGGCCGCGAGGATCCATCCGAGCGTGCCCGCCGTGATCGGCGACTGCCGCGACGCCAGCAGCGCGCCCGCCAGCGCGAACGGCAGCGCAAACACCGAGTGGCTGAACCTGACGAACGACAGATACGTGCGGAGGCGCGTGAACATCATTCGAGCCAGTGGATCTGTCCGGGCTGCACGCCCGACACCAGGTATTCTTCCACATCGTCGGTCCGCGGCGGCAGGTCGACCGCCAGCAGCCGCGCTCGCTTCCCCGGCTCTATCGTGCCGAAGTCGGCGTCGAAGCCGAGGGCACGCGCGCCCTGGCGCGTGGCGCTCTCGAGCAGGGCCGACGCCGGCACCGACGGCGCCAGCGCGTGCAGCGTGGCCACTTCGGCGAACACGCTCAGGTCCGGTGTGCTCGCCAGGCTGTCGGTGCCGATCGCGACGCGCACACCGGACTTGTAGAAGTCCTCGATCGGCGGCACGCCCGCGCCCGTGTGGCCGTTGCTGCGCGGACAGGTGACGAGCGTGGTGCCGCGTGACGCCAGGCGCGCGAGATCGTCCGGCGACATCTGCACGCCGTGCACGGCCAGCACGTGTGCGTCCAGGAAGCCGTTCTCGTCCAGATACTGCACGGGGCTGCCGCCCGGAGCCGTCCACGCGGGATCCCAGGACCCGAGCTCTTCGAGCAGCGTACGCCACGGCCCCCCGGCGGTCTTGATGAACTCGGTCTCCTCCGCCGACTCCGACAGGTGCACGCTGCACGGCGCGAAGGCATCGCGATCGACGTCCTTGCGGATCGCGCGGAACAGCAGTGGCGCGACGGAGTACGGCGCGTGCGCCGCCAGGCTCGCCCGGACCATGGCCGACGGCGTCAGCGCCGCGATCTCCCGTCGCGCGCGCTCGACGACGGCTTCGGGATCGGGCGCGTTGAACTTGACGATCTCGTAGAACACGACGCCTGCGAGCGGGCTGCGGGCCAGCGGCGCGAAGCTCGCGAGCGTGTTGCTGATATCGCCGACCACGGCGGTCCCGCATGCGACCGCTTCGGCCACGGCCCCGTTGATGGCCGCGAGGATCTCAGGGCTCCGGGCATCGGCCGGCTGCCGACGCGCGGCCAGCAGCCCTCGAATCCACGTCACGAACTCCGAGGCGGGCGCGACTTCGTCGCGCAGGTACGACAGCTCGAGGTGCGTGTGCGCGTTCACGAGGCCGGGCATCACCGCCACGTCGCCCAGGTCCACCTCGTGAACGTCGTCGTGAGCGGTGCGGTGGCCGGTCGCGACGATGCGGCCCCGATCGACCGTGACCCAGCCGTCGCGAACGGGCCGCCCGTCGATGGGAACCACCCAGGCGGCGTGGTAGCGAATCATGGAATTGCAGGAGGCAGGATCGCTGGATTGCAGAATTCAATCCGGGATCCTGCCATTCTGCCGTCCTGCAATCGACCGCTTTCCCCGCCCGGCTCCGGGCAGGATAGAAGCGCAGCTCGTCGGGCACATGCGTGTCCCCCGCTTCGCGCGCGGTGGCAAGCTCGAGCATCCGCGGCACGTCGCGTTCGCGGAAAATCGGGTCGCCAAGCACCTCGTAGTGCATGTTCCGGCGTTTCGGCGGCAAACCCGGCGTCCTCGATGTTGCGGACGATCTCGAGCTCGTCCATGCAGTAGCTCGCGCCGGCGGCCCTGACAACGTTCTCTTCGATCATCACGCTGCCCATGTCGTTCGCGCCGTACGCCAGGCTCAACTGCCCGACTTTCCCGCCCTGCGTGACCCAGGAGGCCTGCAGGTTGTCGAAGTTGTCGAGCACGATCCGGGCGATCGCGAGCGTGCGCAGGTAATCCACGCCCGTCGCCTCGGTGCCCGAGAGCTCGGTATGATCCGGCTGGTAGCTCCACGTGATGAACGCGGTGAAGCCGCCGGTCTCATCCTGCAAATCGCGCAGGCGCATCATGTGCTCGATGCGCTCTTCGTCGGTTTCCACGGTGCCGTACATCATCGTCGCCGTGGTGCGCAGGCCCGCGCGATGGGCGTGCCGCATGACGTCCAGCCATTCGTCGGCGGTGGCCTTGCCGTAGCAGTGCAGGAGCTTGCGCACGCGATCGACGAGGATTTCAGCGCCGCCTCCGGGAATGCTGTCGAGCCCCGCCGCGATCAGCCTGTCGATCACGACGGGCACCGGCAGCTGGAGTCAGGCGCGAGAGGTGGATGACTTCGGGCGGCGACAGCGCATGGAGCTTGAACGACGGATACCGTTCCTTGACCGCCCGGAACAGGTCCTCGTACCACGACATCGGCAGGTCTGGATTGTGGCCGCCCTGCAGCAGCAGTTGCACGCCGCCCACCGCAACGGTCTCGTCGATCTTGCGAAACAGTTCGTCGAAGCCGAGCACGTAGCCGTCCGGCGATCCGACCGGCCTGTAAAACGCGCAGAAGTTGCACTTCGCCACACAGACGTTCGTGTAGTTGACGTTGCGGTCGATGATGTAGGTGACGAGCCCCTCGGGGTGTTTGCGGGCGCGGATGCCGTCCGCAAGGCCGCCCAGGACCGCCGTCGGCGCCGAGCGATAGAGTTCGAGCGCCTCGGCAGCGTCCAGCCGGACGCCTGCCTGTACCTTCTCGACAAGCCGGGTGATGTTCGCCGGGTTCGCAGGCATCAGAAGAACCGGAGGCCGTCGCAGGACGGCGCCACGTCGATTTCCGCTGCATACCGATAGAACAGCTCCAGGCCCGCCTGTTCTTCGGCACCGAAATGGTACTTGATATTGTCCCGCAGGTAGCGCATCCCGAGCGCCTGCCGGCCCGGCATGTCCCTCAGGTACGCGCAGGCCACATCGTCAGATGCCGCCACGCCGGCGTCCCGTGCGCGCTGCAGGGCTTCGACGTCCTCCGGCTCGAGCGTCCCCGGCCGGCCGGCCCAGAAGGCGTACACGAACGGCAGGCCGGTCAGGTCCGTCCAGGCCTTGCCAAGATCGATGGTCTCGACCGGCAACATGTGCTCGACGTTCGGCGGATGAAACAGCGCGTTGTCGCCGATGATCAGCGCGGCGTCGCATCGCCCCAGCATCTGCGGCAAGTCGGGGCCGGCCGGTTCTATCTTCGGGCTGATCTTGAACAGCCGCGCGCACAGGACGCGCACCAGGGCGACCGACGTGCGCGAGCTGACGTCCATCGCGATCGACCGGACGTCGCCGATCGGCCGCGACGTGAACAACAGGACGGACGCCACCGGCCCTCTCGATGCAATCGCGAGATCGGGCACGATCGTGTACGGACCGCCCCGCAGGTACTCGATGGAGGGGATCAGGCCGATGTCGATCGCGCCGTCGTGCAGGAGCGACGCGCACGTGGCCGGCACATCGAAGCGCAGCAGAAATCGGAGCGAGCGCTCGAGGCCGTACACGAGTGGACGCGCGTTGAGGTAACCCACCGCGCCGAGACGAACCATCATCGAGCCAGCGTCTCGAAGCGTCCGTTCCGCTCCACCGGCTCCTGGCTGGCCGCCCGGATATTGCGGCGGATTTCCTCGAGCGGCGAGCGGCGGCGGCCCTGTCCGGTATCCTCGTCCGGCGACACGGCGTCCACATCGTCGGCGCCAACCGTCAGCGCGACCTGCGCGAGCTTGGGCCCGTAGAGCGCCCAGTCTACCTGAATCGACGGGATGTTTTGAATCGTCAGACGCGCCAGCGCCACACGCTTCACGTCGTCGTATCCGGTTGTCGGGACGGCCGGGTTGACGCGGCGCGGCAGAGGGGCGAACGCCCGTATGACGGCCACGATGCGCTGAAGGTCGGCCACCTGCCTGAAGAGCGTCAGGTTGTCCGCCGTGGGCAGCTGGTGGATGGTCAGTCGGCCCAGGGCCAGCCCACCGATGTTGACCTCCTCGATCGACCGCCGGGGATCCTGAAGGCGATCGAAGGGGGCCTCGGCCACAAGGTCCAGACCGGCGGCGTGCAGCTCTTCGAGCAGCAGGCGCAGCGTAATCTGTTCACGCGACGCGAGCTGTTCGAGCTCGTCGAGGGAGAACGCGGACACCGGCACGCCCTTCGCCGCCGCGACGGCCTCGCGGACGCGGGCGAGCGCCGCGGCGCGCGACGCGGGCGCGCCGACGATCCGGACCTCGCCGGCGGCGGCCGGCCACGAAAGCGGCGCACCGACCTCGGCGGACACCTCGGCGACCCGCACGAAGGTCGTACGGACTCCGTGGCGCTCGCGGCGCACGGCATCGGCCTGCATGCCGAGGGCGATGATGTCGTGCGAAGCGGCGAGGGTCGACAGGTCGGTGTCCGAAACGGGCATGTGTGGGTGGCCGCGGCGCTTCACCGCGAACCACGATTTTATGGCACCGACTGCCCCGGCAACAACCCCGGGCGAAGCGCGCGCTACTCGAGCGTGATCGGCAGCCTGGCGTGCGCGAGCGGGTGGTTGATCACGAGCGTGTACGTGCCCGTCTCCCACTCGCCGGAAGGCATCTCGAAGAACACCTCGCCGATCGTCACGCGATCCTTGTCCAGCAACGCGGTATCCACCGCGAGGCCTTCTCCCGGCAGGGCGAGAAACTGCAGGCGCTCGAGCGGCACGGCCGGACTGAGATACGTGTTCAGCTGACGTCTCCAGATCGTGGCGTTCTGCCTGACGAGGGTGACCTGGGAACTGTCTTCGAGGAATCGGCGTTGATCCGCGAGCATCATCCGGCTTCCCGAGGGCGTCTGGAGCGTGAGGTTGTCCCGCTCGAGGATCATGCGCCGGCTGGTCGTCCAGAGGGCGAGGTCGATCAACACCCACCGCAGGGCATGATTCCGCTGCGAGTAGTCATAGGAGGCGACGACCTGAATGGCATCGTCCTTGTACTCGATGGTCGCCCGGCCTCTCGCCTTCGTGTTGGGGAAGGATGGCTGTTCCTGAGCGACGGCGCGAATCGCGCCCCAGAGAACCACGACGGCGAGTACCAGGAGAATTAGCCGGCGCATAGAGCCCTCCTGTCCAACCACTCCGGACTATTTGTCGGCTCCGAGTATCAGGGGCAGCCCGTTCTTCGAGTTGCCGATGACCACCACCTTGGCATTGCTGCTCGTGGCCAGCTTCTCGGTCGCCTCGATGCCCTTCCACTCGAGCAGCTGCGGGCTGATGCCCTGCGCGACGATGCGCTGGAAGTCGGCGACGCCCTGGGCCTCGATGCGCTTGCGCTCGGCCTCCTGCTGCTCCTTCTGCAGCACGAATTTCATCTGCTCGGCCTCCTGCTCGCGCCGCAGTTTTTCCTGGATCGCGTTGGCGACGACAAGCGGCAGGCCGATCTTCCGCAGCAGGACCTGCTGGACGATGATGCCACGTTCGCCCGCGATGCGCTTGAACAACGTGAAGATTTCACCGGCGATCTTCTCGCGTTCGGCCGAGTAGAGCGCCTTGGCCTCGTACGACGCGGTGATTTCGCGAATGGCCGACCGGAATTGCGGCTCGACGATGGTCCCGATGTAATCCGCGCCGACCGTGCGGTAGATCTCCACGGCCTTGGCCGGATCCAGCTGGAACAGCAGCGACGTCTCGAGCGAGAGGATGAGGCCCTCCTGCGACGGAACCTCGGCGACCTCCTTGATTTCCTGGGTCTGGACCGACATCCTCACGACGCTCGTCATCGGCAGCACGATGCCGATGCCCGGCGACAGCGTGGACGACGACACGCTGCCGAAGAAATCCTTGATGCCGACGTTGCCGGCCGGCACGGTTCGAACCGGCCCGGCCATGAGGAAGAGGATGATGAGAATCGCGGCGCCCACGACGAGCCCGATGCGCGAAGGGCCGCGGCAGCTGCACCGACGGCATCCTGGAGAAGTCAGAGTCCACACTTCACCTCCCTTTCATCCGCGACCAGATTTCGGCAGCCTTCCGTCCGGCCGCTTCGGACGTCGCGATCCGCGCGGGCCAGGTCCGCGTGTAGCCCTCCGACGCCCACTTCCGCGTCGCGTCGATGCCCATCTTGCCGCCATACGCCGGCAGGTCGGCCGCATCGTCCAGATCGTCCACGGGCCCCTTCGTCATCTGCACGTCGCGCAGCGGATCGACGTGCGTGCCGACGATCCAGGCGACCTCGCTGACGTCGTGAACGTTGACGTCCTTGTCCACGACGACGATGGTCTTCGAGAACATGAGCTGGCCGAGCCCCCAGCACGCGTGCATGATCTTGCGGGCGTGGCCCGGGTACCGCTTGTCGATCGATATGATGACCAGATTGTGGAAGATGCCCTCGGCCGGAAAGTGCATGTCCACGATCTCCGGCACGGTCTTGCGAATCAGGGGAAGGAAGATGCGCTCGCTCGCGAGCCCGAGGTAATAGTCCTCCATCGGGGGGATGCCGACGATCGTCGTCAGGTAGGTTGGTTTCTTGCGCTGCGTCACGCAGGTCAGGTGGAACACCGGGTAGTCGTCGGGCTGCGAGTAGAACCCCGTGTGATCGCCGAAGGGGCCCTCGCGGCGCCGCTCGCCGGGCTCGACGTACCCTTCGAGCACGATGTGCGCGCTCGCCGGCACCTCGAGATCGACGGTCACGCATTTGACCATCTCGATGCGCCGCCTGGCGAGGAACCCGCCGAGCAGCAGCTCGTCGAGGCCTTCGGGCATCGGCGCCGTCGCGCAGTACGTGAGCACGGGTTCCGGGCTGAGCGCGACGGCCACCTCGAGCCGCTTGCCCAGCCGCTCCGCGATCCGGTGATGCTGCGCGCCGCCTTTGTGGCGCTGCCAGTGCATGCCGGTGGTCCGCCCGTCGAACACCTGCATCCGGTACGTGCCGATGTTGCGCATCCCGGTCTCAGGGTCCTTCGTGAAGACGAGCGGCAGCGTGATGAACCGCCCGCCGTCCTGGGGCCAGCACGTGAGGATCGGCAGGTCGTCGAGGGTGCCATCCCGCTGGACGATCTCCTGGCAGGGCGCGTCCGACACGGTTTTCGGCATCAGATCGCTCAGCCGGTTGACGAGCGGCATGAGCTTGAGCGCGTCCATGATTCCCTTGGGCATTGGAGGAGTCATGAGCTGCTCGATCTCGCGTCCGAGATCGTCGAGGGTGCTTACGCCGAGCGCCAGGCACATGCGCTCGAGGGAGCCAAAAACATTCGACGCCACCGGCATGCTGAAGCCTGCCGGCTTCTCGAACAGCAGCGCCGGACCGCCGCCTCCGGATTTGCACGCGCGATCGGTGACGGCCGCAATCTCGAGATCGGGGCTCACCGGCTCGCCGATGCGGGCGAGCAGCTTCCGGCGATCGAGGTCAGTGATGAAGTCGTCGAGATCTGAGTACATTCGCTGGGCCTGCCAACCACGAAAGCACGAAGGTCACGAAAACAAACACGCGTACCTTCAGAGCTTCGAGTCTTCGTGTCTTCGTGGTTGCAGTTCTGACGCTATTGTATCGGTGATCTGTTGTGCGAGTGCGAGCGCGCGGCGGCCCTCCTCGCCCGTCACGAGCGGCGGGCGCCCGGATGCCACCGCGTCGACGAAGTCGGCTAGTTCGCGCACGAGCGGCTCCTCGTTCGCCACCGGCACGTCGCCGCCCTGAATCGACGGGAACCCGCCGCCGGTCACCAGCTTGTACATCTCTACCTTCTGCGCCGCGTAATCGATCGACAGATACGCGGACGGCTGGAAGAACCGGATCTTCCGCACCCGGTCGCGGCTGATGCGGCTGGCCGTCAGGTTGGCGAGGCAGCCGTTCTTGAACCGGACGCGCACGTTGGCGATGTCCACGCGGCCCGTCAGGACGGGCACGCCCACCGCGTCAATCGACTCGACGTCCGAATCGATCAGCGACAGCACCACGTCGAGATCGTGAATCATCAGGTCGAACACGACGTCGATGTCCAGGCTCCGCTCGGGGAAGACGCCCAGGCGATGCACTTCGATGAACCGGGGGTTGGCCACCAGCGGGCGCGCCACAGCGACCGCCGGATTGAACCGCTCGGTGTGGCCGACCGCCAGCCGGGCGCCCGCCTTCGCCGCCGCTGCGATCATGTCGTCGGCTTCGGCGAGGCTCCTGGCCATCGGCTTTTCGACGAGCGCCGATACGCCCGCGGACAGGAACGGCAGCGCGATGTCTCGGTGAATCTCCGTGGGCACCGCGATCGTGACGGCGTCTACCTTGCCCGCCAGATCCCGCGCGTCGGTCAGCGGCGCCGTGCGGTTGGCCGACGCCACTTCTTCGGCGCGCGCCTTGTTGGTGTCCACGACGGCCACGAGCTCCACGCCGGGCATGGACGACAGGATGCGGGCGTGGTGCTTCCCCAGATGCCCGACACCGACGACAGCAATTCGAAGCGACATTTTGATTAGAAACGACGACTCATCACGAAGCCACGAAGGTCACAGGCCTTCAAGCAAGGGATCGACCCACGATTGCGATCTTCGCTTCGTTGGCTGACGCCAGCACGGCCTCGCGGTCGAGGACCAGGGTCTTTCCCGCGTCGATCGAGAGCACGGCGGCCCCGGCGACGCGCATGGCCTGAATTGTCGCGAACCCGATGACCGGCACGTCGAACCGCATGTCCTGCTTCGGCTTCGCGACCTTGATGATGGCGACGCCCGGTCCGGCAAGATGCCCCGCGCGGGCGATCACCTCGTCGGTGCCCTCCATCGCCTCGACCGCGACGACGGCCTGGTGCTTCACGGCAACGGTCTGGCCGACGTCGAGCCCGGCGATCTGATCCGCGATCCGGTAGCCGAACGCGAGGTCCTTCTGTTCTTCCTCGGTAGGGCCCCGGCTCGTCAGCAGGCCGGGGGACGCGAGCAGCGGCGTGAGGAGCGCGGTGGAGTCCATCAGCTCGATGCCGTTTTCGCGCAGGACGCCGGCGACCGCGCCGATGACGCCGTCCGTGTTCCTCGACATCAGCTTTCCCAGAACCTTGGCCATGGTCCAGTCCGGCGTGATGCCCATTGAAAAGATCTTGGTGTGTTTGACCTGGCCGGCCATGACCGCGTGCGAGACGCCGGCGTTCTTGAGCAGGCTGATGCAGGTGCCGAGCTGGCCCAGCGAGACCCAGTGAATCTCGCTGCCCGTCCGCTTCGCCGCCTCGGTCAGCTCGGGGAACGTCTCTTCCTTCGCCGCGACGACGGTCACGTCGTGGCCGGCCGCCCGCGCGGCCTCGAGGACGAGGAACGGGAACCGGCCGTTACCGGCGATGAGTCCCAGGCGCATCATTCATCGGCCAGCACTTCTTCGGCCCGCCGGGACGCGCGGCGCAGCACGACGCCGCGCTGCGAGGTGCGGATGAAATCCACCAGGTATTCCACTTCGTCGCACGACAGCGATCGATCCCGCTTGATCTGCTGCAGCGCCTTGGTCGTGTTGAGCTTGGACTGGAGCAGGTAGCGGAACGACCGCTTGAGCTTCTCGATGACGTCGGGTTTGAGGCCCCGCCGCTCGAGGCCGATCGTGTTCACGCCGAAGATGCGCGCCGGCCGGCTGCCGACCGTGCGCGCGAACGGCAGCGCGTCCTTCGTGACGACCGAGTAGCCGCCGATGAACCCGTGGCGGCCGACGCGGCAGAACTGGTGCACGGCCGAGCCGGCGCTGATGTTGGCGAAATCCTCGACGGTCACGTGGCCGCCGAGCGTCGCGTGCGGCCCGAAAATCGTGTCGTGCCCGACGTGGCAGTCGTGCGCGACGTGCACGTACGCCATGAACACGTTGCGGTCGCCGATTTCGGTGACGCCGCCGCCGCCGCGCGTGCCGCGGTTGATCGTCACGAACTCGCGGAAGATGTTGCGCCGGCCGATCGACAGCCGCGTCGGCTCGCCCTTGAACTTGAGATCCTGCGGGATGAGCCCGATCGAGGCGAACGGGAAGATCTCGGTTTCGTCGCCGATGTCGGTCCAGCCGTCCACGACCGCCGACGCGCCGATCGTGCAGTTGGCGCCGATGCGCACGTGAGCGCCGATCACCGCATGCGGCCCGATGGCCGTGCCCTGGCCGACATGGGCGTCGGGATGCACGATCGCCGTCGCGTCGATCTGCGTCCGGTCGGGCACGACGCCCAGCAGCAGCTCGGCCTCCGCCACCACCTGGTCGCCGACGTACGCCGCGGCCTGCGCGCGCGCGAGCGGCGCGCGGCGCCGGCCGAGCGAAATCTCCAGCCTGAGCCGATCGCCCGGCACGATCGGGCGCCGGAACTTGGCGTCGTTGAAGCCCCGCACGTAGACGCGGGCGTTGGGCGCGCCGCCTTCGCGGTGCAGCAGCAGGACCGCCGCCACCTGCGACCACGACTCCAGCATCAGCACCGCCGGCATCAGCGGCGTGCCCGGGAAATGGCCCTGGAAGAACTCCTCGTTGACGGTGACGTTCTTGACGGCGACGAGCCGGCGGCCGGCATCGTGCTCGACGATCGCGTCAACCAGCGTGGAGGGGTACCGGTAGCAGAGACGGTCGACGAGAGCGTTGATGTTGATCAAGGCGCTGATAACGTAGAACGCAAAACGTCACACGTCAAACTGACGTTCCCGTCCGAGGTTCCGCGTTCTACGTCTGCGCGTCCGCACCCTACGGCTTGGGAGTGGCGGGCGCGGGAGCCGGTGGCCTCGGCGCAGCCGCCGCCGGCGCGGCGGCGGGTTTGGCGGCCTGGGCTATCGCATCGAGCTTTTTGACGGCCTCGAGCGTGAGATCGACGCCGGGGTTCGCGGCCACGACGCCCGCATCGGTGGCGCTCAGCAGCACATGCAGGTCGTGCTCCTTGATCAGCTGGTCGAGCACCGGGAACAGCTTCTGCTGGAACTCGCCCTGCAGTTGCTGCGACAGCTCGTTGATTTCGGCCTGCGCGTCCTGCTGGAAGCGCTGCCCCTCGACGTTCATGCGCTCGATGTCCTTCTCGAGCTGGGCGCGCGCCGCTTCGCTCAGGATGGCGCCGCTCGTCTGCAGCTTCGCCTGGGCGTCGGCCAGCGCCTTGCTCTTGGCCTGCGCCTCGGTCTGCTTCTTCTGCATGAGCGCCTGGACCTTGGCGGTCGAGATCTTGCCCTCGCCCGAGAGGTTGGCGATCTGCTGGAGGTTCACGACAGCGAGCTTGGCGCCGGCCGGGAACGGGGCCGGCGGCGGCGGAGGAGGCGCCGGCTGCGCCGCGGCGGGCTGAGCCGGTGCCGGAGCGGGCGGCCTGGCCTGCCCTGCGGGGGCCTGGGCGAATACGGGAGCGGCGCTCAGCACCACGGCGAGCGACGCGGCTACGGCAGAACCCTTCATTGCGTTTCAGTCCTTTCGTAAGCGGAAGACTTGATTTTACCCCAGATCACGGGTGCACGACCTGAAGTTGGTAGAGAACCGGTTCGCTGATGAAACCGACGTCGTAGAGCCGCACGCACACCACCCCGGCCGACGATGCCGTGAGCGTGATGCTGCTTCCCGTCGTGGCCACGTCGGTCGAGGACGACGCCGTGCAGGAGGTGCCGTTCCACACGCCCAGCTGCAAGCCCACGATCTGGGCCGTGTTCGGCGCCAGCCCGACGATGGCGGCCGTAATCGATCCCAGGCTGGCGATCGAGAAGGCGTGCGTGAAGGCGCCGTTCTTCGACAGCGTCCCCGAGAAGCTGTCCGTAACCGGCAAGCCCGTGATGGGGTTCGTCGGGAGGACCGGGTTGTTGCTGCAGGCGCCCGTCACGAGGGCGACAACGGCAAGGAGGCCAAAGCCAATCACGGGGAGACGGGCGAACAATCGATGCATGCAGTTCCTCGGCTAGAAGGTCGATCCGACGGCGAAACGGAATCCATACGCCTGCTGCGGCTGCAGGTTGTTGTCGCGTACGCCCCAGCGCTGCGGATCTGCGTAGAAGATCAGCCGGAACGGCACGTTGAGCACGGGCATGAAGAACCGGATCTCGACGCCCGTGGAGGTCTTGAACGCGCTGTGCTGTCCGATGGTCGTGAACTGCGGCCCCGGCGCGTTCGGATCGGTGAGCACGAGGGGCTGGTTGGGGTCGACCAGGATGACGCCGGGCGGGATCACCGGGATCCTGGTGTCTTCCCACCACGAGAACCGCTCGCCGGTGTTACGCACCTGGCCGGCGTCATAGAACAGGATGGCGCGGACCGGGCCGGCAATCGTGAACCCCTGTTCGAGGTTGAAGAGCAGGCTCTTGTTGCCGCCGAGCACGAGGCCTGTGAACGGATCGGACGGCCCGATGCTGCGGATGTCGAAGCCGCGCACGCTGTATTCGCCGCCCAGGAACAGCTTCTCGAAAATCGGCAGCGGCACCGAGCCGGTGAACTGGTGGATGTATTCCAACTGGCCGCGCATCCCGAGCGACATGCGCGGGTTCTGCTTCCAGAAATACACGCCCTCGAGGCTCGGCTTGTAGAAGTTGGTGTTGCCGCCCAGTCCGGCCAGTTCCATCGACGCCGTGAAGCGCCGGCCTGATGTCGGGAAGATCGGGTTGTCCACCGTGTTGTGCACGATGCTCGGCGTGATCTTGCTGATGACCCGCTGGCCGCCCTGCCCGATGAGCAGCGAGTCCTGCAGGAACGGGTTGCGGCGCAGCAGCGTCGGATCGGTATAGATGCTGTTGAGCTCGCTGACGTTCACGTGCTGGTAGCTGTAGTTGGCGAAAAACCTCGTGAAGTTGCCCAGCGGATAGCCGAACGTCACCGTCGTGCCCGTGGTGCGCTGGGTGAACTGATTGATGTAGTGGATTTCCTGTCTGAAGACCTGGATGCCGCCGGTCATGTTCCGGTCGAACAGGAACGGCTCGGTGAACCCGACGGTGTAGTTCTGGGCGAGCGATCCCGCCTGCAGCGACACGGTGAGGCTCTCGCCGCGGCCCATGAAGTTCGACGTCTGGAACGACAGCTGCCCGAAGAACCCTTCGTACTGCGAGACGCCGGCGCCGAAGGTCAGCTGGTTGCGGTTCTGCTCCTCGAGCTTCACCCGCACGTCGACCTTGTTCGTCTCGTTCGGCGTCTTCTGGACGTCGACGTCCTTGCCGCCCTCGAGCGGCTTGAAGTACCCGAGCTGGTTCACCAGCTTGATGCTCGACTTCAGCGCCTCCGTGTTGAAGACGCCGTCCTCGGCCAGCCGCATCTGCCGCCGGATCACCGTATCGTGCGTCGTCGAGTTGCCGACGAACGTGATGCGATTGACGAAGTACTGCTGCCCTTCCTGCAGGCGCATCGTCACGTCGACGATGGCGGGGCCCGGCTCGACCGGCGCGGCGAGCGCCTGGGGCGCCTGCGCCTCGGCCGGATTCGGATCGTCGTGGAACTTGTAGTCGGGGAAGCCCGTGAACTCCCAGTAGCCGCCGCCGCCGTACACCTCGCGCGCCTTCTCCATGCCCTTGCGCACGTTCTTCTCGTTGTAGAAGTCGCCCGAATTCAGCTTGAAGAGCGGCTTCAGGTACTCCGTCTTGATGATCGTGTTGCCGGTGAACTCGACCTCGCCGACCTTGTACCGGCGGCCCTCGGTGACCGGGATGCGCAGCTCGATCCAGCGCGTCTTCCCGTCGGACGAGTCGCTGATGAACTTCTGCTCGGGAACGCCGACGTTGGCGCGGATGTACCCGTTCTCGCGATAGAACTCGGTGATCTTGTCGGCGTCGGCGTCGAACTTGGTTTCCTGGAACACGCCCCGGCCGTTGATGAACGAGAACATCCAGGTTTCCCGGTTCTCCTTCATCTTCTTCTTCAGCTGGCCCGTGGTGAAGACCTTGTTGCCCGTGAACTCGATCTTCTTGATCTTGACCTTCGGGCCCTCCGACATATGGAAGGTCAGGTGCACGAGCTTCGGTCCGCCCGGCATCGTCACGATCTCGGGCGTGACCTCGGCGCTCTGGAATCCCTTGTCCTTCAGCATGTCGCGCACGATGCCGGACACCTTCCGGACCAGCGCCGGATCGATGAAGGTGTCGAGGCGGATTTCCGCCATCGCCATCTTCAGCGCCTCGTCAATCTTCGACGTCTCGACCGCTTTCGAGCCGACGTAGTCGACGATCTTGACGCGCTGCCGCTCCTCCATGTGATAGGTGATGAGCTCGCCGATGACCCCGTTCGAGAAGGTGTATTCCTCCTTCTCAATCGACAGGTTATCCAGAAAGTTGGTGTTCCAGAGCCGGAGGAAGTCTTCGCGGATGACCTTTTCGGTCTCTTCGTTGTAGGGCGTCCAGTTCCCCTGGGACGGCTGGCTGGGCTTGAGCTGGATGTAATAGAGGTACGTCTCGGGCTCGATGACCGACGCCCCGCCCTGGGCCTCGAAGCACGGCCCGAGCAGGTAGACGACGGGCGGTGAGTTTGCGGGCGGGAGGGCCGCCGGCGGCGGCACATCCTGGCCGCAGAATCGAAGAGGCTCGGCGACCGGGGCGGCGGGAGACGACAACGGCGCCGGGGGCGGTGGCAACAGCGGCACCTGCGCCCGAACCGGGGCGGCTCCCAGGAGGGACAGCCCCACCAGAGTCGCGACACGCTTGAACATCAAGAAGCTTCCAACACAGGCGAACGCGTGAACCTCTTAGTCTACTGGTTTTTAGACGCCGGAGGGTATCCGGCGGTCGGGCCCGGGTCCGGGTGGAGTCGCGCCTGCCGCGCTAGGCCAGCTTGCGGCCGGCCGCCAGCTCGCCCGCGGGCCGGTAGGCCAGCGCCCCCGCCTCGAGGTAAACGTCGATTTCGCCGCCGCGGAGGTGGCCCCGAATGAGCTCCTCGGACAGCGGGTCTTCGACGTAGCGCTGGATGGCGCGGCGCAGCGGGCGCGCGCCGTACGACCGGTCCTTGCACGTGATCTCGATAATCCAGTCCACCACTTCGGGCGACAGCGAGATCATCAGCTTGCGATCGGTCAGGTTCTCGTTCAACTGCGTGACGAGCAGCGCCATGATGCGCCGGAGGTCTTCGTCGCCGAGCGCCTCGAAGACGATGATCTCGTCGATGCGGTTGATGAATTCAGGATTGAACGTGCGCTTCACCTCACCGAGCACCATATCGGTGACGCTCTTCGCGATTTCACCCGTGTCAGACGTCTGGAACCCCATCGAGCTCTTCTTCTGGATGAAGCGAGCGCCGATGTTCGACGTCATGATGATGATCGTGTTCTTGAAATTGACGCGGTTCCCCAACCCGTCCGTCAGGTGGCCGTCCTCGAATACCTGCAGCAGGATGTTGAAGATGTCGGGGTGCGCCTTCTCGATCTCGTCGAGGAGCACCACGGAGTACGGGTTCCGCTTCACCTTCTCGGTGAGCTGACCGCCCTCTTCGTGCCCCACGTACCCGGGCGGCGACCCGATCAGCTTGCTGACCGAGTGCTTCTCCATGTATTCCGACATGTCGAAGCGGATGAGCGCGTGGTCGCTGCCGAAGAGGAAATTGGCGAGCGCGCGCGCGAGCTCGGTCTTGCCGACGCCGGTCGGCCCGAGGAAGACAAAGCTCCCGACGGGACGCGCGGGGTTCTTCAGCCCGGCGCGCGAGCGGCGAATCGCCCGCGCGATGGCGGAGATCGCCTTGTCCTGGGAGATGACGCGGCGATGCAGCTCCCCTTCCATGCGCAGCAGCTTGTCGCCTTCGTCCTGGTTGATCGACGCCATCGGGACGCCGGTCCACTTCGACACGACCTCGTCGATTTCGGCCTTCCCGACGACGACCTTGCGCGCCGACGACTTGACGTCGAACTTCTCGCGCACGAACTGCAGGTTCTCGCGGGCCGTGACTTCCTGCTCGCGGTAGAACTGCGCCTTTTCGAAATCCTTCTGCGAGACCGCGCTCTCCATCTGCTCGACGGCGATGCGGATGCTCTTGTTGATCTCGCCGAACTCCTCGCTGTACCCGGCCTCTTTCAGCTTGGCGCGGGCGCCGGCCTCGTCCACCAGGTCGATGGCCTTGTCGGGCAGGAACCGGTCCGTGATGTAACGGTTGGACTGGTACACCGCCGCTTCGATCGCTTCACGCGTGTACTCGACGTGGTGGAACGACTCGTAGCGGTCCTTCACGCCGAGCAGGATCTCGATCGTCTCGCGCTCGCCGGGCGGGTCCACCTTGATCGCCTGGAACCGGCGCTCGAGCGAACGGTCCTTCTCGATGTACTTCCGGTATTCGGCGGGCGTCGTGGCGCCGATGCAGCGGATTTCACCACGCGACAGCGCCGGCTTGAGGATGTTGGCCGCGTCGAGCGAGCCTTCGGCCGACCCCGCGCCGACCAGCGTGTGCAGCTCGTCGATGAACACGATGATGTTCGGGTTGTCGGTCAGTTCCTTCATGATCGCCTTGAGGCGCTCTTCGAACTGACCGCGATACTTCGTGCCCGCGACGATGAGGGAGATATCCAGCGCCAGGATGCGCTTGTCCGCCAGGAAATGCGGCACGTCGCCGTAAACGATCTTCTGCGCGAGGCCTTCGACGATGGCGGTCTTCCCGACACCCGGCTCGCCGATGAGCACGGCGTTGTTCTTCGTCCGCCGGCACAGCACCTGCTGGACGCGTTCGAGCTCGTGCTCGCGCCCGACCAGGGGGTCGAGCTGGTTCTTCATCGCCGACTCGGTCAGGTCGCGGCTGAACTCGGCGAGCAGCGGCGTTTCCTTGACGCGCGTGAGCGTGGTCTTCTCGTTCAGCAGCTGGACGATATCCTCGCGCACGGTGTTCAGGCGCATCCCCTTTTCCATGAGGATGGACGCCGCCACCGACCGTTCTTCGCGCAGGATGCCCAG
>CAVQJU010000013.1:0-307656 GCA_963712905.1 uncultured Acidobacteriota bacterium | reverse complement strand
CGCAAGCTCGATCAGTTCATCGATGTGCAGATCAGAACCAACGGACTCGTCGAACGCCGCCTGCGCGCGCTGGAGTAGCCGCCGCTACTTCGCGCGGCCCTTGAAGCCCTGCGCCAGCATCGGAATCCTGTAGATCGTCTTCGCGTTGTTCCTGACGCCTTCCGGCGTGACGAATTCCCTGCCATCCGGCCCCAACGCACCGCTGCCGACGACGTAGAGCGTCTTCTTGTCAGGCCCAGAGAACGCGACGCTGATCACGCTGCGGGGCGTCGGGATGAGGCCCAGGTACTTGCCGCTCTCGTCGAACACCTGAACGCCGGGAGCCGACGTCGCATAAAGGCGCCCCGCCGCATCGATCGCCAGGCCGTCGCCCGCGCCGCCGGCCTCGAGCTTCGCAAACTCGCGCCTGTTGACGGCCGCGCCGTCGGGCTGGACGTCGAACGCCAGGATGCTGTTGCCGTTCGTGACATACAGCACGCGATCGTCGCGGCTGAGGATGATGCCATTGGCGCGGATGTTGTCGCCAAGGCTCGTCACTAGGCCCGTCGCGCTCGCGTAGAAGGCGCCGCCGACCGTGAAGTACGCGCCGCCCTTCCGGTCGACGACCAGGTCGTTCAGGCGCCCGAGCGGCCTGCCCTCGAAGTTGTCGGCCAGCGTCCTTCTTTCCGGTGCGAGGCTGCCGACCACCGTCGGCTCGTTGCACGCCGCCGCGCCTCGCCCCGGATCCGTGCACGTGCGTTCAACCGCGAAGATGCGGCCGCCGGCGTCCACCGACAAGGCTCCCGTTCCGTGGGTGTCGCGCAGGAACACCGACGCGCGGTCGTTGCGATCGAGCCTGCTGATCTGGTTCGGCTGTTCCTGGGCGAACAGCAGGCCGCCGTCTTCGGTGCCGACGATGCCGTCGGCGTTGTCGGTGCCCTGCCAGGCGAGGGCCCACGTCGCGCCGGCCGCAATGACGCCCGGAATCGCAGTGACCGTCACATCGTGCACGCCCTGGGGCGGCGTGGAGCCACGTTGCCGGGCAACGAGCGGCGTCAGGGCGAGCGCGGAGACGGCGATGGTGACGGCGGCCCTGCATATCGTCATCGTCATGCGTGGATTCTACCCGCGCGTGTGCACCGGTGGCCGGTCCGTCTGTATATTGGAGGGGTGCACGTCCTCGTCTGCCAGGCCATCTCGCAGCGGAAGGTCATCCGGTTCCATTACGACGGGGGAACGCGCGATATCGAGCCGCACGTGCACGGCGTCGGCAAGGACGGCGGCGAGCTGCTGCGGGGCTATCAGGTGTCGGGCTTCAGCCGGTCGGGGCAGGTGACCGGGTGGAAGACGTTCAAGCTGGACGAGGTGCGGGCGATGGCCCTCACCGATCGGAGCTTCGCGTCGCCGCGGGTCGGGTACGAGCCGCAGGACGCGACCATGTCCACGATTCACTGCCGGCTTTAGTCGCCCTTCGTCTTCAAGTCCTTGTCGTGCTCCTTCATGAACGCCTTGATCTCGTCGCTCATCGCCAGCAGCTTCGCCCACTGTTCCTTGTAGAGCGTGACGGGAAACCGGCCCAGGCCGTACACCGACACGCCGCCCTTCTCGCTCACTTTCAGGCTGACGCTTCGCCCGCGCTGGCCTTTCAGCTGTTCGTTCTCTGCCCGCAGCCGTTCAACTTCCGCCTGCAAATCCTCGTTCGCCATGAGACGACGCTATCACTTTTCCGGCATCGACCGTGAGCGGTGACGGTGCTAGACTTCCGCCCGTCCAGCTCTGCAGCCGTGGAGGCGGAGACCAATGAACGTCCGATGGCCCTTCGTCCGTACCGCCGTCGCCGCCGTGGCCGCGTTGTTGGCGGGCGGCCCTCTTGTCGCCCAGCACAGTTACACTCGCTCGGAGATCGAAAACGGCGCGCACCTGTACCTGGGCAGCTGCGCCACATGCCACGGCGCCCGCGGCGACATGGTGCGCGGCGTGGCCCTCATGAGCGGCCGCTTCCAGCGCGCGTCGACCGACGAAGAACTGGTCAAGATCATCATCTCGGGCATCGCCGGCACGGCCATGCCGCCGAACAACTACACCGATCTCGAAGCGGGCATGATCGTCGCCTACCTGCGGGGCACGGCGGCCGGCGACAGCGTCACCGTGACGGCCGGCGACAGCGCGCGCGGCAAGGCGTTGTTCGACGGCAAAGGCAAGTGCGCCAGCTGCCATTCCGAGACCTCCCGCACGGCGCCGCCGCTCTCCGATATCGGCATGCTGCGCAGGCCGCTCGAACTCGAGCAGTCGATCCTCGATCCGAGCGCGACCCTGAACACCAACTACCGCTTCGCCCGGGCGGTCACAAAGACCGGAACCGTCCTCACGGGACGCCTGCTCAACCAGAGCACCTTCTCGGTGCAGATGCTCGACAGCGCCGAGAAGCTGCGCGCGTTCGACCGATCCAGCCTGCGCGAGTTCACCATCGTCAAGACGTCGCCGATGCCCTCTTCCCGCGGAACGCTCGACGCACAGGAAGTCGCCGACATCGTGACGTACCTGACCACCCTGCGAGGCCAGCGATGACTCGACGCCTGCTCACCGTTTCGTGCACGGTCGCGCTCCTTGGCGTCTGCGCGGCGGGCGCGGCGCTCCACGCGCAGATCTCCTTCGACCGCATCGTGCGCGCCGCCGCGGAGCCCGACAACTGGCTCACCTACTCGGGCGACGTCTTCAGCCGGCGCCATTCCCCGCTGACGCAAGTCACGCCGGCCAACGTGAAGAACCTGGAACTGCAGTGGGTGTTCCAGGCCCAGTCGCTGGAGAAATTTGAAGCGACGCCGCTCGCCGTGGACGGCGTGCTCTACACCGTCCAGCCGCCCAACGACATCGTCGCCATCGACGGCACCACGGGCCGCATCTTCTGGACGTACAGCTACAAGCCGTCGCAGCAGGCGCGGCCCTGCTGCGGACGCGTCAACCGCGGCGTCGCGATCCTCGGCGATCGGCTGTTCATGGGCACGATCGACGGCCATCTGCTCGCGGTCGATGCGAAAAGCGGACGCCCGCTCTGGAATGTCGCCGTCGCCGGCGCGCGGCCCGAAGCCGGCTACGCCTTTACCGTGGCGCCGCAGATCGTCAAGGACAAGCTGATCATCGGTCCCGCGGGCGGCGACTTCGGGGTCCGCGGCTTCATCGCGGCCTTCGATCCGGCCAACGGCAAGGAGTTGTGGCGCTTCTACACCGTCCCCGGGCCTGGCGAGGCCGGGCACGAGAGCTGGGCCTCCGATTCATGGCAACACGGCGGCGCTGCCGTGTGGGTGACGGGGTCTTACGATCCGGAACTGAACCTGATCTACTGGGGGACGGGCAACCCGGGACCCGACTTCAACGGCGACAAGCGCGGCGGCGACAACCTCTACAGCGATTCGGTCGTCGCGCTCGACCCGGACACCGGAAAACTGAAGTGGCATTTCCAGTTCACGCCGCACGACGAGTTCGACTACGACTCGACGCAGGTGCCCGTGCTCGCCGACATCGAGTGGAAGGGACGGCCGCGGAAGGTCATGTTGTGGGCGAACCGCAACGGGTTCTGGTACGTGCTCGACCGCGCGACCGGCGAGTTCCTGTCGGGTAAACCGTTCGCCAAGGTCACCTGGACCGAGTCGCTCGACCCGCGCGGGCGTCCGATGAACGTCGTGAAGCCGACGCTCGAAGGCACGGTCGTGTTCCCGCACCTCGGCGGCGCCACCAACTGGTACTCGCCGTCGTACAGCCCGCGCACGGGCCTGTTCTACGTGCCCGCGTGGATCAACACCTCCGCCACGTTCGCGAGACGGCCGGCCGAATACGTCGAAGGCCGGGCGTTTCTCGGCGCGTTCCCGACGGCGGCGGACATCGGCATCAACGGCGTGCCGATCAACCGGCGACTTCCCGAAGAAGGCACGGGCGCCATCGTCGCGCTCGATCCGAAAACGGGTGAGAAGCGGTGGGAGTTCTCGATGACCGACATCACCGATGCCGGCGTCCTGACGACCGCGAGCGATCTGCTGTTCTCGGGCGGGCGCGAAGGCTTCTTCTACGCGCTCGACGCCCGGACGGGCGCGATGCTCTGGAAAGCCCCGGTCGGCGGCATCGTGCAAGCCGCGCCGATGTCTTACGCGATCGGCAACCGCCAGTACGTCGCCATCGCGGCGGGCAACTCGCTCTACGGCTACGCGCTGAAGCCGTAGCGGCCGGCTTCAGCCGGCCGGCGAACGTCCGCCTGAAGGCGGACGCTACGTCTGACGAACGCGCCCTAGCGCGCTGGCGGCAGCGCGATCAGCTCGATGCCTGCCGACGCGCCGTCGACGACGCGAACCGGCTTGCCCCGGCCCTCGTATGGCGCGACGAACTCCGCGCTCTGCCACTCCCCGCTCTCGACACCGTCGAACGCCAGCGCCGTATAATCTCCTGGCGGCACGTCAGGGATGCGAAAGCGGCCGGCGGCGTCCGACGTGGCGCTCCTGTACAAATCGAAGCGCGCGCGCCTCGCGGCGTCCGGGACCAGCGCGACCGTCACGTTCGGTACCGGCTCGCGGCTGTCGTTGACGACAACGCCTTCGAGGGCGCCGGGCGTTGTTCCGATCACGATCTCGAGCGGCGCGTCAGGCTGGCGGTCGAGATGCAGGCCGCCGTTCAGCACGTCGGCGTTGCCGAGCCGTATCGACTTCACGTAGGCGTGCTGGAGGCTCGAGGGAACGGCCGCGCGAACCGGTGATCGATATGCGCCCTGGATGTTCAACAGCGGTGCAATGCTGACGCGAAAATCTCCGCGCCCTGCGGACAGCGTGAGCGCGCCGCTCGGAAGCACCACGCTGTAAGACGTCGGGGCCAGGCCGGGAACCAGCGGGTCCATCGCAAGGCTGATGCGCAACGCTGCCAGGTCTGCGGCGCCGGGTGTTTGCCCTTCGAACGTCATCCGGCCGGTCAGGTTGAAACCCTGACTGATCGGGAGCACCACGCCATCGACGTCGCCGTATCCGACCTGGACGCCGACACGCCCGCTGAGGTTGCTGACCGCGCCTATCAACGTATAGGAACCCGGCGCGAGACCCAGTTCGAAGGCGCCGTCGCAACATTCGGGCGACGCGCCGGCATCGCCGCCGATAGGAAACAGCCCTTCCCGCTGGTCACCGGACGAGGCGCCCGAGGAAGAGAGCCACTGGATCTTCGCGGACATCGCGGCCTCGCCGTTGGCTTCGTAGACCACGCGGCCGCGCACGCGCTGGACCGGCACCGGATCGATCGTGAAATCGGTCGACGGCAAGTCCGTGCCGGCCGCCAGATCGATCGGGGAAGCCGACTGCTCGTCGATTCCCCCGGGAAAATAGACCGGAAGATATCGGTCGCGCTCCGCCCTCTGCCGCTCGCGATCGATCGGAGCCGCGGCCGAGAGGTCCCCGCCGCTTCGGAATTCATCGAACCCAACTGGGCCGTTCGGTCCCACCCCCGGGCCCAGGCGGAACCCGCCGAAGCGCATCAAGCCGCCACCGATGTCCGGATGCCGGGCCCGCAGGTAGTAGCGGCCCGGCGGCAGCCAGAACAGGCGGTACTCGCCGCGGTCGTCGGACTGAACCGACGAGACTCTCGTCAGTACCCGGCGCCCGTCCTGATACGTCGCCTTCAACGCCTGCACTTCGACGTTGCCAACAGGTTGACCGAATCGATCGCGAATGCGCCCGGAGACCGCGGCCGTTGCCGCCATCGCGATCTGGATGTTGCCAACACCCTGTCCGGCGGCGACGGTCAACGGCAGCCCGACGCCGTTCGGCCAGCGTTTGCCGTACTCGCCGTTCACGAAACCGGAGCGCGCCGCCACCACGAAGTATTGGCCCGGCGGAACGTTCTCGAACCGGAACACCCCGTCCCCTGCCGTCGTCGCGACGCGCGGCGCGGGCGCGCCCGCATCAACGCGCCGGAGCTCGACTTTCGCCTTCGCGACCGGCTCGCTCGTACCCCATTTGAAGACGATTCCCTGCAGCGTGGCGGACGCCGGCCGCGCCGGTTGCGCGAAAGCGATCTCAGCAGACAGCACGGCGACGAGCGCGAAGATGGTCTTCATGCTCACCTGCCGGAAATGACGCTAACCTCGAGCGGATCGTTGAGGCCCTCGCGCAGGCGAACGAAGCGCCCGCGGCCCTCGAACGCGCGGAGGAACACGGCGTTCTGCCACGCGCCGCGTTCCAGGTCGTACCACGCATACACGGTGTAGTCGCCCGGAGGCATCCCGTGAAACTCGAAGCGGCCCGCGCGATCCGTGGAGGCCGTCTTGTACAAATCGAGCCGCTGACGATTGTCGCCGTCGGGCACGATGGCGACAACGACGTTCACCGCGGGCGCGCGGGCGTTGTCGCGCACGATGCCCTCGATTTGAGCGCCGCCCAGGCTGATGACGACCTCGAGCGGCCCCTGCGCGCCGGTCGACGTGTGCAGTCCGTCCGCGAGAATGTCCGCGCGGCCCCAGCGGATGGATTTGACGTAGGAGTTGCGGAGCCCCTCGGGGACTGCCGGTCCGTTCAACCCGCCGGTCGGTTCCCCGAACCGCGTGAGGATCGGCGGGGCGCTGACCCGGTAATCGCCCGGCTTCACGCCGCCCAGTGTGAAGGTGCCGTCGGCCTCCGCCGGCGGATTGAACGCCAGTCCACCGCTCGGCGTGCCGACAACGTCAGGATCCCGCTCGAGCAGCACGCGCAGTCGCGTGAAATCGACGGCAGCGTTGGTGGCGGCCCGCTCGACCGTGATGCGGCCCTGGATGGTGAGGCCGTTGGTCAGGGCAACGACGACGTTGTCCACGTCGGCATCGGCAACATCAATCGCCGTCACGCCCTCGCCTGGTTCTCCGGTCGCGTAAAGGGTGTACGGGCCCGGCGCGACACCGGCGATGTCGAACGACCCGTCGGCCCCGACCGGCGCCGTGGGAATCGCCACCATCGGCATGGGCACGCGCGGAACGGCAATGACCCGCGGAACGACAATCGTCAGCGGCCCCGCCGTCGTGTTCGTCACGAAGCCGCGAACATGAAGCGCCGGCACCCGGTTGCCGGCGAGTTGAATATCCGCGTTCGCGGTCTCGCCGGACGCGAGGTCGATGGCCGTGGCGACTTGCGGATCGGCCGTTCCCGGCGCATACATCGGCACGTACGTGTTCTCGACCACCGCGCCGTTTTCGAGCGTCCGCCGATCGACGACCGGCGACACGCCTTGTTCAGCCGTGCCGAAACGCCTTGGCGGCCCGATGTTCACTGCCGGCTGGTTGCTGGCGTGATACCACGGCTTCGCCGCGACACGATAAGACGCGGGCGGCAGCCAGAAGAGTCTGTACTCGCCGCGATCGTTGGTCATGGCGGTCTGGGCGATCGTCAGCTCGGGCCGGCCGTCGCGATACACGACCCGGAGCGCGAGCACCTGGACGCCGCCGGCGGGCTCGCCGTCCTCGTCGAACACACGGCCTGAGATCGTGCCCGTCGGCGTCAGCGCAAGGCGAACGCCCGTCACTCGCTGGCCGGCGGCCACGGCGATCGACGTGCCCTGGCCGGTCGCGCTGCGCTGGCCGTACTCGGTCGGCATGTAGCCGGGCAGGTTCGCGACGATCCAGTAATTGCCCGGCCGGAGGCCGCCGATCGCGAACGATCCATCCGGTCCGGCAGTAACCGTCTGCGTCTGCGCGCCGGGCGGCGCGCCGGCGAACGGTTCGTCGAGCACCCTCACGCTTGATCCCGCGGCCGGGTCGCCGCCAGGCGCCTTCAGCACGACTCCGGCGATCGCGCCCGGCGAACCCGAGGGCTGCGGCGACGGCGCCGGCGGCGGATCCTGAGCGATGGCGCGGCCCGCGACGATGCAGAGTCCGGCGGCGATCAGTCCCCACCGCCGAGCTATCCCCGCCATACAGGGAACGTTGTAGCACGGCTTGACGTTTTCCTGACGGCTCGGGTCGGCCGTCCGCGCTTTGTTGATAGGCTTGTCTCCATGCAACTCGGGATGATCGGTCTCGGACGGATGGGCGGCGCGATGGTGCGGCGCCTCATGCGCGGCGGACACACCTGCGTGGTGTTCGATGCGAAGGAAGACAATGTGACCGCGCTCGCGGCCGAGGGCGCGGCAGGAGCGCGGTCGCTTCGCGATTTCGTCGACGCGCTCCAGGCGCCCCGCGCGATCTGGCTGATGCTGCCTGCCGCAGCTGTCGAGGGCACGCTGGCGGCTCTCTCGAATCTGCTGCAGCCCGGCGACATCGTGATCGACGGCGGGAACTCGCATTACGTCGACGACATCCATCGCGCGCGTGTCCTGAAGGCGCGCCAGATCGACTACGTGGACGCCGGCGTGAGCGGCGGAGTCTGGGGCGGCGACCGCGGATACTGCCTCATGATCGGCGGCGCGCCCGAGGCCGTCGGCCGGCTCGATTCCGTTTTCAGGACGCTCGCTCCGGGAGTCGACGCTGCGCCGGCCACGGCGGGGCGCCGGGAAGGCGCCGGCACGGCCGATCAGGGCTACCTGCACTGCGGGCCCGCCGGCGCCGGCCATTTCGTGAAGATGGTGCACAACGGAATCGAGTACGCGCTCATGGAAGCGTACGCGGAGGGCTTCAACATCCTCGCGCATGCGAACGCCGGCGCGCAGGCGCGGGCCGGCGACGCCGAAACGTCGCCGATGCGCGATCCCGATCGCTTTCAGTACACATTCGCCCTGCCGGAGATTGCGGAACTGTGGCGCCGCGGAAGCGTCATCGGATCGTGGCTGCTGGATCTGACCGCGCGAGCGCTGGCCGAACACCCCGACCTCCAGCCGTTTTCCGGACGCGTTTCCGATTCCGGCGAAGGACGCTGGACCGCGCTGGCCGCCATCGAGAGCTCGGCGCCCGCGCCTGTGCTCACGGCGGCGCTGTTCCAGCGGTTCAGCTCGCGGGGGGAAGACGACTTCTCGAATCGCCTGCTGTCGGCGCTGCGCCTGCAGTTCGGCGGCCATCACGAGTCTCCAGGGGAACGGTAGTGGCAAACCCTGAATCCCGGGGCGACGCCCTCGTCATCTTCGGCGCCACCGGCGACCTGGCGTATCAGCAGATCTTCCCCGCCCTGCAGGCGATGGAGCGACGCGGCCGCCTCGATGTCCCGATCATCTGCGTCGCGCGGGAAGGCTGGACGCTCGAAAGCCTGCGCGCGCGGATGCGCCAGAGCATCGCCGACCACGGGGGCGGCGACGCCGCCGTGGTCGACCGGCTGGCCGCGCGCCTGCAGTACGTCGCGGGTGAATATCACGAGGCCCAGACGTTCGATCGGCTTCGCGCGGCGCTCGGCCGGGCTGAACGGCCGGTCTTCTACCTCGCCATCCCGATCAGCCTGTTCGCGACGGTCGTGAGCGGCCTCGCGCGATCGGGCTGCGCGGCCAACGGCCGGACGATTGTCGAGAAGCCGTTCGGCCGCGATCTCGCGTCAGCCAGGGCGCTGAACGCGACGATCCACGAATCGTTTCCGGAAACGTCCGTCTATCGCATCGACCATTTCCTCGGGAAGGAGCCGGTGCAGAACCTGCTCTACTTCCGTTTCGCCAACACGTTCCTCGAGCCGTTATGGAACCGCACGTATGTCGACAGCTGCCAGATCGTCCTGTCGGAAGCGTTCGGCATTCGCGGGCGCGGACGCTTCTACGAGGAAGTCGGCGCGACCCGCGACGTGTTCCAGAATCATCTGCTGCAGGTGCTGACGCTGCTCACCATGGACGCGCCGGCCGGCAGCGACGGCGCCGCAATCGAGGCGGCGAAGGTCGCGCTGCTGAACAAGGTCCGTCCGCTCGGGCCGGATGACGTCGTGCGCGGGCAGTACCGCGGGTACCGTTCCGAAGCGGACGTCGCGCCAGGGTCGCGCGTGGAAACCTACATCGCGGCGCGGGTCGAGATCGAGAACGAGCGATGGGCCGGCGTGCCGTTCTCCATTCGCAGCGGGAAGAGTCTCGCTGTGACGGCCGGTGAAGTTCACGTCCGGCTGAAGAAACCGATGGTGCAGGTGTTCGACGCCGACGTCTCGGCCCGCCCGAACGAGTTCAACTTCCGCCTGAGTCCCGACGTCTGCATCTCGCTGACCGCGCGAACGAAAGTGCCCGGCCAGGCGATGGTGGGCGAGGACGTGCGCCTCGTGGAACACCACCACGCGGGCGACGAGATGACGCCGTACGAGCGCCTCTTCGGCGACGCGCTTCGCGGCGACCGCACGCTGTTTGGCAGCGAGGCCGGCGTCGAAGCCGCCTGGCGTATCGTCGACGGCGTGCTGAGCACCGATCTGCCGCTTTACGAGTACGACGCCGGAAGCCGGGGGCCCATCGAAGCCGAGAAGCTGGTGGCGGGCGCGGGAGGCTGGATCGAACCCAACGTCGCGTGCGCCGTGTAGCGCTGACCGTCCTCCGGCGCCGCCGTCCGTTCAGGCAAACGCGTTGAACAACTGCCGGTCCCAGCTCCGCCGCCCGCCGCGAAACGGGGCGCGTCGATCGGGAACGGCCGGATCGCGGCGATCGGCGGACGGCAGGCCGCCGGCCAGGTAGGCGGGCAGCGTCACCGGCAGGCGATCCGCCACTTCGTAGAACGCGCCCGCGCGCCGCACGTCCTGGGCCAGCGCCAGCTCCCGCGATTCGGTGTAGACGATGCACCGCGTCGCGGCGACGGCGTTGACGGCGTACGCCAGGTGGAGGCCATTGAACGCGCCGAGGCGCAGGTTGCTCACGACGAAATCAAAACGCATCGTGCCAAGGCGGCGGCGGGCGGACTCGAACTCGAGATGATGGTAGACCTGCGCCAGCGCGTGGACGGAGTCCTGGATGATGTCGGCCACGCGCGGATTCGGTTCGACCAAGAGCACCACTTGTCTGGTCATCGGAGAAGGCTGCCGCGTCGTGTGAATCGTACCGCGCAATCACCGATTTCAACACGCGTCACTTGCAAGGTTTCCGCGACGCTGCTTTCGCTTGACACCACATGCGCGTGACGCCATAGTTCATTGTTTTGGTTGGCGTTCGGTGCTGATCTGAGGGGCGTTTGGCGACCGGCAAAACGACGGCGCTTGATTTTGGAGTGACGGCTGACGACTGGCATGTCCTCCAGACGGCTCGCCCCAACGTTCTCCTGATTGGTCCGGATGCGGCCGTCGCCGGCTTTCTCGAACTGCTGCGGCCGCGCCTCGAGGAACCCGTGACGGACGCTCGCGGCCAGTTCGCGATTCCCTCACACTCCAGCGGCACCCTCATCCTGCGAGACGTCTCGCAACTCGACACCGACAGCCAGCAGCGCCTCGCCGAATGGCTGGCGGGGCCTGAACGCCGCATGCAGGTGATCTCGACGTCTCAGTGCGCGCTCTATCCGTTCGTCGAGCGCAACGCGCTCTCCGCCGCGCTGTACTACAACCTCAACGTGATCATGATCACGCTGCGCGAACCGTCCCTGCACGACTCGCACTGAGCACTGAGCCGAGCCGCCGACTTACTCCAGCAGGAACCGGCACTCGTCGAACCGAACGGCCGCCACGCCGACATCGGTGGCCCGCACGACCTCGGCCGCGCAGACCTGCTTGCCCGTCGCGAAGGTGCCCACCTGCACGGGCGGCGACAGAAGAACCTCCACCTGCGTGCCGGGCCGCAGTTCCGTCGGACCGAACAGCACCCCGGATTCGCTGAGGTTGACGACCTTGCCGGCGAGCCAGTCCTCTTCGCCTGAGCGCCGGAACATGATCGGGATAGGCATCAAGACGCGCGCCGCCCGCGGTGTGATGGTCAGCATGGTCGGTCCCTCGTGGATGAGGTGTTGCGTCCCCGGCGAGGATACGCGACGGCTCCGCCAAATTCCAGGCGTTTGAGCCGAGACAAAAGTCTCTGTGTAAAAAGACTGTCCCCGCGGGTTTTCGGCGGCCTCGCGCGCCCGCAACTCAGCCATACAAGAAAGTTTCGTCGAATTCATTAGATGTTTGACGTCTTGCACGATCTCTAGCAGAATGGGCCATCTCTGGCCGTCCGCTTGCTTGTGGTCGCAGCGCTGACGTTGGCCTCTATGCTCATAGTCGACCCGAATCTGCCCGCCGCCACCGCCCTGGCTCGCATCGTCGAGCCGGACACAGGCATCCGCACCGGCCCGGAAGTCGTGTTGTGCTCAGATTTCTCAACGGCCCGATCCCGCTTACGCGCCGCGCCGCCGGAGCTGCTCATCACAGCCCTGCGCCTGCGCGAATACAACGGCCTGAACCTCGTGTACCTCGCCGCTGGCGCGGGTCTGCCCACGCGAAGCATCGTGTACACCGAAGCGAACGATGCGGGGATGGCCAGGGAGATTCGAGCAGCGGGAGCGTTCTACGAAGTGAGGCCGCATCTACCGAAGGTCCTGCTCGGATACGCGCAGGCCAAGCTGCCTCCGCAGGATCGCCGTGAGGTTTCGGTGTACGACCGCCGTCGGAGTGGACGCGCAGGCGGACGCCGCGCCGTCGATCAACCGCTCAACGTCTGACGCGGGCGTCAGACTCCGTTACGCTACGCCGCCTGACGGTAGGGTGGCGCCGTACCCGTGTCGGCCAGCGGTGCCCTTGCGGGCAGCGCGTCAACCGCATATCCGTGCGTGGCCAGACCGAACAGCAGGCCGAGGCCAACCGAAGCAACCGTCCACACGCCGAGGCCCGCGAGCAGGTTCAACATCATGGGACCCAGTCCTCGCTCGGGATCCTACGCAAGACCCATGCTCGGCGCCCACACTTGAAGAGCGCTATGTCTTGCGCCGATTTGCGGGCGTTTTCGCTTGTACTGGGCAGGCCGTTCGACTTAGGCTTACCGGAACGTCGTTCGGACGACAGCAGTGACAGTGGAACACCACAAATTGTCGGCCAGGCTGACAACAAGTGACATGGCGGGTCTGCCAAAGCGTGCAGTTTCGTGCATCTTGCGTCGGCACCCACCTTGCGATGTGTGTTTCGTTTCGATCCACCACTCAAGGAGCGAGCGATGCGCAGCCCGAATCTTCGGCTTACGGTGACCCGGGAAGGTTTCAGCATCACCCCCCTGCCGGCGCAGGTTGAGTCGCGTTGCACCTTCGACCACAGCTGCTCGCAGCGCGCGAGCCATCGTCTGCTCATCGCGCAGCCCACGACCGGCGTGGCCCTGCTGTGCGATCTCCACGCGATCGCGTGGGCTCAGGACGAGGGACTCCAGATCACCACGGCCCGCCTGGGTGAGTCCGCCGCGTAGTCTTGTGACTCCAGCACCGGATTCGGATCGTCCCGACGAACCCGCTCCCCCGCCGGCCGAGACGTTCGAGTGCTCGATGTGCCGGCAGCGGGCTCCCGCCACGCAGTCGCTCGTGATGGGCGGACGGCGCTTGTGCTTTGGCTGCGCGAGCGGCTGGTTCGAAGACGAAGAATAGCGGTCAGTTCAGCGGCAAACCCGACACATTGAACGGCGCGAGCGCGTCGTCCAGCCAGGACTCCACGACGTCGGTCAACTCGTGCAGTCCGAAGGGCTTCGTGAGAAACGCATCGGTGCTGCGCTTGCCGGCGTACCGGTTGAGGAACGGGCTCGCGCGGCCAATCAGATACAGCACCTTGAGATCGGGCTGGACGGCGCGCAGCTGACGGACCATGTCGGTCTCGTATCCGTCAGGCAGGCACACGTCGACGATGACGAGATCCACGTGCGCCGCGCCCGCGCATTCGAATCCTTCGCGGCCGGTGGCGACGTCGAGCGAAGTGCAGCCGATCTGGCCAAGGCTCGCGGAGATGAGTCGCCGCACCTGGCGATCCGCGCTGACGACGAGAGCAACGGGGCAATTGAGCATCGGTGTTTGATGAGTGACAACCACATTCGGTGCCAACGCCCGCCGCCAGGATTCCCGCGGCAATTTCACGCCAGGTCCTGATGCGTCACTCGTTTCCTGCCATTTCTCGAAGCGGCTGACGCGAATCGCCGGTTCGGTTTGGGGATATGGACGAGCCCGAATCGTAAGCGCGGTTGCAGGAATGAAATCGCCTCGCGCGACGGCTTCGACCGCCGGCGCCCGACAGTTTCACTTACTAAGACTTACTGCGACTCTGCAGACCTTTTGCCAGTGGACTTGCTTTTGCGAAGGTCCCCCGCAGCATGAATGGCCTTGGAACGGGTGTATGGCCGCGCTCGTGATCCTCGTCAACGCGGATCCGGACGTCCTCTGGCGTACTGACGCTCTTCTCTCGGCGGACGGTCACCTGGTGGCCGCCGTGTCCTCGCTCGCGGAGGCGAAGAAACTCCTCGACTCCGTCACGCCCGACGTCCTGGTCGCCGACGTCAGGCTCGGGATGTACAACGGGCTGCAGCTGGCCATCCGCAGCCGCCTGGACCACCCCAACCTGCCGGTCATCATCACGAACGAATGGCCCGATGCCACGTTCGAAGCCGAGGCAAAGCGCCAGGGCGCGATCTTCGTGGCGGCGCCTCTCGACAACCCCGATTTCCTGCGCATCGTGCGCAAGGCGATCGCGCAGAGCCGCAGGACACAGCCGGCGATCCGGCGATGGTTGCGCAAACCGGTGCCGGGCACCATGCGCGTGAACGCCGCGGACGGGTTCGCGCACATCGTCGATATGAGCCATGGGGGCGTGAGGCTGTCGTTCAGTCAGCAGGCGGACATCCCGGCCGTCTTCGACATCACGCTGCCGCAGGTGGGCATCACGGTGAAGGCGCACCGCGTGTGGACCGGCCTTTCGGTCAACGAGCAGCTGTGCGGCGCCGAGCTCGAAGAAACCGCGACGCCCTCCTGGCGCCAGTTCGTCGATTCCCTCGCCGCCGGCCCGGCCTTCTAGAACAACGAAACGTCGAACGAAGAATGTAGAACGTAGAAGTTCTGCGCTCTCGATTCCGCATTCTGCGTTCTACATTCTACGTTCCTAGATGGCCAGCATGCCCGTGCTGTCGCCGAATTTCTCGGTGGGCACACCGAGCTTGTCGAGCATCGCCAGCAGCAGGTTGGACATCGTGGTGTCGGGCGCGTTGTGGATGTGGCGCCCGCCCTGGAGCCGGCCCGACGCGCCGCCGGCGAGGATGATCGGCAGCGGTCCGTGGTTGTGCTGGTTCGCGTCGCTCATCGCGCTGCCGTACAGCACCATCGAGTGATCGAGCAGCGTGCCGTCGCCGTCCGGGATCGCCTGGAGCTTGCCGAGCAGATACGCCAGCAGCCCGACGTGATACCGGTTCAGCACCGCGAAACGATCCTGGTTCTCGCGGATGTTCGAATGGTGCGAGAGGATGTGGAACGCGTCGCGTACACCGCTCTTCGCGTAGACGGCGTTGCTCAGCTCCTTCGCGAGCAGCATCGTCGTCACCCGCGTGATGTCGGCCTGCCAGGCGAGCACCTGGAGATCGAACATCAGCTTGATGTGTTGATCGACGTCTTTCGGCGCCCCCGCCGGTGCGTCCGGCAGCGACAGGTCCATCGACGCCTGCTGCGAGGCCTTCTGAATCCGGCGCTCAATCTCGCGGACATCTCCGAGATATTGCTCCACGCGGGCGCGGTCGCCCGCCGGCAGACGGCTCTGCAGCGTCGAGACTTCACCGAGGACGGAATCGAGCAGGCTGAGCGACTGCTGCCGGCGCCCGCGACGCTCGGCATCGGTGCTGCCGTCGCCGAACAGGCGCTCGAACACCACCTGCGGGTTGTTCTGCATCGGCAGCGGCGAGGTCGGGCTCTGCCACGAGATCGTGTCGCGGTACGCGCAGCTGAGGCCATCGCCGCAGCTGAGCGTGGCGTCCTCGATCATCAGCTCCAGCGAAGGCAGCGGCGTGTCCTGGCCGATCTTCCGCGCGGCGAACTGATCCATCGTGATGCCGAGATGCGCCTGCGGCCCGGCTTCGGCGTGGGCGCCGCTCAGGAACGTCGCAGCGGACCGGTTGTGGTTGGACGTCGCCGAGCCGCCGCCGTAGGCCTGCGGGTGGCTGAGGTCGCTGATGATGTTCATCCGATCGCGAAACGGCGTGAGCGGCTGGAGGATTTCGGTCAGCTCGAAGCTCTTCCCGGCCGCGGCGGGCGTCCACTTGTCCATCGTCGCGCCGTGCGGGAAGTAGATGCATCCCAGCCGCGTCCTGCCGGTGGCGGCGGTCTGCGCGAGCGGCGTGCCGGCCGGCACCATCGACTCGAGAAACGGCAGCGCAATCGTGACGCCCACGCCGTTCAGGAACGTGCGCCGCGACAGGTGCTTCTTCGTCAGGAATGCCATGCTTCGAGCTCCTACGGTTTCTTCAGTTTCATCTGAAACGGCGCGCTCTCGACGACGCCGAGGACGAGCGACGAGAAGCGATGATCGTTTCGAGCCGAGCGACGGACGATCGCGCGCACCGTCGGCATGTCGTCGGGGTGAATCGGACGGCCCAGGGCGTAAGTGAGGAGTTTCCCGGTCGCGGTCGTCACGAACGCGTCCGAGCGGCTCAGGAGCGCCGCGCGCAGGTCGCCGGGCCCGTTCAGCTTCGTCCCGTCCACGAGCTGGCCCGACGGATCGACCGGGGTGCGCCCGTCGAGCTCGCGCCAGCCGCCGATCAGATCGAAGTTCTCGAGCCCGAAGCCGATCGGGTCCATGATCTTGTGGCACGACGCGCACACCGGGTTCCCGCGGTGCGCTTCCAGGCGCTGCCGGAGCGACGTGACCTTCACGGCCTCCGGATCTTTCTCGAGATTGGTGTCCACGCCCGGCGGCGGGACGGGGGCCGGAGTCCCGAGCACGTTTTCCAGGATCCACCGGCCGCGCTGCACGGGCGACGTCCTGGTGGACACCGACGTGACGGTCAGCATGCTCCCCTGCCCCAGCAGGCCGCGGCGCGGGCTGTCGGCCGGCAGCGGCACGCGGCGGAAGTAACTGCCGTGGATGTCCGGGATACCGTAGTGGCGCGCCAGCCGTTCGTCCACGAACGTGTAGTCCGCGCTGAGCAGGTCGACGACGCTGCGATCGTCGCGGACGATGCTCTCGAAGAGCATCTCCGTTTCACGGCGGAACGCCTGGCGCAGGTTGTCGTCGAACTCCTTCGCCGACGTCTGCACGCTGGCGAGCTCGCGCAGGTAGAGCCACTGGCCGGCGAAGTTTGTCGTGAGCGCCTCCGACTTCGGGTCGGCCAGCATGCGCTTCACCTGCTGTTCGAGCACCCTGGGGTCGCGAAGCCGGCCCTTGACGGCCGCATCGAGCAGGTCGTCGTCCGGGATGCTGCTCCACAGGAAGAACGAGAGCCGCGACGCCAGGTCGAGGTCGCTCAGGCGGTACGCCGTGCCGGCGGCCACGCTTTTCGGCGCGGTCTCCACGCGGAACAGAAACGCCGGCGACACGAGGAGCCGGGAGAGCGCCTGCTGGATCCCTGCTTCGAAGTCGCCGTCCGCGCGGCCCTGCTGATAGAACTTCATCAGCGTCTCGACTTCCTCGGGCTGCGCCGGCCGTCGATAGGCCCGGCGCGCAAGCGTCGAGACGATCTGCTTCGCGCAAGCGGGTTCTTCGGCCGCCGAGGCCGGCCTGCACGTCAGGACACGGCGGCGGCTGGGCGTGTCGCCCGCGCTGGTGGCCTTGTACGGGCCGGTGATGACGACGGTCTGGATGCCCCCGGCCGGGGTGAACGCGGAGTTGATGCGGAAGTCCGAGTACGCCTCGTCCACGCCGGCCGAGCGCACCCGGTCCACGAGCGCCGCGCCGATCGTATGCGGCCCCGCGGTCACGTTGACGCGGAAGCTCCGCGGCGTCGTCGTCACGAGCTTGTCGCCGTCGAGCGTGACGTCGACCGCTGCGCCGCCCGCGCCGCCAAACCCGATCCCCCCTGTGACGCTGAACTCGTACTCGGCGTCGAGCGGAAACGTGTGCTTCACGAGCATGCCGCCGCGGGTCCCGAGGGGCAGTCCTTCGATATGGCGATCCTGGGCGAGCCCGCCGGGCGCGGGATAGGTGACTTGCGTCGGCGTCAGCGTCCGGTCGCCGATGGCGCGCCGGCTGATCTTCATGGCGGCGGTCACGTAGCCCTGAATGAGCGACGGCGAGACGCTCAGCGCGTCGGCGATGTTGTCGAATCCGTCGCTCGACGCATCGGGCGGCAGCAGCACGGCGACGTCCACGTCGAGCGCCAGCAGGTCGCGGATGGCGTTCCCGTACTCCGTCCGGTTCAGCCGATGCATCACCGGCGCGTCCAGCCCGGCGCCGGTCGGCGCCGCCTTGTCCAGGCGCGCTTCGAGGTCGGACGCCAGGGCATCGAGCGCGGCGCGCTCGGGGCGCCGCGCGCCCGCCGGCGGCATCATGCCCGACCGGATCTTCACGACGGCTTTCTCCCACGTCTCGGCGTCGCCGGCCACGTGGTCGAGGCTCAGGGCATCGAGCGCCAGGCCGGCCGTCTTCAGGCGTCCGTTGTGGCAGGTGATGCAGTACCTGCGTGAGGAGCGCAGCGGAAGGAGACGGAGCGGCCGGCGCCGTCTGCTGCGCCTGAAGCGACGCCATCGCGAGCACGACGGCCCACGTCACGGCGAGCGGAAGAAGACGTTTGAACGCCAGGTTCATTGCTTGACCGCGGGCTTGACCGCGGACGGATTCGCGAGCAACCCGTTGATGAGGGCCATCGAGTCCGGCTTCGGCTTCGCGGGGTGGGTGGCGAGGAACACGCCTCCCGCCCACGTCAGCGGCGTCCGGCCTTCCGAATCCCTGGCGTCGAGCCTCGCGCCTCGTTCCACGAGGAAACGGATGATGTCGTCCGAGCCGCGGTTGGCGGCGCCGTGCAGCGCCGTCAGGCCCATCGAGTTCACCGCGTTGACGTCCATGCCGAGGTCGTCCGCGCAAAGCTTCACGGCCTCGAGCAGCGCCTTCGGGCCCTCGTCGTACGTCTGGTCGACCACCCAGTTGATGCCGGCCGCCGCCATCAGCGCCGTCGTGCCGCCGAACGTCGGGATGTAGGGGTCGGCGCCGTACTCGAGCAGGAGACGCATCACGGCGAGGTCGCCCGACAGCGACGCCGTCAGAAACGGCGTCTGGCCGGTGAAGTCGACCCACGCGAGCGAGCCGGTGACGCGAAGCATCTGCCGCCGGATGGGCGGCGTCTCTTTCGTGCGCGTGTTGGGGTCGGCGCCCCTGTCGAGCAGCACGCGCATCAGATCCAGCACCGGCGCGCGGTCGACGCCGTTCTCGAACGGCTCGGCGTTGTCGACGTCCATGTTGCGCGCCTCGACGGCCGCCCAGAGCGGCGTCCGGCCGTACCAATCCATCACATTGACCTTCGCGCCGCGCTCGACCAGGAAGCGCGCGACGTCCATGTGGTTGTTGGCGATGGCCATCAGCAGCGGCGTGATGCCGTTGGCATCGGCCCGTTCGATGTCCGCGCCCGCCGCCACGATCGTCCGCGCCGCCTCGAGCCGGCCGTCGCGCGCGGCGTACAGGAGCGGGGTCAGCGCGCCCGGAATCAGGTATCGCGACCCGCGCTCGGGCAGTCCGCCGCGGACGATCCCGATGCCGTGTCCGAAGCCGGGCACCGAATTGGGCAGCACCCAGGGAGGGGTCTGCCCTGTGCGTGTCTGCGCGTTCACCTCGGCCCGACGCTCGACGAGCAGCTTCACGACCGCCGTACGGTTTTCGCGGATCGCGACCATCAGGGCCGTCTGCTGAAACGTGGGGTCTCTGGTGTCGACGATGGCCCCCCGGTCGAGGAGGAGTTTGACCGCCTCGACGTTGCCGACACGCGACGCCGTCATGAGCGGGGTTTCGCCGGTCGGATCGGCCTTGTTCGGATCCGCGCCCACTTCGAGCAGCATGCGGATCATCTCCGCGTTGCCGTTGGCGGCCGCGAGGTACAGCGGCGTGACGCCGTAGCGGTCCGCACGGGTGGCGTCCGCGCCGGCGCGGATCAGCAGCCGCGAGGTTTCGACATCGTCGACGCGGACCAGCCAGTGGAGGGCGGGCGTGCCATCCCGGCCCGGCGCGTTGACGTCGACTTTCTGGTCGACCAGCGTGCGGACGGTGGACGTGTCGCGCTTCATGGCCGCCTCGGCGAGGCGGACGTCTTGTCTCCCCGCGACCGCTGACGCGGTCGCGAGCTGAGCGGCCGCAGGCGCGGGCGCGGGTGGAGCGGTTGTTTGCGCGGTCGCGACGGCCGCTTGCGACGCGGACAGCAGCGCGATCAGAGCGGGTGCGGCGAGGCGCATGTGGTTCCCCACGGATCCACAAGTTTATCGCCGGAAAGGCGGGATTCCCACACCCCGGCGCCTCTTCCGGCAGCAAAAAGCGCTCTAAGGCGCCCTTTACGCCGCTGCCAGGAACTTCGCCGGGTCCAGCCCATCGGCAGGGCGCAGCGTCTCCAGGATGTGCCGTTGGTAGCCCCCTGACCCGTCCCGCGTGCTGGTGTCCACGCGGCCCGACGGGTTCTGGCTGCGGTCAACGAGCGTCAGGATGGGGTGGAGCGGGTCGGCGTGATTCGTGCGCACCACGACCCCGATCTCGTCGCGGTTGGTCCGCACCACGCAGCCGATCGGGAAGAAGGTGATCGCGTTCACGAACGCCTTGACGAGGTTCGCGTTGAGCTTCTGCCCGGCCAGGCGCGCGAGGATGAGGCACGCATGCTCGGGCAGCGTCGGATCCTGATAGGACCGCGCGCCGGTGATCGCCTCGTAGATGTCGGCCACCGACACGATCTGGCTCATGAAGTGCGGGATCGCGTCCCCGAGTTCCGGGTAGCCTGTGCCGTTGACGCCGCGATGGTGCTCGAGCGCCACGACCGGCGTCAGCGGCCGCAGCCCGTCGATCTGCACGAGGATCTCGGCGCCGAACGTCGTATGCGCTTCTATCAGCTTCCGTTCGCGCTTGTCGAGCGCGCCGGGCTTCTTCACGATCTCGAGCGGAATGCGCGTCTTGCCGATGTCGTGCAGCAGCGCCGCTTCGACGAGCGCGGCCATGTCCTGTTCGTCGAGGCCGAGTTGCTTCCCGAGCAGCAGGCTCAGCATCGCCACGTTCACGGAATGGCAATACGTCAGGTTCTCGTACATCTTGACGGCGAGAATCTGGCCGAGCGCGGCGTTGCTGCGCGCCACGCGGTGAATCAGGAGCTGGACGAGATCGCGCACCGTCACCAGGTCGAGTTTCTTGCCGGCGGCCGTGTTGTCGAACGTCTGCTGCGCCAGCACCAGCGACTCGGCGTACGCCGGGTCGAGCGTGCCGGTCGGCGCGTCGGGCCACTGCCGCGAGCGCCACCGCGTGTCGAGCGGCACGATCTTTCCGAGGCTCACGTGCTTGACGTTGCGCCGCGCCAGCTGCTCCTCGACCGGCTCGGTGTGCGTGTCCTTGATCTGCCAGAGGAACTCGGCGGTCGCCAGCAGCTCGTCGCGCCCCACGCCGTCGCGCACGTGAATGCTGTCGATTCCCAGATCGGACAGCTCGCGGACGACCTGCGCGTTGGCCGGATCGTCGCGGCCGAACGAGACGCCGTCGAGGAAGACGTCGCCGTGGATGATGTCGATGCGCAGTGTCGGATCGATCTTCAGGTGAAGCTGGATGAGATCCTCGAGCTCCTTCAGCTTCTGCGTGAGCATCGGATGCCCGGCCGGATACGTCCCGGTCAGACGCCGGAGGCTCGCGAAGCCCTTCAGCACCGGCAGCGGACCAGGCGTCCCGGGCGGCGCGGCGGCGACGGCGGTGGCAGTTGTCATCGCGCGCGCATCTCCCGGGCCTTGAGCGCGACGCGCACGAGGCCCGGGTTCCAGAACCGGAACCGCAGCGGCTCGAGCTCGGCCAGCACGGGACCCAGCCCGTCGATGCCCGCTTTCGCGGCGCGGTCGAGCACGTGCGTCACGGTCGCGGGGTTCTGCAGCACGAACTCGCGGTTGCCGAGCAGCTCGCGGACGAACGCGGCGACGCGAGCGGGTGGGAAGTGCCACAGCGCTTCCTCGGCCGCGGCGCGGCCGCGCGGGTTGCCGCTCTGCAGCTGCTTCGTGACGACGGAGGCCGCGTGCGCAGTGCCCATCCGGGCGAGCGCGCGGAGCGCCTCGCGGACCAGCGGTTCGTCGCCGTGTTCCACCTGATCGGCCACGGCCGTTTCGTAGCCGGCGCCGGCAAACCCGAGCACCTTGACGCCCACGCGCCGCGCCGCGAGGCCGCAGTGCGCGAGCTCCTGCACGAGCGCCGGCGCGAGCAGCGCCGCGTGCGCGCACATCAGCGTCGAGAGCGACCGGTTCCGGGACTGCCGCGCGGGATCGTCGAGCAGGCCCAGGCACGCCGGCACGACCGCGGGGCCGAACGCCTCGATGAGCGCGCCGGCGCTGCCCTGCCCGGCGCCGTCCCGTTCGTGCAGCGTCGCGATCCCCAGCGCCCGCTCGGCGGTGAAAAACGCCGCCATGGCGTGATCGATCGCGTCCGCCACGTCGGGGCGCCGCTCGCGCAGCTCGCCGGCCAGCTGGCGGTAGCTGGCCGCCTGGGCCGCGAGGTCGCGCCACCGCGCGGCGCCCTCGAGCTCGCCGAGAATCGTGAGCGACTTCTGGAGGAACGCCGTGACCTCCGTCACGTTCGGCTCGAGCCGCACGAGGCTGCGCAGGCATTGCAACTCGGTGACGGGAAGATCGGTGGCGCGAATGCCGTCGCGGACGCCGCCGAGCGCGCTCGCGACCTGTTCGTCCATCGACAGGTCGAACGCCGCGAACTCGGTGAAGTCCTTGCCCGGCGCGTCCTTGACCTTGATCAGCTGGCGCGCGTGGCGGTCGAGGCCCGCGTCATCCGCGCGCTCGCTGGCCGATTGCCTGGCGCGCAGCTTCTCGTCGATGAGCGGCACCACGGTTTCGCGCCGCTCGGCCGGAAGATCGAGGCGGTTGAACGCCGTCGTCAGCACTTCCGGCGCGGCGGTTTCGAGCTCGAGCAGCAGACACAGCGATTCGGCGAGATCGACGTCCGGAAAATCACGCAGGACGTTGCCGTCGGCGCGGCCGTCGAGCAGGCCAGGGAGAATCGTCCGCTGCAGCAGCGCCGACCGGCGGTCGGGATCGAGCTCGAGCACCGCCCGCGCGAGCTTGCCGAACATCACGCGGGCCAGGCGCGGATCGAGCGAGGAGAACAGCGTCGTGACGTCGGTGAACTTCTGCTCGAGCGCGGTCCCGCCCGTCCCGGCCGTGCCGCCATCGTCGTCGGTCAGGCGCAGCAGGATGGTGGCGACGTCGGACGGATCGTTCACCAGCACCGCGAGATCGGTCAGCGACACGACGTCGAACTGCGACGCCGGATCGAGACGCACCCAGCCCTTGTCCGGGGGATACAGATGGTTGACCGGCGCGTTGCCTTCGTACGCGGACTCCCGGCGCCGGCGCTCGTTCTCGACCAGCGTGCAGACCGAGGGGGCCGGCGCGCCGACGTCGAGCACCTCGGGCCGCTGCGCCAGGTGCGGCACGATGGTTTCGACGCCGTGATCGGTGAGCAGCTCGACCAGCGACGTCTTGGTTTTCGCCAGGCTCTCCGACGACAGGAGGTCGGAGCAGAAGCGCGAGAAGTCGCGAATCGAGGCGCTGCGGTCGAAGTCGATCGACGCGATGTGCGCGCGGTGCAGACGGCGGACGATCTCGTGCTCGACGATCGTGCCCGTGCCCAGGCCCGCGTCGTCGACGATGAGCTCGGTGGGCGTGACGCGGACGATCAGGCGGTCGCGCCGTTCGAGCGTGGCGTAGACCTTGTGGCAGGCGGCGACGGCGTCCGCGCAGAGCGGGCTGGTCGGCGGATACGTGTGGAACTGCCGGACCGCGCGGGCAAGCAGGTGCAGGAACTCCTCGACCGAGGCGAAGTCGTCGGCGCGCGAAACGGTGCCCGCTCCCGGACTGACGGTCCTGGTAGGTCGGGTCTCAGGTTTGTAATCGACGGACCGCAACGCGACCGGCATCCCGCTCTTTTCTGCTCCGATCCAAAAAGCAGGCAAGAGGCGCGCCGACATAACTTTGCTACCATGTGCCCCCGAGGGGGATCGACAGGCGGGGCGTGCAGTCGCGGGCAAGGACGATCACCTCTCGCATACCGCACTGAAGCGAACAGAAGCAGACCTTATGGCCAGCCTGATTGAAGCGATCGAAATCAAACGCAAGATGTACTTCGAGTTCGAGGAGGCCCCGTACCACTGCCTCGACGTCGAAGTCTCGAAACCGACCGCCCGCGGCGGCCAGACGCTGGTGCGCCTGAAGATGCGCAACCTCCTCACCCGGGCCGTCTTCGACAAGACGTTCAAGGCCGGCGAAAAATTCAAGGAGCCCGACCTGGTCGTCGTCGAAGCGTCCTACCTTTACACCGACAGCAGCGGTTACAACTTCATGGACCAGGAGAGCTTCGAAACCCTGACCTTGCGGCCCGAGATCGTCGGCGACGATCGGCTGCTGCTCGTCGACAACGTGATGGTGCAGATTCAGAAGTTCAACGGCAACCCGATCGGCCTGCAGTTCGCGCCGCACGTCGAGCTGACGGTCACCTACACCGAACCGAGCGTCAGGGGCGACACGGCGACGGGCGGCGCGACCAAGTCGGCGACGCTCGAGACGGGCCTCGAAATCCGGGTGCCGCTGTTCATCAAGGAAGGCGAGAAGGTGAAGGTCCACACGGAAACGCGCGAATTCGCAGGACGGGCCTGATGGTGAAGACACGACGTAGAACGCAGAGCACGCGGAACACGCAGAGAATCCTTTTCACTGTCATCGCGGCCATAGCGTTGCTTGGCTGCGTGCAGACGGCCCGGGCGGACGAGGTCACGCTCGTCGGCCCGGGAGGCGTCAAGGCGGCGGTCGAGAAGATGATCCCGGCGTTCGAGAAGAAGACCGGCCACAAGGTGAAGGCGACGTTCGGATCGGGCCTCGGAACCAAGCGGCAGGTGGCCAACGGCGAGCCGTTCGACGTGCCGATCGTCCAGCCGCCGTTTCCAGAAGTGCTCGCGTCCGGCCACGTGATCGCGACGAGCGCCACGCCGCTTGCCACCGTCGCCGTGGGCGTCGCGGTCCGAACGGGCGCTCCCAAACCGGACATCTCGACGCCCGAGGCCATCAAACGGATGCTGCTTGGGGCGAAGTCCATTTCGTACCCCGATCCGGCGGGCGGAGCGGCCGCAGGCGTCAGCTTCACCGAAACGCTCAAGACGCTTGGCATCGCCGAGCAGATGAAGCCGAAGATCAAGCTCGCGCCGGGCGGCGCCGCGGCGATGGCCGCGCTCGCCAGGGGAGACGTCGAGATTGGCCTCACCTTCATCAGCGAGATCCTGACGGAGCCGGGCGTCGAGTCGGTCGGCCCGTTGCCGCGCGAGATCTCGACGCCGACCGCGCTCGTGGGGTTCGTGTCCACGCACGCGAAATCGCCGGCGGCGGCCAGGGCGCTGCTGGCGTATCTCGCCTCCCCCGAGGCTGCCGCGGTCTACAAGGCGGTCGGCATGACGCCGGGGAAGTAGTCGGCAGTCGGCAGTCGGCAGTCGGCAGTCGGCAGTCGGCAGTCAGCAGTCAGCAGTCGGCAGTCAGCAGTGTTTGAATAGTCAAACTATTTGTTGACTCTGCTCAAAACAGTCGGCTACTCTTCTGGACGTGTTCCGGCAGAGTCTGAAACCGACCCTTGCGGCTACAGCCGCGCTCCTGGTCTGCCTCGCCGCGTCCCCGGCTCGCGCGCAGTCCACCGAATCGACCGACCGCCCGGCGGCACCCCTGTCCTCGCTGTCGGGCTACATGGACCTGCAGTTCGTGAACCCGTCCAACGGCGACGCGTTCATCGACTTCCGGCGCTTCGTCCTGCTGTTCGCCCACCGCTTCTCCGACCGCATCCGCTTCGTCTCGGAGCTCGAAGTCGAGCACGCGATCGTCGAAGGCGGCGAAGAGAAAGGCGAGCTCGAGCTCGAGCAGGCGTACCTCGATTTCCTCATCGACCGCCGGTTCAGCGTCCGCGCCGGACAGTTGCTCGTGCCCGTCGGCATCATCAACGAGCGCCACGAGCCGCCGACCTACTACGGCGTTCAGCGCCCGTTCGTCGACACCTTCATCATCCCCACGACCTGGTTCGACGTGGGCGCGGGCGTGTTCGGCGACGTCGGAAAAGGCTGGCGCTATCGCGCGTACGTGATGCCGCCCCTCAACGCCGCGGAGTTCAGCGCCGGAGAGGGTCTTGCCGACTCGTCGCAGCAGGGATCGCGATCGATCGTGCGCCACTGGGCCGGCACGGGCCGCGTGGAATACCTGGGCGTGCCGCGCCTGACGCTCGGCGCGAGCATCTGGAACGGACGGACGGCGACCGGCTCGCCCAACCTCGATCCGCGCGTCACGCTGGTCGAAGCGGACGGACGGGGACGAGTGGGCAGCCTCCAGCTGCGCGGCGAGTACGCGCAGGTGTTCATCGATCAGGCCGATGAGCTGAACCGGCTTCGAGCGCTGCGCGAAGGCGTCGATCCGAACATCGCCAGCCAGATGCTGGGCTTCTACCTTGAAGCCGCGCACCCGATCCTGCCGTACCCGTCGCCTCGCGAGGTCGTCGGTTTCGTGCGCTACGAGAAATTCGACACGCAGTACAGGATGCCGGCCGGCTACCTGCCGATCGCGGCGTTCAAGGGTTCGGCCTGGATCGCCGGCATTTCGTACTTCCCCGATCCCGATGTCGTCGTGAAAGTCGACTACACCGTGGGCGGCAACGACAGCGCCGTCGTCGCGGCGCCGAAGGCGTTCAGCGTGGGGTTGGGCTGGTGGTTTTGAGACGAGGTGTTGCGATGAGCAGGTTGACGATCGCGGCCGTGCTGGTCGTGGCGATGGCCACCTGTCCGTTCGCGCAGGGGCGGACCGTCACGGTCCGCGTCACCGCCGAACGATTCCGGTTTTCGCCAGACGAAATCAAGATTCGCTGCGGCGAGACGGTCGAGTTCCGCCTCGAGAGCGACGACACCGATCACGGGTTCAGGATTCTCGGCACCGGCATCGACCGCGTGATCCCGAAGCGAGGCCGCGGTTCGATTGCCGTTAAATTCACGCCCGACAAGGCGGGCCGCTATGTCTTCGAGTGCTCGAAGCTGTGCGGCGCGGGCCACGAATTCATGCACGGCGTGCTGGTGGTCGAAGACTGATGACGCGCGGGTTTGCCGTTCCCCTCTCGGCGCTGGTCACCGTCTGGGCCCTGGCGCTGTCGATCGCTCCTGTGGCGGGCCAGGGAGCGGTACCGCGGCCGGGCGATCCGCTGCCGGGCATCACACCGCGCGAGTTCGACGCGTTCAGGGTCGGCTTGAACGCCTTCACCGGCGTCGAAACCGTGGACGAGGGGCTTGGACCGGCTTTCAATGGGACGAGCTGCGGGGCGTGCCACAGCGTGCCGGCCATCGGCGGGATCAGCCCGATGGCCGAGGTCCGCGCCGGCCACAGGGATGCGGACGGGACGTTTCGAGCGCTCGACGCCGCTGGCAATACGCTGTTCCACACGTTCTCGCTGCCGAACCATGTCTGCCAGCCGGCGCTGCCGCTCGACGCCAACGTCATCGCCCGGCGTATGCCCATACCTCTCTTTGGCGCCGGCCTGATCGAAGCGATTCCCGACGACACGCTGCTCGCGCTGGCGGATCCCCTGGATCGCAACCGCGACGGCAGCGCCGGCCGCGCCTCGGTGGTCATCGATCTGGCAACGGGCGAACGCCGCGTGGGCCGGTTCGGCTGGAAAGCGCAGGTCGCGACGCTTCTCACGTTTTCGGGGGACGCGTACCGGAACGAGATGGGCATCACCAACGACGTCTTCCCGTCGGAACTCGCCTACGGCATCCACCCCGATCAAATGAAGGCCTGCGATGTCAGCCCCGATCCCGAGGACAAGCCGGATCCGGTGACCGGCCTGCGGGACATCGATCATTTCACCGCGTTCATGAAGCTTCTCGCGCCGATTGCGCGCGGGCCGATCGACGAGGCCGTCCGCGACGGCGACCGCGTCTTCGCCTCGATTGGCTGCGCGGCGTGCCATGTGCCGGCGCTCACAACGGGCACGAGCGCGAACCCGCTCTTCGATCGCAAGACCGTGCCGTTGTATCTCCGATCTCCTGCTGCACAACATCGGCACGGGCGACGGCATCAGGCAGGCCGACTCGACCGCGTCGCCCGACGAGATGAGGACCCCGGCGCTCTGGGGCCTGCGGGCGCGGCGGCCCCTCCTGCACGACGGCAGCGCCGCGACGATCGAGGACGCGATCGCGCGGCATGCGGGCGAGGCGCAGGCCGCCCGGCAGGGCTTCGTCCGTCTCGACGAGCGCGCACGCGCGTCGTTAATGGCGTTCCTGCAGTCGCTCTGAACCGGCGCGCCCGGCCGGGAGCTCCATATTTGAACCCTGGGGCCGCGCCTTGGCCATACGGCGCAGCTTGCGGGATAATGTGGACAGCCTTTGTGAAGCCCTTATACCCTTTTCGCTCGCTCGCGGTGCTCGTTTTCAGCGCCTTGCTGGCGGTCCTGACCTTCCTGACGGCGACCCCGGCCGCCGCGGCCACATTGCCCGCCAACTTCACCGAAAGCAGCCTCGCCAGCGGCCTCGCCAGCCCCACGGCGATGGAGTTCGCACCCGACGGCCGCCTCTTCGTCGCGGAGCAGGGCGGACAGCTCCGCGTCATCAAGAACAACGCGCTCCTGCCGGCGCCGTTCGTGACGCTGCCGGTCGAATCGTCGGGCGAGCGCGGGCTGCTCGGCATCGCGTTCGATCCAAACTTCGCAACCAACCACTGGGTCTACGTCTACTACACCGCGACGACGCCGACGATCCACAACCGCGTCAGCCGGCTGACGGCCAACGGCGACGTCGCCGTGGCGGGCAGCGAGACAATCCTCCTTGAACTCGAAGACCTGAACGCCACCAACCACAACGGCGGCGCGATCCATTTCGGGCCCGACGGCAAACTCTATGTGGCGGTCGGCGAAAACGCCGACAGCTCCAACTCGCAGACGCTCAACAACCGCCTCGGGAAGATGCTGCGCATCAACGCCGACGGCACGATCCCGGCCGATAACCCGTTCTCCACCGCAATGGGCGTCAATCGCTCCATCTGGGCGATGGGGTTGCGGAATCCGTACACGTTCGCGTTTCAGCCCTTTTCCGGGCGGATGTTCATCAACGACGTCGGCGAGACCAGCTGGGAAGAGATCAACGAGGGCGTGGCGGGCGCCAACTACGGGTGGCCGCTGACGGAAGGACCGAACAACAACCCCCTCTTCGACCCACCGCTCTTCGCCTACAGCCATGCGAGTGGCTGCGCGATCACCGGCGGCACGTTCTACAACCCGCTGACGAACCAGTTTCCCGCTCAGTACGCGGGCAGCTACTTCTTCGCCGACTACTGCGGCGGGTGGATTGCGAACCGCGACGCGGCCGGCGGCTTCACAGCGTTCGCCACGGACATTGGCGCACCCGTCGACCTGAAGGTGGGCGACGATGGGAGCCTGTACTACCTCGCCCGGGGCGACGGCAGCACCACGGGGTTTGTGCGCCGCATCACCTTCGGCGCAGCGGCGCCGAGCATCACGACCAACCCGACCGATCAGTCGGCGCCGCCCGGAGGGTCTGCGACGTTTACGGTCGCGGCCTCGGGCACGCCCGTTCTGACGTATCGGTGGCAGCGTAACGGCGCGAACATCCCCGGTGCGACGTCGACGACTTACACGCTCTCGCCGGTGCAGGCGTCGGACGACAACGCGGAGTTCGTGGCGATCGTCACCAACTCGTTCGGCTCCGCCACGAGCCAGGCCGCGCATCTCACCGTGCTCAACACGGCGCCCACGGGCACGATCGTCCTGCCGGTCGTCGGAACGACGTACGCGGGCGGATCGTTCGTCATCTACAGCGGGACGGCGACCGACCCCGAGGACGGCACGCTGCCGGCCAGCGCGTTCACCTGGCGCGTGGACTTCCACCACGACACGCACACGCATCCGTTCATCCCGAACACGACCGGCATCACGGGCGGAACGTTCCAGATCCCGACGACCGGCGAGACGTCGGCCAACGTCTGGTATCGCATTCACCTGACCGTGAAGGACTCGCGCGGCCTGGAGCATTCCACGTTCCGCGATGTGCTGCCCCGGACCGCGCAGGTGACGATCGCCACCAACACGGCAGGGCTCCAGGTAACACTCGATGGCCAGCCGCAAACGACGCCGTTCACGTTCACCGGCGTCGTCGGCATCGTGCGGAACCTGGGCGCGGTTTCGCCGCAATCCGTCAACGGAACCCCGTGGGAGTTCCTGAACTGGTCGATGGGCGGCGCTGCAGTCCAGAATGTGCCGACGCCGTCCGTGAACACGACCTTCACGGCGACGTATGGCATGGCCTGTCCTCCGGACGTGACCGGCCAGGTCGATCTGGCCAACCTGGCCACGCAGCGTCTGGGGACGACTGACTACTACATCCTGTGGCTGGTGGTGCGAAACAAGACCGCGAGCGCGATTCCAGGTCCTCTGGCGCTCGTCCTCGGCAACCTCCAGAACGCGGTCGTGGTCCAGCCTTCCGTGGTGACGTCGTGCGGGCCCGCGGCGATCAATCCAGGCGTTGCGGTGCCGGCCGTGGACAACCTGCTGAGCCCGGGCGAAGTCGCGCTGGCGCCCGTGCTGATTCTGAAGGTCGGGATTCTGCCGATTTCGGCGGTGCCGATCGTGTTCGGCGGCCTCCCGCTCCGGTAGGACGCCGGAAGCGGCGGCTACTGCGCCCGCAGGACGACTTCGATCAGCTTCACGTAGCGGACCGGCTTTCCGTCCAGCGTAGCCGGCTCGTACTTCCACGTGCGCGCCGCCGAGAGCAACAGGGCGTCGTAGACGGTGTGAACCGATTCCACGATCCGCGCCTCTTCGACGCTCCCCTTCTCATCGACAATGATGCGGACTTTGCCGCGGCCGCCGCGGGGCAGAAACTGCGGCATCGCCAGCCACAGCGGCATCTGCTGCCTCACGATCACCGGCGGCACCAGAACGCCCCCTGCAGGCGCCTCAGGCACCGGAGAGGCTGAAGCCGACGCAGGCGCTGGCGGCGGGCCTGCGGCGGGCGCGCCGGCGACAGGCGCGCTCGCAGGCGCTGCGGCGGCCGGGGGCGGCTCAGCCTTCGCGACCGGCGCGAGTGACGCCTGCGCCGCGACGCTGAGATCGCGAAACCCGGTGGCGAGCGTCCGGAATTCCTTCAGGCTTGGAAGTTCCCGGGCGTCAGGCTCGTCGAGGAATCGAAGCAGGTCCGAGAACTGGGTGGACGCGAGCGCGTACTCCTTGCGGTCGAAGCTCAGCTTCGCCGACGCGTAGAGCTGCTCAGTGACCTTTGGCAGCAGCCGGCGTCGAACCTCGCTGAAAGCCGCACGCATCCGCGGCGGCGCGTCGCCTTCCGACAACTTGTAAAGCGGATCCCGGGACAGGACGACTTCGATGGCAGTCTGCGCGTCGGCCGTGCGGTTGAGCGCGAGCAGGCAGAGCGCCCGGTAGCGCTGCACATCCGCGACGTCGGTTTCAGGCTGTGTGCGGGCAATGCGGTCGAGAACCGTGAGCGCTTCGTCGAACGAGGCGGAATCGTAGAGCGCTTTTGCATCCTGGAGAGAGGGGCCGGACTGGGCGTGCACGCCGGCCAGGCCGAGCGCGAGGCACACCAGCCAGACAACGAGCCACCGGGGGCTCACATCATTTTTTGAAGTCCACCGCCACGCGCGCAGGTTCATTCGCGGTTACCAGGAAAGTCTGCCGCCGTTCCCCGAATTGCGGGTGACGGAACACGACCTCGTGTTCGCCGATCGGAAGCTTGATGTTGCCGAGCGGTGTCTCGCCCACCTGACGGCCGTCGATCCAGGCTTCGGCCCAGGGCAACGCGTTCAGGTTGACGACGCCGTTCGGTGGATCAATCTTAAGCGAGGCGCCGCCGCCGGCGGGAACGTGCACGACACGTGCCGTCTGAAAGCCCAGCCGTTGGTTGAGTATCCTGAGCGTATGCTGACCGGCTGGAAGCACGATGCGATCGGTCTCGCTCGTGCCCAGCTTGCGATCGTCTTCGAGGACCTGCAGCACGAGCGGCGACGAAATTGAAACCCAGCCGAACGCGGCTTGTCCCGACATCGATACCAGCAGCGACGCAGACTGCCCCCGCTCGACGGTGACGCTTCGCTGCACGGGCCCCGACGGCCCCTGGATGACGACCGAGTGCTGACCGGCGGCCATGTCCTGGAGCGTGATCGGCGTCACGCCGCGCGCCTGACCGTCGATCGTCACGCGAGCGCCAGGCGGCTCGGAACTGACGACGAGCTGCCCCGCTTCAGGCACCGGGCGCGCCTCGAGATCGACGTAGTGAGTCGTCTCTGCGCCCGCCTTGATCGTCACGGAAATGCTGCGCGAGATGTCGGCGCGGTTCAGCTGCAGCGCGTGCGGGCCGGGCGGGAGCGAGAGCGTAAGCGGCGTCACACCGCGCCGCTCTCCGTCGACGATCACGTCGCCGCCGGCCGGCTGTGACACCACGACCAGCTGGCCCGTCTGCGGGATCGCCGCGCTGACGCGCAACTGCGGCGCGAACATCAGCAGGGATCCCACGACAGCGGCGCTGGCCACGAGCGCCAGGAACGCCCACACCCAGACGGGCGTGGCCTTGTGCTCGCTCGGAAAGTCGTCCAGCGCGCCCTCGGGCGCCTTGCTGAACGTCAACAGTTTTTTGAACGAGCCCGCCGCGGTCGGCGGTGCGGGGTTGCGGTAGCCCGCCGGGCGCCGCGGCGCGTCGGACATCCGCATGGGTTCGTTCGGGAGCGAGTCGTCTTGAATAGGCATCGTGAGAGGCATGGGGAAGCCTTTGGAGCCTCGGTCAAGCGAGCGGCGTGCCAGCCCGTGTCAACGCATTTGCTTTCGGGAAATCGACTATCTTGCTTTGGCTGAGGTAGTTAAGGCTGAGAAAGGAGCAACTGTAGTCACCCCCAGGGAAGACTTTGTGGATCACATTTCTTGCCTTTCTGCCGTCGCCAAACTGACGCGAGGGACCTGTCATCTGCTCATCTGCGACCGCGTCGAATACGCGCGATCAACCACGCGCAGCGGAAGACCACGGCATCCACTCCAGGCGATGCGTGTCCGCAGAGCGACGAGACAGACATCGACGACGCAGGCATCGGGCTCATCCGCCTTCGTTCCGATCTCGGCGATCGCGGGCAATCGGCTCGCGTACCTCAACCACGTGCGTTCGGTTTTAGCGCCGCCGGGCGCCCGGAAATAGTTGAAAAACGCTTTCTTACCTTGAACTGCGGTACGCATGTTGGTACTCTGTGCGGCGGAAGGTTCGTCAACCCTCGACGCGCGGGGCCGCCTCTCCCGAGGTTGCGCGTTACAGCTCGCCTGGCTGATGAACCTCGCGCAAGCTTCCTGAAGGCAGTACGTGATCGTCAGCGTGCGGCAGCGTGTGCGCTGCCCCGCGAGGTGTCCGCATGGCTGAGAGTTTCGGCGCGCGTATGCGCGAACGGCGCGAGCAACAGCAGATTTCCCTGATCACGATCTCGGAACAGACCAAGATCAAGCTCTCGCTCCTCGACGCGCTGGAGCGCGACGACGTGTCGCAGTGGCCGACGGGAATCTTTCGCCGCGCCTTCATCCGCGCCTACGCACGAGCGGTGGACCTTGACGCCGACGTCGTGGTTCGCGAGTTTCTCGAGCGCTATCCCGATCCGGCGGAGGCCGTCGTACCCGTGCCTGCACTCGAGCCCGGCAGCGAGAACGACAGCCTGCACCCCGCCCCGCCGATACGCCTCCGGTTTCTCGTTCGGTCCGCCATGGACACCGTCGCCCGCCGGTGGATCGATTTCCACGGAAAAGGACGGCCCGCTGCCGATCCGGTCGCGAGCAGAGTGGACAGAGTCGAGCCGGCTGACGCGGTCGAGCGTCTCGCGCCGCCGCCCGTCGTGGCAGCGCCGATCCCGGCTGAGACGAACCTCTACGTCGAGCTCGACCTGGCCGGCGAGGGACAGGACGCGTCGCTGATGCTTCAGCGCGCGGCCGGTCTCCTCGACGCCATCGGCCTCGTCGTCTGGACGTGGGACGCGAAGGAGTCGGAGCTCGTTCCGGCCCTCGCGCACGGCTATTCGGACCAGGTGCTTGCCCAGCTGCCGACCGTGCGCTGCGACGCCGACAACGCCACGGCCGCCGCATTCCGCTCGGCGCAGACCTGCATCGTCAGGAGCAGCGAGGAGGCCAACGGCGCCGTCGTCGTCCCGCTGATGACGCCGTCCGGATGCGTTGGCGTGTTCGCGGTCGAGCTGCCGCGCGGGGCCGAGCAGCGCGAGCCCGTGCGAGCGCTGACGACGAGCCTGGCCGCCCAGTTCGCTGACCTGCTTCGCGCCCCGGGCCTCCCACACGCCGTCAGTGCCTGAATGAACATCCCGCTGGCCGGCGCGTTGCTCGTTTGCGTGCTGGCGTCGCGGGCCGCTGCACAGACCGTCCCGGTCGCCGGGCGCCTTCCCCAGCCCCCGGCGCAGGCCGCCGGCCCGGCTCCACGTCTCCCTGACGGCCGTCCGGACCTCGGCAACGGGAAGGGCGCGTGGAACCCGCGCGTGATTGCGAACCTTGCGGGCGTGGGGGATCCCGGCCGCTCACCCGTTGAAAAGGTCGTGGACGTCCCGTTTCAAGCATGGTCGAAGGCCGTCTACGAGCAGCGCCAGGCCGATCTTCAGCAGCACGACCCCGAGTCGAGGTGCCTGCCGCCGGGCATTCCGCGGCTGATGGCGACGCCGTTTCCATTTCAGATCTTTCAACAGAGCGATCGCGTCCTCTTCGTCTTCGAAGGCGGAGCGCACGTCTGGCGCACGATCTTCACGGATGGCCGGTCCCACCCGAAGGATCCGAACCCTTCGTTTCTGGGCGACTCGGTCGGCCGCTGGGAGGGCGACACGCTCGTGACCGACGTGGTCGGCTTCAACGAGGCGACATGGCTCGACCAGGCCGGGCATCCCCACACCGAGGCGCTGCACATCGTCGAGCGGTACACGCGGACGAACGAAGCGACGCTGCACTACCAGGTGACGATCGACGATCCGCACGCGTACAACGCACCGTGGACGACGAGCTACACCATCCCGTGGGTGGCCGGGGCCGAACTGCTCGAATACATCTGCCAGGAAAACAACAAGGATCTGCCCCACATGGTGGGCAGGTAGCCGCGCTGCACATCGATTGACCAGCCCGACCGCCGGCGCTAGACTCCAGCCGCGGAACCTGTTGCCGACGGAGACGTCACCATGATGAAAGTCACTTTGAAGATCGCGGCGTTGGTTGTCCTCCTGGCCGGCATGGCATTCCTCATCCGGTCCGGCAGCGATGACGTCCGGGCGCAGACGGCGCCAAGCTTCAAATACGATCCCGACTGGCCGAAGCCGCTGCCGAACAAGTGGAAGATGGGCGGCGTGACGGGTCTGGCCGTCGACAAGGACGACAACGTCTGGGTCCTCAACAGGCCCAACGATCTCGTGTCCATCGAGGTGCACGCGGAGCAGGATCCTCCGCTCGCGGATTGTTGTGCGCATGCGCCGGCGATGATTCACTTCGACAAGGCCGGCAACGTGATCGGATCGTTCGACGCTCCGCAGGGTCACGGCATGGCGGTCGACAAGCAGGGCTTCATCTACATCGGGCAGAACACCGTCCGCAAGTACGACCCGAAAACCGGCAAGATGCTGGCGGCCATCCCGCACATCCCCGAGACTGCCAACGGGCAGCCGTTCGACGACAACCCGCGAATCGGGTGGGTGAAAGGCCAGGGCACGGCCGGACCCGTTGCCGGGTTCATTACGGTGGCAGACGGTGGCCGCGGCGGACGTGGCGGGCGCGGCGCCGGCCGCGGAGGCGGGGATGGAGCCGCGACGCAGGCGCAACTGCAGCAAACGGCTTTCGTCGCCAAGTATCCGCCGACCACGCCGATGATCGTCGGAGGCATCGAAGAGATCCGCACCGACGATGCCGTCAACGAGATTTATGTGGCGGACAATTCCTTCGGCGGCCGCGTCCTGGTGTTCTCGCTCGACAAGTTCGAGTTCAAGCGGGGCTGGGGCGCGTACGGCCACAAGCTGTCGGAAATCAGCGTGAAGCCCGAGGACCATGCCTACACGCCGAATGGTCCGATGGCCAAGGAGTTCGTCGGCCACCTCACGTTCAATTTTTCCAATGACGGGTTGGTCTATGCGGCCGACCGCACGGGCAACCGGATTCACGTCACGGACAAACAGGGCAACTTCAAGCAGGAAATCAAGCTGGCCGAATACACGGGCGTGGGCGGAGCGGCCGGCGGCGTGATGTTCTCAAACGACAAGGACCAGAAGCTGCTCTATATCTCCGACCTGACGAACAACCACATCTGGTTCCTCGATCGGAAGACGGGCAAAGTCGTGGGCTCGCTGGGCCAGATGGGTGAGAGCGGCGGAAGTTTCTTCGGCGTACACATGGAAGCCACCGACTCCAAGGGCAATCTCTACACGGGCGAGGTGTTCGCCGGCCAGCGGGTGCAGCGGTTCGTTCCGGCTGACAGCGCACGAGGAAAGCTGCTCGAACAGCTGTCGCGCGTTCAGCCGTAGTCATTGCGGGGCGCGGCCGCGACCACTTCGCGGTCGCGCCCCTGTTCTTCAGCTGACGGTCGGCTGAGGAGCATAGTCCTTCAGCCATTCTTCCTGTCGTTTCTGCGCCTCCTGCTGCGACAGGTCTTCCTTTCTCGTGGCGATCGACCATTGGTACCCGTACGGATCAGTCAGGGTGCCCATGCGGTCGCCCCAGAACTGATCCGACATCCTGCCCACTGTGCCTCCGTAGACGTGGGCGCCGGCGGAGAGCGCCCGTTCAAAGAACGCATCGCAGTCCTCCACGTAAACGAACAGTGACGCGGGCGAACCGCTCAGCGATTTGGGACTCTTGGTTCCCATGATGGGATCGTTGAGCATGATGCGAGAGTCGCCGATCTGGATCTCGGCGTGCAGAATCTTGCCATCCGGCGCGGTCGACCTCCCTATTTCCTTCGCGTCGAATGCTTTCTCGTACCACTTGATCGCCTTCGCGGCGTCGTCGAGTGTGAGGACCGGCGTGACGGTGTGATGTCCCGCAGGTATCGCCTGCTTTGCCTTTGCCATTCTGACCTCCTCTCCTTTCACACGATCAGACTCTGCATTCTGCGGCGATGGTTTGAGGACGGCAAGCTGAGGAGGCGCACGGCGAGCTCGAGCGGCCCGCGGGAATCAGCACGTTTCTTGCGTCCGCGATCGATCGGAGGAAGCACATGCACAGCCTCATCCTGAGCCGTCCACTGCTGGGGTTTCTCGTCGGCACTCGAGCGGCTCTGGCATTCGGCGTCGGTTTGCTTCTGGCCGATCGCATACCCGAACCGCGCCGCCGCGCGATCGCGCTGTCGCTGATTGGATTCGGCGCCGTGACGACCATCCCCGCCCTGAAAGCCGTGTGGAGCAGGAACCACGAGGTTTCAGCGTCGAGGCGCCTGCATCAGGTAGCCGATCTATCCAACTGAGCGGCGGCTCACCGCCGCCGCGTCTGTAGTTGGTGGTAGCCGAGGTTCTTCCTGGCGTCGGCGAGCGTCTGCCCTTCGATGACGGCGCGCCGGATCTGCTGTTCCACGGCGTCAATCTCCTCGGCCGCCGCCAGCACCGCATCCTCGTGCGCGCGTGGGATCACGAGCACGCCGTCAGAGTCGCCGCGCAGGATGTCCCCGGGGTTGACGCGAGCGTCGCCGATGTTGACGGGCCCGTTCATCGCTTCCACCTGTACACGATCTTTGCCCGTTCGCATGGAGTAGCTGCGGCTGAAGATCGGGTAGCCCAACTCGAGCGACAAATGCGTGTCGCGGCACGCGCCGTCGATGACCGTGCCGGCGATCCCGCGGCGGTGCGAGATGGCTGTCAGGATGTCGCCCCACACGGTCGCGTTTTCGCGGCCGCCGTTGTCCAGCACCACAACCGATCCGGGCTCGACATCGTCGATGTAGTCGCCGACGGTGCCCGCCGGCGTGCCGGCCGGACTGTACAGAATCGTGAATGCCCGGCCGGTCATCCGGAACCGGTGATCGAGCGGCTTGATGTTCAGGCACTGACCGGCGATGCCCAGCCTGTCCAGCGCGTCGCTGATAGCCGTCGTGTCGAGCTTCGACGCGCGCTGGATATTGGAGTCCTGTTCCGACGTTGAGCTCGTCATGTTGCAACCGATCATACCGAGCGGGCAGGCCGCCTGTGCAGAAACTGCCACCACGTAGCGGCGACACCAGCAATTCCCGCCGGTCTCTCCCGGCACGGCCTTCGCTGTTGACGATGCTAAAATGGGGACCGACTCATGTCCATCGCAGCTGAAAAGAGACGGTTCACGGCGGACGAGTATCAGCGTATGGGAGAAGCGGGCATCTTCTGCCCGGACGACCGCGTCGAGCTCATCGACGGCGAAGTGGTCGTGATGAGTCCGATCGGTCCGCGGCATAACGCGTGCGTGAGCAGTGCCACTCAAGCGCTGGTCAGAGCGGCAGGAGACGCGGCAATCGTCCTGCCGCAGGGTTCTGTGCGTCTAGACTTTCACAGCGAACCTCAGCCCGACCTGGTCCTCCTGAAACCTCGCGCCGATTTCTATGCCTCGCGCCACGCAGGCCCGGCAGACATCCTTCTGGTCGTCGAAATCGCCGCCTCGTCGATCGAATATGACCGGGATGTGAAGGCACGCGTCTACGCGAAGGCCGGCGTCCCCGAGTACTGGCTCGTCGACCTCAACGCCAACGTCGTGGCGCGCTATTCGCTGCCGCAGGACGGGGCGTTTCGGAACATAGAACAGTATCGGCCTGGCGATTCGATCGCTCCGGGCTTGCTCACTTCCTGCGTCATCAGCGTGAGCGCGCTCCTGCCCGAATAGGGCTCGCACCTGGCGGCACGGCCGCCTTCGTTCATTTCTTCAACATCGTTTCGTAATTCTTCCCCATCACCTGCGTGATGGGCGTGCCCGCCCTCAGCGAATCGGCCATGCCGGCCTCGCGCGCCGCGATGGCTTCGGCGGCGTCGAGCACGCGGTCGATGTCCTGCGCCCTGACGAACACAACGGCGCTCCCGTCCGCGACGACGAAGTCGCCGGGCGCAACTGGGATGGCGCCGACCGTGACCGGCACGTTCGTGCCCGTTTCGACGATACGGCCCCGGGCCGTGCGCGCGGTGTGATCGCGCGCGAACACCGCGAAGTCGTGCGCGCGGGCCTCGTCCACGTCGCGGGTGGGACCGTCGATGATGACGCCGGCAACGCCCTTCAGGCTCGCGCCGAGCGACAGTACGCCGCCCCAGCCCGCCGCGTCGATGCCGGTGCGCTGCTCCACGACGATGACGTCGCCCGGCTGCGAGGCTTCGATGGCGGTGGTACCGAGGTGACGCGAGGCCGCCGGCCGCCCGGCATCCTCATCGCGGTCGAGCTTGACCGTGATTACGCGACCGGAGATGCGGCGATCCGTGGACAAGCGGTGAATCCCGGCGACAGCGCCGGCCAGACCGAGTTTGTCCAGCGCGTCGGACACCGCGCACGAGTCCAGCCCGGCGAGCCGTGTCAGCACGTCATCCATAGATCACAATACGTGGAACGCTGAGAACGCGGAGTTCGCAGAAGTATTTCAAACAAGTCTCTGCGTGCTCTGCGTGCTCTGCGTTCTACGTGGTCGTTACTCCCAATACGCGAAGCACATCGCGTTGCCGGTCCCGGCTTCCGAGCGATAGCACGGCACGTAATCGACCTGGTGATATTTGCGGCCGGCGGCGTTCATCGCCGCGATGACGGGATACCAGTTCTTGATTTCCGCGGTGCCGACCTTGAACAGGTTTTCCGGCAGCGCGGCCAGGGCTTTCTCGTCGCCCTTCTGCATGGCGGCCATGATGGTCTGATCGAGATCCTCGTCGATCACGAAGTGCGTGAGGCCGCCGGACGCGACAAGCGCCACGCGGTTGAACCCCTTGAAGCTCGTGATCGCGCGATACAGCGCGCGTCCGAGCTCGAGGCATCGGCCCAGCTTCGGCGTGTTGTGGGGGAAGTGGACGTTCAGGATGATGGGCACGCTCGGCGGCGTCCGATCCTGCAGGATCGAGTGATAGAGGAAGCCGTAGGCGTGCGGGATTCCGCCGCGGGGCGCGCCGCTTGGCGTGTCGTCGGACTGCGCCAGGTCGAAGTTCTCCTCGCCCAGCGAGTCGAGGATGTGGTCGGCGAGCGCGGTCGCGCCGGGGTACGTGGCGCCTTCGGCCGGCGAGTTCCCGGGCTCGGCGATGTTCAGGCCGGGCTGGTCTTCGTGCAGGTGCTGAACGTTTTTGATCTGGGCGCCGCGATACACCGTGATCGCCGGCGTCAGGCCCGCGTTGAAGAACTCGCGCTGGTCGTTGCCGAGGATGACGACAGCGTCCGGGGCGACCTCGTTGAACTTCTTCCCGAGCGTCTCCATGGCGAGCCGGCATTTGGCAAACCGATCGCGCCGGACGTCCACGGTGATCTCGCTCGCGAACCCCGGCGCGCGCGCCTTCAGCAGCGATTCGAAGTCGTAGGTCTTGCCTTGGAACCAGTGGCCCTTGTTCTCACGGTCGGCCTTCGCGCGCAGGTCCCATTGCTCCGGCGGTGTGGACAGCAGCGGCCCGTGCGAAGCGCCGATTCCCAGGACGATCTCAGCCATTGTCTTGAACTCTCCAGCGCGAAAACCGACGCTCCAGCCGCTCGGCCAGCCACGTCAGGACGATTCCGGAACACGCGATGATGGCGACGCCCAGAAAGACGGTGTCCGTCTGGAACGTCTGCCCCCCGTAGTTGACCATATAGCCAATGCCCTGGCTGCCGCCAAACATTTCGCCGACGACGACGCCGATCAGGCCGAGCGCGACGGACTGACGGACGCCGGTGAGGATGAACGGGACGGCGCCCGGGATCGCGACGGTCTTGAAGATCTGCCAGTCCGACGCGCAGAACGCGCGCGCGGCCCGCAGCAGATCGGCGTCGGTCGCCCGGATGCCGCCAATCGTGTTGATCAGCACGGGGAAGAAGGCGTTGATGAAGACGATGAACACCTTGGACCACATGCCGATGCCGAACCAGATGAGGATGAGGGGCACCAGCGCCACGCGCGGCGTGGCGTAGAGGGCGTTCACGAACGGCTCGAAGATCATCGCCAGCTTCCGGTACCAGCCGATCACGACGCCAAGCACCACGCCGGCCGCGATCGCCAGGCCGACGCCAATCGCGAAGTTGAGCCCGCTGTACAGCAGATCGTCCTTGAGCCGCCCGTGGATCCATTCCTCGCGGAAGCGCACGGCGACCGCCGACGGCCCCGTGAAGAACAGAGGCGAGATGCGCCCGGACGACCACAGGGCCTGCCACGCGGCCATCGCGAGCAGCACGGCGACGCCGCCGAGGATCAGCCCTTCGTGCCTCCGATAGAACGTCTGCCTCACGATGTCTTCTCTCCACCCGTCTGCCAGATCGCGTCTTCCACTTCGAGAAACCGCGGCTCGCGTTTCAGGCTCAGCGGCCGCGGGCGTTCGAACGGGATCGTCACGACGTCCTTCAGGCGGCCGGGACGAGGGCTCAGCACCGCGACGCGGTCGGCCAGGTAGACGGCTTCGTTGATCTGATGCGTGATGAAGAGAACGGTTTTGTGCGCCTCGGCCCAGATCTTCAGGAGCTCGGCCTGCATCGTCTCGCGTGTCTGCGCGTCGAGCGCCGCGAACGGCTCGTCCATGAGCAGCACGAGGGGGTCAGCCGCCGTCGCCCGCGCCAGGTTCACGCGCTGTTGCATGCCGCCGGACAGCTCCGACGGGTAGTGGCGCTCGAAGCCGGCCAGCCCGACGAGCTTGATGAAATGGTCCGCCCGCTGCGACATGACCGCCCGGTCGAAGCGCTTCTGCATTTCCATGCCGTAGCGGACGTTGCCGGCCACCGTTCGCCACGGCAGCAGGCTCGCGTGCTGAAACACGACAGCGCGATCGACGCCAGGCCCCGACACGCGTTTCCCGTCAATCGACACGGTTCCGGCATCGTACGGCAGCAGCCCCGCCACGATGTTGAGCAGCGTGGTCTTGCCGCAGCCGCTGGGGCCGACGATGGCCATGAACTCGCCCTCGGGCACCGACAGCGACACGTCCGACAGCGCGAGCACGTCCCGCTCGTCGCGCTCGACGCGATAGCGCTTGGTCAGGTGTTCGATGTCGAGCTTCATCGCGCCGCGCGTGTGCTCGACTCAGCCACGGAGTCACAGAGACACAGAGACAGCCGCAGTCGAGGCGAGCGGCCTGCGAAGCAGGCCGGAGGCTCGGAAACGCGAGCCGGGAAACGAACGAGATGGCGAACGGCTTCGAACGTTCGCTTCCCGGCTCGCGCTTCCGGGCCGCCGCTACGCGGCGTCGCCTCGACTGCGCGCCCGGCTGCTGGCACCTCTGTGACTCTGTGACTCTGTGGCAAACCCTCAGAACGCAATCTTCGCCTTGCGCTGCTCCTCGGCCTTGACGTCCGCGCCGAACAGCTGCTCGAAGTAGCCTTCCTTCACCAGGCGGGCGACGGTGCCGTTGTCGACGATCTTGTGGAAGTCGAACGCCTTGAGATCCGCCGCGATCCGCGGATCCACCTGCTGCGCGACAATCGACTTGATGGCGGGCGCGAGCACGTACGGCACGCGGTCGAAGATGTTGCCGTTCTTGTACAGGTCGTAGATGCGGGCGACGTCGGCCTCCGGCTGCTTGTCGAACGCGATGTAGCTTTTGACCGCGAACGCCTTGTCGTCGTAGAAACGCTTGATCGCTTCGGCATGGGCCTTGATGATCGCCTCGCCCAGCTTCGGCGACGCTGTCGTGGCTTTCCTGCTGAACAGGTACACGGTCGCCGCGTACACGTCGCGGTCGGCCAGGTTCGCCAGCGTCTTGTACCCGGCCTCCTCGAGCCGGAAGTAGTTGGGCGCCGTCAGCAGCGTGGCGTCCGCCCGGTTGGTCTGCAGCGCCGCGGCGCGGCCGCTGACGTCGGTGCCGACCGGGATCCACTGGACGTCTCTGACCCCCAGGCCGTAGGTCCCGAGCAGCGCCACGGTGTAGTTGTACGGCGCGTCGCCAATCTGGCCGATCGCGATGCGCTTGCCCTTGAGCTGCTTCGGATCCGTGAACTCCTTCTGCGCCATCAGCGCGAACAGTCCCTTGTTCGACGAGCTGCCGAGCAGCGCGAACGACGCCGCGTCCTTGGAGCCCGCGACCATGCCCTGTTCGAGCGAGTGATTCACCATCGCCGCCTGCCCGCTCGTCAGCATCGCGACGCCGGCCGGGTGCACGCCGAACTGGAGATCCACGTCGAGGCCGTACTTCTGGTAATAGCCGCCTTCCTTCGCGATATACATCGGCCACGATGCGCCGCTGCGCGTCGGGTAGTTGATGGTGATCTTCTGCGGCTGCTGGGCCTGCTGCGCCGCCGCGGACGCCAGGATCAGAATCGCGGCCGCCGGGATGAAGCCGAGGCGTCGACGCACGTTACGTGTGGCCATCACGAAATTCCTTTTCTCAGGCCGCCGCCGGCTCGGTCACTTTGAGGTTGAAGACCTTCTTTGCGTTGTCCTCGAAGATCATCTTCTTGTCCGCCGCCGTCAGCCAGTCAATCGCTTCGATCGTGAACCGCGTTTCGTCGAGCCAGCGGCCCGTCTTCGGATCCTTCACGGTGCCCACGCCCGGCCGCTCCGTGCCGAACAGGCACCGGTCGACGCCGACGGTCTTGAACAGGAGCTCGAGCGCGTCCTTCGAGTAGAGCACGGTGTCGTAGTACAGCTTGCGCATCTGATCCGAGAATCGCGGGCCCTTGCCCCGGAGCGAGCTCGCCTCGAAGCGGGCGTACTGATACGGGATCGCTCCGCCGCCGTGCGAGACGAGGATCTTCAGCGTCGGGAAATCGGTGAAGACCTGCGAGTTCAGCAGCGAGACGACGGCGATGTTTTCCTCGTTGATGAAGTGCAGCGAATACGGCAGCCGCTCGGATCGGCAGCCGGTCGAATGGATGTGGCCCGGCACGTCCAGCTCGACCAGCTTTTCGTACAGCGGATACCAGAAGCGATCGCCGAGCGGCGGCGTTTCGATGCCGCCGCACTCGCCGGGGTCGGGGTTGAGCAGGCAGCCGACGAAGCCCTGCTTCTTCACGCACTGCTCCAGATACGGAACAATCGCTTTCGGATCGACGTTCGGCGTCAGCGGCAGGCCGCACACGCCGCGGAAGGTGTCAGGGTACAACTCCACCTGCTTCGCGATGATGTTGTTGGTCTCCTCGACGAACCATTTGACCAGCCGCGGGTGCTCGCTGGTCATCATCTGATACGGCCGGGGCGAGATCAGCTGCAGGTCGGTGCCGACTTCCTTCAACTGGGCGAGGTGCGAGCTGCCGCCGAATACCGGCGCGTTCAGCGCCTTCCTGACGTCGTCCTCATTGGCCAGGTTGCCGCCGCGGCCGTGGGCCCCGCGATGCGCAAGTATCTGGGCCTTATACACATACAAGCTGTCTGGTGCTGTGACGTGTCCGTGCGAATCGATGACCATCCGAGCCTCCCGTCGCCGTGGCGGGCCGAATTCTATCAACTTCGGCCGTGGGATGCTGCCGCGCGGGCGCGGACAGCCACGCTGCACACCCGCGCGCGGCGCGCTCAGGCCGTGCGCTTGGAGTACTGACGGATCGCGAGGGCCAGGAGCGCGACAGCGGACACGGCCAGGATGGCGAGCGGCGTCTGGATATCGGGGAGCGACGCGCCCCTCACGAGCAGCGCGCGGGCGATGGTGACGAAATGGCGCACCGGGTTCACGAGCGAGACCGTCTGCACCCAGTCCGCCATGCTGTCGATCGGCGTGAACAGACCACTCATGAGCAGGTAAATGTTCACGATGAAGAACGTGACGAACATCGCCTGCTGCTGCGTCTCGACCAGCGTCGAAATCCAGAGCCCGATCGACAGAGCCACGATCAGGTAGATGCCCGCCGTGCCGAGAAGCAGCAGGAGGCTCCCCCGCATCGGCACGCCGAAGACGGCGCGTCCGACGACCAGGCCGATGCCGAGATCCACCAGGCCCAGCACCCAGAGGGGCAGCAGCTTCGCCGCGATGAACTGCCCCCGCGTGAGCGGTGTCACGTTCAGCTGTTCGAGCGTTCCCAGCTCCTTCTCGCGCGCGATGTTCTGCGCGCTCAGGAGGGTGCCGATCATCGTCACGAGCGCGACCAGCAGCCCCGGCACCATGTAGTGCTGATAGTCGAGCGTCTCGTTGTACCAGTGCCGTACCTGGACATCGATCCGCCCGCCCCCCCGCAGCGGGGCAGTCTCCGCGTCGCCGGAGCGGACTGAGGTCATCGACGGGTGGAACGTCGCGCCCAGCTCGGCGGCATACGTGTTCAGGATCTGCATCGCGTACGATTGGACGATCCCCGCGGCCGACCCTTTTTCCGCGTTCACCGCGAGCTGGACCGCGGCGCTCCTCTGGCGGACCACCGACGATTCGAAGTCGTGCGGGATGACGAGCGCCAGCGTCACATCTCCCCGCAGCAGCCCCTCGTCCGCCGCGTCGAGCGACGCCGACTGCCCGACAATCCGGAAGTGGCCGGACGCGTCGAACCGCGCGACAAGCTGCCTGGACGCGCTCGTCCTGTCGAAGTCCACGACGTACATCGGCGTGTTGCGGATTTCGAAGGTCGCGGCGTTCGACAGGACGAACAGCTGCAGGATGGGCAGCACCAGCACCTGCGCGAGCGTCGCCCGGTCGCGGACGATGTGGAGCACTTCGGCACGGGCCAGGAACAGGATGCGTCTCACATCTACTCCAGGCGCTCACGGAACGAACGCGTGCTCAACACGAGCAGCACTGTGGCCATTACCGCCAGCACGAGCGTTTCCCGCCAGAGGTAGCTCAGCCCGACGCCCTTCAGCATGATGGCGCGAGCCACGACGACGAACCACCTGGCCGGCACGACGTTCGAGATCGCGCGCAGCGGCCACGGCATGCTCTCGATCGGAAAGATGAAGCCCGACAACAGCATGGTCGGCAGCATCGTGCCGACCATCGCGCCCATCATCGCGACGCGCTGCGACGATGTCCGCGCCGAGATCAGGATGCCCAGCGAGAGCGACACCAGGATGAAAAGCAGCCCTTCGGCCAGGAGGAGGACGAGACTCCCTCGCAGGGGCACGTTGAAGACCAGCCGCGCCTCGACGATCACGCCGAGCACGCTGACGAAGCCGATCGCAAGATAGGGCGCGACCTTGCCGACGATGATCTGCCACGGCCGCAGCGGGGAGACGAGCAGCGTCTCCATGGTGCCCGTTTCCTTCTCGCGCGTGATCGTGATGGCGGTCATCAGCGACGAGATGATGGTGAGGACGAACGCCATCAGGCCCGGAACGAAGAGGTTCGAGCTCTCGCGCGTCGGGTTGAACCGCATGCGGACCGAGGGCACGAGCCGCACGGCGCCCGGTCTGGCTCCGCGCTCGCGCTCGTAGGCCTGGATGACCTGCAGCACGTAGGCCTGCACCACGCTTCCGGTATTGGGCTCGGTGGCGTCGGTGACGATCAGCACGTTCGCCGGCAGGCCGCGCCCGAGGTTGTCGGCGAAACCGGGCTCGAGCAGCACGGCCCCCTGCACGAGCCCGCGCCGGAACAGCGGCTCGAGGTCGTGTGCGGCCGGCAGCGTGGCGGCGACACGGAAGGTATCGGTCGCGCCGAACCGGCTGCGCAGTTCGAGCGTCACGGCGTCGGGCGCCGGGTCAACGATGGCAAGTCGCACGCGGTCGACGTCGGTGCGTATCGCGTAGCCGAAGATGATCACCTGGACGATCGGCATCAGCGTGATCACGGCCAGCGTCCGCCGGTCGCGCAGGACGTGGTAGATCTCTTTCCGCAGGAGGCCGGCGAGCGCCTTCCTCATCGCGGCTGGCCCGGCCCCGCCGCCGTCCCTCCCGCCGGCCGCGCCAGCGTCACGAACACATCGTCGATCGTTGCGGCGCCAAACTGCTGCTTCAGCTCGGCGGGCGTGCCGATTGCGCCGATCCGCCCCGCGACCATGATCGACACACGGTCGCAATATTCCGCCTCGTCCATGTAGTGCGTGGTCACGAACACGGTTGTGCCCGTCGGCCGCGGCCGCGTAGATGAGCTCCCAGAACTGACGCCGCGTGATCGGGTCCACGCCGCTCGTCGGCTCGTCCAGGAACACGATGCGCGGCTGGTGCAGGAGCGCGACCGAGAACGCGAGCTTCTGCCGCCATCCGAGCGGAATCGACCGGACGAACTCGTGCGCGGCGTCTGTCAGGCCGAGCCGCGCCAGCATGCTGGCGGTGCGCTCGCGAATCTGCGCGTTGGTGAGGTCGTAAATGCCGCCGTACAGCTGGATGTTCTCGGCGATCGTCAGGTCCTCGTACAGGGAGAACCGCTGGCTCATGTAGCCGATGTGCCGCTTGATGATCTCGCTCTCGGTGAAAACGTCGTAGCCGACGACGCGCGCCTCGCCGCCGCTCGGCGCCAGCAGCCCGGTCAGCATGCGAATCGCCGTCGTCTTGCCGGCGCCGTTGGCGCCGAGGAATCCGAAGACTTCGCCTTCGTGGACGTCGAACGTGACGCGGTCCACGGCGACGAAGCCACCGAATCGCCGCGTGAGATCCCTGGCCTGGATCGCGAGGCCGCCCGTCATGCGCCGGGCCCTCCCATTCGCTCCATGAACACGTCTTCGACTGTGGCCGGAATCGGATCGATGCGGGCGTCATGCACCCCGTGCGCCTCGAGAAACGCGCCGAGGTCGGTCGCAATCTGGCCGGCCGGCGCGTCGGCCCTCGCGTCGGTGTAATGCAGGCTTTCGCCAAACGGATAGACCGTGTGCGTGTGGCCGTAGTCGCGGAGCGCGCGCAGGGCATGGTACCTGTCGGCGGCGTGGACGGCGAGCAGCGGCCGGCCGAACGATCGCGCGATCGCCTCGGGTGCGTCGACGGCCAGCAATCGGCCGTGCTGTGTCAGCGCGACGCGGTCGCAGCGGTTGGCCTCGTCCATGTACGGGGTCGAGACGAGCACGGTGAGGCCGCCGCGTTTCAGGTCGCCCAGCAGATCCCAGAACTCGCGCCGTGAAACGGCGTCGACGCCGGTCGTCGGCTCATCGAGCAGCAGCAGTTCGGGCCGGTGGACGAGCGCGCAGCAGAGGGCCAGTTTCTGTTTCATGCCTCCCGACAGCGCCGCGGCGCGCCGATCCTTGAACGGCTCGAGCTGCGTGTAGATGGGCGCGATACGATCGTGTTCCCGCTCGACCGTCGTGCCGAACACGGAGGCGAAGAAGCGGAGATTCTCCTCGACGCTCAGATCGCCGTAGAGCGAGAACCGGCCCGCCATGTACCCGATGCGCGAACGCAGCGACCAGAGCCCCCGGACGACGTCCTCGCCGAGGACGGTCGCCGATCCGCGGTCCGGCTTGAGCAGCGTCGCCAGGATTCGGAACAGCGTCGTCTTTCCGGCGCCGTCGGGGCCGATAAACCCGAAGAGCTCGCCGGCATGGACCGCACACGACACGTCGTCGAGCGCTTTGGTCTGGCCAAACCGCTTGACGACGCCGTTGACGACGACCGCGTCCGATATTTTCACTGGGCCCCACCGCCGAAGCGGACGTCAACGGGCATGCCGATCCTCAACAGGTCGCCGGTGTTGGCCACGCGGATCTTGACCGCATAGACCAGATCCGCGCGCTCCTCGCGCGTCTGAATAGGCGTCGGCGTGAACTCCGCCTGCGACGAGACCCAGGAGACCGTGCCCGGGAGGGACTGCCGGCCGGCGCCGGCGTCGACGGTCACCTGGGCGGCCGATCCCAGGCGCACGGCGGACAGCTGACGCTCGCCGACGTAGGCGCGGACCTCGACCGAGCCGAGGTCGGCGATCTTGTAGAGCGGCTGTCCGGGCTGGACGATCTCGCCGGCCTTGGCGTAAGTCGCGAGCACGGTGCCCGCAACCGGATTGCGCACGTCGGTCTTGCGCACGCGCTCGGACACGCGCGCGATCTGGGCGTCGGCGGTCGCGACCTGATCGAGCGCCGTCTTGCGTTGCGCGCGAGTGGCGTCGATCTGGCTGCCCTGCGCCGCGATCTGATGCTCCTGGGCCGCGATCTGCTCGTCCTGCGCCCGGATCTGCTGCTCGAGGACGCGGAAGTCGCGCTCGGCCTGGTCCAGCTGCTGGGCAGTGGCCGCCTGCTGGTCGAACAGCCGCTTCGTGCGTTCGTAGCCGCGGCGCGCGACGTCCAGCTGCGCGTCGAGCGATGCCCGCTGCGCCCTGGCCGCATCGCGCTGGGCGGCCGAGGCGAGGCGCTGCGCCTGGAGCACGCCGACCTGCTGGTCCACCTCGTTGACGCGCGAGGCGTTGGCCTGGCGCTGGGCGGTCAGCTGGGCGCGTTCGAGGCCCAGCTCGGTCGAGTCGATCGTGCCGACCGCGGCGCCGACCTCGAGCTTCTGCCCTTCCTGCGGGCCGAACGCCATCAGCTGACCGGCGGCTTCAGCCGAGACCACGACGTCGACGGCTTCGACGTTGCCGTACGCGTCCGGCCGCTCCTGGCGCGCGCAGCCGGAGGCGGCCAGCGCAACTATCATGGCGCCCTGCATGGCGTCCTGCATCGTCTGCCGCAGCGTCGCGCGCATCAGCGTACCTCCAGGCCGAGGGTCGTCAGCAGTTTCGCGCCGGCCTGCGCGAGCTCCACGCGGTGTCCGGCCTGCGTGAACCGCGCGTCGAGCAGCTCGGTGTTGCGATCGAGATACTCGGAAGCCGTCACCACGTTTTCCCGAAAGCGGGTCTCGGTCGAGCGATCGATCTGCTCGCGAAGCGTGACGATTCTATCGTCCAGCGCGATCGTCTCGGCGAGACGATCGACCGTGCGCACGTCCGTGTCGGTACTGCGCTCGATAGTCCTGGTGAACGCCGCTTCGTCGGCTGCGATAATTTGCGACTGAATCGCGAGCGCCTCCCGCTCGCGTCCCTCGCTGTGCCAGTCGAAGGGCTTCCATTGCAGCTGCACGCCCACCAGGCCGTAGAACTCGAACTGATCGTCGATGATGTTGAGTCCCGGGCGAGCGTAGCCGACGCGGCCGTACGCCGACACGCGAAACTGTGTCTGGGTGGCGACGGTTTCCTGCTGCCGGCCCACGCGGTCGCGCGAGCGGGCAAACGCCTCGTACTCGGGCCGCGCGCGCGTGTTCAGCGTCGTCCGGGCCTGCGCGACGCGGTCGCGAAGATCGGGCAGCTCGAGGGTCGTGTCCTCCGGAATCGTCCGCCCGGTCAACGCCGACAGCCGCGCAAGAGCCGCGGCACGGTTAACGCGCAGTTCGGCCTGGTCCTGCCGGCGCTGCAGGAGCGCGGCTTCGACCGTCGCTGCGTCGGCGGCGAGCGCGGCGCCGCCGTTCACGCGGGCCGTGGTTTCGCGCAGGCGGGTCTCCAGGTTGGCGACCGCCGCGGCCAGCGCGCCGGCACGCTCCTGCAGCAGCGCTGCCGCGAAGAAGGCGTTATTCACCTCCTGCCGGAGCCCGAACAGCGCGACGCGTACGCGTGACTGCGATTCCGCGAGCTGGGCGCGTTCGAGATCCGCGCGCGTGCTGACCGTGGGATCGAAGATGCGCTGCTCGATCCGGAGATGCGCGTCGTAAGTGTCTTTGGGCGGCAGGAAAAGCGGTGTGCCGCCAGGGAGGAAGGGCGGCGGCGTCGGTACGTCCGACTGCCACTGAACCTGTCCTTCGACGCCGATCGACGGCTTGCGCTCGGCGTCGATGTTGCCGACGCGAAGATCCGTCTGCGTCTGCTGAAGCTTCAACTGAGAGAACCGGGGGTCCGCATCGACGGCGGCCTGCTGCAGCGCCGCCAGCTGAAGGCTGACTGAAGTCCCCGTCTGCGGTTGTTGCGCGCGCGCGGCTCGCACGTCGAGCGCGCACACCATCATGAATGCCGCGGCTGTTGTCTTCTTTTTCATGTTCACGGGCGCATCGCCCCCAGCACAAAAGCGGTGAGTTGCTCTCGCCGCTGCCCGATGAAACGTTCGAAGCCCGGCTGATCGAAACCGAGCAGCGCCATGAGCATCGGGCGCGCAGCGAACGGAAAGATGCACAACGAGAAGAGATTGACGATGAACTGATCGGGGGCGATTGGCCGGAATCGCCCGTCCCTGACGCCCGCGTCGAGCTGCTCGCGCAGGCGCGTGACGACCCTGGGGCGGACGTCCTCAGGAGTCATGCCCGTAACGGCCGAGATCAGCTGGCGCGCGCGCTCGGGGTGATGGTGAAGCTCGCTGATGATGTAGCCGGGCAGGTACGGGACCCGCAGCAGGTGATCGAGCTCGAGCTCCACCACACGCGCGACTTTCTCCTCAATCGACAGATCCGAGGCCATGGCCTCGATCACCCGCGGCAGCAGCTGGGCCGCGGCGCGCCTGAACACGGCTTCGGACAGCCGCTCCTTGCTGCGGAAGTAGTAGTGCAGCAGCGCCTGGTTGACGCCGGCCTCGGCCGCGATGTCCTGCATGCGCGCGCCCGATGTCCCGCGCCGCAGGAACACGGCGTGTGCGGCGTCGAGAATCTGCTGTTCGGTACCTCCGCCAGGTGCGCTCACGGACCGCCGGCTTCTGACCGTTTTCCGGGTTAACTGCTTCATTTAACTATTCAGTTAACACGAGACAATGCCACAGTGCCCTCGAAATGTGCAACCCCTAGAATGGCGGCATGCCCGGCCGCGAGTGTTTTCACTGCAAGCAGTGGGTGGAACAGGGAGAATCCCACGACTGCTGGACCACGACCGAGGCCGCGCTCACCGAGGATCTGTCCGAGGATCTACGGGACGCGTGGGACCGGCTGCGGGAGACGGCGGCGGCGTTCGGCGAACAGCGGATCTACGCCTCCCACTCCTCGATCATGTTCTCGCGAAAGGCGTGCTATTTCTTCGTCCGTCCGAAGAAGAACGTCCTCGAGGTCTGCATCTTCCTCGGACGCACCGTGAAAGCCCGCCAGGTGCGGAAGGTCGTTCGCGGTTCGAGGACCAAGGTCGTCCACATCGTCCATCTCAAACATCGAGACGAGGTGGAGGCGCCGGTGACCGACTGGCTCGAGGAGGCGTACGAGGTCTCGGACAGCCTGTCGGCGAAGAACCGCGGCGCGAAAAAGCGAAAGAAAACACCGGGGAAGAAACGCCGAGGTCACGCCTGAACCCGGCCGTGCCAGAATACGTAACTATTTCCGAGGAGCGCTAATGGGCCTGACAGATTTCATCCGCAGCCAGTTCATCGACATCATCGAATGGACCGACGACTCGCGCGATACGCTGTCCTTCCGCTTCCCCGACCAGGACAAGGAAATCAAGAACGGGGCCCAGTTGATCGTCCGGGAATCGCAGGTCGTCCAGTTCGTCTACCTGGGCCAGTACGGCGACCTCTTCGGCCCGGGCAAGCACTCGCTGACGACCGACAACATCCCGATCCTCTCCCGGCTCAAGGGCTGGAAGTACGGATTCGAGTCGCCCTTCAAGGCCGACGTCTACTACCTCACGACGCGGCTCTTCACCGGCAACAAGTGGGGCACGTCGAACCCCGTCATGATGCGCGACCAGGACTTCGGCATCGTCCGGGTGCGCGCGTTCGGGACGTACGATTTCCGGATCGTCGAAGCCCCGAAGTTCCTCAAGGAAGTGGCCGGCACCGACAATCATTTCCGGCTCGACGAGTTCGCCGACGTCATGCGGTCGCGCCTCGTGAGCGTGTTCAGCGAGGCGCTGGCCACCAGCAAGGTGCCGGTGCTCGACGTCGCGACGCGCTATTCGGAGCTGGGCGAGGCGCTGCTGCCGCTCATCAACCCGCTGCTCAAGGACAAGTACGGCCTCGAGATGGCGAGCTTCGTCGTCGAAAACGTATCGGTGCCGCCGGAGGTCGAGGCGGCCATCGACAAGCGCTCGAGCATGGCGGCCGTCGGCAACCTGAACGACTACGTGAAGTACCAGATGGCGCAGGGGCTCGAGAAGGGCGGCGCGGGCGTCGGCGGCATCGGCGCGGAAATGGCCGTCGGCATGTCGATCGCGAACCAGATGCTGAACCAGCCCGGCGGCATCACGGCGCAGGCCACTCCGGCTGCCGGCGCACCGGCCGCGGCGACCGGCATCCCGGAAACGCTTGGTCCGGCCGACGCGGCGAAGATCCTCGGCGTCTCCGAAGCCGACGTGGTCTCGAGCCTCGAGGCCGGAGACCTCAAGGGCAAGAAGATCGGCACGCAGTGGCGGATCACGAAGACGGCCATCGCCGACTTCCTGAAATGACGGCGCCGCACGACCGGTGAGCGAACAGGTCGCATCAGCCCGCCAGAAGTTCAACTGCCCGGCCTGCGGGGCCGAGGCGAACTGGAACCCCACAAAACAGGCGCTCATCTGCCCGTTTTGCGGGACGGAATCTCCGGCGGAACTGAAGAAGGTCGGCGCCGACACGGTGATCGTCGAGCACGATCTGGCCGAGGCGATGCGCGGCATCCCCGACTCGGCGCGCGGCTGGCAGACCGCGAAGATGTCGGTCCGCTGTCAGAGCTGCCAGGCGATTTCGGTCTTCGATCCCCAGCAGATCGGCAAACGCTGCGAGTTCTGCGGCTCGTCCGCGCTCGTTCCGTACGAAGAGGTCAAGGAACCGTTCCGGCCCGAATCGCTGCTGCCGCTGAAGATCTCGGAGTCGCAGGCGCGCGATCTGATTCGCTCCTGGTACGGCCGGCAGTGGCTGGCGCCGAACAGGTTCAGGCTCCAGGCAATCACCGACACCGTCAAGGGCATCTACCTCCCCTACTGGACGTTCGACGCAAGGGCCGACGCGCGGTGGACGGCCGAGGCGGGCAAGTATTACTACGTCCGGCAGGGCGGCAAGAACGTTCGCCAGGTATCGTGGACGCCGGCATCGGGCGAGCTGTCGCACATCTTCGACGATCAGCTGGTGTGCGCGTCGGTGGGCGTGGATGCGACCCGCCTGCGGAGCATCGAGCCGTTTCCGACGGATTCACTCGTGCCGTTCGATCCCGGCTATCTGTCGGGATGGACCGTCGAGCGCTACCAGATCGATCTCATCGCGGCCGCCGAGCGTTCGCGGCGTCAGATGGAGGCCACCCTGCGCGAGCTGTGCGGCCGACAGGTCCCGGGCGACACGTACCGCAATCTCAACGTCGACGCCAGATTCACCGAGCAAACGTTCAAACACATCCTGGCGCCGATCTGGATCCTGATGTACGTCTACGGCGCGAAGTCCTACCAGGTGGTCGTGAACGGCGTCACCGGGCGTATTTCCGGTTCGCGGCCGTGGAGCTGGATCAAGGTATCGCTGGTCGTGCTGGCCGCGTTGATCCTGTTCCTGCTGTTCGTCTACCTGGACAACTCATAGCGCCTCGCGCAGGCCCAGTCCCATCCTGGCGAGGTCCACCATCGACAGGCTCGAGCCGCAATGCGCGCACGCCGAGCCGCGGGTCAGGTCGACCGGCGCTCCGCACGTCGAGCAGGAGATCGCCTGGATGCCCCGCTGCCGCAGCTGCTCCAGCTGCTCGGGCGACAGCGGATGGATGAAGTCTTTCTCGAGCAGGAAGTTCACAAACGTCATCAGCCGGCCATGGTCGCGCGCGCATCGGAGGTACTCGAACTTCGTGGTGTGCTGCTGATCGTGCGTGGCCAGCAGGCGGAGGCCGCATCTGGGACAGGCCGGTGCGGCCGACCCCGCCGAGCCTCTCGCGACCGGTTTTTCGCCTTGCTTCGCGATGATCCGGAACAGCTTCAGCGTGGAAATTGGCGCCAGCTGCAGGTCTTCGTGCGAATCGAACCAGAGCACCTGGCACGACCGGCAGACATCGATCGCCAGGGTCGTGCCGAGGCGGGCGTCGAGGACCTCGCCCTCCATCTCGGCATGGCAACTCGGACACTGCATGCGAAGTGCATTATGCCGCAACGCTGATCCGGGTTTTCGCCCCCGCATTACGAAACTCGTCGTTCAATTCGACTCTTGATACCAGTCCCGTCCGCCGCCCGCGCGCAGTGCAGGGAATTCGCCTGAAATCTCACCTTGCCTGGCACAGGTCTTGAGCATGCTGTGGACGTGGCGCTGCTATTTCTCCTCGTAATCGTGGCCCTCATCGGGTTTCGCCTGACGACGGGCGAGGACCGCAAAGAGCTGTTGAGGAAGGCCCTCGTGGCCCTCCGCGAGATGACGCTCATCGCACGGGAGGAATACGCAAGGCTCGAGCCCTTCCGCGCAGCGCTCCGCAGGCGGACGCGGTACGCGATCGTCGCGCCGGCGCTTGCCGCCCTGAGCGTGATGGTCTTCGTAAGGATGCTGTTTGGCGCAGGCGCGCTCACAGACCCGGCAACGCTCGTCTCCTGGGGCGCGAACTTCGGACCGCGGACGACCAACGGCGAGTGGTGGCGTCTGCTGACATCGACGTTCGTCCACACCGGATTCCTGCGGATGGTCGTCGAGGCCGCCGTGCTCGCGCAGCTCGGGATGCTGCTTGAGCGGCTGGCCGGGCGATCCACGCTGGCTGCCGTGTTCGCGGCGGCAGGCGTGCTTGCCGCCCTCGTCAACCTGTCCGCGTACCCGATGGGGACCACGACCGGCACGTCGGGCGCAATCTTCGGCCTCTACGGGCTGCTGCTGGCTTCCGTGATTCGCAGCCTGCGTGCGCGCCGGACGGTGATCGAGCCGCAAGTGCGCGACGACGTGCAGGAACAAGAAGAGGCCGGGCAAGTGGAAGAACCTGGCGGGGAAGCGGCGGAGGAAGCGCCCGCGATCCTCGTTGTTCCAGTGACGGCGTTGCTCTGGCTCGTGCCGGCCACGGTTCTATTCGTGCTCTCCGTGTGGACGAACGATGGCTTCGCATTCAAGGCCGACATGGCTGGATTCGGCGTCGGGCTCATCGCGGGCCTGGTGCTGACGGGCGGCATCGCCCATCAGACACCGGAATGGCGGCCGGTTCTCGCGACCACGGGCGTCACGTGCATCGCCCTCGTCGCCTGCGCGGTTCCGCTTCGCGGGATCGCGGATGTCCGGCCGGAGATCTCGCGCATCATCGCGCTCGAAGGTCGGACGGCCGGCATTTACGAGGCCGCCCTCGCGCGGGTGAACAAGGGCGGCATGACCCCGGACGCGCTCGCGCAACTGATCGATCGCTCGATCGTGCCGGAGCTCGAAGCCGCCGACACGCACCTGATGGCCATCCGCGGCGTGCCCCCCGAGCACCGGCCGCTCGTGGCGGACGCGGACGAGTATCTGCGCCTGCGCTCGGCCAGCTGGCGGCTGCACGCGGAAAGCTGGCGCAACAAGGTCAGGGCGCGGCGGCGTGAGGCCGACGGGACGCTCTCGTCGGACGCCGGCTGGCACCAGGCGAAGGCGCAGTTCCGCGCCGAAGCGGCGACGCGGGGCAAGGCGGAAGGCGCCGAACGCGCGTCGCTCGAAGTGCTCCAGCGGCTGAAAAGCCGAGCATAGGGATTGTTCAGCGAGCTACTAACGAAGTACGCTCTCTGGACATGCCTAACCGAAATCGCTACGCCGTCGCGGTGGCGTGCTCGCTCGTCGCGACAAGCCTGACCGCAGCCTGCCGATCAACCGCGACAACCGCGCCGGCGCCTGTCTCCGCCGACACCTGGGCCGTCGTCGACGGCCGCAACATCACGAGGCAGGATGTCGAGAAGGCCTACCGCCGGCAGCAGGACACGTCGCAGACGCTGTCGGACGAAGAGGCGCTGACCGCCAAGCTGAACCTGCTCAACGATCTCGTCACGCAGGACATCCTGCTGGCGAAGGCCACGCAGCTGAAACTCGACGTGGCCGCGAGCGATCTGGACGCCGCCTACGCCGACGCGAAGAAGAACATCCCCGACGAGGCCTTTCAGCAGGAACTGACGAAGCGCGGCCTGACGCCGGTGGAGCTGCGGGACGGACTCCGCCGCGAACTGCTGACGCGCAAGGTGGTCGTCCAGGAAGTGGGGTCGAAGGTCGCTGTGACGGATGCGGAAATCACAGCCTTCTTCAACGCCAACCGCCCGCAGTTCAACGTGGCGGAAGAGTCGTACCACATCGCGCAGATCGTCGTCACGCCGGTGCGCGAAGCACAGCCCTCCAACCGCAGCGGAGACGATGCGGCCACGCCACAGGCGGCGGCCGCGAAGGCCCAGATGCTGATGGACCGACTGAAGGCCGGCGCGGCCTTCCAGGAGCTCGCGGCGGACTATTCCGAGGATGCGCAATCGGCGGCGCGTGGCGGCGACCTCGGGCTCGTGCCGCTGAGCAGGCTCAAGACAGCGCCCCCGGCGCTGCGCGATGCGGTGCTGAACAAGGCGCCCGGATCCGTCAGCGTCGTGAGCGCCGGCGGGGCTCACACCATCGTGGCGGTCCTCGCGCACGAGCAGGCCGGGCAGCGCGATCCGTCGATGCCGGAAGTGCGCGAGCAAATCACCCAGACGCTTCGCGCACGGAAAGAACAACTCATGCGAGCGGCCTATCTCACGGCGATCCGCAACGATGCGAAGGTCGACAACTACCTGGCGCGCCGCATTGTTGAATCGCAAGGCAAGCTTCCGGGCCTTCCTCTCAGCGCGCCGAATGGAAAATAGCTACACGGCTGACGAGGCGCTCGCGCGCCTGGTCGCCGGCAACGACCGTTTCGTCCGCGGCGAAGCGCGCTTCCCGACCGTCCAGAAGGAGGTCCTCGCCGACCTGGCCAGGGGCCAGCGTCCGTACGCGACCATCGTCGGATGCAGCGATTCGCGAGTGCCGCCCGAACTGATCTTCGACGCCGGCTTCGGCGAACTGTTCATCGTCCGGGTCGCGGGCAACGTCATCTCGCCCGAGGTCATGGGGACGCTGCAGTACGCGGCTGTGCACCTGAGCACGCCGCTGTTCGTCGTGCTCGGCCACGAGGGTTGCGGCGCCGTCGGCGCGGCGCTTGCCGCCAGGAAGGGCGCCAGGGAACCTGCCCGGATCGCGCTGCTGCTCGAGAACATCCTGCCGGGCCTGCGCGACCTTCCCCCCGGTCTCGCCCCGGATATGGAGATGCGCGCGGCCGTGGAGGCCAACGTGCGCTGGTCGATGCACCAGCTTCTTGAAACGCCCGAAGGCAAAGCTCGCTCGGCTGAGGGCACGATGAAGCTGGTGGGTGCTGTCTACCACCTCGAGAGCGGGAGCGTGCGGTTCCTGGAGTAGTCGCAGCCTCACTGCTGCTAGGCTATCGTGCGTGCGGCACATCCGCTGGAACCTGCTGCTGGCGGTCGCGCTGCTCGCGCTTGTCGTTCGTCTCGTTTACATCAAGCAGATCTCCTACGCGCCGTTCTACGCTCTCCGGCTTGGTGATGCCGCCGCCTACCATCAGTGGGCGCTCCAGATCGCCAGCGGCGACTGGCTCGGCCGAGGGGTAGGCGTCTTCTACCAGGCGCCGCTCTACCCGTATTTCCTTGGTGTCATCTACAAGGCGTTCGGCGACAACGCGGCGATGCTTCGCTTCATCCAGGCGATCATCGGCGCCGGGTCGTGCATGCTGCTCGCAGCGGCGGGCATGGCGCTGTTCGGCGAGTACGGAGCGATCGCCGGCGTGCTGCTCGCCGTCTATCCTCCTGCGATCTTTCTCGACGGCCTGCTCGATAAATCCGTGCTCGTCACCTTCCTGACGATCGTGCTGCTCTACGTGCTGTCCGTCCGCCATCTGCGGTTCCGGGAATTGCTGGCCGGTATCGTGCTGGGCCTCCTGTCGCTCGCCCGTGAGAACGCACTCCTGCTCGGTGTACCGGTTCTGTTGTGGTTCGCGGTTGGCGAACGTCTGCGCTGGCAGGCGGCCGCAGGGTTTATCGGCGGGTGCGCGCTCGTCCTGCTGCCGGCCGGCGTGCGCAACCAGGCGTTCGGCGGCGAATTCCACCTCACGACGTCGCAGTTCGGGCCGAACTTCTACATCGGCAACCACGCCGGCGCGCGGGGCTTTTACGAACCGCTCGTGCCCGGGCACGGCAGCGCGGCCGACGAGCGGGACGATGCGGCTCGATTGGCCGCAGAGGCGTCGGGCCGCGCGCTGGGCCCGAGCGAGGTGTCCGCCTTCTGGACCCGGCGTGCGATCGAGTTCATTCGCGTTCAGCCCGGCGCGTGGATCGGCCAGCTCGGGCGGAAGCTCGCGCTGACCTTCAACGCCGTCGAGATCTCTGATACCGAATCGCAGGATGTCTACGCGGAATGGTCGTCAGTCCTGCGAGCGCTCGCGCCCTTCGGTTTCGGCGTGGTGCTCTGCCTCGGGGCGTTCGGCGTCTGCATGACCGTCGACGCGTGGCGCCGGTTGTGGTTCCTGTACGCCATCGCCCTCACCTACACGCTCAGCATCGTCGTCTTCTACGTATTTGCGAGGTACCGGTTCCCGCTCGTGCCGGTGTTGCTCCTGTTCGCCGCTGGCGGAATTGGCGTCTGGCGCGAGCCGGCGGCGCGCCCGATGCGGCGCTGGGCGTTCGCCGCCCTTGTTCTCGCGGGAGGCCTGGCGTATCTGCCGCTCGCGAGCGCCCGGGTCGATCGCGTGGCTCACTACGTCAACATCGGCAACGCGCTTGTTCTGGATCCTGCGAAGCGCGACGAGGCGGCTGCCTTTTACGAGAAGGCGTTGCGCGAATCACCAGACTCGCCCGCCGCTCATTTCGGCATGGGCATCCTCCTGGTCCAAAAGGACCGGCCCCAAGAGGCGGTCGCGCACTACCAGACCGCCGTGTCGGGATGGCCTGACAACGCGGACCTCCGCCTCAACTTCGCGCTGGCGCTGGCCGATGCCGGCGACAACCAACGCGCGTTCGACCAGCTGGATGCGGCCGCCGGGCTTCACCCCGGCGACCCGACGGCCTACCTCGTGTTCGGAAAACTGCTGCTCCAGGAATCGCGCCCGGCTGACGCATTGAAGGCCTACGAGCGGGCGCTCGCCATCCAGCCGCAGAACGCCGAAGCGCTGTCAGGATCGGCGGCCGCCCGTTCGCAGTTGCAACGACCGTAGCGGCCGGCTTCAGCCGGCCGGAAACGTCCGCCTGAAGGCGGACGCTACGGTTTGGCCTTCTCCTGAGCCCGGGCGCCGGCGAGGATGTTCGGGAGGGCGTAGTTGCCCTCATGACAGCCGTACTCGAAGATCGGTCCCGGGATTTTTGCCAGGGGCAGCATGGCGCTCCATGGCCGGGTGTACGAATTCGGATCGGAGACGGTGAATTCGTATTTGAGCGTGTTGGCGTCCATTCGGGTGAAGCGTTCGACCACCCGTGTATCCGCGGTCGAGCCCGGCAGGCTCGTCTCGCGGCGGAAATTGATGGTCTCGACGATGAGGGTGTCGCCTTCCCAGTGTCCGCGCGAGTCCCCGGACCATTGCCGCAGCGTGGTGTGCGGCCGGCCATCGGTGGGGATGATACGGGCGTTGTGCACCATCTCAGTGACGATCACGACGGTTCCGGGGATCTGCACAATCTGCACGTTGTTGTTGTAGGCGCCCGGGGTCATCGGCGGGCCGGCGTTGAAGCCCTGGAGACAGCGGTCACCGACGGGCCGGTCCTCGTACGAGTCACCGGCGCCGGAGTTCGACAGCTGCGCCCGTTCCGCGTTCCGGCGCCGTGCGGCGTCGGTGAACGGAATCGTTCCGCTCGGCGGATCGACGATGAGTGATGTGCGCTTGTCTCCGGTGAGCTTGCTGCCGCGCTCGTACCAGAACTCGTTGTACGACAGCACGCCGCCTTCGGCCCTCGGCGCGTATCCCGCGCTCGGCTGCCCTTTGATCGGATCGAACAGGTCGCGATTGAGCCGCTTGTTCTCGGACTGCTCGAACTCCGCCGCCTCCTCGTCTGAGAGCGTGGCCTTTCCGCTGAGCGTCTCAGGACGCTGGAGAGGCGTGATCGTGCTGAACGAGTAGATGCCGGCCAGGCTCGGCTTTCCATCGGCGGTCCGCGGCGGCGTGTACGCTTTGCCCTGGGCCGCCGCCGGGGGCGGCGCCAGTGTGGCCGACGCCAGCAACGCGAACCCGAGGGCGAGCAGGCATTTGCGTGTCATGTCATCCTCCACGGCCAAACGGCTGCAAGGTAGCCTAGTTGTCAGGACATTGCAATCTCAGTTTCCGGCAAGCGAAATGGCTCGTCACTCCAGGTCCATCAGCCAGACATCGCCCCTGAAGTCGCCAAGGACGAGGATGATCTGGTCGGGCGTGGCGATCGGCGCGGTGCCCGGAAGGTAGGCGGGCATCAGCATTTCCGTTGAGGCGTACACCGCGATCGGTTCGCCTTCCGGCAGTCCCGATGCGGCAGCGAAATGCCGCGCACGAACCACGGAGCGAACCAGCGGGTTCGTGCCCGTGGGCGTGTAAAACAGCAACTGCCCGTCCACAGACCAGAACGGGTGGCTTGCGGCGCGAGCCACCACCGCCCACTCGGATTCCGGAGTCGACCGTTCCCGGAACGGCGCCACACACACATTGGGCTGTTCGCCCGGACGGGATGCGTCGAACGCAATCCATCGTCGATCCGGTGACAACCGCGGATTGGTGATCGACCGTTCGGCGCTGTTCAGCAGCTCGCGCTGATCGCCGGTCTCCGTATCGATGAGCGCAATCGAATTCAGGCGCGCGAAGCGTTCGATGACGAGCCGGCGTTCGTCGACCCATTCGCGTGGACGGCCGCCGCAATCCTCACCCAGCGTTCGCCATGTCCCGTCGGCCAGGGTGGCGATGAAGATAGGCCGCAACGCCCGCCCGCCAGGCATTCTCGTGCCGTACGCCAGCAGGTGTCCGCCTGGCGAGATCGCCGGATAGCCCTTCGAGCCGGGCGGTCCGTCGGCGAGCGGCTTCTCGGCACCTGTTCGGAGGTCTCGAAGGAAGACATCGCCGTCTCCGAGCCGAAACGAAAAATAGGCGAGCGTCCGGAAGTCGTTCGTGACGGTCAGATAGCCGAGAGGAGATGGACCTCGCGTCATCCGGCGCAGCGGGCCGCGCGCGACGCCACTCGCCCCATCCAGGTCTATCGACCAGAGATTGGCATCCGCGCGACTGCTGAAGAACGCCAGGCGTCCGGCGGCGGCCGTTGGAAACCAGTCCGAATCGCTCCCCGCAGTCAGCCGCTCCGGCGCGCCCGCCGGCTGGAACGTCGGCGGCGCGAGTCGCTGCCGGTAAAGATTGACCCCCGGGGCCCCGGCCGCCGAGAACACCAGCGAGTCGTCCACCCACGCCACCCCCGTGGGCACGGTAAACAATTGAGCCTCGCGGAAACGCTGGACCACGCCCGTGTTGGTCGGCGAGCCTCCATCTATCGGCACGATCCACCAATCCGGCTCGAGCGCCGGGTCCGGACGGGCATGAACGACCACGGATCGGCTGTCCGGCAGCCACGTCAGGCAGGCCACATCGACCATTGCGGACGCGACGGTTCGTACACCCGTGCCGCCGCGGGCAGCAACGCGGATGCCGACAGCGTCGTCCGGTACGCACGCGAGCCAGAGACCGTCAGGAGAAATCGAGCCGCGGCTCGCGCCTCGCTGCAGGAGACGTGGTTCACCCCCGAGCGTCGGGACCTCGTACACGTTCGGCCCCGAATCGTCGGCGGCGGTAAAGACGATTCGAGTGTCGTCCGGTGAAAACGAGAGATGCGAGTACTCGCGCTCACCGTTGGTCAGCGGCAACGCGGTACCGCCAATCTGCTGAATCCAGATCTGCGGCGTCGCACCGTCCTGCCCGGCATCCGACACATACGCGATCAAGCGTGCATTTGACGACAGCGCCGGCGAGCGGGTCAGGGCCGACGTCCACGTCAATCGTTCGCGATGGTGTCCAGCCGGAGTACCGGCCGCGGCGGACGCGGGAGGGGCCGCGAGCGTGAGCCGCCGGCTTTCCCACCAGGCCGCCAGCTCCTCTTTTCGCGCGTAGATACTGCCGCGCTTCTCGTGGGCGAGGCGATGCACGGGCAGCCCCTCCTCACGCTCCCAACGCTGGACGGTGCGGATGCCTCGACCCAGGTACGCGGCGACCTCTTTCCAGGAGTCCAGCCGTCCCTCGGGGGAATGCACCGGGTTGTGGCCGTGTGGCGCGGCCGGCTTGTCGGCCATGAAGCCGACAGGATAGCGCAGACACGCGTCAAACCAGGGCCCCGATGCGTCGCCGCGTCAACCTTGCGCGTCGTCACGGACGGGGGCGCGGCGTGCGCCCCCGAATGGCGATCGCTCCGACGATCGCCGCCGTGAGGACGAGGTGCATGACGGCCAGCGCGAGCTTCGTGCCCATTGACGCCTCAGGGAACGTGAGCGGACCTGCGACGGACAGGAGCCCGAACGTGGCCGCAGCGATCACGAAGGCTTTCGCCGGCCGCTCCATGAATCTATTCAACAGGAGGAGACCGGCGGCCGCAGGCACGACCCAGACGGTCGAGGCCCCCAGAACATCCTTCAGGGCAACCACCGTCTGCGGCGCAGTCGGATAGAACCGCCCCGTAAACGTGACGCCGGCCGCGCGCGCGACGAAGTACACCACGAGGTTCAGGCAAGCCGCGATGCCCGCCGCGATCAGCGCCCCCTGTGCGACGCGGCCGAATTCGAATTCACGTTCTCCGCCCACCGCCCGCATGTCGTCGGCAACAAGCGTTCTGTCCATGGGATGCCTCCTTGCAGCCTGTGGCACGTTCGTGCCCGGCACCCGCAGTGTGCGGTGCAGCCACCGCGCGCTCAAGCGAAACGAGACGCCAAAAGACGCCACGGCTCGCGTGGCGTGTCGTTGCGCTTGAGCAGCTGATGACCACGCCGCAGACTGAGCCTACGCTCAATACAGGGCGTTCTCGAGGAGGTGCAACGTGGGAAAGCTACTTGTCGTGCTGTTCGGCGTGGCGCTGCTCAACGCCACCGCTGTCGCGGGCCAGTCGAATCGAGGAGTCCTTCAAGGTGCCTGGCAAGCGGTGGAAGTCGTATTCAGCGGGCCTCAAGCCCGCACGATCACGATCCCGGAACCCCGGCCGAACCTCACCGTCATCACGGCGAGGCACTACAGCCGCGTCGAAGTTCAGTCAGAGGGACCACGGCCCATTCCGGCGGATGTGGCGAAAGCAAGCGCCGACGAGCTGCGCGCGGCGTGGGGGCCCTTCGTCGGAGAGGCCGGCACCTACGAGGTGACCGACCCGAACGTGATCACGATGCGCCCGCTCGCCGCGAAGAATCCCGCGGCGATGGCGCCGGGCGCGTTTATCACCTATTCGTACCGGCTCGACGGCGACACGATTTGGCTGACCCAGCAGCGAAACCAGAACGGCCCGTTCGCGAACCCGGTGACGATCAAGGCCGTGCGAATTGAACGATAAGTCTTCCGCGGGCGTGCGGACGCGTCCGCGCGCCCTCAGCGTCCCTTGAGGGCGTTGCGCAGGTTGTCCGCGAGCGACCCGAGCGAGACGGTGGACGCGGCATCGGACCTCGCGGCGTAATCGCGCAGTTCGGCCCGCTCCTGCTGCTCCGCGACCGCCTTCTTGCTCAGGCGAATGCGACGGCCGGCCGGATCGACCTCGAGCACGACAACTTCCACCTCGCTGCCGACCGGAAACGCCTTCAGCATGTCCGCGTCGCGATCGAGACCGGTTTCGGCGAGCGGCATCAAGCCGGTACGCCCCGGCGACAGGAACACGAACACGCCGAACTTCTCGTGACGCTCCACCTTGCCGGTTACGATCGCGCCCGGCACGAGCGCGCCTTCGGGCGCCGCGGCGCCCGCAGCTCGAGAGGACGCTTCGTCGACGGGCGCGAGGCCGATGCGTTTCTGCGCCGTGTCGATGCTCATGATCTCGAACGTCCCCGTCGAGCCCACCGCCACGGACTTCGCCCACCCGCCGGCGCGGCCCGTCGGGGGGAAGGAAGACGCGTGCGCCAACCCTTCGATACCCGGCTCCAGTTCCACGAATGCGCCGAACTCCGCCACCCGAGTCACGCGGCCCTTGCGAACCTGGCCCACTTCATACGCCGTGGCCGCCATCGTCCACGGATCGTCCAGCAGCTGCTTCAGACCAAGGGCGATCTTCTTCGTGGCCTCGTCCACCCGCAGAACCTTCACCGTGATCTGATCGCCCGGCGCGACGATTTCACCGGGGCTGGTCACCCGCGACCAGCCCATTTCGGACACGTGGAGCAGCCCCTGGATGCCGCCGCCAAGATCCACGAAGGCGCCGAAATCGGGAACCGAGACGACGCGGCCGGCGAGCACCGCGCCCGGCACGATCGACTTGCGCACGTCCTCGGCGCTGGCCCGCTGCTGCTCCTCGAGGTGCTTGCGCCGGGAGACGACGACGTTTCGTCCCCCTTCCTTGTACTCGATGATGCGGAACGTGTAGACCTGCCGCTCGTGCACCGACGGGTCCGCGGTGCGGACGATGTCGATCTGCGAGAACGGACAGAACGCGCGCTCGCGGGCGATACGCACCTCGTACCCGCCCTTCACCGCTTTCTCCACCTTGCCTTCCACCGCGAGCCCGGCGCGGTACGCGTCTTCGAGCTCGCGCTGCGTGGCGGCGTTGCGCACGCCCCTGCGCGAGAGCACGATGCCGCCGCCGGTGGACACGACGATCGCCTGGATGCGATCGCCGACCGCCACCTCCACGTCGCCGTCGGCATCCTTGAGCTCCGCCAGGTCGACGACGGCCTCGGCCTTGCCGCCCACGTCGACGAACGCCTCTTTCGGCCCGAACCCGACGATGGTGCCTTCGACCGTCTGGCCGCGATCGAACCGGCGCGCCTTGACGGACGCCTCGAACATCGTGGCGAAATCCTCTTCCTGCTCGCTCACTGCGTACTCCTCCTGGATAGGACCAATGATTATGTCATCTGCGCGATACGACCCACACCGGCGTCCGCCTCGTCACTCCGGTATTTCGGGCGCCCTCTGTCAGGTCGGACCAAATGCATTCCCAGCTCGCGTGCAGGCCGGCATGACGGCGGCGAAATGCCAATGAATTCACGTGGTTGTCGTCGCCGCCCGCGGCACGCCGCTTGCCGCTCCGGCCACTATAATCATGGACATGATGCACACTTCGCGGTCCCGCTTCGCCTGGGCGTTGGTCCTCGGGCTGGCATTTGTCGTCGCCGGCGCATCCGGTCCCGGACCCGCCCGTGGCACCCTATCGGCCCAGGCCTTGAACGCTTGCGCGCTGCTCAAGGTCGACGAGATCGAGCAGCTCACGCCGAAGACGACGGTCAACGATGGTGTCGCGGCCTCGCTTCCGGCCTTCGGCTCCGTCACCTGCCAGTACGCATGGGGTGTCGGCACCGGCCGCTTCAAGCTCGACGTCATCGTCAACGAGGCGACGCGGATGTTTCCGGGCATGAGCCCGGATCAGATCAAGCAGCGATTGCTGGAATCAGTGCGGACTGGGACAGACGATGCGGTCGTCCCGGAGGTTGGTGAAGCCGCCGTGTTCAAGCCCGGCTCGCCCGTCTATGCGAGTGCGACCGCGCTCGTGAAGGGCCGCATTCTGCAGCTGAACCTCGACGGTGTCTTTGCCGGCGAGATGAAAGATCAAGTCGTCGGCCTGCTGAAGTCGGCCGCGTCGCGGCTGTAGCGCACGGCGGCGGTCAGAACAGATCGCCTAACCACCGCCGCGCCGAAGACTATTCGTCGGGGGACCGGAAACGAACCGTGTGCCCGTCCGGGTAAGTAATCGCGACCAGAAGCCCGATCGGGCTCTTGCCGTCCGCCGCGGGCACGATTGTGACGGTGATCTCATCACCGACATGCAGGGCATTCGGTCCGCTCTTGCCCACCCCGAGCCTCGCGAGGCTGGTGACGCTGCCGCCGGTGATCGCCCACTCGGTTGCCGTGCCATCCGAGTTCTTGACCTCGAGTTTCAGCGACGAGTGCGGATTCACCAGCCTGAATGCCGTGAACGCCCCCGTGACCTTGGATTCTTTTCCGAGCGCGTACGCGCCCGCGAGGGAATGGTGAGCGTGCAGCGAGGCACCGGCCAGAAACCCGAACAAGACAACGCATCGCAACGTCCGTTTAGTCATTCGCACACCTCATCAGCAGTTCAGTATCACGACGATGTACAACGCAGAGACAACAGATCTTCTCGGCGATCTCTGCGTTGTTACGTCTAATGCCGAATCTGCGTGGCCATCGCACCGTCCTCGTAGGTCTCGCAGTTGCCGCGCTCCCGCATGAGGCCCGCGTCGGGGTTCGGGTTGCGGCGTACAACTCGCGTCGGCAGCACCCACGGCTCGACGAGCACTTCCGGGTCTTCGACCGTCACGTCGTACAGAAGCGCATCACCCTGACGCGTGAACTTCTCCACGACATGCATCCGGTCCGAGTGGAAGAGACCGCCGCGGCCGAGCCACGTCGTGTCGATGAACGCGATGGAGTCGAGCACCAGCGTGTCGCCCTCCCAGCGCCCCACGGTGTTCCCGAGATAGGTGATGTCGAATTCCGCCTCTTTCGAGCGCGGGCGGTTGTCGGTCGGGATCACGCGATACTCGCCGTACCCGCCGCCGGCATCGCCGCCCTGGTAGATGAAGGTGACGTCCCGATCCGACTGGTAGATGCGCCGGGGCGGGCCCTGCCGCGGGACTCCCAATGGCTGGCAGGTCATGACCGGGTCGTACTTGTTCGTCCACATATCGAGCTGCTGCACTTTGTCCCAGTGCTGCGGCTTGTACAGCGGGCGACCCAGGTTGCCGAACCGCGAGGGCGAGTAGAGCTCGAAATCTTCCGTCTGATTGGTTGACCGGTTGCAGCCGACCTTTTGCGTCGGACCGCATCGGCGTCCGCCGCCCGTCATGTAGTTCCCAATCCAGTCCGTATACACCCAGTTGCCCGTGAGGTCGGGATGCGCGCCCATCCGCGGCGTCGGCGCCGACCTGTTGACCGGGGGTTCCGTCTTCGCGAACACGCCAACCGGAATCTGTCCCGTTACCTTCATCGCCGCCTTCACGCTGGCGGGCACGGGCGCGACGACGTACACATTGCCCGTCTCCGTCACGTCCGTCGTCAGGTCGCGGACGATGGCGCCGTTCCGGCGTTCAACCATCTTCCCGGGGTACAACACGCCGATCTTGTTCAGCGGGTTGTTCCAATCCTGATAGCCGCTGTACGTGAACTCGGTGGTCGTCGCACCCTGCGTCACCACCACGCGCTCGGCCATGTACTTCGCATCGAGGGTCGCGACCGCGGTCGCTCCCGGCACGCCCGGAATCGGGAACGTCACGACCGGCTTACCGGAGTCCCACGACACTGACGTATCGCGCACCTTCGCGACACCGGCGTCGAACAGCGTGCCCGGGTTCGCTCCCAGAAAGAATGTCTCGGTTGTTCCCATCAGCGCGGCCTTCGGCGCGCCCTGAGGGCTGGCCCAGATGCGGATCAGCCGTTCCTGCACAGTCGCCGGCACCGGTGTGGTTTTCCCCTTTGTGGGACCGATCTCCGCGCCGAGCGTGTCTTCGTTCCAGCTGTAGAGCCCGCTGACTACCTCGATGTTCGAGTACGCCTGGGCGTTCTGGCGCGTGCAGGCCAACTGAATCCGCTGGCTGAAGGTCTGGTAGTTTGTGCTCGCGCGGAACTTGGTGAGCGTGCACGGCTGTCCGTCCACCTGGACCGTGCCCTTGCCCTGATATTCGAGCGACGTGACCATGTCGCGTTCGTCATGGCCCTTGAGCATGCCGGTGCCCCACATCCAGTTGAAGAGCACGGCCTTCAGGTCTTTGGCGTCCTTTGCGGGCGTGTAGGGTTCAGCAGTCCCGGCGCCCGGATTTGGATTCTGCGCGCGGGCCGTCGTTGCCGCGAGCGGCGCGCCGATCACGAGGGCCGCCCCGAGCGCGACCCTTATCCAGCTGGTCTTTCGGCGAAAATCCATGGTGGTCCTCCATCCGAGCGGCCCTAGATCCCTGCGGGGAAAGCATTTCGGGTTGAGCATGCCCGTCCGGAGGGGACGAGGTCAAGGGCAATGTTGGTGTGACCGGGCCCTCAAGCCGTTGCCGTGCGGCTGCCGCGCAGCAGCAACGTCAGGACACACCCGGCCACGAAGCCGCCGATGTGCGCCATGTAGGCAACTCCGCCCGTGTCGGCGGCATTCGAAATCGAGCCGATCCCGCTGAACAGCTGGAGGACGATCCAAAAGCCAATGACCAGCAGGGCCGGCATCTGCACCACCTGCTGCCCCTGCAGAACCCTGACCCGGCCTTGCGGGAACAGGAGGATGTAGGAACCAAGCACGCCCGCGATCGCACCGGACGCGCCGAGATTCGGCACGTGTGAGCCACCGCTGAACATCAATTGTGCGAAGGTCGCGGCGAGCCCGCAGGCGAAATAGAAGACGGTGAACGTGCCGTGACCGAGGCGATCTTCGACATTGTCACCGAAGATCCACAGATACAGCATGTTCCCGCCGAGGTGGACCCACCCTGCGTGCATGAACATGGAGGTGAACAACGTGGGAATACCGGCGACCGGGTTGGCCAGGAACCGACTCGGAACGAAGGCCCATTGCTTCACGAAGGCGTCGCCGCCATTGAGCTCGACCAGAAAGAACAGAAGGTTCACGGCGATCAACGCGTAAGTGACGATGGGAAAGGTTCGTCGACCGCTGTTGTCGTCGCCGATGGGAAACATTGAGTCTCTCCTCAGCGCATCTATTGCACGTCCTGTTCCAGCGTGACGGCCCTCAGGAACTCAGCTGATGCCACGAAATGTCCGTCTCCTGCGTCCAAAGGATGACCTGTGAGATAACTATCTACCATGCACCTCTACCGAAGGTTGAGTGGCGGCGCTCTCGCGGCCGCATTATTGATTGTCAGCGCCGGGGACGGTCGGGTGGCCGCCCAGGCCTCTCGAACGATTCCGCGGACGGCCGACGGGCGGCCGAACCTGGATGGGATCTGGCAGGTCCGAAATCGGGCGTCCGCCGACCTGCAGGATCATCTTTCCAGATACATGATGCCCGCCGGCCGGAGCGTCGTCGAAGGCGGCGAAATTCCGTATCAGCCTTGGGCCGCCGCAAAGAAAGCCGAGAACTTTGCGAAACGGGCGGAGCTGGATCCGCTGAACAAGTGCTTCATGGCGGGCCTGCCCCGCATGATGTACCTCGAGTGGCCGTTTCAAATCCTGCAGACGCGCGATCACATCGCGATGGCGTTCGAATGGACGCAGGTCTACCGGCTGATTTACACGAACGGGACAACGCACGACGCCCGTCTTCAGCCGTGGATGGGCGATGCGCGCGGCCGCTGGGAAGGCGACACGCTTGTCGTCGACGTGGCCAACCACAACGAAGGAACATGGCTGGACGCCGCAGGCAACTTCCACAGCGACGCGCTCCACCTGGTCGAGCGGTACACGATGCGCGATGCCGACACCATTCAGTACGAGGTGACGATCGAGGATCCGAAGGTCTTCACTCGCCCCTGGAAGATCAGCATGCCGTTGTATCGCCAGCAAGGCATGGATCGGATCCTCGAGTATCACTGCCAGGCTGAGAAGGAAGAGGCGGCGGGCGACTTCGAACCGGAGCCGCGTACGTGGTATCCCGGGCCGAACGCGCCCAAACCGGCGCTGGCGTTCAGCCCGCCGGCTCAGCGGCCGCAGCCCTGGACAGCGCCTGCCTCCGTGCGTCGCACCGCCGACGGCAAACCAGACCTGAACGGCTTGTTCGAGTCCGATCATGGCGGATCCAATTACGGTCTCGAAACCCGCCCGGCAAGCGCCGGAGCGCTCACGCCGGCGGCTCGCGGCGTCGTCATCGATCCGGCGGACGGGCGACTCCCCTATCAGCCGTGGGCGCGCGCGGAACGTGAATACCGCGATACGCCCATACGCGGGTATGACGATCCCACCGCCCACTGCTTCCCACCCGGTGTGCCGCGATCGATCTACGTTCCGACGCCGTTTCACATCACCCAGACACGCGACTGGGTGGCCACGTTTCACGAGCGAATGTCGTGGCGGCTGGTTTCGCTCACCCGGACGCGCCACCTGCCCGACGTCATTCGCTTGTGGCAGGGCGATTCAATCGGTCACTGGGACGGCGATACGCTCGTTGTCGAGACGACAAATTTCAACGGCAAGACGTGGGGCAACGAAGTGGGCGACGTTTTCAGCCACGCCGAACACGTCGTCGAACGGTTCAAGCCGGTAGGCCCCGACGCGATCGATTACGAGGCGACGATCACCGATCCGATCGTCTACACGCGGCCGTTCACGATCGCGATGGCGTTGAAACGGCTGAAAGGCGAATTGATGGAGGCGGCCTGCCACGAAGAGGAGCACGATTTGCCGGTGCTCAAGCGGATCAGGGACATGGAGCGCGCCAAGAAGGCCAGCGCGCCTGGCGAAGGCAGGTAAGACTACCCGGGCACGTCGCCCAGTTCCCGGGACGCATCGACGTTCACCCAGAGCGCAGCGCCGACGAGCAGCAGAATTGCCATCGGGATGAACGGCGCGTCGTAGCTACCAGTGCGATTCACGATGTAGCCGTAGAGGACCGAGCCCGCAAGCCCGCCGACCTGCGCCATCATGTTCATCAGGCCCACCACCGCGCCGGCGCGCGAGCCGCCGATGTCCAGGCAGACCCCGAACACCCCGGACTGTTGGAAGGTGATGGCTCCATAGGTCAGCGCGAGAAAGACTACGGTGAGCAGCTGATGGTGCGTCAGCATGGCCGCAACGGTGAACGCCGCCGCCGCGGTCAGCGCCGTGGCGCCAATGACTCGTCGGCCGCGCTTCACACCGAGCCGCCGCACGAGCGCGTCGCTGGCTGCGCCTCCGGCGAGGTTGGCGCCCGCGGCGACCACGTACGGGAGCGCAGACAGGAGCAGGTTGGCCTCGCTGAATCCGCGGCCGCGGACGAGGAACGTGTGAAACCACGTCTGGAAGAAGTTGTAGACGTAGACGTAGCAGCACGCCAGCCCGACCAACGACAACACGGTGTTGGACCGGAAGGCCGCGCGCCATGGAAACACATGGCTCGCCGCGGTCGCAACGCCGGCGTCAGTGGACAGGGGCGTGACGCGCCCTTGTTTCTCTTCGGGAGAATCGCGGAACCACGCGTACCAGAGCACCGCCCAGGCCAGCCCCACCACGCCGAATACGTAGAACGACATCCGCCAGCCGTAGCGCATCTGGATCGGCAGCACCAGCAATGGCGCGACGGCGCCGCCCACCTGGCTGGCCATCAGGTTCACGCCGGACATCGTGGCGCGTTGCCGCGGCGGGAACCACCGCGACACCACCACTGACGCATTCGGAAACGCGCCGGCTTCGCCCGCGCCGAACAGGAACCGAGTGAGCAGCAGCGGGTAGTAGCTCGTCATCGCGCCCGTCAGGGCGGTGAACGCCGACCACCACAGAACGATCCGCGTCAGCACGCGCCGCGGGCCGATGCGGTCGCCCAGCATGCCTGTCGGAATCTCGAAGAGACAATAGGCGAGGGTGAACATGCCGGTGACCCATCCCCACCCGATGGCGTCAATCCCCAGATCCTCTTGCATGCGCGGCCCCGCCACCGAGATGCAGACGCGATCGAGGTAGGTGATGGCGAACAGCAGGACGAGCAGACCGACGACACCGCGACGGTTGCTCGACTCAGTCGGCATGCCGCGGGATTGTGTCACGGTCCCGCCGCAACGCAGGGTCTATTCCGCCGCGACCGCCGCAACCGTCTTGTCGATCAGTCGCAGAAACGCGTCGATCGTCACCTCGAGGTCGGCCTCCGGCGTGTCTTCTTCCTTGCAGTGCGACAGGCCGTTGGTTGAACGCGCGAACATCATCACGGCGGGCATGATGCGTCCCATCTCGACCGCGTCGTGCAGCGGTCCCGACGGCAGGCGTGGCGCATGTCCCGTCGCCTCCTGCACCGCGGCGGCGCACAGGTCGACCAGACGCGGATCGAACCGGCAAGGCTCGATGCGCCACAGGTGCCGCCACTCCACCGTGACGCCGTTGGCCGCGGCGGCTCGCGCAGCGGCCTCGTGCGCTTCGGCCAGTGCCTGCCGCAATGTCTCGGGGTCGAGCGCCCGCTGATCGAGCGCGATCTCGCAGACGCCCGGCACCGCGGTCACAATCGCCGGCTCCACCGAGACGGTGCCCACGGTGCACACCATCCCGACGGCCGGCGTCGAATGCCGACGCGCGATCTCGCGACAGGCGAGCGCCGTCTCGGCGGCCGCGAGGAACGCGTCGCGCCGCATCGCGATTGGCGTCGAACCCGAGTGCGCGGCCTGGCCGACGAACCGCAGCACGTGGCGCTCGACGCCGTAGGTGCCGATCACGGCACCCGTGGATCGCCCCATCGACTCGAGCACGGGGCCCTGCTCGATGTGGAGCTCGAGGTAGGCGCGCGGGTGGCGTTGGTCGAGGGCCCGGCGCGCCTCGGGCATCCGGTCCAGGTCGACGCCGTTCTCGGCCAACGCGTCCGGGAGCCGCACGCCCTGCCGGTCCACCAGGCCTCGCACGCTGTCGGGCGCGAGACTGCCGCTCGCGCCCGACGACCCCAGCAGGCTGCGCGAGAAGCGGGCGCCCTCTTCGTCGGCGAAGTCCACGACGGCGAGCGTGACGGGCGGGGTGGTGCCCTTGACCCGGCGGAGTGCCTCGAGCCCCGCCAGTACGCCGAGCGGGCCGTCGAGCCAGCCGCCGTTGGGCACGGAGTCGAGGTGGCCGCCGATGATGACCGTATCCGGGCGTTTGCCCGGCACGGTGATCCATCTGTTGCCGGCGAGGTCGGACTCCGCGCGCAGCCCCTCTTCAGCCAGCAGGCCACCGAGCCAGCCGCGTGCGTCACGCCACACCGGGCCCCACGCGACACGCTGGGCGCCGTGGACGTCGCTCGTCCGCGCCGCCAGGGCGCGAAGGTTGGCAATCACATCGCGTGCGCTCACACCGTCACCTCTGTTTACCGCCGATGATAACGGTCGGCGGTGTGCGACACTAGCGCGTATGTTTTCGGCGTTCGCGCTCGCGATGGCGCTCAACGTGCTGCAGCCTGCCGACGCACCACCCCCGAGACCGGCACCGGCATCCGTCAGCCAAGCGACGCCGGTGGCCGTGCCGGCGGCGACGCCGACGGCACTTCGCTACTACACGAGCGGCAATCGATTGTGGGTGCTCGACCAGCTCGTGTCGATCGTGCTGCTCGCGGTCATCCTCTTCAGTGGCGTGTCCGCCACGCTGCGCACGTGGGCCCGGCGGATCGGGCGCAACTGGTTCTTCACGATCGTTGTCTACTTTGCGCTGTTCACGATCGTCACCTCCGTCATCACGCTGCCGCTCACCTACTACGAAGAGTTCGTTCGCCAGCACGACTACGGCCTCTCCAATCAGACACTGATGAAATGGTGGACCGATTCGCTGACGACGCTGGCGGTCACCTGCGTGGCGGGCGGGCTGTTCCTGTGGGTGCCGTATCTTCTGCTGCGCAAGAGCCCGCGGCGATGGTGGCTGTACACCGCTGCCGCCGCCATCCCGTTCATCGTCGTCGCCAATCTCGTCGCGCCGATCTGGATCGCGCCGCTCTTCAACAAGTTCGAGCCGATGCGCGACAAGGCGCTCGAGGCGAGGATCCTCGCGCTCGCGGATCGTGCGGGCATCGAAGGCAGCCGCGTATTCGAGGTGAATAAGAGCGTCGATACGAAAACGCTGAATGCGTACGTCGCGGGCCTCTGGCAGACGAAGCGGATCGTCCTGTGGGATACGATCATCGCGCGCATGGACGATCGCGAACTGCTCTTCGTGATGGGCCACGAGATGGGACATTACGTCCTCGGGCATGTCTGGCAGGGGGTGGCGCTCTCCTCGCTGCTGATCCTCGTCCTTCTCTACGCGGCCTACAAGACGATGGGGGCGATCGTGGCGCGCTGGGCGCACCGGTTCGGGTTCTCCGATATCGCCGATGTGGCGTCGCTGCCGTTGCTGCTGCTCGTCACCAGCGTGTTCTCGCTGGTATTCGCGCCGGTGCAACTCGCCCTGACCCGTCACCTCGAGCATGAAGCGGATCGCTTCGGTCTCGAGATCACACAGACGAGCCACAGCGCGGGGACCGCGTTCGTGAAGCTGCAGGAGGACGCGCTCGCCAATCCCCGGCCTGGTCCGCTGTTCAAGCTGTGGCGCGCCAGTCATCCGCCCCTGGGCGAGCGCATCGAGTTCAGCAACGACTATCACCCATGGCGGACAGGCGCGCCGCTGCGCTACGACACCTTTTTCAAGAAGTGACAGCTGCCGCAAGGCGCCCTTGACAGGGCGCTCAGCGAAAGTAGACTTGCCGCTGGAACGAGCCGTGAGGTGCACATGCGGAAGATTCTGAAGGCACTGGCGATTGCCGTGGCGTGTTCGGTGTCCGTCGCGGCGCAGTGGCCCAAGCATGAAGAAGCGGGCGTCCCGAGGGACGCGAAGGGACTCCCACGACTGGACGCGCCGCCGCCTCGGACGGCCGACGGCAAGCCCGACCTCTCCGGCGTCTGGCGGCGAACCGACCGGGATCCCGTACCGGCCCAGCTGGCCGGGCTCTTTGAGGGCGCCAATCAGGCGGCGGGACGCGGCCGCGGCGCCCCTCCGGCGCCTCCCGCCGTCGTCCCCGATCCCAACTCGCCGCCAGTTGCGGCGTTCTGGGACATCGGGACCAACCTCAAGGACGGTCTGCCGCTGACTCCCTGGGCGGCGGAAATCAAGAAGCAGCGCATGGCCACCAACAGCGTCAACAATCCGGACGCGAACTGCCTGCCCCTAGGCATCCACCCTCTCCATACGCACCCGGACCCGCGGCAGATCATCCAGACGTCCAAGCTCGTGACCATCGCCTATGAGTCCAACTACGGCCTGCGATTCATCCACACGGATGGGCGGAAAGTGCCGCCGCTCGGTGAGCCCCAACCGTGGTGGTACGGCTACTCCGCGGGGCGCTGGGAAGGCGACACGCTCGTCGTGGAAACGAACAACGTCAGGGGCGCCGAGCTGGGGACCTTCGACGGATGGCTGGACGTCAACGGCAGCCCGCATAGCAATGAGGTGAAATTCACCGAGCGCTTCCGCCGTCCGACCTTCGGAAAGCTGGAGATCGATCTCACGATCGAAGATCCCAAGGCGTATACGAAGCCGTTCACCGTGCGCATCAATCAACAGGTGATGGTGGACAACGAGCTCATCGAGTTCATCTGTAACGAGAATCAACAATTCCGTCGCAGGGTGAAGGTCGACTGACGAACACGATCCGATTACGGCAGTTCGGACGTGCTCCGACGGGTCGGACGATTCAGAGCTGCCGGATTGCTGGAAATCCGGCAGCGTCGATAAATTCTCAATATATTCCGCCTCTCTCCCTCCCACCACGGCGCGGTACGCAGTCTGCATTTTTCGTCGTACTGCCGAGCGCCATGCGTGGTGGCCTCTGATAAGCTGCGCGCCTCGGCTCGGCAAACCATGGAAGCACGTCGCCGGTTGCTGGTCGTCGAGATCACCTGCTGGGCCATTGGCCTCGTCGGCCTGGCTGTGTGGGGTGCGTTCCAGATCGGGGTGGCCAGTTCCACCCGGCACGATCTGGAGCGCTTCGCTGTGCTCAAGTCGGCGGCGCCGCAGGCCGGCACGCCGGATCAATCCCTCTGGTCCCCGAATCGCATCAGCGCGTGGCGTAAGGCGCTGAGCGACCCGTCACCCGTTCCGCTCGCGGTACTCCGAATCCCGAAGATCCGTCTCGAGGTGCCGGTGCTCCCCGGCACCGACGATCGAACGCTCGACAGGGCCGCCGGTCACATCGAGGGCACGGCGAAACCGGGAACCGACGGAAACTCCGGCATCGCCGGGCACCGGGACGGCTTCTTTCGCGGTTTGAAAGACATCGCTCCGGGCGACGTGATTGAGATCGACACGATCGAGGGGAAGGACTCGTATCGCGTCGAGCGGACGTGGGTCGTGGATCCGGAAGACGTCTCCGTCCTGACGCCGACGTCGACGCGCGCGCTGACGCTGGTCACCTGTTATCCCTTCTACTACGTCGGCTCCGCTCCACGGCGGTTCATCGTCCGTGCAGTGCTCACGGGCGACAAAGTGGCGGAGATCGGCTATTTGCTTCGCAATTCGGGTTTTCTTTCGTCTCGTCAATGGTGGCGCAAAGCTTAGAAATGGAGAGTGTGTATGTCACGTTCAATGGCGGCAGGGATCCTGGCCGCGGCGATGGTGTCTTTGACGCCTGTCGCATCGCCGGCGCAAACGACAACGTCGTCGGAAACCAAGAGCTTCGAAGTTCTCGCGGTGACCGGCAATGAGCTGGACGTAAGGCTGCCGGAAGGCACGAGGGAGCTGACGGTCCCCGATGATTTCCGGTTCACCGTCAACGGACAACAGCTGTCCGTGCACCAGCTGAAGCCGGGCATGAAGGGCACGGCCACCATCACCACGCGAACCACGGTCACGCCGGTGACGGTCACGGAGGTGAAGAACGGCCAGGTCGTCGTGCGTTCCGGCTCGGGAGTCATCGTACCGAACGGGCGAAGGCGTGAAGAGCTTCACGCAGGGAGATATCGACAAGCGCGGCGTGAAGATCGTTCGAGACGGTCAGCCCGTGCAGCTGTCGGAGCTCCGTGAAGGCGATCGGCTGAGCGCGGTGATCATTACCTCGCTGCCGCCGAAGGTGATGACGGAACGGGAAGTGAACGCCACCCTCGCGGCAGCCAAGGCTGCAGGCGGAGCGGCGGCCGCGCCGGCACCAGCGCCGGCCCGCTCGGCTGCTTCATCCTCGGGTTCTACTTCATCCTCGGGCTCCGCGGCATCGTCGCGGACCACGGCGCCAACGAGCTCCACGGCGCCGGCGGGCTCCACTGGTTCCGCCACGCAGTCGGCATCGGCCGCACCAACGCTGCCGAAGACCGCCAGCTCGTGGCCGCTCGTCCTGCTCGCGAGCGCGCTGTCGCTCGCGCTCGGGTTCGCCCTGACGCTCAGGCGCCGTCTCGCGTCCTAGACGATTAGGAGCCGCGCTCGGCTGCGAAGCCGGGCGCGGCTGCCCACATCCTTCAACCCAGAAGCGTCACCAGAGGGCGGATACTGCGCATCGTCTCGAGTGTGCCGAGGTACCCAAGAGCGCGATTGCATGATGTGTCGCTGATGACGCCACGGGCACATGCCCGGAACTTGGCCACGAGTTCTTCGGACGTCATCGGCAGCTGTGGGCTGCCTTTCGGGAACTTCTCCGTCGCCGCGAGCGTCTGGCCGTTCTTCAACCGGATAGAAACGGATGCCGGCCGGCTGCCGTCCGAACCGGCCTGCAACCTGGAATCGACCGTCATGTCGACTCGCTGAAGCAACTGCCGCGCGACCTCGTTGCGAACGGCTTCGTCTGAGAACGTATCGAGCGAGACGTTCCCGTCGATCAGCGCTCGGGCAATCAGGTAGGGCATCGAAAACTTCCCTTCGAGGCTGGTCTTCGGCACGCGATACACCAGTGGCTCAGCGGTGTCGGCCGGCACGGCGACGTCGATGTGATCGACAGAATCAGCCGTGAGCTTATGCTCCTCGCGAAGGCGGATTGTCGTGTAGATGGCGGTATGCGTGAGACCGCCGCACGGGTACGGCTTGAAACGGACGCCGTATTGCTCCAGCGCATACCGTGTCCCGAGGTCGTCGAAGACCCGCATGTCCGGTTTGCCGGTCTGGTAGTACGAATCGAAGAAGCCGTTCTTCGCCTCCAGCACCTGCGTATTGGCGGTGAACCCGGATTGTGCCAGCCGCGCTGACAGGACGCCATTTCGCGAGGCGAGCCCGACGTGCAGGGGCTTTGTCATCGTGCCGAAATTCGCGGTCACGCCGCTGCCCATCGACGCCGCGATGGCGAGGGCCATCTCGATTTCAGATGCCTTCAGGCCGAGCAGCTTCGCACATCCGGCAGACGCGCCGAAGACACCAAGCGTGTTGTTGGCATGCCATCCCGTGCCGCCCGCGCCCGTCACCGAGAAGACCAGACGCGCGACGACTTCAACCCCTGCAACGTAGGCTTCGAGGATCTGCTGACCGCTCGACCCCAGGGCGTCGGCCAGCGAGAAGATCGCGGGGATGATGGGCGAGGTCGGCTGACCGCCGCGCACGAAGCTATGGTCGAAGTCGTGCGCGTGCGCAGCGGTGCCGTTGACCATCGCGGCCTGCAGGGCAGACGACTTGAACCGCTGCCCGTACACCGTGCTTTCCTGTCTGGCGTGCTCCTCGAGAGCGAGCCGGCCCATGACGCGGGCGCTCTCCTCTTTCCCGCCCGCGAGGCTGACGCCCAAGGTGTCCATGATTGCGGTCTTGGCGATCTCGAGAGGCCTGGTCGGTATGTCCTGATACCTGAGGCTGCTGGTGAATGCTGCAAGCTTCGGCATCACGGGTGCCGCTTGAGAGGTCGCTGGCGATTGCGCCAGTCCGGATCTCGACACGGTACTGGCGGCGATGCCTAACGCCGTCACGTCCAGAAATTGCCGTCGGTTCATCGGTCAGAGTCTCCTTCGCCTCGCGATTCCAGCGTCAGTTCAGCAGCAACGAGCGAATCGCCTCGCGCACGACCGGCCACGCCGGGGTGAATGGACTGGCCGTCTCGAAGTGTCCGGCCGCCGGTACCAGGACGAGACGCGCCCGGTCGCCCGATCGCGTCGCGGCGCTGATGTACTGTTCCGCGAGCGGCTGCGGTACGAAGTCCTCGTGGTCGCCCCAGATCAAGATTTGCGGAACGCGAAGAGGCAACATCGTGTTCGCAGAGGCCTCTTTGTAGCGCTCGGGAACGGCACTCGGTGTTCCGCCCAGCATGTTGGTGACCACCGGGCCACGGCACATCTCCTCCATGTGAGCGATGTTCGCCGTCATATCGATGGTGCCAGCCAGGTTGATCACGCCGCGAATGGGAAGCGGCTCCGAAATGAACAACGGACTCTTCGGGACGATTCGCTGGCGTGTTCCCGCCCACATTGCCAGGTGTCCCCCCGCGGAGTGGCCGAGCACCACGACCCGATTGAGATCAAGTTTGTACGGCGCGGCGAGCCCGCGAAGGTAGTCGATGGCATGGCCCACGTCGAGATACGTGCCCGGCCAGCCGCCTCCGGGCTGGCCCAGCCGCCGGTACTCGATATTCCAGCTGGCGATGCCGTCGCCCTTCAACGTATCGCCCATCGCCGCGAGATATCTGGCCGCCTGAGGCATCCAGCAGCCACCGTGCACGAGGACGATGATCGGATGCGGACCCGGGCCAGCCGGCAGCCGCAGTTCGCCAATCTGATTGGTGTCCTGCCCGTAGGGAAGGGTGTGATCTGCCGGCGGCATCGGGAGCTTCCCGAGATCCGCCGGCCTCATGAACGCCGGCGGCGCGGCGGTCTGTCCGGACAACGCCGTCAGCGATACGCACAGAGCGCCAGAAACCGCGACGATGGATCCGAGCACGCGAGCACCAATCATGGCGTTACCTCGAGCGAGAACGGCGCAGAAACGCCACCATCTTCGTCAACTCGTCCTCGTACTGAGTCCTGTTGTCGAAAAAACTGTCGTGTCCACCGCCCTCGTAGTAGATCGCTTCGACCGGTTTCCCCGCCCGACGCAACGCCGCCTCGAACTCCCGCGCCCTTTGTACATTGGTGACCGCGTTCCCGCCGTTCGCCGGACTATCTGCCGTCCCGTGCAATATCAGGACGGGGACGTTGAACTGGGCGGCGTGGTCCGCGGGTTGGGTGCCATACCCTCCGGAATGGACGACGACGCTCTGGACGCGGCCGACCTGTAGGACGTAGTTCATGGCCGCCCCACCACCCCGCGAGTGGCCGATCAGCCCGAGGCGGTCTGCCCGTACGCCGGGCAGGCCGCGGGTCGCCTGCACGAGCGCGTCGACGACTTCCACGGCGGCCCGCACGCTTTCAGCGTTCGTCATCGCCGGCATGGGAGGCGCGTCGGGACATGGAATCGGCGGCGTGACGAACCGCGAGCCGTTCCCGCCTCCGCCCGAGAACCAGCAGGCAGCGACCGCAAGCAGTCCCCTCGCCGCCAGATCCTGAGCCATTTGCACGTACTGCTTCGCAAAGCCATGTGTGCCGTGCAGAACGAGAACGGAGGGAAACGGACCGACGCCCGACGGCCGGGCGATCGCCGCCAGCATCACGCCAACACCCGGCACCGCGACGGTTACCCATTCCGCCGCCAGGGTCTCGGTTCCGGCGGGCGCGCGCGTCGCAGACACGACTGGCGGCCTTGCCAAACCAGCACGCGATGACTGCGCCGAAGCTTGCCGACTCGGCGAAGCCACGGCAAGCCACATTGCGGCGGCGCAGAGCGTCGCGACGAAGCGCAACGTCATGTCGGTTCTCACGAGTTGGCTTGAGACCTTCGCGACCGAAGGTTAGCACTATCGAGGCGGGTCGGAGAGAAACCGTTCGAGCAGCCGAGCCGTGATCTCGGCGTAGTCCGTATCGGCCGGAGCGGTCGACGCCTCGGCGAGGTAATCCCCGTGCCCGCTTGGCAGGACGAGCAGTCGCGCATCGGGGAACAGCCGCGACAGCTCAATCGCGTGTTCGAGCCGCCCGATGTCTCGATCGCCGGCGATGACGAGCGTCGGTGCGCGCACACCCCGAACGGCCGCGTCAGGCACGTCCCTGAATCCCCGCATGCGCGCCGCGTCCTTGTCGTGCATGGTCTTGAGTTTCTGGGAATCAGGATTGACCGCCAGGAACGCGTCCTTCAACGCCTGCGGCATGTTGACGATGTCCGCCTGCTTCATGAACTCCCAGAGCTGCGGCTGCGCACCATCACGTCTGGTGAAGGAGGACGCGAACACCAGCTTGCGCACCAGCTGCGGATGCCGTATCGCGACCTGCAATGCGACGCTCGCGCCGTTGCTGAAGCCGAGGAGATCGGCTTCCGAGACCTTCAGCTCCCGAAGCAGCCCGGCGACGTCGTCGGCCGAACCCTCGAAGGTGACCGGCTGATCGCGATCGGACGTGCGTCCGTGGCCCTGTTCCTCGAGAGCAATCACCCGGCGGGTGCGGGCGAGAAACGGGAGCACCCGGCCAAAGTTCGAATCGATCGTCGAGCCGCCGCCGTGAAGCAGCACGAGGGGAGGCCCCTCGTGGCTGCCATGAACTTCGTAGTAGATGTGGATGCCGTTCACGAGCGCCCGACCGCTCTCGATTCGCGCCATATCGACGGATTGTACTCATCGAGGCCTACCCCTTCTTCACGTCGAGCTCTTCAACCAGAACCATGCTGATGTTCTTCGTGGACGCCTGGCGGACTCGTTTGGCCTCCTGATAAGCGGCGTCGTTGTAGAGCCCGAGCGCAGCCTCTTTCGATGGGAACCGGATGATGGCGTTCATCGTGCGCGCTGTGCCTTCGACGAGAACGGCCGCGGTATCCGACGCCAGGACAACGCCGCCGTATTTCGGCAGGAGCGCCATCACGACTGGCGGGTACTTCTGAAACTCGACCGCATCGACGATGTCGTAGGTGCCGATATAGAAAACGGCCATGGTCGTGCTCTCCTCTGAAATCGGTGCAGGCGCTTGATGCCTGTGCCAACCGTGTCAGACTGTTATAGGACGCAGACGGAGAGCCGGTCTTGGCAGAAATTGCGGTCGACCTCGAGCACGCGCTGGCCCGCCGCCGGGAGGACGGAACACCTGGTCGCACGGCGCCCCGCGTCATCGCGCGCGGCGACGGCTGGACAGTGGCTGACGTCCTGTGCACGAGCGGCCCGGGCGATCACCCCTTCGAAGAACGGCATCGCTGCTACACGGTCGCGATCGTCCTGGCGGGCAGCTTTCAGTATCGTTCCCCGGGAGGCCGGGAACTGATGACGCCCGGTTCGCTGATGCTCGGCAACCACGGGCAGTGCTTCGAGTGCGGGCATCAGCACGGCGAGGGCGATCGGTGCGTGTCGTTCTGGTACCAGCCCGATTATTTTGAACGGCTGGCAGCCGATGCAGGAGCGCGTGGACGCGACGCGCGGTTCCGGGTGCCCCGCCTGCCGCCGTCGCGTCCGTTGTCGCCGCTGGCCGCGCGCGCCGGCGCGGGTGCGGCAGGCAGCGCCGGCGTGCCATGGGAGGAGGTTGCTGTAGCCCTTGCGGGGCGCGTGGTAAAGCTTGCGGCCGGTCTGTCCTCCCGCCAGCACGGATTGCCGCTGAACTCGGAAGCCCGCGTCACGCGGTCGGTCCGGGCGATCGATCGGGATCCAGGCGCGGCTCTCGGCCTCGGACAATTGGCGCGCGAAGCCGGTCTCAGCCCGTACCACTTCCTTCGCACCTTCAGCAGCCTGACCGGCACCACGCCGCATCAATACGTGTTGCGCGCCCGCCTGCGCGAAGCCGCCTTACGGCTGGCGGCCGGGACGGAGATGGTGCTCGACGTCGCGCTCGACTCCGGCTTCGGCGACGTCTCCAACTTCAACCGGGCGTTCCGCGGTGAATTCGGCGTCAGCCCTCGCGTGTTCCGGCGAACCTCCCAGTAGCATGATCTACGACACCGTCGGACCCGCGCTGGGTTAGTGTTTACCATCATGCGTCATCGATATCGTCGATACCGTCTGGCGTCTCGAGCCATTTGGCTGATCCTTGCTGTCCTCGTGCTGATCCACCAGAGCGCGCCGTCCGCGCAGACGCCTGCCCGTTCCTCAGGCACCGCGATGACACTGGACGTCGACGCGACCGACGCGCCGATGAAGATCCTCCACGCCACCCTTTCCCTGGCCGCACGTCCAGGCCCGATGACGCTGTTCTATCCCAAGTGGATTCCCGGCGAGCACATGCCGTCGGGCCCGATCGCCAATCTGACCGGCCTGCACGTCTTCGCCGATGGCGCCGAGATCGCCTGGCGGCGCGACCTGGTCGAGGTGAACGCCTTCGCCTTTACCGTGCCGCCCGGGGCGGCAACCCTGACCGCCAAGTACCATTACGTCGTTCCGTACGTGGGCGGCGCCTACGGCACGGTGTCGTCGACCACTGCCAAGATCGCGGTGATCAATTGGTACGCCGTCGGTCTGTATCCGATGGGCGAGAGCCCGGCCACGATTTCGGTGACAGCCTCGTTGCGAGCACCCGCTGGATGGAAGCACGGCGGTTCGCTCGACGTCGCGTCAGTCGACGGCAACACGATTCGTTACGCGCCCACATCGCTGGAGATGTTGAACGACCACCCCGTCTTGCTCGGGGAACACTTCCGCAGCATCACTTTGTGGCCAGCCGATTCACCCGCCGGTGAGCACGTCATCGACGTCGTCGCCGACAGCGACTGGGCGCTGCAATTCCCGCAGGCGCGCATCGACGCCTACAAGAAGATCGTGCTCGAGGAACGGGCCGTGTTTGGCGGTGTCGGCCACTATCGCAAGTACCACTGGTTGCTGACGCTCAGCGACAACCTGGGCTCGTTTGGCGTCGAGCATCACGAGTGCGCCGACGATCGCGTCGCCGAAAACACCTTCGTAGACGACGGCGCAGCCAAACGCAGCAGCCTGCTGCTGCCCCACGAGTTCTTTCATTCCTGGAACGGCAAGGCGCGCCGTCCGGCCGGTCTCGCCACCGGCGGCTACGAGCGGCCGATGAAGGACGATCTGCTCTGGGTGTACGAGGGGCTCACCAACTACTACGGCGAGCTGCTCGCCGCGCGCGCGGGCCTGATTTCGCCTCAGGAGTGGTTCGACGAGATTGCCGCGGATGCGATGGCCGTCAGCGCACCGGGCCGCACCTGGCGGACGTTACAGGATGCCGCGGACTCGGCGCCGTTTCTCTACACCGCAGGCGGAGGCTGGTTCGGAGCGCGGCGACAGGTGTCGGGTGGCCTGCCGTCGTTCTATTCCGAAGGCACGTTGATCTGGCTCGAAGCCGACGTGACCATTCGCACGCTCACGAACGGACGGAAGACACTCGATGACTTCTGCGCCGCGTTCCATGGGCAGAACGACAATGGCCGCATCTGGGTGAAACCCTACGACGCAGACGAGGTGTATCGCACGCTCGCAACCATTGCGCCGTACGACTGGAAGGCATTCTTCGAGAAGCGGCTGCAGGCAAAGACTGCCGCGATTCCACTTGGCGGTGTTGAAGCCGGCGGATACCGGCTCGTCTACACCGAGGCGCCGAACATGTTCACCGACCCGTGGGCCCTCGACGGCAGCCTCAATGCGTATGGATCCCTGGGCATCCACGTCACCGCCGATGGCACGGTCGACGATGCCTGGCCGGGGATGCCGGCGTTTGTTGCCGGCGTCACCAATGGCACGAAGATCGTTGCCGTCAACGCTCGCCGGTTCTCGCACGACGCGCTCGAGCGGGCGCTCCGCGCCTCCAAGGATGCTCCCGGGCCAATTGAGCTCATCATCGAGAATGGCGGCTACTTCAAGACGGTGAAGGTGGACTATCACGGCGGCCTGCGGTATCCACATCTGGAGCGGACCACCACGCCGGGCGATGTGCTGACGGCAATCGCGAAGGCGCGGCAGTAAACGACTAGATTTTCATGCCGGCACTTTCCTTCCCTCCCGGCGCAAAGGTAAAAAGCGTCACGGGCGATGCGTTGCCGCCGAGTGCGCGGTAGAAGTCGAGCGCATGGACATCGTCGTTGTCTGCGGAGACAAATACGTGCTCGATGCCGCTCGCAGCCGCGCTCTTTCGCAGCTCCGCAACCAGGTGGCGTCCCACGCCTTTTCGCTGATGATCCTGTCGGACGGCGAGATCGTAGATGAATACTTCGGCCGTCTCAGATCTCGTCATGGGCAAGCTGTGCGCTGTCACTCCGCCGATGATCTGATCGCCGTCAAACGCCGCGAACGCCCAGAAGTCTTGACGCGCAAGCAGCCGATCAAGGTATCGATCGCCGAGCACTTCGCATGGCTCGTCAAACACTTCGGCCATCAGCGCAAAAAGCGTCCTCGCCAGCTCACGGTCACCCTGCTGCAGTCGCATCGATCGCATCACAATCCTTGATCTACTTCAATTCCTCGACGACGTAAAGATCCGACAGCAGGCGCGCGTAGGTGTGCACGTAGTATTTCGCGTCGCGCGAGATGCCAAATACGCTCAGGCGCAGGCCGGCTCGTGAGCGCGAATAGTCACCGCCGGCGTCCGACGGCCGCTGGCGAGATCCAACCGCTCCACGACCCACGGCATACCGTCCCGGTGTGCCACGCTCCAGCCGACCGCGTTACACGAAGTCGCTGTACCATCCTCAGATGCGGTGGACGCGGGCATTGGCTCGATGGATGCGGTTCGCGCCGGCCTTTGCGATGGCGGTGGGACTGGCCGTTATGAGCGGCGCGGCGCAGCGGGACATGATCCTGACAAACGGTCGTAACCTGCAGATCCCGATCAACCACGGACTCCCCGACAAGCCGCTCGGCTTCACGTTCTGCCGCCTGCGGTACCAGAACATCCGCAGGGCGAGAAAGTCCGGCTGGGGCGACGACTATCCGCAAGCGGACTACAACTTCATGGTGCGTCTCGCCGAGCTGACCACGACGACGATCAGCCGATGGAACAATGGCGACCCCGGGTTTGCCAACGTCACCGCCATGGATCCCGATCTGTTCCGGTGTCCGTACCTGCGCATGCAGAATGCGGCCAACTACGACTTCACACCCGAAGAGACCGCTCGCATGCACGACTACCTGGTGAAGGGCGGCTTTCTCTGGATCGACGACAACTGGGATCCGGACTTCGAGTACATCCGTCCGAACCTCATGCGAATCCTGCCCGGCGCAACCATCGTCGACCTGCCGGTCGAGCACCCGATGTTCTCGATTCTCTACCGTGTCGACCCGCTTCCGCAGATCCCGGCGCTCGGCTCGTGGCAGCGTAACCGTCAGAATTCTGAGATCGGCCCTTCAACCGTGCACTACTACGGCGTGTTCGACGACCACGACCAGGACAGACTGCTTGTGCTCGTCAGCATGAACTCGGACGTTTCCGACAGCTGGGAACGGGAAGGCGATAACCAGGCCTACTTCGAGACCTATGCGGGGAAGGGCTATGCGCTGGGTGTGGACGTGGCGCTCTGGATCATGACCCACTAGGATGTTAGACGGTCGCGTCGAGAAGAAAGCCATTCTCGCGAAGCGATAGGTTGAGTTCCTCAACGCCCCGAACTTGGAAGGCGGTCATGCCTTCGCGACGGGCGGCCTCGACGTTCGGCAGAAAGTCATCAAAAAACGCGACACGCTCTGCTGGTACGCCGAGGCGCCTCAACGCCTCCCGGTAGATGGCCGGTTCGGGCTTATGACACCCAAGCTGATGCGACGAGAACGCGGCGTCGAACAGTGCCGTCACGCCGAGAACCTCGGTGTTGCGTTCCCAGTGAACCTCATTCGAGTTGCTGAGGGCCGCGAGCCGGTAACGTGGACGGAGCGACGCCAGCAGCTCCCTCGCGCCCGGCAGGAGGGCACGGGACCAACTCCGAAAGTCAACCAGGAAATCGGCCGGACACACCCGCAAGCCCCACTTATGGACAAGCTGGTTGGCAAAGTCTGTCGGTTCCAACGCGCCGACCTCGAACTGGCGCAGCAGTGAAGATGCCATCAGGCGTTTCCGAACCTCCGCCGCATCCAGGGGCGCTGTCACAAGAGATTGCAGACGATCAACGCTCGACACCTCCACGAGCACACCGCCAAGGTCGAAGAGCAGTACGGCAACGTCTCGCACTGGATGAGAACCTGTCCGTCTACGCCGTGGTCACCGCTGCCCGAGCGCCTCCGTACGCAACGTGAGACTACTTCTTCAGGATCCCCAGCACCTGCACCTGCTTGTTCGGCCCTTCCATGCCGCTCAGGCGGATGTGGTTGACCACGCAGTTGTTGTCCTCGCGCTCTTCCTCAATCTCGTTGAACGGGTCGGCGCAGAACTCCAGGCGGTAGTAGCCGCTCGGAACGCCGGTCACCTCGATGTACTGGTCGGGGATGTACCAATCGTAGACGTCCGACCACCCGTTGTTGATGCCCTGCCGGTACTGATCGGTGACGCCGTCGGTGGCGCTCGGAAAGAGGCAATCGGGAGCGTAGTACTTCCGGGGGCCGTCGCCCTTCTCGCCCCAGGCGTCGATGCGGATGTCGGCCATGCAGAAGCTGACCTTGTGCGACGCCGCCACGGGTGCGTGCGCCCAGCTTGGCGCCTCGCCGGTCGGACCGCCACAGCAGCGCATTGGCGAAGCTCGAGTAGTGGTAGTGGCCGTGTATCGCGTGGTACGTCACGGTCCCGCCTGGCCGATCGGTGAACGAACCGTCGCTCTCGTAGACGCGCTGCGAGACGGGGAACGGCACGTCGGCATCGGGCGTGGCGCCGGTGGGCACGTCGTAGGCGATCTCGATCGGGCCCGCGCCGCGGTTGGCGATGATCTGGTCGAACCGCAGGCACGTCTGCGCGCCGTCTTCCTCCATCTCGCTCAGGAAGCAGCTCGCGCCCGCCGGCGGGTCCGGCTCGAAGATGGGAAACGACGGCGTGTCGAACGTGATTCGCTCGGTCCCGTGGAATGTGAGATCGGGCAGCAGGCGCTTGACGGGATACCGCCTGGGCAGGTACTCCACTTCCGCGAGAGCCTCGTACTCGACGAACGGCGCGACGTTGTAGGTCGGGTCGTAGGCAATCCACACGTCGTACCAGCCGTTCTCCGGCTCCGGCAGGAACGCCGACTGCGACACGGCGATGATCCCTGGCGAAGCGGCGACGAGGGCGCCGTCCTTGTAGACCCACAAGTGCAGCGTGTCGAATTCGCCGCAACAGCCGGGAATGCCCGGAGGCAAGGTATGCCCACCCGGATTGCCGAACCACCGCAGCGCCACCTGCACGCCGCCCGGTCGATTCGGATTCAGGAACGTTCCGTACGGCAGGTCGATGCGCAGCCGGAAGCGATCGCATGGCACGTCCGCGCACTCCGGCGGCTCTCCACCGGTGGGCGCGTCCTCGGGGCCCACCCGGCCTTGCCAGAAGAGCGGCGACTGGCGCTGGTCGAGCACCCCGCGCATCGGTGCACGCGGCCGGCGCCGCCCGGCATCAACCTCTGACCTTGCAGCAGACGACTCTGTTTGCGCCGACAATGAATGAGCGCCAGCCAGAACGGCCAGCATCAGCGCCAATCCCGCACGGCGCACCAGCGCCGTCCGTCCCACACGATTGAGAAACATAGGGACTCTCTTTGGTTGTCAGGCCCGCCACCAGTTGCAAAGGCACTCAGGCGATCGTCTCGATGCGCCACAGAGTATAGCGATTATTTGGCGGGGAAAACGCAGGGTTACAGCATGACTCGCGAAGGAGGCTGGACTTAGAGATTCGCCCGGCTCATCAAGTCGCGCGGCAATACCATTCGGCAAACCTGTTCAGAACGATCACAAGATGCAGTGGCGGGTTTGGAATTGGCTTCGAAGCAGGAATTCGCACTCGGTTCCGGCGAGCCGAGAGGCGAGACGGGATGTGACTGACGCGCGGACAACCAGAGTGGCTTTAGAGGGATTCGTGCCGAGAGCGATGAGCGGATCGAGTCGCTCGAAGCCTGAAGACCTGGCGAGCAGCCAACGAGCGAGCGAAGCGAGTGAAGTTGGCTGGGAGGCAGGGATTCGAACCCCGATAACCTGCTCCAGAGGCAGATGTCCTACCGTTGGACGACCTCCCAGTGTCTGGTGCGACGCCCCTCTGGCGAAAATGTCTGGGGGCGAAACCCTGATTATATCAGGCGGCGGGCGGCAACCAAGCGATCGTGCACCCGGGGCCGGCCCACCAGCGCCAAAACCTCAAATAATCCGGGGCTGACAGCCTTCCCGGTGACCGCCACGCGCACCGCGTGGATCAGCACCCCGGCCTTGACGCCGCGCGCTTGGGCCACCCCTCGCAGCGCAACCTCCGTGGACGGGGCGTCGAAATCCGCCAGCGCCGAGAAGACGGCATCGAGCGCCCCGAGGTGCGCCGACATCCCCTCGACCCTCAGGTGCTTCTCCACGGCGGCCGTGTCGAACACAACCGCGTCCGCGAACAGGAACGCCCCCTGGACGGCGAAGTCGTCCAGCCGCCGCGCACGGGGCTTCAGCAGCTCGAGCGACGCGAAGAACCACGCGTGCCGCGACGCGAGGAACTCGTCGTTCCACAATCCGGCCGCCTCGAGCGACGGCCGGATCCGCCGCGTCAGCTCTTCGGGCGCCAGCCGCGCGATGTGCTGCTGGTTGAACCAGTCGAGCTTCTCCGCGTTGAACACGGAGTCGCCGCCGCTGATGCCCCCGAGGTCGAACACGGCCGTGAGCTCGTCCCGCGAGAACACCTCGACGTTGCCGCCCCCGGGCGACCACCCGAGCAGCGCGAGGAAGTTAAACATCGCCTCCGGCAGATATCCCTGCTTCGCGTACTCCATCACCGACGTCGCGCCGTGTCGCTTGCTCAGCCGTTTCTTGTCCGTTCCCAGGATGAGCGGCACGTGCGCGAAGCGCGGCGCCGGCGCGCCCAGCGCCTGGTACAGCAGCATCTGCTTCGGCGTGTTCGAGATGTGATCGTCTCCCCGCACCACGTGCGTCATCCTCATCTCCACATCGTCCGACACGACCGACAGGTGATAGGTCGGGTGGCGATCGGACCGCAGGATGACGAAGTCCTCGATGTGCGCGTTGTCGAACTCGATGGGACCGTGAACGATGTCGTCCACCTTCACGATGCCGTCGGGCACCTTGAAGCGGATGGCGCGCGGCTGACCGGCGCGTTCGAGGGCGGCGACGTCGGAGGCGCTCAGACGCGCGCACGCGCGATCGTATTTCCACCCGCCCGTGCTCGCCTCCGCCGCTTCGCGGCGCGCTTTCAGCTCGTCCGGCGTGCAGTAGCAATAGTAGGCTTGGCCGGCGGCGACGAGACGCTCGGCAGCCGCGCGGTAGATCTCGAGCCGCTGCGATTGAAAGTACGGCGCGAACGGACCGTCCACCAGCGGGCCCTCGTCCCAGTCGAGACCGAGCCAGCGCAAACCGTCGAGGATGCCCTCCACCATGTCCTGCGACGAGCGCTCGACGTCGGTGTCCTCGATGCGGAGGACGAACACGCCGCCGTGGCGCCGAGCGAACAGCCAGTTGAAGAGCGCCGTGCGGGCGCCGCCGACGTGGAGGTAGCCGGTCGGCGAGGGTGCGAACCTGACGCGCGGGGGAGATGACACAACTGACGATTGTATATTCAGCCCTGCCGGGACGCCCGGACCGCGCAGATTCCGCAACCCGCGTGCCACGATGAGTTAGATTCCCCGATGTTTTTGCGGCGCGGTACGGCATCGCCTTCGCAAGTTCGACGATGCTAAGATGGCGCGCATGAGCACCAGCCTTGTGTCCTACGCCGATCTGCAGCAGATGCCCGACGACGGGCGGCAGTACGAGCTGTACGACGGCGAGGTTCGCGTGGTCCCATCACCGACGAATCGGCATCAGTTCGTGCTGCTGAATCTGGTCGCCGTTTTGATGGAGTACGAGCGGCAGCACGGCGGACGCCTGCTGTTTGCGCCGTCCGATGTCGTCTTCACGCAGTACAACGTCGTCCAGCCCGACGTCCTCTACTTCAGCGAGGCGCGGCGCCAGCTGGTAGAGCTCGACACCCCAACCAGCGCAGCGCCCGACCTGACCGTCGAGGTGGTTTCCCCGGGCACATCTACGCATGATCGTGTCCGCAAGCAGGCCACGTACGCGCGCTTTGGCGTCCGCGAATACTGGATCGTCGATCCGTTCGAGCAGACGATCGAGATATTCTCCATTGACGGAAACGTCTATCGGGCGGCATCGATCACGGGGAGCACCGGCATCGCGGTGTCGCCCGGGATTCCCGAACTGCGCGTCCCCGCCACGCGCATCTTCGATCTCAGCTGAGCGTTCGCGCCTTGCCGCAGGCTTCCAGCACGCGCACCATCCGGCGTCCTGCCAGCCGGGACATCAAGACCGTCAAGGCGGACATCTGCGTGCTGGGCGCCGGCATCTCCGGCGTCTCGGCCGCGCTCGAAGCCGCGAAGCTCGGACGCACGGTCGTGCTCGTGGACGGCGCCGCCGCGCTCGGCGGCCAGGCCATCGGCTCGATCATCGGCACGATTATCGGGCTCTACACGCACGGCCCGCAGCCCTACCAGATCACGCACGGCATCGCCGACGACCTCATCGAGGACCTGACGAAGGAAGGGTCCATTCACCGGCGCGTGTCGATGACCGGCACGATCACGTTTCAATACGACGAGGTGCGCCTCGGCCGCTGGATCGAGCGGAAGGTCGACGCCGCCGGCATCCGCGCCATCGTCGGCGCGGTGGTGACCGGCGTGGTGTTCGGGAATCGGCGGCTGCAGGCCATCGAGCTCGCGTCGCGGTTTGGATCCGTCCGCATCGAGGCCAACGGGTTCGTGGACGCGTCAGGCGACGCGACGCTCAGCTACGAGTCCGGCCTCGACGTCCGCGAGCCGGACTCGCCGGTGTACGGCTCGCTGAACTTCCTCATCGAGGGCTACGACACCGAGGCCGCCAGGGACATGGTGATCAAGGACGTGCACGACCGGCTCGCCCAGCGCGGCGGCGCGTATGGCCTCGTGCGGCACGACGGCTTCCTGATGCACTTCCCCGGCCACGATTTCATGCTGGCCAACGTCACGCACTTCGAGACGCCGCTCGATCCGCTACAAACGGGCCGAATGGTGGTCGACGGGCGCGATCAGGCGGACAACGTGGTCCGATTCCTGCGGGCCGAGTTTCCGAAGATCTTCGCGAACGCGCGTATCCGGACGTATGGCAACCCCGGCATCCGGCAGACGCGGTGGATCGTGGGCCGCAGTCAAATCACGGTCGACGACATCCGCAGAGGAGAGCGTCCCGCCAACGCCGCGGCCCGCTGCGCCTGGTGGGTCGAGCTGCACAACGCGAAGGATCTCGTCCACTGGGAGAAGTTCGAGCCCGACCACGTCTACTACATCCCGCTCGGCTGCATGATCCCGGCCGGCGCCGACAACATCGTCACGGCCGGGCGGTGCGTGGACGGGGACGTCGAGGCGCTGTCGGCCATCCGCGTGATGGGGCCCTGCATCGCGATGGGCACCGCCGCCGCGCACGCCCTCGACCTTGCCGGCTCAGGCCCCGTGCACGCGATCGACCTGAAGGCGTTCCAGCAGCGCCTCCGCGACAACCTCGATCGACGAGACTGAAACCACGAAGACACGAAGGGCACGAAGCAATCCTTTCCAAAAGACTCTTCGTGTTCTTCGTGACTTCGTGGTTTGCAGACCTGTCTAATCTGCTTGTTGTGCCTCAAGTACTACCGGCGGTGAATGCCCGCGATTCGCGACAGCACTTCCTCGTGAAGCACACGCATGTAGCGGCGCGTTTCCGCGTCGCCGGCGCGGATCTCGACACGCAAGGTTTCTGCCAGGCGGTGCACCTCATGGCGCACGGCAGAAAATTCACCGCGCGTCTCACCCTGCAGCTGCAGAAACCGCTCTTCCAGCTCGTCCCTCTCCAGCGTTCGTGATTCCATCGTCCATCCTTTCGACGCGTACACCGCAGAAACCGCGGCGCGGCGGACGTGCCTGCTGCGAGGACCGTGCCGCCCCGAAGCTGGCATCGACGCTGGCGTCGTCGCTCGGAAGGTGCAAGAATTCCTGCCATGCGAACCACCATCGTGTTGGCAGTCGGTGCCATGCTCGGCGCCACGGCGTTCATCCGCGCGCAGCCCCCGCCGCCGAAGCCGGCGGATGAACTGTTCCGGGCCATCCCCCAGGCCGCCAACATCCGCGACTACATGCAGCGGCTGAGCGCCCGGCCGCACCACGTGGGAGCGGCGTACACGAAGGACAACGCGGAGTGGATGCTGGCGAAGTTCGAGGAATGGGGGTGGGATGCCGCGATCGAGCAGTTCGACGTGCTCTTCCCCACGCCGAAGCAGCGCGTGCTGGAACTGGTCGAGCCGACGAGGTTCACGGCGAAGCTGGACGAGCCGGTCGTGTCGGTGGATCCCACGAGCGGCCAGAAGACCGAACAACTGCCGTCGTACAACGCGTACTCGATCGACGGCGACGTCACGGCGCCGCTCGTGTACGCCAACTACGGGCGCATCGAGGACTACGAGCAGCTCGAGCGGATGGGAATTTCGATGCGCGGAGCGATCGTCCTGGTGCGCTACGGCCAGATCTTTCGCGGCGTCAAAGCCAAGATCGCGTACGAACACGGCGCCGCCGGTTGCCTGATCTACTCCGACCCGAGAGACGATGGATTTGCGCACGGCGCGGTGTTTCCGAACGGCCCGATGCGCCCGAGCGACGGCGTGCAGCGCGGATCGGTGGAAGACCTGGGGAGCGCGGCTGGCGACCCGTTGACCATCGGCATCGGCTCGGTGCCCGGCGCCCGGCGTACGCCGATCAACGAGTCCCCAGTCCTCACGAAGATTCCGGTCCTGCCGATCTCGTACGGCGACGCTCAACCGCTCATGGCAGCGATGGGCGGGCCGATGGCGCCCGAATCGTGGCGCGGTGCGCTGCCGATCCCGTACCGGCTCGGGGCCGGGCCGGCGAAAGTCCACCTCAAGGTCGCGTTCAACTGGGACACGAAGCCGCTGTACAACGTCATCGCGAAGATCCCGGGATCGACGTTCCCGGACGAATGGATCGTGCGCGGGAACCATCACGACGCATGGGTGAACGGCGCGAACGATCCGGTCAGCGGCATGGCGCCCGAGCTCGAGGAGGCGCGGGCGCTCGGCGAGCTGCGCAAGCAGGGATGGACGCCCAAGCGAACCATCGTCTACGCGTCGTGGGACGGTGAAGAGCCCGGGCTGCTCGGCTCGACCGAGTGGGTCGAGACGCACCTGAAGGATCTACGGGACCATGCCGTGGCGTACATCAACACCGACGGCAACGGCCGCGGGTTCCTCGAGCATGAGCGGATCGCATTCGCTCGAGCGGTTCCTCAACGGTGTCGCGCGCGACGTCAGCGACCCCGAGACCGGCATCAGCATCTGGAAGCGGCGGCAGGCGGCGAGCATTGCCCGAGGTACGCCGGAGGAAAGAAAAGAAGCGCGCGAGCGCCCCGACCTTCGCATCGAAGCGCTGGGATCTGGATCGGACTACACGCCGTTCCTGCAGCACGCCGGCATCGCGTCGATCAACGTCAGCTTCGGTGAAGAAGACCAGGACGGCATCTACCACTCGATCTACGACGATTTCTACTTCTACACCCGGTTCCTCGACACCGACTTCGCGTACGGACGCGCCCTGGCGCAGACGGTCGGCACGGCGGTCATCCGCCTGGCCGACGCGGACGTGTCGCCGTTCGAGTTCACCAACCTCGCCGACACGGTGCAGAAATACGGGCGTGAGCTGAAGGATCTCCTGAGCCGGAAACAGGACGACGTGCGGGAACGGAACCGCCAGATCGCTGACGGCGTGTTCGCGGCGATGCGCGATCCGAAGAAGCCGCTGCCGGCGCCGAAGGTCGAGGCCGTGCCGCCGGCGATCAACTTCGCGCCGTTCGACAACGCTGCCGCCGCGCTGGCCGACAGCGCCCGGCGCTACGAGCGGGCGCTCGCCGCCGCACGCTCGAAGGTCGTGGCCGATTCAGCGGCTCTTCGCGCGCTCAACGCCAGGCTCCGGCGGGCCGAGATCCAGCTCGTGGACGATGCCGGCCTGCCCCGCCGCAACTGGTATCGGCACCTGGTGTACGCGCCGGGGTTTTACACCGGCTACGGCGTCAAGACGGTGCCGGGCGTTCGCGAAGGCATCGAACAGGCGCACTACGAGGAGGCGGAAAGCGAGATCGTTCGCGCCGCAAAGGCGCTCACGCGGCTCGCCGCGCTCGTGGACTCCGCGTCGGCGGACCTGGAGGCGCTGGCGAAGTAGGGCGGGGCTTTCAGCCCCGCCGATGGCGGCCCTCAAAGGGCCGCCCTACCTGATCGCAAACGAGCCGTCGGGCAGTTGTTCCCTCTTAGCGCTTCGTGACTTCCACCGTTCCGTTGTCGCCGTCGACCGTCACCCAGTCGCCGGTCTCGATGATGTCGAGCGGGTCGCGATCGAAATCGGTGACGCTCGGCACCCGCATCACGACCGCGCCGAGCGCAATCTTCGTCGTCATCTCGTTGAAGACGAGCGCCTTTGGCGCGCTGCCGGCAAGGCGCGCCGTGTGGAACATCGCCGACCAGCCAGATGAACCCTTGGCGCCGCGGCAGACGAGGATTTTGTCCTTGAAGCTGACACCGCGCAGTTCGTGGCGCGTTTCGGTGATCACGCCCTGCACCGGGTTCACCCCTCCCCACCCCGGGATCGTCTCGCGAGTGACGAGCGCCTCGCCCTCAGCGCGTCCGCCGACCACCTTGCGCCCTTGTAAGACGATCTGTTGCCATCATCAGCACTTTCGTCGCGAAGACACGAAGACACGAAGCATTTTGATTTTCCTCCTGAGGAATACTTCTGTCCTTCGTGTCTTCGTGCCTATCGTGTCGATACGCAATTGTTCCGGGTTCCATCTTCCTGTCACCGCCGCGTTGATGCAGTCGGCGGTCGAGCCGAACCAGGCCTGGATGTTCATGATCGCGGGCAGGTAGTGGGCCTGCTTCGCGGAGTCGAGCGCCGCGACCTTCGTGCCTTTGGGAATCGCCTGCGCGAAGGCCGAGCAGGTGTCGGTCATCAGCACGCCGCCGGCGTCTGCGATTGTCTTCGAGTAGCCGCGCGCGTCGGCCAGCTCGCGAACCGTTCGCGACGTGAAGATCCACAGCGCGCTGTTGGCGCTGACCCTTCGTCCGGCGAGGAGCCGGCACGCTTCCTCGATCTGCTCGAGCGCCGCGTGCGGGCAGCCGAGCATCACGTAGTCGACGGTCGTGTCGCGGGCGCTGGCGTTGATCGCGTCGTAGGTCCGCCGGCGCTCCGCCGGCCCGTAGGTGAACGTCGCGACGGCCTTCCTGTTGCCGCTCGCCGCCTCGAACGTCGGCGCCTCTGGCGTCACGCCGATCAGATGGTAGAGCTCGACGCCGCCCGACGAAGCGGCCGCCGCTCCGAAATGCTTGTGGCGGACGAGATCGGGCGTGCCGAACCTGCCGGTGAGCATCGGAATGTGTTCCTGGACGACGTCGCCGACGAAGTAGCCCAGCATGCCCCAGTCCATGACGCTCTCGACCGGCACCTCGACGTGGATGAGGTGCGTGCCGTAGCGGTAGTCGGTCCGGTGGAAACCCCAGTCGGGAATCTTGCCCGTCAACATCGCGGCGCTCGTGCTCTCGCGCCCCTCGGTGTTCGTGCGCGCCCCGAGCACCGAGTTGCAATAGACGACCGCGGAGCTCTCCATCCACGCGCAGTGCTCGCCTCTCGCCGGCGTGTTGCCGACGACGTACGGCGTGCAGGTCTTGAGGATCTTGACGCCGTGGCTGGCCGCGAAGTTCTCGCGGTCCTTGTAGATCTGAAACACTTCGGGCTTCGTGCCCAACGTTTCCCAGTTGTCCGGGTCGGCGCCGCCCTGCAGGCAACACGTCTGCGCCAGGGCCTGAGGCGCTTCGATCAGTTCATCAGAGTCGAGATCGAAGAACGAAAATATCGCGTCCTGTTCGCTCGTGCCCTGACCCTTGTAGTAGTTCTGGAGAAACGGGTTCGCCGATCCCGGCACGCCGGCCACGTTGTTCGTGTCCACGAAGCGCTCGGCGCCGAGCGCATCGGCATAGCGGACCAGCAACTCCATCGCCTTCTGCGTCGCCTTCCCCCTGCGACCATCGAGCATCGATTGTTCCGAGTCTGTCAGCCTGACACTCATTGATCGCCCGTCATCACGAAGTCACGAAGAACACGAAGCATATTGATTCCAAGATAGCAGTCTTCGTGACCTTCGTGTCTTCGTGATTAGACCGCCGCCGCGAGTTTCTCGGTCGTTTCGAGGTCGTTTCGCAGCGTGCGCGCGCCGATCAAATAATGCAGCGCGGCCCAGACGTTCACCAGGCCGACGATCACGAGCGAGTAGCGGAGCGAGCCGCGGCCCATGGACGGCCCGAGCTTGTCGCTGATGAAGCCGGCCAGCCACGGGCCGATGCCCTGGCCAATCAGCGTCTGCACGAGCAGCAGGAGCGACGTCGCGACCGATCGCATCCGGAGCGTGGCGATCGCCTGCGTCATCGCGAACGACGGTCCGAAGAACACTGCGGCCATGAACGTCATCGCGCCGAACATCGGGAGCACGAGCGTCAGATCCCCGGACAGGTACGCGACGAACTGAAACGGCACGCACAGCAGCGTGGCGATGCCGGGGATCCACATGTACCAACGGCGGTCGTTGTTGCGCTTGCTCAACCGGTCGGCCAGGTAGCCGCCGAAGAACGTCCCGAGACCGCCAATCGCGCTGAAGAGCGAGATCCAGCCGCCGGCCTGCAACGCCGACATGCCGTGCGACCGCTGGAAGAACGCGTTGTTGAACGCCCCTGACGCGTACCACACCACCGAGTGCAGCGCCGCGGCGAGGCTCAGGTGCACGAACGACGGACGCCGGAACATGAACGACAGCACGTCCGACACCGGGGGCGCCTTCTTCTTGACAATCTTCCCGCCGAAATCCGCATACCCGCGCGGCGGCTCGATGACCGTCATCCGCACCAGCAGCGCGAGGAAGATCGCCCGGGAACCCGACAAGGTAGAACGTCGCGCGCCACCCGAGGTGCTGCGTGCCCCAGCCGCCGACGGCGGCGCCGATCGAGGTCCCGATCGGCACGGCCAGCGCGAAGATCGAAAACGCGGTCCCGCGCTTGAGCTTCGGGAAGTAGTCCGAGATGAGCGAGTGCGACGGCGGGCTGCCGCCGGCCTCGCCGATGGCCGTGAACACGCGCGCGCCGAACAGCATCCCGAAGTTCACCGCCATGCCGCACACGCCCGTCGCCGCGCTCCACAGCGCGCACGACCACGCCAGCACGTTGCGCCGGCTCGACCGGTCCGCCCACGCCGCGATGGGAATGCCAAGGAAGGAGTAGAAAATCGCAAACGGCAGACCGCTGAGGATGCCCAGCTGCGCGTCGGTGGCGCCGAACTCGCGTTTTATGGCCTGCAGCGACGCCGCCAGCACCTGCGACCGATCGACGACGTTCGCCACGTAGCAGAGCGTCAGCAGCCCGAGGACGTAATACCAGTACCACTGCTTCGAAAGGAGGCCGGAGATTGGCGGCTCGGGGCTCGCCAGACTGCCGACTGTCGACTGCTGACTGCCGACTAGTGACTCCTGCCATTTGTGGGATAGATTACGCGGAATGAAGAAGGCGCTGAGAAGTAATTTCGAGCCCGGGTCGCCGCGCGAAGCGGTGCGCCGGGCTCAGTGGAAAGCGCTCGGCCTCACCGACGAGGACATGCTGAAACCGAAGATCGCGGTCGTCAACAGCTCGTCCGAGCTCGCGATCTGCTTCAGCCACCTCGACGGCATCGCGAAAGTCGTAAAGGAAGCGGTGCGCGACGCCGGCGGCCTGCCGTTCGAGATCCGGACGGCCGCGCCAAGCGACTTCATCATCAGCGCCGGCGCCAGCGGCGGCTACATGCTCGCCAGCCGCGACCTGATCGTCAACGACATGGAAATCGCCGTCGAAGGCGCGCAGCTCGACGGCATGGTGTGCCTGTCGTCGTGCGACAAGACGCCGCCCGCGCACCTGATGGCCGCCGGCCGGTTCAACATCCCGACAATCCTTGTGATGTGCGGCTACCAGCCGAGCGGGCACTTCGAGGGCAAGCACGTCGACATCGAAGACGTGTTCCTGGGATCCGTCCAGGCGATGTTCGGCAAGCTCTCGAAGGACACGCTGCGCGGCATGTGCGATCACGCCATCGGCGGTCCGGGCGTGTGCTCGGGCATGGGCACGGCCAACTCGATGCACATCGTGTGCGAAGCGCTCGGCATGGCGCTGCCCGGCTGCGCGCCGGTGCTCGCGAACAGCCCGAAGATGTTCGACTTCGCGCGCCGCTCCGGCCGGCGTATCGTCGAAATGGTGTGGGACGATCTCAAGCCGCGCGACATCCTGACACCCGGCGCGTTTCGCAACGCCGCCGCGGCAGTGCTGGCCGTCAGCGGATCGATCAACTGCATCAAGCACCTGCAGGCGACGGCCATCGAATCGGGCGTGGACGTGGACGTCTTCCAGCTCTTCAACGACCTGGGCGAATATGTGCCCGTGCTGAGCGCCGTCAGCCCGAACGGGTCGGACACGATCGAAGCGTTCGAAGCGGCCGGCGGCGGGAGGGCGCTGATGAAGCAGCTCGAGTCGCGGCTCGATCTCGACGTGCTCACCGTGACCGGCCGGACCGTGCGCGACAACCTGGCCGAAGTCGTCGTCTCGGACGAGGATGTGATTCGTCCTCTCGAGCGGCCCTTCTCCGACAAGCCGCCCATCGTCGTGCTGCACGGGTCGCTTGCGCCGGAAAGCGCGATCGTCAAGCTCGGCGTGCGCGGACCGGGCAGGAAGACGCGATTCGAGGGAACTGCGGCCGTCTACGAGAACGGGCTCGCCGCCATCGAAGGCATCGAGAAGGGCGATGTCCGGCCGGGCCACGCGCTCGTCGTGCGCGGCATGGGCCCGAAGGGCGGACCGGGAATGGCCGGCCCCGCGTCGCGCGTGGTGTTCGCGCTCGACGCCGCAGGACTGACCGACGAAGTGGCGTTCGTCAGCGACGGCCAGCTCTCGGGTCTGTGCCTCAAGGGCATCATGGTCGCCGAAGTGTCGCCCGAGTCGGCGGTCGGCGGACCGCTGGCGCTCGTCGAGAACGGCGATCGCATCAAGATCGACGTGGACGCACGCACGCTCGACCTCGACGTGCCCGAAGCGGAGCTCATCGCCCGGCGCGTACTGCGCGGCGAGCCCGCGCTGCCGAAGTCGAAGGGGTATCTGTCGATCTACCAGCGCAGCGTCCAACCCATGTCGACGGGCGCCGTGCTGATTGAGCAGAAGTAGCGCGGGGCTTCAGCCCCGCGATCGGCGGCCCTGAAAGGGCCGCCCTACTTCGCGAGATCGCAGAATTCTTCGTAGGGAAAATCCGAACCTAGACGCTTGAGCTCAGCGATGAAGTGCTGGTCGATCTGCCGCTGGCGCTCGGGGCTCAGCAGCTCGGACGACCCACCGTGCGTGCCCTTGCGGATCATCGCTCCCGGTTCGCGCCACGGTACCAGCTGTCCCATCGCGTACTTGCGATCGTTCTGCTTCATGTACTCGAACGAGGAGAGCCGGCACACCTCGTCGATGAGCGCGTCCGAGGCCTCGATGTCGAGGAGCCGGGCGACCTTCGCGACGACGCCCCGCAGATCGCGTTTCATCGACTTGAACGAGACGATCAACACGTTCGGCCGGTGTCGCTCGGCCCAGTAGCCGGCGGTGTTCACCGCCCACGAGCCGCCGAGCGGGAACACCGGCGACAGGAACAGGTCGTACCAGGTGTCCACCGTCGGCATCGCGGGGCCGTAGACGCCGTCCCTGACGAACAGGTAGTTCGACACGAAGACGTCCTTCGGATCGCGGATGACGGCGATGTACCGCGCCTGATCCGAATACGGCAGCATGTCCCAGTTGTAGTGCGTCTTGATCACGCGCTTCCGTTCGGGCGACTGTTCCCAGTGCGTCGCCTCCTCGATCGGGATCGCGTACTTCTTCATGAAGAACGGCATGATCGTCGTGTCGGGCCACGGCACGATCTCGTGCAGGTGGTCGTACTCGCCCTTGCCGTGGTAGATGAGCTGGTGCGCGATCTGCATCATCCAGTTCGTGCCGCTCTTCGCGTACGTCATCACGAACACGTCCTGCGGCCCCGGGGTATACCGCAGGAACGGGTTCCTCTTGCGCGTTCGCTTTTCCTGGATCCCGTGCTGCCGGCCGAAGAACTTCACGGCGGTGCCGCGCCGCTCCTGGAACCGGATGAGGGGGCCCATCACGCCGCCCAGCAGGGCGCCGAAAATCACCTGCGCAGGCAGCGACGGCGGGTGCCGCTTGTATGGCATCTGTCAGCCGGGACGCATGCTACCGCAGTAGAATCCTCGGGGCCAGAGGATAGAGGTTAGAGGTTGGGGACTAGGGGCTGGGGGCTAGGGGCTGGGGGCTAGGGCCTGGGGGCTGGGGATGTTCAACGCGCGATGGATGACGCTTGCCGCGGTCCTGCTTTCGGCGACCGTGTCCGCGCGCGGGCAGGCGCCGCAAGTCGCTGAACAGCACGCGGATCTTCCAGGCGTGCGGCTGTTCTACATCGACACGGGCGGCACGGGCGTCCCCGTCGTGCTGCTGCACGCGGCCACGGGCAGCGTCCGCGCCTGGGAACAGCAGATCCCGGCGTTTACGAAGGCCGGCTTCCGCGTGATTTCCTTCGACCGCCGCGGCTGGGGCCGAACGGAGAGCGCGCCCGGCGCGGCGCCGGGCACGGCCGCCGACGATCTGATCGCCCTGATGGACCACCTCCACATCGATCGATTCCACCTGGTCGGCACGGCGGCGGGCGGCTTCGTCACGTTCGATACCGCGTTGTCTTTTCCGAAGCGCCTCCGCAGCTTCGTCGTCGCCAACAGCATCGGCGGCGTGCAGGACGAATCGTTCGTCGAGCTCGGACGCCGCATCCGCCCGCCAGAATTCACCGCGATGCCCGCCGAGCTGCGCGAGGTGTCGCCGTCGTATCGGGCCGGCAACCCCGAGGGTACGCGCCGGTGGGTGGAGCTCGAACACATGAGCCGCCCGCCCGGGCCGCCGGCGCCCGCGCAGCCGCTCAAAAACCGTATCACCTTCGCGCTTCTCGAAACCATCACGGTGCCGGCGATGCTGCTGACCGGCGACGCCGACATGTTCGCGCCGCCGCCCGTCATGAGAATGTTCGCCGCGCGCATCAAGCACGCCGAAACCGTCGTCGTACCGGAAGCCGGCCACTCGACTTACTGGGAACAGCCTGACGTCTTCAACCGCGCCGTCCTGAACTTCATTCGGAAACACTGATATGAAAACTATCAACCGCCTGATCGCCGTCCTGGTCTTCCTTACGTTCGCTGCCCCGGTTCGGGCCGCCGAGATCAACGTGCTCTGCTCGAACGGCCTCAAAGCCGTCGTCGACGAGCTCGCGCCGATGTTCGAGCAGAAGACCGGGCACAAGCTCATGCTGAAGTTCGAGCCGTCCACGCAGATTCAGAAGCGGATCGAGGCGGGCGAAGCGTTCGACCTGGCGGTGATGACCACACCGCTCATCGATCAGGAGATCAAGGCCGGCCGGCTCGCCGCCGACTCGCGCGCGATCATCGCGCGCTCGGGCCTCGGTCTGTCCGTCCGCGCCGGTTCGAAGAAGCCTGATATCAAGACCGTCGAAGCGTTCAAGCAGGCGCTGCTCAACGCCAAATCGATTACCTACGCGACCGCCGGCGCGAGCGCCGCGCCGTTCGAGGCGCTGGTCGACAAACTCGGCATCGCCCCGCAGGTCAAGCCGAAGTACAACCTGCGGCCGACTGCGTCGCAGGTCGGCGAGGTCGTGGCGAACGGCACCGTCGAGATCGGCGTCGCGCCGGTCAGCGAAATCCTGCCGGTCAAGGGCGTCGACCTGGTTGGGCCGTTCCCGTCAGAGCTGCAGAGCTACGTCGTGATGACCGCCGGGATCAGCAGCAAGGCAAAAGAGAAGGCCGCGGCGAAAGCGCTGGTCGACTTCCTGATGTCGCCAGCGAACGCCGCCATCATCAAGGCAAAAGGTATGGAACGATAGCACTCGATGACCCATCGCCTTCGGCTTGCAGGCGTCTTGTCGGAGCTGGACGCCGAGGTTCAGGCGATCGAGCCGGTCGACGGCTTCGGGCTCCTGCTGCCGGACAGCAACGGCCAGTTCACGTTTCTGTCCCGCAGCCCCTGGGGCAACAACGCCTACGCGTTCGCGGCGGCCGACCTCCCGGCGCCGTTTCGCGTTCAGCTGTCTGAGCCCGCGCAGTTCACGCCGCTCTCTCCAGGCTACGATCTCGGCCGGCCGCTGGATGCCATGTTTGCGAGGTCCGGCCTCGAGCGGCTGACGCTCGCGCCGCTGTCGTCTGGCCTCGGGACGTTCTGGACGGCGACGCGATCGACCGGACGCCTGACCGACGAGCAGCTCCACGCACACGTCGCGCTCACCCGCAGCATTGACACGAAAGTGGCGGCAGGTGAATCGACCCGGACGGCCTTCGCCGGCTTCGGCGGCTCGACGCGCTGGAGAACCTCCTGCCGGCGCTGGCCGACGCGCTCGACGTGCGTGACGTGTTCAGCCGGCTCGCGGCGATCGTCGGCGACGTGCTGCCGCACGACACGCTCGTTCTGCTGATCCCGACAGGCGATCGCCGCCTGGGGCAGTTTTACGCGCGAGCGGGCAGCGACAGCGCCCCGCTTCCCGAGATCGTCGAACTGCCGCCGAATCAGGTGCTGACGGATGTCTGGCGATATTTCATCATCGACGACTTGCGGGCCCATCCCGAAGAGGCACAAACGACGGCGGCCATCGCAGGGTTCCGCTCATCGCTCCGCGTGCCGATCCGGCTGCGCGATCAGTTCTTCGGCGGCTTGAACATCATGTCGCTCGAGCCGCGGCGCTACTCAGGCGACGATCTCTTCGTCGCGACCCGCCTCGCCGATCACGTGGCCGTCGCGCTGTCGCACGCACGGCTGGCAGAGCAGGCACGGCAAGGTGAAGTGCTCAGGGCGAGAACCGCGAACATCGAGCTGCTGGACGAGCTGCTGGCGACAGTGACCGACACGGCCGAACTGCGTGACGCCTTCGACCGCATTTCCGCCATCGCCAGGACGGTGCTGCCTCACGACGCGCTCATGCTTCCGGTACTGCTGCCTGACGGCCTCCATGGGACCGTGTACGCGTCGAGCGGCACCAGCGCGCCGTTCCCCGAGGTCGTCAACGCCCCGGCAGCCGCCGTGCGCGATCAGAATTGGGAATACCAGATCATCGACGATCTGCAGGCGCTTCCGGAAGAAGCGCAGAGCGCCCCCGCCCAGATGGGGTACCGCTCGTGCCTCCGCATGCCCATCCGTCTGGACGGCAAGTTCGCGGCCGGCCTGATCTTCATGTCGTTCGCGCCGTCGGTCTACTCGGCCGCAGACGTCCACATCGCACGCCGCATGGCCGACCGCGTCGCGTTGAGCCTGTCGCGCGAGAAGCGCGCCGAGGCGTCGAGACGGGCCGACGTCGCCACGGCCCGCGCGGCGCAGCTCGAAGGACGCGTCCGGCAGCTGACCGAGGAGCTCGACGCACGGACCGGCTTCCGCAAGGTGGTCGGCGAATCGCCGCAATGGCGGCGCGTGCTCACGCAGGCCACGCAGGTCGCCTCGACCGAGACGACGGTCCTGCTGCTGGGCGATTCTGGAACCGGAAAAGAGGTCATCGCGCGCTTCCTGCATCGCGCCTCCCGCCGCTCGGACGGGCCGTTCGTGGCGCTCAATTGCGCCGCGCTGCCCGAGCAGCTCCTCGAAGCGGAGCTCTTCGGCTACGAGCGGGGCGCCTTCACCGGCGCGACCCAGAGCAAGCCGGGGCAGCTCGAGCAGGCGTCCGGGGGGTCGCTCTTCCTGGACGAAGTCGCCGAGATGAACCCCGCCTCCCAGGCGAAGTTCCTGCGCGTGCTCCAGGAGCGGGAGTTCCAGCGCCTCGGCGGCACCAGGGTGCTCAAGACCGACACCCGCATCATCGCGGCCACCAATCGCGACCTGCACAAGGCGATGGCACGCGGCCTGTTCCGGGAGGATCTGCACTACCGGCTGAACGTCTTTGCCATCCAGCTCCCTCCGCTGCGTGAACGCCGCGACGATGTGATGCCGTTGAGCGAAGCCTTCATTGCTGAAATCGGCCGCGCGTTCGGCCGGCCCCCGGCGGGCATCTCGCGCGAGGCCGGACGCGCACTGCTCGAGTACGACTGGCCGGGCAACGTCCGCGAGCTCCGTAACGTCCTCGAACGGGCCGCGATCCTGTGCGACGGCGGGCTCATCGCGGCCGAGCACCTGGCCCTGCGGCCACAGACAAAGTCTGCAGTCGTGGCGGTCCCGGTCCCGTTGGAGCCCGTCAACGAGCCGACGGCTGCAGCTCCCGCGAAACAGCCCGGCAACGATCTCAAGTCCGTAGAGCGGAGAACCATCGAGCAGGCGCTGACCGATGCGCGCTTCAACAAATCCGAGGCGGCGAAGCGCCTCGGGCTGAGCCGCGCGCAACTCTATAGCCGGCTGCGCCGGCACGGCCTCGAATAGCGCCACGATCGGCAGATCGCGTCGAAGTCGAGCACGTTGTACGATTTCTCCGCACCCTCATCCGCGCCGGTTCCGCACCCTCAATCCCAGCAATCGCGCTAAGTAGCCGCGCGTACTGCGCTTAGGCGCCATGCCAGGCTCGTGGCGCGATGCGGCGTTTCGATTGCGATAGACGTTCCCGAAAGGCGGACGTCACATGGCACAGCGCAGCATCGAAATCCTGATCGGGCGGCTCATCACAGACGAAGCGTTCCGGGCGGCGTTCCTGAGCAACGCCGCGGACACGCTTCACGGGTTCATCGAATCCGGGCACGAGCTGACCGACCTCGAAGTCACTGCGCTGTGCCGGACACGTCATGACCTCTGGACTCTGGTCGCGGATCAGATCGATCCACGGCTGCAGAAGGCCAGTCTTCAGTCACGGAGTCAGTCATGAAACTCAACGGAATCGGACTTGTCGTTCTCGGCGCGGCGATCGTGAACAGCGCGGCGGCTCACGCACAGACGCCGCGGGTCGAGGTGACCTTCTATCCGAGCGCGCACCTGGTGGCCGTCGGCGGCCCGACGGCGGGCCAGCCGGGCTTCCGCGAGAACGCGCCGACCGCCGCGGTGGCGGTCAACCTGAGCGCGTATTTCGCGGTCGAAGGCGAGCTGACCGGGGCGCTGGGCGTCACGCAGAATCTCAGCGCGCTCGGCCGCTGGAAGACACCCTCCATGCTCGGCTACAACGGCAGCATCGTCGCGAACCTGGCGCCGCATCACAGCGTGCAGCCGTACCTGGCCGTCGGCGTCGGCGGCATGCACATGTTCACGCGGGAATCGCTTGGCATCAGCCATCCCGAGAACATCGAGACGGCCAACGCCGGGGGCGGCGTCAAGGTGATGTTCGGGAAGTGGGGGCTGCGCGCCGACTACCGGTTCGTGGGCCTCGACTCGAAGGACAGCAACCCGTCAACCTTCATCGGTTCCGACGTGCGGCACGCGCATCGGATCTTCGGCGGCTTCATCATCGCGCCGGGACGCGGCGGGGCCAAGTCGAACGTGCGGACGCACTAATTGGCCGTGCGGGCGGATGGCAGGCCGGAGGGTTCTTGGACCTTCCGGCCTTTTCCTTTGGAACTTCTTGTCCGCGACCACCAGATACCTGCCCCGGAAAGAACGAGCACGGTGAACGGGATGAGGTAGAGCGGGGCGCCTGACCCGGCCACGGTCGCGTCTGGCGTTAACGCGGCCAGCGCCTGCGAAGCGGGCATCGACGTGTGGCTGGCCGGGCTCGCGGCACCCGCACCAATGCCAGCCACCAGTACCAGTCGCACACCGCCCTCGGCCGGCAGCTCGAAGCGCTGCGACTCCAGCCGTTCGCCGTCGACGACGGCGCTGACGCTGATGAGTTCGCCTACGGCCAACCCGTCGAACAAGGCGCGGCCAGCCGAATTCGTGTTCGATTCCAGCGTCCATCCCGAGACACCGTGATGAAGTTCGACCGGCTGGTTCGCGATGTTGTTCGCAAAGCTCTGACGAATCACCCGCACGACGACCGTGCCCGGCGGCAGATCGCCCACCTGCAGCGGCAACCCTGACATCTGGGTCGGTTCGGAGACGGCGCCGGTTGGAGGCGTCGGTGTCGTCGAGAGAAGCGGCGGGGCAGCCGGTGCCTGGGGCCGACCCGCGGCGAACGCGTTGGCGCCGCCTGCCAGTCCTGCGCATGCGACGAAGGCTGCAATCAGATTGGTCTGGCGGCTCATTGGAAGCGGTACGTGATGCCTGACATCAGACGAAGCTCCCTGGCCTGGTCGTCCTGACTCCGGTCGACCGTGACCATCACCGAGAAGCCGTGTTTGAGATTGAAGACGGACGTGCCGCTGAAGCGGTGGGTCTGCGGCCTCTGTTCGATCACGATCCCGTCGCTCCTGGAGAACCGGATCAGCGACACCGAATTCGAGTAGTCGCCTGACAGATAAACGGCACCGCCGATTTGCCGGCCCACGGAGACGTAGAGCGAGTGATAGCTTCGATTCGGCGCCTCGTTCAATGAGTCCGAGCCGGACACGTCGAAGCCCGAGTTCCCGATGTTGCCCGCGTAGCCGCCGATGATCGTCCGCCCGGTGGAGACGTCGTCGCGATTGTTCTTGTCGCGTGAATAGCCCGCGTAGACGCGAACGCGGGGCGCGACTTCGACGGTCGCGCGCCCGCCCAGCGTTTCGTACAGCAGCCCGTCAACCGCAGCGGGATTGAGCGGCCGGCCACTCAGCACGTCCTGGGCGATCCCGCGCGCGTCCACCGAGCGGCCCCGGTTATACGTGCCCTGGAGATCGAGGCGCGATCGTTGGCGAGACGCGCGCGTTCGCGAAGAAATACGTCAGGCCGGGCGTGCCCTGTCCGGCTGGCGCCTGCATGTCGTACTCGAGCGCCTGGTACAGGAAGAACTTCTGGCCGACTGGCACGAAGTTGGTGGTCGTCAGCACCGATCGCTCCGTCAGCGAGGCGTTCTTGAGCGTCACGAATCCCAGCACGTGACGGCGGGCGCGCTCGCCGTCGAGGGCCGCGTAGACGCCGTACTTCGTCACGTCCGGCGCGTAGCCCGTCTCGAGAATGTTGGGCTCGAGGCCGTAGAACCCGCCCACGCGCAAGCGGCCGATGCCCGACGCCTTCTCCGGCGCCTGTCTGACCTCGACGAGGGCTCCGGCGACCGACCCGAGCGAGCCGAGGTCGGTCAGCCACAGATAGCCGGCCCGGGCCCGCACCGCACCGTCCTTCATGCGGCCGCCAACGAAGCCTTCGTACATGGAGACGCGCGAGGGGATCGCCGTTCCGCTGTACCCCGAGTGACGGACGTCGATACCGTAGTCGAGGCCGTCTCCCGGCACATCGGGCGCCTGGAGCGTAAAGGCGCTCGTCAGCTCGCCGAAACCCGTGCCCGGCGTGCCTTCGACGTCGGTGTGAGACGTGTTCACGTAGAACGAGATGCGTCCCCAGGGCCGGGGGGCGGCGGGCGCGCCCATCGAGGCCTGCCCCGCGGAGTCGCGAACCACGCCGAGGGCGCCGGCGGCGACCAGGACCAGTACAGGCGACAGGTTTCATGGTCCTCCCTCGCATCAGCCGGCCCTGCCGTTGCGGTGGCATGAGTAGCACGCGTTCGAGTCGTACCGATAGCCGTTACGGCCGGCATGGTGTCTGTCCGTCCGCGTGCGGTCGTGGCAGACCGTGCAGCTGAACACGACGAAGTTGTTCGCGGTCGTATGGCACTGGGCGCACGTCACGTTGTGTGGTCCTGTCAGCGGAAACGGCCGTGTGGGTGAAACGTGCCCTGGCTCCACGGCGTATCGGTGGCGCGATGGCACGTGTCGCACGTGGTCGGGAATCCGGCCGCGAGCGTGGTTCGGATTCCTGGTCTGGCGTTGTAATTCGGCAGGTGGCAGCCGACGCAGTCGCGCGAGGTGCCCTTGTAGACGTTGTTCATATGGCACACCGCGCACGTCTGCGTCGCGTGGACGCCCTGCAGCGCGAAGAACTGGTTGTGGTTGAAGCTCGCGCCCTTCCACTGTGGGTCGGTCGCCCGATGACACGAGCTCGCACGACGTCGGGAACCCGCCGTCACGTGATTCGGGTTCTGCGGCCCGCGTGTAATCCGCCTGATGGCAGCCCACGCAGTCACGCGGCGTGCCTTTGTAAACGTTGTTCTTGTGGCACGTCGCGCACGTTTGCGTCGCGTGGACGCCCATGCAGCGCGAAGAACTGGTTGTGGTTGAAGCTCGCGCCTTTCCACTGCGGGTCGGTCGCCCGATGACACGAGTCGCACGACGGTCGGGAACCCCGCCGTCACGTGGTTCGGACTCGCGGCCCGCGTGTAGTCCGGCTGATGGCAGCCGACGCAGTCGCGCGCCGTGCCTTTGTAGACGTTGTTCTTGTGGCACGTCGCGCACGTCTGCGTCGCGTGCACGCCCTGCAGCGCGAAGACACTGGTTGTGGTTGAAGCTCGCGCCCTTCCACTGCGGGTCGGTCGCCCGATGACACGTGTCGCACGATGGTCGGGAACCCCGCCGTGACGTGGTTCGGGTTCTGCGGCCCGCGTGTAATCCGGCTGGTGGCAGCCCACGCAATCGCGCGGCGTGCCTTTGTAGACGTTGTTCTTGTGGCACGTCGCGCACGTCTGCGTCGCGTGCACGCCCCGCAGCGCGAAGAACTGGTTGTGGTTGAACGAGGTCCCCTTCCACTGGGGGTCGGTCGGCCGATGACACGAGTCGCACGTGGTCGGGAAGCCGGCCGCAACGTGGTTGGGGGTCTGCGTCCGGGTGTAGTCGGTCCGGTGACAGCCCGACGCAGTCGCGCGGCGTGCCTTTGTAGACGTTGTTCTTGTGACACGTCGCGCACGTCTGCGTCGCGTGCACGCCGACCAGCGTGAAACATCGCGGCGTGGTTGAAACCGCCGCCGCCGCGGTTCTGCCACACCGAATCGCTGGGCCGGTGACACGTGTCGCACGTGACCGGAAACCCTGCGGCAGCATGCGCGGGCGACTTCGAGGCGTCGTAGTCCTTGCGATGACACGCGACGCAGGTCACCGCGCCGGCCCGCACATCGGCCCCCTTGTGGCACGACTCGCAGGCGAGGCGACGATGGTCGGCGTTGAGGTTCACGCCGGTCATCCCCGCGTGGTCCCAGCGAACGGCGGTCCACGACGTCGGGCGATGGCACGTCTCGCACTGCGTGCCGAGCCGTGTCTGAAAACGATCGTCCTTTCGGCGGATCCAGTGACACTCGTAACAGGTGTTCGGCGTGCCGATGTACTGGTCCTTGATGTGGCATTGGGCGCACGCGACCGTCAGATGCCTGCCCTCGAGCCGGAAGCGCGTGGAGTTGTGAAACGACCGGTTCGGCGTGTCGAACTGCGCGTACGTGGACGCGCAGACGAGCAGCGCCAACAGCGCTCCGGCCGCGACGAGAAAGAAGCGGCCGGCCTTCATAACCGGTGGCAGTCCCGGCAATTGGGCCCGAGCGCCCCGCGGTGTTTATCGACGTGACACGCCACACAGCGCGCGTCAGTCTTGAACTGCAACGCCGGCACACGACCGACCGCCGCCGGAGCGGTCGTCTTCTTGTGACATCCCTCGCACGCGATCCGCGCGTGGCGCCCGGCGAAAAATCCCGTGGCCGTCAGCGCCTTGTTCGCGTGCTGGTAGTGGGACACCTTGAACGACTCAGTCGCATGGCACGTATCGCAGGCGCCTGCGACTTGCCCCTGATGCACGTCCTCGTGGCAAGCCCGGCATTCGCTCGACACGCCCTTGTAGCGCACGGCCGTGCCAGCCTTCGCCGGAAAGGCGCCCGTCTCACGTTTGTGGCACTGCACGCACGGTACGGTCTTGTGCTTTCCGGTCAAGCCAAACGTCGTCTTCGCGTGCGAGAAGCCGGCCACGGCGAACTTCGCGGTGCTGATGCTGTGGCACGTGTCACACGCACCGCCTTCCTGCCCGAGGTGCACGTCCTCGTGGCAGCTCGCGCAACGGGTCTCGGCGGTCTTGAAGGTGACCTTGAGCGCCGGCTCGCTGCTGCGGATCGGCCGGGTCGGCGACGCGGGCACATGGCACTTGCTGCACGCAACGGGCGCGTGCTGACCCGTGAAGAACTCCGGGACGTTGCGGTGGACGTACGTGGCCACGTGGAAATCGGCAGACGAGTGGCACGACTCGCAGGTGGCGCCGAGCTCCCCGCCGTGCACATCCCGATGACAAGTGACGCAGGCGGTCTTCAATCCCCTGAAATCCGCGACCGTGGCCGTCGAGGGCACCGCCCGGCCCGCGGCCCGCGCGATCGTCACGGTCTTGTGGCACGCCACGCACGCGAGCGCGGTGTGCTTGCCCGTGAGCGCGAACGTCGTGCCCGAATGATCGAAAGGCGCCTTCTCGAACCCGGACTCCGAGTGGCAGGCCTTGCAGTCCTGGCGGAACGTCCCCTTGTGCACGTCCACGTGACATGACGCACAGGTGTTGGCCTTCGGCTTGACCTTCAGCGCCCCTTGCTTGTGGCACGACGCGCACGCCACGTTGACGTGCCGGCCGATGAGTGGAAACACGGTGCGCGCGTGGTCGAACTTCTTCGTTCGCCAGGTGTCGCTGGTGTGGCACGCCGTGCACGTCGCCGCAAGCTCCTGCTGGTGGGGCGAGCGATGGCAGTCGGTGCACGTCGAGAACTTGAGCCCCTTGAAGACCTTGTTCACGTGGCAGCTCGCGCAGCTGACGTTTCGATGCGCGCCGGCGAGCGGGAACGCCGATTTGGAGTGATCGAACCGCCCGCCGAGCTCCTTGAACGCCGCCTGTGTCGAGTGGCAGGACGTGCAGTTCCTGCCGAGCGCGCCTTTGTGAATATCGGTATGACACGACGCGCAGGCCGCACTGAGGGTGAGGAACGACCGCGATTTGTGGCAGGCCGCACAGTCGCCGGCGACACGGGCATGCTTGCCGTCGAGCGCGAATCCGGTCACGCGGGCGTGATCGAACTGCCTGGTGTCGAACGGCCGCAGTTCTCCGTCGGCGCCGGCGTGCTCCGCGTGGCAGTTCACGCAGTCACCCTTCACGTCGCGATGAACGCCGGTCTGGCTCGCCATGCGATCGGCAACCGGCTTGTGACAGCTCAGACATTTCTGGGCCGTGACCTTATTTCCCTGCTCGTGGCACTTCTGACAGTTCCCCAATCCTTCGAGCTGCGAATGCGGCTGGGCGAGACGGCCAGGCGAGATGAGGTTGCCGAGTTGCGCCTCGGCGCGCCCGGCGCCCAGCAACCAGGCAGCGCACACGAGCGCGACGATGAGCCCACCCCTTCGGTCGTCTGGCACCTCGTCCTACCAGCGAAACGGCACGTACCCCATGTAGAGCGTGATGCCCACATGCGCCACGACGATCACGAGCATCAAATACACGAGCGGCAGGTGGAACACGTGCCACATCCCGAACAGCGTCTTCGTCCGCTGCAGGTACACCGCACGCCGCAGCAGCGTCGACCGTTCCGCCGCCAGCGTCGTGAGTTCGGCCCGCAGGTCGTGGGACAGGCCGGCACGTGCGAGCTCGCGGTCGAGCACGCGCAGGCGGCGCGCGAACGTCACCTCGCCGAGCAGCAGGTCGAACCAGGTCACGCGATCGGGCACGGCCCTCCGCTCGAATCGCTCGATTCGGTCGAGCACCGCCGGGCTGCCCACCGATTCCGCGAGCGTGCCCTTCAACTCGTCCGCGCGGGCGTCGAGCTCCGCACGCGTCAGCTCGTTCCCGCGGATGGACCGCGGAATCCTGACGTACAGATACCGGCCGATGAAGCCCGACGAGACGACGATGGCCATCGACCAGTACGCTGCGGACACGATCCCGTTGAACTTGAACGATGTGTGGAACGTGATCAGCACGGGCCCGACGACCCCGCAGAACAGGTGCACCTCGAGCCACGTCTTCAGACTGCCGGCGCCCTTGAGGCTCGATACCCGCTTGCGAGCCATGTACAGAAAGGGCATCAGCATCAACGCGGTGCCGACGACGCCGAACATCTGCCCCGCCGGTCCCGACGGGCGAAGAAGCCGGTGGCCCTCGGAGTAGCCGCGGACAGCCAGCGCGGTCGAGTAGTAGGCGCGGCCGCCGAGGCCGTAGAGAATCCAGACGGTCAGTGCGGCCGACACGGTGGCGCTCAGACCCAGGCCGGTCGTGAACAGCTTTCCGGTCACAGCTCCACCGTGCAGCCCGAGCGAGGTGTGGCGACGCAGGCCAGGACGTAGCCCTCTCCGCGATCAGCTTCGTCCAGCGTCGTCGATGTGCATTCAACGTCGCCGTGTGTGACGCGAGTGCGGCACGTTCCACAGACGCCGGCCCGGCAGAGGGACGGCACGCTGACGCCGGCGCTCTCGGCCGCGTCGAGGACCGTCTGCCCCGGCGGCACGGAAACGGTCTTGCCGCTCACCGCACAACGCATCTGGTGCGAGGCACGCGCAGGCGCGGCTGACCGAGACGAGGCGGCCGCGACCATGGCGGACGAGGCGACCGCGGCCTCGAACATTTCGTATCGGATTTGCGGAGCCGGAACGCCGCGCGAGGCCAGCAGCGCTTTCGCGCCGTCGATCATGGCCGCCGGACCACAAATCAGGCAGATCGAATGCGCGACGTCGGGCGCCGCCATCCGAATCAGCGCCTCGTCGATGCGCCCCGGATACACGTTGGGCTGGACCGACACCGCCCGGCTCGCCGCGAGAAAGATCCGCGCCTGCGGGTGACGCCTGGAGATGCTGGCCAGCTCATCGCGGAAGGCGAAGTCTTCCTCCTCCCGCGCACCGTACAGGAGCGTGACCGGGCGCGCCGGCTCGGCCGCGACCGCATGGCGCAGCATACTCATCAACGGCGTAATCCCCACGCCGCCAGCCAGCAGCACGATCGGCCGATCGTCGCCAGACGGGTACGTGAACTTGCCGTTCGGCTTCCTGATCGACAGCATCCCGCCGGGCCGCGCCGTCGCGTGCAGGGCATTCGACACGATGCCCTGCCGTTTGATCGACACTTCCAGGTAGCCCGCCACCCCGGGAGCAGAGCTGATCGAATAACACCGGGCCTGCTCCTTCCCGTCCACCGTGATGCGCAGCGTCAGGAACTGTCCGGCCGTGAAGTCGAACCCCTCCGGGCGCCCCATCCGAATCGTCCTGATGTCAGCTGTCTCGTCAAACGCGGCCAGGATGGGCACCCGCACGAAGGCGGTCGACGCTCTCTCGACGGCGGGCGGCGCCTGAGCAGCTCGTGCAACACGCGGAGGAGCCGGCGCGGCCGCGCGGAACGAAGGCGGCGGGATATGTGCGGGCAGCCGGAACAGCCACTCGCAGATCCCGAACCACGCGGCGTGCGCCAGCAGGCCGGATGCGAGACCGACGACGCTCGGGAGTACCCATGGCGCCATCGCAAAGCCGAACGAGACGATCGCGAGCGGATTGAAGGCGCCACCGGAAACCCGGCGATGGTTGCGCAGGAGTGCCAGCGCGAAATGCAGCGTCGTGACGAACGCAAGCGCGGATGACGGAGCGGGAGGAAGCGTCAGCGCCTCTGGAAACACTTGGCGGCGCGGTGCAAGACATGCGCCGACTCGTTTGCGTCAAAGCCTTCAGCAAAATTGTCAGGAGCTGAACGGTTTCGAACAAACTTACACGGCGGGCATGGCGAGAGTACGCGACGAGATCCAGGCAAGCGCCCCGTCATGGAGTGTCACGTTTTCACCCGCCGGCAATCATCAGAGCTGATAGCGCGCTGTGCAGTTGATGCGAGAGCGCAGCCGACCACAACAATATCCAGCTGACTGAAGCCGTTCGCGGCCAGACCCGCGCCCGTCGGGTCAGGGCCCTACGGGTCCACCGGAACTGCCATTTCAGACGAGACCTGCTGGGTCTCGCACAGTTTTGTAAACGCCTATTGTTCAGCCGCGCGACCGCGCGGGTGGAAAGGGCGGCCTGAAAGGGCCGCCCTACTGCCGGCTGCTACTTGATGATCGACTGCATCACGGCGTTCTCGAACTCCGGCCGCATGTCGCGCACCGGCGTCTGAATCATCAGGACCGCGATGAGATCTTCCTTCTGGTCCACCCAGAAGTGCGTGCCGTAGGCGCCGCTCCAGCCAAAGCTCCCGTCTGACACGCGCGCGCCGCTCGCCACCGCGCTCTTGACAACGCGCACGCTGAGGCCGAACCCCTCGCCGGGCACGCGGCCTTCGAGCGTGTCGGACGCGTGGACCGACGCCATGTAGGAGACGGTGCGCGGGCTGAGCAGGCGCTTGCCGTTCAGCTCGCCGCCGTTGACGAGCATCTGGGCGAACTTCGAGTACTCCTCGGCCGTCGTGATCAGGCCGCCCGATCCCATGAAGTAGACCTTGCTCTGCATCGACCCGGGGTTCGTGTTCTTCGCCATCTTCCCCTTCGGGTCCAGCTGATACGCCGTGACCATGCGCGGCTCGAGCTCGGGCGTCGGGTAGAACGAGACGTCCTTGATGCCGAGCGGGTCGAACAGCCGCTGCCGCAGGAACTGATCGAACGGCTGTCCCGAGACGATCTCGACGATGCGGCCGAGGGTGTCGAAGCCGGCCTGGGGGCTGTAGGACCAGCGCGAGCCGGGCTGGAACTCGAGCGCGCTCATGCCGAGCCGCGGGACGTAGTCTGCCAGCGTGTCGGTCGGCTTGCGGGCGATCGCGGGCTTGCGGATGTCGCTGTTGCTCATCGGGCCGCTCGCGAGGCCGGACGTGTGCGTGAGCAGGTCGCGGATGGTGACCTCGCGCTCGGCGGGCACCGTGTAGAACCGCGGCGGCGCTGGCGGCTCGTCTGCGCCGGGCGGCGGACCCTGCCGCGGCAGCGGAACCGCGACCTTCAGATCCTTGAAGCTCGGGATGTACTTCGACACCGGATCCGTGATGCGGAGCTTGCCCTCCTCCATCATCATCATGATCGCGACGCCGGTGACCGGCTTGGTCATCGACGCGATGCGGAACACCGCGTCCTTCGTCATCGGCTTCTTCGACTCGATGTCGGTGACGCCGGCCGCCTCGAGGTGCGCGATCCGCCCGTGGCGCGCGACCAGCGTGACGGCCCCGCTGATCTCACCCGCGGCGATATGCCGCTTCACCATTTCCGTGATGCGCCCCAGCCGCTCGCTGGAAAGACCGACATCCTCGGGTTTCGCCGTCGCCGTCTCGGCCGCCGGACGCAGCGCGAGCACGGACACGAACAACGCAACCGCCGCAGCGGAAATCAAACGGAGCCTGGCGTTCATGCGCACTCCTTCGTCACTTCCAAGTTCTAACTTCTAACTTCTAACTTCTAAGTTCTACGGCGTTCCCGCGGGACCCTTGATGTGCTCGACGTCCTGTTCGTTCTCCTGGCAGATGTACTCCATCAGCTCTTCGCCGGGACGCAGCCGGGCGGTGAACTTGATCGTGAACGGTTTCGAGTAGTACACGGGGTCGGTGATCGTCGTCTCGACGACGAGCGAGCCCATGTCCGTGCGCGTGTACCGCTCGAGCGTGTGGAGCTTTTCGGAGTGCGGATGGCCGCGGAAGTCGAACCAGAACTTGTCGTTGAATCCAACGGTCTCCACGACGAGCGAGTTGCCCTCGTAGTGGCCGACCGAGTGGCCGTACCACGTCGGGTCCGGATCGTCCGGGTGCTTGCGGCCGTCCACGAAAATCTGCCGGTAGCTGTGGATGTTGCCCTCGAACAGGATGAACACGTGCGTCGGCGTCTGCAGCATGCGCCAGGGATACGGCGCGATGCGCGGCACGCCGGTCGGCAGGCAGTTGGCCTCCGGATCGTCTTTCGACTGCCGTGACGCCATGAGCCGTGTGCCCTCGGCGTTCAGCGGGATCTTCTCGCCCTTCGGCATCCCCTGCTCCAGGTCGCCGACCGGGCCGCCGCCCTGCCAGACGCCGGAGAAATCGGGATGGCCGTTTGCCAGTTTCGGGGCCGGACCCGTCGGCGCCGCCGGGCCGCGCCCTCGTCCGGTGTTCAGGCCTCCGCTGCCGGCCGGAGACGTCGGGTTCTGCGCCTGCGCGACCAGCAGCGGCACGAATGCCGCCGCCAGCGCGAAACCAAGGAGAATTTTTCGCACGTTCATGATTGCCTACCGTCCCGTCGCCGGCGCCGCGGCGCCGCCTTCGGCATCAGCCGACGATCCGGCGAACACGCGCTTGCCGCTGGCCAGCGTCACGACGCGGGCGTTCGCCATCTTCGATCCGTCTTTCGCCAGCGCGCCCTGCACGCTGATTTCGTCACCGATGTTCAGCGTTCGCCGCGTCCAGCCATTGCGCGTCAGCACGTTCGGGCTGGCCAGCTCGAGGTTCCACGTGTGCGTGCCGGTTTCGTCCTTCACGTCGATGTAGAAGCGCGCGTGAGGGTTGGTCCATTCGATTTTCGAGACGACCCCTTTGAGCGTGACCGGCTTGGCGGCGTCGTACTCGGCGGCAAACGAATGGTGGGCGCGGGCCGGCGTCCCGGAAACGAGCAGCCCGAAACCGGCAAGCACGGCGGCAAACGACAGCTTTTTCATAAGAAACGAGCCTCCTCGGAATCGCCCATGGGCGTCCGACGGGGGCATACTACGCCCCGGGCGGAGGACTGTAAACAGGAGGTTGGAGGTTAGAGGTTGGGGGGTAGGGAAGGACTAGCGGTACGTCCTGAGGTTGTTGTACGCGGCCTCGATGTTGGGGATGCGCCGCTGCTCGTAACCAGTCCAGCTTCGATACTTGTCGAACGTGAGCGTCCGCTTCAGCTCTTCAAGCGGTTTGCCCTGCGACATCCCCGCCGACACCGTGGACACGAGATCCTCGAAGAACATGCGCAGCTCCGCGACGTCGGCCTTCGTGAGCTGAATGCCCTGGTGGCCGGGCACGAGGACGTCGAAATCCAGCGCCTCCACGGACTTGATCGAGCGAATCCACTCCGACAGCGGCGTCCCGTCAAAGCCGGGGTTGGCCCCGCACGCCGCGGGCCACGACCTGAAGCCGCTGGTGCCGGCATCGACGATGAACTCGGTCGCGAACACCGCGCGTTCGGCCGGAAAGTACATCACCGTGGCATCCACCGAGTGGTTCTGGCCCGGGTAGAACAACTCGACGGTCTGTCCGCCGAGGACAATTTTCATCCGGTCCGAGTAGACGAGATCCGGCCGCCGCACGTCGGCGAAGTACTCCGCGACCGTCACGATGCCGTCGCCGTTGCGGTCGAAGTGCGGTCCGTCCGGCGTGCCGCACCGCGGAGGACGAATCTCGTTCGCCTCGAACACGCCGTTCTGGTTCTTGTCCAGCATGTCGCCGGGCATCTGCGGGATGCGTCCGTCCATCTCGCGCAGCATGTTCTCCTGCGCCACCAGGTGTGCCGTGTCCGCGAACACGCCGGCGCCTTCCGCGTGATCGAAGTGGCTGTGGCTGTAGACGACGTACCGGACCGGCCGTCCCGGGTAGCGCTGAGCGAGCTCGCCTTTGAGCCAGGTGGAGAACGGCTCGCTGATCGGGTCTCCCAGGATGATGCCCGCCGGCGTCACATAGAACACCGTCGTCCAGCCCTGGTTGTGCGCGCGATAGAGGTTGCCGCGCACGTGGGCGATGCTCCGCACGGCGTCCGGCGCCAGCCGCCTCGCGCCCGCAGCCGGCGCAACCGCTGGTGTCTGAGCCATCGCGATATCGCCTGCCATCGCGGCGACGGCGAGGCACGCGAGGACACTGCCTACGGCCGCTTGAGGTGCTCACGGTCCTTTTCGTTCTCGCAGAACATCTCGAAGATGTCGGCGTCGGGCACCAGGTCGTGGGGCACCTTGACGGTGAACGGCCTGGTGTACATCGTGGGATCGTCGAAGGTCATCTCGACGTCCAGGTGCCCGAAGTCGCGGCGGCGGAAGCGTTCCGTCACGCGCAGGGCCTCGCTGCGAGGGTGGCCTCTGCCATCGAGCGGGTTCCTGTCGTTGAAGCCCGCGGTTTCCACGACGAAGATGTCGCCTTCCCAACGCCCGATCGAATAGCCCAGAAACGCCGGCAACTCGAATGTCTTCGGAAGCGCCCGACCGTCGGCGAAGACCTGACGGTGAGTACTGCCGGCTTCATACAAGATGATGGTCGTACGAGGCGCCTGAACAATCTTGATTGGCTCGGAGAGCAGGCCCGCGAGCGGGAATCCAAGGACGCCGTTGCACACGTCCGAGGGATCGCGGTCGGCGGCACGCCGTTTCATCAGTTCCACGGTCTCGGGCCGCAACAGTGAAGCTGCCTCTGCGGGCGGATGGTCGACGAGCATGTCGAGAGCGTACTTGTGCTGCGTGCCGATCTCCATGCCGGGCACGTCCACTTTGATGGCGGCATCGATGGTCGGGCCGTAGAGGCGTCTCATTTCCGCGACCGAAGTCAGCTCGTGCATCCACACGCCCGTGAGATCCGGCTTGCCGTCGGGGGCCCGCGGCGCCGGCGCGGTCAGATCGGGTTTGCCGTCGCGCGTGCGCGGCGTTCCCGGCGTCGGGAAATTCAACCACTGCGCATGCACGCCCGTGGAGACGATGGCGAGAAGCCCGAGCACGACCAATAGCCGCTGACGTGTCATCTTCGTCATCCTCCACCCTACGGGGCAAGCATACAGCCCGATGGCGGGCCCTGAACGTGATTCACTCAGCCGAGGCCGTTGGCGTTAGAGTACCGGCGACCGGGGGGTGTATGGCTATCTCCAGAAGAACTCTGCTGAAGAACGGCGCGGCCGCAACCGTGGCAGGCGGCGCGACGCTCGTTGGCGGTGGGTCGATGGCGGCGCAATCGGCAGCGGGGTCCGGGACAAGCCAGACCGTGGCTGGCCGGAAATTCCGCGGCCTGGTCACAACGGGCTTCGGCGCCGGCACCACGGCGCTGATGGATCTGACGCTGCTGCCGATCGGCGGCCGCCAGGTCGTGGTCAGGACAGAGGTCTCGCAGTGCTGTTACACGATGTGCGCCCGTGTGCTCGGGACGCAGGACCCGCCGGATCCGCTCGGCCCGCAGGCGCCGGTCATCATCAACGACCCGAACGAACCGACCATCCAGGGTCACGGGGGCGTGGGGGTTGTCGTTGCCGTCGGGCCCGAGGTGCGGCGTGTCCAGGTCGGCGACCGCGTGATCGTCCCGGTCACGCCCCAATGCGGCCAGTGTTACCAGTGCCTGCGTGGCCGCTCCGATCGCTGCCAGTTCATCGCCGGCCAGAAGACCGTACCGATCGCGACGACCGCCGACGGCCGGAAGGTCGTGCAGGCGGGAAACATAGGCGGCCTGGCCGAGTACATGGTGCCGCTCGAGGAGTCGGTCATCCCGGTCTTCACCAGCGCGGCCTCGATCGACCTGGCCATGCTGCACTGTGTCGGCGGCTGCGGGCTCGGCACGACGATGACGCTGGCGCCGGTGGAACCGGGGTCGGACGTCGCCGTCTTCGGGCTCGGACCTGTGGGCCTCAGCGCCGTGCAGGGTGCGCGCATCATGGGCGCCGCGCAGATCATCGGCGTCGATCCGGTGAAGACGCGACGCGATCTCGCCATGAAGGTAGGCGCCACGGCCGTGCTCGATCCGAACGTGGACCGGAGCTGGGCGCTTGTCACGAAGATCAGGAACATGTGCAAGGGACCCACCGACCGGTACTTCGCGGGCGGGCGGTACGCGGCCGCGAACCGGGCCGGTATCGCGGCGAACATCGGCCCCGACTACGTAATCGAAGCGGTCGGCTTCGATCGGTTCAAGCCGAAGGTGGAAGCCGGGCCGGACCCGACCGGCATCGAGCCGCTGCAGCAGATGTACCAGACCGTGCCGGGCGGCGGTCACTACTGCACGACAGGCGTCGGGTACCCGACGCAGGCGACGATCGCGTTTCCGGTGAACCAGTGGACCAACGCGAGCAAGACGCATCACTCGAGTCAGTACGGCGGCACGAGCAGCATGCGGGACATCCCGCGCTACGTGAAGCTGATCGAGCGCGGGCTGTACGACGCGAAATCGCTCATCACGTCGCAGCACACACTCGAGAAGGTCATGGACGCTTACCACGCCGTGGCCGATCGCACGACAGTCACGGCCATGATCACTTTCTAGAACTTAGAACTTAGAACTTAGAAGTCAGAACTGAGAAGTCAGAACTGAGATTGCCCGGATTCCCTCAAAGTTCTCACTTCTAACTTCTAAGTTCTCAGTTCAGTTCGATCCAGTCACCGGCCGCGTGACTTCGCACGGACGCGGGCGGAATTTCGATCCGTCCGCCTCGCGCTTGAAGTGCGTGGTCAGCATGAACGGCAGATTCAGGTAGGCTGGGTCGTCCACGATGGACGTGAGAATCAGCCACGAGTCGCCGTTGGGTTCGCTGGTGCGGTCGAAGAACTCGGTGAGCACGGCGTTGGCGCTGTACGGCACCCCGTTTCGGCGGAGATAGCCGGGCTTCATCCTCGTCGTCACCACCTTGAGCGACCCGCTGAGCGCGGTGGGGACGATGGCCGCGTTGCCACGTCCGCCCGCGGCGGGCGCGAGCCCCTGGCCCTGCTGGACCGTCTCCCAGCCGGCGACAGACAGGCCCTGCCAGCCAAGTGACGCCGGCGGCGCCGGCTTGTCAAAATGGAACAGCCGGACCTGGCTGCCGTTGTCGATGTCCACCTTCAGCGTGCTGTCGTCCTGCCACGTGATGTGCAGGCGCACCGGCAGGCGCATGATCCCCGCGGCGCCGAACGCGCGGCACTGTTCGCCGGCGGCGATGTCTTTCGCCGGATCCCACGCGTCGGCCGCCTTCGTGCCGTCCGCGTTGAGCGGCACGCTCGCGTAGTCGCCTTTGGGCGGCGTCACCATCCGGAAGCGCCAGTCCTCGGTGATCGCCGCGGCCCAGTAGCCGGTCAGATCGACCGGCGAGGCGTCTTTGGGCGACCGCGGCGGCTGGGCGGCGCCGCCGCGGCCCTGTCCGGTTGCGACGGCGGACAAGCCGGCCATCAGCGCGAGTGCGATCAGCGTGCGTTTCGGGAATCCGATCATCAGGCTACTTCTTCCCGGCTCGGGCGAGCTCCGCGTAGACCGTCTCGATCAACATCGCGCCCGTCCATTCCTTGCGTGTGCCGTAAATGCCGTCGTACTCGAGCGTCGGCTTCGCCGCCTTCACCTGCTCGAGCGTCATGTTCTTCTTCACCATGTCGCGCACGCGGTCGCGGATGATCGTCAGCATGTCGCGGTACTCGAGCACGTCGGCCTCGTTGCAGATCCGGCCGTGGCCCGGGATGACGCGCGTGCCTCCCATCTGATTGCGCTCGGGAACCGTGATGTCCAGGATCGTGTTCAGCGCGTCCAGCTCGCCCTGGAGCGTACCGCCCTTCGCCGTGTCGATGACGGGATAACCGTCCGTGCGGAAGATGTCGCCGGTGCTGATGACGTCCGAGCCGCGGAAGAACACCATGACGTCGCCGTCGGAATGCGCCTGCGGTTGATAAAGGAGCTGCACCGCCTCGCCGTTGGCGTAGAAGTCCTTCTTCGGCGTGAAGAAGCTCGAACCAGGGAGGGCATCGCCGGTCAGCGCCGCAAACCCCGGCGTGCTTTTCATCATCCGGTTGAGTGCCTTCTCGTGCGAGATCACCAGAACGCCGCTGTTGGGGGCGCCGCTGGCCGGGCCGCTGGTGCCGCCCGCCGCCTTGACGATGGCGCCATTGCCGCCGACGCTGTCGGGGTCCGCGCTCGTATTCACGAGATAGCGCAGCGGCTTCTTCGTCAGGCGACGCACGGCCGCGACAATCTTCTCGCCCTGCCCCGGCCCACCGGCGTCCACGAGCGTGACGCCCTCCTCGCCGATCTGTGCCGTGACGTTTGTGCCGCCGCCCACGAGCATGTAGACGCCTCGCTGGACGTGCAGGATTTCAATCCCGTCGACCTTGACGATTTCAGGCCAGGGTTCGGTGAGCGCCCGGCCGGTCGGCAGCTGCGCGCCAAGGTGCGGCGCCGCGGCAGCGGCAAGCGCCAGCCCGGCGGCGATAGCGAGGCGGCGCGACTTCATTTTCGGCGCCCGCGTCATTTCTCCGCCCGCTTCGTGGCCGCCATATCGGCGAGCATCTGGCGCACCTTCAGCTCGTACTCGGGGTAGATCGTCTCCTTGCCGCCCTGCGTCGCTTCGAACGGCAGGCCGTGTTGCTTCGCGAACCCGTCCTGCCTGGTCCCGAGCGGGTAGTGCGGGACGTAACCCTGCGGATGACCCGCCACTTCGTCCACCACCTCGAAGATGAATCGCTGGTCGAGCGTGATGTTCGACGAGCGCACCCACTGCGACGTGCGGATGAACGGCTCCTCGAGGTAGACCGGGTCGTCGACGATCGTGACGAGCGTGAGGTAATCCCCGTGGCGGATGAAGTGCTCGGTCATGGTCGCATGGGCGCTGCTCGCGACGCCGTTGCGCTGGATGACCCCGTACTTCATGTGCGTCGTCGTGATGGTCAGCTGATTGCCGTCGAGGCGCCCCGTCGAGAATCCGTCCCAGGTGTGCTCCGCGTACTCGGACGGGCGCGGCCGGCCGTCCATCCAGATCACGCGGTCGTCGCGTCCGAACACACCCTCGAGCGTGTACGCGAGCAGCGTCTGCGTCACCGGATCGTTGATCTTGTTGATCCGCATGTTTGGACCGGGACCGCGCATGAAGTACTGCGCCGGGTGCGGTTTCGCCATCTGCTCGGGCAGCGAGAGGATGGACGCGTCCCAGCTCGAGGCTTTCTGCCGGACGGCCTCGTTGATCGGCAGGCCCGTGTAGTCGCCGAGCTCGGCGCCGGGTCCGCGGTGCGGTTGATCTTCGTGAACGCGGGCCGCCCACTCGCCTGAGATGTCGACCTGGGCAAACGCCGGAGCGGGGGCCAGCAGCACGGCCAGCATCATCAGTCCGCCGCGCAACGATCGTCGGGGCATACACGGCCTCCGGAGGTGGTTACGGTCGCCAATTCTACGCCGTTGCTTGTCTTGCTGCCGACTTTCTACTATCGTCTGGACCGCTCGACGTAAACTGATCGGCCAGTTTCGCCCCGGGAGATTCTTCGGCATGAGCCAGCTCAATCCGGTCCGGTTTGCGGGCGCCCTCTTTCTTGCCGTCGCGTGCGCGCCGCCGGCCTTCGCGCAGGCAGACTTCTCGGGACACTGGGCGCCGCTCTTCCACGAAGATCGCCCCGAGCGCCTCCCCGGACCCGAGCTGGGCGACTACCTCGGCATCCCGCTGAGCGAGGCGGGGCGCCTGCGCGCGGACAGCTACGACGGCGACCGCATTTCCGTGGTGCAGGAATACCAGTGCCGCCCCCACGCGGGCGATTACATGATGCGCGGCCTCGCGAACATGCGCGTCGATGCGATCCGCGATCCCGTCACAAACCGGCTCACCGCGTACCACCTGCGCATGGGATTTCAGGAGATGGAGCGGACCATTTACCTCGACGGCCGGCCGCGCCCGTCGCTAAACGCGCCCTACACCTGGTCGGGCTTCTCCGTCGGCACGTGGCAGGACAACGTGCTGAACATCTACACGACGCACCTCAAGGAAAACTACATCCGCCGGAACGGCATCCCGGCGAGCGACAAGCGCACGTTCACCGAGCACTGGGTCCGGCACGGAAATTATCTGACGGTGCAGACCGTCATCACCGATCCCGTAATCCTCACCGAGCCGCTCGTGCGCAGCCAGACGTGGGTGCTGGATCCGACGCAGCAGATGGGACGCGACATCTGCGAGACGGTGCCCGAAGTCCCGTCGGCCGCCGGGGCCGTGCCGAACCACCTGCCCGGCACCAACCCGTTCCTGCGCGAGGTGGCGGAGTGGTACGGCCTCCCCGCCGCCGCGACGCGCGGTGGCGCCGAGACGATTTATCCCGAGTACCGGAAGACGATGGGCAAGCCCGAGACCCCGCCGCCCGCGATCTGCGTGCGGTACTGCAACTGCGGCCTGAACGACGCCGGCTGCAACCTCAAGTAGCGGAGAGCCCATGCGCCGAGCGACTCGCGGAGTGTTGGCGGCGGTCCTGCTCGCGACCGTGGCCGTTTCGGCTCAGCAGGCTGGACCTCTCGGACCTAATGGACCTGGTGGACCTCTCGGACCTCTTGAGACGTTGCGAGTGCAACGCAACGTGTATGCAATTTTCGGCGCCGGCGGCAATGTCACCGTGCAGATCGGAGACGAGGGCGTGCTCGTCGTCGACTCGGGCCTTGCGGCGTCGGCCGGCGCGCTGATCGCCGAAATCCGCAAGCTCTCGACACGGCCGATCCGGTTCCTGATCAACACGCACGTGCACCCGGATCACGTCGGCGGCAACGTGTCGTTCTCGTCGGCCCCGGTCGATCCGCGGCCCGATTTCTCCGGAGCTGCCCCGCCCGCCGCCGCCGATCCGCTGCAGCCGCTCAACATCATCGCGCACGAACGCGTCCTGAGGCGCATGACCGCGGCGCTCCCTCCGCTCGCGCCCGGACAGCTCGGCGGCGCCGAACGGCTTCGCGGCATGCCGATCGACGAGTACTTCGTGCCGTCGAAGGACATGCACTTCAACGGCGAAGCGGTCGTGCTGTATCACGAGCCGAACGCCCACACCGACGGCGACAGCGTCGTGCTGTTCCGCGGATCGGACGTGCTGAGCGCCGGCGACGTGTTCACGCCCGGGAGCTACCCGTTCATCGACATCGCCAACGGCGGCAGCGTCCAGGGCGAGCTCGCGGCCCTCAATCACCTGCTGCAGCTCGCCGTGCCCGGGCACACCGAAGAAGGCGGCACCTACATCGTGCCCGGCCATGGACGCCTCGCAGACGAGGCCGACCTCGTCGAGTTCCGCGACATGATCGCCATCGTCCGCGACCGCGTGCAGGACATGGTGAAGAAAGGGATGACGCTCGACCAGATCAAGGCCGCGCGGCCGTCGCGCGACTACGATCCCGGGTACGTCACGCCGCAGAGCTTCGTGAAGGCGGATCAGTTCGTCGAGTCGATCTACAAGGGACTGGTGGCGCGATGACGAAACGTAGCCTGATCGCGCTCGCGTTCGCGGTCGCTCTGCCGGTGACGATGCTCGGCCAGGGACGCGGCGGCGCGCAGCAACCCGCGCGATCGCCGAAAGAGGCGGCGCCGGCTGACCTGACCGGCTACTGGGTGTCGCTCGTCACCGAGGACTGGCGCTGGCGCATGGTGACGCCCATCAAGGGCGATTCGGCGAGCGTGCCGATCAACCAGGCGGCCAAGCAGATCATGAACAACTGGGATCCGGCGAAGGACGAAGCCGCGGGCAACCAGTGCAAGGGCTACGGCGCGCCGGCGATCATGCGCGCGCCCGGGCGGCTCCACATCACGTGGCAGGACGACAACACGCTCAAGGTCGAAACCGACGCCGGCACGCAGACGCGGCTGCTTCGTTTTGGCCCTTCGACAGGCTCAGGGCAGGCGCAGCCGTCGAACCAGCCCCCGAGCTGGCAGGGATCCTCGGTCGCGCGCTGGGACACCGGCATCACGCCCGTTGGCGGGCAGCTTCCGCTCGGGCTGGGCCAGCGCCAGGGCGTCCGCTCGCGGTCACTCGAAGTCGTGACGACAAATCTGAAACCAGGTTACCTGCGGAAGAACGGCGTGCCGTACAGCGCGAAGGCCACCGTCACCGAGTACTTCGAGCGGTTCGCCGAACCAGACGGCAACGATCACCTGATGGTGATGACGATCGTCACCGACCCCGAGTACCTCGCCATCCCGTTCGTCGTCACGTCGGATTTCAAGAAGGAACCAGACGGATCGAAGTGGGATCCGACGCCGTGCACGGCTCGCTAACCCGCGACGGCTGACCGCCGACTGCCGACTGCTGACTGCTGACTGCTGACTGTTCCACTTGACGTTCGCCTCCGAGAGGCGTAAATGTACTGACAGATGCGCATCGCATCGCTGGAGGGTCCGAATGGACGAGCCGCCGATCCAGCACCGCGCATCGGCCACGGGTAACCGCCGCTGATGCGCACAACCGAACGAAGTCAGATTTAGTCACTTGATCCTGGCTCCTGCCAGGATGCGTGGTTTTCACGCAGTGAAAACGCCGGGCATGGGCGGCTGCCCACGGCCCGGCGTTTGTTTTCTTATGAAGACGCTGTTTGCCGCAGCCGTTGTCATCGCGGTGATCGCCGTCAGCGGCGCCGGGCCGTCCGTGTCTGCGCAAGCGCGATGGACCGGCGGAGCGCCGGCGGCGCGCCCGTCGCCACCTGCGCGGCCAGCGCCGCCATCGCCGTTACCGCTGCCCCCCTTGATGACGACGACGCCACCAAGGCCGGTTTCGTCTCCACCGTTTCGTTCGTCCATGACCTACCGTCCGCTGCGAGAGCACCGGCCGTATCCCGTCCGCCTGCCGTGGTTCGGCCTCGTGGCATTTGATTACGCGTGGTGGGGACAGGACGGTTTTGCCGAGACGTTCCAGCCGCCCGTCTCTTCGGAAGCGGACGACCATCGCCCCACTGGCGGCCTGCAGATCGACGTGGAGCCGCGGCGCGCGCTCGTCTACGTCGACGGCCGGCAGGCTGGCATCGTCGAGGAATTCAGCGGCTACTATCGCCATCTCGATCTCGCCGCCGGGCCGCACATCATCGAGCTGCTGGCGGATGGCTACGAGCCGCTTTCAGCCGAAGTGCTCGTGACGCCGGGGCGAACGACAACCTATCGTGGAACGCTGAACCGCAGGTAGCCTCGCCGCTGTAGTGCAGGCCGTCAGACCTGCACAGATGCTCGCACGATCAAAAGCAATCCGATCCCAACCGCATGGGTGCCTGCCGGCAGCAGGCAAGCCTCCGGCCTTCCACGCTGTGAACTGAAGGTGGCCGGCCGAAGCGCGTGAAACTGCCGAGATGAGACGCTTCGTCGCGACTTTCCGCGTATTGATGCAGGCGAGTCGATTGAGGCGTGCTCGAAAGGGGGCAAAGATGGTTTCGAACATCAACACGGGTAATTCCGTTAAACCGAACGCGGGCGACACTGTCGAGCGACCGTCGGGCTCAGCCTTCCCGGTGTGTATTCCCCGAATTCCCAAGGATCGTTTTCCTATTACTTCGCAAGAAGACCTGGTCGAAAAACTGACCGCCGCAATGTCACCTCAGTCGGCTCCGTTTACTCAGGGCGAGGCACTCCCGGCAAGCCGTCCACGGCCGGCCGCCGCTGACGCGAAATGAGCACAAACCATGTCTCTCAACTTCCGCAACGAACACAGCTTCACCGCGTACGTCGGCGTTCTGTTGATCGACAGGACCTGTAGTCCCACTCCGTGGAGAAAGATCGGCTGGTACGCGGTGCCGCCTGGCGGAGAGATCGTTGTACTGGGAGGAAGCCAGCGCAACCTGCCGTTTACCAGCTTCGCCTGGTACGCGGACACCGGCGCCAACGGGCCTTGCTGGTCGGGGAACCGTTGGTACCAGGTGCCGCTCACTGCCGCGTACAACCAGTGCTACGAGGACAACACCGGATGTGACGCTTTTTCGCCGCACCAGGGCGACCAGTACGGCGGAGGGTGGTCGACGCTTGTGATCGTGCTGCAGGAACCCGGTGCCGCAAACCAGGAATCGCAGGGCCACTCGTATTCCGTGCGGTACCCGTGAGGCGACGTCTCCGTCACCCCAGCCTGACGCGGGTGATGCCTTCCACGCGATCGAAGCCTTCATCGAAGGTGGCGATCTGCGAGATGTCGTGGTTGAGCATCACGGCCGCATGCACCGCATCCCGCGCGCTCAATCCCCCGACCGTGGTCAAGAGCTCCTTTGCCCGATCGGTGTCGGCCAACGCCACTGCCAGAACCGTCGGGCACAACTGAACGAACAGATCGTAGACCGCCGCGGCGAGGTCGAGGCGCTTGAGCCCCGCGTAGCGGTACAGGATCTCCTGCAGGACTTCGGTGCTGGTGCAGATGTCGATGTGCCCGCCGCGCGCGCGTTCGAGAAAGCGCCGTGCCGGGTCGCGGAGCGGATGGTCGCGTCCAGCGACGTACATCGGCACATTCGAGTCGACGAAGACCATCAGCCGCGGCCTGATTCAATTTCGGCGAGCATCTGATCGATGTCGCCGGTGGGCGCACCGAGGCCCGACAGGCGATCGAGGGGGTCCACCGTCCGGTCTTCCTTCAGGGCCTGTTCGAGGGCCTGCCGGACCCAGGCGCCTGTCGACAAGCGCCGACGCTGGGCGGCCTTGCGGATGCGGCGGTCGAGCGATTCGGGGACAAGAACCTGGAGCCGACTGCTCATCTGTTCACCATACTCATATGCTCATAGTATATGAGTATCGATTCACTCGCAACTCGAGGATCCTTGGCCGACAGACCAACGTGTGTCCGGCGGCTCGGTGTTACGCTTTCCCGGAACAGGCATGCCCACACGACGCTTTCTCGCCGCCTTTCTGACGACGGTGCTCGTTTCGGCAGCGGCCGTCGCCGCCCCGCCCAGCGGTAACCTCCTTGGCGCGGCCGAGCGCGGCGACCAAGCGCTCGCGCGTACTCTGATCCAGCAAGGTGCCGACGTCAACGCACCCGGCGTGGACGGCTCGACACCGCTCCACCGCGCCGTCTTCACCGATCACCTCGACGTCGCCAGCCTGCTGGTCAAGGCCGGCGCCAAAGTCGGGGCGACGGACCGCTACGGCGTCACGCCGCTCGCGCTCGCCTGCCTCAACGGCAACGCGAAAATGATCCGCCTGTTGATCGAGGCCGGCGCCGATCCCGGGAGCGTCGATTCGGCCGGCGAGCCCGCGCTGATGACGGCGGCGCGGACGGGCGTTCCCGACGCGCTGCGCGCGCTCATCGACGCCGGCGCGAAGGTGGACGCGCGCGACACGCAGTTTCAGCAGACCAGCCTCATGATCGCCGTGCGCGAAAACCAGGTCGCGGCCGTCGATTTCCTCATCGGAACTCACGCCGCGGTCGACGCGCAGACACGGAAGGGGCCGCTGCCGCCGTTCGTCAAGCCCTGCAAGGGCACGGGCTGCGGCTCGGAAGGCGTCGGCATCAATCGCGGCGGATTGCCGGATCGCGGGAGACGCGCCGAGGCGAAGGGTGGGATGACGCCACTGCTGTACGCGGCGCGCGACGGCCGCATCGAGGCGGCGCGGAAGCTCATCGCCGCCGGTGCGGACATCGAGCTGGCCGAGGCGAACGGCATCCGGCCGCTGCTGATGGCGGTGATCAACAACCGTCTCGACGTCGCACGGCTGCTGATCGAGTACGGCGCCGACGTCGACGCGGACGACTTCTGGGGCCGTTCACCGCTCTGGGCCGCCGTCGAGTACCGCAACCTCGACATGAACAACAAGGATCAGGACAACCCGACCGACAACTTCGTCGACCGCGGGCCGATCCTGGTGTTCATCCACGAGCTGCTCGACGCGGGCGCCAGCGTCAACGCGCGGACGCGCGAAGTCCCGCCCAGCCGCCGCTGGTTGTACTCGCTCGGCGACGTGTCGTGGGTGGACTTCACCGGGCAGACGCCGTTTCTCCGCGCCGCGCTCTCGGGCGACACGACCACCATGCGATTGCTCCTGAAATACGGCGCCGATCCGAATCTGGCGACGCCGGCCGGCACGACGCCGTTGATGGCCGCCGCCGGCGTCAACTGGGTGGTCCAGCAGACGTACACGGAATCGCCACAGGCCGTCCTCGACGCCGTACAAATGTGCCTCGAGCTCGGCAACGACATCAACGCGTCCAATTCCATGGGCCTGACGCCGCTCCTCGGCGCCGCCAATCGCGGATCGAACGACGTCATCAAGTTCCTCGTGTCGAAAGGCGCGCGCCTCGACGTGAAGGACCGCGAAGGCCGCACGCCGCTGCGCTGGGCCGAAGGCGTTTTTCTTGCCGCCGTCGGCGCGGAACGCAAGCCGACGACGATTGCGCTGCTCGAGCAGCTCGGCGCAAAGTGATACCCAAACCAATCGCCGTCGCCGGCATGCTCGTTGTGCTGACCGCCGTTTCCCACACGCAACAGAACCCAGACGACTCCCGCGCCACCCTTCAGCGCCACTGCCAGACCTGTCACAACGCGCGCCTCAAGGCGGGCGGGCTGCTGCTCGACCAACTCGACGTCGATCATCCCGATCGCGATCCGCAGTCGTGGGAGAAGGTCGTCCGGAAGCTGCGCACCGGCATGATGCCGCCGGCCGGCGCACCGCGCCCGGATAGAGGCACGCTCGATCGTCTTGCCGCCTCCGTTGAAACCGTCCTCGATCGTGCCGCGGCCGCTGCGCCCAACCCGGGCGCGCCGGTCCTCCATCGTCTCAACCGCGCCGAGTACGCCAACGCCGTTCGCGATCTGCTCGATCTGCCGATCGATGCGGCGACGATGCTGCCGGGCGACGACTCGAGCGACGGGTTCGACAACATCGCCAACGTGCTGAGCGTGTCGCCGGCACTGATGCAGGCGTACGTATCGGCTGCTGAGAAGATCAGCCGGCTCGCCGTCGGCGATCCGACGACGACGTCCGAGACCGCGACCTACCCGGCGCCACGGGGACTGTCGCAGGCGGAGACGCGCGAGGGGTTTTCGGCGGGCACGCGCGGCGGCTTCGTCGTCGAGCACGTCTTCCCGCTCGACGCCGAATACGAATTCAGGGTCACGCGAACGGCCGGCGGCTTCGGGCTGCCGGCGGTCGGCACCGAGGAGCCGGTCGAAATCACGATAGACGGCGCGCGGCTGCTGACGATCGGGCGCGACGCGCCACGCGTCAACCGTGTCCGTGTGCCGCCAGGCCCGCACGCCGTCGGCGTCTCCGTCGTCCGTCAGGCAAACGCGCGCGGCGTCGACGATCTGTTTTCGGAGTGGGGGATCAGCTCCGGCGTCGGCAGCCTGACGATCGTCGGTCCGTCCAACCCCACTGGGCCCGGCGAGACGCCGAGCCGGAAAAAGATCTTCGTCTGCCGAGCGGCGTCGAGGGACGAGACGCCCTGCGCGCGCCGGACGCTCGCCGCGCTCGCCACACGCGCCTGGCGCCGGCCGGTTCCGGAACGCGACCCGTCGATCGACATCCTGATGGGTTTCTATACGTCGGGACGCGAGCTGCGTGGGTTTGACACCGGCATCCAGTACGCGCTCGCGCGCGTCCTCGTCGACCCGCGATTCATTTTCCGCTTCGAGCGCGAGCCGGCTCAGTCCCCGGCCGGCGCCATCTACCGGCTCGATAACTTCGAACTCGCGTCGCGTCTCTCGTTCTTCCTGTGGAGCAGCGTGCCGGACGAGGAGCTGCTCGCCGCGGCGAAGGCGGGAACGCTGACGACGCCGGCGGTGCTCGAACGGCAGACGCGGCGGATGCTGGCCGATCCGAAGGCGGACGCGCTCGTCGACAACGTCGCGGGGCAGTGGCTCCTGCTGCGGGAACTGAATGCGATCGCGCCTGGCACGAAGGAGTTCGACGGCAACCTGCGGTACTCGTTCCGCCGCGAGACCGAGCTGCTGTTCGAAACCATCCTTCGAGACGACCGCAGCGTGCTCGACCTGCTCGACGCCGACTACACGTTCGTGGACGGGCGGCTCGCGCGGCACTACGGCATTCCCAACGTCAGCGGCAGCCGTTTTCGGCGCGTCGCGCTCGACGGCGACAGCCCGCGGCGTGGCCTGCTCGGCCAGGGCAGCGTCCTGACCGCGACGTCGGCCGGCAACCGCACGTCGCCGGTCAAGCGCGGTAAGTGGATTCTCGAGAACCTGCTTGGCGCCCCGGTGCCGAGCCCGCCACCTGGCGTCGAAACCAACCTCGAGAAATCCGTCGGGCCGGCCGCGGCGGAGACGTCGCTGCGCCAGCGGCTCGAGCGTCATCGCGCCAACGCGGCCTGCGCGTCGTGTCACGCGGTCATGGATCCGATCGGATTCTCGCTCGAGAACTACGACCTGATTGGGAAATGGCGTGAAACCGACGGCGGCGTCCCGGTGAATGCCGCCGGCAGGCTGGTGGACGGCACGCCGCTCGACGGCCCGGCCAGCCTGCGCCGGGCGCTGCTTGCACGCCGTGACGCGTTCGTCACCAACACCACCGAGAAGCTGCTAACCTACGCCCTGGGCCGCCGGCTCGAGTACTTCGACATGCCGGCCGTCAGGACGGTCGCCCGAAGCGCCAGTCCCGACTACCGGTTGTCGTCGCTCGTGGTCGGCATCGTCAAGAGCGTGCCGTTCCAGATGAAACGAAAAGAGGGAGACACACAGCCGTGACGTTCCTCACGAAGAAGCATCTGTCGCGCCGGACGTTCCTGAAAGGCACGGGCGTCAGCCTCGCGCTCCCGCTTCTCGAATCGATGGTGCCCGCGGGCACTGCTCTCGCCGCGACCTCCGCGGCGCCTAAGGCGCGACTCGGCTGCATCTACATCCCGCACGGCGCGACGATGGACAAGTGGACGCCGAAGGGCGAAGGCGACGGCGTTCGAGTTCTCGGAAATCCTGCAGCCGCTGACGCCGTTCCGCGACCGCGTCAACGTCATCAGCGATCTCGCGCACGCGCCCGTTGCGCCCTGGACCGGCGAAGACACCGGCGGCGCCGAGAACCACGTCCGCGCGGCCGCGGTATTTCTGAGCGGCGCGCATCCCGTCAAGAAGAACGAAGCGCACGTCGGTGCGACCATCGATCAGGTCGCTGCACGGCAGGTCGGCCAGGACACGCCGCTGCCATCGATTGAGATGTCGATGGAGCCGCTCAACCTCACCTGCGGCGACGCCGGCTTCACGTGCGCCTACCGGAACACGCTGTCGTGGAAATCGGCGACGCTGCCGCTGCCGATGGAGAACAACCCGCAGATCGTGTTCGAACGGCTGTTCGGCGACGGCAGCACGGACGCGCAGCGGCAGGAGCGGCGCCAGCAGTCGCGCAGCCTGCTCGATTCGATCGCGCAGCAGGTGCCGACGCTCGAAAAGGATCTGCCTGCCGCCGATCGCCGGCGTCTGCGCGACTACCTCGACGAGGTGCGCGAGATCGAGCGCCGCGTCAAGCAGGTGGACGCCCAGCTCTCACGCCAGCTCGATCTGCCGGACGCGCCTACCGGCATTCCTGCGGCGTTCGAGGATCATCTCAAGCTGATGTTCGACCTGCAGGTGCTCGCCTACAAATCCGAGATCACCCGCATTTCGACGCTGATGCTCGCGCGCGAGAACAGCAACGCCGTCTATCCCTCGACCGGCGTGCGCGAGGGCTTCCACAACGCCTCGCATCATTCGAACGAGCGGAAGAACATGGATCAGTTCGCCGTCATCAACCAGTATCACATCAAGATGCTGGCGTACTTCCTCGGACGGCTGCAGGCGACGCCCGACGGCGACGGCACGCTGCTCGATCACTCGATGATCCTCTACGGCAGCAGCCTGAGCGACGGCAACGAGCACAACTTCGATCCGCTCCCCGTCGTCCTGGCTGGCGGCGCCGCCGGACAGATTCGCGGCGGCCGGCACGTGCGCCACGCGCCGCACACGCCGATGTCGAACCTGCTGTTGACGATGCTCGACAAGATGGGCGCGCGGGTGGATTCGTTCGGCGACAGCACCGGGCGAATCGAACTGTAGTTTTCGAGAGGTTTCGTTCACTCGTTTCGGAGGGCCTATGCAGTACCGAAAGATGATGAGCCAGGTAGTTCTCGTTGTTGGCGCCGCGCTCGCGCTGGCCTTCACCGTGCAGGCAGCGCGCACACCGGCGGCCCCGGCGGCCGACCTCGCCGCGGGAAACAGCGGCCTGAAATCGGCCGGGGCGCTCGCATTCGGCCCAGACGGCGTGCTGTTTGTCGGTGACTCTGCCGGCGGCGCGATTGCCGCGATCGACACCGCCGATCGCACGCCCGGTTCTGGAAAAGTCGACGTGCAGGGGATCGACGAGAAGGTTGCGGCGATGGTCGGCGTCAACGCGGGTGACATCCTGATCAATGACGTCGCGGTCAATCCGATCTCGAAGAACGTCTACGTGTCGGCCGCGCGTGGCCGCGGGCCCGACGCGGCGCCGCTCGTCGTGCGGGTGGACTCCTCCGGCAAGCTGACGCTGCTGCCGCTCGACAACATCAGGCACGAAACGATCAGCCTGAGCGACGTTCCAGCTGCGAATACGGCAGCGCGGCAGAACCCGCGCACCCAGACCATCACCGATATGGCGTTCGTCAACGGCAACGTGATGGTGGCGGGCATGTCGAACGAAGAGTGGTCGTCGGCGCTGCGCTCCATCCCGTATCCATTCAAGATCGCCGCCAAAGGCACGCAGCTCCAGATCTGGCACTCATCCCATGGACGCTACGAGACGCAATCGCCGGTGCGCACGTTCGTCCCTTACACCATCGACGGACAGCAGTACGTGCTGGCCGCCTACACCTGCACGCCGCTCGTCAAGATTCCCGTGAGCGATCTGAAGGCCGGCGCGCAGGTAAAGGGCGTCACGATTTCGGATCTGGGCGCAGGCAATCAGCCACTCGACATGGTGCCGTACAAGAAGGACGGCCACGAGTTCATCCTGATCGCGAACTCGTCGTTCGGAGTGGTCAAGCTGCACGCAGACAATCTCGGCCAGTACAAGCCTATCGATTCGCCAACAGTGGTTGATGTCGCGGGCGCGCCGTACGACAAGATCACGGCGCTGACCAACGTTCGCCACCTCGCGCAGTTCGATGCCGGCAATGCGCTGGTCCTGACCGCGGCGGGCGGCGGCGGATTCGGACCTGCCGTCGGCCCGATGAGTCTGCGTACCGTCGCGCTTCCGTAATTTCCAGCCTGCCGTGAAACACCGGCTCGCGTGCATCGCGGTCGTCCTCGCACTGGGGATGACCGCGATCGCACAGTCCGTTTCCCTTCAATTCGACGGCGCCGCGTTCAGGGTCCTGGGCTGGACGCCATCTGCATCCACGCCCGCCGTTGAATGGACGTCGATCTTCCGCGTGTACGCGGGCACGGGAAACGTGCCTCCGCTGGTGGGAACCTATGCCGTCGAACAGGGCCTTCTCGTGTTTCACCCGAAGTACCCGATTGCGGCGGGCGTACGGTATCGCGCCGTCTTCGGCGGCGCGGGTGGGCGGCCGCCTGTCGAGAAAGTGTTCGACGGTCCCGCGAAGCCGACAACCCCTTCGGCGCACGTCGAGCACGTCTATCCCTCGGCCGGGGTGCTGCCCAGCAATCAGCTTCGCGTCTATATCTACTTCTCGGCTTCGATGAGCCAGGGTGAAGCGGAGCGGCGCATCCATCTGCTCGATGCGAGCGGCAAGACCCTGCCCGCCGTCTTTCTTCCTGGCCAGGAGCTCTGGGATCCGAACAATCGGCGCCTGACGATGACGTTCGACCCGGGACGAATCAAGCGCGACCTGATCTCGAACCGGTCGATGGGGACGCCAATCGTGGAGGGCCGCCGCTACACGCTCGTGATCGACGGCGACTGGCGCGATGCGAACGGCCTTCCCATGACCGGAACGTTCACGAAAGCGTTTCGTGGAGGACCGGCCGTCCGGCAGCCGCCCGATCCGAAGGCGTGGAGGGTGACCGCGCCCGCAGCCAACTCCCGCGACGCCTTTGTAGTCAATTTCGGACGGCCGATGAATTTCGCCTTGCTGCAGCGGATGCTGACGGTGTCTGGTCCGCGCGGCGAAGTCGCGGGCACTATCGGCGTCGGCCGGGAAGAATCCGAGTGGCGTTTCACTCCGCAGGCTGCGTGGCCGGCTGGCTCTTACAGGCTGATCATCGATACGTCGCTCGAAGACCTCGCCGGGAACAAGATCGGCCAGCCGTTCGACATCGACGTCTTCGACCGCGTGACGGCGCGCATCACCACCACCACGACGTCGCTGGACTTCGAGATTCGCTCGACCGGTACGGACGACAGGAAACGTTAGGCAGAGTATGCCGGATATCTTCGTGAGCTATGCCCACCAGGATCGGGACTGGGTCGCGCGTTTCGCCGAGTCGTTGCGCGCAGCCGGCGGTTTCGACGTCTGGTGGGACCACAACATTCTTCCCGGTGAACAGTTTGACGATGCGATTCAGCGTGCGATGGATGAGACACGCTGTGTCGTGGTGGTGTGGTCTCAGGCGTCGATTGCCTCGCGGTGGGTCAGGACCGAGGCGCGAGAAGCCGCGCGCCGCGAGATGCTCGTGCCCGTGATGATCGAGAGCGTGATGCCGCCGCTCGAATTTCGTTCCTTCGAGACCGCGGACGTCAGCGACTGGCACGGCGAGCCTGACCACGATAACTTTCGCGAGATCACCGAGGCGCTGCGCGCGGCCATTGCGAAAACGGGCCGCCCCGTGGATCGAACACCCGCGCAACCACCACCGCTCGACGCACAGGCGGGTTCAGCCGTCGGCCATGCGCGAACCTGGCGTGGGCGCGCCTTCGCGGCCGGCGGCATCGCCGCCGCGCTCTTGCTGGTGCTCATCCTTGTCGGATGGCTTGTCAGGATGCCGCCGGTCCCCACGTCAGCAACTGTCTCGTCGCCAGCGGCTTCCGCGGCACTGTCGCCGGCGCTCACCCCGCCCGCCGTGCTCCCGAACATGACGTACGGGGTATGGACTCTTCACGATGCGATCGATGACGACAAGAACAACTGGAACAATTCGGTGATCAAGTTCACATCGCAGGAAGAAGTCGCTGACGGCCTTGCGCTCCGGGGTACGTTCTCGTGGCGTTTCGACAACACCCTTGTCGGCACGGAGGAGTTCACCGGCCACTATGTCAGAGCCACGCGTCAGCTCTTCCTGGAGGGCACGAGCGTCAAGGACCTTCCACATCCCGGCCCGGCGCATCTTGCCGTCGGCTCGTACTCGGCCGCCGTGTCAGACGACGGGCGTGCACTCGTCGACGGCCGATGGGGCCAGACGGCGCAGTCCGAGCCCGGCGTCCTCGGCCGATGGCAGGCGAGACGGTAGAGCCGCGAGGTTGCGTCATGCGGATCTGGCGAAGACGACTACGCCGCGCGGGAACCAGGCGGGGACTGGTCGCCTCGATCTTCGGGTGGACGGCCGTCGTCATCGGCGGCACGCTGACCATGTTCTTCACGTGGGAGCTGATTCTTTCCCTCCACCGTGCCGCGGGACGAGGGCTGGAAGGCCTGGCTGGCCGTTGTCGCGATAACCCTCGCGGTCAGTCAGAACCGGTTCAACATCGCGCGCCGCACGAAGGAGACGCCCCCGGCGATTCCAGCGACGGCCGCGGCCGCATCCGTGCTGTATCTTCGCGCGTTCGACGAGGAACAGCGGCCGTTCGTGTTCGGGCCAAAGTCGGCCCTCAAGAAGTACACGAACCAGTTCACCGCGCACGCGCCGATGCAGCGCGGCGATCCGACGCTCAGGCTGACGCTGGAGGACTATCTCGAAGAGGCCATCACCGCGCAGATCGGCCCGTTCGTCGCGCTGGGCAACCCCTACGACCGGCTGACGCCCGACGGGGCGATGCGTGAATACGCGCCGGACGATCAGTGGCAGTCACGATTTCTGGACCTCGCCCAGGGCGCCACGTGCATCGTCGTGTCGATCGGCGGGTCGCCGAATCTCGAGTGGGAGTTGACGCAGATCAAGGAGCGCGGGCTCGGGCGGAAGCTGTGCCTCTTCACGTCGCCGATCGTGCCCGGCACCGACACGAAGATTCTCAACAAGCTCAGGCAGACCGCTGCCAGGCGCGCGAAAGCGCTCGACGAGGACTGGAATCGCGCGGGCGAGACGCTGCGCCGTGCCGGTTTCAGCTGCGGCAGCAATCCCGGTGCAGGCGCTGCCGTCACCTTCGATGAGCTTGGGGCCGGCGCGCTGCTGACCACCGACGCCACCTCGCCCACCGAATTCATCGCTCCCGTCGCCGACTGGTTCAAAAACGGTCAGCGGTCGGGCCGATGCGTTCCTGTCGCGTGCCGGTCCTGCAGCGCTGCCACGCACGTCACGCCTGCGACCGCCGCCGAAGGCGGTTCGTGCTACGCGTGCCGGACGAAAGAGGAGCACGCGCGGGCGTCCTTCGTCGATCGGCACCCGGTCCTATCCGGATTGTGGGGATTTTCTGCCCTGATGATCGCGGTGGGGCTTTCGATCCAGGTCCTGCACGTGGACTCCGTCTGGATCATCATTCCTCTTTGGATCATCATCCTGGGACTCCCGATTGCTCTCCCCGGGATCGTTCGCGGTGCAGTGCGGCGAGTGAACCGCAAGCGGGCTAGTTCCGACGCGTGAGCTCTTCCGTTGTGATCCCTCGACGACCAGCGAAGCTCGACAGCAGACAGCGGCCGCATCTGCTGTCGTGAATGAGCGTTATGCTAGCGGCGGGATGGCCCTCACGTTTCCTGTCTTCCGGATGAGGTGTGGGTTACCGCTGACCCGCGTCGCTTCGTCCGCACTGATCGTCCTGATGCTGGAGGCATTACCGGCAGACGCCTTCGCGCAGTCGCGCGTCTGCCATACCATCGGCGAGGCGAGTCCGCCACACAAGCCGCACGGCGCATGACCGGCAACGGCCGGAACGTGTATCAGCCGTGGTTCCAGATCATCAACGCCTCGTCGAGGTTCGTTCCCAAGTCGCAATACGACCGTATTCATATCGGCTGGCGGGCCTGCGTGAGCACGCCGGCCAAACCGAGCGGTTTTGCGAACGCGAATCACGGCAAACAGTCCGAAGCTGCCGACATCTCCGAAGCTCCCCGCGGCTCCGGCGTTCCCGAAGTACTCGCGGCGCCCACGGCACTCGCGAGCCCCGGGGGCCCTGGGGACCCCGGGGGAATGACGCCGGCGATGGACTGCGGTCCGCAGCCGCCGGCGTCTTTCGAAGGCTCGAGGGTGTCGATCTCACGATGCTGTGGCTGTGCACGGCGATGATTGTGCCGTGGCTCGGGTGGCGGACCGTCGACGACTATCTCGCTCGAAGGACGACGGCATCCATCATCGTGGGGTCCTTTGTCGATCGATTCGTCGATGAGTTCGAACGGCCGCTGGTTCGGTACGACGTCGGGGAGCCTCCCGTGAGAGCGCGTTTCCGCCACGGCGCGCGGCTGAGGCGATTCGACATTCTTCTCGCGCCGGCCGAGGGCAGGCGTTATCCGAACCTGTCGGACCACAAGAAGAACGTCGAATACGACGTGGCCCGGGTGATGCGCGTGCTCGGCGATGACTCCTTCGTGAGCGGCAAGCCCTACACGCGCGCAGGATGGATCGTGGTGCCGTTTCAATTCACGGCTGCTCCCAAGCCGTCAGGAGTTACATGCATATCCTCCTTATGAGCGCTGGCGGCGGAGGTGGAAACATTCTGCGATCGGTGATGACGACGTTCCAGCGCGACCTGGCGGTGACGCAGAAGACCGACCCGAGGCACGCTGAACGGCTCAGGCGCGCCGTGACCACCCGGTTCCTGGACACCAACGAGTTTGCGCTGTCCGATTTGCCAGGAGAGGAGCGGTGCCTCATCGGCGCTCGCACGACCGGGGGTCTCGGCGCGAGGCACGACCCGGAGGTGGCGCTCCGGGCGCTCCAGGAATCACGAAGCGAAGTCGAGGAGCTGTTCAGCGGGTATTCGATCATCATCCTCATCGGCACGGGAGGCAAAGGCACCGGCTCGGGCACGATGTTTCCCCTTGCGCAGATCGCGCGTCAGCAGAAGAAGCTCGTGATCCCGATCTTCGTCCGGCCGTCCTTCGAGCGGCACGAAGTGGACAAGCGGCACTACGACCACGCGGTCCGCGCGATCGAGCAATTCGACGCAGCCGGCATCCGGCTGATCGAGATTCTGAACGACCGCGGATACGCGGAACACGATCCGCAGCCGCAGCAGGTCGTCTGGGAACGAATGAATGTTCCTATCGCGCGCGGTCTCCGCGGCCTGATTTACGTCCTGTGGGATCTCTCGCAGGTCGATCCGTCCGATCTGTCGATCCTGTTCGCCGGCAAGGGCCGTCTGCGAATCGGCTTCGCCGAGATCGATCCTGCGGAGGGCTGCGAGCCCAGCGATGAACAGCTGGAGCACGCGGCCCGCCGATGCTGTGACAATCCGTACTACGCCTTTCACAAGCCCGCGGGGACGTCCCTGATCTGCATTGAAGGCGACTGGTCGAACCTCGTGGATGCACAGATCAAGGGACGGGTGGCCGTCGCGATGGGCGCCGACGCCAGGAGCCCCTACAGTCCGCTGTACGCCCGAGCCGTGGGCGTGCCGAGACCGTGGGGTGTGACGGCGTTGTTTGCCGAGTACACGGGAACGCAGCAGCCGCTCGAAATCGATTGGAGCCTCGAGGGAGGCGTGCGTACGACTGCTGCTGTGCTCGAACCGATCGAAACCGAGGACGCCCCACTGGTTGCTGCGGAATCGCCTGAGCCGATCAAGCAACGCAGGAATTCATCGGATCAGAGAGTCGTCGATCCGCCCAGGGCGCGTGGTTTTACCACGTTCTGGGAATTTGCGGTTGCCCTCAACCGTTCCGATCCGGCGGCACTGGCGCTGGCGGGCGACGGCGCCGCATCGGACATCTCGGTCGACAGAACCGAGCTGAGACGGCTTCTCGGCATGATGTGGTTTCGCACCGTGTTCGATCAGCTCCACCGGGATTGGCGCGAGCGGCTCCTGCACGTCCTGATCGAGGGCGCGACGGTACCGGACCACGCCGTCAAGCGGGGCCGGCAGACCATCCATCTGCGCGAGCTCAGCTACGAGGAACTCGAGGAGATGGCTTCAGGGACGTCCGTGCCGGATTGGATTCGAGCCGATCTGGATCTGCTGGTCGCGGTTGGCCGCTTCTGGGGCGCTGAGGCGGTGAAGCGTTTCCGCTTCGTCGAGGTGCCGGGACGCCACGAACCGTCCATGATGAACAGCCTGTTGCACAAGTTGCGGGACTGATTTCTCCGGGCGTCCAGGCATGCCACGAGTTCTTCTCAGTTACCGGCGCGAGGACAGCGCGCCTTACGCCGGCCGCCTCTACGATCACCTCAGCGAGCAGTTCGGCCGCGACAACGTCTTCATGGACGTCGCGACCATCAGGCCGGGCCAGGATTTCTTCACCGCCATCGAGCAGTCCGTCACCGCGTCTGACGCGGTCATCGCCGTGATCGGCAGGGGGTGGCTCTCGAGCTCGGACGACAAGGGCCGGCGCCTCGATCGCGCGGATGATTTCGTCCGGATGGAAATCGCCATCGCGCTCAGCCGGCGGATCACCGTCATCCCCGCGCTGGTCGGCGGGGCGGCGATGCCACGGGCCGAGCAGCTGCCGGATGATCTTTCCGGGCTGAGCCGGCGTCAGGCCATCGAGATCAGCGACACCCGCTTTCAACAGGACGTCGATCGGCTGATCGAGGCGCTGGCGCCGGCGGCCAGCGTCCCGCTCGTCACCGCTGATGCTGACTCACGAAAGTCGCCGCCGCCGTCGCGACGGTGGCTGTTCGCGATCCCGGTGCTGCTCGTCGCCGTGCTCGCGCTCGGCTACTGGCTCCTGTCCGGGAGAAGCGCATCGCCGCCGGCAGCCTCGTCGCGTCCAGTCACGGTCACGGCCTTACCGGCCGAGGCGAACGGGACGATCGACAAGCCCCGTCCGATCGATTTCGACGCGACGTACTCGCTCGTGCTCGATAAGGACGAGGAAGCCTATCTGAAGCTCCCCTCCCCTGCCCGCGAGGTGACGCTCGTCCTCGACTCGAAGCGCGTCGACGGCAAGACGAACAATCTCATCAGCACGCTGTCGCTGCTGGATCAGAACGGCGCGGTCATCAACGCGCGTGCGCTTCACATGAACGAGATCGATACCGGCTTCCGGCAGGTCGGGACGTTTTCATTCAGGCAACCCACGGCCCTGACGATCAAGCTCGTGAACTCGATCGACCCCGCGCGGTACTGGCTGACAGTCCTGACGTCTCCAGGCGCACCACTCACGCCGTTCTACGGCGAACTCGTGCCCGCGCCGCTCACCGTCGGGCAGGCGGTGTCAGGCGAACTCGATCAGAACGAGGACCGGTACTACGCCGTCCCGCTGAAGTCGGGCGACTACAGCGCGATCCTCGACTTCGCGCGTCCTGGCAAGAGCGACAACTTCATTGGTTATCTGGCGGTTCTCGATGCCGACGGCGGGAACCAGCGACGAGTGATCGCCGTGAATGAGATTGAGGTCTCCCATCGCGCGGTGGGTGTTTTGGCGATGAAGGGCGATGGCGTCGCGATCGTGCGGGTCAAGAATCAGCACGTTGGGGTGAAGTACGGGCTGCGGATTGTGCGGAAGGAATGATGGCACGGTGAGGCTTTGAGCTTTCCGGAGATCAACGACCCAACTTTCTAATTCCAGCCCGATTTTGACCGGATCAAGCCCATACCACTTTCCAGCACTGCATCGCCATATCGGCTCCGCTTACCAATGCGTCGGCGGCGGGTGAACTGGCTCAGGGGTTCATCTGGGTTCGATCCCGGGTTGAAGGCCCGGGACTGAGCCGTTTTTCCCCATGATTTCGCATTGCTGAGTAGGGCGACGAATGAACTACGGGTGTTATTTCTACTGCGCTACTTGCTCCGTCGTCATCCACGCCGACGCGCAGCATGCGGGTCGTCTCATCAGGTGCGGCCGATGTGGTCACGTCAACCGGTCCCCAACTGCTACCAGTCGCCCTGCACCTCGTTCGAACTCGCTTAAGCCCTCGCAAGCGATTGCCCTTGCCGCCATCGCATTTGCCTCAGTCGCATTCGTCGCCATGCGGACGACGAAAACGCCCGGGTCGCGTCCCGCGCACATTGAGGTGACTTCCACCGCGTACGTAACCTCAATCTCGAGTGTTTCCAGTACGAACACGGTTCCGTCGGCTGACTCTTCAAGTCATCGCCGCCGGGAACACGAAATTATCGAAGGGGCGGCGACCAAATCCGGAGATCCGCAGCTGGCCCGGGAGTACAACCAAATCAACGAGCGATACTTCAGGAACGAATTGCCGTCGATTCCGGTTATCTGGGAATCACGGCTCGCCGAAGTGGGACCGTTGATCGCGAACGAGGTGACGCTGCAAGGGCTCACAGATGGGCGGCTCATCCTGTTGAACAGCACAATTCGTGGGAACCACGACGAAACGACGGCGACTCTGTGCCACGAAATGGTCCATGTCTATTTGGCAGCGATCGGGCAAAGAGATGCGAAGCACGGTCCGGCGTTTCAAACTGTACTTCGGCGTTTGTCGGAGCAGGGGGCTTTCCAGGCGCTGTGGGCCAGTGACGCCGAGAAGAGAGCTCTACGTTCGTGGGTCGATGGCGAGTCGGTCAGGCTGGACGCTGAGTTTTCCGAACTCGCTGGTCTGCGGAAAGACCTCGACCGGCGACAGAGTCTTCACGGAGTGGAAACGACCGACCTGAACGCCAGAATTATCGTCGCGAATCAGATCGGGCATGGGTGGCCATCTGAAGACGAAATCGCGTCCGTAAAAGCAGAGCGCAGTCTCATAAGCCAGCTCCTCGCTGATTTCAACGATCGAGTCGACCGAGTAAACGCGGACTCTCGGCATTTCAACGCCGAGGCGCGCCGCTATGACTTGATGATGGCGTATCCAGATGGGCTCGACGAGGAATCAGTGGTTCCGCGAAAAAGAGTCCTGCCGACGACATCCGCATCGACGTGGCCATCGTAATCCCCGTCAATCCTTTTTCACAGACCCCTCGCCAAATGGCGATAGCGCATGATGACCTCGGTCCACTCTCGCGCGACTTCTTGCAAGTGGCCGAGTTGCATGCGGCCTTCTTCGAAGATGTGCAAGCAGTTCCTCTAGTTGGACGAGGAGTTTCCGGAAGTCTGCAAGACGCATGAGCAGCTGTTGGTGAATGGCGTCCTGTTGCTGCGATTCGAGAACCCCGGTTTCGACAGCCTCTCAGTTGCCCCGCAATCATTGCGCGGCCTTCCATTTCGCCGATCTTCCGCCGCAGGACATCTGCCCTGCTTTGTAGTGTGTCGATTGCGCTCCGCAGATCGCCTGACTTGGTTCTCCATTGCGCGCAGCTCGCGCTCAGCCTGTTGCGCATGTTCCTGGAGCGATTCGACGGCGCGTTGCGCTTCCTCGGCAAGGGTCTCAACTCCACGATTCAAGTCGTCGGCCTGCAGAAGCAGGTGAGACAAATCGGACATGATCTCACTCAGACTCTCCCTCGAATCGCGCTCGAGGTCGGCAGAGTCCGCAGCGCTGGCATCGCGACGCGAGGACACTCTGCCTCAGGGCCGGCATCGAGTCCGCGCTCATGCGCGACGCCACCGCGCCCACGCCGCCCCAGCCCGCGGCCAGCGTCTGCGGCACCTTGCGCAGCGCGGGAATGTCCAGCGCTTTCTCGCCGTCCGGCCTCGCGGCCACGACGAGCCAGTTCGTCCACGGGCTCACGAGTCGATAGCGGAGCGCCTGCTCGAGGCCCGCGGCGCGATCCATTTCCTTCAGCCGTGCCGATGCGGCGAGCCGCGCCACCGTTGACACTCGGTCCGCGGATTCGCGCGGCGGCGTCATCGCCAGCTGCTGCCGGAACACATCTCCGCCGTCCGTCTCGATTTCGAGAGTGACGTGGCCGGTGATCGACGGACGGTCGAACTGCGCCGAGGCGATCACCGTATCGCCCTCGAAGACCGCGCCGAATGTGACCGGCGCGAGATCGCGCGCGCCCTCAGGCCAGTGGATGGCGACCCGCTTCGCGCGCGGCGCCCGCATGCGCTCGAAGTGCCGAATCACGCGGTCCGCCATGCCCTCGCGCGGTGACACCAGCTCGCACTCGCCGCCGGTCGCCGCGGCCAGTCCGCGCACGAACGCCTCTGAGACCGCGCTGCCGACGCCGACCGTGAAGACACGCCGCCCGGATCGTTTCGCCTCCGCCACGACCGCTTCCCATGACGACACTTCCCCGTCGGTCACGACGAAGACGTCACCGGACTCCGAGCCGCTCGCCGCCGCATAAGCGGCCTGCAGCGCGGGGCCGATCTCGGTGCCGCCCATGTCCGCCTCGAGTTCAGCCGCGAACTGCCTGGCCTTTCCGAGGTTGGCCGGCGTGCACGGGAGAAGCCGATCGGAGAGCCGCTTGGTCGTGCTGCCGAACGCGACCACCGTCACGCGGTCGCGCGGCTGCAGCGCGTCGAGGATGCCGGCCAGCGCCTGCCTGGCCTGCGCGATCGAATCGCCCTGCATGGACCCCGAGCAATCGATCACGATCGCCAGCTCGAGCGAGCGCGGCTGCCGCAAGCCGGGAAACAGCGGCTGGAAGCTCGCGATCGCGGCCGCCCCGTCGCCGTCCGCGCCGTAGATCGCGAAGCTGTGCGTCGCCTGCGGAGCCTTCACGGTCAGGATGAAGTCTCGATCCATCACCGCCTTCGCCTGCGTGAGCGTGATCACGGCCCTCTCGGGGGACGAGGCCAACGTCACCGGCATGGGAGGGACACACGAACTGGGCCTCGCGCAGGCTGCCGAAGACTTCGACCTGCAGCGAGAATTGGTTTTCCACCGCAAGAGACGACTCGGGCGCCTGGTGCGGCGCGTGAGGCGACGCCCCATACCTCGGCGCGATCGTCGTCGGCAGCGACACCCGCAGCGTGTCGCCCACCCAGCGGTACACGATCGCGTAGACGAACGTGATTGTGGCCGTCTCCTTGGGCAGGAGGTTCCCGACGTTCATCGTGTACAGCCCGGGCTCGATCGCTTCGAGCATCACGGCCGCATCGCCGGCCGCGACGGCGTCTTCGTATTTCTCCTCGGCGGCCTTCTTCTCGACGACGACGCCGTTGAGGGTGCGGCCGCCGATCTCGACGCGCAGATCGAGCAGGACGGCGTCGAGCGGGAGCGGAAATGTGTAGACCGCCTCGATGTTCACGTCCTCGTCGTTGCGGTAGGTCTGGCAGACGGTCACCTCGCCGAGGAGGTCGCGCAGGGTTGCAGACACGGACACGTCGGACAGGGCGATGCGCTCGCCGCGGACGCCGGTCAGGGCGGATGCTAGAGGGCTCACTCTTGTTCCTCACTCTCGTGAACTTGTTGATAGACGCGGCTCACACCCCGGAAGAACGCGCGCACCTGCTCGGGGCTGAGCCCGGCGCGACCGGGCTCGAGCGTCACCTCGACGCCGTCGGCCACGACCAGATGGCTCCAGACCTCGACCGTGCCCGCGCGCCGGGGAGTCGGTGGCAGCGGCCCGGTCGTCGGCTGCTTCAGCACTTCACCGATTCGCTCCAGGGACAACCCCGCCAACTGCCATTTGCGAACCAGCAGGAGTTGCTCGACATGGTGCTGGGTGTAATAGGCCCCCTTGCCGATCCCTTCCGGGCGATCGACCAGGCCCTCCTGGATGTAGTAGCGGACGGTCCGCCGCGGCAGCTCGGCGAGGGCGGCGATCTCGTCGAGGGTGAACGTCTTGGGGGCGCTCACGAGTTATTTATACGACAGTCAAACTGTCACTGTCAACTGTCTCGTATTATCAGACCTGTCCCTCGTGCTTCAGCGGCTACTTCGGCAGAGTGCCAGCCGCGACCCGCGCTTCCCAGGTGTTGGCTTCGTCGCAGCGGTTGATGAGCCCGGTCACGTCGGGCGTTGCGTCCATGAACCAATAGACTTTCCCGCCCTCGTGATGGTATTTCCGCACCTGCGAATAGAAGCGCCCGTCCACTCCATGCTCGAAGATATGCCGGGCCAGGGCGAGCACCATGGCCGCAGTCTCGGGCGTTCGGACCACGTATTCGTGTGGCCACGTGTGGGCGTAGGTCTTCGCGAATCTCCACGAGGTTGAATCCACAAACTGGCGGATATCTTCAGGCAAGGGCGTTCCGGCCAGGGGCGTGAGCGTGTCTGTAGCCATGTACCTCAGATTCCCACGAGGGGCTGACAGGTCAGGTCACGCTGAGCCAGGTGTTGGATGGATTTCGCATTGCAGTGTGAGGAGGGGGCCTTTTCAGAGGAGGGCCCGAGAATCAGATGAAACGCATGATGGAGACGGCGATCGATGTCGCGGTGAGTGCAGTGTCGGTAGAGGGCAAGGACACCTTCTTCGGCTGCGTGTGCGGTGAGGTCATCGACGACAATCCGGCGATCCTCCGGACCTACCGGGATGCCGATGATGGCACGTTGCGGTGCTGGCGCTGCGACCGGGTGCTCGAGCACGTCGACAACCACGACGCCGGCTGCCCCTGGGCTTGAACCGATCTAGTCGTGATTCCACGGCTGGCCACTGTCTGTGAAATGTGCGCCGCCGGCAAGACTCTCCACAAACGCACCGCCCGGGTAGCGCTGCCGCACCGCTGAGTGACTGAACCACGACGGAGCAAGACGCTCCGCCCGTCCACCCTGCTTCGATTTGCGCAGGGTATCAAGGGAGGCTGACAACTCAGGGTCATACGCCCATTGTTCGCTTCTGATCGAACACAAGCACCCAAGCCCCCAACGCCCTGTCTCAGTCCGTTTCTACGCGAATTCACTCGCAAGATGCAGCATCGCGCGTGACGGAGACCCGTAGCTGACAAGCCTCACGTCAAGGTCGAAGCCGGCCGCGTTCTGGATCGCTCTGCGGATGGCTGCATGAATCCAGTCGTCGTCGTTGCCAAAGGCGCCCCCGCCAAGCCTGGTCAGCAGCACGACGTTCGTCCCGCCGCGCTGCGCGTTGCTCGCGGCAGCCCACAGCGTGGCTTCGTACGCGGACTCCAACACCAGCGACGCAAAGCGCCTTCCAATGGACGCGGGGCACGCGGCTGTAGGCCACGGGGAGCGCTGAACAAAACGCCTGCGAGACCATCGGCAACTGCGACCCGTCGGCGTCAGTCACCTCCACGTCGCGGTGGACGCCGATGCGCAACATGCCGCGCAACGTGTCGGTCTGTTCCGGCGTCAGCGACGCAAGGTGGCTCGTGATCGCGTCAAGGCCGGCGTGGGTGCACAACGCATAGCCGTTGCGCATCGTCCAGAGGGATTCGACGGGCCGATCCAGCGCCTTGCCCAGAGCCGCGCCGAGATCCGCCAAGCCGTCGAGCTGGCGCTCGCTCGTCTGGCCAACGCCATCACCGACCGGCACAAAGTAGTTGCGGTAGATCGTGGCGGCGCCAGCGGCCATCGCACAGGCCGGCCCCTGGGTCGCATCGTGTTGATAGCGTGTGACCCCGTGTTCCGGTGTCACCTCGGGCGAGACCATCTCCAGCAGGTTGAATTGCGAGGCGACCTGGAACAGCGCGCCGGCATATTCCGGCAACTGATGCAGACGGCGCACGTCGCCGGTCACGACCCGTACCTTGATGCGTCCCGGTAGGCCGCCAGCAGCGTGGACCCGCTCACGTAGGGTTTGCAGGGAGACCAGTTCGAGCTCTCCGGTGGCGTAGCTCTTCCCGTTTGCGGAGGAGCGCAGTCGTCCTGCCGTCGACCGCAAGTCGTCGACGCGTGTCGTCATAGCTCGTCTCGCGAAACCCGGTCAGACGCTCAAACCAGTCCATCGCTGGCCTCCTACCCACTCGACCGCTCTGACTGCGCGGCTTTACCCAGAGGCACCAAGTCGCGCCCTCCCCTTCCTGAGCACCTCGTCGTAGAGCCTTTCGAGCGCGGCGTTCGTGCCTCGGCAACCGGCCACGACCTCCGCCGTCCAGTCCAGATACTGGATTCGCCGATCCAGATCCCAGTCTGCAGGGGGAGCGTCGGTCACGTCTTGCACGTTCGCGATCTTGTCGGCCAGCTTGATGGCTTTAGCCCGTGAGGAGAGGCGCGGCGCGTGGTCCACCTGGAGACCTGCTTGCGGACCGTCTTGTCGAGTGATTTATCGTCTGTCACTTCCTCGACGGCCTTCCGCACCGTCTGCCCAACAAACGTTCGTCGAGTTCGTCCGGTGTGGTTTCTGTGTCCTCGATCGTGTCGTGCAGTACCGCGGCCATCAGCGTGACCAGATCAGTGACGTCGCCGGTGTCCGCCAGCAAATACGCAACCGCAATCGGATGGTTGATATAAGGCGAGGCCTCCTTGTCTTTGCGCCGCTGACTTGAGTGCTTACGCGACGCAAACTCGATCGCCTTCAATAGGTTCGCCGTATCGGCCCTGTCCTTAGACATTGCCACCTCGCTTTCGAATCGCCCGCGATTACATGACGGCGGGTGCTACCCTGTAAGACGAGCATACGCGACCACGTTGACAGTTCCGGTCATACGCCGGCCGTTCGCCTCCCCGCAACACACGGCCTGCGGCTCCTCCTAAATCGAACAGGGCCTCGGCGCTCAACGCCTCGCCAACGAACGTGTGACAGCCAGTGCCACCCTCGAGTAACCTGGCCGCGTCTGACCAATGCCCGACCAGGACGACGACCTTCCCTTCGGGCTCTACGAGCGCCTCATCACGGCCGGCCTCAAGGCGCGGCTTCTTCGCTTTGACCCTGCCAGTGCCCGCGTCATCAGAGCGGATGTGGACCCCGCCGAAGCCCATGCCACGCTGGCCAGGCACATCGAGGAAGTCGTCGCCCGTGCCCTGAACGGACTCCCGCAGGAGGATCGGATTGCGAGGCAGTCGCAGCTGGCCAATCAGATCATCGGACTGCTTGCTGCCAATCCGGCTGGAGCCGGCGCTCGGCGACGACCTTGTCGAAATCCCGCCGGAACAACTGCCAGGCGATTCAGCCGGTCACCGGAATGCCGAACGACGACCGCGAGATCGTCGCGCCATTGGTCGCCCTGTCCGCGTCGGACCTCCTCGTCAACGCCCGCGGCGAGCCGGCCCTCGCTCACGCCCTGGCGCACGAGATCCCCTCCGCCGACTCCATCGACCTGCTCTGCGCCTTCGTCCGCTGGCACGGGCTGCGCCTGCTCGAGGACCAGCTCGCGGCGCACTGCCAGGCGGGGAGGCCGCTTGCGGGTGATCACCACGGTGTTCACCGGGTCCACCGAACGCAAGGCGCTCGATTGGCTGGTGAAGCTGCGGCGCGCAGGTCAAGGTGTCCTACGACACGCAGTCCACTCGCCTCCACGCCAAGGCGTGGCTGTTCCGCCGCGCCACCGGCTTCTCGACCGCCTACATCGGCTCGTCGAACCTGTCGAAGTCCGCGCTCGTGGACGGCGTGGAGTGGAACGTGCGCCTGTCGCAGGTGGGCTCGCCGGACATCCTCGAGAAGTTCGACGCCACGTTCGACACCTACTGGGAAAGCCCGGAGTACGAGGCCTACGATCCGGACCGCGACGCGCGCGCGATTCGACCGCGCCGTGGCGCCGGAACAGGGCGACTCGCTCGAGGCGCCGCTCCTCTTCCTGGACGTCGAGCCCTGGCCGCACCAGCGCGAGATGCTCGAGAAGCTGGCCGTCGAGCGCGAGCGGCATCACCGGTTCAAGAACCTCGTCGTCGCCGCCACCGGCACCGGCAAGACCATCGTCGCCGCGCTCGACTACAAGCGGCTGCGCGACCGCGACGGCGACCTGCGCCTGCTGTTCGTCGCGCATCGGCAGGAGATCCTGAAGCAGAGCCTCGGGCGCCTTTCGCCAGGTGCTGCGGTCGGGAGACTTCGGCGAACTCTACGTCGACGGCCACCGGCCCGACGAGTGGCGGCACGTGTTCGCCTCCATTCAGTCGCTGGCGCAGGTCGGATCTCGACACGCTCGATCCGTCCGCGTTCGACGTCGTGATCGTGGACGAGTTCCACCACGCGGCGGCGCCGACGTATCGGCGGCTGCTGAACGTCTCTTCCGGATGGCCCATGCCTGACAGCCCGAAGATCCTCCTCGGTCTGACGGCCACGCCGGAACGAACCGACGCCGAAGACATCCTGCACTACTTCGACAATCACATCGCGGTCGAACTGCGGCTCTGGGACGCGCTGGAGCGCGGGCTGCTCTGTCCGTTCCAGTACTTCGGCCTGCACGACAACACCGACCTGTCGTCGGTCCGGTGGTCTCGCAAGGGATACGACGTCGGCGGAGCTCGAGCGCCTCTACACGGGAGACGATGCGCGCGTGAGGCTGGTGCTGGAGCAGGTGTCGCAGAAGCACCGCGACGCCGGCGACGATGCGGGCGCTCGGGTTCTGCGTCAGCATCGCGCACGCGGAGTTCATGGCGCGGCGGTTCACCGAGGCCGGCCTTCCGTCGCTGCGCCGTGTCCGCGGACACCGACAGCGACACGCGCAAGGACGCCCTGGCGTCGCTACGCGCCGGGCGGGTGCGGGCGCTCTTCGCGGTGGACCTGTTCAACGAGGGCGTCGACCTCCCCGAAGTCGACACGCTGCTCTTCCTCCGCCCGACCGAAAGCGCGCTGGTGTTCCTCCAGCAGCTCGGACGCGGCCTGCGGCGCCACGAGCGAAAGGACTGCGTGACGGTGCTGGACTTCATCGGCCAGTCGCACCGGCAGTTCCGCTTCGACCTGCGCTATCGCGCCGTCACCGGGACCACGCGAACCGAGGTCGAGAAGCAGATCCAACTGGGCTTTCCGTTCCTGCCCGCCGGCTGCTCGATGCAGCTCGATCGAGTCGCCACGAAGATCGTCCTCGACAATCTGAAGAGCGCCATCCCCTCCCGTCGTCCTGCGATGGTGAGAGAATTGAGGGCGCTGGCCGACGCCCGTTCGGCTGACGCCGGACCGCGCATCACGCTCGCCGACATTCCTTCGAGAGACTGGCCTGGAGCTGGACGACGTGTACCGGTCCGGCTGCTGGTCGGGGCTGCAGCGGGAAGCCGGCCTGAAGGTGCCCGCACCTGGGCCGCACGAGGCGCTGATCGGCGATCGCCTGGCCGGGATTCTCCACGTGGACGACCCGCTGCGGCTCGCCGCCTATGAGCGCCTCGCGGAATCGGCGTCGCGTCGACGGACTGACCGACGCGGATCGCCGCCTCGTCACCGGCTTCCATTTCGCCGTCGATCCCTTCGAAGATTGCCCCGACGACGCTCGCCGAGTCCGTCGCGCTCCTTCACGCGCATCCGGCCATCGTCGCAGGAGCTGCGCGAGCTGATTCCCGTTGCTGGACGAGCGGTCGGAGCATCTCACGTATCCGCTCGAGCTGGCTCAGCCTGACGGATCGTCCCTGGGCGTCCCGCTGTCCGTGCACGCGCGGCACACCGTGGACGATGTGCTGACGGCGTTTGGGATCCTGGACTTCGGCAAGACCGCGTGGAAGCAGACCGGCGTCATCCGGGACGAGCGCACGAACTCGGACCTGTTCTTTGTGACGCTCGAGAAGTCGGAGCGCGAGTATTCGCCGTCGACGCTCTACAAGGACTACGCGATTTCACCCACGCTCTTCCATTGGGAGTCGCAGTCGACGACCACGCAGCAGTCGAAGACCGGGCAGCGCTACATCCACCATCGGCAGCGTGACGGCAACATCCTGCTGTTCGTGCGTTCGAGGAAGAAGCAGGACGGGCGAACGATGCCGTACACGTTCCTGGGCCCGGTGGACTACGTCTCCCACAAGGGCGAGCGGCCGATCAGCTTTGTGTGGAAACTGCGGAGGCCGATGCCTGCGGACTTCTTCCGGCAGGCGAAGGTGGCGAATGGGTAATCGATCTCCGGCACCACGGATCTTCAGCACGCTCTGAGCACCGCGGCGCTCGATGCGGCGATTCAGTTGCTCGATGGGCGAGCAGAGAGGCAACGGCCCTCAGCAATACGTGAGAAGCGAGAAATTGTTAGTAGAAACGAGGATTTACTGGCGGTGAGGCAGGGATTCGAACCCTGGATACAGCTTTTGGACCGTATAACGGTTTAGCAAACCGCCGCCTTCAGCCTCTCGGCCACCTCACCGCGCGCTCTGCAAGTATACGTGACAATTACAGTTACACGGAAGCACGGTCGCTCCTGTCAGGAGCGGCGTTCGCGACTTGCGCGCGCGCTTCTTCGCGCCGCGCGTTATCTTCACCACGCGAGTCTTCTTCGCGACCCGCTTCTTCTTGGCCACGCGCTCGGGCAGCAGCTTCCGGCCCGTCTCGCGGTTCCATTCCTCGAAGGTGTCCGGCGATATCTCGCCCTTCACGAGGAGTTCCGCGAACTTGCGCCGCTGGGCTTTGCTCTTGAAGGGCATCCGCTCAGCCTTCGGTTCGACGAGAGACGTTACCGGTACTCGACCACGTCGAAGCGCACGGCTGGCGCGGTGTCCGTCAGGCGCGGGGTCTTGCTGCGACCGATCCAGAAATGGAGTGTTCCATCGATGGCGCGTGCCGACTGCCATCGCCGGCTGACTTGCGCGCCCTCGGGCGGCACCTCGGACTGATGCAGCGGCTGGCGCGAGGCCCGAAGCTCTCCGAGCACCTGCCCCGCCGGCCGCTGCGTGCGCGCCGACCAGAGCGCGCCCAGGGCCAGGCGGCCGATGGTGGTCGGCAGCAGCGGAAACCAATTGCCTGGCGGCGCCGGCGGCGCCAGCGTCCAGACCAGCCCGGTGGGCGTGGCGGCGGCCGGCGGCGCGGGTGGTCCGGAGGCATCGACCGCGTGACCGGTGGCATGCGGCACCAGCCGCTCCACGCCCCACGCCACGTTGGCCACTTCGTCGGCGAGGAAATGCACCTCCTCGAGTGGAGGACCGTCGATCGCCTCGGCGGGGCCCGCGGCCACGAACAGGTTCGAGAGCGTGAAGCGCGTTCCGCTCGAGTCCAATCGAAACAGGTTCCAGCGGCCTCCGGGAGGCTGGGCGACGGTTACGTCGCCGAACACGTCCGTGACGGCCACCGCCGTCGCGTCGAACAGCGACCACGCATCGAGCGCGATCGGCAACAGGAACCAGTCGTCGCTGTAGCTCAACGCGAAATCGAGGACCATCATCGTCGCCGGCGACGGCTCCACGTCCGGGTTGGAGAGCACGTCGATCAGATCGAACTGCACGGACCGATCCTCGAAAGTCCAGAAGCGCGGGTTCGGCATCCCGGCGAAGTCGAGCGGTGCGGGCACGCGGAAGGCACGGTGTACCGTCGGCTGACCGGTCACGCCCAACGTCGCGCTCCCCTGTAACTGTTCGAAGTGGTACCACTCGAGCCGGCCCTCGGTGTACTCCGGCGCCGTCAGCACCACCTCGCCCGAAGAGCCAAGCCCGGCGACCGTGAACGCGTACTCCATGTGCTCCGGCGACCACGTCGAAGGCCCGGACGCCGGCAGCTCGAAACGGTCGCCCGCCCACGACAGCCACGCGCGCAGCACGGTGGCCTCGGGCGGATCGATCGGCGGCGTGGCCCCGGCGGCCAGGCGCGCACGGATCACCGCCGGGAGACGTCCACCGTCGGGAACGCGGCCCTCCACCATGTCCCACCACTCGCGCCCTTCGTCGTCGAGGACCGCGTCCGGCGGGAGCACGAACGCGCCCTCGGCGATCCAGAACGCGACGCGCGTGTCGGGCAGACCGGCGGCGCGCAGCATGCGCAGCAGGTGCAGGCCGGCCTCGGAGCGGAGGCGCAACTGCTCCAGCCCGGTTTCGCTTACGGCCTCGCGCTCGACGAGCGCTTCGAGCGGAGTGTCCGTGGGCTTGATCGCCGCCGACCGGCCGGTGGTGACGTCGGCGCCGCCGCCGCGCATCCGCGACAGCGGCGCAGTGGTGCCTTCGACGCGCACGTCGATCGGCGTCGCGCCGCCGTCGTGGCGCAGTTCCCCGAACTGCCACTGGCGGCCGAGCAGCCACAGCGGATCGTGGATGCGGGCCTGCACCGAGGTGGCGAGCGTCTCGTCCTCGGACGCGGGATGCAGGCGAATCCAGGTCGGAAAAGTCTCCACGTCAGCCTTCCACCGAGAACGAGATCCGCGACGAGCCGGGCCGCTGGCCCAGGTAGACGAGCGGCATATGGCCCGCGCGGGTGAGCGTGGTCGAGGGTTGCATCCGGATTCTCGTGAACGTGAGCGTGTCGCGCAGCACCTCGACCAGCGTGTCCACGGTCCAGGCCTTTGACGGGTCGGGACTGACGCCCAGCAGCACCACCTGCGGCGCGCGCGTGCTGGCGTTGTTGAAGTGCAGGGCCATCGCGGTGTCGCGCACCTTCGCCGGCACCGTCTCGGTCCAGGCGTCGATCAGCAGGCCGCCGAATGGCGCCGCCGGCGCCAGGCCGAGCGGCGCGTGCAGGACGACCGACAGCCGGCCGGCCGGCGTGCGGCCGCCGGTGCCGGTGAACGTGGTGGCGATCCACTTGTCGCCGGTCGCAAACGGCGCCTGTGCGACGCGCAGCGGTTCGAGCGGCCGGCCCTGCGCTTCCCGGCGCAGGAAGACCTCGGTGACGCGCGCGACGTTCGCGTGCGTGCGGCCCACGGCATCGAGCCAGGCTGACCGGCGCCAGGCGATCGCTCCCGAACAGACTCGCGGGCGGCGTGTCGCCGGCCGTCGTCAGTGCCGTCGGGTCGGCTGGCGTGAACGTGACGACGCCAGGCAGCTCGCCGCCGAAGAGCGCGCGCAGACGATCGCGCGGCGTGCCCGAGGCCGCCGCCAGCCTGGTCTCGACCGACGCACGCAACGCCGTGCGCTGGTCGTCGGTGATGGCGCCCAGCAGCGTCAGGTCGGGCACGCGGATCCCGAAATCGGCCGCGCGCGTGGCCACGTTCTGCAGATCGTCTCCGGCCACGAGCGCGTCGCGCAGGGCCGTCAGGACCGCTTCCGCTTCGAGCACGCGCGCCGGCAGGTCGCCCACCTGCTCGTCCGGCGCGGTCGGCAGCGCGCTCGGCACTTCGAACGCATCGGCGCTCAAGGGGTTGCCGTGCGTGATGACCGCGGCCAGAGCGTTGCAGAGACCGGCCAGATCCTTGAACGGCCGATCCGCGCGCACACGCGGGTCCACGAGTCCCGGCTGACCGGCGCGGGCTGCGCGCACAGCGCGCTCGCTCAACTCGCGGCCGCCATCGCGGCCCGCCAGCACCACGTCGATAGCGGCGATCCCCAGCGAAGGCAGCGGCACCGGTAACGCACCACCGTCATGGTCGACCGTCAGCGTCACGGCATCGGCCGGGCCGAGCATCAGCCCGCACCACGCGTCGAGCAGCGGTTCCGCGGCCGCGCGCGGCGTGCGAACCGCCGGCCAGCCCGGCGCGGTGGCCCCGGTGGCGCTGGCGGGCAGCACCACCGCCACGCGATGCGTGAGGCGCACGCCGGGTGTGGGCGACTGGGTCACGGTCAGCGCCGGCGGCTCCTCGCCTTTGGCGATGCGTTCCAGCGTCGCGAGCGCGTTCTCCGGGTTCCCCTTGACGATCTGGTACACGGCTTCGGCGGTGAGCGCATCGGCGACGGCGTCCAGCGCCTCGGACATTCCTTCTGCCGCCACGAGCACCTCGGGCTCGGTGATAGTGCCCGGGCCCTCCTGCTGCAACTGCAACCCGTCCAGCACGCCGAACCCGGTGGCCGGCTTGAAGCGGGTGCGCAGCGCGGCGAGGTGCGCCTCGGCCGGCGTGCCCTTCACCGCGCGCTCGAAACGGACGCCGAGCAGTTCCCCGAGCGAGCGCCCGTTGCGGACGCCTTCCAGGATCCACCGCGCCAACCGGACACGGCGCGATGACAGGTCGATGTCCGCGTGCTGGCTGTTCGCATTCGTCGCGCGCTGCGCGGCACTGCGCATCACCGCCGCGGCCGCGGCCTGATCGAGCGACGGCGTGTGGATGTACTCGGCTTGCCGGCGGGGATCGTTGACGTCGGTGCGCCGCACGTCCTGCAGGCAGCCCCACCCGCCGATGACGACGCCCTGCGGGTTGGTGGCGCGCAGCGACTCGAGCCGCTTCGTGGCCAGCGCCGTGAACCACGCGTCGACGCGATGGTTGCACACGTCGAGGACGCCGAAGAATTCGCGTTCGAGCAGCGCGTCCGGGAACTGCGCGAGCCGCGTGAGGGCGGCGCGAAACGCCGCCAGCCGATCCGCGCCGGGACACTCGGGGCGCGGCGTGGCCAGCGTGCCGACCAGGGCGCGGATACGGGCCTGCTCGTCGGCCGTCACCGCCGGCTCGCCCGGCGGTATCGGGCGCGGTCGTGGTCGTGGATCCTCAGGGTCCGGTTCGGGGAACGGGTCGATCGGGCCGTCGGGATCGATCGGGCGCGCGGGCTGAAGCGGGTCGGGGATCCGCACGGGCCCGAGTGAATCTCGATCGCGGCCCGTCGAGAGCACGCCTCCGGTCGACAAAATCGGCGGCACTGGCGGCACCGGCGGCGTCGGCAGCGGGAAGAATGCCCGGAACATGACATTGATATAGAGGTCGCTGCCCGAGGTCCGCGCCCTGGCCTGGAGGTCGCGGCGCGAGGCGATGTCCACCGAGGCTTCCACCGCGGCACGCGCCAGGCGGCTCCATTCGAGGAGCGTGGCGTAGCGGGCCATCCGCGCCAGCACCGACGACGGCACGGGCCTGGTCAGCAGGGCCTGCGGCGTGGCCGAAGCGAGCGCGGCCAGTTCGTCCCGGGTCGCCGCGTCCACGACCGGCGCGTTGACGGCCTGCGGGACGCGGTCGCCCACGGCCATGATCGGACCCGTGCGCCAGTCGTCGTCGATCTGCCGCCGCGTCACGATCTGCAGCGAACTGGCCAACGTGGCGGACCTGTTGGCGCCGGGCTGCGCGCCGACCTGCGGCGTGGTCTCGGCAAGGATCCGGATCGATCGTCCCAGCTGGCGCAAGGCGTCGTCGGGATCGCCGGTGAAGACCAGCGGCTCGCGGCGCATCGCAAACCAGGTGCGCACGCCGCGCAGCAGGCGCAGCATCTTCAGATCGATGCCTTCGGCGGGCAACGCGACGAAGTCGGACAGCGTCGTCGCCGGCAGCACGCCGTACGGCTGGCGGCCGACGCGCAGCGCCGGGATGGGGCCCGATGCGCGCACCGAGCTGAGGGCGAACCCGCGCAGCGCGTTGGCCTGCGCCGGCGTCAGTTGCAGGAAGTCCTCGGCGAACGCGCCGATGTTCGTCTGCCACAGCACCGACAGCATCGTGGACGCCAGCTCGGGTTCGAGCCCGGTCGGCTCCCTGGCGATCTCCGCGACGGCGCCGGAATCCGGCAACGCGGTAAACACCTCCGGCGCCATGCCGAACGCCCGGGCCGCGGCCAGCCCATTCGCGGCCAGGGACGAAAAGGCGCGCGGGCGCCGCTCGAGATCGAAGGCGTACTCCACGCGGTCGCTGCTCGACGGCAGACCCGCGCCGCCGGCGTCGCTGTTGTTCGTCGGCGTGTTCTGCGGCACGAAGGCGAAGCCGCGGCTGTAGCGGTGGCCCGTGAAGAGCTCCGCCAGCGTGGTGGCCGCGCTGTGTTGCGGCGTTTCGGTCAGCCGGACGCCGAAGACGTACAGCTCGTCGAAGCCCTGCCGTGTCCGGCGGAACAGCGAGGTCGAACGCCATCCCCACTTTCACGGCCAGCGCGAAGTCGGTGAGCCACCGCATGCGCGGCGGCAGCTGGATGGGACTGCCCTCCTGGTTGGTGAGTCCCTGCGTCTCGCTCGGCGTGGTGTCGAGCCCGACGGCGAGGTCGTGCGGTATCGCGGCGCCCACCTGCTCGAGCACCTTGGCCCCTCGGCGCATGCCGACCACGATCCAGCGGTCGGGCAGCACGTTGGCTCGCGGCACGAACGGCGCGTCGTCGTCCTGCAGCGCCACCGGCGGGAACTGTGGCTCGACGCCAGGGCGCAGCGCGTCGCGGTTGGTGGGCGTGAGCTGCTGCGCCGCCCAGGCCGCGCGCGTCACGCCGGTCTCCGCCGCCAGCGTCCGCCATGCCGCCCGCGATTCAGCGTCGTTGCTGGCCTCGGCCTCCGCGCGCCAGTACTGCTGCGCGGCCTCGGCTTCGCGTGGCGTCAGCCGTGGATCGTGCGTGGACGTGGAGATCGCGTCCGGCCAGACGCGGATGCGCAGCCGGCCGGGATCGAGCCGCGCTTCCAGCGTCACCGGGAACAGGCTCAGCACGTGCGATCCCGGGATCGCGCCGAGCAGGTCGCTGGTCGTGAACACGCCCTCGAGATCGCGCAGCCGTTCGAGATCGAGCGTGCGCCGAGCCGTCTCGAGCGCGGTGCGCGCCACGGCGACCGCCTGCGTGGCGGCCCGCAGCCGGGCACGGGCCTGCGCGCTGGTCGGATTGAGCGCCAGCGCCCGTGTGGCGACGGCGTGCGCGCGCAGCGCGCCGTCGTACGTCGCGGTCGCGGTGTTGACGCGATCGAAGAACGGCTGCAGGCGGATCGGATCGACAGGCATCAGGCGGTGGGTCGCACGAGGAGCGACGCGTGCGTGAAGGCCCGGAAGGGACGCTGCCGGACGAGGTTGGCCATCGTGGCCGGTGTGGCCGTGGCACGGTTGAAGCTGGCATCGGGCACAACAACGGGGAACGCCGGCAGCGTCGCGTACAACGCGCCGGCGGGAAGCGTCAGCTGCGCCCAGCTCAAAGTGGCCCGCGCGGGCGGCGTGTCGCCACCGTCCGGATCGAGACCGAAGCGCGGATCGCCGGGGTTCTCGGCGATCAGGAAGAAGAGGCCGGGCTTGTTGTCAGCCTTCTTGGGCGAACCGACGGCCTCGGTCGGCGTCACGCCGGCAAAGCCGGCATACAGCACGTCCTCGCCGATGCGGCCGCGAAACGCGGGCCGCCGCAATTGCGCGGTATCGGCGACGGGCGACCGCGACTCGTTCGTGTTCCACGCGGCCGGCAGCGTGGCGATCGTCATCGACGGATAGCGGCGCACCAGCTCGCCGCGCACGAGCAGCACCATCGACGCGGCGCCGGTCGTGTGGCTGCCGGCGGCGCTGTCGGGCGTCCACGTCGACACGTGATCGATGTCGTCGCCCTCGTCTGTGCGTCCCCAGAAGCGGCGGAACGCGGTGGCACGCCGGTCGGACGGCAGCCCGCGCCACAGCAGCTCGTAGTTCAGCTCCTGGTTGGCGCCGAGCAGGAACGCCTCGACGAAGGCCTCGTTCGTCTCGACCAGCGCCACGCCCTCGGCGGGGATCGACCCCAGTCCCGGCAACATCAGTTCGGGAAAGCGCTCGACGAGCGGTTCGCTCAGCGGCCGAGAGAAGCGGGGCGTGAAAGCGCCGGTCGGAATCGCGGCCGCATCCTGCGGCGGCGGCGGAGGCGGCGGCACCGCCGGCTGGCGCACGAGGATCGGCGCCAGCTGGATCGCGGCAATGACCGCGGGCGCAGGACCGCCCCCGGACTCCGGCTCCGGTCCCGATCCGGACACGGCCATCCACGTCTTGCGCGCGATTCGCCGGCCGGCGACGGTGTACACACCGACGTTGCTCGCCTGACGCTGGCGCACCGCCATCGGCGCCGTGACGCGCTGGCGCTCCTTCACTGGCGCGGCCGCCAGGCGCACCGTCACCCGGTTGACGAACGCCGTGGCCAGCTGCTTTCGGCGTCCCTCGCGCTGGGCCTTCGTGAACGCGTCGAGCTGCGTCCGCGCGGCCTCGACGAGCGCGTCCTGCTCGGCGCGCACGACGTCCGCGCCCAGGCCCGCCGCCGCGCGCAGCGCCGGCGTCAGGTTCACTTCCGGCGCCCACGCGGCGACAGGCGCCACCGCGCGCGCGTCCGTCCACGGCTCGCCGAAGTACGAGGGCCCGAGGATCGGCGGGTTCGTGCCGCCGCGCAGCGCCGTGCGGATCTCGTTGACGGCCGCCGCGGGGCGCCGGGGCCGCCCCTCCACCTGTCCTCGCACCCGCAGCGGCGCTTCCCAGTCGACGGCCAGTCCAGCCGTGCCGCTCGGCAGCGACAGGTGCAGGGGCGTGCGCTCGCCCTCCGGGTCCAGTTGCACGGCGTGCAGCCGCCGCGCCAGCGACTCGAAGTCGCCGGCCTCGCCGGTGCGGAATGTCCACGCGTAGTAGGCCGGCAGCCGCGTCGGCACGTCGAGCGCGGTCCACGCGGGCTCGAGTCCGGTGACGAGCGCGGGATGCCCGGTGGGATCCTCGCCGAGGCCGGCGATGCGGCCGGAGAGATACGCCGGCACCACCGCCGCGATGAAGCCGCGGTTCGGGTGCAGGCGCCGCGGTGCCAGCAGGCGCGACAGCGTGCGGTCGGGATGCGCAGCCAGCGTGGCGGCGATCTGGGCCGAGGTCTCGCACGCGATCTGCGCGTGCGCCCACGTGGCGGCATCGCCCAGATCCGGCAGTTCCCGGCGCGCGATGTCGGCCGGCAGGTGCAGGACCCACGAGCTTTGGCCCTGCGCGCCGCGTTCCAGGCGCACGGACGGATCGGCTTCGACCACGACCAGCACGAGCCAGGGCGCGAGGCGCGATCCTGCCGGCACCGTCGGACTGTAGGCCCACGGCAGTTCCGGCGCATCGAACTCGATCAGCGGGAAGAAGTCCGGCTCCGCGTCGCGCGCCCCGGCGGCCGGCGACACGCGCAGCACCTGCCGTGGCTCGATGCCCACCACGTCGCCGGGCCCGGCCAGGGCGAGCGTGCGCGAGACGTCTCGAGCGGGCTGCCCGGCGGACTCCAGCCGGAACGACACCGAGACGTTCGCCCGCGCACCGGCGTTGGCCGCGGGGGTCAGACCCTGGCGCACGAAGGGCAGGAAAAACAGGTTCACGACGCCGCCTCCAGCACCACCGCGTGCCGCGTCCACTTCCGCTCGACCGCCCGCGTCGGCGCGGCGATCAGGATCGCCTCCGCGAAGAGGAGGCCGACGTTCAGCGGATGTCCGGTCGCCGGCTGCGGCGGCGGCACCATCAGGCTGTCGAGCACGCGATCCTCGGTCAGCGACTCGTCGCTCGCCACGGCGCCGGCCGGCACGCTCCACGCCGTGCTCCCGAAGCGTGCGCCGCTCGCCAGACCGCCGCGGAACGGCTGTTCCTTCGGCGGCTTGCGCAGGTAGCGCCGCGTCGGGAAGACGTCGACCAAGTCGCTCATCTTCGCGACGCCGCCCGTCCCCACCAGCTGCCATGCGCCGGCGTCCGACAGGCCGTGCGCGTCGTAGACCTCGAGCGCAATGCCGAGCGGCAACTGCGCCTGGCGCACGTCGACCTGATCGCGCGGGTCCAGCGCGTCGGCAGCGCCGGGGCGCAGCCGCACGGCCAGGGCTGTCTGCCGCCGCACCGACCAGTTCGCGGGATCCGCCACGCCGTCGCCGATCACGCGGCGGGCCTGTTCCTGCGTCTGCTCTATCTGCCCCACGTTCGTGCCCCACTCATAGGGGCCGAAGTCCTTGGACATGTCGACGCCGCACACTTCCCAGTAGATCGTCCCCTCGATGAGCCACGGATCCGGGCCGGTCATCAGCCCCTTCAACCCGGCGCTGAACAGGTCGCAGCCGAACAGATGCGCCGTGACCCGGAACTCGAGATTGAGGTCGAAGAGCGTCCGCGGCTTCCGCATGACGAGGAAATTGAAGTCCGCGTCGGCGCGCAGCCCGCCCCAGCTCGCGCCGATCTCGACGTGCGCCGAGAAGCCGAACTGCAGGCTGGCCCACGTGACCGCGAAGTAGCCCTGCAGGTTCAGATCAACTAAGTCGTGCGGATGCCACGACGCGCCGAGCCGCGCCGGCTCGCGGAGCCCCTCGGGGATGTACGGCCGGAACGACGGATGGAAGCCGCCCAACGTGAGCGCGAACTCGTCGTGTTCACCCCACCGGATCAGCAGCGCCGCACCGCCGGTCAGCCGCACGCGCTTGAACAGCAGCGCCTCGGTGAGGGCCAGCGACACCCGCACGAACTTGTTGCGGTAGTCGTAGACCGCTTCGAGCCCGGCGCGCACGCGCAGGATGTGGTCCTGGGTCAGCGTCGGGAAGCCCAGCTGCGCGGTGCCGTAGAGCGCGAACTGGATGTTGTCGAGCTCCGCCAGCAGCACGCCGCGGAAGTGGCCGAAGAGCGTGCCGGTCTCGGCGCGCCATTCGATCTCGACCAGCAGGCCCGCCACCTGGTGTCCTTCCGCGGCCGGGAAGAACCGGTCGATCATCGGCAGGACGATGGGCAGCTGTTCCTCGGGGCGCGCGGCGAAGAGCGCCATGTCGAGCGTGCCCGACGCCGGCCCCAGCACCGCGTCGCGCAGCGCGTCGATCGCCATGGTGCGGTTCAGCGCCAGGAGGCCGCCGATGGCGGTCAGCTTCAGGCCGAACGCCAGCGGGTACGGCGGCGTGAAGCGGACGGTGACGAAGAGCAGGAACGTCCACGGCCGGTTTCCACCCAGCTCGATCACGCCGAACGCGGCCAGCTCGAAGCTGTCGGCGAAGCGCAGCGCGAGGCCACCGCGCCAGGTGACGCGCCCGTCCGGCGCCTCGATGCGCTGCAGGAACCCGCCGCCGGAGATGGAGGGCGCGTTCACCGCCACGGCCACGCCGTCGGGCAGCTTGACGTCAATCGGATCGTCGACGGCCTCGGCGTCCTCGCCGATCGGGATGCGCCACACGAGGCCCACGCCGGTGAACGTCAGGCGCGCCACCTTGATGCTGAGCGACAGCGTGCCGCTCACGGTCACCGTCACGCGCACGCCGATCTTCGAGTCGCTGAAGAACGGGATCGCCGTGGTGGTGACTTCGAGGCGCCGCTCGTGCAGCGTGATCGGGCCCAGCTTCTGGTTGAGCGTGGTGACGACTTCGGTGGCCCGCTGCGACGGCGTGGCGGGCGACTGCCCCGTCGCGGGCGGCACGGCCACTCCTCGCACCAGCTCGCCGATGCCGACGAACTTCCAGCCGCCGTAGGGGGACCAGGTGACCGCGGCGTCCAGCGGCAGGCTGATGCCGTCGGTCGGCAGCAGCTGGCTGAGCAGCCCGTCGCCCGGCAGGAACTTGATCCGATCCTCCTTGTCGTTCAGCGCCAGGCGCAGCTGGAACGACGTGTTCTCGGCCGTGGGCAGGCCGACGAATCCCAGCGACACGCCCACCGACGGCGTCAGGCGCACCGTCAGTCCCGGCAGCGGTGACACGGACATCGGGAACCGGAACGACACCGACATGCGCGTGCCTGCCGCGCCGCGCGGCGTCGCCAATCCCCACGGCTGCTCGAGGAAGGAGCGGCCCGTCGCCTCGATGCGGGCGTGGACACCCCCGCCGATCGGCTCGTCCATCTGGAAGCCGCCGTCCCAGGCGACGAAGAGACGGCCCGGCTCGACCGTGTTCGCCGCAGGCACCATCGTGAACGACAGTTTCCGCACCGGCCCCACGTGGCGCTGCTTCTTGCCCGGATGGATCAGCAGGCTCAGCGTCTGCCGCGCCAGCACCTCGGCGTTCGTCACGGTGTTGCGCGTGCCCGGCGCCGGCACGCGCGACCGTCCCTCCCACCCCGACACGAACGACAGCCGGCGGTTGTTGCCAATGGCGCCGAGCGCGATGCCGATGCCGGCCAGCACCAGCTCCGGCGAGAAGATCACCGGCGCCCGGTTGATTGGCCGCGGGTCGTGATCCTCGATGACGCCGATCGCCAGCTCGCCGAGCAGCCCCAGCGCGAAACGCAGCGCGCGCGGCGGCACGCCGATGAGACCCGCCAGCCATGACGGCGTCGTGACCTGTTGCCAGAGCTCGGCGTCGGTCCGATCGCGCCACAGCGACCACAACCCGCCCAGCAGGTTCGACAGCACCGGCACGTGCTTCGTGACCGGCGCGCGGAAGGTGGCCAGCAGGCCCGCGACCGTGCTGACGACGGCGGCTGTACTCATTGACCCAGTCCGAGCAGGCCGTGAGCAGGATGTCGTCGAGCCGCGCGGCAGGATCCGCCAGCGACTGGTGATACAGCAGCAGCCGCTCGAGGTCCGGCCGCACCATCGCCCGGGCCTCGCGGGCGAGATCGAGCTTGCCGAGCTCGCGGATGCGCGCGTCGACGTCGGATTGCGGGACGGCGTCGAGGACGGCATCGTTACTGGTCGCGAACGGCCCCAGCTCGCGCAGCACTTTGCGGCGGAACACCGGCCCGATGCGATCGGCGGCGTCGGTCAGCACCGCCTCGCGCACGATGTCGTCGACCACCACCGGGCTGCCGGCGAAGATCCCGTCGGCGCCGATGAAGCCGGCGGCACGTTCCCACAACCGCGGGAGGGCGTGCAGCAGCAGCTGGAACGCCGGATCGCTGTCGTCGCCGCCCCAGCCGCCGTCGTCGACGATGCGCGGCCGGCCGGACAGCCAGGTCGCCGGCGCGGGCGGCGTCAGCGACACCTTGTGCACGATGAACGGCTGCAGGCCCACCGGCGTGAAGCCGGCTTCGGGCATCGGCGGCATCGGCGGCAGCTCGCCGGCCAGCACGTGGCGCACCGCCCACTGGTCCTGGAGGTCCTTCTCGAAGGTGACGACGCCGACGTTCGGCAGGAAGCAGAACACGCGGCCGTAGGCCATGCGGCGCGCAGCCGCGGCGTGCCAGCCCACGAGCGATGGCGACAACGGATCGACGGGCAGCTCCACCGGCGTGGTGCGGCTCACGGCCGTCGGCGTCGTCGGGAACTCCTCGCGCTCGTCGCGCACCATGAAGGCGCGCCAGGCCCAGTTCGGGTCGCGCGCTTCGATCGTTCCGGCCGGCCAGCCGTGCGTCGGCACCACCGGCGCGCGCATCCGCAGCCGCGCGCGGAACGTCGGATGGGCCACGGATCCGTTCGGCACCGTCACGATGTCGCCGATCGTCGGCGGCTCCACCGGCACCTGCTTCAGCGGCGTGCCCCACCCCACGCGCTCGGCGAGGGGCTGCGTGGGCGTGGTGGCGGATTCGAAGATCTCGTGCGACAGCGTGTGGCCGATGAAGGCCGGGCCGTACTCGCCCCAGTCCTTCGTCAGGCCGCTCGACACCAGCTGGACGATGCGCGCCGTGCGCACGGGTTCCCCGTTGGGCGCCGACCAGTAGTCCGCGTAGGCCGTGAAACCGGCGTGGATGTCGCCCGACAGCAGGACCACCGACTCGTAGCGCGCGAGCGAGGCCAGCAGCGCCTCGAAGGTGCCGGGCTCGTAGGACCACGACTCCGCATCGACGCTCCAGCAAGAGGCGCGCGAGGCGCTGGAATGGGACGAGCGCCAGCTCCATGCCTTCCGGGCCCAGTGCGGGCACGCCCAGGACCACCAGCGTGATCTTGGTGTCGGCGGTCGGCCGCGGCGGCAGCGCCGCGGCCATCGGCGAATCACCGAACAGCCCGAAGCTCTGCTCGCCGGGCAGCCCCGTGGGATGCACGTCGTCCGGGAGCAGCGCGTTGCCGCCCTCGTAGTCGATGCCGCCGGCCTGCGACAAGCGGTGCGGGAACCGCCGCTTCGTGCGTCCGTCCACGACCAGCACGCGGTGACACGGGCCTTCCACCTGGTAGGAGAACTCGACCAGCGGCCGGAACGTCGGCGTCGGTTGCGGCGGACTGCCCGGCGGCGGCGCGGGACGCGGCAGCCCGAGCAATTCGTGGACTCTGTCCGACGACGTGCGCCGCTCGCCCGGTGTCAGCGCCATGAACGCGCCGATCGCCTGCAGCAGGTTCGCCTCCGACCCCTGCGACCAGCGGCGAGGGTCGTTCCCCCACGCCTGCATCACCGTGTAGGCGGTGAGGCCGTTGCGGATGATGTCCACGCCCAGCGTGCGCGTGAACACGCGCTCGCGCCACTGGCGGCTGAAGTACCAGTCGTCGGTGATCTCGTGGTCGTCGCCGATCATGTAGGTCGGCACGTTGGCCAGCGCGCGGCGCACGCGCGGCAGGCCGGCGCGGAAGCGGCGCGTGTACCACTCGAAGAGGTCGGGCGACCAGTACTTGCTGGCGATCCAGTCGCGGCGCTGACGGAAGAACCAGTCCACCTGATCGTGTTCCGGCGCGTTCGGTCCCGGGATGTCGGTCCTGTCGGGGTGCTCCTCCTTCAGCTCGCGCAGGGCTTCCTTCAGCGTGTAGTAGTCATCGGTGTGCGTCCCCTCGACCTCGTCCTTGAAGGTCCACTGCAGGAAGAAGTCCTCCGGCATTGGAATCGTTTCCGGGTTGAAGTCGGCCGCGTCGGGCCACAGGGCCTTGTTGAAGCCGTCTTTGGAGAGGTCCGTTTTCTCCCACAACGCCGGCGACCACGCCAGCAGGTAGTGCGCGATGAACTCGCCGAAGGAGAACACGTGCGAACTCCCGCCGCTCATCGTGAAGTAGGCGCTGCGCACGGCGACGCCGCGGCGGAAGGCCGGTGGGAAATTCTGGAGGATGGCTGCGACCGTGGTGGCGTCAACCGGTTTGGAGCCCAGGTCTTCATCGCCCACCAGCAGGCGGCCGACGTGGTTCAGCACCGGCAGGACGACCGCCGACATCGAGTCGGCGTAGATCTGGTCGCCGGTCAGGAACAGCTGGTGGGGGCGGCCCGCGAAGCGGAACTGCGGCAGCGAGGCGCGCTGGTCGATGAGCGCGTCCACCCACACCATGCCGTCGCGCTTCGGAAAGGTCGGGTAGGCGTCCGATGGAAACGGATCGTTTTCCGGGTCGCGGACCGGCGCCGGGTCGTCGGGCGTGACCTCCGCGGTCGGCCAGCCACCCGGCGGCTCGAACGGATCGTCGTCGAGCGCCGCCTCGTCCTCGACCGGCGGCACCGCGAACAGCTCACGACACGAGCCGTGCAGGATCACCAACTGCTCGCGCTGGTCCGGCGGCGTGACGAAGCTGGGCAGCTCGCCGCGGTCGTAGCCGAGCGGCACCGGATCGTTCAGCAGCCCTTCCGTCCGCAGCGTGTGGCGGGTGGCCGGGTCGTCGCGCGTGAAGAAGTTGAGGTCGTATGAATAGGTGCGGTTCGGCAGCAGCGTGCCGTTCGTGCGCACCGCGTTGCCGCCGGGCGTGCGCAGGTCGAGCGTGATCGCCAGGACGTGGAGGTGCGGTCCGATCCGCAGAGTCGCCTGCACGTCCGACACCCACTCCGCGCGTTGATCGCCGAGCGGTGTGTCAGAAGCCGCAACGTCTCCGCCGTCGAACAGCAGCAGCGATGCGTTGCAGGGCTGAGAGGTGGCCATCCACACGCAGACGAGATCGGCTTCGACGCGGCGGAGCACCGGCCCGGCGAGCAGCAGCGGCAGGTCGCCTGGCGCAAGCGACATAGGATGCGCAGGGTAACATACGGATATTGCCGAGGTCCGGCTCGGGATGATCGTCTTCGGGAACAGCGTGTGCCCGCCCCTGGCAGCCTTAGCAAACCGCCGCCTTCGACGCTAAATGCAACAACAAGGCGTGACCGAGGCCGAGTAAAATCCACCGCAAGTGTCCCTTCCCCCTGACACTTGGGCGCGTGTGAAAGAAGTGTTCGCGGGCGCGCGGGCGTTGCCGGCGGATCGGCGCCCGGCGTACCTGGCCGAGGCCTGCGACGGCAACGACGCGCTGCGCGAAGAGGTGGAGTCCCTGCTGGTGTCGGACCAGCGCGCGAAGAGCTTTCTCGAGGCACCCGCGGTGGTTCGGAGCGACGACGCTCGTGACCAGGCGAGGTTGACGATGGAAGGCCGGCGACTTGGCGCGTATCAGGTGCAGGCTCTGCTCGGTGCGGGCGGTATGGGTCAGGTGTACCGCGCGCGCGACACCAAGCTCGAACGCGATGTCGCGGTCAAGTTCCTGCCGCACGCGTTCACGAGCGACCCCGAGCGGCTCGCGCGCTTCGAGCGGGAGGCGCGGATGCTCGCCGCGCTGAATCATCCGAACATCGGCGCGATCTACGGCTTCGAGGAAGCTGAAGGCATCCGGTTCCTGGTTCTCGAGCTCGTGGAAGGGAGAACCCTCGCGGACACACTCGCGGATGTCTCGCGTCAACGTTCGCAAGGCCCCGGGCTGCCCATTCGTGACGCGTTGAGCATCGCGCGGCAAATCGCCGAGGCCCTCGACATTGCTCACGAAAAAGGGATTATCCACCGCGACCTGAAGCCCGCCAACATCACGATCACACCCGACGGCGTGGTGAAGGTCCTCGACTTCGGCCTCGCGAAGGCCGCTGGCGATGGCTCGACGCCCGACCTCACACACTCGCCGCCAAAGAGCGTGAACCGGACGAACGACGGTGCGGTGATGGGCACGCCTGGCTATATGAGTCCGGAGCAGGCACGGGGCCAGATCGTTGACAAACGGACCGACATCTGGGCATTCGGCTGCGTGCTGTACGAGATGCTGACCGGGCGCGTCGCGTTCATGGGCGCGACGGTTTCGGACACCATCGCGGCCGTCCTCGGGAGCGAGCCAGAATGGGACGCCCTGCCGCGTGGAACACCCGCGAGTGTTCGTTTGCTGCTGCAGCGATGCCTGGACAAAGATCCGAAGCGTCGCTTACGTGACCTCGGCGACGTACGCTTCGAGATCGACGACGGCGAGAGCCACGCCGCGACAGGGACGCGCCGCCCCGGCCCCGCGTACCGTGCGGTGCTGCCGATGGTCCTCACATTTTTGGTGCTCGCAGTTGGTGCGGGGCTGTTCTACCTCGTGAAACCCACGCCGCAGGTGACATCGCCATCGGAATACGTGCAGCTCACGAACTTTACCGACTCGGCGACGGCGCCCAGCCTGTCGCCGGACGGGCGAATGGTGACATTCAAGCTCGGCGGCACTTCGTTCTTGAGCCCAGGTCAGATCTTCGTCAAGCTGCTTCCGAACGGCGAGTCGGTGCAGCTCACGAACTCTGCGGGGCGCAAATACGGACCGGTGTTCACACCGGACGGATCGCGGGTGGCGTACACACAGGTGGACTCCGGCAAGTGGGATACCTGGATTGTTCCGGTGCTCGGAGGCCAGCCAGTGCGCTTCCTGCCCAACGCCTCAGGACTCGCCTGGATCGCCGATCACCGCGTGTTGTTCTCCGAGATCAAGACCGGCCTCCACATGGGGATTGTGACCGCGACTGACAACCGGGCGGACGTACGAGAGATCTATCTTCAACCGGACGAGCACGCGATGGCGCACTATTCCTACGCGTCTCCCGACGGTAAGTCGGTGCTTGTGGTCGAGATGAGCGGCGCCCATGCATTTACTCAGCCCTGCAGGCTGGTACCGTTCGATGGAAGCTCTGCTGGCGTGCAGGTGGGACCTCGGGGCACCTGTCTATCAGCGGCCTGGTCTCCAGACGGACGCTGGATGTACTTCGGCGCGGTCGTTGGGGGCAGCTCGCACCTCTGGCGCCAGAGGTTTCCTGACGGATTACCGGAGCAGATCACTTTAGGCCCGCTCGAGGAGGAAGGCATTGCGCTGGCGCCGGACGGCCGGTCCATCGTGACATCGATCGGCATGCGTCGGAGCGCCATCTGGATTCACGGCGCGGCCGGCGATCGAGCGATCGTGTCGGAAGGCTACGCCTCGGCTCCCAGCTTTTCCCGGGACGGCACACGCGTGTTTTATCTTGTTGCGCGGGACTGGTGGCTGGCTGCTTCGGGCTGGATTCCAGCGTCAGCTGATTTGCGCTCGGTAGACCTCGCGTCGGGGAAGAGCGACACCGTGCTGTCGGGCCAGTCGGTGACCAGCTACACGATTTCGCCAGATGAGAAGGACGTGGCCTTCACGACGATGGACAGCGGGGGAACTTCGCAGATTTGGCTGGCGCCTCTTGACCGGCGCACGTCCCCTCGAATGATCGCCAGCGCCGGCGATTCTCCGTCATTCGCTGCTGCTGGAGAGTTGATCTTCCGGTCCCTGGGGGAGAACAACGCGCTGGTGCGGATCAAGACGGACGGAACAGGCCGGGAGCGAATACCGACCGCGCCCGTTCTGGAAAAGCGCGGCGTGTCACCCGACGGCGAATGGACGATCATCGTCGCACCTGGGACTGGCAAGGACGCGGTCCTCGCCACTCTCGCCATCCCCATCCATGGCGGCGCGCCCAGGATCATTTGCTACGTCTGCTCAGCAACGTGGTCTACAGACGGGAAGTTCTTCTATGTCGGCAGCAACCAGAGCGCGTTGCCGGCCTCGGCCGGAAAGACGCTCGCGATTCCTGTGCCCGCTGGCAAATCATTACCGGATCTGCCCGCTGCGGGAATCAACGTTGCCGATGGGGTCGTTGGATTCCCGGGCGCCGTGACAATTGAGAATGGCCTGATCTCCCCAGGACCAGACCCCTCAATCTATGTCTTCACCAGGGCTGACTCGCAACGCAATCTCTTTCGCGTCCCCCTGCATTAGCCCGGCCAGATCAACGCTCGTGTATCGACTGTGCCGGGTTGCTACGTCAGCAACCCGGCAACGGGATGAACCGCGTCGCGTTCGTCGCCTCCCGAACATTCAGTCCCTCGGGGCACGCCCGACGTAGATGGTTCCCTCGAAACACGTCTTGTTCACAGGTGCGCCCGCGCAGCTGGGCACGCCGGCAATAGCGCCATGCCTCTGAAACACGACTTGCACCCGCGCGCCGGAGCGCCACCCAGCCAGGATGACGCCCTCGAGCAGAGCGGCGCCTGCCGCATTCTGCCCGCCCCGGATGAGGGCCGTGAACGAACGGTCCCCGTCCACGACCTCGTACATAGCCTCGAGTCCGGTGACGTGCCCGTTCAGGCTCGCTTGTCGCCAGAGAACCTCTGCGACGAACGAACCCAGCAAACCATCATCGGAGAAGCCTTCGAACAGACCAAACGGCGGCTGCGGTGCGGGCAGAGGAGGCGGGGTCGCCCCCCACTTGGTGAAGGTGATTTCGACGGGCCGATTGTGGTCGCCTTGGTCCGATGCCAGGGCGGGGGAGATCTGGACGAGTACCGTCAGCGCAGTGACCAACGAAGCGACCCGTGCGTGGACACCGATGATTCTCATAAGGACTCCTTTGGGAATGACGGTTTCGCCAGGTTGTCGTTCCCTGGATGTAAGATGCGCAAACGCGCCACGTTTCCCCTCACGGCCCGATGACGGACTACTCCGCATGCACGATGTAACCGGGCTGCTCCTGTCCTGGCGCCAGGGAGACGCCGCGGCGCTCGATCGCCTGGTTCCCCTCGTGTATGACGAGCTGCGCCGCGTGGCGCGCCGCCATCTTCAACGCGAAGTTCCGGGGCACGCTCTTCAGGCGACGGCCCTGGTCCATGAGGTCTACCTGCGGCTCGTGGATGTGGAGCGCCTGACGCTCAATAACCGGACGCACTTTCTTGCGGTGGCGGCGAAGTTGATGCGCCAGGTCCTCGTCGATCACGCACGGCGACAGCACGCCGGGAAGCGCGGCGGCGGGGTCACGATGATGAGTCTGGATGACGTGTCACCCGTCGCTCCGCCCGCCAGCGTAGACGTGCTGGCCCTCGATCAAGCGCTCGCGGCCCTGGCTTCAGTCGACGCCAGGCAAAGCCAGGTTGTCGAACTGCGATTCTTCGCGGGGCTCAACATAGACGAGGCGGCCGAAGCATTAGGGATGTCGTCCGCGACGGTCGAGCGAGAATGGGCTCTGGCGAAGGCCTGGCTCTTTCGGCGGCTGTCGCCGCAACAGTGACGCCGGTCGCCGTTCTCAGGATTCAAGCGGGGCAACGGTGAATCGCTCGAACACTCCGCGTCTTGTGCCAGACCCCGCGCGTCTCTGCTATTGACTGCGACGCGCGGCTTCGCGCGCAGCCTGAACGGCCGGCAGCAGCAGCATCGTGGTGCCGGTGCCCTGGTCGACGAGCTCGAGCGCACCCGGGAAGCGGTCTACGGTGCCAGCCGATATGCGCGAGACGATGCCGGGGAAGAACCGGCGCTGGATGGCGCTGCGCACCTGCAGGCGGCCGGTACCGGGCTCGCCGGCCCCGGGTAGATCGGCGCGCTTGAAGTCGAACGAATGCGACTGGCCGGGGGCCAGCGCCACCTCACCCTGGTGAGCAATCGCCTGGCCGTCGGCATCGAGGATCACGGGCGCCACCAGCATCACGTATTTCCGGCCATCCTCGCCCGGCGGCGCAGGCGGAAGCGGATTGAAGACGGTCACGCGCAGTGTTTGCTCCGGCGCGATCCCAACGGGGCTCCCCAGATCAATCCACACCGAATCCTGTATCAGACCGCCAGCGGCCGGCGCTGGCTTCGAGCCGACGACGACAATTTCCTTCGGCTTGGAGCTGACGGCCGTCCGTCCGGTCTGCATGTCGATGATCTCTAACCCATCATCGAACGCGTTGAGGACCTGCTGGGTGATGTCGAACGCTTCACTTCCCCGTGGCCTCGCGTAGTAAACCGACACTTCCAGCCGCACCTGGAGACGGCCGGTGCCGGGTTCGCCAGGCAAGTTGATCTGGTCGCGGATGAAATCAACCGTCTGAAATGCGCCCGCGCCCACCGCGGGCGCCGCGACCTGTGCGACGACGAGGCCGCTGGCAGCCAGCACCTTAACCTGGATGCCCAGCAGTTCGAACTGGCGTTCCTGCTCGTCGGGGTCGGTGAGGTTGACCCAGGTGTAACGCAGCGCCTGCCCGCGCGTCAGCCCGACATCGCCGCCGGCGGAGACGATTTGAAAAGCGCGCGGGTTCTGCGCGCGGACTGACGTCTCCATGAAGCACAGGGCGGACAGTGCCAGGACCGCTGGAGAAATGTATCGAGCGATGTAGCGTTTCATACCATTTGCCTCCCCTGTCGTCCCGATACTCCCGTACCTGCCTTCATAAACGACCTGAACTGCGATTTCCCCTCAACCATTCCTCCCGGCGGACGGATCGATGGTTGCAGCGCGACCGTGTGTTACCCGTTACGGAGGAGGTTCTATGGTTAAGCTCGCGCGCGAAGTCATGACCGCCGACCCGGCCTGCTGCACGGCCGAATCCACGCTCGATCTGGTCGCCCGGATGATGATGGAGAACGACTGTGGCGAGATTCCCATCGTCGATCACTCCGATCGGCCGGTCGGCGTGCTCACCGATCGCGACATCGTCTGCCGCGTCGTTGCCGAGGGAAAGAACCCGTCCGGCCACACGGCTGAGTCGTGCATGACCAGGACGGTGCAGACAGTTCGCGAAGACGCGCCAATCGACGAAGTCTTCGCCGTGATGGAGCGGGCTCAGATTCGCCGCGTGCTGGTCGTCGACGGGGAGGGCTGCCTTGTGGGGATCATTGCGCAGGCGGACCTCGTCGCGACCGCCCCGCCGCGCCAGACGGCCGAGCTGCTGACCCAGATTTCGCGGGAGCCGGCTTCGCCGACGTAGCAGGACGGGACCGAAGGCCCGCGCAGCCTCTCAGCGATCGAATGACTCGCGCCGGGCAGCCTGAGACAGACGGATCAGATAACGGTCCGGGTCCGCACGGAACGTGTCGCGAAACCGCTGCAGCGTGTCGACGCCGCCGTAACTGATCGCCGAACACAGGTGCTTCAGCATGTCGTGAAGAATTGACCGCACGGATCCGCGCGCCGGGACGCTGACCTCGAGGCCCTCGGAGCCGAGCGCGTCGAGCTCGCGCGGCGCAGCGTCCTCGAGATCGAGGCGATCGCGGACGGCGGCAACCGAGGCCATCCCGCGAAACACCTTGAACGGCACGCGTGCCACTTTCTGCGATTCGGGGATCACGACCGGCTTCATGACGATCTCGCCGGGGGTTTCCTCGGTGCCGGCCAGCGCGCTGCCCAGCATCACGCAGTCGCCCCCGAACAGGAGCGCCAGCGCGAACGCGCCGTCGCGCTTCACGCCGCCGTCGGCAATCAACGGCACCCGGCCGCCGACGGCCTCTCGGCACCGGACAATCGCTTCGGCTTGCGGCACGCCAAAATTCGTCGCCAGCCGGGTCGTGCAGCCGCCGCCCGGCCCGATGCCGACCTTGATGGCATCGACGCCTCGCTCCAGCAGGAACATCGCCCCCTCGGCCGTGGCGACGTTGCCGGCCACCAGCGGCATGTCGCCAACCTGCTTCCGCAGCTCCGCGATGGCCTTGTCCATCACCTGCGAGTGGCCGTGCGCGATGTCGATCACGACGGCGTCGGCGCCGGCCCGCTGCAGTTCGACGGCACGTTCAAGGTAGTCGCCCGTGGCGCCGACCGCAGCCGCGACACGAAGACGCCCGCTTTCATCGCGCGTGGCAAACGGATGCGTGCGACGGTTGATCAAATCCCTGGCGGTGATCAATCCCCGCACGGTGCCGTCCGCGTTCACGAGCGGGATCTTCTTGACCTTCCTCTCCGCCATGATCCGCGCGGCATCCGCAAACGAAATCGGCCCGGTGTGAGCCACCAGCCGTCCGAGCGGCGTCATCCGATCGCCAACCCGCATGTGCGGCTCGACGAAACGCACATCGCGCCGGGTCAGCAGGCCCGCGAGACGCGCGTGTTCAGTGGTGACCACGAGCGTGCCGACGCCGGTCCGCTCCATCAGCCGCATCGCATCGGCGACGGTTTCGTTGACGCCAATCGTGTGCGGATCCGCGATGATACCGTGCTGCGTGCGCTTGACGGCCGTCACTTCGACGATCTGCGGCGCGATGTCGCCGGACTTGAACCCGCGATCGATCACGCCGATACCGCCTTCTTCGGCGAGCGCCACGGCCATCGCGGAACGCGTAATCGTGTCCATGTTCGCCGACACGAACGGCCGCTTCAGCGCGATCTGGGTCGTGAACCTCGTGCTGAGATCGATGAGGGAGGGATCGCGGCTCGGCACGATGCCGAGCTGCGGGGTCAACAGGAAGTCGTCGAAGGTGCAGCCACGCACGCGGTCCAACAAGTCCACGGCCTCAGCCATGGACCTATCATACGGACAACGGGGCCGGCCCACCGGGGCCGCCGCGGGTCAGCGTCTCGAGCAGCAGCCGCGTCACGTGCTGCTGATACCTCTTCGGCGGCCAGCCCCGCCCGAGCACGAGGTCCTCCCACATCCGCAGCGACGTCATCGTCCACAGGAGATCGGCGGCGGTGGCGGCGTCCAGGCCGGGCCGCAGGTTGTCCTCGGCCTGCAGCCGCGCGACGACGGCGCGGCAGCCGCCGAGGCGGTCGTCGAGGCGGTCCTGCCACGCACGCTCGGCGGCGGCGTCGGTCCGCCGGACGGCATCGAGCGCACGCGCGACGGCCCACACGGCGGGATTCAGCCGCGCCTGCAGCGACACCTGCGCCTCGATCATCGCGGCCCCGCTTTCCGCCTCGGCGATCCGCTGAATGTCCGCGGGCAGCCCGAGTGTCTGATCGACGTGCCGGGCCAGGGCCACCATCAGATCGGCGCGATCGGCGAAGTGGAGATAGACGGCCTGGCGGGACACGCGGGCAGCCTTGGCGATCTGCGCCATGGTGACGCGGGCGTCCCCCCGCCTGGTGATGAGGGTCAGCGCGGCGTCCAGAATCCGGCCGGCAGAGTTACTACTTGACACGGTGTCAAGCTGTCGGGTATTCTCCTGCCTCGATGAACTTGACACGGTGTCAAGTATACAGGAAACGAGGCAGGACATGGCAACCGGGATTAGAAACGACGCAACGGAATCAACCGGCTGGCGGGTGCTCCACAACCGGCACACAGGCGAGCGCCTCGCGCTCCGGCGCATCGTCCGCAACGGGGAGATGGCCCTGGAACTGAAAGGCTCGCTGCCGCCCAGACAGGACGGCCCTCCCCTTCACATGCATTTCCAGGAAGACGAAGTAGGGACGGTCATCTCCGGCACGCTGTCGGCCGAAGTGGACGGGCGCGTGTTCGAAGTTGAAGCGGGCGGGACGGCGCCGCTGCCGAAGGGCTCGGCCCATCGCTGGTGGAACGCCGGCGACGAGCCGCTCGTGTTCGAAGGCGTGACGAAACCGCTGATCGATCTGGACGTGTACCTCGAAGCGGCATTCGACGTCCTGAACGCGGGACCAGCGAACCGTCCGCCGCTGTTCTACATCGCCCATCTCGGGTGGAGACATCGCAAAACGCAGGCGGTGCTGTTCGCGCCGCTGTGGCTCCAGAAGATCCTCGTCCCGGCAATCGTGGTCGTCGGCACGATCCTGGGCCGCTACCGCGGAACGGATTGGCCGGGCTGCCCGGATCGGCGCGAGGCCGCGACTTTGCGCGCGGTGATGCAGGCGTAAAAAGCTGGCGGGCCTGAAAGGCCCGCCCTACGTACGAAACGGAGAAGATGTGATGCGCCGGATTTTCAAGATTGCTGGATTCGTTGTTCTGGGATTGTCCACGCTGGGCGCGGCTGCCCTCCCCTTCACGGTGGGCACGCGCCCGTTCATCGGCGCTCGGTCGCGCGCCCTCACCGACCGCCGCTTCGAAGCGACGCCCGGTCGCGCTGAGCGCGGGCGCTACCTCGCGACAAGCGTCAACGGCTGCTTCGCCTGCCACAGCGAGCTCGACTGGCAGGCGGACGGCTTCCCGGCGAAGGCGGGGACAGAAGGCGGCGGCCGCGTGTGGGATCGCGAAGGCCTCCCGTTCCTGACGGCGCCGAACATCACGCCCGACCGGCGCACCGGCGCGGGCACGTGGACCGACGACATGCTCGCGCGCGCCATCCGCGAAGGCATCGGCCACGACGGGCGGACGCTCTTCCCGGTCATGCCCTATTCGCAGTATCGCTCGATGTCCGACGAGGACCTGGCGTCCCTCATCGTCTACCTGCGGACGATTCCGGCGGTGACGCGGGAGCTGCCGAAGTCGAACATCCCGTTTCCGGTGAGCCGGCTGATCAACACGCTGCCGGAGCCGATTGCGACGCCGGTTCCGCAGCCGGACCGACGCGACACGACGGCGTACGGCGACTACCTGACGCGCATGGGCGCGTGCCGCGACTGCCACACGCCGGTCGACGCGCGGAACCAGCCGATCGCGGACATGGAGTTCAGCGGCGGCTTCCTCCTGACAGGACCGTACGGGCAGGTGGCAGCCCGCAACCTGACGCCGGATCCGAGCGGCATCCCGTACTACAACGCCGATCTGTTCGTGGAAGTCATGCGCACGGGCATGGTGAAGGCGCGCAAGGTTCACGACGCGATGCCCTGGGCCAGATTCGGCGGGCAGACGGACGAAGACCTCCGGGCGATCTTCCAGTTCCTGCAGACGGTGCGGCCGGTGAAACACCGCGTGGACAACGCGCTGCCGGCAACGCTATGCCCTGTCTGCGGCGCGAAACATGGAGCGGGCGATCAGAACGTGCCGCGCCCGGCGCATTCAAAGTGACTGCGTGCAAGAATAAGTGAGCCGGAGGGAGACATGCCGATCGGACATCCTGACGCATCTGAGTACCCGGAGCGATACGCCCGCTACATCGATCTCGTTCCTGAAGACGATGTCTGCGGCGCCCTGGTGCAGCAGCTCGAGCACACCGTCGCGTTTCTCGGCCGGATGCCGGCGACAAAACTCGATTTTTGCTACGCGCCGGACAAGTGGACGACACGCGAAGTGGTCGGCCACATCCTCGACACGGAGCGCATCTTCGGGTTCCGGCTGCTGACGTTCGCCCGCGGCGACACGGTCACGTTTCCGCGTGCCGATGAAAAGCTCTACGTCGGCAACGCGGCCTTCGGCAGGTATCCGTTACAGGAATGGCTCGATGAATTCTCCCTGGTCAGGCGCTCGAACGTGACGCTCGTGCGCCACCTGCCGGAGGATGCCTGGGGACGAATCGGAACGCTCGCGATCGGCGCCGTTTCCGTACGCGCCATGGCGTACCTCATGGTCGGCCACGAGCGACATCATCTGCGGATCATTCAGGACAAGTACTTGGCCGCCTGAAGCCTGCTCTTCCCTCAAGCACACCGCGGCGTCAGCCGATAAAGCCGGCATGAGCCGAATCAGCCGCCTCATCGCTGCGTTGCTCACCGCTGCACTCGCCATCGCCACCGCTCTTCCGTTGGCCGCAGAACGTTCGGGCCACGAGTTCGGCGGCCACAAGTTCAGCCTCGACCTCCCGTCCGGCTACACGCTCGATGCCGACGCCGACCCGGGTCGGGGCCTGAGGATCTTCGGCTTCACCACGCCGGCTCGAGACGACGGCACGCACGGGATGATTCAGGTCTCGCTGTTCGATTTCAGCACCATGGCGCCGGGAGAAACCGCCACGCTGGAGAAGTTCGCGACGGCGGCGATCGGCGGCATTCACGGGCGCCGCACCCACTGGGAGCAAACGGAGAGCGACGTGCAGGTCGACGGCGTTCGCGGCAAGCGCTACGAGTGGGCGGGATCGACCGAGCTCGGCTTCGGCCGCCCGCCCGTGAACATGCGAGGTGTGATGCTCGTCGGCGTCAAGAAGAACCTCGGGTTCTCGCTGCACACGCAGGACGTCGTGGCCTTCGCCCCGACGACGCTGCCGCTCTGCGAACAGGCGCTCCAGACCTTCACGCTGACGGTCCACCGCTGATCGCGTGCCGCGGCGACGGCTACAACGATTTCAGGTACTCGATAAGATCCTCTCTTCGCCTGCTCACCGAGATTGAGGTTGAGCGCCTGGTTGTAGTGTTCGACGACGGCGCGCAGGTTCGCGAACCGGCCGTCGTGATAGAAGCCGCCCTTCTGCCGGGTGAACAGACCCGCCAGCGGCGTCGTGCGGTAGCGCTGATCCGGCGATCGCGATGGACTGGAAGTCGTCGATGCCGATTTCCGCGGCCGTGTGCATGTTCCAGCCGGGCTCGGTGAAGAGCGGCGGGACGTGGCACGTCGAGCAGCGAGCGGCCCCGTTGAACACCGCCCGGCCGGCCCTGGCGGCGCTGCGCATCGAAGGTTCCCGCGCGCAGGATCCGGAGCCGGAATCGACAGCTGATAGAACTGCAGCGCGGGGAGCTTCGACGTGATCAGATCGGGATCGCTTCGCACGTGCCCGAACCCTGCGCGCGCCGCGACAGGAAATTGCAGCGGGTCGTCGAGCCGCGCATCGATGAACGTCCCCTTTCCGTGCATCTCGAGGTTCGCGACGAACGCGTTCCAGTGCGAGACGCCGCCCCAGCCGGTATACGTGTGCAGGTTGACGCCCGCCAGTCCGAACGCCGCCGGAAGAAGCGTCGCGGCGCTCTTCCCGTCGGGCCGGAACGCCTTGCCGTCGAGGAACAGCTGCGCGTCGAACTTGCCCGGCCCCCAGCTGTTCAGCACCTTGCGCACGGTCTGCTGATCGGTCTGCAGCAGGTCGGCGACGGCGCTCAGATCCGGCGCGAGCGCGACGATCGCGCCGACGTTCAGATCCCGATTGGGCCAGCCGTCGAGCCTGCCGGCCGATGCCCGGCGCCACGGAGTTGTCCACCGTCGAATGACAGAGCGCGCACTGGATACCGACCGACTGCGAGACCGCCGGTCCTGGTCACGATGGCCGGTGAGCCCGACGACCGCGTTCGCGTCGAGCAGGGCCACCGTCACGGCGGGGTCGTTGAGATTGACGCGTCCCGCGCCTGATCGCCCTCAGCACCTCGCCGGGACAGCGCCTCCGCATCGACCTTCAGTCCCACCGCCAGCGCGGTCGCCGGGCTCACCCCCGGACCGACGCCGCCGAGTCGTGCGCCCTCGATGGCCTGGTGCAGCTTGAGCGTGCCGCCCCAGAAGGCCTCGTCTCCGAATGTGTCGAAGCGGAAAATCCTCCGCCCCTGCTCGATCATCCTCTCGGCGTTTCGACGAATGGCGCCGTCGAAGCCCTCTACCGGTTTGTTCGCCGCGAGGGATGCCTGATCGGACTGAAATGCGGGGCCGGCTGCCCCGGACATGCCGACGATGCCGCTGACACCCGCGACGACGCGCGACAACCATCAAGAATCGCATCGGAGCCTCCTCTCCCCTGGAATCCGCTCTCTCAGAACTTGTTGGGAAACTGCTTCACGATCCCGTCGGACAACGCGTCCGCCATCGTCAGGATGTGGTGGTAGACGGCGTCGAACGCGCGGACATCGGCGTCCCAGTTCTTCGTCAGCCTGGCGACGACTTCGTCCGTGGTCGTGGAGAGATGGGTGTTCATCATCGCGACCAGCGTCGCGCGCGGCCAGTTGGGGTTGGCCTTGCTCAGGAAATCCGCGATCTCTTCGGCGTTGCGGCTCCACGATTGGTTGGCCCGCTGTTGCGCCGCTTTGTCGCCGGCTTTCGCGGCCTTGATGAGATCGACGGCGATCGCGATGTGGCTTTTCAGCAGCTCGGTGAGCTTCGCGCCGGCGGGCTGACCGTAGTAGGCAGCCACGGCCGCGCCGATGTCCTCCTGGTTCTTCATCAATCGAGCAGCCGCAGCCTGCTGGTCGGGCTGGTCACCCACGGCGGCGACGATGTAGTCGCGGGTCCAGATCACGTGATCGGACCAGAGCGCGCGCATGTTCTCGCGGAGCGTCGCGGCGGGCGACGCGGCCTTTGATTCGTGACCGTGAGCGGTCTGCGACGCGGCAGCCGCGGGCGCGACGAAAAGCGTGGCGGCGACAAACGACGCGGCAATGAGTGTCTTCATGGTTGTCCTGGTTGCAGAGCTTGATAGACTTCCGCTCGGTCTCACATGTGCCTCCTGCCCGATTGAGAGGCGACGGCCCGTGAAAAGGTGACAAGCGCGGCCGTCTGCAACGAAAAACCCGGCCGTGACTCTAATGGGTATGGGAAATCCCGGATCGGACGGAACCGCGGCGGTCGCGCCGGCGTCGACGCTGTCCGACGCGGACATCGTGAAGCGCGTGCGGGCGGGCGAACGCGCGCTGTTCGAGATCCTCATGCGCCGCCACAACCAGCAGCTCTACCGCGCGGCGCGGGCGATCGTGAAGGACGAGCACGAAGTCGAAGACGTGATGCAGCAGGCCTACATCAACGCGTTCACGCACCTGCACCAGTTCGAGGAACGGTCGCAGTTCTCCACGTGGCTGACGCGCATCACGCTGAACGAGGCGTTCGGGCGGCGCCGGAAAATGCGGCAGTCCGAATCGCTGGCGAGGGTTCCGTCGGACGCCGACGAGGATGCTGGAGAGTTCATGGAGACCGTCAGAACGCCGCAACCGGACCCCGAGCGTCAGGCGTACGCGCAGGAGCTTCACCGGCTGCTCGAAGAGGCCGTCGATACGCTCCCGGAAACGTATCGTGCGGTGTTCATGCTGCGCGACATCGAAGGCCTGAGCACGGCTGAAACGGGAGACGGGCCTGGGTCTCGGCGAGGAAGCGGTCAAGACGCGCCTGCACCGCGCGCGCGCGATGATTCGCCGGGCGGTGACGGCGCGCATCGGCGAGACGGCTGCCGGCACCTTCCAGTTCCAGGCTCCGCGCTGCGATCGCGTCGTCGCGGCGGTGCTTGCGAAGATTGGCCAGGTGGGGGCGCCGTAATATCATCTCGGGTGTGGGCCCGGGAGACCTCCTCACCCTGCTCGGCCGCACGCTCGGCTTCTCGTTCGCCGCGGGCATCAACCTCTACGCCACCGTCGCGATCCTCGGCCTGGCGACGCGCTACGGCTGGGTCGATCTTCCGCCGCAGTACCAGGTGTTCGACAACAACTGGATCATCGGCGTGTCGATCGTCATGTACCTGGTCGAGTTCATCGCCGACAAGGTGCCGTGGGTGGATACGCTCTGGGATGCGATCCACACGGTGGTCCGTCCGCTGGGAGGCGCGCTGATCGCGGTCGCGACGATTGGACACGCGCAGCCGTGGGTTCAGGTGGTCGCGGCGCTGCTCGGGGCCGGGCTGGCGGCGAGCACGCACGCGGCGAAGGCAGGCACGCGCGCCGCGGCGAACACGAGCCCGGAGCCCTTCTCGAACTGGACGCTCAGCCTGGCCGAGGACGGCTTCGTCGTCGGTCTCGGCCTGCTCGCGCTCACCCATCCGATCGCCGCCGCGGTTGTCGTGGTCGTGGCGCTCGCGTTTATCGTGATGGGCGTGCGCTGGTTGTTTCGCGGCGTGCGGCGCACGGGCGTTATCCGGGCGGCCCTGAAAGGGCCGCCCTACTTCACGCAGGGGCGCGAAGTCCTGCCAGATCTGCTGGACGATCTTCGCATCGACGATCTTCGTGTCCGCCTTCTCCGGCTCCTTCTCCGAAAACAGCACGAGCTTGACGATCTCGCACGAAGGGCCGAACGCGCCGGGGTCGAAGACGTAGAGGCCTTCGTAGATCGCCTCGGTCTCGGTGACGCGCTGATCGATCTTGAACGGGTGGATCGGCGTGACCTCGGCCTCGCCGCAGTAGGCGCGCATCCGGAGGAAGCCCGTCTTGATGTGCTTGAACGCCGGCAGAACCATGCCCTGCGTGGACGCGGCGGCGCGGCCGAACTTCGTCCAGAAACTCTCGACCATCTTAGGCGTCACGCGGACCAGCAGGACCGGCGGCATGTCCTCGACGTACTCGGCCCAGTTGGCGAACTCCACGAGCGGGTCCCCCTGCCGGGTGCCCTTCAGCTGAACGGGCGTGATGAACGCGATGTCGAAGTCGACTGACGACGCCTTATAGGGGCTCAGGTTGCCCACGCGGCGCTTCGCGGCGTCCTCGAGCGCCGCCCTCGGAAACGTCTGCGCGGGCTCGACGGGCAGGCGCGTCCCGGCCGGCGATGGGACGGCCTTCATCTTCTTCTCCGCCGACGCGACGACGTCGCACACATCGTTGATGCGGACGACGCGGGAGTTCCATCGCGAAGCGCCAAGCCTCTCGTCGCCGGCGGTGGTGACGCCGATCACGGCGCCGCCGGCCGTGAACGCCGGTCCGCCGGAACCGCCATTCGGAAGCTCGAGGTCGGAGATGAGCGCGCGCGTCTCCACGCGTTTCACGGCCGCGGACTCCGTGTCCTTGTCCTGACGGAACGGCGCCCCGATCGCGAAGATCTCCTGGCCCTCGACGACGGCCGGCTTTGCCTCGGACGCGCATCCGAGCGGCAAGGGCCGGACAGACGCGGCGGCCTTCGGGTCGATCCAGAGGACCGCCACGTCGCGCGCCTGATCGGCGACGAGCACGTTCGCCGCCACCTTCATCGACGGCGAGAACTGCACTTCGACGGATGTTGCCGTGCCGACAGCTCGCTGATTCGTCACGACGAGCCCATTGGCGTCGATCACGAACGCGGACGCGCGGGTAGTCGGCGTCCAGAGCGCCACCACGCTCTCCTGCCACTGACGCAAAAGCATCCGCGGGTCGGTCTCGAGCGGGGTCGCAGCAGCGGATTCCGCGGGTACGGAGCTGAGCGCAACGATCTCCGCGTTGGCGGCGGTGAGATCGAGCACGGTCTCACGGCCGGCGCGGACATCGAGCGTCTGCGTCCACTGGTAAGCCTTGCCGAGAAAGGCGACCGGCTGATCCGATTCGACGGTGTAGTTCCCCGGCCGCAGCCGCACGTCCACGGTGCCATCGATCCCCGTGACGACGCGGCGGGGCGAGGAGGATGCCGGGTTGTCGCTGATGAGCAGCGCGTGCCGGGGCACCGGGGTGACTTTCCGGTCGGCGTCCAGCAGGCCCACCTTTATATGAAGGACGCTGGGAGTCTGCGCCGCAGGAGCGATCGACACGACCAGGACGATGGCGGCGGCAACCAGCGCGCGGAGCATCACCGCCATCGTGCTGCCCGCGGCCGATGGATGTCAACGTCAACGGCCTGGAACGAGTAGAATTCGCCGCAGGCTTGTGTAGAAGGTGCCTATGCCGTTCACAAACACGGGGTCGATCGCGCGGATCTGTTGCCTGCTCATCGCGATGGCCGTCCCGGCCGGCGCGCAGCAGCTGCTGAACCAGGATCACCCCGGGCAGTACAGCCAGGAAGACATCGCCGCGGGCAACCGCGTCTACAACGCGCAGTGCACCCTGTGCCACGGGCGGGACGGCGACCAGGTGTCCGGCATCGACCTCCGCCGCGGTGTGTTCCGCCGCGCGAGCACGGACGAGGATCTCGCGAGGGTGATCACCAGCGGAACGGCCGCGGGCATGCCCCCGTTCAGGCTGCAACAGTCCGAGCTGACCGGAATCGTGGCGTTCATCCGCGCGCACTTCGACACCACGGCGGCCGTGCGGGTGGGGGACGCCGCCCGGGGACGCGCCATCTTCGAGGGCAAGGGCACGTGCGGCACCTGCCATCGCGTGAACGGCCGCGGGCCGCGCGCCGCGCCGGACCTGAGCGACATCGGCGTCGCCCGCGCACCGGCCGCGCTCGAGCGATCGATCCGCGAGCCTTCGTCCGCGCTGATGCCGATCCACCGGCCGGTCACGATCGTGATGAAGGACCGCACGATCATCCGCGGCCGCCGGCTCAACGAAGACACCTTCACGGTGCAGGTCATCGACGAGAAGGAACGGCTCCACTCGATCGCGAAGCGCGACATCGAGGTGCTCGAGGTGAGCGCCAAAGCGTCCATGCCCGCGTTCGCCGATCGCCTGACCGCGGACGAGATCGCCGACACGGTCGCGTATCTGCTCACGCTCAGGGAACCGTAGCGCGGCCCTTTCAGGGCCGCGAAGGGCAAAGGGCAAAGGGCAGAGGGCAAAGGGTATGACAAGACGTGGCTTGCTTCTGATGACGCTGACGGTCATCACCTGCTCTCTTGCGCTTCACGCGCAGGTGACATCCGACAAGATCGTGCGGGCAGCGGACGAGCCGCAGAACTGGCTCACGTATTCGGGCGGCTACGCCAGCCAGCGCCACAGCCTGCTGAAGCAGATCGATCCCGGCAACGCGAAGAACCTCGAGCTGAAATGGATTCTGCCCGACCAGGTGTTCGGCGCGTGGCAGTCCACGCCGCTCGTCGTGAACGGGATCATGTACGTCACGCAGCGTCCGAACGACGTGCTGGCGGTCGACGCGAAAACCGGGCGCGTGTTCTGGCAGTACCGCTACACCGTGTCGCCCGAGGCGCGCGTGTGCTGCGGTTCGAACAACCGCGGCGTCGCCATCCTCGGCGACACGCTCTACATGGGCACGCTCGACGCGCACCTCGTGGCGCTCGACGCGACAGCCGGACGGCCGCTGTGGAACATCGAGGTCGGCGATCCCAAACTGGGCTACTCGATCACGATGGCGCCGCTCATCGTCAAGGACAAGGTGCTCGTCGGCGTCGGCGGCGGCGAGTACGGCATCCGCGGCTTCATCGCGGCGTTCGATGCCAGGACGGGCAAGGAAATCTGGCGCTTCCACACCATCCCGGCGCCCGGCGAGCCCGGCAGCGAGACGTGGAAAGGCGACGCGTGGAAGACGGGCGGCGGCTCGCTGTGGGTGACGCCCTCCTACGATCCGGCGACCAACCAGACGTACTGGGGCGTCGGCAATCCCGGCCCGGACTGGAATTCCGATCTGCGGCCCGGCGACAACCTCTACACCGACAGCGTCGTCGCGCTCGACGCGGACACCGGGCAGCTCAAGTGGCACTTCCAGTTTTCGCCGAACGACACCTACGACTACGACTCCGTCCAGGTCGCCGTCCTCGCGGATCTCAACTGGCGAGGCACGCCGACCAAGGCGATGCTCTGGGCGAACCGGAACGGCTTCTTCTACGTGCTCGATCGCACCAACGGCCGCTTCCTCTTCGGCACGCCGTTCGTGAAGGTCAACTGGGCGAGCGGGCTCGACGCAAAGGGACGCCCCATCGCGACGCCGCAGCCGCCGGGCCAGCCGACCTGGCCGGGCAACCAGGGCGGCACGAACTGGTACTCGCCGTCGTTCAGTCCGTCCACCGGGTTGTTCTACGTGTCCGCGTGGGAAAACTACGCGTCGATCTATCGCAAAGAGCCGGCTGCAGTACGTGCCCGGCCGCAACTTCCCCGGCGGCGGCGCCAACCCGGTCACGCCTGTCCCCGGCGCTCCCGGCGTGCGCATCGGCCGCACGACGCCCATCAACAACTGGACCGACGCCGTGGGCAAGGGCACCGTCATGGCGATCGATCCGCAGACGGGCCAGAAGAAGTGGACGTTCCAGCAGTACGACGTCACCGACAGCGGGATCCTGACGACGGCGAGCAACCTGCTGTTCACGGGCGGGCGCGAGGGCTACTTCTACGCGCTCGACGCGCGAACCGGCGCGGAACTGTGGAAGGCGAGCCTCGGCGGACAGATCGTCAACGGCCCCATCTCGTACGCCGTGGACGGCAAGCAGTACGTGTCGATCATCTCCGGGAATTCGCTGGTGACGTTCGGGCTCAGAGAATAAGCGACGACAACGTAGAACGCGGAGCACGCAGAGCTCGCAGAGACGACTCAGTGTGACCGCTCGGCGAAGCGCTCGGCGTGCTCCGCGTGCTCTGCGTTCTACGTCGTCTTCGTCGTGATGCCCGCTACTCCAGCTTCGTCAGCAGCACGGCGTCGCCGTTCTTCTCCAGCGTGACCAGGGTGTCCTCGCCTTTGAGGTGCGACACCTTCAGGTCGCCCGGCACCTTGACGAAGTTCATGTGGTACGACGTCGCATACCACGTGGGCTCGGTGAGATTTCGAGCCACGCCGATGGACCGCTGACCCGGGTACGCGGGTCTGCTGCCCTCTGTGATCTCGATGCGATAGTCGTTCGACACGCCGCTCGGCCACGACGCCGGGCTGTGCGTAAACGTCCGCGTAGCCTGGCCTGACATCCTGAGCAGGAACGACTGGTTGCGAATCTCGAACGCGAGACGCGTCGCAGCGTCGGACGTCAGGTGCTCGAGCGTGAGAAAACCCACCACCGCGAGAACGGGAAGGGCCAGCAAGGCTGCAAACAGGCGCTTCCTATTCATCAGGATCCCCGGAGGCGGTCTTCTGACCGATTCGGATTATGACGAACTCGCCGGGGCGCAGGGGCGCGACGCCGATGATGCAAATCATGCGGCCGTTGTCGATGTCATCCTGGGTCATCGTCGTGCGATCGACCTTGACGAAGAACGCCTGCTCCGGCCTGGTGCCCATCAGCGCACCAGTGCTCCACAACTGGAGGAGGAAGTCGCTGATGCTGGTCTTGACGTTGTTCCAGAGGCGTTCGCCGTTCGGCTCGAACACCACCCACTGCGTCCCCTTGTCGATCGACGCCTCGAGGAAGGTGAGGAAGCGGCGCACGTTGACGTATTTCCACTCCGGATCGGACGACATCGTGCGCGCGCCCCACACGCGGATGCCGCGGCCGGCCGCGCGAAAATCGCGGATGGCGTTCACGCCGCGCGGGTTGAGGACGTCCTGCGCGCCGTCGGTGATCTGAAACTCGAGACCGATGGCGCCCCTGAGCTCTTCGTTGGCCGGCGCCTTGTGCACGCCGCGCTCGGTGTCGGTCCGCGCGATGACGCCGGCGATGTGGCCCGTGGGCGGCATCCGCACCGTGCGCCCGGTGAGCGGATCGTGGACGTCGATCCACGGGCAGTAGAACGCCGCCCACGCTGTGTCCTCGGGCGGCTTCAGATGTGACACATCGCCGAGGCCGCTGGCCGACGAGACGATCGCGAACCGATCCTTCCGGCGCTCGCACTGCGCGATCACTGCGGCGGTGATCGGTCCCGCGGCTGTCGGGGTCGCGAACCTCACCTCGTCCGGCACGGCGAGCAGCGCGACATCGTCCACTGTCTCGAGCGCGGCGAGGCTGTCCGCGTAGGCCGTCTCGTCATCGTCCATGGGATCGCCGTCGGATCCGTCAGACCCGAGCGGCACGAAATCCGGCACCTCGCCCTGTGGTACCGGCTCGGGATCGGCATCAAACGAGACGTTGACGAGCTGCGAAGCCGCGTTCACGACGCTCTCGACGCTGTTCGGCATATCGGGAACGTGCGTGAGGCCGTCGAACTGTTCGACGAGGTCGGGCTCGCGACGATCGGGGTTCGCGCGATCGCCAGGCTCGTTCGACAGCGGATCGACCAGGGGAACGGGCGGCATGGCGCTGTAGTAGAGGATCGCCACCTGGAACCAGTCCGGGTTGTTCGCGTCGGTGCTACCCGAAGCGCGGCGAATCCGGATGAAAATCCGGTTGGCCCAGGCTCCGCGGCCTACTGCCCTGACAAGCAACGGGCCGATCTGCCGGCTCGTGAACCGCGCATTCGCGGAAACGACTCGCGCGACGTACAGCCGCTGGCCGCCGTTCTCGAAAAATCCGCGCACGGCGTGCGGCAGGTACGACGCGGTCTCGGAAAGGCCGCCGCCAAACCAGCGCCGGAATTCCAGCCAGCTGGTCGTCAGGCACGGGTACTCGGGGCCCCGTTCGGTGATGCCGGCGAACCCGGCCGTGCTGGTGCCGACGCCCTCTATCGGCCGGGTATCCGCCATCGGGATGCATTGTGCTCCGAAAGCGGTCCGACGCGCGGGTTGAAACGGATCGTCCGACCGGCGCACCAGCTCTCCGGACACGCGAGGAGGTCGCATGGCTGATACGTTGTTACTCGACGGTACTCATACCCTGGAGCTGAGCGCCAAGGGCGCCGCCTCCGACGTGCGCAGCTGGGCGCACGGCAAGGTGGGCCAGGAGGGCGCGCGGCTGTTTCTCAACAACATCGCGGAGCCGGGCGTGGTGCACACGATCATCAACCAGCACCGCGGCAACGTCGGTATCGGCACGTCCGAGCCGAACGCCAAGCTCACCGTGCTGGATCAGAGCGCCGGGTTCGCGGTCTTCACGCGGAACGGCACCGGCGACGGCATCCGCTCGGAAGTCTTCTCCGGTCACGGGCTGTCCGGCGCATCGGTGACGCATGTCGGCACCGAAGGCGTGAGCGAAAGCGGGACCGGCGTTCTCGGCCAGAGCACACGCGGCAACGGCGTCGTCGGCCGCGGCGGCCAGGGCCTGGCGGCGATCCTCGCCGAAGGCGTATTCGGCTTCACGCTGTTCGAGGGACGCACCGTGATCCCGCAGATCGGCACCGTGTTTTCCGTGCGAAGCGACGGAACCGTATTTGCCGACGGCCCGTTCACCGGCCCTGCCGATTTCGCCGAGATGATGCAGGCGGCCGGCGCCGCATCGGACTTCGCGCCCGGCGACGTCCTGACCATCAACGCGGGCGGCCTGGCGGTCAAGCTGTACGGAAGCGCACTCGCCGGCGCTGCTTGGTGTGTACTCGACTCGGCCCGGGTTCGTCGGCGATCGCCGCATCACGCAGCTGCATCTCGAGACCTTCCAGAGGACCGAGGGGAAGGACGATAACGTCTGGCTGCCGGTTGCGCTGGTGGGTGTCGTGCCCGTGAAGGTCAGCGCGGAAAGCGGCGCGATAGGCGCCGGCGACTTCCTCACGACGTCGAAGACGCCGGGGCACGCGATGCGGGCGAAGCCGATCGAGGTCCAGGGCGCGAAGCTCTACGCGCACGGGACAATCCTCGGCAAGGCGCTCGAGTCGCTGACGAAAGGGACCGCGACGATCCCCGTGCTGGTGAATGTCCGTTAGGGTCAGTCAGACCTGAATGCGAATTCGACGGCTGTAGAGAACGCCGGCAACCATCACCCACAGCGCCACGTACGCCATACCGAAGGCGAACGACGCCCATGCGGTCGGCCACCGGTGCAATGCGGGCTCGACGTACCGCCAGAACAGCCATGCCTTCGGCGTGGTGCGTCCTGAGCCTTGCGACAACAACGGCCGCTCCAGGAGATGGCCGATGACTTCCGAGCAGACGTAGATCGCGATCGGATTCACGCCCAGCCAGAGCAGCGGCCGCGCCCACGTGCGCAGGCCGCGCACATCGACGAGGAAATAGATCAGCGCGAGCGCCAGCATCCCGAGCCCTGTCACGACCAGCACGTAGGAGCCGGTCCACAACGGCTTGCTGAGCGGCAGCGCGAAGGACCAGACGATTCCCACAGCAAACGCAGCCACACCGCCGATGACCAGGCTCCGAAGACGGGCAAGGTCGTCCGCGGCGCGCCGCATCAACTCGCCGGCGACCGCGCCAATCAAAGCCGTCGCGGCTGCCGGGAATATCCCGAGCAGCCCCTCGGGATCGTTCGGGATCGTCAGCGCATGCCGCCCGAAGACGAGCGTGTCCAGGTAGCGGGCGAGATTGTGCTCCGGTGACAGCGTTCCGCCTGCAAAGCCGTCAAACGGCACGAGCGCGAGCAGCGCCCAGTGCCCCAGCAGCAGGACCGCGATCGCCGTCACCCATCCCCTGACCTCGAACTTCCAAATGACGATCGCCGCGATGAGATACGACAGCGCGATACGCTGAAGGACGCCAGGGAACCGGAGCGCAGCTAGAGCCGGCCAGCTCGCCACCACGGTCAGAGCGAGGCCGAGACCGATCAGAAGAATTACACGCTGCGCGATGCGGCCGAACACCTGCGACGTGCGATCGCCGCGTTCGTGACGCCGGGCGAACGCAAACGGCATCGCGACGCCCATGATGAAGACGAACCACGGGAACACGAGATCGGCGAACGTGCATCCGAACCAGTACGCATGCAGCAGGGGCGCGAAGACGAAATTCCAGTCGCCCGGGTTGTTGACCAGGATCATCGCGGCGATGGTCGCGCCGCGGAACACATCGAGCGATTCGAGGCGGTGACCGGCCTTCACTGGCGTCGCGCCGGACGACGGCGGTACTTTGCCGGCGGGAGCTCCGTGGCCACGTGCTTGTCGTCGCACCAGCACTCGGGCGCCGTGGCGGGCCGGCCCTCGATGAACAATTCGTTCGAGCGTCCGAACGCCCGCATGAACTGGCCGATCACGAGCTGCTGGCTGGGATAGTCGGCGAGTGCGCGCTGCTTGGCCGCGGCTTCGGCGGGCGTCAACGTCAGCGTGCGCCAGGCGCCCTCACCCGGCGGAAAATCGGCCGGCGGCTGGAGCGGCGCCGCGAGGTCCCCGGCGGCGTCGAGCGGCCACTGCTCGAAGTGAATCAGATACTGCAGCACGCGCGGTGAGATGTTTCGATACCGTGCCTTGACCGTGTCGTCGAGCGCCTCCCGCACGAATACGTACGTCGAACAGTGGTCGGGGTGGTCGTCTTCCATGTGCGGCAGCGCCAGCAGGGTGGGCCGGAAGCCCACGAGGACGCGCTCGATTTCGCGCCGGATGTCGGTGCCGCGGTACTTCACGCCGGGAATCAGCCGTTCGTAGACGGGCGGCTCGTCGCGCTTCGTGAACGGCGAGTCGTACGGCCGTGCCTTGGCCGACAGATAGTTCGATGCAATCAGACAGAGGCCGCCGTCCGGGAATCCGAGGAACAGGATCTGCGCGCGGCTGAGGCCGAGCCGCTGCAGCGCAGACGTAGACTCGCGCTCGCGCAGGTCGCCGTAGCTCCTGAAATCCCGCGGCCTGGGGCGCCGGATCTTGCGGGCCGCTTCCACCCCTTCCGGAAACGCGTCGCCGCTCGTCATGAGGAGCACGCGCACGGATCCGCCGGCCGCCACCACGCGCTGCACCAGCCCCGCGGCGCCGAGCGCCTCGTCGTCTGGGTGCGGCGCAATCACCAGGAGGCGCGTCTCGGTGCCCACGCGCAGGTCGAGCTCGGGAATCGCGTCGGCCGCGGACGCTCCCGTCGCAAGCCCCATTGCCAGGAGGCTGGACGCGAACACGCCGTAAAAATGTCGGGAGAGATCGGACACGGCCCTGCCGTCTCCAGTGTCGGACAAAACAGGGCTGTCTGGCTAGGGACCGCACTGACGGCGTAAGAGCGCCGTCAGTGCGATCGGTCGAGGTGTCGTTACTGGCCGAGAGACGGAGGAGCGCTCGCGGCGCCTTTGTACTGGACCACCACGTTGACGTTCGCCGCCCGCGTCGTGCAGGCAGGCGCCGGAATGCTCGCCAGGAGCATCGGTGTGCCTGACGCGTGATTGATCGAGATGGGGCCGCTGTCGTTCACCTGTCCCGAGAGCGACAGGAGCGTCGTGCCGGCGGGCGTGCCGTCCGTCACGAGCAGTACGGCGGGACTCGAACAGCCGGCCGGCGCGGTCTGCGCGACGGCCTGAATCCTCGTGATGGTGATGTTGCCGTCAGGCGTCAACGCTCCCGCAATCACGACTCCGGCGGGCGCTCCGGACACGACGGCGCTCCACGCCTGCGTCGTCGCGATCCCTGCCGGTCCCTGGATGCCTTGAATGCCCTGCACACCTTGAATGCCCTGGATGCCCTGGGAACCCGGAGGGCCCGGAATGCCCTGCGGACCAGTCAGGCCGGCCGGCACGTCGGCCGCGCACGTGTTCGAGCCGTAGGTCGAAGGGCCACCCAATTCCGTTCTCCACGACGTCGCGTCGCAGCTCAGCGTGTCAAGCGAGTTGCCCACGACTATGAGCGCGGACGAGAACTGCGCGAGCGCGACCGTACCGGTGATGGTCGGCAACGCCCCCCCGTCGTCGAAGAGACCAAGCGTGGAGCGCAAGATTCCGGCCACGCCGCCCTGGATCACGACTCCCGCACCGAGGTCCAGAAAGCTCTGGAACACCACGACCTGCGGGGTGCCCGGAAAGAACGGGTTGCCCGGGGCGGTGATGTTGTCGTGGATGTGCACATTGCCCGCGAGCGAGACGGACGAGAACTCGCCGGTCACGCCGCCGGCATCGTCGCCGGTTCCCCCGTTGTGGTGAATGTCGATCAACGCCGGCCCGCCCTCCGTGTCGATTCCGAAGTTGGACTCCTGGACGGTCACTGCGCCCCTCGCGTTCCCGAAGATGTTGACGGGGGCGGCGGCTCCGTTGATGTTGTTCGACAGCCTGACGTACGAGTAATTCTGCACCCGCACCCCGACGCTAGCGCTGTTGCTGATCGTGGCGTTCCTGATGTTCGCCGTGGAGCCGTCGCTCACCTCGATGCCGTCACCGTTTCCGTTGAGGACGCTTGGCGCCCCGGTGAAGTCCAGCGAGCTGCCGCTCGCTACGTTGATACCCGTGGGGACGGCCTGAACGGTGACACCGTCGAGCGTCGCCCCCGCGTCGATCAGGCTCACGCCGTTAGGCGCACCGCCGCCGATGGTCAACGATTTCAAAAGGATGAAACGCGAGTTGGTAATGTTGAAGTTTCCCAGCGACGCGCCGGGGTTGCCCTGAATCGTCAGCCGGTTGAAGCCGTTGATGTTGGTGAACTGCGCGGGACACGACCCGGAGACGTTGATAACGTTCGGACCGTTGCGATCGGTGAGCTGCGCCAGCGCGTTGTTGATCGTGGTCGTCGAACAGACGATGGTGACCGTCTGCAGCACGCCCGCCGTCAAGCAGGGACCGCTGCAGGTGGTCTGGTTGACCGTCACCTGCGCGGCCGCGGGCCGCGGCGCGAGGAAGATGACCGCGATCACAGCCGCGGCACAGAGAGGAAGAACTCGAAGGTAGCGCGACGGAACTGTCATCACGTGTGGTCCTTTCTCACCGGCGCACCGCGCACCGCTGGAGGACCGAGAGTCTAGCGCAATACTGTAGAGTTTTCGACGGCCGAAGAGGTTGAAGAAGATGTCACTCGGAGCGAAGAACAAAGTCTGACGCCAGGCGATATATTCCGGGACCGAGCATGGTCGCGTAGTTCTCGGCGACGAGCGCGCGGTTGCCGCGGCCGGCTTCGACCCGCGACAGCCCTGTGACGCGTGCAAGCTCGCCGGGAATCGTCATGCCCGCGCCTGCCAGGAACGCGCGGGCGATCTCGCGAAGAGCAGTGTCCCGCGCCGTGCTTCCTGTTCGCCGTTTCGTGAGCGCGTCGGGGAACCGGCTGACGGCGAGCGTCCAGATGTAGGTGAACGGTGAGTAGAGCGCCTCGGCCGGCACGACGATCATCGCGGCCTGCAGTTCGTCCATCGCCCGCGTGAACGCCGCGCGGTCCTTGACGCCGGATTCGTTCCGCAGATCGATCGTCGCCATCTCCCACTCGCGGCGGAGCACCTTCAGGATCGCCCGCGCGTGCCGGCTGAGCCGCCGTTCCTCGTCGGCTTTGCGCATGCCCCAGATTGTGTGGAAGTGCGGAATCATGCGCGGTGCGAGGAACATCGCTTTCCCGCGCGCCAGCTTGGCGTAGTACACACGCCCGCGCGACATGACCTCGTCCTTCAGCGTCCACGTGAGCGACGCTTCGGGATCCTTCTGGACGTTGCGCGGCATCACCGCGTCGCGGCGCCCGCACACCGCGATGTAGAGGGAGGGACCGGGCCGGCGGCAGTCGGTCATGCAGGCGGCGAAGCCGACGCGCTCGACGAACTGCTCGGCGTCGATCGCGGTTTCGACCTGGCGCGTGCCTTCACGGTGCCATCGTGCATCGCGAAGGTCCTCGATCTCTTCCGGTATTTCCGGCCGCCGTCTGATCACCGCCGGGCGGTCATCTTGGTGATGCGATCGAAGCCGGTGTCGCCCGTGTACAGGTTGCCCTGCGCATCCATCACCAGGTAGCTCGCCTCGGTGAACTGGCCCTCTGCCCGGCCCGGACCGTTGCCAATCGCGCCGAGTATGTTGCCGTTCCAGTCGATCTTGAAGATCTGCCCGTCCTGGCCGGTCGCGAGCCAGAGCTGCTTGTGAGGGTCCACGTACAGCGCGCAGGTGAGGTTGCGCAGCTGGATCGTCTTGATGAACTTGCCGCGCGCGTCGTACACCACGAGGCGATACTCTTCGCGATCGGCCAGGTACACGTCGCCGTTGTCCGGGTTGATGGCGATCCCGTGGACCATGCTGAAGTGGCCCTGCCCGGCGTGGTTGCCGAACCACTGGTTGATGAACCGGCCGTTCCTGTCGAGGTGCAGCACGCGTGCGGCGCCGATGTTGTTGGCCGGCGACTTGTCCGTGTCGTTCGGGCTCTCGTTCGCGTGGCCCTCGCCGATGTAGATGTCGCCGTTTGGCGCAAACGCGAGGTGCAGCGGCTGCCAGAGCAGCCGTTGTCCCTTCGCTTCGTCCCAGTCGCCCCGCTGGCCCCTGACGCCGATCGTCATGAGCAGCTTCCCCTCGGGGCTGAGCTTCATCACCGTGTCGCCGTTCTCGTCGCAGATCCAGATGTTGTCGTCCGCGTCGACGGCCATGCCGTGCGCCTTGTTCTGGTGACCGATCACGTCGTCGCCGATGGCGCGCACCAGCTTGTGGTTCTGGTCGAACTCGAACAGCTGCGGCTTGCCCGCGGCGTTGCGCTGAAACGCGAACAGGTGTCCCTTCGAGTTGATGGCCACCGCGGAGACGCCGCCCCCGCCCTCCGGCAGCGCAAACGGGTAGGAGTAGGTGAACCCGAGATCCGGCTTGCGGACCTCGTGGGAGATGATGTTGCGCTCCCGGCTCCATGCGCAGTGGGGCGAGCGCGCGCACGGCTCCGCGCCGCTGTTCCCCTGGATGCCGCCCGCCTGCTGAGCGCCAATCGCCGAGCTCAGAACCGCGAGAGAGGTGACCCCGAGAAGGAACAGGCGTCTCATCTTGAACCTCCCGCCAGGTGAGCCGCGAATGTAAATCAAAACCTCCCGGGCGGGAAGGGTCGAGTTTGTTTTTCCGCACCATCCCGGAAATATTTCTCGCGGCATGGCAGCCTGCAGCCTACGACGGCACGCGGCCCCGCCACTGCAGCCACCATCGCATGCACCGGTGCCCGCCATCGACAGGCTCGCAGAACATCAGCGGGCACCCGCCGACAATGGCCGAGATGCCGAGAGCCCCGCAGGCGCGAACGCCCTCCTCCGATACGCTTCCGCTGCCGAACGATCGATGAAACCAGACACGCGGGACGCCGCGGTTGGCGCATTGGCGCACGATATCGGCTGAAACGCCTGGCGCCGTGGCGATTACGACGCCGTCGAGCGGCCCGGGCACGGAGCCGAGGTCGGGATAGCACCTCACGCCCTCGACCTCGGCCGCTTTGGGATTGACGGGAAAGACTTCGTACCCCGACTGCTTCAATCGCCGGAACACCGCGTTCGCGGCCTGGCCGGATTGACGCGACACGCCTGCGACGGCGAATCGCTTGCCCCGAAGAAAATCAGCAACCGCTGCCGGAATGCCGGCCATGTGAGCACCCCGGCACGGGTTATCGCAAATCAGATGCCGCGTCCCGCCGCCCGCATCACCTGAACGATCGCGAGGGCTGCGCCAGCCGCGAGCAGCACGTAATCCGTCTGCACGCCCAGCACGAGCGCCGCCGAGCCACCGACGAAACCCCAGAGTACGGGAACAATGGCGAGAGACAGCGGCACGCCGCCGCGAACCGTCAGCAGCACGCCGATGGTCAGGATGTCCGTGGGACACGGCACGCCGAACGTCGGCGTCGCCGGATAGCGGTGACCGAAACCGATGGTCAGCAGCGGGTACGCGAGCGCATACACGGCGAGGCCGGCGCCGAGAAGACGGGGCGAGCCGGTCGAAGTGACGTACTGCGCGCTTGTTCGCAATGCCGCCTGTGCAAGCACGACGGCCTGAACGCCGAAGAGGCCTGCGAACAGCCAGGCGGCTGGATTGATGCGCGTGAAGAACCACGCGTGATAGACGACGGCATTCCACGCCCACAGCGCCGCGAGGAACCAGGTCATCCACCGGCCGTAGCCGGCGGGCGAGCGCCACGCCGCGGCGAGCACCCCGGCGGCCGCAAGCCACCACGCGAGCGCCATCGGCCACAGGGCGCGGTTGTACTCGGCGAAGATCCCGAAGAACTGCTCCGGCGTGAACGGCAACGCCATCACTCACCCAGGTCCGGACGGCCGTACCGCAGGTACATCGCGGGCACGACGACCATGTTCAGCAGCGTCGAGGTGATCAGCCCGCACAGGATGACGATGGCCATCGGCGTCTGAATTTCGCTCCCGGTCTGGCCGCCGCGAACCGCCAGCGGCACGAGCGCGAGACCCGCCGCGGCCGCCGTCATGATGATTGGCACGAGCCGCTCCTCGGCACCCCGCTCGACGGCCTTCCGGAAGTCGCGCACCTGTTCGACCTTCATCAGGTGATGGATGTGAGTCACGAGCATGATGCCGTTGCGCGTGGCGATCCCGAACAGCGTGATGAAGCCGATGGTCGTGGCCACGTTGAGCACGCCGCCGGACAGGAACACGCCGGCGACGCCGCCGATGAGCGCCAGCGGCAGGTTCACCATGACAATCAGGGCATCGCGTGCGCGACCGAACGCCAGCACGAGCAGCATGAAGACGCCGGCGATCGCGAGCACGCCGAGTCCACGCAGGCGCTGCGACGCGCTCTGCTCGCTCTCGAACTGCCCGCCGTACTCCACGCGATACCCGGCCGGGAGTTGAACCGACCGCGACACCGCCCGCCTGATGTCGGCCACGACGCCGCCGAGGTCGCGGCCCGCCACGTTGGACGAGATGACGATCCGCCGCTGCACGTTCTCCCGAAGGACCATGTTGGGCCCCTGTTCGCGGCGCACGTCCGCCAGCACCCGCACGGGAACGATCGCTCCGCCCGGCGTGTCCACGGGCAGATCGGCAATGCGTTCGAAGTCTGCGCCGGCGGCCGCATCGAGCTTCACGGTGAGGTCGAACGCCGTGCCGCGATCGAAGATCCGGCCGACGGTCGTGCCGGCCAGGCTCGTCTCGACGGCCTCGGCGACGCCTTCCGGGCGCAGCCCGTAGCGCGCGATCATCGAGCGGTTCAGCACGAAACGCACGAACGGCACGTCCATCTGCTGTTCGAGCGACAGGTCCACGACGCCCGGCACGGTCGCGACAGCGGCTCGAACGCGTTCGCCGAGCCGCCTCAACGTGCCCAGATCGTCGCCGAACACCTTCACGGCGATGTTGGCGCGCGTGCCCGACAGCATGTGGTCGATGCGGTGCGAAATCGGCTGCCCGATCGTCACGTTCGTGCCCGGGAGCGTCGCGAACTGCCGGCGCAGCTCGGCCAGGAGCACCTCGCGCGGCCGCGTTGCCGGCCGCAGGCCCACGTCGATCTCCGCGGCCTCGACGCCCTGGACGTGCTCGTCGTACTCCGCGCGGCCCGTCCGCCGCGCTGTCGCCACGACCTCGGGCTGCGACAACAGGATCTCCTCGACGCGGCGGCCGATGTCGTTCGATTTCGCGAGCGACGTTCCTGGCAGGGTGTTGGCCTGGACCGTCAGGCTTCCCTCGTGAAAATCGGGTAGAAATGCGATTCCGGCCTGCGTGAGCGCTGCGAGCGCGGCACCGAGCAGGACGACAGACGCCGCAATGACCAGCCGCGGATGGTCAAGCGCCGGCGGCAGGACGTGTGCGAACCAGGCCTTGAGGCGCCGCGTGAGCCAGCCGTCGTGCCCCCGTTCGATCGACGCCGCGTGCGGCAGAAACGTGACGCAGAGCGCGGGCGTCACGATCACCGCCACCGCCAGCGACGCCAGCAGCGCCACGATGTACGCAAGCGCCAGCGGCGTCAACAGGCGGCCCTCGACGCCGGCCAGGCCGAAGATCGGCAGAAAGGCCACGACGATGATGACGGTCGCGAAGACGATCGACGACCGGATCTCGAGCGTGGCTTCGCGAACGACCTGCGCGGCGGGCAGCCGTTCAGCCTCGGGCCTGGCCCTGTTCTCGCGCAGACGCCGGACCACATTCTCGACATCCACGATCGCATCGTCCACGAGATCGCCCACCGCAATAGCCATGCCTCCGAGCGTCATCGTGTTGATGCCGGCGCCGAACGCGCGCAGCGCGAGGACGGCCGCGGCGAGCGACAGCGGGATAGCGGTCAAGGTGATCGCGCTGGCCCTTGAATTCGCCAGAAACAGGAAGACGATGATCACGACGAGGACACCGCCGTCGCGAAGCGCGCGGAACACGTTCGCCACAGCGATCTCGATGAAGTCCGCCTGACGGAAGATGCGGCGATCGATCGACATCCCCGCCGGCAGCTCCTTCTGGAGCGCATCGAGCGACTGATCGAGACGGCGCGTCACGTCGATTGTGTTGGCGCCCGGCTGTTTCTGCACGCCGACGATGACGGCCGGCTTGCCGTTTCGCGATCCCTCTCCGCGTTTGAACGCCGCGCCCTCGCGAACGTCTGCCACGTTGCGGACGAGCACCGGCCGATCGCCTCGCAGCGCCACGACGGTCTCGCCGATTTCCTCGGGTGTCCTCGCGCGGCCGATGGCTTCGAGGACGTATTCCTGGGAACCCTCGGTGTAGACGCCCGCCGATGTATTGAGGCTTGCGCCGCGGACGGCCTCGAGCAGCTCGGTGAGCGTCACGTTGTTGGAGCGCAGGGCGTCGGGGTGCGCGACGACCTGGAATTGCCGTTCTGCGCCGCCGATCGGCGTGACCTGGGAGACGCCCGGCACCGCCAGCAGGCGCCGCCGCACCGTGGTGTCGGCGATCGTGCGCAGCGTCAGCGGGTCGTCGTGCTCCGACGAGATCGCGAAGAACAGGATCTCGCCCATGATGGACGAGACGGGCGCGAGCACCGGCCGTTCGACCTGCGGCGGGAGCGTGCCGCTCACCAGCGTAAGTTTTTCCGACACGAGCTGCCGCGCCACGAAGATGTCGGTGCCCCAGTCGAACTCGACCCACACGACCGCGATGCCCACGGCGGTCGCCGATCGCACGCGACGCACACCGGACGCGCCGTTGATCGAGCTCTCGAGCGGAAACGTCACCAGCGATTCCATCTCCTCGGGCGCCATCCCGTGGCCCTCGGTCAGGATCGTGACCGTCGGCGCCGTGAGATCCGGGAAGACATCGATCGGCATCTCGCGAGCGGTCCAGCCGCCGGCGCCGAGCAGAAGCAGCGATAAGCCGATCACGAGCCAGCTGTGCTCGATCGACCACTGGATGATGGATTTCATCAGTGCACGTGTCCTTCCGCCGGCAGGCCCTTTGCCGCGGATGCCAGTTGAATGTCGTAGGCGCCGCGTGTCACGACCCGCTCCCCGGATGCCACACCCGACCGCAGGCCGACCGTGCCGGCGTCCCGGGAGGCCACCTCGACGAACCGGCGCGCGAAGCGCTCGCCGGCGATCTGCACGAACACATAAGGCCGTCCCGCCTCGGTCAGGACGGCGTCGGCCGGCACCACGGGCATGCGTTGGGCCTGGCCGGTGTAGAGGATCGCCGTGCCCGTCTGCCCCACGAGCAGGAGCCCGTCGCGGTTTTCGACTTCGATCTGAAGCGGCAGCGCGCGCGTTTTCGAGTCGATGACGCCTGCGTCGTGGATGTGATCGGGCTTGAGCTGGATCGGGTCGGCGCGTCCCGGAACCTCGAACGCCACACCCGTGGTCGCACGCGCCAGCGCGGCGTCGCCGGGAGGCACCTGCGCCTGCAGCTCGACGCGGTCCCCGCGCACGACGCGGAACAGCGGCGCGCCTTCGTCGTACGATGCGCCTAGCGCGGCAAAGACCTCGGTGACCCGGCCGGCGATGGGCGCGCGCAGCACGAACGCGTTCCCCGACGCGTTCCCGCCGCCGACCCGCAGCACATCGTCTCGCTGAGCGAGCCGGGCGCGGGCAGCGGTCGCGCGGGCCTCGGCGACGGCAACGGCCCGCCTGGCGTCTTCGACGCGGCGGCCCGGGACGGCGCGTTCCTCGAGCAGCCGCTCGGCCCTGGCGAGATCGGCCTTCGCGGCATCGAGCGTCGCCTGCGACTCGGTGACGGCCGCCACCATCGACGCCCGGTCTTCGCCGCCGCTCGCGAGACGCGGGTCCAGCCGCCCGAGTTCCTGACCGGCCGACACGCGGTCGCCCACCGACGGAAACCGATCGGACGCGAAACGTCCATCCGCCGGGGCGGAAACCATCGCCTCGCCGCCTGTCACGGGCTCGATGGCCGCGGGGACGCGAATCGAAGTGCGCACGTCGCCGTCGCGGACGAGCGCCGTGGCGAACGGATTCGTCCATTGCTGTTCCTTCAAGTACGCGATGGCGGCCGCGTCCTTCTCCGGCCGTTTCCTGGCGTCGGCCACCGCCGACGCCTCGTCGGCGAACACGGTCGTGGTGCCGAGATCGTGCCGGTCGGAGAGCCCGGGCGCAGAGACGACCAGCGCCCAGCGATAGCGTCCGGCCGGCGGCAGCTTGCCTTCCACGCGAAACGCGCCGGGGCGAAGCGCCTCCGATCCCGGCAACACGACCGCCTGCCCTCCTGCCTCGGGCATCATCTCGATCGACGGGCGTCCGGAATCGAGCGCGCGAAAATCGGCAAGGCGCGTAAGGTGCACGGCGAAGCGGAGGGTTTGTCCCGCGACGAGCGGCGGGTGCTCCATGTAGAGCTCGGTCTGATCCGTCCAGCTCGTCACATCGAGAGTCGGAGCTTCGGACTGCTGGCCCGGCGCCGGAGCGTCCGTTCGGCGGCATGCCGCGCTCGAGGCCAGCGCGAGGATCAACGCGATTGGCAGCGTTCGACTCATCATCGGATCTCCCATCCGCTCACCAGTTCGAGCTCGATTTCCGCCTGACGTGCGGCGGCATCGAGCAGCGCCTGGCGCGTGCGCGCCGCTGCGCCCGTGCGGTAGGCGTCGAGCAGTTCGAGAATGCCCCGCTCGCCGGCGTCGTAGCTGACCTGTGCGATGCGCTCGAGGCTCGCGCTGGTTGCCGTGGATCCCCGGTACGCATCGGCCGCCTGCCGGCGTTCGAGGACGATCGCGCGAAGCGCGGTGATCTGCGCGCGCAGCACCTGTTCGAACGCCTCGACGCGTGCTGCCGCTTGAACGCGGCGCGCCTCCGCCTGCGCGTTCTCCGGTTTCGCCCGGTCGAAAAGCGGCAGCGTGACGTGAACGCTGAAAACTCCGCCGATGTCTCCGCCGGCGAGGTTGGACGACTTGGTGCCCGCGACGATTTCCGGCTCGGGAATGGGCCGCCGGCCGGCCGCCTGCGCGGCAAATTCGGCGGACGCGATCTCCTGCCGCAGCGCCGCCAGCTCGGGAAGGGTCGTTTCGGCGTGGGCGACGAGCGCATCCGCGCCCGGTAACGCAGGCCGCGCCACAGGCTGCGGAACGACGGCGGCGAGGCTCGTGACGTCTCCGGAGGGTGCGAAGAAACCGGCCAGCCCGGCCTGCGCCCGCGCACGCTCGGCTCGAGCCGCCGACCATTCGGCGTCGAGATCCATCCCCTCCCGCTCGGCGCGAAGCCGGTCGTAGCCGGCCGCGTCGCCGGCGCTCTCGCGCCGCGCGAGGATGTCCGTCAGGCCGCGCAGCCGGTCGCGCGCGCGCGCGATCTCGGCCTCGCGCACCTGCGCCGAGACGAGATCGGCGTAGGCGCTGCGCAATGCGGCTCGAACCTGGCGTACTTCCTGATCGGCCCGGCGCTCGCTGGCCGCCACCAGCGCGGTGGCCGCGTCCACGTCCAGGCTTCGCCGGCCCGTGACCGGCAGTGCCTGCGTCACCAGGAACATGTTTTCGGTCACGCCGGCCACCGATTCCCGGTTGTACGTGAAGCGCGGATTCGGCCAGCGGCCGGCCGCGAGCACGTCCGCCCGCGCGACATCGACGCCCGCGCGGATCGCGCGAACGCGAGGGCTGTCGGCCGACAGACGCGCGAGCGCATCGGCCTCCGAGAGAACAGTCTGGGCCGCGAGCAACCTGGGCAAACAGACCAGGGCCGCAGCCACGCACAAAGTGCGCGTCCGCATACGACTCCTTCAGGACAGAGAAATACCGGGACGGCGGCTGTGGACGAGCCGCGTTATGTGGCGGGCGAGAAAGGCGGAGCGCGGAGACCGGTCGGAGCCCTGGGCGGGCCGTGAATCAGAAGCTCGACATCCACGGTCACCCGTTCGAAAACAACGGGCTTCGGCGGTTCGAGCAAGGCGCTGACGGGCTGCGGTCGGACGGAGACAGCAGCAGAAGACGCAGGAACAACGTAGTCGGCGGTCAGCGTGAATGCCGGACCGTCGTGATCGTTGTCCTCCACCTCTGGAGCCGAGCCGTGGTCGGCGTGATGGTCGAGGATGCCGTGCTCGGCCGCATGACGATGGACGACGACGTGAGAGTGGCCTGCTTCTTCGGCTTCGTGGACGTGCTCGGGCGGCGCCACCGGGAGCAACCCCAGGGCCGCGGCCAGCGCACCGGCGAGAAGCCGGGACAGGTTCACGACTCCATCGTATGCGAAGGCGTCGGGGGCGACAACCGCATGTAGACTGCCCCGCGTGAACGGAAACGAGTACCGCGGCCGGATCGCGCCCTCTCCGACGGGCCTCCTGCACGTCGGCCACGCCAGCACCTTCTGGACCGCGTTTCAGAGGGCGCGTCAGGCGGGCGGTACCCTCGTGCTGCGCGACGAGGACCTCGACCCGCAGCGCTCGCGGGCCGACTACGCCGGCGCGATGCTCGAGGACCTGCGCTGGCTCGGCATCCGCTGGGATGAAGGGCCCGACGTCGGCGGACCATTCGGTCCGTACCGGCAAAGCGAGCGTCGGGCGATTTACGTGGAGACTTGGACCCGCCTCCGCCGGCAAGGCGTGCTGTATCCGTGCAGCTGTTCGCGGCGGGATCTCGCGGAAGCGGCTCAGGCGCCGCACGACAACCCCGAGAACGACGAACCGCTCTACGGCGGCCGGTGCCGCGAGAAAACATCAGACGCGACAGATCCGGCGGGCACGACCTGGCGGTTCCGCGTGCCGGACGGCGCGACGCTTCGCTTCGATGATGGAAGCGCGGGGGCACAGGCATACACGTCAGGCAAAGACTTTGGAGACTTCATCGTCTGGCGGCGAGACGACGTCCCCGCCTACCAGCTAGCCGTGGTGGCTGACGATGTCGCGATGAAGATCACCGAGGTCGTGCGGGGGCGCGACCTGCTGAAGTCCACGGCCCGGCAGCTGCTCGTCTACGAGGCGCTCGGCGTCGCGCCGCCGGCCTTCTTTCACTGCCCTCTCGTGAGCGACGAGAACGGCCAGCGGCTGGCCAAGCGGCACGACGCGATGAGCCTGCGCGCGCTGCGAGCCGCCGGCGTCGCGCCCGCCGACATCATCGGCGGGTTTCCCCAACCGTAGCGGCCGCCTTCAGGGACACCCAACCCATAATCGAGAGCACGTGGCCATCCGGATCGCGGAAATCGGCCGTGGAGAGGACCTTCGCGCCATCTGTCGTGGCGGCCGAGGGCTCCCGCCGGAACACGACGCCGCGGGACTTCATCAGCAAGCCCCGTCGGTCTCCGCACTTCCGGGCTACACCTGAGTCAGTTGTGCGATTGCGGCATCGAGCGTCCGCACGCACCGGTGCGCACCGATCTGCTCCCGGAGCATCGAGCGGCTGAGCATGTCGCTGAGCTGTCCGTGCTCCCCCGCGATCGCCAGCCCGATGTCACGGCCTGCGAGCTCGGCGTGCAGCTCGCCGAGCGTGGCCGCGCCGGTGCTGTCCAGGTGGGGCACGCTCTCGGCGTCGATCACCACGTAGCGCACCGGCATGCGCGACCCGGCGACGACGGATCTCACCCGGGACTTGAAGCGATCGGCGTTGAAGAACACCAGCGGGGCATCCCAGCGGAAGATCACCACGCCCGGGATTGGTTCGGCTTCCGGGCGGCGTCGCAGGTTGTGGTAGCCCTCCACGCCGGCAATGCGCCCGAGCACCGCGTCGTGCGGATGCGAGGCCTTCGCCACCAGCTGCACCAGCGCGATGCTGATGGCGACGACGACGCCGGGCAGCACGCCCACCGTGATGACCCCGAGCAGCGTGACGATCGCCAGCCAGAATTCGGACGGGCTGGTCCGGCGCAAGGTCGCGAGCCCCGCCACGTCGAACAGCCCGATCGCGGAGCTCATCAGGATCGCCGCGAGCACCGCGATCGGCAGCGACGCGAGCGGCCCCGTGAAGAACAGGAGCGTCAGCACCAGCAAGACGGCGGCGACGAGACCCGTTATCTGGCTCTTCCCGCCGACCGCGTCGTTCACCGCCGTCCGCGAGTCCGCGCCGCTGACCGCGAACCCCTGCAGCGCGCCGGCGCCGATGTCCGCCACACCGAGCGCGATGAATTCCTGGTTCGGATCGATGTCGTAGCGGTTCTTCACCGCGAAGCCGCGCGCGGTCACCATCGCGCTGTTGAAGCTGATCAGCGCGAGGCCGACGGCGCCGTATGCGAGCGGCAGCCAGTCGTCGAAGGCGATGTGCGGCATCGTCAGGCCCGGAAGGCCGGCAGGGATCGATCCGAGCACCGCGACGCCGTGGCCGGCCAGACCGAAAATCCGGGACGCCGCGATCGCGACGACGACCGCGACCAGCGGGGCCGGAACCTTCGGCGCGAGGTGCTTCAAAGCGCGCAGGCCGGCAAAAGCCGCGACGCCGACCGCCAGGGTCCAGCCGTGCACCTCGCCCAGCCTGGCGCCGAACTCCGCGATTTGCCGAAAGAAGCCGGCGGGCGCCAGCTGAACGCCGGAGAGCTTGCCCAGCTGGCCGGTGATGATGCTGATGGCGATGCCGTTCAGATACCCGGCCAGAATCGGCCGCGACAGGAAGTTCGCGAGGAACCCGAGCCGTCCCAGCCCCGCGGCGATGCACATGACGCCGGTCATGACGGCGAGCGTCATCGCCAGCGACACGTGCCGGACCACGTCGCCGCCGGCAAGCGGCACCACCACGCTCGCGATGATGGCGCAGGTGGCGGCGTCCGGCGCGACGATCAATTGCCGCGACGTACCGAATACTGCATACGCGACCAGCGGCAGGATGCTCGCGTACAGGCCGTTGACCGGCGGAACGCCCGCGAGCTGCGAGTAGGCGATCGCAATCGGCACGGCGACCGCGGCGACCGAGACGCCGGCTACGAGGTCGTCGCGCAACCAGGCGCGATCGTACGAGGCGAGCGCGGTCAGTCCCGGAACGAATCTACGAATGGCCTGGGACACGCCCACCGCGCGTGAGCATACCCGAAGAGATAATGAGGTGGAAAAACGAGAAGCGCGACCCCGCCGGGCGGGGTCGCGTGGGGACGGGCTTACGCCGCGTGAGGGGCGGCGGCGCGTTTGACCTGCGCGCTCGCGCGGCGCGGCGACGCCTGCGGGAAGTGCCTGACGTACACGCCCTGACGCGACCGCTCGAGCACGTGCGCCTCGGCAAGCGTATCGAGCACGGCCTCGCAGGTGATCCGATCGACGCCGAATCGCTCCTCTGCGTCCGGCAGTCTAAGAGCCAGCCACGGTGTGGCAAGAAAGTCGGCTTGAATGCGCACGACAAGATCTTCGATTCCGCAATGGACGTGTGTGGCGCTCATCGTCTTGTCCTCCAGCGATCGTTCACGCCGGACGTTGGAGCAAGCCGCGTACCAGAATCCGTGTGGCAGTTTTTCGAGTGGTTTACGGGCGAAACAAGCGCTGCCGTGTCTGAAACCACTACAACCACAGCGGTACATCGAGGACAGCTCCAACGATAGGATTGTCCGTAAAGAAGACCGCGTGTGGGCGGTGCTGAGCGAGCGGCTTTGAGCGCTACTGGCCGAGGTTGGCGAGCGCGAAGCGGAGGGGATCGCCAGATACTTTGATGAGGCCGTCGAACGGGCCGTCCAGCTCGATGAGGAGGAACACCGCCGCCGCAACCGACAGGGCAGCAATGAACAGCACGGACACGACGGTGGCGTTTCGCGGGGCGTAGACGCCGAAGCTCGCGAACGTCACCGTCAGCCAGAACATCACCACCGCGAGAAACGGCGTCGGGACGGCGCCGCCGCCTTCAAGTACCCGCCACCGCGTCTTCATGACCTCGTCGCTTCGTTTCAGCGCGTTGTCCTTGAAATATTTCTGCACGGCGCTCTCCGGCGAGAGACGAAGGATCGAATTCTCGATCTCCTCGATGGCGTTGGTCGAGAGCGGCGGGCCGAACCCCTTGCTTGCGCCGTCTTCCGGCCAGGTATTCTCGACGCGGAACTCGACCGCGCGGCGCAGCAGATCGCGTATCGGCCGCGTCTCCGGTCCGTACCGGGCCAGATCGCGGTCGAGCGCGAGGATGCTCACGGCGCTGGCTCTGATGTTGGCATCGTGCCCGTCGAAGGAGTTCCGCGCACTCGCCGTGACGAGGCCCAGCAGCAGCGCCGTCATCGTCGCCACGAGGCCCATCCCGAGCCGCACGACGTCCTGGGATTCTTTGCTGAGGTGCTGCGGCGGCAGCGCGTCGCGGAGATACGCCGCGCCGACGGCGCTCCCGAACGTGCACGCGAACGTGATAGTCCCGATGGCCGCAGGAGTCAAAGGTGGAGGCCTACGGTAGCATAGGGAACTCGTGCTCGCGAGATCGACCCGCTTCATCGTCGCCGCGACCATGGCCATCATCGCGCTGAGCGGGCGCCAGGCCCTGGCCGGACAGGCGCTGTCGGCGGCGCCGCTCGCGGAAACCGACGTGGGCGATCTCCTGCGGGCGATTCGCAACAAGCCAGATCCGCCGCCGGTCGATCCTGACAATCCTCCGCGCCGCATGTTCGTCGTCGCGCCCGTCATCGGCGCCAAGCCCGATACCGGCGTGGTGTTCGGCGCGGCCGGCAACATCGCCAGGTACTACGGCGACCCGAAGATGACGCATATTTCGACGAGCGTCCTCAGCGCGACGGTCTCGCAGCACGGGCAGGTGCTGACCGCCGCGCGGCTCACCGCGTTCACCAAAGACGATGGCTGGCTCATCGTCGGCGACAACCGGTTTCAGTGGACGTCGCAGGATACGTTCGGGCTCGGCACGTCCTCCGCGGGCGACGACGCCGTCAACGTCCACTACGATCATTTCCGCATCTTCGAGACCGCCTACAAGCGGCTCACTCCCGGATTGTTCGCCGGAGGCGGGCTCCTGTCGAGCACCCGGCAGAACATCAGGCCGGGGGAGGGCGCGGAAGCGACGTGGGACTCGTCGCCCTTCTCGACGTACAGCAAGGCGCACGGCCTGCCTTCCGATTCGTCCACGTCCGGCGGATTCAGCCTGGCGGCGCGCACCGATACACGGGACAGCCAGATCGACGCGCGGACCGGCCGCTACGCCAGCGTGACGTACGAGACGTTTTTCGATGGCTTTCTCGGCGGCGACTCGAGCTGGCAGGAAATCGACGTCGATGCCCGGATGTATCGAAACGTCAGCAAGGACGGCCGTCAGCGTCTCGCCGTCTGGGGGATGGGCGATTTCGTGGTGACCGGAATACCGCCGTACTACGACCTCCCCGCCACAGGCATGGACACGTTCGGCCGTTCGGGACGCGGCTACCAGGAAGGCCGGTTTCGAGGGGAGCAGCTCGTGTACGGCGAGGTCGAGTACCGCCGGACACTGATGGAGAACGGCCTGCTGGGCATGGTCGCGTTCCTCAACGCCACCACGGTCAGCTCGCGGGATCGCGACGAGCATCTGTTCGACTCGGTGGCGATCGGCGGCGGCGCGGGCCTCCGGCTGCTGCTGAACAAGCGATCGCGCACCAACCTGTGCGCGGATCTTGGCTTCGGCAAGAACGGCTCGGTCGGTTTCTATCTCGCGGTGCAGGAAGCCTTCTGAGTAGCGCGGGCCTTTCAGGCCCGCGGATACGCTGGCGGCCCTGAAAGGGCCGCCCTACTTCCGCTTCGGCACGAGCCGCAGGATCTTGTCAGGTCCCGCCGGTGTCGACGGACGGATGTCCGTCGAGACGTACAGCGCGCCGTCCGGCCCCTGCTTGACGTCGCGGAACCTCACCCCGCCGAGCTCCGCGAGCAGGAATTCCTCGCCGGCGACGCGCATGCCGGCCGCGGTTTCGTTCAGGACCAGGCGGATCACTTTCCTGCCGAAGAGCGGCGACATCGTCGCGATGAACAGGTCGCCGCGCCACTCCGGAAAGAGGCTGCCCGTGTAGAACGTCATCCCCGAGGGCGCCACCGAGGGCGTCCAGAAGTAAATCGGCTGCTCGAAACCCGCCTTCGCCGTGAGCCCGCCGTTGATCAATTCACCCGAGTACTCGCGGCCGTAGCTGATGACCGGGAAGCCGTAGTTCTTACCCTTCTCGATCAGGTTCAGCTCGTCACCGCCCATCGGACCGTTTTCGGCGGTCCACAGCCGGCCGCGCGCGTCGAACGCCATGCTTTGCGCGTCCCTGACGCCGAACGCCCAGATCTCGGGGCGTGTGTCCGGGCGCCCGATGAACGGGTTGTCTTTGGGAATCGAGCCGTCGTTGTTGATGTGCAGTACCTTGCCCATCAGGCTGCCCGGCAGCTGCGACTGCGTCCAGTTTCTCGACAGGATGCCGCGGCCGGCGAGCGGACCGGAATCGATGAACAGCGTGCCGTCCGGCGCCTGGATCATGCGGCCTTCGATCCCCTGGGTGTTCAGCAGCACCTTGACGTCGGTCAAGCTCCGCTCGTCTTCCAACAGCCGGCCGCGACCGACCATTTCGATCTGCGGGTAGTGGATCGGAAAATCCTCTTCGCGCCTGCCGATGTCGCCGGCCTCAGGCGGCGGCACCCGGTACAGAAAGTAGAGGACGCGGGTGCGCGGGAAGTCCTTGTCGGGGATCACGTCCATCAACTGCTGAGCCCGCCTGGTGAAATCGATCGGCAGGCCCGACACGTAGTGGCTCGCGCGACCGTCCTTGTCCACGATCCGCAGCCCTTTGTTCATTTCGCTGACGAGAATGCGACCGTCGGGCAGGAAGTTGAACGCCCACGGACTGAAAAGCCCATCGGCGGCGGTCTGCACCTCGTAGGCGGCGATCTTCGCCGGCTTCGGCGCGCGGGTCTGGCCCGCCCACGCGGGCTGAGGGGTGTAGTTGTCGACGGCCTTTTCCTGTTCGGCCGTCTCGGCTCGTTTCTTGTCGTTGAACGCAGGCGGCCGCGGCACGTCGTCGTAGCCGCGCAGCGTCAGCGCGTCGGGGCCCTTGCCGATTGCGCCGGCGCCGGCCGGCAGCGTCTGGACCTGACCCTGAGCCCAGACGCCCGCGGCGGCCATCGCCATCACGAACAGTCCAGCCGGCAGCAACGTCAACGCGGTGCGGTTACGCATCTGATCACTCCTTGCCGGCGCATAGTTTCACACAATCTGACGCCTTGCCGACCCCTTGCGGATATTGAGCCGTCCTTGACGTAATCTACGCGTGACTCAAAAGAAGGAGCGGGCCATGGCCCTCTACGCGTTCGACGGCACCTGGAACACCGTGAAGTCCGAAGAAGACAAGGCGTACGAGAACACGAACGTGGTGCGCTTCTTCCGGGCGTACAACAAAGGCAGGGGCGACAAGGATTTCTATGTCGAGGGCGTCGGCACGCGCTTCGACCTGCTCGGCAAGCTTGTCGGCGGATTTTTCGGGATGGGCGAGCTGATCCGTATTAACGAAGCCTACGACCACTTGTGCGAGCAATGGGCGAACGGCGACAAGGACATCGACGTCGTCGGCTTCAGCCGCGGCGCCGCGACGACGCTCGATTTCTGCCAGCGGATCAAGTCGGACGGCATCCGCCAGCCGAACAGCAACGTCGTTGTCGATCCCGATCCGCACATCCGCTTCGTCGGCGTCTGGGACGTCGTCGGCGCGTTCGGCCTGGCCAGCCTCGGATTCACCGATCTCAACATCGGCCACCACCTGTCGCTGCCGAAGTCGAAGGTGCAGTACTGCTTTCACGCCATGGCGCTCGACGAGCGCCGGCCGTCGTTTCTGCAGACACGCCTGCAGGGGGCAAACGAAGTGTGGTTCCGCGGCGTGCATTCCGACATCGGCGGGGGCAACAAGAACCCCGGGCTGAACGACATCACGCTGAAGTGGATGTTCAGCAAGGCGAAGGCCGCGGGGCTGCCGATCACCGACGCCGATATCGCCGCGCTGAAGCCGGATCCGGCGACACCGCCCAAGCCGGTGCTGAAGCTCCCGGTCGCGATCCGGCCCATCTCGGCGGTCGATCGCGTGCACTACACCGTGTCGCCGCTCGCCGGCGGCACCAATCCCCCGACGACGTGCCTCGTCGAAAGCATCGCGGACGAGGCGGCGGCGAAAGTGATCGGCGCGATTGAGGTCATCCCGCCGGAAATGCGTGTCCGGATCGCCGCGATGTGGGAGAGCGCGGTCGCCACGGCTGTGCAGCTCAATTTCCCGATCGACGGCGCGCGCGACGCGCTGCTCACGCTCTTCCAAGGCCGCAGCGTGCTGATCGTGACCGATGCGGATCTGGCGAAGGCCCGCCACTCGACCGTCCAGCTCGTGGCGCAGATGGTCCGGGGCGCGCAGGCCATGAACTTTCACGCGCTGCGGGAGTTCCATCTCAACGAGGCGCTCTTTCACCTGCAGCCCCTTTACCCATTCACGGATTAGTGGTGTGTATCAACTGGAAGAGTACCGCCTGAAACGAGCCCTGGCCGCGAAACGACGGCCGCGACAGCGGAGCGGCCGGGAGTGAGTTGGGAAGGACAGTCCACTAGCATGCCGAAGAACATCGTCATCTGCGCAGACGGCACCGGAAACACCACCATCAAAGGGCGCGGGACGAATGTGTTCAAGCTGTACGAGGCCGTCGACGGAAACGGCCATCGATCCAATCCGAAGCTCGTGCAGCAGGTCCCGATCTACCACGACGGCGTCGGCACGGAATCCATGAAGTGGCTGCGTATCTTCACGGGCGCGACGGGATTCGGGCTGAGCCGGAACGTGAAGCAGCTGTACGGCGAGCTGGCGCGCGTCTACGAACCCGGCGACCGCATCTTCGTGTTCGGCTTCAGCCGCGGCGCGTTCACCGTGCGGACGCTCGCGGGGCTGATTAACACGTGCGGCATCCTGGACGTCACCCGGTACGGATCGAACTCGATGTTCAAGAAGGCCATCGACGACACCTACAGGCAGTACCGCCGCAAGTATCAGACATGGCTGTCGCGCAAGCTGTTCGGGGAGCACGATAAGAGGCCGGATCCCTCGGAGCTCAACAAGCATCGGTACGTCGAGATCCCGGGATTCGACGGCGGCCCGCCGCCGGTTATCCATTTCATCGGCGTCTGGGACACGGTGGACGCGATCGGCCTGCCGCTGCACCTTGCGGATTTCGTCAACACGTTCATCTGGCAGTTCAAGTTCCCCGACACGAAACTGAGCAAGAAGGTCGGGTTCGCGTGCCACGCAATCGCCATCGACGAGGCGAGGCGCAGCTTCGCGCCGTTGCTATGGGACGAAGAGCCCGAGGATCCGGCCAAACCTCGCCGCGTCGAGCAGGTCTGGTTTGCCGGCGCGCATTCGAACGTCGGCGGCGGGTACCCGAGGCAGGGCATGTCGCTGACCGCGCTCGACTGGATGATGAACCGGGCAGAGGCGAACGGGCTCCGCTTTCACCCCGACGTGCGGGCCGCGTACCGTGCGGCGGCCGACGTGAACGACAAACGGTACGACTCGCGCGCCGGGCTCGGCATCTTCTACCGCTGGACGCCGCGCGACATCCAGGCGTTGTGCGCGCGGTGCCACGTGACGCCGCAGGTGCACCGCTCGGTGTTCGAGCGCATCGCGCGCAACACCGAAGGCTATGCGCCCGGATCGCTCCCAACCCACTGTGAAGTGGTGAGCACGACGGCAAAACCCGACGTTCGCGACCAACTGGCGGGCATCCTGACCTGCGCGTTCGACGGCCAGCCGCCGCTCGTGCAGCGCACGGTGAAACGGCAGCGGTTCGGGCAGGCCGGATACGGCCTGATGGTCCTGACGACGGTTATCAGCGCGTTGCTCCTGCTCCGGAGATTCGTGACCGACAGCGGGGCCGGCGCGGACTCCTGGAAAGGCTTCGCCGCCGGCGTCGCCAACAACAGCCTGAGCTCGCACTGGCTGGAAATCATCGCCGGCACCGTATGGAGTCACCCCTGGGTGATCCTCATGGCCGCCGCGTCGCTCCTGCTCGTCGTGTGGACCGACAACTGGCTGGATACCTACTATTCGTCGTTCTGGCACCGCATCAGGGACAAGCTGCGCGTAGCCATGTGAGTGCGCTACACTGCGCGCGGATCACGGCCGGAACATCCGGGTAATGGCAAGCCGCAAGCTCTTCATCAACTACCGCCGCGACGACAGCCGCGCCGACGCGGGCCGCCTGTACGACCGCCTCCAGTCCCGGTACCCGGGACGCGTGTTCAGGGACGTCGGCTCGCTCGAGCCCGGCGTCGAATGGCACGACGCCATCGAGAAAGTGCTCGGCGCGAGCGACGCCTGCATCGTCATCATCGGCCGCGAGTGGCTGACCATTGCCGATGCGTCGGGCAGGCGGCGCCTCGACGACCCGCGCGACACCGTCCGCAGCGAGGTCGCCACCGCGCTCGGCCACGGCATGCGCGTCTTTCCCGTTCTCGTCGGCGGCGCGAAGATGCCGGCCGAGGACGACCTGCCCGAGGATTTGAAGGCGCTCGCGCGCCGCAACGCGCTCGAGATCAGCGAGCAGGACTGGAACGAGGGTTTCGAGAAGCTCGCCAACGCGATCGACAAGACGCTAGGCTGGAGCCCGACGAAGACGAAGGGCGGCATGAACCCGATCGCGGCGGGCGCAGCCGCGGCGCTGGTCGTGCTCGTCGCGCTCGGCGCCTACTTCATGCTGCGCAACCCGGCGTCGCCGCAGCCGGTTGTGAAGCGAAACGGAGGCACGCCGTCACCAGGACCGGCGCCAGCGCCCGGGCCGTCACGCCCCGGCCCCGCCGGACCCTCGGGAGGGGCGGCAAGGCCCCCGGCGCCCGCACCGCAACCGATCAATCCGCCGGCTCCGGCCCCGCCGCCCCCGAAAGCCCCGCCGCCCGATCCGGTCGGCTCGTGGCGGACCGTCGTCACGCAGTCCGGCGATACGCTGAACGAGATCGTCGAGTTGTATCCCGATTCGAGCTTCCGCGTGCTGCTCGAGGGCAACAAGGCGATTGCCGGCATCGGACGGTGGCGCGCCGACGCCGACGGCAACATCAACATCGCCAGCGCCGCGAGCTTTCTGGCCCTCGGCGTCAGGTTCTCCTGCCGGCTGGAGCCCGCGGGCGCCGGGTTCGAGGGGCGATGCTCGGACAGCGCAGGGCTGAACTGGAACGTCAGGATGGCCGGTGTCCGCTCGCTGTCCAATCCGCCCGAGGGCCTGCCGCGGATCAGCATCGAAAACGGCACGATGGCGGAGAAGGCCGCGTTCATCCAGACCATCGCCGCCGAGGCGTGCACGTGCGGCTGCAGCCTGACCGTGCACAACTGCCTGCTGAAAGATCAAACCTGCCCGCTCAGCCCCGGCGTCGCTCAGACACAGTGGGCGACGTTTCTAAGGCTGACGCGGATCTGAACCACTTTGGTCCTTCGTCCTTGGTTCTTGGGCCTTGGTCCGTCCTGGGTCCTAGGTCCGTCCGTGGTCCATGGTCCTTGGTCCTGGCGCGGACCAGGGACGAAGGGACTGAGGACGGACCAGGAACCAAGACCCAAGGACCCAGGACCAAGGCGCGTCAGGACTTCACGGTCACGTCCTGCCGCGCGTTGCGCTGATCGTCGTCTTTCGCCGCGAGCACTGACCGGAGCTGCAGCAGCTTGCCGAGGGCGCTGTACCAGAACGGCGCGCCGAGGCTGAGCAGCAGCGTCGTGATCAGGACGCCGACCAGGTTGGTCTGGCTCCAGCGCTTCAGCCACTCGTCCGGCGAGCGCGCCGCAGTCACGAGGCCGTTCTCGGCCAGAAACGACATGTACTGAATGTCGAGGGCGCCTGGCGTGGTGTCCGTCACGGCCGGCAGCGTCGTCTGCCTCGTCGCGGTGGTCACGAACGCCTGCCGCAGCATGTCGTCGGCCGACAGCCGGTTGACGAGGCCGATCGTGTCCATCTGCAGCGCGACAGCGACGAGCATCGCGGCGACGAACGTGATGGCGCGCGCGTGGGCGGTGAAGCGCTGGGAGACGCGGTCGATCGCCTGGTCGAACGAGTTGTTGATCTTCGCGACGAAGTCGCTGCGCGCCTCCTGCAGGATGGCCATCGTCTGGCGGACGCTGTTGGCGAGGTCGGGCTTCTCGGCCTCGAGCTTCATGGACGCATCGCGGACCCGCTTCAGCGTGCCGGCCGGATCGTCGATGCCGTTTCGAGCGAGCACCTGCTTCAGCTCGGCCTTCGCGTTCTGATCGAGCTCCGCGCTGTCGTCGGTGAGCCAGAGGAGCAGCCGGGTCAGTTCCTCACGGTGGACCACCGTGCCCAGGCGCCGGCCGGTGGCGCTGATCAGCGGATGCGTCAGCACCGCGTCGGCGACCTTGCCCGCGAGCGATTCCTCGGCACCGGCCGCCTTCTTCGCGAGCGCGGGATCGATCTGGTTGAGCAGATCCATGATGCCGCGCCTCAGATGGCGCCCCCGGCTGTTCCACGTGGCGGTGGCAAACTGCGTCAGCATCGTGACGCCCATGCTCAGCGCAAGCATGATGACGGTGAGGCCGATCAGGACATCGAGCGATTTCAACATCGGCGTGCTCCCTCAGATTGACAATTCTCATCCGTCAGACCAGCATTTGCGGCAGCCGCCTCAACACGTCTATGCAACGGGGGAACATGGAAGCGAAGAAGCGCTGCTTCGTATTGATGGGCTTTGGCGTCAAGGTTGACTACAAGACCAACCGGACCCTCGATCTCGACAAGACCTACAAGATCATCAAGCGCGCCGTCGAGGGCGCGGGCCTCGAGTGCATCCGCGCCGACGACATCGTGCACTCCGGCGTCATCGACAAGCCGATGTACGAGAACCTGCTCGACGCCGACGTGGCCATCGCCGATCTCTCGACGTCGAACGAAAACGCCATCTACGAGCTCGGCGTGCGTCACGCGCTCAAAGCCCGGACGACGATTGTGATCGCGGAAAAGCAGTTCAAGTTCCCCTTCGATCTCGGGCACATCGTCATCCGCCACTACGAGCACCTCGGGACCGGCATCGACTACGACGAGGCGCTGCGGCTGGAGAACGAGCTCACCCAGGCGATCCGGACGATTTCCGCCGGCGACAACGTGGACAGCCCCGTTTACACATTCCTGCCGGACCTGGCCCAACCCGCCCTGCGGGTCGCCGCCCCCGCGGCGGCAGTGGCGCCGCCGGCCGCCGCCGACACGACCTTTACTTCGACTCTCGAGGACTTCCGCGTCGCCCGCAAGGAGGGCGACTTCGGCGCCGCCAAGACACTGCTCAAGCTGCTGCGCAAGACTCGCAGTGACGACCCCTACCTGATCCAGCAGCACGCGCTGGCGACCTACAAGAGCCGCCAGCCGAACGCCGTGGCCGCCCTTCTGGAGGCGAAGCAGATCCTCGAAGCGCTGCAGCCGCGGGCGAGCGGCGACGTCGAGACGCTTGGATTGTGGGGAGCGATTCACAAACGTCTCTGGGAAGAAACCGCCGATCGCGCGGCGCTCGACGAAGGCGTCTGGGCGTATGAGCGCGCGTTCATCATGAAGCTCGACCACTACACCGGCGTGAACTGCGCGTTCATGCTCGACGATCGGGCCCGCGTGCAGGCCGATCCGGCCGAAGCCACCGCAGACCATGTGGTCGCCCGCCGGATACGGCGCCGGCTGCTCGTCATCGTGGACGCCGCTCTCCAGGCGATGCCCCGCGACAGCGCGGGCAACGTCAGCGTCGAGGAGCGGTACTGGCTCGAGGCGACGAAGGTCGAGACCATGATGGGCCTCGGGGACCCGCAGTTCGTCAAGGCACGGGACGAGCTCTTCGCGAGCGCCCCCGAAAACTGGATGCGCAAGGCCACCGAGGAACAGCTCGACAAGCTGGCGGACCGCCTCCCGAAGTGAAGCCCGCGCGGCTCGTCGATCATCCCAGCGTGGAGATCGAGACGGTCGGCAACCCCCGCCTCTTCGCCTCCTCCGCGAAGCTGCCTTCGACGCCCTCGTACGCCGCTTCGCCCTCGGCGACGAGTACGGCCACGACAGCGGTCTTCACGACCCGGGCCAGTGCCTGCGCGTCGTCGAGAATCGTGAGGTTCGCCGCCGCGTAGGCCTCCGCGTCGTCCGCACCGCCAGGCAGCGTAATGACCGCGTTCGCCGCGTGCAGTTCCTGCATCATCCGGTCGAAGGGACCTCCCCACTCGACACCTCGATCGACGACAGACGTGACCCGGAATCGCGACTCGTCGAACGGGAGGATCACGCGTCGCGTGAGTCCCAGCCCGCCGGCGGCCTCGAGGGCCACCTGATCGGCCCCGCACGCGGCCGAGCACACCAGCACCCCGGCCTCCAGGCGCTGGAGCGCGGCGCGAATCCGCGCGCGGACCGCGTCGACGTTCACGGCGGGAAACCGCGGCGGCGCCGTGCCCGGCAGGTCGATCCGGCGGCCGGAAAGGGCGATGACAGTCAGGCGCCCAGCTCCACCGTGACGGACAGATCCTGGTCGCTCCTGAACCTGTACACGTGCAGCGGCTCGTCGTGTGCTTCGGTCGCGAGAAACGCATCCAGCATCGGGCCCAGACCCTCCACGCCGGTTCTGTTCGTGAGGAACACTTCGTACGCCTGGCCGTGCCGCGCCGCGGAGAGAAACCCGAGCGCCTGCGGATGCGGGATCCCGTGCTTGCCGTTGCCCGAGATCACGTAGCGGTCGGCGGTCACGCGTTCGAAGAAATCCTGCGTCGTGCTGTGGTTGCTGCCGTGGTGCTGCACCTTCAGCAGGTCGACGTGCAGGCGGCCGGCGCCGTCGAGCAGGCCGGAGGTACCGAGCGCCTCCAGAATTACGTCGCCGCGCGCGTCGCCCGTCAGCAGCATGCGTTTGGACGCCTGACCGGCCACGGCGGCTTCGGCCAGCACGACGATGCTGGACATGTTGGGGACGGTGTTGTTCAGGTAGTCGGCCGCCTGCGCGGCGGGATCCGCGGGATGATCCTCCTGCGCTTTGGTCCAGTCGTGTTCGAGGCGGTCGAGCAGCGCTTTCGTCGGCGCGAGGATGGTGAACGTCAGGCCGGGCGCGATGGGAACCTTCCGTGCACCGACGGCCAGCGACATCACCAGCGGCGTGCCTGCGCCCTCGTTGAACACGACGTCGAGGTCCGTGGCGAGCCGCCGGAGCTGGTTGCCTTGCGGGATGCTCGCGACCACCGCTTGCGTCTGCTCGTCGAGCCCCGGGATCGGCGGTCCGCCAAGGGACGCCGCGGTCGCGGCTGCCACACCCGGATGCGCCGGGCCGTGAACCTGCTCGAACGCGTTGAACCAGATCGTGCGGACCCGGCAGAACGGATCGTCGCCGGCATTCTGCTGCTCGCTCAGGACTTTGAACAGATCCACGATGCCGGCGATGTGGTCCGCGTCGATGTGGCTCACCATCACCATCCGCAGATCGAGCGGGTCCTGTCCGCGCAGGGCGTCCAGCCGCGGCTTCAGCACGTTCCTGTAGATGCCCCGCGAGCCGCCGTCGATCAGGACGCGCGTGACGGCGTCGCCGGCGCCGCCGGCGAAGTGCAGGAGCAGGCAGTCGCCGTCGTTCGCCTGGAGGGCTTCGAGTGCAAATTGCATAAGTTACCTGTAGGGCGGCCCTTTCAGGGCCGCCGGCGGGGCTGAAAGCCCCGCCCTCCACTCCTCAAATCGACTGCAGCGCGCGGAGGACGTCCACCATTCCCGCGCCCTGGAAGCGGCGCTCGCGGCCGAGATCGGTCGCTGTCCCGCACAGGATCTCCTTCACGCGCCGCGGCTGGCCGATGAGCTCGCGATGCCGCGACAGCAGCAGCGCCGCCGCCCCGCTCACGTGGGGCGCGGCCATGCTCGTGCCGTCCATCGTCTCGTAGTAGTCGTTCAGCGCGCACGAGTCGATGCGCTCGCCCGGCGCGACGAGATCCGGCTTCGTCCGGCCGTCGCCGGTCGGACCGCGGCTCGAAAAGTACGACACCCCGTAGTTGTGCGGCAGCATGCGATGCGTCGAGCCCACGGTGATCACGCCGTCGGCGTTGCCCGGATCGGTGATGCTGATGTACCGGTAGTCGCCGTAGGCGGCCGGCTCGCGCTCGCGCTTGTCGAACCCGCGGTTTCCGGCGGCCGTCACGACCACCACGCCGCTGGCGACGACGCGTTCGCATTCCTCGCAGACCGGCGTCCGCCCGCACGCGTAGTTCGCGACGTCGTGCGGGACCGACAGGCTCAGGTTGACGCCGTGAATCAGCATCAGGTTCTTGTTGGCGTTCAGGTACCGGATGAACTGCAGCGCGGCGATGATCGTGAACTCGTCGGCCTTGTCGGCCGGGTTGTCGGGCAGGACGCGCAGATCGTAGATCTCGAGGTCCGGGCACACGCCGTAGAGCGGCTCCTGGAGCGGCGTCGTCGCGGCGGCGTCCGGCCAGTTCGCCGCCAGGATGCCGGCGACGTGCGTGCCGTGCGACTCGAACATCGGCGGCTTGTACAGCGCCGGCGCGTGCGACACGCGCAGCAGCGGTTCGAGCAGCCCCCAATCCACCGAGCGCCCGCTGAGCAGCGAGCGCCTCAACTCGGTCCGGACCGGCTTCAGCTTCTCGACATCGCCCGCCGACGGATCGATCTCCACCTCGCCGTCCGGATCGAGCAGCGCCTTGATGCGCAGAAAATCGTACGTTTTGAGCACCCGGCTCGCGAGTTCTTCCGCGCCCGACCCGCCCGCCCCACCTGACCCCCACCCGACCCACCCGCCTTACCCGCCCTCTTGAAAGCCGGGTGCCGCGCGTCGATTCCCGTGTCGAGCACGGCCCAGCGGATTCCGGTGGTGCGCGCCTCGAAGACGCGCGCCGCGGCGTCGGCCTTGACCGTCATCCGCGAGCGCCACACGCTCGTGCTCGCCTCGCGGTTGAGGCTGATGCTCCAGACGCAGCCTTCCGCGGACTCCTCGACCGGCTGGAGTCGATCGAACAGATCGGCGAAGCCTTCGATTTCCTGCGGCGTCGGCCGGTCGCCGGCCGACGCGGGCGCCGGGCGGCGCCGGCGCTCGCACTCGATCGCGCCCGCGATGCGAATCAGCTTCAGCAGCAGCTTGGGATCGGCGCCGGGAACAGCGGACCGCGCCGAGGGGTCGTCCGCGAGCCTGGTCGCGACGTCGATCAGCGCGTCGCGCGTCATCTTCTGGCCGAGCGGCGCGATCACGTGCTTCCACCAGTCGGTGAGCGGCAGCGCGCCCCGCAGCAGCTCCCAGAACGAGAGCGTCGCGAGAACCACGGACTCGTTGAACAACACTCGGGGAGGTCCGAGGCCCGGATGCTCCGCCTTCCAGGCACTGCCTTCGGCAGACCGGTCCTGCGCCAGCCGGGCGCGAAGCGCATTCGACACGGCGGCCGCGTTCGACTCCGTGTGAGGCGTCAACAGGACTTCGACGCGGTCGCCCGGCGTCCGGCCGTACGCGATCCACACGTCCGGCAGGATCGGAAAGTCCTGCGTGAACCGGCGCTGGTGCTCGGGCCGGCCGTAAAACAGCTCCTCGATGCGTTCGCGTTCCATGTGTCAGAGCGTTTTCATGTATTCGATGAGCGCGGCCTTGTCGGCGGCCGGCAGCTCGGTGCCGTACAAGTGTCCGTCGTTGCTGCCTCCAGGGCGCGACGTATCGAACAGCGTGCCGATGTGATCGGCTTCGGGGCCCGACGACACGAACCCGACGCGGACCGGATCGTACACGTCATAGCCGCGCCTGAACACTCTCGGGCGCCGATCGGTCTTTTCGAGCAGATCGACGAGCGTGGGCACCGACCCGTTGTGCAGGTAGGGCGCGGTCAGCCATACGCCTTCGAGCGAGACCGAGACGTAGCCTCCCGTCGTCTTGAACCCGGAAAACTTCCACGCGTGCCCGGCGCCATAGGCGTTGTACGCGGACGCCGAGGCCGGCGTCCACATATCGAGGCGGTGCCTGTCGGTGCCGATTTCAGCGACGGGAACCACGGTCCCGGTCCTGTTGCCGCCGATCGCGTGGCAGGACGCACAATCCCTCTGGTAAATCGTCTGGCCGGACGCCGCCAGCGCCCGGTTGATCGGGAACGGGTACGGCGGCGGCTGCACCTCGCTGATGTAGTTCTGCACGCGGCGCAGGCTCGACATCTCCCCGGGCTTCGTGTTGTTCCATTTCGCGAAATCCCGGTCCACCCACTTCATCGTCGCGCCGTCGCCGAGCGCGGACGACAGCACGACCTCCTGCAGGTTGCTGTTCAGGCCGTCCCAGTGCAGCGAGTAGCCGGCGTGCGCCTTCAGGTTCCAGAGCGGCACCATGTCCGAGTGGCCGATGGTGGTGTCGATCGGCTGCTTCAGGATCGTGTACTTGACCGGGTTGAACGGGTCGATGCGGCCGCGGCCCCAGTCGGGCCGTTCCCACATCCAGGCGTCCGCGCTGCCGAGGCGGCGCAGCGCCCGCCGCGTGCCCGGGATGATCGCGAACCGGTACAGCAGCCGGTCCAGCATCGAGAGCCGCGTGTTCTTCGCGATCTCCGCCAGGATGGTGTCCGGCGTGAAGCGCGGGTCGGTCCCCGACTGGATCAGGAACCGGAGGTACTGCTGCGGGGCGGTCTGGTGCGATGGCGCCCCGGCCACGATGGTCGGGGCATCGCCCGGCCTGACGCGATAGCTCGCCGTGTGGCACATCGCGCAGTTGATCGCGACGCGGGGGAACCCGATCGTGACCTTCGAGAGACCGATCGGCATGTCGTGCCCGTCCTTCGACAGCATGCCGGCCGCCGCGTATCCGCCCGGTCCGGGCAGATACTCGGGGAAGATGCGCGGCAGCACGAGCCAGATCCAGTACGGGATGCCTTGTTCGCCCTCGGTGCCGACCGAACCGAACAGGAAGTGCTCTTCGTCCGACGCGAAGTACGGCGCCGGCTCCTCGCGGAAGAACTTCACGTAGGTGACCGCTCCACCCACGACGGCGAGGACGATGAGCAGGAACCAGAGGACCGGGTGACGCGTTCGAAGCCGTCCCGTCATGCCAGGCCGCCTTTCTCGATCGCCCTGATCTGCCTGAGGGCAATCGTCAGCAGAATCGTCTCCGGCACCAGGAAGACGAAGTCGAACGTGCCGAACAGCCGGTACTCGCGAGGCTGCGTCAGCCAGAAGAAGACCACGCCCGCCAGCCGCGAGAAGACCGACAGCTTGGCGGGCACCCGGTACTTATCCACGTCCATCGCGCCGGGCATGTAAAACAGGCTCAGCAGGATGAGCAGCCACGCCGAGAAGCGCGGCCACATGAGCGGGGTCGCCGGAGGCAGGTTCGCCATCGCGATGATTCGTTCCGGCGCGAAGAGCGACGGGATGGCGAGCGCGAAATTCGCGAGGATGCCCAGCCACACCACGCGTCCGAACCAAATCGCCGCCTTGCTGCGTGCGATGCTCATCTTAAGGCTCCGTTTCGTTTCCGTTACGCGCGGTCAGAACGTCTTCAGATACTCGACAATCGCCTGCTTGTCCGCGTCCGGCAGCGTCACGCCGTAGGTATGCCCGCCGTTGCTGTTGCCGGGCACCGACGTGTCGTACAGGAAAAAGCTCCGGCCGTCGGCCTGCCCCACGTTCGACACGAAGCCGACCTTCGCGCGATCGATCACGTCGTAGCCGCGGAAGAACCTCGCCGGCCGCCGTTCCGGCGGTTCGAGCAGATCGCGAAGCGTCGGCACCGAACCGTTGTGCAGATACGGGCCCCGCAGCCAGATGCCGTCGAGCGGCTGGTTGGCGTAGCCGTTGGTTTTCGTGAAGTGCGTGAACCGGTACCCCGACTCCGGGTAGAGCGCAGTCTGATTCGTCGCGAACATGTCGGTGTACGAATCGAGGCGATGACGATCCGTGGCGATTCGCGCAATGTCCTCCACCAGCCCCATGCGCGGGCCGTCCTTCACGCCGTCCCTGAACTTGTCGCTGCCGTGGCACTCGAGGCAATGCTGCTGGTAGAGCGTGACTCCGCGCGCCGCGGTGATCTTGTCGATCGGATACGGATAGGCCGGCGGCGGCAGCGTCCAGATCCAGTCGCGCACGCGCTTGATCGCCGCGTGGTCGACGGTGACAGGTGTCACACCCGCGCCGAGCGCCGCGCTCAGGTTGCGCTCGTCCACCGACGTGTTGTTGCCGTCCCAGTGCAGGTGCATGCCCTCGCGCGGCTTCTGGTTCCACAACGACGGATAGTCCGAGGCGCCGATCAGCTCTGACCTCGGCAGCCTGTCGAGCGGCCAGTTGAACTGGATGGCCTTGTAGGGATTGAACGTGTCCACCCGTCCACGGCCCCACGGCGGGAGGTCGCCCGCCAGGCTGGGGGCCATGCGGTTGCGGAGCGCGAGCGTCGTGATCTTCAGCCGATCCATCAGCCCGAACCGCATGAGCAGCCGTTCGAACAGCGGCTCCCGCTTTCCCATCGCCGCCGCCCGCCCGCTGACGTTTTCCCCCGTCGTCCGGTTGTCGAGCGAGCAGTCGAGCACGAATCGCACGAGCGATTCGAGATCGAGCTGGTGCGCCGGCATGCCGAGCACGACGCGCGGCGCCGCGGTGGGCGTGTCGCGGACCGTTCCGGAATGGCACAACGCGCAGTTGAACCCGACCTGATCGATCCCGAGCCGCCGGCGCCGTGACACGCCGACAGGCAGGTCGTGCCCCGGCTCGACGATCAACCCGACGGACGCGAGCCCGCCCGGCAGCTTGTCGCTGCAGATCTCCGGCAGCGCCTTGAACACCGCGTACGGCGGCAGCACGCCGCCGACCGTCGACAGCAGCGAGCCGCCCGGCTCGCTGCCGATCGACCCGTACTTGAACTGCTCCGTGATGTCCGCGTACTCGACGGGCCGATCGGTCCGCACCGACGCGACCGCCCACACGGCCGCGGCGAACAGCACGACGACGACGAGGAGGACGGCTCTCTTGATGAATCGCCAGATCATGGTGACCCTCTGCCCTCTGCTCTTTGCCCTCTGCCCTCTGCCCTAGTTAGAAGGGCGGCGGATGAAACACCGACATCACCTGCGCCATCATCTCCTCTCGGCTCGCGTAGCGGCTCTCTTCGTAGCACCCCAGCGGGTGCTCGACGACGTGGGCGAGGCACTTGTTGCAGTAGGTGCAAGGCTTCTCCGCCTTGTCGCGCCCGGCGGCGAACTGGTTCACCAGATCGTTGTTGGCCACGAGCGGCCTCGCGATGCTGACGCCGTCGCAGTCGCCGTTCGAGATGGCCTGGCGGATGACGGAAGCCGTCTGGAATCCGCCCGTGCAGATGACAGGCACGGTGATGCCCTGTTTGACGAGCCTCGAGTCCGGAAGCGTCAGGCCCTCGATCTGGTCCGCCGGCACACCCGCGTCCAGCCACTGCTTGCTGAACACGGCGCCGCCGACGCTGCTGTGAAACAGCAGCAGGTTCCGCAGCGTGTTGGTGCCGCTCGAGGCCAGCTGCTCGTACGTGCCGGCGAAGATGTCCACCGGGAACGCCGACCCGCACGGGTTGCGCGGGTGCGGAAACGAGCTGCCCGTGGACACGTGCACGCTGTCCACGCCCGCCTCGATCAGCCACTTGCACACCTGGATCGACTCGGTCACGGTGTTGCCCGGCTTCTCCGTCTTCAGGATGAACAGCGCGTTGTTGTGATCGACCGCACTGATCTTCATCTGCAGGTGGTAGTCGCTCCCCACCTTCGCCCTGATCGCCTTGACGATCTCGATCACGAAGCGCGCGCGGTTCTCGAGCGGCCCGCCGTACTCGTCCGTGCGATCGTTGATCGCGGAGCTCAGGAACTGCGTGATGAGGTAGCCGTTCGCGCCGTGCAGCTCGACGCCGTCGAGGCCCGCCTCGCGCGCACGGCGGGCGCCCTCCGCGAAGTTCGCGACGGTCGCCTTGATGTCGTCCGCGGTCATGCGCTTGCACTCGAACCCGTGCAGCGGATCTTTCTTGTCGGTCGAGCTCATGTTCATCGGGTATTCGATGCCGGGCACGTCACGCTGCCGTCCGCCGTGGCTGAGCTGCATGATGTACTTGCAGTCGAACTTGTGGACCTCCTGCCCCAGCTTCCGCCAGAACGGGATCTTGTCGTCGCTGTCCACCGTCGCGTAGTTCGGCAGGATCCGCCCGTTGATGTGCACCGGTACGAACGACGAGATGATCGCGCCGACCCCTCCCTTCGCAAACTTCACTTCCCAGTTGATGCGGGCCTGGTTCCCCGACCCGTCGTAGTTGTCGAACCGCCCGGAGATGTTCGAGCGGAACACGCGGTTCTTGACGGTGAGGTTTTTGAACTTCAGCGGCTGAAAGATCACATCGTCTGGCATAGGTTCTTCCCCTTGAATGACCGCGACTAGAACGTCTTCAGAAACTCGACCAGCGCCCGCTTGTCGGCGTCCCCCAGCTCGGCGCCGAACGTATGGCCCCGATCCTCGACGAAATCAGGCGCCAGGTTGCGCGACAGCAGCCTCGACACGATCACGTCGTCCGGCGTCAGCTTGAGGACGAGATCGGCCAGCGGGAGCCGGCCGACCAGCTGCGCGAGCTCGGTCGGATCGACGCGGGCGACGATGTCGATGGGCGTGCCCATCGGGATCCGCAGGACGCGTGTTGTCCCACTGATGGTGACGGTGCTATCGGTTGTCGTTACAGGGATGGAGCGCACCCCCTGGCGCTTCTCGGGCCAGAGCAGCTTCTCCATCCCGTCGGTAAACGCCGCCAGCCGCGCGCTCACCGACGGATCCTTGATGAACACGCCTACCGAGTTGTTGTGCAGGTAGGGCGCCGTCGCCCACAGGCCCGTAAGGGACGCCGTCCGGTAGTAGCCCCGCCCGCCGGGAGGGGCGTCGAAGGTGATCGGCCGGGCCGGGTCGCGCGGGTTGTACAGGTTCTTGATGAGTTTGACCGGCGGGAGCTTCTTGTAGGTCTCCGACGAGAACTGATCCCAGACGTGCCCTCGCGTGGCGTTCGAGCCCATGGCGCGGGCAATGTTGGTCCCGATGACGGTGACCGGGTAGCGCTGGTCGTCCGAGAGAAAGTTTCCCGTCAGGAAGTCGGGTGCGAGCACCGACTGCCGATACCAGGCGACAGCGTCGGCCGTACCCGCGATCCCCGCCGGCGGCTGCTTGCTCGAATGGCAGACGGCGCACTTGTCGGCGTAGGCCATCTTCCCGCGGTTGAGCACCTCGTCGTCGCTGGCGGTCAGATACGTCTGGCCGCCCGGTGCGTCGGCCAGGCGCGGCGGCGAAAGCGTCTTCAGAAACGCCTCGGCGGCCGGCATCCGCGCCTCGGTGTTGCGCCAGTCCTCGCATTCGGTCCGCGCGCGGGCCATGTCGAACGGCTCCTGCGCTCGCTTCACGCCGTAGATCGGATCGTGCAGCGTCGTCGAGTAATCGCCGCACATGCCGATGTTGACGTACACGCGAAGCGACGCGCCGGCGATCCCGACCGAGTCCGCCCCGTCCTTGAGGATGTGGTTCACCTGGCGCGTGGAGCCGTCGCGCATCTGCTCCGGAAACGCCGGACGGAATGACAGGTTGAAGATCGTGTTGATCGCGTTCGGGTTGTCGATGTGGTCCGTGGCGAAGCGCGACGTGTCGGACGTGCCGGGCGGCTGCTGGTTCGCGACGTGCCACCGGAAGTCCGATGGCGTCATGTTGAGGCTGAACAGCTTGCCTTCCTCGAAATACTGATTGCCGATCGTCGGCGACAGGTTGGACCACGCCGCGCGGTTGGGATCCGCGGGCGGCTTCACCGGATTGAACCCCACGTGGCAGAACCCGCACGACATGCCGACCAGATACGGCGGCTCAATCGTCCGGTCTGCCAGGTACGCCTGCAGACTCCACTTGGCCGCATCGAACGCCGGGTTGTCGAACCGTCTGAGGCCGACGATGCCGACGGGAATACCAGGAATCTGTGGCACCGGTTCCGCCGCGGAACAATCGTCCATCCAGAGCCCGTAACGATCGGGCTCGCGTGCGGCCTGGCACCCGGGATGGTTGATCACGCCGAGTCGCTCGAAGCGGGCGGCGTGGTTCCGCGAGTCCACGTAGGTCAGCAGATCGACGTTGCCGGACGTCGTGGCGGCCATCCTGCGCCAGAACTTCTGGTTGCCTGCCGTCCAGAAGTACCAGGTGTCGCGACCGATCTTCTGGTCGGCCGTCAACGCGCGGCCGTCGTATTCGTACGAGTCCGCGGGCGGCTGGGGAGCCTGAACGGCCTGCACAGGGAGCACCAGCGCGGCAACGAGAACGCCGGCGCTGAATGGGGCGCGCATCACAGGCTCACGAGCGTCTGCGCCGCCGCCACCTCTGTGGCCGGTGGCAGCGCGCCCTTCAGGAAGTCGTTCAGCGCGAACGCGTGGTCTTGCCCGAGCACATACACCTTCAGCATCGCGCCGGGACGGACAGCGCCGGCCGACGGGTGGATGGCGGCCGACGCCTCGGCGAGGATTGTGGGGCCCAAGGTACGCACGGCCTCAGGCGTGTAGAGGAACTGCAGGCGCCCGTTGAACGTGTCCACGAGGGTGCCCGCGAACTCCGACAGCGTTTTCACGGCCGTCGTCGGCACCGTCGCCGCCGCGGCAACCGCCGCCGCAATCTTCCGCAGCGCATCGGTGGCGCCGGACACGATGCGCGATTCGGCGTTGAGCAGGTTGAACAGGTACTCGTCGCCCATCTGGCCCAATGCCATCTGCACGAACTGGCCCGCGCGCGCCGGGCGGAACAGATCGGCGTTCGGCTTGCCGGCCGCGCGCAGCCGCGCATGCGCGTCCGCCAGCGCGGCCCCGAGTGCCGTGCCTGTGTGGGGATCCCGCGCCACCGCAAAGCGCATGTCGCGATCCGCGTAGTCCCAGAAGAAACCGCGGTCGGTGTTGAACCGCACCGGGTCGAGGTTGCGCCCGATGGAGGTCGAGACGGGCAGGGACGTCCACACGAGCAGCGCGGCGACGCTCTCGTTGAACTCGAGGTTGTCGATGTTCTCGAAGTGCGTGCGCGCGATCAGCCGCCGCAGGTTCACCTGCACGGACCGGGACAGCTTCATGCCATCGGCGCGAACCGCCGTTTCGTCGCGCGGCAGCAGCCAGCTGGCAAGGACGCCGGCGGGGTAGGTCACCTGCATGGACAGGGCGACGTCACCGAGAACGGCGCGCAGGGCGTTTTCCCCGCCGGCACCGCCGGGGCTGACCTCGCCGTAGAAGGCCTCGAGAGACGTCTCGCCTTCCGGGAACAGCCCGGACAGATACGTTTCGAGGAACGGCCGGGTCCGCCGCTCGAAATCGAGCGCGCGCATCCCCTTCGCGACCTGGCGCGCTTCGTACGCGATCGTTCCGCTTGCGGCAATCGGGGCAGCGCCGCCTGGAGCGGCGCGCAGCGTGCCGAGCACCGAGAGCTCGCTTCGCGCCCGGTTGGACGTCGTCACCTTGTCGGACGCCGAGAACTCGTACACCAGCACCCGGCCCGCGTGCTCCTCCACCGAGAGGCTGGCGATGCTCTGCGTCACGTGCGTGACGTCCTTGCTCCAGAACGGCAGCCGCAACTCGACGTGCGTCGTCCGGCCCAGCTCGTGGCTGAGCGCGGCGTTGTTCAGCGTGACGCCTTCGATCTCGGTGACCAGCAGCGTGCTCAGGTCGCCTTCTTCCACGACACTTCGGAACAACGCGAGGCTTTTCGGCCGCGACAGGTCGAACGTGACGTCGAGCAGGGCGGTGTCCGTGGTCGTGCGCTGGTAGGTGGCCGCGAACTCGGCGGCGTACCGCTTGTTGAGCGCCTCGATGCCGGTCTCGTAGACGTTCTTCACCTTGCGATCGACGGCGAAGACGGCTTTCTGAACCTGCTTCAGCTGCTCGATGCCCGCGGTCTTCTCGTCGACGAAGTCGCCGAGCCGTCCAACCAACCACTCGTTCAAGGCGCCGAAATCCGCGTCCTGCGCGGCCTGGCGGATCGTTCCGAGATCCAGGCTGTCGCCGATGAAGTCGTGGAGGCGCTTGAGCACGTCGCCGTTCAGCACCGCCAGTGTGGCGCCTGCGAGCGCGCTGACGCGATCGAGATCCTGCGCGACCGCGAGGATCCCGCGGTCGGCGATCGCCTGCAGCCAGTTCAGCTCCGGCCTGTCCGAGAGCACCTGGCCCAGGGCATTCGACAGTGCCTGTGTCTTCTTGCCCGCATCGCCGCTGGCGAGCGTTTCCAGAAACGACTTGAACTTCAAGGCGTCGTCTGCGGGCGTCCTCTTCGACAGGAACTGCCACGTCATCGCGGCAATGCCCGGCGGCAGCGCGTCCCATTTCTTCAGCACGCCGAGCACGATGCCCTTCGCCTCGTCGAACTTCGCCTCCGGATCGAGGCCCGTGGTCCGCCGCAGCAGATCGAGTCCCGTCTTCGTCGTCAGGCGCGCGACGTTCTCCCCGAGGTCGGCCTTCGGGTTCGTCCACTGCTCGAGGACGTGCAAATCCCGGACGACCTGCGGGCCGTGGACGCCGAACACGGTCTCGACGAAGTCGTCGAACGTGTCGGGCAGCGGCACCGCGCCTGTCAGGCCGACGTCGAGATTGAGCGCGAAGTCGAGGCCGGACTTCGAGTGCTTGTGCAGCCGGAGCCTGACCGTCTTTGCCTCGCTCTCGCGCCCGATCATCAGCAGGTAGCTGCCGCTGGCCGTGACGCCGAAGGTCGCCTTGAGCTTCGCGTCGATGGTCGCGCCCAGGTCTCGCGTCAGGCCGGCAAGCGAGGCCTCACGGCTGAAGCTGACCTCGTACCCAAGCCTCGCGCCGACCGTCAGCGCGAGGGACCCGTCCACTTCGGCCATCAGCCAGGTGTTCGGCGCCATGTTGACGTCGGCGCCGTCGAAATTCACCTGCCTCGGCAGGCGCCAGCTCTTCGACGTCGCCGCAAGCACGTCCCGCGCGCCGGCTCCGCTGTCGAAGCAGTGAACGACGCCGTAAACACCGGCGCGGCTCGCCGACACGCCGACCGACACGCTGCCGAGCAGGCCGATCGGATACGCGCCGGAGACGTTGCCGGTGACGCTATACGCCCAGCGCATGGCGGCCCATCGCGCCGGCCCGCTGCCGGCCGCCGGCCGGATGCCCAGATCGAGATTCTTCGCTGACGGCAGCGCGAAGCTGGCCACGGCGTCGGCAGGCGAGTCGAAGATGCCGATGCCGGCCTGAATCTCCGCGGAGCTCATGAAGCTGACCGTCGCCGCGCCGGACTTGAACACGAGGCCTGATCCGGTGCTCGCCCCGACGCTGATCTGGCCGAGCGCAATCGGGCCGTCGGGGAACGGCCGGTTGGCCGCAATCGCGGCCGCGGCCGCCGGGCTGCCCGGCGCGTCGACGGCAAGGTTCACCGCGCTCCCCTGGCCGAGGATCTCGGGATCGAGCGGGAACTCCCTGGTGAACGCCGGCATGTTTCCCTGCTACGAAACGGCGATGGCCTTGACCAGCGCGAACGCCACTTCGTCGTGACAGATGTCCGAGTGGTCCGCGATAACCGCGTCCGCGTCGAGGTTGTAGATCTTCCCTTTTTCGAACGTGTAGGCCCCGCCGACGGCCTTCATCGTGCCGTTCACGCTTTCGGGCGTGTGCTGGGCGCCGTTCGTACCCATGCCGCCGAAGCGATCGTTGGCGTCGCCGAGCGCGGACGCGTCCTGTCCGGCGATGCGCGACGCCAGCGGATACGCCACGCCGACGGCCCTGTCGTGGCTGCTGTACGTCACGACGATCGGTCCGCTGACCTTGTGCGCGCTGACGACGGCGCGGAAACCGCCGTTTTTGGCGCCGTCGAACTTGACCGCGAAGCCGTTGTGCGAAAACGCCGCCTGCAGGAGCGTCAGCGTCGCGATGGCCACGGAGGGCTTGCCCGCCGGTCCGTCGGCGGCCGCCGTCACGAGCCGGCCGCCGAAGCTGTGCCCGACCAGGTGCAGCCGCAGATCCGGACGCACTTTTTTCAAGTCGCGCAGCACGCCGTTCACAGCGCCGCGGCCGACCTTGCCGGCGCGCTCCTTCATCAGGTAGTACGTCGAGTAGTTGAGCAGGTTGCGCGCGCCCGCCAGCACGCCGCTGAGCGTGTCGCCGATGCCGGCCGCCCCGCCCCGGGCGCTGCCGATCGAGGCCGCCCCGCCACGCGACGGCCTCGCCGCGGATGTCGTGACAGGCTTCGACAGGCGATCCATGAGATCGCCGCCCTTCCTCTTGAAAAACGCCTTCGAACCGTCTTCGTCGTCGCCGGCGCCGCTCGGAAGCGCGGACCGCACGAGATCCGCGAACTTCTCGCGCGCCTTCGGGTCGTTGGCCAGGGAGGGCACCAGTGCCCGCGCGCTCTTGATCTTGCTCTTGCCTGCGGTTCCGATCGCCTTCTCGAGCCTGTCGAGCTGCTTCTTCACCAGGTCGGCGCTCACGACCGAGCCGATTCCCGCGGCGCCGCTCGGGATCAGGTCTTCGTCGGCGAACCGTATCGACGGCCACAGCACCGCCATCACCGCGAAGTATCGCCCGGCCATCCCGTCGATGGCTTTCCCGTCGAGCACGTCCCTGAGGCACGCCAGGAACTGCGCGTACAGCTTGCGCGCGTCGCTCATGTCGTTGTTCCACCCGTGCGAGATGACGATGAGGTCGGTGGCGTTCGGCTTCTTCAGGTAATCGCGCAGCGCGGACACCTCGGCGGCGTCATCCACGTCGCCGTCCTTGGTGAACTGCACCTCGAAATACGGAAAACCGCTGACGGTCTTCATCTGGCCCTCGTTTGCCGTCGTAGTGCAGGCCTTCAGGCCTGCTCCCAAGGCGGACCTGAAGGTCCGCACTACTTCTCGCCTACACCGACTGGATGGCGCGCATCAGGTCGACGAGGCCGCTGCCCTGAAAATACCGATCGCGCTTCAGGTCCGTCGCGCTCGACAGGATGATCTGCTTGACGTCCTCCGGCCGGCCGATGAATTCCTTGCGGATCGACAGGAACGCCGCCGCGATCCCCGACACGTGAGGCGCGGCCATGCTCGTGCCGCTGTCCTCGACGTACAAGCACTTCTCGGACTTCGAGAGCGCGGCGCCCGCCTTGTCCACCCGCCCCGCGCTCGCCTCCGACACGGCCGTCGCCTTCATCTTCCCCGCCGCGCACGACAGGATCTTTTCGCCCGGCGCCACGACGTCGGGCTTGAGCCGCCCGTCGCCGGTCGGGCCCTTTGACGAGAAATACGACACACCGTAGATGTGTGGCGAGTCGCGGTGCGTCGCACCGACGGTGATGGCAAGCTCCGCGTTGCCCGGATCGTTGATCGTCAGGCCCATGCCCGCGGCGATCGTGCCGCGAAACGCGGACTGCGCGAAGCCGTACCCGGTGTTGCCGGCCGCCACGACCACGACGACGCCGCTCCGCACAAGGCGATTGACCTCCACGCACAGCGGGCTCTGCCCGCAGGCGAACCACTCCGGCTCGAAGTCGTAGCCGACGCTCATATTGACGCCGTGAACCTGCAGCCGGCGCCCGTAGCCGTTCATCTTCTGAATCGTCGCGATGGCGGCGATGAGGTTGCTCGCCGTGCCCTGTCCTTCCGCGTCGAGCACCTTGAGGCTGAGCAGCTTACACTTCGGTGCCATCCCCGAAATGGTGTCGAGCTTGAGCTGATCGAATGTGATCGTGCCCTTCTCGTCGCGGTGGCGCGCGAGCGCCAGGACGTGATTGTGCGGTCCCGCCGGAATCTCGCCCGCGATGATGCCGGCCACATGGGTCCCGTGTCCGAACTCGTCCTTTAACGGGTTGCCCGTGCCCGTGACGACGGTGAAGTCGCGATGCGACAGCGCGGAGTCCATTTTCAGCGTGTCGTGCGCGGCAAAGTGCGGGTGGTGCTCGTCGATGCCCGAGTCGAGCACGGCCCAGACAATGTCCTGCCCGCTGGCGGAAAACGACGTGCGCGCGGCATCGGCCTTGACCGTCGACAGGCTGCGGTTGATCAGCGCGTTAATCGGGAAATCCGGCCAGATCCGGTAGATCGCACGCTGGCGCAGCCGGGCGCCGGGCTCATCGGAAGCCTTGCGCTCTTCGTTGTCGATCCGGACCAGGCCGCGGATCACCGGCACCTCGAGGCGGGCGAACAGATACTGTTCCGACAGTTCGCTCTTGGCCTCGTTGACGCCCTGGTCGATTCTTTTAGACTTCGACCCGTATTCCTTGATCGCGCGGGCGATTTCGGCCTTGACGCGCTCGCGCGCGGCCTCCGGGCCCTCGCGATACTCCAGGTTGATGTCGATGATCACCAGCTGCGGCTCGGGCTTCCCGCCTTTCTTCTTCTTCTCTTCTTCCTCGTCGAGAATGTCCAGCAGCGGGATCGCGATGACGGTCTTGTCCAGCACCTGGGGCGTGAACAGTTCTTTCTCGGTCTTTTTCCGTTTGGTAGGCATGGCCTCTGATCAACGCGTCAGACGCGAGGCGCCGGGCTCATTGGAAACGGCTGAGCCGGGATCTGCCGATCGTGCGCGTCTTCAAACAAGGCCCAATGATATGGTCTTCACGCCTTCTGTTTTCACAGGAATCGATCGAAACCGATCGCGCGCAGCGGCCGGTGGGTTAAGCTGCCTTCTCTTATGACTTGCGGCATCGCAACCCTCGACCGTTTGTGGACCGATGCCGACGCTCCCTCCATCGTGCCAACGGATCGCGATGCCGTCGCCGCGGTGCAGTCGCTGCTGCTCGGGCACGGTTTCAGCCGCATGCCGACGATCCTGGCGCGCGACTGCGGCATCTACGGACCGCAGACCATCGCCGCGCTCCAGGCCTTTCAGTCCGATCAGAGCCTGGCCGCGACCGGCGGCATCGATCGCGGCACGCTGCAGGCGCTGGCCAGGGTGCCGGCCAGGTCCCCCGTCGTGTCGAGCGCCTACGCGGCCTTCGCCCTCGACATCTCGGCCACCGGACTCCTCCGTCCCGCCACGGTGACGATGCAGCTCGAGGGTGGCGGCCGGTTCGCGGCCGCCAACTGGAACACGGACCGGGCCGGCCTGTCGTTCGGCCTGATTCAGTGGGCGCAGCGGCCCGGCCGGCTGCACGAGCTGCTCGTCGCGTTTCAGCGGACCGATCTCGACAGGTTCGTCCGGATCTTCGGCGCCGGGGATCGGCTGCTGGCCGAGGGCCTCCTGACCCACACCGGCGGCATCAACGGCGGCGTGGACCGCATGACCGGGGTCACGAAGGACAAGAACTACGACCTGATTGCCGAGCCCTGGCGCAGCCGGTTCCTCGAAGCCGGCCGCGACCCGGTGTTGCAACGCGCGCAGATTGCCAACGCGCTGGCGGCCTTTAATGCGTCTGCCCAGCGGATCAGGCAGACCATGCCCATCGTCGTGTCCGAACGCGCGCTGGCCTTCATGCTCGACGTCGCCAACCAGTTCGGGGACAACGGAGCCCAATCGGTCGTCTCAACGGTGATGAAGACGCTCAAAGCGGGCGCCTCGGAGGGCGACTTCCTGGCCGCCGTCGGCGGCGAAACCGTGGTACGTATCGCCAGGCAGTACGGCGCGTCCAGCAACGAGGCCCGGTCGACGTCCAACAGGCGCGAGGTCATGCGGACGACGCCGTGGCTGGCCGATACCGCCGCGGTGTTCTCATAGGGGCCGCCGTGCCGCTGCTGACGAAACCCGCCGCGTCGATTGACGAAGTCGTTGGTGTGATGACCGCCATCGAACAGGCGCTGCCGCAGTCCGACGGCGTGTGGTGGTTCAACCACCTCTACCTGCGCGTGACGCTCAGCGTGCGGGCGGCCATGTCCGGGGCGTCGGCGTTCGGCGACGCGGCGTTTCTCGAGCGCCTCGACGTCGTCTTCGCGAACCTGTACTTCGACGCCCTGGCGGCGGACAAGGCGGCTCCCGGCACGGCGCCGCACGCGTGGCGGCCGCTGCTGTCCTCGCGGACAACGGCGCACGTGCACCCGCTGCAGTTCGCCCTCGCGGGCATGAACGCGCACATCAACCGCGATCTGCCGTGGGGCATCGTCTCGGTGTTCGAGCAGCTGGGCGGGGCGCCCCGGCCGGCGGATGCGAGGCACGACGATTTCAGGCGGGTGAACGACCTGCTCGAGGCCGTGGAAACCGAGATCAAAGAGGAGTTCGCCACGGGCCTCGTCGGCAAGGTCGACGACCTGACGGCGCCCGTGGACGACCGCGTGGCCATGTGGAACGTCCGGGCGGCGCGGGAAGCGGCCTGGACCAACGCGGAAGTGCTGTGGGCGCTCAAGCCCACGCCGGCACTCCAGCGGGATTACTTCGATCGCCTCGACCGCTTCACCGGCTTCGCCGCGCGCGGCCTGCTGGCGCCGCTCGCGCTTTCGCAGACCTGATGGATCGCCCGGGCGCCGGCGACGGCGCCGTTCAAGGAGTCGTAGAGATGGCACGAAATGCATCGCCCCGTATCTCAGGCGGCACCTGGCTGCTGGCCACCGTGCTCGTCGTCTTCACCGTCGCCTGCGGGAGCAACAAGCTCAAGTCGGGCAAGGAGAAAGACGAGGCGATGCGCGCCAACCGGACCGCGGCCTCGATGCCCGCGGCCGATGAAGACTACTTCAAGGACATGGACGGCGCCCTTGCGCTGACGCGCGAGGAGGTGATGGGCCGCAACATGTGGATCGTGTGGACCGGCGGCAACGATCGCTTCTGGGATGCAATCTCGGCAACCAGCTTCGGCACGCTCGACTTCCTCAAGACAGTGTCCTCGCACCCGGCGATGACGACTCCGAAGCGATACGACCGTGACAACCGGTTCGAGTACCTCGGGCTCGTCAATGAGCCGTGCTTCAGGAAAGCGACCGGCCCCGATCCCAACCGCTACGGGCTGTGGCTCGACGTCCGCGATCCCAACTGCCCGCCGGATCCGTTCGCGAACGCGGAGAAATACCCGGGCATGAAGGTTGGCGCGCGCGGCAAGACGGTAGCGGTCGGGTCGTACTACGGTGAGCCATCCGGGGTCGTCGGACTGCGCCTGTTCCCGAACCCGGCCTTCGACGAGGACGCGCGGAAGAAGTGGGACGCGGAGCGCTATTACCGCGACCCGAAGTACTACGAGTCCCGCGATCTCATCAAGCCGTATCGGGTTGGCATGTCGTGCGGGTTCTGCCACGTCGGCCCGGATCCCATCCGTCCGCCCGCCGATCCCGAGAACCCGCGCTGGGCGAACCTCTCGTCGAGCGTCGGCGCGCAGTATTTCTGGGTCGATCGCATCTTCAACTGGAAGGGCGACACCAACGCGAAGAGCTTCTTCTTCCAGCTGTTCCACACGTCACGGCCCGGATCGCTCGATACTTCTCTTGTTTCGAGCGACAACATCAACAACCCGCGCACGATGAACGCGGTCTACCTGCTCGGGCCGCGCATGGGCCTGGCGAAGAAGTGGGGCAAGGAGACGCTGGCCGGCGGCGGCGTGAACAACCGGCAGTTCAACGAGTTCGTGCCTCCGGGCGACCCGCTGGCGCAGTACTTCCAGGCGCCGAGCACGACGTGGACGCCGCGCGTGCTCAAGGACGGATCGGATTCGGTCGGCGCGCTCGGGGCGCTCAACCGCGTGTACATCAACATCGGCCTGTTCAGCGAGGAGTGGCTCACGCACTTCACGCCGCTCATCGGCGGCACGGACATCTCGCCGATCGAGATCTCCGTCGCGCGCCAGAACTCGGCCTACTGGGGCGCGACCGAGCTGCAGACGCCATACATGGCGCGATTCTTCCTGAAGGCGTCCGTGGCCCATCACCTGCGGGACGCGCCCGGCGGCCCCGCGTATCTCACCGAGGACGCGGCGACGGTCAGGCAGGGCAAGACCGTGTTCGCCGAACGCTGCGCGCGCTGCCACTCGAGCAAGATCCCGCCGCTGCCCGCGGGACTCGACATGGAGAACGCCAACGGCAAGGACTACCTCGCCGCGCTGGAACCGGTACTGGGCGTGGACGAAGACCGATGCCTTCCTGAACCAGATGCGCCCGATCGTCCTCGCCGACGACTTCCTGACCGACAACTACCTCTCGACCGAGCTGCGTATCCCGAGCACGCTGATGCAGACCAACATCTGCAGCCCGATCGCGACCAACGCGATCGAAAACAACATCTGGGACAACTTCTCCTCGAAGTCCTACAAGGAACTGCCGTCGGTCGGCACGATGAAGGTGCGGAACCCGCTCACGGGCGCGGAGTCGGATTTCGTCCTGCCCGGCGGCGGGCGCGGGTTCACGCGGCCGGCCTCGCTCGTCAGCGCATGGTCGACGGCGCCGTTCCTGCAGAACAACACCGTCGGCCCCTTCGACCCCAGCCCGTCGGTCCAGGCGCGGATGCGCGTGTTCCAGGCGTCGATCGAGCAGATGCTCTGGCCGGAGCGCCGCCGGAAGGATCCGATGTTCGCCAACGAGAACGGGCCCGGCGTCGGCTGGATCGATCGGACGACAGAGGACAGCGAGATCTGGGTGCCGCCCGGCTACATCCCCGCCGGGCTCCGCGACTTCTCGGGGATCGCCGAACGCCTGTTCCCGGGATTGGTCAAGAACGGCGAGGTGCGCATCGGGCCCATCAAGAAGGGGACGCCGGTCAATCTCATCGCGAACGTCGACCTGGGGGCGGACATGCCGCTCGACCAGCGGATCGAGCAACAGAAGAAGCTCCTGAAGCTGTTCCGGGACGCGACGGACGACCTGAAGGCGGGACGCAACATCTTCGAGAATCCGGAAATCACGAAGCAGATGCTGGCGCTCAGCAAGTGTCCCGACTTCGTGGTCAACAAGGGCCACTACTTCGGGACGAGCCTTGGTGACGAACCGGGGCTGAGCGACGCCGACAAGCTCGCGCTCATTGGCTTCGTGAAGACGTTCTAGTGAATCGCCGCGATCTCATCAAGCGGGGACTGGCGCTCACCGCGTGGCTCGCCGCCCGCCAGACGGCTGCGGCCGAAGCGTCGTCCAATGCCTTCGCGCGCCTCAAGGCCGCCGTGTCCGGCCAGGCCGCGCCGCAGGCGTTCAATCCCGAGTACATCGTCGTCGGCTCGGGCGCCGGCGGCGGTACGGTGGCCGCGCGGCTCGCGGAATCCGGATTCCGTGTGCTCCTGCTCGAGGCCGGCGGCGACCCCCGGAAGCTGCAGGGTGGCGATCCGCAGGGCCCCGACCGCAACACGCTGCCGGAAGACTACGACGTCCCCGCCTTCCACTCGCTCGCAACGGAAAACGAGGCGATGCGGTGGGACTTCTTCGTCCGGCACTACAAAGACAACGAGCGGCAGCGGCGGGACCCGAAGTTCCGCGCGACGTTCGACGATCGCAACGTGGACGGGGTGCTCTACCCGCGCGCCGGCACGCTCGGCGGGTGCACCGCGCACAACGCGATGATCTTCGTGTATCCGCACAACTCGGACTGGAACCAGATCGCGGACATCACGGGCGATTCCTCGTGGCGCGCGGAACACATGCGCACCTACTTCGAACGCCTCGAGGACTGCCGCCATCGCGGCATCGAACGTTTCTGGAGCAAGCTGGGCCGGAACCCCAGCCGGCACGGCTGGGGCGGCTGGCTGCCGACCGAGAAGGCGATTCCATCAGCCGCGTTCACGGACGACAACCTGCGCGGCGCGATCATCACGTCCGCGAAGGACGCGCTGGAGTCGCTCGGCGGCCCGCTCGGCGACCGGGCGAGGATCGAGAGCCGCGAAGATCCCAACGACTGGCGCGTCGTCTCCGAGAGCGCCATCGGGCTGCGCTACGCGCCGATGACGACGGACAAGCACGCGCGCGTGGGCACGCGCGAGCGGCTGCTGGACATCCAGAGCCGGTTCCCGGACCGGCTGAAAATCGAGCTCGACGCGCTCGCCACGCGCGTGCTGTTCGACGACGGCAACCGCGCGGTCGGCGTGGAGTATCTGAAGGGCGAGCGATTGTATCGGGCGCACGCAAAGCCGAACGCCGCCGGGCGGCGACGTGCGTCAGGCGCGCGCGTCGCGCGAAGTCATCCTCGCCGGAGGCGCGTTCAACACGCCGCAGCTGCTGATGCTGTCGGGCATCGGCCCGCGCGCGGAGCTCGAGGCCCTCAGGATTCCCGTTCGCGTCGACGTTCCCGGCGTCGGCCGGAACCTGCAGGATCGCTACGAGGTCGCCATCGTCAACCGCATGTCCTTCGACGCGTGGGAGGCGCTGCGGGGCGCGACGTTCACGAAGAGCGATCCGCAGTTCACCGAGTGGTCGAGGGACAGGAAAGGCGTCTTCACGACCAACGGCGTCGTGCTGTCGGTCATCGCCAGATCCACCATCGAACAGCCGGAGCCGGATCTGTTCTGCTACGGCCTGATTGGCCGCTTCGAGGGCTATTTCCCCGGCTACTCGACGCTCGTGGCGAAGAACCCGAACTGCCTGACGTGGGTGATCCTCAAGGGCCACACGAACAACACCGCCGGCTCCGTCACGCTGCGCACCGCCGACCCGCGCGACGCGCCGGCCGTGAACTTCAGCTACTTCGACGAAGGCAATGACAGCCGCAAGGAGGACGTGCGGGCGGTCGTCGAAGGGGTGAAGCTCGCGCGCAAGATGGCCGGCGGGCTGAAAGGCCGCGGCCTCGCGAAGGAAGAACTTCCCGGCGAGGCAATCACGTCGGACGATGCGATCGCCGAGTGGGTGAAGAACAACGCCTGGGGCCACCACGCGTCGTGCACCTGCCCGATCGGGGACCTGAAGAACGGCGGCGTGGTGTCGGGCGACTTCAAGGTGCACGGCACGCAGGGCCTGCGGATCGTGGACGCGTCCGTCTTCCCCCGCGTCCCCGGCCTCTTCATCGTCAGCGCGATTTACATGATCGGCGAGAAAGCCGCCGAGGTGATCGCGAAGGACGCCGGGAAGAAGTAGTGCAGGCCTTTCAGGCCTGCCTTAGAACAGCTCAGGCCTGCTTCACCGGCGCCATGGCGGCAAGGCGTTGACCCAGCTGTTGCCTCAGCTGCTCCTGATCGGACCAGTAGATGACTGGCAAGTCCACCAGGTCGAACGGCAGCGGCGTGCCCTGCCGTGCCGTCACGATCACGCGCTTGCCGAGCCCCTGCGCGAAGCCGACCTCGTACAGGACGTTGCCGCTCAGCTCCGAGACGTCGGCTAGGACGAACGCCGAGCCCCGGATGCCGTCGAGGATGCGGGGAATGATGCGTTCGGTGGTCGTCGACTCGTCGGCGCGTTCCACGTCGTAGATCGGTTCGAACACCGCGCGATACGAGTCGAAGACCTCTCGGAACGCATCCTTGAACGACATGATCGCGAAGACGGTTCGCGAGGAGATCAGCCTCTGGGCCACGTCGAGGACGTCCCGGGCCAGTTGATCGACGTCGGCCGTGTCCTGGCCGAGCATGTCGAAGGCGTCGATCGTCAGGCTCCTGGCATACTGCGCGGCAAAGCGGCCGCGCTCCCGGTCGAACAGCACCGCGCCGGCCCCACCGAACTGCGCGACGCCGAGGATGGGCTTTCCCGCGATGCGCGCCCAATTCGCCGCGGCATAGGTGCCCTCCCGGCCGGCCACGAAGATCGTGACGTCGGCCTCGGCAATCTGCTCCGGCGGATCGAGCTCGGGATGCGTCAGCTCCCAGTCACCGCGGCGGGAGATCTGCACGCGGCCCAGGCGATGCGCCGGCTCCGCGTCTTTCAGCCGGTAGCTGATCAGCTGGGTTCGCGCCCTGACGGCGTTGGCGTCGAGCGCCTTGAACGCGGCCTCGGCCACCGCCTTGTCCAGCGTCCCGCTGCAGCCGGTCATGACCACGTAGCCTCGACGAATGACTTCGTTTCCGAGCGCCGCCACGAACGCCGTGCAGACTTCCTGATACTGGGGAACGTCCCGCAACGAGCCGCCCACGAACACGTTCATGACCCACCTCGTCCAGCTAGCGCACGACGTCGAGCTTGATGGTTGTCTTCTGAAGGTTGACCGCGAGCTCGGGGACGTTGATCTTCAGCGACACGGGGATGTCGAGCGACGCGACCGGCGCGCCAGTGTCGCGGCGCTTCAGGTCCAGCCGCACGTTCTGCCCCGTCACTTCCAGGCCGCCCTGCACGATGCGGGTATGCAGCTCGCCGGCGAGCTCGGGATGGTAGCGCTGCGACAGTTCCTGGATCAGTGCGATCGAGAAGTCGCGGACCGTCGCGGAAATGCCGGCGGCCAGGTTGTCCACGCGCGGAACGACCGTTTCGCTGAGATCCTTGCCGATGGCGTCGATAAACGTGTTCACATCCGACATGCGTCCTCCTGGCCTGCCCTGCCTGCCCTACTTGATGACCGGCAGCGGAATGACGACCTCGCCGACCTTCACGTCGGCATCGACCGGGATGTTGACGTTGAGCAGGTTCTTGTTCTTTTTCTGGTCGGCGACCGTCGAGAACACGGTGCCCTTGACCTTGACGCCGCCCTCGACGAGCGAGACCGTCAGCGTCCCATTCAGCTGGATGACGTTGCGCTCGACGAGATTCTCGATCAGGTCATCAACAATCGACATGGAGGCCCTCCGGCGTGATGCCGAGACCCTACCACGTTCGGGCGCGGGTGCGAGCTGAGCGGTTCAAATGGAGTGAAAAAGAACGAGGGGATGGTGGCCAGTGATCAGTGACCAGTGGTCAGTCTGAGCACTGACCACTGATCACCGACCACTGATCACCGAGGAGAGCTACTTCTTCTTCCCGGCCTTCCGCGACTTCTTCGCCGGGGCCTTCTTCGCCTTGGCCTTGGCTTTGCTCTTCTTGGCCGGCTTGGACTTCTTTTTGGCGGCCTTGGCGGGCTTCTTCTTGGCCTTGGCTTTGGCCTTCGCCTTGGGCCTGGCCGCAGCTTTCGGCGCAGCAGCTTTGGCCTTCGGTTTCGCAGCTTTCGGCGCGCTCGGTGCGGCCGACCGCGCCCGGACGGCGCCGCTCGAGCGGCCGCCGGGGAGCGTTTCAGCCACCAGGTCGGGCTCGGTATCGAGACCGGCGCCGAGATCGCTGATGTCCCCTTCGGACCCTCCGGCAATCTCGTCGTCGGGAAGTCCCATGTCGTTGTCGAAATCATCCATGATACGCACCTCTTTCGGAGCCCGGTTGGACAGGGCGCCTAGTCTGTTCGAAGCTTCGCGCTCGCGTCAAGCGCCGGCTGCCCCGATTATCGCCCGGTGTAAGAATCGAGGGTCTGCTCCAGCGCGCGCCGGCACACGGCGCAGAACGGCACCTGGTCGCGCGTGAACATGATGCAGTCGGCCTGCGGCCGATAGTAACCCTTCGCCTCGTAATTGGCGCCCTCGAACGCGCCCACTTTCCCCGCAAAAGGACCGCTCCCGAGCTGCACCGTCGTGCGCGCGAGCTCCTCCCGGAACAGGGCGTTCATCTCGCTCTCGGGACGCCGGTTCGCGCGGATGTCGCGGCGGCGTTTCTGGCCCTCCTGCTGGTCCTTTTCGAACTGCTCCTTGGCCCAGGGCGTCGGCAGCGGCGTGCCCGCCTGGACGAGATCCTTCCATTTCAGCTTCGCGGCGTCGAGCAGCGCCGTCACGTTCGGCTCCCACGGCTCCACGCGATCGGTCGCCGGCAGATACGCGACGTCCGACGTGAAGTACTCGTCGGCCAGCCCCGCCAGGTGGTGCCCGAACTCGTGGACGAAAACGTACGGCGCCCACAGGTTGTCGGCCGCAACCGTGCTGTACAAGCCGTAGATGCCGCCGCCGCCGTATTTCTCCGTGTTCACCAGGATCTCGACGACGTCGTAGGGTGCGTTCGCGGCGATGTCGCGGAAGGCGCGGTTCTCGGTCGTCAGGATGTAGCGTTCGGAGTCGAAGGTGTCGTACATCGTGCCGAGCGGCGTCCGCTTCTGCACGTTGTCCGACGGCCGCGAGATGCCGGAATCCTTCGAGGGAGGCACGAGACCCCAGACGTTGATGTCGCGCTCGCGCTCTTTGAACGGCGCCGTGGCGAACAGCACGCCCATCAGCCGCCGGGCGTCGCGTTCGAACTTCCCGCGCTCGGCGGCGGTGTAGCCATCCCCGAGAATCAGCAGGTCGAGCTTCTCCGCCGGATCGCCGCGCTCGTGCAGCTTCATCAGGGCGCCCGCGTTCGCCTGCGGCCCGGATCGCACGATGAACTTGTCGGCGGGATCGACCGTGGTCGTCCAGATCTCGCGAAACGCGTTCGTCGGGTCGCGCTTCTTCAGCACGATGCGGACTGGCTTGTCCACGCCGGGAAATCGGAGCGATTCGGAAAACGTCCGGTTCATGGACTTCGCTTCCGCCGTCGTCTCCCACTCGCCGTACATCGACGCGAACCCGCGCGAGTACACGACCTTCCCGCTCGTGGCGTCGACGACCTCGAAGAAGTACTTGCCGCGGTCGAGCCCGTCGATCGGCCTGGCAGGATTGCCCGGCCACGCCAGCGGCTCGACGACGATCCGGTCCACGCTGAAGTGTTCCTGCGTGGCGTTGCCCGTGTGGTAGTAGTCCAGGCGCATCGTCAGGGCGGCGGCGGCGAGGAGCAGATATGTCATGTGCGGCGTTTCCCCACGAAATAGATCATGGCACCGATTGCCACGAGCGCGACCGAAGCGCCCACCACTTTCGTCACGGCCAGCATCTTGAGCGGTTCCTCGTCGGCGGGCACGCAGGCCAGCACGATGGCCGCCGCGCTCACGACGAAGCCCATGACGCCGAGAACCCGGGCGACGCCCGGACCGCCCGGCACGCGCATGACGCCGGGGCCGGCCGGCTCGTCCTGCAGCTTGATCATCGCCGCAAACATGAAGAGGAACGGGATGAAATTCCCGATGATGCTCATGCTGACGAGGACCTCGTACGCGCCGCGCACCGACGTGCCGGCCTGGCCCAGGAACACGAACACCGCCGCGATGGCTGCCTGCACGAGCAGCGCGACGTGCGGTGTTTGCCAGCGAGGGTGCAAGTCGGCAAACGCGCGCGGCAGAAAGCGGTCGATGCCCGCCACGAACGGCAGCCGCGCGGTCGCGGCGAACCAGCCGGCCACGGCGCCGAACGCGTTGAGCGAGACGAGCAGGGCGAGCACTGGCACGAGCCACGGCACGCCGGCCTTGCCGGCGACGGCCTGGATCGCCTGCATGAGGCCCTGCAGCCCGGATACCTGCTCCTTCGGCAGCGCGAGCAGGACGCACAGCGTGGCGACGATGTAGATGATCGTGATGAAGGCGGCCGCGGTGAGGATCGCCCTCGGAATCGTGCGCCTGGCATCCACGATTTCATCGCCCATCGTCGACGCGTTCTCCACGCCGGCGAACGCGAACGCGATGGTGGACCAGAAGATGACGTCCTTGAAGCCGGTGCTCGGCATCAGCGACGCGGCCGTGATGGGGGTGGCCGATCCGTACGTCATCCACGAATAAAATCCGAAGACGAGCAGGAGCGAGATCGGCACCCATCCGGCCAGCGCGCTCACGTTCGTCATCCACTTGCCGACGTTCAGCCCGACGACGTTCAGGCCGACGGCGACGCCGAGGCCGATGAAGGAGACGATCAGAAAATACGTGCTGTTCGACGAGAGCGCCTGGACGGACGGTCCGCCGGCGAACAGGATGTTGGCGGCCGCGAAATAGAGAAGCCCCGGGAAGTACGGCAGGTTGGCCGACCAGTACGTCCAGCCCGTGATGAACCCGGCGAACGGACCGAACGCGCGCTTGCTCCAGACGTACATGCCGCCTTCGTCGGGATAACGCGATGAAAGCTCGATGACGGTGAAGACGAGCGGGACGAACAGGCCGAGCGCCGCGAACACCCAGATGACGAGCGCGCTCGGTCCCGCCGCCGCGGCCGTGGCGATCCAGCGCAGGCTGAAGGTGGTCGCGATGTAGAACAGGACGAGGTCGCGAAAACCCAGCGTGCGGCGCAGCTCGGGGGCCATGAGGTCTGGCGATTCTAACCTCGAAGCAACTGCGATCACGGGCCACTGAGGCACGGAGGGCACAGAGAAGTGGCCTCTGTGGCTACGTACGTCCGTCTGAATTCGCCAGCCAGAGCGATCGGCCACGGAGCTCGCGGTGGTTCAGGCCGGCCGCGCGATCGAGCTTCTGGACAATCGCCGGGAGCTCGACGCGCACGCGCCATTCGTCGCCGCGGCCGCCGGCGCGCTCGAACGCCTCGCGCCACTCGTTCCACCACGGCGCGGCGCCGCCGGCGATCGGTTCGACGATGAGCAGCCGGTCGCCCTTCGATGCGCGTTCGAGCAGGCGGGGCAACATCGGCGTGCGCGCCGAGTCTGACAACTCGTTGACCGTGAAGGCGGCCAGCAGCAGCGCCGGCGGTTTTGGCAGCGGAACGGTCGCGGCGTCGCCCTGGCGCGTCCGGGCCTGGAGATGGAACTGGCGATACGCCCGCCCGGCCTCCTCGAGAGCCCACGGATGGCGGTCGATGCCGACGACCTCTGGCCGCGTCCGGCATTCGGACGCCCACGCCGCGCCGGAAGCGCCCGTGCCGCAGCCCAGATCGACCAGCGTCCGCGCGCCGTCCGCCGCGCCGGGCAGCGCCCGGACGATTTCCCGGATCAACAGGAAGTGGAGGGGGCCGTAGAACAACGCGAAAGCGGCGCGTTTGCCCGCGCCCGCGAGCGCGGCGCCCTCACGCAGCTTGTGCCGGCGTTCGACGTAGGTGGATGACAGCGCCCGGAGCGATCGGGAGATTTCGGCGAAGGTGAGATCGGCCTGGTGCCGCGCCGTCAGCGCCTCGATCCAGGCGTCGAAATCGGTCAATCCTCGCCCTTGCCGCCGCGCCAGCGGCGTTTCCACTCGGTCTCGCGCCACCAGCGCCTCACGAGATCGCCGGCAAAGATGGCCACGAGCAGGACGATGACGAAGATGACTTCGGGATCCACGATACTGGCGGCTTCGGCAAATTGTACCGTATCCTTTTCGGCGGGCTTTCAGCCCCTGTCCAGGTCCGCGTCAAGAAGGAGTGCCTGTGAAGATATCTGTGCTCGCGGGAACCGTCGCCATAGCGCTCCTCCTGCCCGGCCGGGCGCCGGCCCAGGGCGTGGTCACCGAGCGCAACCTCTCGCTCGGGCTGGCCAAGACCATCGCGGAAGCCGCGCTTGCGGAGTGCAAGTCCAAGGGCTTCAACACCACGGTCGCCGTCGTCGATCGCGCCGGCCAGCTGCTCGTGGTGCTGCGCGACGAGAAGGCGACGGCGCAGCAGGTGGAGATGGCGCGCCGCAAAGCGTACACGGCGCGCATGTTTCGCATCAGCACGCTGGAGTTCCAGAAGCGGACCAACGATCCGTATTACGCCGCCCAGCGCAACATATCCGACATTCTCGCGCTCGGCGGCGGCGTGCCGATCCTGGCCGGCACCGAGGCCATCGGCGGCGTCGGCAGCTCCGGGTCGAGCCAGGAGCAGGACGACGCCTGTGCGAAGGCCGGCATCGCCAAAGCGGCTGAGCTCCTGCGCTAAACGGTGCGATCGCGATCACGACGAAGAAATGTTCAGTCGCCTCGCCGTCCTGCTGACGATTTTCCTGGCTGTCGCGTGCAGCACGCCTCCGCCGCCGGCCGCGGCGGCGGCCGGGTCGGGCGACGCGGCGTTCTCGGCGCTCGCCGCCGGGATCCTCGAAGACTACTTCAAGCGCCATCCGAGCAGCGCCACCGACCTGGGCATCCACAAGTACGACGCCGAAATGGACGACGCCTCCGCGAAGGCCGTTGCCGATGAAAGCGCGGCGCTCGCCGGGTTTCTGAGCCGGCTCAACGGGATCGATGCCGCGACGCTGACGTTCGACAGGCAGCTCGACCGCGAACAGCTCATCCGCGCCATGACCGCCGGCATCCTGGCAAACGACGTGGTGCGCCAGTGGACCAAGGACCCCGACGTCTACAGCAGCGGCGTGACCCGCGCGGCCTACATGATCATGAAGCGGAAGTTCGCGCCGCCGGCCGATCGGCTGAAGTCGCTGATCGCGCGCGAACAGAAGATGCTGGCGTTTCTGGACGAAGGCCGGAAGAACCTCGACAACCCGGCGCGCATCTTCACCGAGATCGCGATCGAGCAAATCGACGGCAACATCCGTTTCTTTCGAGACGACGTCACGGCAGCGTTTTCCGAAGTCACCGACAAGGCGCTCCTGGCCGAGTTCGCGAAGACCAACAAGGCAGCAATGGCCGCGCTGGCGGCATACAAGACCTTCCTCCAGAAGGAGCTGCTGCCCAAGTCGAACGGCAGCTTCGCGATCGGCGCCGAGACCTATGCGAAGGTGCTCTCGGCCAACGAGATGATCGACATGCCGCTCGACGAGCTGCTCAAGATCGCCGAAGCGGATCGTCAACGGAACGAAGCCGCGTTCCAGGCAACCGCCACGGCCATCGACGCGACGAAGCCGCCGGACCAGGTCCTGGCGTCACTCCAGAGCGACCATCCGGCTGCTGCGGCGCTGCTCAAGACCTCCCAGGACACCCTGGACTCGATCCGCCAGTTCATCGTCGACAGGAAGATCATCACAATCCCTCCGTCGGATCCCGCGACCGTCAAGGAAACGCCGCCGTTCCGGAGATCGACGACGTCCGCGTCGATGGACACGCCCGGGCCGTTCGAGACGGCAAAGCTCGAAGCGTTCTACTTCATGACGCTGCCCGACCCGCGCGCCAAGGCGGCGGCGCAGGAGGAGTTCCTGCAGTCCTGGTACTACCCCGCGATCGCCAACGTGTCGGTGCACGAGGTTTACCCGGGTCACTACACGCAGTTCCTCTACGCGGCCAGGTTTCCGTCGGACGTCCGGAAGGTCTTCGGCGCGGCCACCAACTCCGAGGGCTGGGCGCACTACGCGGAAGAGATGATGATCGACGAGGGCTTCCACGCCGGCGAGCCGGGCTACCGCCTGGCCCAGCTGCAGGACGCCCTCCTCCGCGACGTCCGCTTCGTCGTCGGCATCAAACTGCATACGCAGGGGATGACGATAGACGAGGCGACGAAGCTGTTCGAGACGCAGGGCCACCAGCCACATCCGATCGCGGTCCTCGAAGCCAAACGCGGCGCGGGCGATCCGCTGTACGGGTACTACACGATGGGCAAGCTGATGATCCTGAAGCTGCGCGAGGACTACAAGAAGACTGCCGGCGCGGGCTACACCCTGCAGAAATTCCACGACGAGTTCATCAAGCTCGGCCCGCTCCCGCTCCCGCTGATTCGAAAAGCCATGCTCGGCGATGCCGCCGGCGGCTCACTGTTCTGATTTCAACCGGCGGGGCGGATGCCCTCGGGGTGCGTGTCGAACGGTCACGGTCGACAGCCCGGAAAATCGGCGCCGCAGCAACATCTGCCAGTGACATGGCGCTCGGCCCAGGTTTGGGCTCTCGCGGAGGTAGCTGCGCCGCCGATTTTCAGTTGCGATCGCGGGCGGGCTGTGACCTATCGACCGCTCGACACGCACCCCGAGGGCATCCGCTCAGATTGGAGTGCAGATTCGGTCCCCGTTCGGCGGTCTGGATTCGGCCAACGATAGAACTCGGTGTGGCTGGGTCGCACCAAAACACACCGCCGGCCACCTCCGCGAGAGGCCGAGCCCGGCCCGAGCGCCATGGCACTAACCGATTATTGCCGGCGGTGGGTTTTGCCACGCCGACGTTCGTGTTGGCGGAATCCAGACCGCCGAACGGGGACCGTCAGAGCGGCGGTAATCTAAACGGCTTCTGCAGCCGGGGGTACACGGCCCCGAGCAGGGCGGCGCCGCTGAGCGCGCCCGCGAGGGCGGCGAGCGCGTAGATCTTCCCCTCGCCGATGTTGACCAGGATCGGCCCTGGACACATGCCGGCCATCGACCAGCCGATCCCGAACAGCACGCCGCCGACGACGGTGCCGCGGTGGAGTGGTTTGAGCTCGATCTTGAGCGGCTTCCCGAGCGCCGTGCGGCCGCGGCGCTTCAACAGCCACAGCCCCGCCGCCGTCAGCGTCACAGCCGTGCCGAGGATGCCGTACAACTGAAACGACCGGAACAGGAACATCGACTGGATCTGGTCGTAGTCGGCCGCGCCGGATCGGCTGAGTACGAAGCCGAAGATCGTTCCGAGGAGAACGTAAAGGAGCGACATCGCGTCGCGTCAGGCGAACAGCACGCGGTAGACGATCTGCGTCGCGACGATGCCCGCGGCCATGAAAGACGCGGTGCTGAGGATGGACGGCCACTCGAAGTTCGCCACGCCGAACACGCCGTGGCCGCTCGTGCAACCGCCGGCCAGGCGCGTGCCGAAGCCGACGAACAGTCCGCCCGCGAACATCCACGCGAGCTTGCCCGCGTGGCCGAAACCGATGGCCGCGTCGAACATGCCCAGCGCCCACGTCGGCGACCACCCGCCGCCGAGAACAGCCGAGAGAAAGCCGCCGAGGACGAGGCCCGCGGAGAACGGCATCCGCCACGGCCGGCCGGACAGGACGGCGTTCCGCTGAAAGTAGGGCGACGGCAGGACGAAGCTGCAGAGATCCTCGAAGCTCGACGAGACGCCGAGCCGCCGGTTCGCGACGAACAGGAGCGTGAGCGTGACCGCGGCGATACCAGCGCCGGCGAGCGCCCAGTGGATCGGCGTCAGGCCGTGAAGGATCAGCGGGAGGCTCATACCCCGACGCTGGCGAACGCGTATCCGCGTTCCTGCGCGCGATTCACCGCCAGGATGCCGGCCGCGGCCATGTGCGCGTTTCCGATCAGGTTGGCCACGAGCTCCGTGTAGACGGCGGCCGCGTTGCCGCCGGTCGCCTGCGCGATCGCGCCGGAAATGCGCCGCGTGGCCATCTCGCAGACGGCGAAGTGCGCGCCTCTCGCGATCAGGCTGTCGAGCGTCGTGCCCAGGTTCTGCGGCGTGCTGGCGTTGTTGATGTTGATCTTCGGCGCCTGACCGGTCTTCGGATCGACGATGTGGCTGCGCTCCGCCAGCACCGTGCCGTACTTCGCCCACATCGCGTCGTTGTACGCGAACGGCGTCGAGTTGTGGCGCAGGACGATCACGACGGCAGCATCGGCGTTTGCGAGACCGTACCCGTTCTGATTGGCGGCGTAGAAGTTGCTCGCGTAGAACATCGCCCCGCCCAGCCCTTCCGGCATCGTCGTATCGAAGACGAGGCGGTGCTGGCCAGGCACGCGATCCAGCCAGTCGTCCTGCGGATGGCGGGTCCCCTGCCAGCGCGGCAGCGGCTCGGTTGACGCCGTCTGCGCGTCGGCAGCGGCGCCCGGCACCAACGCCGCACCGAACGCGGCGAGGCCGACGCTCAGCCGGGACAGAAACGAACGGCGCGCAACGGTCGGCATCTGCACGGTCATGGTTTCAGGCTCCTTGCGAACCGATCTTAGCCGGTATGCCCTTCTCTGCGTGCTCAGCGTGCTCTGCGTTGTACGTCGTGGCCGTCCGGGGCACCGATGAGCAGCCGGTTCTTAGGCGTGATGTCGGCGGGAATGGACTGCGTCCAGACGCGATAGCCGCGCTGCCTGAGATGGACGGCTCGCATGATGTCGATGGCTGCGGGACCGTCGACCCAGCCCGCGAGATCGCCGGCGTCGCCGGCGGCCAGGTCGTGGCAGCACGGCAGGACGGCCACGCGCGCACCCACCGATGCCGCGCGATCCAGCACAAGGTCTGTCAGGCCGCCGCACGCGTGGCAGGAAACGACGAGATCGCCGGGCAGGATTTCGACGTCCTCGAGCGCGGAGGTGACGAACCGCACGCGGCCTGCGAGCCTCGGCCATGCCTCCGCCAGCGCGGCCTGAAGCTTCCCGGCCGATCCGGGCACCGTCTTGTCGACCGCGAGCGCCTCCGGCGACGAGTCGTCGAGAAGGATCAGGATCTGGGCAAGCAGGCCATGGCCTGCGCCAAGATCGACGATGCGGCCGCCGCGAAACAGCCGGCGCACGCGCCGCGCCGTCTCCCACGCCTCATACAGTTCCTTGCGCGGCAGGCAGCCGGCGTGGCAGACGGCGCGAGCCACGCGATGAAACAGCGTGGCATCCGGAAAGCGATCCAGATCGCGATCCGTGAGCCGGCCGCGCGACGATGGCGAGAACGTTGGAGACATCACAGCTTCCGGCTGTCGTACGCCCAGTGAAGGATCGCCTGCCGCTGCCGGCGGCGGCAATCCACGTCACCGGGCTCGCAGTGCGTCCGGATCGCCGCGATGTGCCGCGCGATCGCGCGCCAGCGCCGGATCTGCCGCGCGTCGTCCGGGCTCCGGCGTCCCATGTAGTAGCGGCAGTACCACTGGAACCACCCGCGCGGATCCTGGCCGCTCATCCAGCCGTTGCGGCGCCACACGGCGAGCGGTTGCGAGGCGTTGACCCCGAAGCAGTTGAGCGCCGCGTCGTGCCTGGCCGCGCACAGCCTCGCGCGCGTGAACCAGCTCTTCGGAAACTCGGCACGGCAGTCCGTCATGTACCGTCCGCCGAACACGCCGAGCTGGAGCATCTCCCTCGGCGTCAGCTCCGGCGCGAACGCCGGATCGAAGTTCCTGCCCGGAGGCTCGGTGCGGTAGTAGACGTACCCGCGTTGCATCCTGTCGTGGACCACGACCCTGCGCTTCACAACCATTCAACTCTATATCGCCGGCCGCCGCGTTGTTCACGGTGACACGCCGGTTTACATCCTGTCCGCTGTTGCCGGACCGGCCTTTGTGCGATAGTCGATCAAGGCTATGCACTCCGACGTCGATCTGGTCAAACAACTTCGCGACGAGCTGGGGAACTTCGAGCAGATCGCTCAGCATCTGGTCCCCAAGCCGGGCGATCTTCCGCGCCTCTCGGGCTTCGACGTCCACGGCGGCACCCTCGCCCTGAACGGCATCATCGGCGGCGATCACCTGATCTACGTCGACTTCAAGCAGCGGTTCGATCTCGAACGGCGCATCCAGCAGGCCGACGAGAGGGGCCGGAGCGAGGTCGTCCAGAACCTGCTGCGCTGCCAGCGCACCGCCGGCATCGCCGTTCTCGACGTCTCGGGCCATCGCGTCACCGACGCGTTCATCGCGGCGATGCTCCACCAGGCGTTCCTGCTCGGGGCGATCTACGAGCTGGACACCTACGGCCAGATCACGCGGCGGCTGTTCGAAAACCTGAACACGCGGTTCTACCAGTCGTCGAGCCCGCACAAGTTCGTGTCGATGATCTACGGCGAGATCTCCGAGGACGCGCGGTTCAGGTTTCTCTCGGCCGCGCAGCCATTCCCGGCCGTCTTCTCGAACGAGCACGATCGCTTCATGGAAGTGAGCGACAACCTGTGCGTCTCGTTTCCGCCGCTCGGCATGCTGCCGTCGTTTCACGTGACCGACCGCCAGCGGACCGAAAGCCTGCTGGGCTTCAAGGAGCGGTACGAGATGAACGAGTGGGTGATCATGGGAGAGGGCGACATCCTGCTGCTCCACACCGACGGCATCTCCGAGCACCGCCGCGGCACCGACGACCACTACTTTCCGGCCCGGCTCGAGCAGACGATCCGCGAGGTCAAACGGCGGACGGCCGAGGAAATCTTCGACGCGGTGATGGCGGACATGCTGGCCTTCGCCCCGCCGTCCGATGATGTCAGCCTGGTGGTGATCAAACGGAATTGAGCGTCCACCGGCTGTTCATCGCGCTTCCGCTTCCGGGGCACGTGAAGGACGCGGTCGGGCGGGCGCAGGAAGAACTCCGGGCCGCGCTGCCGGCGGCGCGGGCCCGGTGGACCAGGCGCGAACAGCTTCACGTCACGTTGAAATTCCTCGGCAACGTGGACTCGCAGCTCGTCGATGACTTGACCGGAACAGTGGCGCACGCCTGCGCCCGGTTCGGCCCGTTGCAGCTGAGCGCACGCGGGCTCGGCATGTTTCCGAACCCCCGGCGGCCCCGGGTGATCTGGGTTCGAGTGGCCGATCGGCATGAGCGTCTGGGGGCGCTTCACCGGATCGTCGAGACCGCGTCGGCCGCGTTCACGAGCGAGAAGCGCGAGCCGGCGTTCACCGGGCACGCGACGCTGGGACGGTGCACAGCTCTCAACCGTAAAGAAACCGTTGCGCTCGCAACGCTAGCGGCCGGGATGGAGCACAGACCGTTCGGCGAGTGGCAGGCCGACGCTGTCGAGATCATCCGAAGCGAGCTCGGACCGGGCGGATCGCGCCACACCGTGCTGGCCGCGCTCTCCCTTTGATCTGCTACGATGCCGGCCATGGCCGAGCCATTCGTCATCGCGAGAACTGCCGACGGCAGCGACATTACGTTCATCCCCGGCATGGGCAACCGGCACGGGCTCGTCACCGGCGCCACCGGCACCGGCAAGACGATCAGCCTCCAGGTGCTCGCCGATCATTTCTCGCAGCTCGGCGTTCCCGTGTTCCTCGCCGACGTCAAAGGCGATCTGTCCGGCGTGGCGGCGGCCGGGTCGGCATCGGCCAAGCTTAAAGAGCGGCTCGCCTCGACGGGCATTCCCGAGCCCGCGTGGAGCGCGAACCCGGTGGCGTTCTGGGACGTGCTCGGCAAGCGCGGCTTCCCCGTCCGCGCGACCGTTTCCGACATCGGCCCGCTGCTGCTCGGCCGACTGTTCGACCTGAACGCGACACAGCAGGGCGTGCTGGCGCTCGTCTTCAAGGTGGCCGACGACAACGGCCTGCTGCTGCTGGATCTGAAGGATCTGCGCGCGATGCTCCAGTTCGTCGGCGACAACGCGAAGCAGTTCACGACCAACTACGGCAACGTGTCCGCCGCGTCGATCGGCGCCATCCAGCGGTCGCTCCTCGAAATCGAGCAGCAGGGCGGCGAGCAATTCTTCGGCGAGCCGATGCTCGACATCGACGATCTCCTCCAGACCGAGAAAGGCCGCGGCGTCGTCAACGTCCTCGTCGCCGACGAGCTGGTGCGCCAGCCGAAGCTGTACGCGACGTTTCTCCTGTGGATGCTGTCGGAGCTGTTCGAGCATCTGCCGGAGGTCGGCGATCCCGAGAAACCGTCGCTCGTCTTTTTCTTCGACGAGGCGCATCTGCTCTTCAACGATGCGCCCACGGCGCTCGTCGAGAAGGTCGAGCAGGTGGTCAGGCTGATTCGCTCGAAGGGCGTCGGCGTGTACTTCGTGACACAGAGCCCGGCGGACATCCCGGACAACGTGCTCGGCCAGCTCGGCAACCGCGTCCAGCACGCGCTGCGCGCGTTCACGCCCAGGGATCAGAAGGCGGTGAAGACGGCCGCGCAGACGCTGCGGGCCAACCCGAAGGTCGACATCGAGAAGGCCATCATGGAACTGGCGGTCGGCGAGGCGCTCGTCTCGACGCTCGATCCGAAAGGGACGCCGCAGATCACCTGGCGCGCGTGGATGGTGCCGCCGTGTTCGCAGATCGGCCCTATCGCGGACGCCGCCCGCGATCAGGTTCGCAAGAACGGGCAGTCGATGTACGGGCGTTACGAAAAGACCGTCGATCGTGAGTCCGCGTACGAGAAGCTGACGGCCAGGACGCTCGCCAAAGGCGGCGCCGCGCCCGCACAGGCTGGCGGCGACGTCCCCGAGCAGCCGCAGCAGGCCCCTGCGCCCGGTTCGACGATGACGGATCTCGCGGGGACGCTGGCCGGCGTGCTCTTCGGCACGACCGGCCCGCGCGGCGGGCATCACGACGGCCTGATCAACTCCGCGGCCAAGAGCGCCGCGCGCTCGGTGGGCTCCGGCGTCGGCCGCGCTATCCTCCGCGGCGCGCTGGGATCCATCCTCGGCGGCTCGAGCAGCAGCAGCCGCCGTTCACGCTGAAAAACCACGTACAAAGCCACAGAGGCACGGAGAGCACAGAGGATCTCTCTTTGGAGAGAATAAATCTCTGTGTCCTCTGTGCCTCTGTGGCTACGTGATCGTATTCGCAGCTGGCTGCTAGCTGCAGGTCGCGCTGAGTGGATGCAGCGAACGTGTCTGCATCTCGCGGTTGACGATCGTGCCCGTCGCCGACACGCGATGGCCGACGTAGCTCGTCAGCGGCAGCGTGTGCTGCGCGTCGATCAGTTCGATTCTCGACGGCCGCTTCTTCAGAAACCCTGATCGCCAGCTGCGCGCGGTCGGCGCGTTCGTGCCCGACGCGTCGCTGAGCCAGAACGCCTCGTCATCGTGCTCGAGACATCCGGTGATGGTGACCGACGCCACCTGGTGGACCGGCGCGTTGAACGACGGAGCGGGAGCCGCCGCCGGCTGCGTCTCTTCCGGCGAGACGGTCTTCTTCGCGTCGATCGACGGCGCGGCCGGGGCTTGCGGACGCTCCGCTTTCGCGCGCGGTTTCTGCGGAACGGACGCTTTCGGATCGACTGTTGCTGCGGCCGCGATCGCGACATCAGGTTTGCGCGGCGGCTCGCTCGCGAGATTCAGCGCAACGGCGCCGATGAAGCAGGCGACGCAGGCCACGCCGAACAAGATGGGACCCGGACCGGCCACCCACGGCGGAAGGAACTGCGTCTTCTTGCCGCTCGCGCGCGTCCTCGCCGCCTTCTTAGGCGCCGCCGACATCCTCTTCACCCTTTTTGCACGCACGGGTGCCTCCTCACCGGGGCCCGCCAGGGGCCCCGAGCTCGACCTCAACCGAGCAAACCGGGTGCCGGTCGCCTCGATTCAAGGGCTGCCGTAACCCGCAGCGAAGACACGGCTTACTGCGGCGGATCAGCGGGGCTGTAACGCTGTCGCATGTTGGAACACTCAATAGCGTGATCGCGCAATCACCCTCGTCGGTTCACCTCACATGACAGGAGACACGATATGAAACGCATGACACTGGGTCTCGCGGCGGCGGCGATTCTCCTAGGGGCCTCGTCCACGGCATCCGCGCAGGTCATCAACAACGTCTGCTGGAACGTCAACGGCTTCGGCGTGAAGGGGTCGCTGACCGTGGCCGGTTCGGCGAGCGGCACGACGATCTACGACTTCGACGGCTTCGGCACGAGCTCGAGCGTGCCCATCAAGGGAACGCTCACGATTCCGCCAGCCGGCAGCATCCGATTCTCGTTTCTCATCGAGGCGGCGAGCCCCAGCCAGAACGCCGTCACCCATGAACTGAGTCTCAGCCGATCGACGTTGAACGGCACGGGGAACTGGCGGTGGTTCGACGGGAGCAACACGGGCGCGAGCAACGCCACGTTCGTCAACTGCGCAACCGTCGAGGAGTCCGTCGGAGGCGACTCTGCCTCCCAGGGATTGAAGGAGTAGTGATCAAGTCACGCGAATAGCCACGTAACCACTGAGGCACGGAGATCTTTGTGATTTCTGTGCCTCTGTGGCCTGTCTTGTGACGACTGGGGCCGATCGGCCGGAAGCCGCGTCTTAGCTGCTATAGTTGAGGCTCGATCGGGCGGTCGTCTCGGGGTTGCTCCTCCGCTTTCACGCACCTCAGACCACAGCAAGCCTTTTTCTTACAACATGTTGGCTGGATCTGCGTTCCGGATACCGTTGTGCGCCGCGCTCTGCGCGCTGGCGTGTCCGGCATTCGCCCGCGGCCAGCAGAACCCCCAGCCCGGCGTCGAGCGGCGTGCCGTCCCGGCCGAACGCATGATCGAGGGCGAGCGCATCACGCTCGACGGCGTCTTCGACGAACCCGTCTGGAAACGCGCGCGCCCCGCCGACGATTTCATCCAGGTCGATCCGAGCAACGGCCGGCCAGCCACCGAACCCACCGAAGTCCGCATCGCGTTCAGCGACGATGTGTTCTACATGGCGGTGACGTGCTTCGACTCGGAGCCCGACAAGTGGCTCGGGTTTCAGCGGCGGCGCGACGAGTTTCTTCCCGCCGACGATCGCTTCATGTGGGCGATCGACACCTTTCTCGACGAGCGGTCCGGATATTTCTTCGAGATGAACCCGTCGGGGCTGATGGCCGACTCGGTGTTCAACACGAACGGCGACAACCGCGCCTGGGACGGCATCTGGAACGCGCGCGTGCGGCACAGCGACATCGGCTGGACGATCGAGATCGAGATTCCGTTCCGCACGCTGAATTTCGATCCCAACAGCGAGAGGTGGGGGATCAACTTCCAGCGCACCGTGCGCCGCAAGAACGAGGACAGCATCTGGATGGGCTGGGCGCGCAACCAGGGACTCCGGCGCATGACCAACGCCGGCCACGTGACCGGCATCACCGACGTGATGGTCGGGCGCGGCCTCGAGGTGAAACCGTACGCGCTCGCGACGCTCGAGAACGTGCCGGGCCGGACCGGCGACGCTCGTTCGTTCGGCCCCAACGCCGGCGTGGACCTTCAGTACAACCCGACGCCGGGCGCGCGCGCGAGCCTGACGGTCAACACCGACTTCGCGCAGACCGAGGTCGACCAGCGCCAGGTGAACCTCACGCAGTTTCCGCTGTTCTTCCCCGAGAAGCGCGATTTCTTCCTCGACGGCGCGACGTACTTCGACTTCGGCAGCAGCAGCGGCGGCGGCGAGACGCTCCAGCCGTACTTCAGCCGGCGCGTCGGCCTGAGCGACAACGGCCTCGTGCCGCAGCGCGTGAACGCCGGCGGCAAGTTCACCGGACAGATGGGCCGGCAGGACGTCGGCTTCATGCACGTCAGCACCGGCGAGGAGGAGGACAAGCGCCTCATCGGCGAGGAGTTCACCGTTGCGCGCGTGAAGCGGCGCATGCTGGCGGAATCCTATTTCGGCGGCATGTACACGCGCCGGGCCGCCCGGCTGCAGGGGGCCGTGGCCAGCCAGACGGTCGGCTTCGACTTCCGGCTCGCCACGTCCCGGTTTCGCGGCGCACAGAACCTGAGCACCACGGGTTGGTACGTGCGCGGCGGCGCTCCCGGATCGGTGAGGAACAAAACCGCGTACGGCTTCGCCGTGGACTACCCGAACGACCGGTGGTACGGCAGCTTCAGCATGCGCGAGGTGCAGCGCGACTTCAACCCGACGGTGGGCTTCGTCGGACGGCGCGACTACCGCCGCTACAACCCGTTCGTGGGCTTCGGCCCGCGGCCGCAGAACAGCCGCGTGCGGCGCTATCAGTTCCAGGGCGGCACCGAGCTCCTGACCGACCTGCGCAACCAGACGCTCCGCCGCGCCTTCAACACGTCGCCGCTGCAGGTCCAGTTCCAGAGCCAGGATTTCTTCGGCGTCGACGTGTCGAACGTGTACGAGCGGCTCGACCGGCCGTTTCCGATCAGCCCCGGCATCACGCTCCCGTTCGGGTCCGAGTACCAGTACACGCGGCTTGCCGTGTTCGGCCAGACCGCGAACCGTCGTATGCTCGCGCTCAACGGCCGCTTCGAGACCGGCGGCTTCTACTCCGGCGACCGCAACCAGACCGTCCTCGGCCTGACCCTCCGCGCGCGCCCCGGCTATATCCTCTCGGTGAACACGGAGTTCAACCAGGTCGATCTCGCCGAGGGCAGCTTCACGTCGAACGTCTTCCGCCTCATCAGCGACTCGCAGTTCTCGCCGTATGTCGCCGTCGTCAACAACATCCAGTACGACACCGTCAGCCAGGTGCTCGGCTGGCAGTCGCGGTTCCGGTGGATCATGAAGCCGGGCAACGACCTCTACATCGTCTACACGCAGAACTGGCTGGATTCTCCGCTCGAAGCCCGATTCGTGACGCTCGACCAGAAGTTCGCGTCGAAGGTCCTCTACACCCACCGCTTCTGAAGTGGTGCAGGCCTTCAGGCCTGCCGTGATTCGCGCAATTGTCGAGTCGCGGTTTCTCCCGAATCGCGTAGGCTGGGTGCAGGTCCATGCCCGACACCGACCCGCCGATACTCGTCACGGGAGCCACGGGGTTCATCGCGTCGCGGATCGTCGAGCAGCTGCTCGCAACGGGCCGGACTGTTCGCGGCACCGTCAGGTCGCTCAAGAAGGAACGGGACCTCGCGCTACTACGCGCGCTGCCGGGTGCCCGCGAGCGTCTCGGGCTGGTCGAAGCCGATCTGATCGCGGAGGGTTCGTTCGATCGGGCCGCAGCCGGGTGCGCAGGCGTCATGCACGCGGCCAGCCCGTACGTGCTGACGGTCTCGAATCCGCAGCGCGAGCTCGTCGACCCGGCCGTCAACGGCACGCGCAACGTCCTCGCGTCGTGCGAGCGGGCGCGAGTCGCACGCGTCGTCCTCACATCGTCCATGGCGGCCGTCACCGACGAGCCCGACGGCAGCTGCGTGCTCACCGAGAACGACTGGAACACACGGTCGTCGCTCGAGCGGAATCCTTACTACTACTCCAAGACGCTCGCCGAACGCGCCGCGTGGGACTTCATGCGGCAGCGGCAGCCTCTGTTCGATCTGATCGCCATCAATCCGTTTCTGGTCATCGGGCCGTCGCTCGTGCCCGGGCTCAACACGTCGAACCAGGTCTTCGTCGATTTGCTCAAAGGCACCTATCCGGGCATCGTCGGGCTGACGTGGGGCTTTGTCGACGTCCGCGACGTGGCGGCTGCCCACGTTCGAGCGATGGACACACCGTCAGCGTCGGGCCGCTACATCTGCGCAGGCGAAACGGCGTCGATGCGCACGGTAGTCGGTGTGCTGAGGAAACACGGCTGGAGCGATGGTTACAAACTGCCGGCCATGGGGCTGGACAACCCGGTCGGCGACCTCATCGTCAAGCTCGGGTCGTATCTGCAGCCGAAAGGCGTCGGGTCCTATCTGCGGACGCACGTCGGCCGCGTGCCCCGCTACGACACGAGCAAGGTCCGTCGTGAACTCGGGATGCAGTTCCGCCCGCTCGAAGAGACGATCGCTGATACGATGACCGACCTGGAGCGGTGGGGCCACCTGCCCCCGCGCCGGAGCTGAGGCACGAGCCGACTGAAAATGCAGCAGAGAGGTACACATCCATGAGCACGATGAAGTTCGCAATAGTGGCGGCGCTCTTCGCGACGCTGACGTCCGCCGCACACGCACAGACGTTGACCAGGGAGGGCACCATCACCGCCGCCGCGACCATCACGGCGATCGACAGCGCCACACGGTCGCTGACCCTGCGGAACGACAAAGGGGAAGAGGACACGTTCACGGCCGGTCCCGAAGTCACGCGGTTCAACCAGCTCAAGGTCGGCGACAAGATCAGGCTGACCTACCACGAGTCGCTCGTCCTGCAGCTTCGCAAGCCCGGCGCGGCGTCGAACAGCACCGGTGATACGTTGGCGGCCGGGCGTACTCAGGCGGTTCCGGGCGGGGCGGTCGCGACACAGCAGACGCGGACCGTCACCGTGAAAGCCGTGGACCCGAAGGTGCCCTCCATCACCGTCACGACAGCGGACGGGCGTACGGTGACCAGGAAGGTCGAGGACAAGAAGAACATCGAAAACGTCGCCGTCGGCGATCGCATTGACATCACCTACACGCAGGCGGTGGTCGTCAACGCCGAGCCGTCGAAGTAGTCGCTACTCCTTGCGGACGACGGCCGTGACTTCAAGGGAGCCGGCATTGTCGGTGACGATCGTCAAGCCGATCTTGTCGCCTTCCTTGAGCGGCCGCTTCAAATCGAGCAGCAGCAGGTGCGGGCCGCCCGGTTCCATGTCGACGCGGCCGTATGCCGGCGCGCTGATGAACTCCACGGGCTTGAGGCGCGCGTCGCCGCTCTGCCCGCCGTCGCGGAGCTCCACTTTTCCTGCCGCGTCCGCGGTTGCCGACGTGACATAGATTTCGTACATCGTCGGGTTTTCAATCGCGACAAATGCCATCGCCGCGGTCTCGCCCGCCGCCGGCAGCTTGACCCAGCCGCTCGACGCTGCGACACGCCTGGGCTGCGCAGCCGCAATAGTCAACGCCAACGCCGCGAACATACCGGCAAACTTCAGCATGAGGCGCCCACCTGGCCTCGCATTGTAACGCGGCGCTCGCGAAGCACGGCACCTCATCCAGATGGTGGATCGTCTGTTGCAGGATGCTTGTGGTCCAGCACGACGTTCAGGATCTGCCGCTGAGGAGGAACATATGGCCAAGCTCGCCCGCGATGTGATGACGCCGAACCCGGCCTGCTGCTCGCCAGCGACGACCCTCGATGAGGTAGCCGCGCTGATGGTGCACAACAACTGTGGAGAAATTCCGATTGTGGACACCACCGGTCAGTTCATCGGTGTGGTCACCGATCGGGACATCGTCAGCCGGGTCGTGGCGGAAGGGAAAAACCCGAGCGCCTATACGGCTGAATCGTGCATGTCATCGCCTGTTGTCACAGTGCCGACCGATGCTCAACTCGAGGATGTAATTTCGACCATGGAGGGACATCAGATCAGGCGGGTGCCGGTCGTCGACGACAACGGGTGCTGCGCCGGCATCATTTCCCAGGCCGACATCGCGGCCGTTGCGCGCCCGCGTGTCGTCGGAGAGTTGCTGAGCGAGGTCTCCCGCCAGACAGGACATTCGTCGCTCTGACGTTCGTATTTGCCCCGACAGGCCGGTCCGCGAACGCGGGGCCACACACATCGTGGCCTTCGCGATCGCGGTCCGCCGGTTGGTGCCCTACCGCTTCCTTCGCCGCGCTGCCGTCTTGCCGCGCGCCTTCTTTTTGGGCGACGCCTTCTTCGCCTTTTTTGCCGTCGGCATCATCACCTTGTGCATCGGCATGACGTGCGGCTGTCCGGCATCGAGCCCGATCTGCTGAAGGATCGGCATCAGCGTCTTCCCGAACTTGTCGAACGCCGCCTGCGACGTCCACACGTCGAACACCATCAGCTTGTCCGGCGGACCGAACGCCGCGTGGTACGACCGGCCGGACGGGCTGCCGGCGCCGGCTTTCTTCAGCAGCCTGATGCACTCGTCGTATTGCGCCGTGGACATTGCCGGGGGTGAGAAGTAGATCCCAATCGCCATGACGTTTCAGCCTCCATCGCGCGCCTTGCCACCGGTTCCGGTTGGCGCGTGGACGGCCATTCTACTTGGGTGCGCGGCCGGTCAGCTTGAGGAAAGTCTGATTCTCGTGGCAGATGAATTCGATGGGTTCGGAGCCGTCGGCCACCACCCGCTGGAGGACCCTGACGGTAAACGGCTGCGTGTACGCCTTCGGGTCGTCCACGGTGAGCTCGATGTCGAGGAGGCCGTAGTTCACGCGCCGGAAGCGCTCGGTCAACTTCATCGCCTCCGTATACGGGCTGCCCTGGTGATCGAGCCACCCGGCGCCGAGGAACGCATCCGGCAGCCCCACCGCGCGGGGATTGCCCGGGTCGACACCGTGGAAGTTGTTCGACTCGACGACGAGCGTGTCGCCTTCCCAGCGTCCAACCGAGTAGCCATGCCAGTAGGGCTGGACTTTTCCCAGGGGCGGAAGCGAGCGGCCGTCCATGTAGATCGTCCGCAGGCCGTAGTTCGACTCGTAGATGATGAGAATCTGGCGCGGCATCTGGGCGATCTTGAGCGGCTGTGGATCGACGTGATATTGAAGCGGGCCCTGGGGCAGGCACAGCCCGTCGGGATCGTTCAGGCCGATTTCCGAGGCACGCTTCTTCTGGAGTTCCGCCGCCCAGGGCTGGAAAGGAAGCCCGCCTTTGAGTCCCGCCCCCGCGTTGCCGAGCGTGACCAGCGGAGGCCGTCCGGACGCGGAACCGCCCGAATCGGGACCGTCCGCTCGCATCCAGATACCCGAGAAATCCGGTTTGCCGTCGGCCGTTCGCGGCGCGGGCGCGCCTGAGATCCGGCTTGCCGTCCGGCCCTTTCGGAACGCCTGGCTGAGGTTGTTGGGGCCACTGCGCCGACAGGGACGTTGCCAGGACCATGACCATCAACGCCGCCGTGGTAAACGACCGTTGCATGTCAACCTCCTGAAATTCCACGGGCGGGCGCGCGCGCTTGTCCTTGGTCCCTGGTTCTTGGTTCTTGGTCCGTCCTTGGTCCTTGGTCCGTGGTCCATGAACCGGTGCGTAGATGCGTGGACGAAGGACTGCGGACGGACTGGGAACCGAGGCCCAAGGACCTGGGACCGGGCAGCTGCTCCGATCCAAAGCTGCCCTACCATACGCCCGATCAGGAGGCTGGCCATAGCAATTTGGAAGAGTATGATTGCGGCCGAGGAATGCACTCATGAAGCGCTTGCTCGTCATTCTTGTCGCTATCGCCGCCGGGTTCGGCGGATCGATCTCCATCGGCGCGCAGGCCGCGTCGTGCGCGCCATCCGGCGGGCTCACGTTCGTCTGCGGTGTGCCCAACCCGGAGGACCTCGTGCTCGTCCCGAACACGCGCTGGCTGATAGCGAGCGGGATGGCGCCCGGGAGCGGACTGCACCTCGTCGACACACGCGCGAAGACCGTCCGGAACCTGTACGCCGCCGGCGCCCCGAAGACCCGCGCGGACCGGGCGAAGTTCGCAGGGTGCCCCGGTCCGCTGGACCCGGCAAAGGCGGTCCTGCATGGCCTGAGCCTCCGGCCGGCGCAGAACGGCCTCTACACCGTCTACGCCACCAACCACGGCGGCCGCCAGTCGATTGAAGTGTTCGAGCTGGACCCTCGGGCTGCGGCGCCTTCCGCGACCTGGGTGGGGTGTGTGCTCATGCCGAACGGCCTCGAAGCGAACAGCGTCGCGGCGTTCACGGACGGCACGCTGCTCGCGACGGTGCTCATCATGCCCGGCAAGTCGTTCGCCGATGCGTTCGCCGGCCGCATCACCGGCGCCGTCTACATGTGGACGCCCGGCTCCGCCGCGTTCAAAGCGCTGCCCGGCACCGAGATGTCGGCGAACAACGGCATCGAGACCTCGCCGGACGATCGCGAGTTCTTCGTCGTCTCGACGACGACGAAGCGCATCGTCGCGTTCGCTCGCAGCGATCCCGGCAAGCCGCTTCGCTCCGCGCAGCTGGCGGAGTTCGGGCCCGACAACGTGCGGTGGACGAGCGACAACCGGCTGATCACGGCGGGGATGATCGACAACGAGCCCGGATGCGGGGGCGCGCCGAAGACCGAGGAAGGCATCCGGTGCGCGCGCGGCTACGTCGCCGCCACGATCGATCCCAAGACGATGGCCGTGAAGGAATTGGCGCGCGGCCCCGCGACGCCCGCGTACACCGGCACGGCGATCGCCATGCAGGTGGGCGACGAACTGTGGCTCGGCTCGTTCAACGCGGACCGGCTGGCCTACCGGTCGCTCAAGCCGTAGCGTTCCTTCGCAGCGGCGCTAGTGCCTGGTCGGCCGGTCTGCAAAGGCGAGGCTCACAACAGCGCCGCGGTCGACGACAAGATGAAAAGCCCGCAGGGCAAACATCTCTGAAATCAACTGCAATTGCGCGGTTTTTTGCCTGGGTGTAAACGGGTTGTCGGATTCAATGACGAGGCGGGCCAGCTGCCCCGTCAGGAGCTCGAAGTCTCCGTCGGTGGCCCCTGCCGCGGCGAGGTGCGTGCGAAGTCTGTGATAAAGACCCGGACCGTTCACCGCATCGAGCAGTGGCGCGGCTTCGAATTCCTCGCAGAGTACATCGAGTAATCGCGATTGATGGTCGTCGAGATCCTCGCTGTCGAGCGTGATCAAGGGCCTTACTCGGTCGAGAAGGACGACCCGCAGCCGCAGGTCGACTTGGCGTTGGGGTTCTTGATCGTGAAACCGCCGCCCGTCACCGTGTCGATGAAATCGACCTCGGCGTTCTTCAGATACTGGATGCTGATCGGGTCCACGAACAGCTTCACCCCGCGGGACTCGAAGACCTGATCGCTCGCGCCCTGCCCGTTCTCTTCGATCATCATGCCGTACTGGAATCCCGAGCAGCCACCGCCCTGCACGAACACGCGCAAGCCGCCGCCGGCCTTCTGTTCTTCGATCAGCAGTTCGGTGATTTTCGACGCCGCCGTTTCGGATACGTTAATCATGATCCCGTTCCCTTGGAGGGCTGCGGCTCGGAGCCGAGCACATACGTTTTCAGCAGCTTCGCTTCGATCGCGGCGCGCCCGGCCGCCGGCGCCACGCGAAGCTGCGCGCGCAGCTTGTTGCGCTTCTCTTTGCGGTGCCGGCGTCGATGGGTTTCCGTGGGGTGCAGACTTCCACTCATGATGATGCTCCTTCTAAATGATGCTTTTGCCCGTGGTCCGCGTGCGGACGAACACGCCCCGCAGGCGCTGCTCGAGAAAACCCGTTTCAACCAGGCTTTGCATCAATGCGCCGCACACCTGGCTGTCGAGGCCTGCCATCTGCGCGGCATCGGCGGTGGTCAGTCTGGCGCCGGGATCCAGGAACAGATTCTGGACGCGCAAGAGCGCTTCCTTGACACGTCGCGTCTGGATTGGTTTCGTCATGTGCCTGGTTTGCATTCGCGCATCACCACCCCGCGTCGTGCCGGTGTTTGATGAAGGCTGATGCGAGACAGGCCTAGCGCAGGCGAGAATCAGGCAGCAGATTCAGGAAAGCCGTGCTGCGACTGTACTCTATTCGCCGCGGGATAGCCACCTACTCCAGTTCGAGCCGCTCGTACGCGAGCGTGATCTCCTCCATCGCGACGTCCGTCCCTTTCGCGTTGAAGGGCCCGCTCGTGTGCTTGATGATCCGGGCGCGCAGGAGCTTCCACGTCATCACGACCGCCGAGTGATCCTCGTTCTGCAGCTGGATGGTGACGTTGCGGTAACCGGCCGCGTCGCCGTTCCGGATCTGGTTGAGCCACTGGTAGAGGTTCAACGAGCCGATGACCCCCCGCTTGAGCGTGACGTCGGTCGCCTTGTTCAGACCGGTGATCTTGCGCACGCTGTTCTCCTTGTCGTTGCCGTTCCGGTATTCGGCGACGTCGACGCTCATGGAGATCGCGCTGCACTCCTGAAAACCGGCCTCCGGTCCGTCGGTCTGGCCCGTCCCGAGATCGACGAGGAAGTTGAACTGCCCGTACGGGCGATCGCGAAGAACGGCCATCTCAGCCTCCTGTGGTGTCTTTCTTACTTGTGCTCGAGCCAGACGAGGTCGTCGAACGCGAGCTCGAGCTCCTCGCAGGCGATCCCGCTGCTCAGGGCGTCGAAGGCGGGCCCCGACCAGCGGCACGGCCACGCGCGCGCCAGCCTCCACGCGTTCACGATCTTCCCGCCGGGCGCGGACAGCTGGCGGATGATGACATCACGGCGGTCGTCCTTGCCCGCGACGATGAGCCGGCGCCAGTCGTAGAGCTCGGTTGACGTCGTCAGCGCCCGCCTGAGCACGACGGTCGCGAAACGATGGACCGGCCGATCCGGAGACGCGCCGGGAACGGTTTCCGACGTAAGCCGGCTCACCTCGGCGAAACCGATCTCGCGATTGCCGATCAGGACCTCGAAACAGCTGATCCCGAGCAGCGGCTCAGGCTCACGTGACGCCATTATTCGAGCGTGAAGGAGACGTACGTCAGTCTCCCGTCGCGTTGAATCTGCAGGGTCACGGGCGACCCCGGCATGAGGGCGCCCAGCGCATCCTTGAGCGCCTGCACCGTCAGCATCTGCCGGTTGTTCAGGCTGCGGATGATGTCCTTCGGCTGCAGCGGCACATCGCCCGCGGCCCCCACCGCGCGCGCGACAACGATGATGCCGAACGGGTCCCGAAGCCCCGTCGCAGCGGCAGCGATGCGTTGATCGATTTCAACGCCGATGATTCCAAGCCGGGACACCAGGCCTTTCTCGGGATCGGCCGCGGCGGACACGTCTTCCAGGCCGCTGCGTACTTCGACGGAAGCGATGCTCAGGTTCGTCTGGGTCCCTCCCCTCAACACGACCAGCTGGACGGGATCCGCGGAGTCCCTGAGGCGGAAGTTGTAGCTGACGGTCGGCAGGTTGTCGGCGGGCTGGCCATCAACCGACACCAGGATGTCGCCGATCTTCACGCCGGCCTTCTCCGCCGGACCGCCGGGCCAGACGTCGGACACGATGACACCGTAATTCTTCACGAGGCCGAGCGCAGCCGCCATGCCCGTCGAGATGGTCTGCATGCTGATGCCAATCTCCTGGCGCCGCAGCTGACCGAACTGCTTGAGCTGGCGGAACACGGTTCTGACCGTCGCGCTCGGAATCGCAAATCCCAGGCCCTCGTTTCCTCCGGACTGCGACAGGATGAACGTGTTGATGCCGACTACTTCCCCGCGGATGTTGACCAGCGGGCCGCCGGAATTTCCGGGGTTGATGGGCGCGTCGGTCTGGATATAAATCTGCGGCGAATCCGGATCCACCTGCCTCGCCACCGCGGATACCAGCCCGTGCGACAGGCTGTTGCGCATCCCGATCGGGCTTCCGAACGCGAAGACCGTTTCGCCCTGCCGGACCTGCGAGTAGGTCGCCAGCGGCAGCGCCGGGAGCTTCTGGCCATCGATCTTCAGCAGGGCAAGATCCAGTTCGGCGGCCACGCCGACGATCCGCGCGCTCACGAGGTACGATCGGCCCGACAGCGCCGTCGCCAGCGTGCCGTCCGCGTTGTCGGCCGGCAGGACGACCTGGACCCTCGTCGCGTCGTTCACGACGTGCGCGTTCGTCATGATGTAGCCGTCCGCGTCGATCACGAATCCCGAACCGACCGACCGCTGCCGCCCGACGACGACGCTGGCCTCGCTTCGAGCGCCTTCCTGCGCGCCGTAGCTGGTCACCTGGATCTGCACGACGCTGGGCCAGACTTTCCTGGTGAGCGCGTCAACCGCCTCGTTCATCCGGACCAGCGGGTCCTGCGACACGGCGGGAGCAGCCGCGGCCGGCGCCGGGCGCTGACCCGCGTGGGCGGGCGCGGCCGATAGAGCGACCAGGCACGAAAGCCACGCGAGAGCCGGGCATCGCATCATTGCTACTCCTTAGCACGCAGCCAGCGGGCGCAACAGCTTGTTGGACCGCACAGGCTCAACGGTACGGGACGTCATCATACCGCTATGGCGCCGGGCTGGGCGAAGGCTGGCGTTCTTCGCAGTTGACTCAGAGCAGGTGACGCCAATCCGTCGCCTGCGAATTCCCGACTTGTGTAAATTCGTCACCGCATTGTTACGTTCCATATCTCGCCATCACTCCACCTCGACCGCAATTCATTGAACGTTTGATGTAAGACGCGCTGACAAACTCACACCCGCAGGTGGCAGACATCTTGCCCCTGCACGTGTCACCCCCTTCATCACGCAAAGCGAACCGACTGCGGAACTGATGTGTCTGTGAGACACGTCGCGTGCGTGGTGTGCCTGCTAAACACAAAAACGTGAGTGCCAATGTCACATCGGATCTTCTCGGCAACGACGAAGGCCTGTCGAAATGGGTGCCGTCTCTTTCTTGCAGTACTGTTCTTGTGCATAACGGCGGAGCTCGCAGAGAGCGCAGTGGTCACGCTCGCATGGAATCCGAATCCAGAGAGCGACCTCGCCGGATATGCGCTGTCGTACGGGACCACGTCGGGTCAGCTCACCACGACGATCGACGTCGGAAACACGACGATCTATGCGTTTGCGATACCGGATCCGACGAAGGTGTACTACATTGCGATCCGGGCCTACGATACCAGCGGCCTTTTCAGCCCTTTTTCGAATGAGGTCGCGACCACGCCGGTCATTCCGGCTCTGACTGTCACCAATATGGTGGCAAACCGGCCCTCGCCTCAGCCACCAGGGACAACGATCACGTTCAGCGCGACCGCCACCGGCGGCACGGCGCCGTATCAGTACAAGTGGTGGGTTGCCAACGGAACTACGTCGACGCTGGGTCGAGACTGGTCGACGAGTAACACTTTTGCGTGGACGCCGTCGACAGCCAGTCCCAACTACCTCATCACGGTGTGGGCGAGAAATGCGTCGAGCACCATCGACAGTTTCGACAACCCTTTGGCGAAGTTGTCGCTGTCGTTTGTCATTGGCTCCGCGACCGCTGCCGCTACCGTCAGCAGCGTCTCCCCCAATTCGGGACCAATCGGCGGCGGCACCAGTGTGACTATCACCGGGACGAACTTCGCGAGCGGCGCGACAGTCACGTTTGGAGGCACTGCCGCGACGAATGTGGCGGTCGTCAGCGGCACGTCGATCACGGCTCGGACGCCGGCGCATGTGGCAGGAGCGGCGAGTGTGACCGTCACCAACCCTGGTGCGCAGGGTGGCACTCTCACGAACGGCTACACCTATGTCGCGTCGGCGCCTGGGGTCATCTCGCTTGTGCAACATGCCGGGAAGGACGCGGGCACGACCACCACGTCGACGTTGGCGTTCAACTCCGCGAACACGGCCGGCAACTGGATCGGCGTGGCCATCAGAGCGGGCGGCACCGGCCAGACCCTCTCGGTCAGCGATACCCGCGGGAATGCGTATCGGAAGGCTGTTCAATTCAACGAAACGGCGGACGGGAAAACGATTGCGCTCTTCTACGCAGAGAACATTGCCGGCGGAGCCAACGCCGTGACTGTATCGGACACGCTGACGGGACGCACATTGAGGTTCTCCATCCTCGAATATGCCGGCGTGGTGACGTCGAACTCACTCGATGGCGTGGCGGCTTCGCAAGGCTTCGGAACCACGTTGAGCAGCGGGCCTGCCACGACAACTGCGAGCGGGGACCTGGTGGTTGGAGTGTTCGCGTCTGCCGATCCAGTCACCTTTCTACCTGGCGCCGGATACGCGCTCCAGGATCAAGTGCCGGTCGCACCAAATGCAAAACTGGTGACCGAGGACGGCCGCACGGGTGCGCCCGGAACGGTGTCGGCGATCGCGACGGCAAGTGCCGCCAGCAACTGGGGAGCTGTCCTCGCCGCGTTCAGGGCGGCCGGAGGTGGGACGAGCGGCACACCAACGATATCGAATTTGTCGCCCAATACCGGCTCCGCCGCTGGCGGCACGATTGTCACGATCTCCGGGACGAACTTTGGCGCGACTAAGGGCACGAGCACTGTCACGTTCAACGGCGTCGCGGCGACGCCGACGACCTGGGCAGCGACGAACATCGTCGTGCCGGTGCCGGCCGGCGCCACCAGCGGCAACGTCGTCGTCACCGTTGGAGGCATCGCCAGCAACGGCGTCGCGTTCACCGTAACCGGTCAGCCGACACTCGCGAGCCTGTCGCCGTCTATCGCGGTGGCCGGCGCGCCGGTGACGATCACGGGGGTCAACTTCGGCGCGACGCAGGGAACGAGCAAGGTGGCGTTCAACGGCGTGCCGGCCGTTCCGAGCAGCTGGTCCGCCTCGAGTATCGTCGTGCCGGTCCCGGCAGGTGCCACAAGCGGCCCCGTCATCGTGACCGTCGGGGGCGTGGCGAGCAACGCGTTGACGTTTACCCTCAACGCTCCACCGACGCTCGCACTCGTCGCCAACCAGACGAGCGCCGAAAACAGCACCGTCGCGTTGCAGCTCGTCGGCAGCGATCCCAACGGCACAGCCGTGTCCTACTCGGCGACCACCCTGCCGGCTGGACTGAGCCTCAATGCGACGACCGGCCTGATCGGCGGCAAGCTCACGTATTCCAGCGCAGGGACTTATACCGTCACCGCCTCGGTGTCGGATGGGACACTCAGCGCAAGCCGCAGCTTCACCTGGACGGTCAGCAACGTCAACGCGCCACCAGTCCTGACCGCTCCAGCCAATCAGACCAGCCTGCGATCCACGACGGTCTCGCTGCAGCTGGCCGCGACGGATCCGGATGGGACGGCCCTGACTTACAGCGTGAGCGGGCTCCCACCAGGGTTGAACGTGAACAGCTCAACCGGGCTCGTCTCCGGCACGCTCTCCAGCAGCACCGGCACCTACACGGTCACGGCAACGGTCTCGGATGGTTCGCTCTCCAGCAGCCGGACGTTCACGTGGACGGTCACAGGTGCCACCACCGCCATCTCGCTCGTGCAGCGCAGCGGAGTCGATGCCGCAGGCGTGACGGCCTCGCTCGCATTGGCTACCGCCAACTCGGCCGGGAACTTCCTGGCGGTGGTGATTCGCGTGGGCACGCCTGTGGGACAGACGTTCACAGTCAGTGATACGCGCGGCAACACGTACCGACAGGCCGTACGTATCAACAACAACGCGGACAACACGCTGGCTGTGTACTACGCCGAGAACATCGCGGCTGGTACAAACACTGTCACCGTGTCCAACTCAGTCTCGGCGACGTTGCGATTTGTCGTCATCGAATACTCCGGCATCGCTTTGTCGAACGCACTGGACGGCACGGCCTCGGCGTCGGGGACCGGCACGTCGCCCAACAGCGGCGCTCTCACTACGGCGGCCGGCGGCGACCTGCTGCTGGGCGCGATCTCCACGGCAAACGGGCCGAATCTCACCGTTGGTACCGGCTTCACGATCGAAGGCGCCGTACCCGCACTGCCCAACGCGAAGATCGTGGCGGAGGACAGGGTACAGGCCACGGCCGGCGCCGCCACGGCCACCGTCACGCTCGGCGCGTCGGACCAATGGGCCGCTGCGATCGCCGCGTTCAAAGCCAGGTGATCGCCCAGACCATGCCTCGGGTAGAATCCCACCCGAAGGAGCGCCCATGACGATCCACCTCTCCCGTCGCGACTTCGTGAAGCACGCGTCCCTCCTGACCGCGGCCTCCGCTTTCGGCGTCAGGCACGCGCTGGCCGCGGACACCTTCGTCGTCGCCGACACGGCGGCCGGCAAGGTCCGCGGCGTCGAGGTCGAGGGCATCAAGATCTTCAAGGGCGTCCCGTACGGCGCGAACACGACAGGCACGAACCGGTTCATGCCGCCGGCGCCGGTGCCGAAATGGACCGGCGTGCGCGACGCGCTCGAGTACGGCCCGAGCGCGCCGCAGACGGAACCGGGAGCGCGGCGTAACGCGTCGGATCTCGCCGTCGCCGGCGCGGGGCTGCCCCAGGAAGGCGAAGACTGCCTCGTCCTCAACGTCTGGACGCCGGCGCTCGACGACGGGCGGAAGCGTCCGGTGATGGTGTGGTGCCATGGCGGCGGATTCTCGTCGGGATCGGGGTCGTCGCCGATTACCGCCGGCCTCAACCTCGCGCGCCGCGGCGACGTCGTCGTCGTGACGATCAACCACAGGCTCAACGTGCTCGGCTTCACGTATCTCGGCGAGCCGGGTGGCCCGGAGTATTCGGCGTCCGGCGACGTGGGCATGCTCGACATCGTTCGCGCGCTCGAATGGGTGCGCGACAACATCACCCGCTTCGGCGGCGATCCCGGCACGGTCACCGTGTTCGGGCAGTCGGGCGGCGGCCGGAAAGTTGCGACGCTGCTGGCGATGCCCGAGGCGAAAGGCCTGTTTCATCGCGCCATCATCGAGAGCGGCGCGACGCTGAAGCTCGTCGAGCGCGATCAGGCGACGCGCGTCGCGGCCGAGCTGATGAAGACGATGGGGCTCGACAAGACGCGGGTGCGCGACCTGCAGCTGGCGCCGCTCGACAAGGTGATGGCGGCGTACTTCGAGACGATGCGCCGGATGAACGTCGATCAGATGACGCAGGGCTTCTCGCCGACGGTCGACGGCAAGGCCGTGCCGCAGCATCCGTTCTTCCCGGCGGCGGCAACCGTGTCGCCGGACGTCCCCCTGATGCTCGGCTCGACGCGCACCGAGCTGACCTCCAGCGCCGCGGCGGAGCTGTTCTCGCTGTCCGACGCGGCCATGCGCAAGCGCATCGGCGATTTGATCGGCGCGGGCGCCGGCCCGACCATCGACGCGTACACCCGTGCTAATCCGGGCGCGTCGCCGTCCGACCTCTACTTCCTCATCGCCAGTGACTACCGATACAGCGGACCGGTGATGACGATCGCGGATCGGCGCTCGGCGCTCCGCAGGGGGCCGGTCTACCTCTATTACTGGCGCTGGGAAACGCCCGTCGACGGCGGCCGGCTGAAGTCGCCGCATACGATCGAGATTCCGTTCGCGTTCGACAATATCAAGGCAGCCACGCGCCTGACTGGCGGCGGCGCCGAGGCGATGACGCTCGCCGACAAGGTCAGCGACGCCTGGATTGCATTTGCGCGCACCGGGAATCCCAGCACGCCGAAGCTGCCGGCGTGGACGGCGTACAACAGCGCCGATCGGCCGACCATGGTCTTCAACACGCAGAGCGCCGTCGTGAACGATCCCATCCGGGATCAGCGGCTCGCGATCTTCAAGGTGATGTCGTAGACGCTGCCTAGTGCGGGCAAATAATCCCGCTGGTTCCCCGCACCAGCACGGTCGCGTCGCACGTATAGGTGCCGAACACCAGCGTCTGCAAATCGGCGCGGGCGCCGAACGTCATTTGAAGATCCCTCACGCTGTTTCCGGTGAGCGTGGAATTCACGAGCGTGATGCCGACGCCATTGTCGGCGGCGAGTCCTGTCCGGCTGTTTTGTGTGCTCACGACCCTGCCCTGATTCGTGAGCGCAAGCGTAGACCCGGTCAGCACCCTGACGCCATTGCCCGTGTTGTTGTGGACGTTGAGCGTGCTGAATCCCATGACTCCGGAAAGTTGCGGGGTGTTGAACACCGACACCACGGATCCTTCCTGCACCAGGACGCCGTCTCCGTTGCCGGCGCTGTTGAGCGTTGCCGCAGCATCCAGGTCGAGGCCGCCGTTCGATTTCACCGCCACGCCGTTGACAGGATTGCCAGAGATGTTGATGGTGCCGCCCGAAACAAGCATGTGGGCGCCCGCGATCGTCAGACCCGCGGCGAGATTGTTGTCAGCATTGATGACCGTGGCCGGGTCGCTGACGAACGCGCTGGCGCCAGCGGCGACCTGAATCCCAACTGAATTGCCATTGGCCACCACGGTCGCCTGCGAGAACGTGACAGTGCTCCCGTTGACGTTCAGTCCGGCGACACCGTTGCCGGTGGCCGTGAGGCTGCCCCCGATCGTCGCGGCAGCGCCGTTGCCGACGTCAAGGCCATGGGCGCTGTTGTCGTTGGCGCCGACATTGAACAAAGCCGCGCTCGACGCCGCCTGGATGACGATACCGGAGGCGACGTTATCGTGTGCAGTGACGCCCGCCAGGGTGAGGTGGGCGCCGTTGACCGCGCGAATGCCATTCACGCCGTTGCGGACTTCCAGGTAGGCCAGCGACACGCGGCTGGCGCCGTTGACCGTGACGGCGTCACTGCCGCCGCCGTCGATGATGGCCGGGCTCACACCGACGATCGTCAGCCCGTCGGTTCTGATCGTGATCGGACCCGCACAAGTGCCCGTAAAAAGAATCACCGTGCGGCGGTCGTCGCGGGCGTCCCTGACGGCGTCGGCGAGAGACTTCTGGCCGCAATCGAGCACGACGACATCGTCGGCGGATGCAGCGGCCGCTCCGGCCAGGAAGCAGCAGGACAGAAGGGCACGAATGGCACATCGCATCGGAAGCTCCTTGGCGTCAGGGCACGGTAGAACACTACGTGGGCAATTCGGGCGTCAAGCGATTTCTGTATCTCCGTGATGGCCGGGTGCTGTCGTGAACCGTCACCATGGAGGTGTCAAAGAATGTCAGGTTCGGTTAAATCCGCACCACGTCATTTTCAGTAAGTTCTTGCACCACTGAATGTTGAGCGACATTTCATCGTTGGCATGGGCATTGCGGTCCTGACAAGCATGAGTGTCAAAAGCCAGCTCAGTTCGACACGCGATTTCCTGATGGTGGGGCTGCGCGCGTCGGCGCGTGCTTCGACTTCGAACTCACAGGCTGAAAAGGTCTTCGAGGCATGCCTCAACCTGGTCGAAACGATGGCTCAGCGGCCGACAGACATCGTCGTGACTGAAGTGGAGATGACGCTGTCCGTGATGCACAAGGCCGTGACGGAACTGGACGACGACACCGCCGCGACGAGGGCTGTGGTGGCGTCGATGCAGAACGCCATCGGCCGCCTGCAGGGTCTTCGAACCGAGCTCGGCGCGAGATAGATCCTCCGTAGTTGAAAGTCGACTGACCGTCCTGTAAGTGGACGGTTGCCTTTACGGACCCTCCTGCGCAAAAACGACGGGTATGTGAATTGCCTTCCCATCTTGAGGTGTCGAAGCGCGCGCGAAGCAAGACACCAGCGAAACGACAGCAAGGGAGGCGGACCGTGGACAGCAGCCATTCATCAACATCGCCGGCGCCTTCTCCCGCGGAACCGTCTCGGGCCGCACGACCTAAACTGCGTCAACAGCGATCGAAACGTCTGAAGCTGATGGTCCTCGGCATTGCCACGTCCTTCGTGGTGGTGGGGCTGGCGCTCCCCGGCAATCCGCCGGCGCCGGCGGCAGACCACGCAGCGCCGCTGCAGCTGCTGAACGAGCCGGCCCCGGCCGCTGCAACCGCGCAGCCGCTTCCGCCAGCACCGGCGCCTCAGGCTTCTGTCAGCACATCGATTACCGCCGTCTCGACCGCACCCGTCCGCAAGCCGGCGGCAAAGACAATCGCGCCGAAGCCGCAGGCGAATCGCCCCGTGGAATCCGCGAAGGCGACAGGCATGGTGGCCGCTGCCCCGACGCACGCGGCGCCCGAGCCGGCGCGAAGCGCGGCGGCGGCTCCTGCGGCCATTGCCGGTCCGTCGCCGGTGACGATCACCGGCTGTCTCGAAATGAGCGTCGACGAAGCGGAGTTCCGCCTGACCGACACGGAGGGCGTCCAGGCACCCAAGTCGCGCAGCTGGCGCACGGGCTTCCTGAAGAAGCACTCGTCGTCCATTGCGCTGGTGGATCTGCCCGACGCGCACGCGGCGCAGGCGCAGGTTGGCAAACGCGTCGCCGCGACCGGAGTGCTGAGCAGCGGCTCGCTGAAGCTCAGCGCGCTGCGCGTCGTCTCGCCGCACTGCGACTAGCGCTCTCCGGCAACCTTCGATTCAGGAAACACGGCGGCGTCCCCGGCCTTCCGCAATCGTCGGTGCCGATACCGCACGGGAAGCGATCGAGGTTCGCCACGAGGGCCGGCGTGCACGCGTCCGGGTTCGTCACCGAACAGACGCGGTAGGTTCCTCCATCGCCGCCTGGATAGTCCCAGAAGTACGCGAACCGCTGGAGATCCTCCGTTCCAAAACCGGGTGCTTTCTTCCACACGCCGCTCTGAAGCCGCTCCAGCTGGAACACGCCAGCCTCGGGGTCCTTGCTGCAGTAGAAGGTCACCGCGCCGCCGCAGTCGACCACCCGCGAACAGAGCGGACGGTTTTGCGGACCGAACGCGACGAAGCGATCCTCTGCGCCGGCGTAGACCTTGCCGTGGATCACGGTCGGCACCTGGAACGAGTTGCCGGCGTGACTCATGAGCGGCACCCACCCGCCGACTTCGAGCGACGCCGGCGTCGAAGCACTGAACAGATTGGCTCGCAGATCGTCGGCATCGTAAGCGTGCAGGCGAAGCGGCTGCGTGGCGGCCGGGTGAAATACCGCCCAGAGAATCGCGCTGCCAGGGACACTGCCGCGAGAGGAGACCGTGGGAATCGGCGACGTCAACGGTGCGCTGTCGGGAGTCAGTTCCGGAGGAACGACGAGTTGCGGGGGATTCGCCTGGAATCCGAATGCGGCCATCGGCGTGTAGTTGAATCCGTAGTAGATCCGTTGCCCCTGCGGGCCGGTGTGATACGCCGGACCGGCGACCATACCGTTAGAAATTCCGCTCGTCGGACCCAGCGACTGAACGACCGGTGACTTCGCCACCCCCGGCACATTGGGATCGTCGGAAGCGCACGCCTGGCCAGTGACGGGCACGCACCGATTCGGATTGCCGTCACAGTTCGTGCAGTCTCGATCGATCACGTAGGCCCTCGTCGGTTTTCCCTGGGCCAGCAGCAATTTTCTCGAGCCGCTGGTGAACAGGACCGGGCCACCGGACCCGAAATCCTGATCGTTCTGTTCGTAGGTCGTGCGCCAATCGAAGGGCGTGAAGAAGCTGACGATCTGCATCTGTTTGCCGGTCGAGCCCGGCGGCGGGAGTCGAAGCCTCAACACCGTGTTGCCGTAGCTGCCCTTGCCCGGGTCGGGATCGAAGTTCCCGTTTCCGGTGATGGCATACACCGTGTCATCGCCGTCCGCCGCCAGTCCCAGGCCAGACTGCCAGATTCCAGCCATGCAGGGCGGAGGGCCCCCGGACGGATTGCAATTCTGACTGGTCTCTTCCGGCGAGGTGTTGAAGACGCCGACCTGCCGGAGAAATGTGGGGCTTCCCGGGAGGTCCGCGTCAAAGGCGACGATCCATCCATGGTAGGCGCCGATATCGCACGAGGAACCGAACGCGACGTAGAGCACGCCTCTGTCCCACAGCAGACCGGGCCGGTTGTTCTGCGCCGAGGGGTTGAAGCTTGCGGTGACGGCTCGATGAGTGAATTGGACGGTCGTCCCGTCCATGACGCTCGGCGCGCTTCGGTCCTGGCCGGTGGCGATATCGAGGGCATGCAGACGAAAGAAAGACCCGGCGCCGTTCTGAATCGCGGCCACGACATACAGAGTGTTCGTCGTGCGATCGATCGCCGGCGTCGACCACACGCCGTGCGGGCCGCTGAGACAGGTGACGTGAGGAATCGTCTCCCCGGATGCCAGCAGCTCACGAGGGCCTGCGCTTCCGGATGCGCCCGTCCACAACGGCGCACAGGTGTCCGCATCGAAGGCCCAGACCTGATCTCCTTTCGCCGGCACGCTGTCGGATGCATCCGTCACGACGAACACGACGTTGTGTCTGCCTCTGCCGGGAATGTCGACGTCCTGCACGTACAGCGGCTGCGCACGGATCGGCGCATCGACGGCATGTTCGCAGATCTTCCCGAAGCCGTTCCGGACGCGGCCCACGCTCAGCGTGAATTCGTTCGGGTTCCAGCCCGATCGCTCGTTGTCGTATCGGTTCGTGACGTAGTTGTTTTCGACGGTAACGGAGTTGCTGAATCCGCTCCTGCGGAAGTGGAGCGTCTGCCGCGCCTGCACGATCTGCCCGGGTGAGAGCCGTTCGCGGAGCCGCAGGCGAATCTGCGTCGAGCCTGGTCCGGCCACAGCCGACGTCGCGATCAACATGCGAGCATTGGGACTGCCTTGCCACAACTCGACGACAGCGCCCGGCGTGACACTGGAAACCAGCGCCGCCTGGGTCGACTGGTCGACGGCCGCGAGAGAAGGAGGCGGCGGCGCTTTGCAGGCGGGCAACGCACACGCGCCGAACAAGAGGAAGGCCCGGTGTCCTGGCAGTCTCATCAACGCTCTCCGGCTCAGGAATCAATCCGCTTCCGCTTCTTCCGCTCCGCGGTGGTGGAATAGCCTCGATCGCGGTCGATGTCCTGCACGTGGACCGTAACCGACGCCAGCCCCGGAAGATCGCCGACAAACCGGTCGACCTCGTCTCCGAGCACGGCGGCCGCCCGGACCCGGACGCTCGCCGTCCGCCCCGGCGTGTCGTTCCCGGCCGCGAGCGTCACGTGGAGGAACCGCTGGCCCGGATCGCCGCCGACGTGCGCGTGAGTCAGCGGCACGATCGCGTGCTTGAGGTTGCTCAGATTGATCATCGGCACCTCCTGCTGCGCCGCGTCCGGAGCTGGATTCTCCATGCGCAGGTTCGCGACCACCCGCACGAGGTGGTCCAGCAGGCGCCTGGCGTCGAAGCCCGTGCTGGCCTGGAAGTCCTCGCGCAGCCATTCCTCCGGGACGTACAAGCGAAGATGCGGCATCGCGGACGAGCTTACTGACGGTCCCGCCGTCGCGCAACCCGCACAGACGTGCAGTTCACGAACAACATCGTTCGCCACGTGGCGGGGGGGTTCAACGTGCTCGGGCACGACAGCCCGAACAGCAGCCGCGGAACCAACTCCATCACGATCCGCAACAATCTCTTCCTCGACGTCAGCCGCGCGAACTGGGGAGGCGCCGGCACGTTCCTGCTCACGAACGGCGGCGACGGCCTCGTCGTGGACCACAACACCGTCTTCACGGACGGAACGTCGGCCATCTGGGCGGATGACGAGGCCGTGCTCCGTCTGACGCTGACCAACAACATCATCCCCGACAACATCTACGGGATCAAAGGCAGCGGCACGGCTTCGGGCAACGCCACGCTCGCGAGGTACTACCCTGGTGCGCTCGTCCACCGCAACGTCTTCACGGGCGGGAACGCCTCGACCTACCCGGTGGACAACTTCTACCCCGCGAGTGTGACTGCGGTCGGGTTCGTGGACGTGGCCGGGGGAAACTATCGACTGACGGCGGCGAGCCTGTACGTGAACGCCGCGACTGACGGCACGGCGATCGGAGCCAACCAGTCGGCAATCACCAACCTCGTGCCTCTTGCGCCATAGCGGGGCGAGAACCGGTCGGGATCAGTTGCTTTCGGAGGGCGCCAGGGAAACGGGATGACCGTCGATCTCTGTATAGGTGTAGGTCATCCGCAGCGACGCGGGGCCGAAGACGCGGACCTGGGCACTTGCTGTCAGCAGCACAGGCACGACCACGCCGCTGATGCGTTCGTACGACCGCTGGATCTCGACGTCCTTGATCCAGAACGACGGGTTCCTGGCCAGCTGTCCGCGCAGCCGCACGAGGCTGCCGTCGTCCGGCTGCAGAAATATCCTGCCCGAGACGAGCACGCGCTCCTTGCGGCGCGGCGACAGGAGGACGTTCGCGAGACCCTCATCGTCGATGCCGGCCGCCTGGAACGTATAGTTCGCACGCGCCAGCGACGAGCGGGCGGCCTCGCCCCGCGAGATGACGTCTCGCTCTTCGTCCAGCACCGCCCGGAGGACCTTCGTGCGGATCAAGTCCGACCCGCCTTCGCCGGTGACGTCATAACTGAATCCACTCGAAGGCGAGTACGCGGTGGCCGCTTCGAGCCAGGCCCGGCGGTTTCCGTTCTCGGCTTCGAGCCGCCGCGTCGCCCGATACGGATGCTGCGCATCGTCCTGTTCGAGGAATCGGCGAATGCAGTGATCGGCGGTTTCCGGAATCGTCGCGCCGAGAGGCAGCGCGAAGGCCACGGCGGTCAACGCCAACACGACCCGGTATATGGCGCAGCCACTCCGCACGCGTGCGGGTCTTGCACTGTTCGTACCGATTGGCCATCGCGCGATACGGTAGCGCTCTTGCAGTCCGGAAGGGCCGGGAGAAGCCAATGGTGCTCTTGATGACGCTCGTGGCAGCAATCGGACTGGGTCTCGCCGGATCTGGCGCGGCGCTCTGGACCGTGTTGTTCCTCATGACGCGACGGATTGTCAGGAATATGAACACAACGATGGCGGTCGATCTGACACTCCCTTCGGGTAGTCTTGAATGAACCGGAGGCAGCCATCTCATGCGTTCTTACCCGATCCGGGCCAGTCTTCTTCTGCTGCTCGGCGCGCTTTCAATCGTGGTCTCGGCCCAGACGGCACCCGCACCACTGGCTCTCGTCTCGACGGCCTGGCCCCCGTTCACTAACGTCGCAGGACAACCCAGGTTCGCGCTCGACCTGGTCGAGGCCGCCCTCGGCCGGATCGGCCTCAGCGCGAAGACGACGATCGTCAGCGCCGCGCAATTCACGCCGTCGCTTCTCACCGGCGCGTTCGACGGCAGCGCGGCCGTGTGGAAGGACCCCGAACGGGAGCGTGTGCTGCTCTTCTCCCAGCCCTATCTCGAGAATCGACTCGTGCTGGTTGGACGACGAGGCAGCGATGTGTCGGCGAAGGCGCTGTCCGATCTCAAAGGCAAGCGGGTGGCGATTGTCGAAGGCTATTCGTACGGCGACACGGTTGACGCGGCCGGGCCGGCCTTCGTGCGTTCGCGCAGCGAGGAAGACAGCCTGACACGGTTGCTCAACGGCGGCGTGGACTACACGCTCATGGACGAACTGGTCGTGCAGTACATCATCAGCAACTACCCGAAGGAGTCTGGAAGCAGGCTGCAGATCGGCGCGACGGCGCTGGTTACGCGCGAGCTGTATTTTGCGGTGAGGCGATCGCGCGCGGATGCCGCGACGATCATCGCGCGCTTCAACGCGCAGATCACCGGGATGATCGCCGATCGCACGTACCATCGCCTCCTGCACGTCGACTGGATTCGGGCGGACATCAACGGCGATGGCGTGGCGGAATACGTCCCGTTGAACGATCGGCCCGGTCCGTCGGAGCCCGAGCACGTCTACTCGATCTTCGCGGATCCGAAACCGGCCGCGCCGGCCCAGACGTCAAGCAAGCCGGGGTTCTATGTCGGCGGCAACATCTACAGCGACTGGGCGAGCGTGCCCGACAGCTACAAAGAGGTCAATTCCCAGCAGCCCGACCCGCGCCGGTCGTCGGGCACCATCTTCAGGTTTTCATGGTGACCATCCGTCAGCGCCAGCCCAGCCCGGGCGCGACAAACTTGAGGATGCTGTTGATGGCGTGGGCGTTGTACTCCACGCCCAGCTGATTCGGCACGGTCAGGAGCAAGGTATCGGCTGCGGCAATGGCCTCGTCCGCGGCCAGTTGCTTGACGAGCGCGTCGGGCTCTCCGGCGTACGAGCGGCCGAATATCGCACGGGTATTCGCGTCGATGTAGCCGACCTGGTCCTGGTCCCGGGCGTCGCGTCCGAAGTAGGCGCGGTCGCGATCGTCGACGAGCGCGAAGATGCTGCGGCTCACCGAGACGCGCGGCTCCCGCTGATGCCCCGCCTCTTTCCATGCCTCCCGGTAGGCGTCGATCTGCTTGCGCTGCTGAACGTGCAGCGGCTCGCCGCTCTCGTCGTCCTTGAGCGTCGAGCTCTGGAGATTCATCCCCAGTTTCGCGGCCCACTTGGAAGTGGCGTTCGAGCTGGAGCCCCACCAGATCCGGTCGCGCAGGCCTTCCGAATGCGGCTCGAGGCGCAGCAGCCCTGGCGGATTGGGGAACATCGGCCGCGGGTTCGGCTTGGCAAACCCCTGGCCCTTGAGCACCTCGAGGAAGACCTCGGCGTGGTGGCGGGCCATGTCGGCAGCGGTCTCGCCGTCCGGGGGGACGTAGCCGAAATGGCGCCAGCCGTCGATCACCTGCTCCGGCGACCCTCGACTGATACCCAGCTGGAGCCGGCCGCCCGCGATGAGGTCCGCCGCCCCGGCGTCCTCGACCATGTACAGCGGGTTCTCGTAGCGCATGTCGATGACCGCCGTGCCAATCTCGATCTTGCTGGTGCGCGCGCCGACGGCCGCGAGGAGCGGGAATGGCGAGCCGAGCTGGCGGGCGAAATGGTGCACGCGGAAGTAGGCGCCGTCGGCGCCGAGCTCCTCGGCGGCCACGGCCAGCTCGATCGACTGGATCAGCGCGTCCGCAGCCGTCCGCACCTCCGACTGCGGGGACGGAGTCCAGTGTCCGAACGATAGAAATCCGATCTTCTTCACTCCCACATCCTCTCTTAAGTTTCAGGCCACGCTGCCGCCGCTAGGATCCGATCGCCGCCAGCCGCGCGATCTCGCCGGCCGCCAGGCGCAGGTCCACGGACGGCACCAGGTCGGCGAGCTGCTCCTTCGTCCGCGCGCTGGCGATCGGCGCGGCAATCGTCGCGTCGGCGAGGAGCCAGGCGAGCGCGACGGCCGCAACCGTCGTGTGATGCGCCAGGGCGATCTCGTCGAGCGCCTGCAGCAACCGCTGGCCGCGATCGTCCAGGTAGTTCTTCACCCACGGCGCGCGCGGGCTGTCCACCGTGGTGCCGGCCCGGTACTTCCCGGTGAGGAATCCGCTCGCCAGGGCGAAGTACGGCACGCAGACGAGATGTTCCCGCTGACAGAGATCGCGAAGTGCGCCCTCGTAATCCTGCCGATGGGCGAGGTTGTGGTGAGGCTGGACGGCGACGTAAGGCGCCAGCCCCTCGCGCCGCGACACGGCCAGCGCCTCGGCGAGACGCGGGGCGGTGTAGTTCGAGGCGGCGATGTACCGGACCTTTCCCTCGCGCACCAGCGCGTCGAACGCGCGCAGCGTTTCTTCGAGCGGCGTGCCCGGATCGTCGGCGTGCGCGAAGTACAGGTCGATGTGCCCGGTGTCGAGCCGCCGCAGCGATGCCTCGGCACCGGCGCGTATCGTTTTCGCGGACAGGCCCTGCGTCGACGCCAGCCGGCCGACCTTGGTCGCGACGATCATCGACGTACGGCTGCCTCGCGCCTTCATCCAGCGGCCGATGATCGTTTCAGACTCGCCGCCTGTGTGGCCGGGCACCCACGCCGAGTAGGCGTCGGCCGTGTCGACGAAGTTGCCGCCTGCTGCCCGGTAGGCGTCGAGGACTTCGAACGACTGGCGCTCGTCAGCCGTCCAGCCGAACACGTTGCCGCCGAGGCACAGTGGAAACACGTGGAGATCGGTCGCACCGAAACGTCGATTGATCGTCATTAGATCCGAATTCTACAACCCACTCCGGCTGAGCTCGCATTTCGCCTGCGTGTTCGACATGATCGTCGTCCTCCGTACCGTGGCCGTCCAGGCCGTAAAGAACACGACGGGAGTGTTCCGGACCGGCGCGATCACCATCGAGGGGAAGACGTTCAGCGTGTCGCAGGAGCCGTAGACGCCGGCTTGTCGGGATGCAGAATCAGCTTCTGCACCCGCCAGTTCGAGGTCTCGGCCGCGTACACCTCGTTTTCCGACGGACACGCCAGCTGGTGCACGCCGGAGAACTGCTTGAGCTGGCGGCCCGACTTGCCGATCACGCCGAGCACGCGCCCATCCAGCGCCACTTTGAAGAGACGGCCGGGAAACGTGCTCTCGCCGACAAACAGCACCTGGTTCGGTCCCGGCGTGATGCAGATCGAATTGGGCGCGCCGATCGTCGCGGCCAGACGCTCACCGGTCGGCATGTTGCCGTTGACGGGACGCGTGCCCGGCGGCGGCGGAACGTCGATGGTGAACATCCGCAGGAACCGGCCTTCCGTGTCGAACACCTGAATCCGCCGGTTCGAGCGATCGCCGACATACACGTTGTCGTTGCGGTCGATGACGATGGCGTGCGGGAGGTTGAACTGGCCTTGCCGGGTGCCGCGCTCGCCCCACGACTTGACCCAGTCGCCGTTGCGATCGTACTTGGCGATCCGCGAGTTGACGTAGCCGTCGCTGATGTAGATGTTACCCGCCGAGTCCCACGCGACGTCGGTCGGCTGGCGAAATAGTCCGTCGATCGCGGGCAGCGGCGGGTTCGGGTGCTCCCACGGCTTGCTCTCATCGTCGGCCGATTCCTTGCGGCGGCCGTACACCTGCGTGACGCGCCCGGCCTGGTTGAACTTGATCACCATGTCCGAGCCTTTGTCCACGGCCCAGATGTTGTCGTCTTTGTCTACGCGGACGGTGTGGGCGAATGACCAGCCGTAGAGATCTTTGCCCACCTCGCGGATGAACTCGCCCTTCGGTCCGAACTCGAGCAGCAGGGCCGCTGACGGCGCGTAGGCGGGACCGTGCGCGCTATTCGAGCGCGTGAAGACGAAGACGTGGCCTTTCGAGTTGACGGCCACGCCCGACACCTCGCCGAAGTTGGCGCCGGCCGGCAGCTTGAAAAAATCGGGGACAGAATCGAAGGCCAGCTCGGGCACGCTTTGCTGCGCGCGGGCAACCGGCATCGCCAGCAGCACGGCCAGCGTGAAAACACAGATCCTCATAGTCCCTCCTGGCAACCGTCAGTACCAGACATCCTACCCACGCGGTCCCTGAAGCGTTCGATCTTTCTGGCGTTGGCAGCGACGTTATACTCGGCTCGTCACAGGGGGGCACGCCGTATGAGGAGCCTTGAAATCGCGCTGGTGGCCGGCGCCGTGCTGTCTGCCTGGGCGATGCAGTCGCCCGCCGGACCGACAGCGACGGCCCCGATGCCCTGCGAACGCCTCACGTCTTTGTCTTCGCGGCTGGCCGGCGTCACCGTGACGCGCGCGCAGATGATCGCGCCCGGCGCCTTCACGCTCCCTGCAGCGGGCCGGGGCGGCGCTGCGAATTACGGCGATCTGCCGGCATTCTGTCGCGTCGCGGCCACGCTTGCGCCTTCGTCGGATTCGGACGTCAAGATCGAAGTCTGGCTTCCCGCCTCCGCCGAAGGCTTCGGCGGGCAAGCCGCGCCCGGAGGCGTCGGTGGGGGCTGGAACGGCAAGTTCCAGGGCGTGGGCAATGGTGGGTTCGCCGGGTCGATCAGCTACGCGGCGATGGCCGATGCGCTCCGCCGCGGCTACGCGACGAGCTCCACCGACACCGGCCATTCCACCGTCGGGGCCGGCTTTGCGCTGGGCCATCCCGAAAAGCTGATCGACTTCGGCTACCGCTCGATCCACGAGATGACGCTGGCGGCGAAGTCGATCGTGGACGCTTACTACGGCAGGGCCGCGCGCTTTTCCTATTTCAACGGCTGTTCGACTGGAGGACGGCAGGCGCTTCAGGAAGCACAGCGCTTCCCCAGCGATTACAACGGCATCATCGCCGGCGCAGCTCCGCACATCGGGACGCGCACGCTGTCCGGCGTCGTCTGGGTCGGGCAGAACGCGCTCAGGGACCCCGCGAATGCGATCCCCGGCAGCAAATACCCGATGATCCACAAGGCCGTACTCGACGCGTGCGACGCGCTCGACGGGTTGAAGGACGGCTTGCTCGAGAACCCTGTGCGGTGCCGTTTCGATCCGAAGGTGTTGCAGTGCAAGGGCGCAGATGGACCCGACTGTCTCACAGCCTCGCAGGTGAGCACGGCTTCAAAGATCCTCGCGCCCAACCCGCGCACCGGCTCTGAGGTCTTTTACGGGCTCGAGCCCGGGGCGGAACTGGGCTGGGGCGGGCTGACCGGGGGGCCCGAACCGAACAGGGACGGCATCGATCAGTTCAAGTACATCGTGTACGAGAATCCGAACTGGGACTGGCGGACGTTCGATGCGACAGTTGACCCTATCCGCGCCGAGAACGCCTACGGCGGCATCATCAACGCCAGCGACCCGAACCTGCGGCCGTTCGTCTACCACGGGGGCAAGCTGCTGACCTACCACGGCTGGGCCGATGCGACGATTCCGTCTCGAGCGAGCGTCGCGTACTACGAGAGCGTGCAGGACACGATGGGCGGTCCGTCGAAGACCGCGGACTGGTACCGGCTGTTCATGGTGCCGGGCATGGGCCACTGCCGCGGCGGCGAGGGTCCGAATACGTTCGACATGGTCTCGACGCTCGAGAATTGGGTCGAGAACGGCAGGGCCCCCGATCGCATCGTCGCGAGCCACAGCCGCGATGGACGCGTGGATCGCACGCGGCCGTTGTGTCCGTATCCGCAGGAGGCCCGCTACGACGGACGGGGAAACGTCGACGACGCCGCGAGTTTCACGTGCCGGGTGCCGTGAAGAGGATGTCGCCCCAGAGGAAGACTTCCGCTTTCTCCCACCGAATCGTTGCGCGCGATTCTGCGCGCTTGTAGAATCGCCCGCATTTCGACCCCAGCTTTATCCAAGGCGTCGTGCCAGCTAATGGAGGAGACGATGAAGAGACTGCTCGTCATTCTAGCTGTCGTCGTCGCGACCCCGGTAACCAGCGCGTTCGCACAGACAACGGTCTCGTACAGCGCGTCTGTCACGTCTGCCAACGGCGTTGACGCCGCGGCGTTTTCCGCGGGCGACAGCCTGACCCTCTCGTACACGCTCAACCCGGGCGTCGCCGATTCAAACGGCGACACCTCGCGGGGGTTCTTCCTTAACGCCGTGCTCTCGCTTTCCGTGTCCTTTCCTGGCCGTGGCGTTTCCGCCTCCGCTGGCGCAGCCGGCCACGCGCAGACCTTCGACAATGTCGTGGACGTCGGAGGCGGGGTGTGGTCGGATCAGGTCTTCTTCTTCGGCGGGCCCATTTCATCGGCGAGCCTGCTCGGCGGAGCGCCGATCGACTCCGTGGAAGTCGACTTTCTGTCTGCTTTCCTCGTTCCCCCCGACGAGCCACTCCTGCTTTCGAGCGACGCGCTCCCGCTGTCCCATCTGTCCGGGTTCGAGGACTTCGTGATTCTCCATACCGCAAACGGCTACACGTTTGTCCACTTCGACGCGACCGCAGGGCCTGTCGTTCGCGTCACGGCGAACGGCGTGGACGATCAGGTGGTTCTTTCCTCGGGCGAGCCATTGGAGGTGAAAATTGGCTTCGACGCCGGCGCGTCAGGGGTCGTCAATCCCGCCCAGGTGTATATCGGCGTGATCACTCCATTCGCTCCATACGTGTTCTGGCTCAATCAGTCAGGGAACTTTGCGAACTCTCCGACTCCGACGATCGTGTTTACCGGCGCCCTGCCCAGCTTCCCGCTTACGAAACTCATATCCATACCGGACACCTCTGTCCTGCCGACCGGGTCGTACTACTGGTTCATGATTGTCGACGACGACAACAACGGAGTGCTCGAAAACAAGTTCCACGACGTCGTGCAGACGACCATCACCCCGCCGTCGTAACGCCGGCGACTTGCGTCAATGGGACTCGAGATACCGGATCGGGCTCAGTTGGTCGCGAAGCAGTACAGCAGACCCGCCCCGCCCGTCGGGGCGAGCTGCTCCAGGCCGCAGCCTTGCGATGGGTGAATCTGGTTCCAGGAGTTGACGCCCGGGTTGCGGCCCAGGCGGTCGGCATGGCCGAGCATCGCCTTCGCGTCGGCATTGCCCACCGTCCAGTCCCGGCAGGTGTCCGCGTTCTTCGTGCCGTCCTCGTTCGTGCCGGTGAGGATGTCGTGCTGCAACGGCTGCGCGACCGGCTGCGGCGGATTGCCCGCCAGGTAGTTCGGGGCCGCACCCTTTTCGGTCAGCGCCGTGGCCGCCGTGATCTTGTTGTTCGCGCTGTGGAGGTCGGCCACGTTGCTCGCAATGAGCTCGCCTTTGAAGTTGTACCAAGGCCCGTTGCCGATCCGCGTCTTCGCATCGACCGTGCTCGAGCTCAGGTAGGCGTGCCAGGTCTTGCCGCCCGCGCCTGCGGCCTGCGCCAGCGACTGGCAGACGGCATCGCCGCCGGAGAGGCCACCCAGGTTTCCGCCCTTCGGGTTCGAGCTCGTCACGAAAAAGCTCATGTTGGTTGCCGGGCGTTGGGCAAGGACCGTCGACACCGCCCCGATGGTGCACACCGCCATGGCCGCCGCCAGATAAGTCTTGTTCATCGATCGCTGCTCCTCTTTACGTTTACGGCCCGCGCGGCAGCGCAGGCGGATGGCGGAGGGAGAGGGATTCGATGTTCTCGAAGTGTTGATTCTAAAAGACTTGGCCTATTTTCGTTGCTCTCAAACCGCACGATCCGGTCAAAAGGCGGGGTCCAGGAACGAAATTGGAACGGTAACTTCCGCCCTTGCTTCACCAGTCGGCTGGAACGCCCTAAGGCCTATCGTAAGCGGAGAACGTCCAAAAGCTAAGGTAGGGTGACCAAGAGAAGGGAAGGCGCAATGGCGAGGACAGTGGTCCGTCATCTTGGTCTGTTGTGCCTGGCGCTGACGACTCTCGCGACTGCCTATCCTCGGGCGCAGGCGCTGCGGACCGTGACCTCAAGCACCCAAGGTCAGCCGGTAACAGCCCTCTCAATTTGTGGCGCCGCTATCCTACGGCCTGGCGCTTTACCTCCGCCAACATCCGGACCGGTCGTCTACTTGATCTCCCCTTGCTTTGAACGTCAAGGAGGGCGACCGCGCCTCCAGCCTGAGACGTATCTCCGTGAGATCCACTTGAAGCCAAGCCGTCCGTCGCAAGGGCTCTGGACGCCCTACGACTCCGCTGCTGAACACGTGATCCTCGAGGACTTTCAGCGGTTGTGGAACAACCTCCCCCTCGCCGACCTGTCGATTGAGATTCGCGACTTCCAGTTTTCGAACGGCGTCATCGGCAAGCTCGTGACCTATCACATCACCGAGCGCAACTAGATCCCAGCCGGTCCGAACGACACGACGATGCGACTTGGTCTTGGCGCGAGTCCGTTGCAGGGTGCGGTCGTTGGTTCGGAGAGTCTTAAGTCCGCCGGTACGTGCTGCCCTTGACAAACGAGCACTGATGGTCGATGCTCCCGTCGACTATCGATTCGACGAGAGCCGCTCGACCTGCGTACACGTCGCGCTGGACCTGCTGATTCTGCGGACCCTCGTGCGCGGCGCGATGCATGGCTACGGAATCGCCCAGCACCTCACGGTGGCGTCTGATGACGTCCTCGCCGTTGCGGAGAGTTCGCTCTACCCGGCGCTGCAGCGACTGCTCTTGCGCGGTTGGGTCAAGGCGGAGTGGGGCGCGTCAGACAACATCCGCCGTGCACGGTTCTACACGTTCACATCGGCCGGTCGCAAGCAACTCCAGGTCGAGCGTCACGAGTTCGATCAGATCGTACTCGCGATTCGGAAGGTCCTGAACGCCACATAGAACGTCATGCGAGCCTTCCTTCGTCGCCTCTGGCATCTTGTTAGACATCGGCAAGCCGAGGCCGACCTAGCGGAAGAGCTCGACTTTCATCGGGCGATGAAAGAGCGTGAGTTGACCTTGGGCGGTCATGCACGAGCCGACGCCGCGCGGGACGCGCGCCGCGCGCTCGGGAGTGTCGCGCTCGCCCAGGATCAGGCCCGAGACGTGTGCTATCCGCGATGGATCCAAGACCGCGTCTTTGACGTTCGGCACGCTGGGCGCACGATGCGCCGACATCCCGGCAGCACGGCGGTCGTCATCCTGACGCTGAGCCTCGGGTCCTACTGGTCAATGCGGTGCGCTCAGGGCTCATCACCATGGTCGCCTCTCCGCAGCGGGTACCAGTCAACGACGAGGAACCTGAACGCTCGCTGCGCAGTTCAGGCATCGATTTCTCGCGCTCTCACCGGGCATGACCCGTCGTGCTCCGCAGGCTCGTGCTCGGCCGACGATCAGCCGCTGGGGATCACGGCGTTTTGCCAGGACGTGTCGTTCGGCCAGGCGACGACCGTGCGCCGACGCGTCCGTCACGCACGGCACGAAGTATCGGTGATTCATTTGACCCGGGTCCAGTCTGTGACCCTCCAGATTGGTTGCCTCTGCAGCTGGATCCAGCCAGCACCATGCACGGTCACTACTTGACGGTCGCGGGTCGCCTCAAAGCTGGACTCACTCTGGCGGCCGCGAACGCAGACCTCCGCCACGTGGCCGAGAACTTCGCGCGAGATATCCCACCGACATGGGACCAGCCGACGGCTTTGGGGCGGAATTCTTGCACGCGCGCATGGTCGGCGACATTCGTCGAACGCTGTGGTTGCTGCTGGCGGCTGTCGGATGCGTGCTCCTCATCGCGTGCGCCAACGTGGCGAATCTGCTCTGGCGCGGGCCACGGGTCGCCAGCACGAGATCGCGATTCGGACGGCGTTGGGTGCGACGTCAAGGTCGTCTCATCCTGCAGTTGCTCACGGAAAGCACGCTCCTCTCGATGATCGGCGGTCTGCTGGGGTTGCTCGTCGGGATCGTCGGCCTGCACGCCCTCGTGTCCATGAATCCTGCTGACATTCCTCGACTGGACGTTGGTGTCCACATCGACTGGCGCGTCTTCTCGTTTACCGCGGTCGTATCGCTCCTCGCGGGAGTTGCCACCGGCCTGGTTCCCGCCCTGTCATCGGGGCATCGCGATCTCTCTGGGCCCATTCAGGACAACTGCGAGCGATCGACGGGCGGCGTACGCCACCGCCGGATGCATGCCGGACTCGTGCTGACTGAGATCAGCTGTGCACTCGTGTTGTTGGTCAGCGGCGCGCTGTTCGTTCGTACGCTGATGGCGTTGCGATGCCGTCGATCCTGGCATCGAGACCCACCAGGTGCTCACGGCTCGAGCGTCGCTGCAGGGCGACGCCTTCGCCCATACGGCAGCTGTTCGGCACTCGCCAGCCGCGGTGTCGAGCAACTCAAAGTCCTGCCGGGTGTGGAGGTGGCGGCCGCGGGGTGGGGACTGCCCCTGGAAACGCCGCCCGGATTTCTGTTCATCATTGACGGTCGTCCGCTGGTCGATGTCGCGCATGGAGGCGGCGGCCTGACGCCAGTCTCGCCACGTGTATCATGTACGTGCAGATCGCCCAGGCCGTCGACGCTGCGGTCAGAGACCGAGGCGACCGATTTGCCGCGCTGGTGGCTGCATGCGTCATCGGAATTGCTGCCGGTGCAGCGCAGATCGATCAGAACGTCACGAAGTGACGCGGCGACGATGACGAGGACGTCGAGGCGCATTGGACCCGCGTCCGTTCATGAAGCTGTAGCGCGGGTGAGACGACCGAGATTCGCATCGAGCCAGTGTCCGTGCATGCGTCGGGTTTCAAGCCAACTCACGCAAGAAGTCGGGTTTCGAGACCTGCGGAACGGCCATCGCTAAAGGCTGACGTCTGCACGGCGCGCAGGCGGCGTCAAGGGCGGCCATGCCGCCGAGCGAAGCGAGGGGACCCTTGACGCCGTCGAGCACCGTGCTCCCATAGAAGAGCGATGGCCGGCGTCGACGTCTAGTGCGACAGCCCCTGGCTGATCGTCTGTTTGACTCCCTGATCCTGAACGGATGTCTTGAGCGACTCGCTCGGTGCGGCCGGGGTGAGGCTCGGCTCCATCGCCGATTGATGCCCGACGTCGCGGCTCAACGCCTGCGCGAGATGGGCGGTGTCGTTGGTGTAGATCTGCGCGTCGTGCCGACCTCGCGACACGGCGACGTAGGCCAGGCGCCGGTTGACGAGCTGCTCGCCCGCCCGGTCCGTGTCGATGTGCACGAGCACGCGGTCGGCCGTCTGCCCCTGGCTGCTGTGGCTCGTGACCGCGTAGCCGTAGTCGAGATGGGGATGATCCTTCAGCGTCATCGCGACCGTCCGGCCCGCATCGAGACGGATCTGCAGATGGCCGCGTCCTGTCGATCGCTCGATCGTCCCGAGCTCGCGATTGGCGATGTGGCGCTCCCGGTCCGGTGCCGTGAACTGCACGCGGTCGCCCTTCGCGAACGCGCGCGTCGGTCTCTCGATACAGCGTGACGCCTTGTAGCCGCCGCGGGTCGTAGGTGACGCGTTCGCCGTCACCGCGGCGGACCGTGACGAGATTCTGCCTGGCGTTCACGTGTTCCACGCGCGCGTACGCGCCCGGATCGAGGCCGACGGTCTTGCTGCCCTTGCTGTAGCGCACGACGTCGCCGCGGTCGTAGCGCTCGGCCCACTGCCGGTCCGCACCGGTGATGTCCTGCCGCGCGACCAGCACGCGCACCCCGTGCTCGGCGCGGTCCACGTGGCCCCCGCGCTGCATCGCGCGATGGATCATCTGGTTGATCTCCGTCCGGGATTGATTGTCCGGCGACACGACCAGCGTGCCGTCCGGCTGTCTTGAGATACTCGCGGGCGATTGCGGCGAGTCGGTCCTCGCGGTCGGCAATCTCGTGAATGCGGCCCTGCGCGTTCAACGCCTGGATCGCTGGTCCGACCTCGCCACGCGACAACTGTTCGACCACCGCCTTCAGGGCCGGGTCCTTCTGGCGCACGATGTCCTCGAGCCGGGCCGTCGCCATGCCCGCCTCCTGGAGCTGCTGATACGGTCGCCCAGCGTCGACGGCCTGGTGCTGACGCACGTCACCGACCAGGAGCACGCGATCCGTTGGGCGCAAGCGGTGAAGGAATTCGTGCATCTGCTTCGTGCTCGCCAGACTCGATTCGTCGAGGACGTAGAGCCGCTTCTGGCCGGCCGGCAGACTCCTCGGGTCTGGTCAGATGCTGCTGCAACGTCGTCGACGCGATGCCGGCCTCGCTCAGCTTCTGCGCCGCGCGGGAGGTCGGCGCGAACCCTTCGACCCGGTAGCCGCCGCGCTCGGCCTCGGCACGGACGGCCGCGAGGGCGGTCGTTTTCCCGGCGCCCGCGACCCCTTCTAACGCCGTCATCTGGTCGCGGCTCGCCAGGATCTGCGAGACCGCGGCGCGCTGGTGTTCGGTCAGATGCGGGTGGTCCTTCGCCAGATCTGTCGCGGTCACGTCGCGAAGCGCCGACTGGGAGTGCTGGCCTGCGCGCATCATGTCGACCGTGTCGCGCTCGAGGTCGAGCATCTCCCGCGTCGTGAATGCCCGGCCGGCGGCACCAGGCGTCCGAGCGACGCCGATGAACTCTCCGGCCTTGACGCGTTGCTCGAACTCCGCCTGGATGTCCCCGACGGCCACCTCACCCATCGATCGTGTCAGCGCATCGCGCAGCACGGCGCGTTCGTCGACGACGGCCTCCCGCTCCAGATTCCGCTCCTTCCCGAACGTCACGGCCGTGCGTGCGCGTGATGCGAGGCGACGGATCCTCGCGCAGCTGGACTCGCTCCTGGGCCTCCCGGACGACGTGCGCGGGCTGATCGCCGAAGGCCGCCGCCATCTCCCGATGCGCGCGCTGCACCTCGTCATGCGTGCGGTCGAGCTTCGCTTCCCGCGTCTGGTGCGCGGCGATCTGGGCGGCGCCGGCGCCGTGGCGCTGGTGCTGCTCCAGGTGCGCTTGGATCTGCTGACGGCGTGGGCTCGAGGCCTCCAGATACGCGGGCGTGTAGCCTCGGATTTCCGGTTGTCCACTCTCGCCGCGCTCAATCTCGTACCCGAGGCCGGCGAGGCGCAGGGCCAGCTCGGAGCGATACACCGCGGTCCCGTACTGCTGCGTCCGATAGAGCTCCCGCGGTTGCAGCGGACGGATCTCGCCGCTCGCGGTGTGGCGTGAGATTGAAGAAGACGACGTGCGTGTGGAGCTGGGGCGCGGCGTATCCCGCCACCGGCCGCGCGCTGTCGTGCTCGAACCTCGCGGCGACCCAGCGGCCGGTCGTTTCGGCCGGAAGATTGCCCCCCAGCCGCGCCTGGACGTACCGCTCCACTTCGTCCAGGGCCACAGCCACGCTCGCTCGATGGGCCTCCCGGACCCGTTCGTCTCCGCCCACGAGCGCCGTCAGCGAGACGCTCTTCGGCGCCGAGAAGGTCGCGTCCCACCCGGCGCGGTGCTCCATGGCCTTGACGCGTTCCCCCCGCGCGTTCGTGTACTGGCAGGCCGTCTGATGGCGGACGAGGAGCTCGTCGGTCAATGGGTGATGCCCGTCCGCCAGCCGCTGGAAGTGCGCCTCGCCGACCTCTCCCTGCAGTCCCCACTGCTCGGCGAGCCGGCCGTGCCACTGACCGGCGACCCGGTCGCCGATCGTGTAGTAGTTGTCGCGGGCGCTGCTGAACTCTTCCGCGTGGTACGTGCGCGCCTGCGCGGCGCTCAGGGGCTTAGAGATGGTGAGCATGGAGGCGCTCCTGGGCCCTGCCGAACTTCTCCAGGTCCGCCCGCTCGATCAGCCGCTGCATGGCCTCGACGGTCGGCGGCTCGCCATGCGCGAGCGCGAACTGCAGGTTCACCACGATGGTGCGGAGCGCGAGCAGTTCCACCAGGAGGATCATCTCGGTCGGCTGGGTGGTGGCCGCCTGGAGCAGCACATCCCGAGCCCAGGCGCTGACGCGCCGGTCACCCGCGGCGGCTTCGAAGCTCGCGTAGTCCTCGTCGGTCACCTTGATGCTGAGGCATTTCGTAAGCAGGACGGGCATAGGGGCGAGCCTCCTTCAATGAAGGGCACGGCGAGGAGCCGTGCGCTAACTGTCGTGGAATGAACGGCTTCTATTTGGAAGCCAAAGTTTCTCGCGGGAACCCTGATCTGAGTCGTCGGCGCTAACTGATTGACGGCGCGATCGTTGACGAAAAGAAGTCGCGGCTGCTCCGCAGCAGCCCGAAACGGGGTGACGTGTCATCAGAACAACCGCTGCGTAGCAGCGCGAACGCGGTCACCGACGTCGGCCACCAGCGCGCCGCTCATCGCTGGCCCTCATGCGCTCGTGTACACGAAGGGCGACGGACTCTGGAATGCGCAACGTGCGGTAGACGCGTCGCCCGGTCGGTGGTGACAGAAGATCACCACGCCAGGCTCGTGCAGGAACAGGCGCCGGATGAAGTCGTCGCTCATCCCCCAGAGCGCCGACAACTCCTCCACCGAGAAATGCCGCTCGAACGTGATCTCGGAGGTCGCCGTGCTTTCATGCATCAGCAGGAGACGTAACAACACGCGTGCCGAGCAACGGCGAAACCGACGCCGATCGGGATCGTCGCGCGGACGAGCGGAGCGACTCTGTCGATCGCACGCTCTTTTGTTCGAAGATTTGCGCGGATTGAACGGGTCTTGGAAACGAGTCGATGCCGTCTATCGCGAGAGTTCGCAGACCGTCAAGTTGGGATTGGGGTCAATTCTGACCCGATGGGTCAGACCCACAGGGTCAATTCTGAACCTGACAGGTCACGTGAGCTGTGTGGAGCGAGAACTCAGTTCAGACAAGACCGCGTCAGGCGATGGCTTTGTCCCATGCTGCCGCACGCAGTCGCGAGCTCACCAGAGACCTCGGGCCAATCGTGCAAGACCGCGGGATCGAAGTCAGCGCCATTCGGCCAGGTCAGCGTGCCCGCCTCAGGGTCCAGACGCGCCTGGAGGAAGACGGCGGGGTCTCTGAGGGGTCGCGTACAACTCGCCTGCAAGCACGGGCCGAAAGTCGATGACCTGCTCCGTGTGGTCGTCGAACGCGATCCGAACGGTGTAAGGGCCGACATGCTCGAAGGCCTGCACACGGTAGATCGGATGGGTCATTAAGGAACTCAGGCCGCTCGGACAGGCTTGTAGTCCTGTTCCGCCAACGGCACTTCGCCGAGTTCGGCCAACAGCTGATTCAGCCGCTCAAGGGGCACCGCCTGTGGGGCGGTGATCTCGACGCCGACAGGCCGGCCAGTGGCGCCGTAGTCGACGATGAGAAGCCCGTCCGGCGACGGCACCGTCTTGGCGCTCTTCTCGCCGGTCGTGTGGGACAGGTGCAGATAAGCCGCGAACGCCCGGCCTTTCCTGTAGGTGACTTGTAGCGACCGTTCGGTCATTCGGACACCTCGTAGACCGTCACGACGACAAGCAGCTTGGCGTCGGCATCTGGCTCGACGATCACAATCCACGGGTGCTGCAGGTGGCGGACGGGGATCATGAATCTGCCCTCCACGACGTTCGACTCGAAGCCGGTCAGCTCTCTCCAGCATAGCGCGGACCTCGAGCTCCGTCACGCCGCGCTGTTCCATTCGCAGTTCGGCGTGGCTCGTGAACGACAGGTCCCAGTTCCACCATTCAGGGAACGTCGGCATGCATGCTGTTTCGAGAGCTCCGATCGTAGCACCTGGGCACTGGCCCAAGGTGACGTCCAGGGCTTTCTCACGACCACGTCTTCCGAACGTCCGCCTCGAGCTTGTCCTGCAGGGCCTTCACCCAGGGTCGATAGTGCTTCAACGTGACCTTGATGTCGGAGTGACCGAGCAGCACCGACACACTCTCGATCGGGACACCCTTCTCGAGCAGCCCGATGGCAAACGAGTCGCGCAGCCGATGAAAGTGCGCATGCTTCACATGCGCGAGGTCAGCAACGGCCTTGAACCTGCGTCGCCAGTCCTCGATCGCGGATTTCAACAAGCCATTCCCCGACCAAAACAGAAAGTCGCCTTCGGGCAGCGACTCCAAGGCCTCGCACACATGCTTCGGCAAGGGGATCCGCACCGGCGTTCCGGTCTTCTGCGTGTAGAGAAACAGCTTGCCGTCGCTGACCCTGTCCCGCCGAAGTCCAACCGCGTCCCCGATCCGCAAGCCGGAATGGCGCAGCAGGAGGATCATCGGGACCAGTCGAGCGCCGTCCCCGCGGAAACCGTTCGCATGCCTTGAGCAGCTTGTTGACCTCCGCGTCGGTGAACGGCAGCGTCGGGACGTGTTGAACTTTCGGGAGCTTCACCGCCGGCGCCGGGTTGGACTCGATCCAGCCAGCCGAGGCACAGAATCTGAAAAATCCGCGCAGCGTCTCGAGCTTCTTCTGCTGCGTGGTGGCCTTGAACGTCCACGAGGCGCGGAACGCACGCAGCGCCTCGACGTCGAACTGCTGCAGTCGAGTCCTGCGCGTCGACACCGCGAACGGCAGCAGCTGCTTCTTCAGGAAGTGGCGGTACTTGCGAACGGATGTCGCCTTCAGCTCGCGGGACTCGGCATCGACCAGGAACTTGTCGATCGCATCGGCGACCGATGGAATCTCTCTGCGATGCTGACCGATCCCGCCGCCGGCCTCCCAGCCGCGCACGAGATCGGTCGCGGCCTCCCAGGACGTCAGCCCGAGCGACTTTTTGATCCACTCGCCAGCCAGCGAGCCCTGAACCCAGATCGGACAGGTGCAGCGTCGATAACGTCGCGAGGTGTGCCGGCATGGCGCGTAGTGCCGCCGGAACAGGTGGAGCACGCCCTTCTATAGCACGGTGGGAACGAAATTGGAACGGTAGGTTCGTATCGATTCTGTAAATAGCCTATTTACAACAACTTAACTATGGCGGAGGGAGAGGGATTCGAACCCCCGGAACCCTTCCGGGTTCAGTGGTTTTCAAGACCACCGCCATCGACCACTCGGCCATCCCTCCGCGTCGAAATTGCGCCTGAATTCGCCGCTCTTCGCTGGCTTGACCTCAATTATGGCGCATGTGTCACCGGCTGTGTAACCATGCTGCGATTCGAGTCTCGTTGAGGAGTCATGTTGAGTCGCCGGCGTCGCCTTTGGCCGCCCGGATTTCCTGTTGGTCAGCGTACTGGATGATTCCTTTGAGTCCTGCTTTCGAGGGACTGTCGGGCGCGGTCTTTGCCAACAGCGGTAGCGCTGCAGGTGAGATTCTCGCGCGTTCGGTAATCCCATTGAGCATCTACAACGGACAGCGACGACCGCAACACGTAGCGACAGGCATTCTGCTGCGAGTTGACGGCTATCATTTTCTAGTGACCGCCGGGCACGCGGTGGTGCAAACACGCGAGCAACACTTGTTTGCGGGTTTCGAGGGAATAAAGCTACAGCGCGTCCCCGCGCTGCCTCGACAAGCGAGTCGCGTGAACGTACTCGAGGTGGACGATCTCGATATTGGTCTGTTGCCACTACCAGCCTCGGGACTAGGCGAATTCACACGAGGGACATTTCTCGAATTGGACTCGCTAAACGTGAATGAATTCCCTGACCCACGGAGGGAGCGAGCTCCCGACTACCTCGTTTACGGCTACTCGGCTGCGCGGTCTCAGGTGAGGGTCGACCATAAAGCCAAGATTCTTCACCAGACGTCGTTTCACCTTCGAACGTACGCGTCACCGATGTCATCGTACATCCAGCACAAGCTTGATCCGCGGCGGCACCTACTTCTGAACCACAATCCGCAGGACGTTCTTATCGACGGTCAGTTGAGAACGATGGCCCAAATGAAGGGCGTAAGCGGCGGGGCAGTAATTTGATCGTAGCCAAGCGGGTTGGCTCCATAATCGCATTCGCGAGGCACATGATCGCGAAAAGCGACCCAACGAGTTTCAGCTGAACCTGCTATCTGCGACTGCTACTTGACTTCGAAATCCTTGATTTCATCCGCGTACTTCCTCTCGAGAACCCACCACGTCTTATCTTCGAGCGTCCTGAAGTTGTCGAATGCGTTCCTGAATTCGATATCGGCTGACAGTTGAGGAAAGACACCGCTGAGCATAGTCAAGACACGCGTTTGCATCCGCAGGAAGTATGCCAGGGCGAGATGAAAGCTAACTGGGTTCTTCGGATCAAATTCTTGGTCAAGACCACCGTTTCTTCAATGTCGCCGCCAGTGGACCCTGGCTATGGTAGCCAGGCTGCGGTAGCGCGAGCTTCTTTGACTGGTGCCACGCCTTGTACTCCATCCATGTTTGAGCCTCCTCCGAGAACACGGCGAATCGGGACGATGGCAACGACGAGTGTTTGCTGAAGGCTTCTGCTGTCTGTTGACGACCGACGCACTGACCAGGTATCGCGCTCGTGCTCGGATGCCCACCTCAAGGCGCGAGTTGCGGCGGGTTATCCAGGAGCCGATCCCGGACACTGTCCGGTCGGTACGGTGGCTGCGGCCTGATCGCGCGAAGACCTCGGGTCAGGTCGAACTTGTGCGTCAGGCTTTTGCGAACCGAGATCGCCGGGAGGCGCGCGTTTGCGCCCGCTGACACTAAGATGTCCGCCTTGGACCTGTCGGGTGCGATGAATACGACGGAAATCGCAATGCCGCGGGCCAGATCGGTGAAAGTACCTGTTCGGCTGCCAGGCCTGATTGTCCGCAGACCAGGCAATCCGCGCGACGTCGCCATCTCGCATCATGTGGATCACGACGGCGTTGGCGACAACGCCGGCGTCCCAGCCCGTTTTTGGACGGAACTCGACCAGATACGTCATGGCGGCCAGAGGCGCGCCGTTGGCGGATCCGCCGGATGTGATCTTGACGAGTGACACCGCGGGCACCGCCTGATTGTCGAGCGCGCCGACTGACACCCGCACGCTGAAATCCTGGCCGGGATCGTGCGTGATGGTCGAGATTTTCTCTTCGGGCAGCCATCCCAGCCGCTCTCGCGTCAGCGCATTCACTCCCGGGCCGGCTGCGCCGAAGCGGCCGTTGAACGCAGCGGGCTGCCCCCCGAACGCTTCCGCGCTCATGATGTCGAAGCTGTTGCCGTAGGCCCCAGGCCGGGCATCGGATGCGGCGTCCCAAGGCACCGAGCTGGTGTCGAACGAGTGATCGAGCCTCAGCCCGTGCCCCATTTCGTGCGCGATGAACGTCGGTCTGACCGCTTTCGGGTCGATCACGACATTGCCGCTCGCGTTGCCGGAGTCAATAGCCGCATTGAGGAAGACGATGACTTTGTCGAAGGGCGGTATGCCATCCGGGTGAGGCCGGCCCATGTAGTCGGCAAAGCACTGCGCAATCCTTGCGCCGCGAGTGAGTGGGATGAAGTCGTTGACCGTAAACGGCAGCGTGTTCCAGCCGTCCGCGAACGCAATGGTGGTGTCCAGCTTGCCGTACGACATCGCCGTCCAGTACTCGCGCAAGCCGCCTGGCCCGGTCAGCAAGTCGAGCGTGAACGCCTTGGTAAAAGGCTCGAGCGGCACGTCGGAAAACTTGCAGAGAATGACTCCCCAGATCATGGTTGGTTCCCCGCTACTGAAGCGTCACCAGAATCGGAATCAGCCCCCGCCCGGCGGCGAGCGGTTTAAGCGCTTTGCCAATCACCGAACCGAACGCCTGCGCGGGATCGGCGGCGCGCATCGCGTGGCCCGGCGTGGACGAGGTCGTCAGCAGATCGCCCACCGCAATCGGGCTGAATTGCGCGTCCACCTTGCAGCCCACTTTGCCGAGCAGCGCAATCGGCTGACGGACGGCACCGGTGTCACGCCGGTCGAGCACGATGCCGGGCTTGTACGGATCGGCGCCGGAGACGACACCCGCGACGCGCCGGTCGTACGCGCAGGTACTGGCCGCCAGCTCGCCGGCGTCATTGAGCACCATCACGGTGCCCGGCTCGACGGGCGCGGCGCCGCCGATGTCGAAGTCCTCGGCGCAGTCCGCGTTCAGGAACCGCATGTCGCCCTTCACCTCGATGTCGCCATCCACCTTGAGGTGCCGGCTGACGTGCACGTCTCCGCCGAACACGCCGGCAAAGCCGCCGCCGCTGTGCACGGCTCGAATCGCAGCCGGTCCGTGCTGCGTCTTGGCGTCGACGCCGACGGAGTTGACGCTCGTGCCGGCTACGCCGGGCCCGCCGATCGATTCACCGAAGACTCCGGAGGATCCGAGCGCAGCGTCCAGGCTCTTGCCCCAGACACCCACCGCCTGACTCACACCGAGCACGCCAGGACCACCGGCTCCAGAATGCACAGCGCGCAAGGCCGCAGGCCCGCTCTGGGATTTGGCGTCGATGCCCACCGAACTCACGCTGACGCCTGACACGCCGGGACCGGTGATCGCCTCGCCGAACACACCCGAGGAACCGAGCGCGTCGCCCGTGCTCTTGCCCCAGACGCCGACGGCCTTGCTGACGCCGAGCACGCCGGGGCCGCCCGCTCCCGAATGAACCGCGCGCAGCGCCGCCGGCCCACTCTCAGACTTCGCGTCGACACCCACCGAGCTCGTGCTGACGCCTGACACGCCGGGACCGGTGATCGCCTCGCCGAAGACGCCCGAAGAGCCCAACCCGTCTCCCGTGCTCCGCCCGATGACACCATTGGCTTTGCTGATCCCGAGCACGCCCGGCCCGCCCGCGCCCGTGTTCGTGCCACGCATCGCGGCGGGCCCGCTTTCCGTCTTCGCGTCGACGCCGACCGCTGTCCCGCTGAAGCCGGCCACGCCGGTCCCCAGGGCGGCCTCACCGAACACACCTGATCCATCGGCGCCGCCGTACGTCCCGTGAACGGCCGCTGCGTTGGGATCGCTGGTATCACCTGTCACGATTGCCATGGGGTTCCTTTCACGGTCGAGCGCAAATGACGGGGAAAGCCGCTGAACGATGCCGGCACGCGAGGCTATCACCGTTTGTCGCGCGACCGGCGACGTGAAGGCACAAACTGCGCAACAGCGGCGAGGTCGAACTCCGCGTACTGACGAGTTCCGCAGCGTTTACTGAAAAGCTTTCCGGCTGTCTGTCGATGACCGCGATGAGGGACCGAGCAGGCTGGCGGGTGTCTGTGTCACCGGCAGTGTAGCGGTCGGGACACCACGGGACGGTCAGGACGCCACGGGACGAACTTGGATCATCGAGCCCTATCTGGCGTGACGTGCGGACTTTACAGGGAAATTCGCGAATTCGGCAGAACGGTCGATCCGTTTTTCAAGACCTCCGCCTTTGGGGTTCCTGATTTTGCTACATCCCCTCCGACGGACATGTGGCTCTCCCCTGGCGTCGGCGAGGCACTTTCCTCGCCTGGGAACTTCAAGGGTCGAAAATGACTGACGAAGGCGTGATTCTCCATCGACTTTCGAAGCTGGAAGTCCTGGCTGCCAGCTTGCGCCAGCGTTCACTTCCCGCCGGCATACATCTTGGTGAGCCGGTACAAGAACTCGCGGCCTTCCATCAAGGACCGCACCCGTATGCACTCGTTGAGCCCGTGGGCATTCGTCTCCGCGAGATCAAGAAACATCCCAGAGACCCCGTACGTCGGCACGCCTGCGGCCGTGAGAAAACGCCCGTCGTTCGTGCCAGAACTTTGCGCGGGCACGACCGGGACGCCAGGGAACAGCTCGCCGGTCAGCTTTTCAATCGGTCCCATGATGTCGGCCGTCAGCATCGGCGGCGGTGCGGCTTTCTCCGGCTCGCCCTGGAACGTCATCTTCACACCCGCATCACTGATCGTCCTGGTGAGCGTCTGACGAATCTCTTCGGACGAATGGCCGGGGAAGATGCGGCAGTTGACGGTGGTCGTGACGTGTTGCGGGAGGGCGTTCTCGGCATCACCGCCGTTGATCATCGTGGCGACGCATGTCGTGTGCAGTATCCCGTCGAGATTGGGGTCCTTCTTGAGCCGTGTCGCGGCGGCCGCATCGCCGTTGGCGGCGACAGCCTTCATATCGGCGCCCTGGGGTCCGCCGACGATTTCACCTAACTTGGCGAAGTAGCCGCGAGTCACGTCGTTGAATTCGACGGGGAACTCGAACGCCTGGATTTTCGCGAGCGCCTGGGCCATCTGGTAGATCGCATTGTCCGGCGTCGGTCGTGACGAGTGCCCACCCCGGTTCACCGTTTCCAGCGTAAACGATTGAGAGAGCTTGTCACCAGCCTGAACGCCGTTGTACTGGTACGTGCCGGTCTTGCCGTCCAGCCGGCCGAAGCCGCCCTCGTTGAGCGCGAAGGCTGCGTCCACCACTGCTCGGTGATGTTCAATGAGGTAGCGGACGCCGTTGAACGCTTCGGGCGTCTCTTCGCCGCATGTGAGCGCGAGCTTGATGCCGCGCGTGGGTTTGTAGCCGTCCTGTTTGAAGCGGACCATCGAATCCGCGAAGATCGACGCCATGGCCTTGTCATCGGCCGCGCCGCGCGCGTAAAAGAAGCCGCCCTCTTCGACCAACGTGAAGGGATCGCGGCTCCAGTCCTCGCGCCCGGCCTCAACCACGTCGAGATGGGCGAGCAGCATCAAGGGCTGCAGAGTCGCATCCGTTCCCGGCAGCAGCGCAATCAGGTTGCCATTCTTCGGCTGATCAGGCGGCGCGATGATGTGGAGGTCGCTCTCGGGGTAACCGGCCCGCACGAGGTGCGCCTTCATGGCGGTCGCCGCCGCGGTGCAAGAACCGACCGAGAGGGTGGTGTTGATCTCGATCAGTTCCTTGTAGAGCGCTCGGAACGCCTGCTCGCCAGCCCGCGCCGAGGTTGAAACATTGCCTGCTTGGCCAGCACGAAGGTCCGCGCGTTGACCCGCGCAGAGGGCTACGATCACACAAAGGCTGATCGCGAGCGAATGGCTTTGGCGCATGAGTCACAGGTCCTCTCGGTGTGTTGAGCCAGAGACTTTTCGGACTGGTCGGGATAAGCGCAAACGTGCAACGCCGAGAGGGTGCCGTGCAACTTGCCGAATGTGGCTTCAGTATACGCGCGGGAGTGAGGTGCGGACGGGATTAGTTCGTGTGATGCGCAGTGCTTACCAAGACACTGCTCGCTCTATCGATGACCGCGACTAGAGACCAAGCTGATGGGCGGCAGCGTGTGTCACTGGCAGTGTAGCGGTCGGGACACCACGGGACGGTCAGGACGCCACGGGACGAACTTCGATCGTCGAGCCCTATCTGGCGTCGCGTGCGGACTTTACAGGGAAATTCGCGAATTCGGTAGAACGGTCGATCCGTTTTTAAAGTCCATCACGGCACACTGGTGTAGAAGACCACCGCCTTTGGGATTGACAGACTTGCTTCGTCCCGTCAGGGTCTCCTTGCACCAGTAGCATGATCGCTCGACCAGCAAATGACCGCCGTCTGGGGACGTCACGCCTGATCCCGCGGATGACAAACGACTCAATCGCGCCCTATGGCACCCGGCAGGAGAAATTCGCGGCGTCGTCTGTACTCCCGCTACCCTTGTAAACGGCCACTTGGGGATATGGACACAGCGGACGCGTGCGTTCCAGCTTGTCGCCCGCGTAGCGCGCCGCGATGATCGAATCGGGCGCTTTCCTTTCTTCTACCCATCGGTCGAGAACGCGGATCGCATCAAATTGGTCCGTCCCGTCGCCTCCCCTGCAATGGGCCATTCCGGGAACCATAAACAGCCGGTAGGAACCGCTCACCTTCGCTATGCCGCCGAGTGCCTTCGCGACGCTGTTGTAGTAATTGACGCTGTTTAGCGGCGGGATCAGATTGTCGTTCCATCCGTGATACTGAATCAGCTTGCCACCATGCGCGAAGAACCGCTGCAGATTCGGACTCCGCGCGTCAACCGTTGCGCTTTCGCGTTCCAGCAGCGCGACATCACTATCGAAGTTGAACGTCCGGTAGTCCCACCTAGGGTCTTTGAATACCCGGTTCCGTAGACCCGTCAACGTGAGCTCTGGCGGCTGCGGGCTCGCCGCAAAGGTCCAACCTTTCTCGCTTCCTGGTTCGAACGCTGGGCCGAGCTGCTCGCCCGTCCGTGGATTCACCGCCGGCGAATAGATCTTCCTCGCGGTCTCCACCTGCGCGGCGGTTAAACAATCCGCCGCATCACCGCCTTTGCACTGGATCACCTTCGGATCGAATTTGCAGAGCGTGGGATCTTCCAGGACTCCGTCCTTCACGCCGTCATGCGCGTCACAGGCCTCTAGAACGGCCTTCTGGATCACAGGGAATTTCGACGCCGGGATCAGGCTGTCTTCGTCTTTGTGAACCGCCTGGGCCGTCCAAACAATCTGCACAGCAGTCCGGGGGTTGAGTGCGGGAGCGCCCGTAATGGCGCCATCGAAATCGTTCGGATAGCGCTGGATATCTTCCAAACCCTGTCGGCCACCCGTCGAGCAGCCATTCCAGTAGGACCGCTTCGCAGCGCGTGCGTAATAGCCGACGATGACCGCGCGCGACTTCTCAACCATCTCATGCACCGCGCGGTAGCCGAAGTCGATCACCTTCTCCGGATGCCCGAGCGCATAACTGCCGTCGGTGCCCTTCCCTTCGTGACCGGTATCGGTGGAGGCGACGGCGTACCCGAGCGATAGCGGTAGCCCCATTCGGTGGTAGTAGATCTCGCCGGCTTGCCCGCCGTTCCCGACCGCCATGAACTTGCCGTTCCAGGCCGAAGGAGCCGGGAGCCACACTTCGATCTTGATCTCGGAATCGCTCGAAGGGCGCATGGTGGCAGCCACCCGGCAGAATGCGGGTATGTCCGGATAGCTGACATCGCCGGGTTGCAGACTCTGGGAGAAACCGGCGGGCGGGCGGAACGCCCCGAGGGCGACCGAAGCCGCCATGGTCACCGTCGTCTGCGGCAACGCCAAGCGGACGAGATCTTCACAGGTCGCAGCCTGTAGGGGAGCGTCTGCGGCCACGACAGCAGCCGCGGCAATTGCGAAACGAGCCGTCAGACGCATGGTTGCTCCTTCTGGTTCGCGATGACGTCAGTATAGGGTGCAGCACCGGCGCCCGGACGAAATTCCTCCTCGTACACGCCACAGTGTTGAGTGAAGGCCTTCTGGATGTTCGTCGATAATTGCGACTGCAGACCTGGCTAGTTTTGCGGGTGTCTGTGTCACTGCCAGTGTAGCTGTCGGGACAGCACGGGACGGTCAGGACCCCACGGGACGGAATTCGATCACCGCGCCGTATCTGGCGTGACGTGCGGACTTTACAGGCAAATTCGCGAATTCGACGCTGGCCGCGATCCGTTTTTCAAGTCCATCACGGCACCCTGGTGTGAAAGACCGCCGCCTTTGGTATTCACAGATTTGCTACATCCCATCCGACAGACAAGGCCCACGTCGATCATCCCCAACTAGTTAAGCCGCTTTCACAAGAGCCAGTGCGCCGGCCGACGTTCGGTAAACCCTTCGCGACTTACCGTTACTGATTCGCTAGTCCAGTGTGGGGCGTTCGACATGATCGATCACCAGGACGTCCACCCGATCTCGAGTGGGTTCGAGTTTCAGGCCCAGTTGATCGCGAAACGCCTGAAAGATCGACGGGCCGTCCGGCTGCTTCGCGGCGTCGCTGCCCAGATCATCCGGCACCCACTGAACTTCCCAATCGAATTTCCCGCTCAGCCCTGTCTGATCGACGACGACGCGGTCGATAGTGGTCCGTCGGAGGCCAATCAACAAGTAATTGAGCGTCATCGAGCGTGCCCAGAGATGGCGGGGATTGAAGCCGTCCGCGCCGCATGCCATCCGTCCGGAGGGCTCGGCGGCGCCCTCGACGGGCTCAATCGATTTTCCGAGCGGGTCGCAGTGTTCGTCCCGTCGCAGGTTCGGCCCCAATTCACCGCTCCGCTTCGCTACGACCAGCGCATAAACGGGAAGCTGACGCAGCTCGTGATGCATCACGAGCTTGAAGCGATCGGCGAGTAACGGACGCACCATCAGCCGCGACATGTCGCGGAACGCCATCGCGTCCTTGTAGCCCTCGGCCTTCGCGTGGATGTCCCAGCGATCAGAATCGATCCACGGGGGGACGCCGATGATCTGGTTGTCGTGCACGCCGTACCCCGTCTTGATCAGCAGACGCAGGGACATGTTCTGGCCGATGTAGCGTCCGCCCGGCTCCACGTGACTGTACGAGAACGCCGTGGTGTCGGCCGCGGGCTTGATCGCCGCTACGTCGAACGCGGGATCTTGCGGGGCTTGTGCACGTGGTGTGGCGGTCAGAACTGCTAGCACGAGCACGAGAATCAGGCGGCCGAACCGACCCATGTCGCACCTCGCACGCACGATGCTACACCTGCCGCGGTCATTAGTAACGGAATACGCCGATCTGGCGACACTGCGCTTCCCGCCGTTCCGGTCGCCACTACG
>CAVQJU010000012.1:0-204580 GCA_963712905.1 uncultured Acidobacteriota bacterium | reverse complement strand
GGGGCGTTGGAGTCCCGCCCGCGCTTCCGTTCTTTCCATTTCTGGACGTTCCGATTGCTTTCACGGCCGAAATCGAATCTCCAATCACGCCTCCATTTCACGAACCGGTTGACCGGGTGACGATTTCTGGATCCGATCCGCAGGTCGTTCCCGAGCCGTCCACGCTGCTCCTCGTCGGCACCGGATTGGTCGCAGTTACGCGCCGCCGGCTGACGCGCTCGAAGAACTCGAAGGTCGTAGTTCACCACGCCTCCTGAAACGCGGAACGATCTGCAGCAAGGAGCCGAACGGCTCACCGGCTTGGTGGACATGGCTGAGGTTAAACGCGGGGTTGATCAAAAACGCCCACGAAACACCACCAGACCACACCAGACCGTAGTAGCGAAGACCCCCTCGAAGAAAGTAGAATTTCGTTCCGATTGTGACCGATCTGGTCTTCTTCTACGGCACGCTGATGAGCGGCTTCAAGCGTCGAGGCCGGGACCGGATCGACGCGAAGCTGACGCCCGTGGGCCGGGGCTGGATCCACGCCGCGCTGTTCGACCTTGGTTTGTATCCGGGGGCGATCCCGGCATCCGACACCAGGGTCCTCGGCGAGTTGCACCGGATGGCGGATTCCGACGCCGTTCTCCTTGAGCTCGACGCCATCGAGGGATTTACACCCGGCGAGCCCGACGCCAGCCTCTACGTCCGCAGCGAAACGCCCGTCACCCTCGACGACGGCCGCACGGAAACCGCCTGGACCTACTTCTACAACGCGCCGCTCGGCGGAGCCCAGCGCATCGAATCCGGCGACTACCTCGACCACCTCAGGATCAGGCATTGAGACGCCTCGTGGCCGCGCTCACGCTGTGTATCTGCAGCATCGGCCGGCTGACATCGGCGCAGCCCGCCCAGGATCTCGACCCACGGGTCGTGACCCTCGTTGCCCAGGTGTCGGAACAGCGCCTGGTCGCGCTGCTGAAGAAGCTCGAGACGTTCGGCACGCGCAACACGCTGTCGTCGGTCGATTCGCCGACGCGCGGCATCGGCGCCGCGCGCCAGTGGATTTTCGACGAGCTCAAGAGCTACAGCCCGAAGCTGCAGGTGTCCTTCGACACGTACCGGATCGCCGCGCAGGGCCGTATCACGCGCGACGTGGAAGCCCGCAACGTCATGGCCATCCTGCCGGGCCGCAGCCCGCGACGCATCTACATCTCCGGCCACTACGACACGATCGCCATCAACGGCGGGCAGAGCGGCAGCAACGCCGGCAACCGTGGCCGCGACGGCGTCGTCGTCACGCAGCCGGTGGATCCGAATGCGCCGAACGACAGCCCTGCCGCCGGCGTCAACGACGATGGCAGCGGCACGTCGCTGACAATCGAGCTGGCGCGCGTGTTCAGCCAGAGCGGCCTGGAGTTCGACGCGACGCTGGTGTTCATGTGCCACGTGGCCGAGGAGCAGGGCCTGATGGGCGCCAAGCTGCATGCGCAGAAGGCGCGGGACCTGGGGCTCCGCATCGACGCCGTGCTGAACAACGACATCGTGGGGAACGCTCGGGGCGGCAACGGCATCGTCGACGGCGCGTCGATCCGCGTGTACTCGGACGGGCCGGAGGACTCGCCGTCACGCGAGCTTGCGCGGTTCGTGCAGCGCTGGGGGATGCGGTACGTGCCGTCGCACACCGTGCGGCCGCTCGCGCGCCCCGACCGGTTTTCGCGCGGCGGCGACCATTCGGCCTACAACCAGTACGGGTTCGCGGCGGTCGGCTTCCGTGAATCGCGGGAGGATTTCAGCCGGCAGCACGACCCGCGCGACACGTTCGACGGCCTCTCGCCCGCGTACCTCGCGCAGAACGCACGCGTCAACGCCGCGGCGGCGGCGACGCTCGCACTCGCGCCGCCGGCGCCCGGCGTGCTGAACGAGCGCGGCCAGGCCAACATCAACCGTGCGCCGTCCGGATACGATGCCCACCTGATGTGGACGGCGTCTCCGGGCGCGTCGGCTTACCGGATCTTCTGGCGAGCAGCCTGGGGCCCCGACTGGCAGCACGACATGCTCGTGGGCAACGTCACCGAGGCGACGCTGCCGAACACGCTCATCGACGACCTGGTGTTTGGAGTGGCGGCGGTGGACGCCGCCGGCCACGAGAGTCTCGTCTCGCCGTATATCAGCCCCGCCCGCGATACCGACGACGTCAAGACCGCCCGCTAACTGGGCCTTGGGCCTTGGTACTTGGTTCTTGGTCCGTCCGTGGTCCCAGGTCCTTGGTGCTCCTGCCTGCCGGGGTTTCGAAACTGCAACCCGCCGAACTCAGAAAAGGACCGCGGACGAAGGACTACGGACGGACCAAGGAACGGACGGACCAAGGCCCAGGAACCAAGCACAAGGGACTGCTGTATTAACCGGCCCGGCGGCCGGTCTTGATCGCGTCGATGAAGTCCGCGATCACCTCGAAGACGCGATCGGACAACTCGACGAACTCGATGCCCGAGCGGTAGGTGACCACTTCCTGGTCCACGTCGCGGATGCTGCAGTGCGCGATGCGGCCCTTGACGACGACCGAACGGTCGCCCAGCGAGAGGCGGAACTGATGAAGGGAGTCCACGTGCAGCGGGAATACGGTTTCGACCTGGGCGCCGCCCCGGCTGATTTCCTTGATGGTGGTCGCCTGGAACACCATCACCTCACCATGGAGCTCGCCCAGAATGGGAATGCGCTCTGTGTCGCGTGTCTCGTCGTATTCCATTCCAAGCTGGACTATACCATGCTGTCAGACCGTTCAGGCTGGTTAGAATAGGAGCATGCAGGACCTGATCCGGCAGCTGTTGGCTGAACTCGGCGAAGATCCAGGCCGCGAGGGCCTGCAGAACACCCCGAAGCGCGTCGAGAAGGCACTGAAGTTCCTCACGAGCGGGTACGACGCCAACCTCGACGACATCGTGAACAACGCGCTCTTCAGCGTCGACTACAGCGAGATGGTGATCGTCAAGGACATCGACTTCTACAGCATGTGCGAGCACCACCTGCTGCCGTTCTTCGGCAAGTGCCACGTGGCGTACATTCCCTCGAACAAGGTGATCGGCCTCAGCAAGATTCCCCGGATCGTGGACGTGTTCAGCCGCCGGCTGCAGGTGCAGGAGCGTCTGACGAATCAGATCGCCGGCACCATCAGCGACATCGTCAGGCCGCTCGGCGTGGCGGTTGTCGTGGAAGCCACGCACCTGTGCATGTCGATGCGCGGGGTGGAGAAGCAGAACTCGTTCGCGGTGACGAGCGCGATGCTGGGTGTGTTCCGCGATCAGGTGCGGACCCGGATGGAATTCCTGGAACTGATCAAGCTGCGGAGCGGCGCGTCGGCCACCCGGGAGTCGGCCGCGACCAGCCTCGCGTGCATGGGCGAGGATTGAGCGGGATGCGCCGTCTCACGATCCTCGCGCCGGCCGCCGTTCTGCTCGCCGTGCTCGGCGCGCATGTCTCAGCCCAGACGCGCAGGCCCGCGCCCGCGAAGCCTGTGACGACGAAGCCTGCGCCGCCGCCGGTCGCTCCCAAGACCGAGCTCGCGGACCTCGCGTGCCCGACGCCGCTCGGCATCGGCATCCGAACGAAGGTCGCCTTCTGCGACATCATGAGCGGCCGCGATCCGGCCGAAGGCGTGCTCGTCCGGCTGCCGCCCCATCAGGGGCCGGTCACGCTGACGTTCAACCTCCACAACCGCCACACGTACTCCGAGGAGCAGGTCACGCCCAACCGCGCGTTCTCCCGCTACACGGCGACGATCGGCGTCCTGACGATGGACAACACCCTGGTGAGCCGGGCCGTCGTGCAGAGCGAGTTCCGCAGGGCAGCCGACTTCGTGGACCGCGTGGGTGGAGGCGCGGGGCCTGGCGGGGCGAAGGCCGTGGCGCCGACGGGCACCGAGCCGGTGTCGATCACGATTCCCGAGGCGGAGCAGCAGGTGAGCATCCTCGGCGAGAAAGTCACCGTGGAGCGTCTCGACGGCACCGCCACGTATTCGTCGGCGGGACGGCCCATCGCGGTCGTCAGCAACGTGCAGATCGCGTATCAGCCCGCGCCGCCGCCGAAGCCCGTGCCCGTGAAGCCTGCGCCCTCGAAGCCCGCGCCGGCCAAGCGCTAGAAAAAGAAAGGGCCGGCGGTTGCCCGCCGGCCCCTGGTGCTTCCGTAGCGTCCGCCTTCAGGCGGACGGCCGAACGTCCGGCTAAAGCCGGACGCTACGCGCTTACGCCTGCGGCTTGTGCAGGACGGTCGTCACGTCCGACTTCTTCTTGGACCCGCCGAGCCCCTTGATCTGGATCGTCGGCTGCTCCTTGAGCACCTGCTGGCGATAGAGGCGCGCCATCTCTTCGTGATACTTCGGGTCGTCCTTGTGTTCACGCGCCCGCAGCTTCTCTTCGCGCGCGTTCTTGGCGATGCCGAGCTCGTCGAGATCCGTCTGCGCGCCGGCGGCGACCGCCTCGGCGTTGAGCGCGAGGTGATGGTCGACCGTCGGGAGCGGGACGTTCTTGTTGCCCGCGAAGATCTCGTGGCGGCCGTGCTCCTCGTACCACTTGGTGAGCGTCGCCGTCATGTGCATCTTCTCGATGATGTTGCGCCAGCCGATGCCGGTGTTGTAAGCGCAGAAGGAGATTTCGCCCTGCTGCGTGGCATACGGGATGATGCACATCTCGGTGCGGCGGAAGTCGTAGTTGAACAGATCCTGGAACCACATGCCCGCGATGAACAGGAAGTTCCAGCGGTCCGACCGGCGCTTGGCGATGTCGGCCGTCGTCCGGTTGCCCTCGACGCGGCCGTACTTGCCCTTCTCGGCCGACTTCGTCGCGCCGAAGGTCTTGTCGAACTTGCGGAGCAGGTCGACGAGCTTGAATTCGGTCGGCGCCTTGAACGAGTCGTAGTTGCGCATCAGCGAGAGCGCCATGCCGAAGTTCGACAGGAAGCGGCTCCGGCCAGCGTCGCTGACCTGCTGGATGTCCTTCGCCAGCTGTTCGGCCTTGAGGAACGCCGTCACCGGAACAGCTTCCTTGGTTTCCTTGTCGATCATGACGGCCATGCCGACGCCGCAGTTCGGGTGGCAGCCGCACGTCAGCTGGCCGAATTCCTTCTCGGCGCCGTGCGTGACGTCGGCCCAGTCGGTGAAGCTGCCCATGAACGAAATCGGGAACCAGTCGCGGACCGGCTCGCCGATGCCCGTCTGGTTCTTCACGTCGTGCGCCAGGTGCGACAGCGTGTAGCGCTGCGCGTGACGGCGCTCGTCGGTGATTTCCTCGTCGCGGCCCGTGAACGACACCGGCTGGAACGAAAGGAAGTTGATCTTCTTCGGGTTGTCGAGCGCGAACTCGATGACGCGGCCGACCTGCTCGTTGTTCACGCCGTTGACGATCGTGATGACCGGGACGATGTCGACGCCGGCGCTGTAGAGGTTCTCGATCGCCTGCAGCTTCACGTCGAACAGGTTGCCGACGCGGCGGTGCGCGTTGGCGGCGTTGCCGATGCCGTCAAACTGCAGATACGCGTAGCGGAGGCCGGCCTCGGCCGCCTTCTTGGCGTATTCCGGGCTCTTGGCGAACTCGATGCCGTTGGTCGCGGCCTGCACGCTGTTGTAGCCGACCTTGCGCGCGTAGGCGACGGCGTCCAGGAAGTACGGCGACATCGTCGGCTCGCCGCCCGAGAACTGCACCGACATCTGGCGACGCGGCTTGATGCTGATCGCGTTGTCGAGCACCATCTTGATGTCGTCCCACGTGAGCTCGTGGACGAACCCGACCTGGTTCGCGTCCATGAAGCACGGGTCGCACATCATGTTGCAGCGGTTCGTCAGGTCGACCGTCAGCACCGACCCGCGGCCGTGCAGAATCGTCGAGCTGCCGTGGTTGTGCAGCTTGTCGTCGTTGTGGGCGCGGATGTCCCGGCCCGGGAACACCTGCTCGAGGTGCTGGAAGAACTCCGTGTCGATCGCCATCACGTCCTCGAAGTGGCCGTGGATGGGGCAGTCCTTGACCATCAGGATCTTGCCGTCGCGCTCGAGGATCGTCGCCTTGATTTCGCCGACTTTGTCGTTGAGCAGCACGCTGACGTCTTTCTTGCCGTCGAGAATCTCCTGGCGCGCCTCGCGCGTGCAGACCGGGCACAGCGAGTCGGTCTCGCGCGGCCAGCCGAGCGGCGGCTTCGTCTTCTGGTACGACTTCAGGAGCGGTTTGTCGGACCACTTGGGCGTGAACGACGGGTTCTGGGAGATCTTGTTCAGCCGGCTGAACAGGAACCAGGCGCCGTTGGCCGTGGCCGAAAGCCCCTTCTCGAAGGTACTTGATAGGCGCGTGCATGCGAGAGTCTCCTCACGGGGCAAGATGAGAGCGCCCCGAAATCCTGTAAATCATAGACCAGACAGGGCTTGCCTGATTACAATTTCAGCGAACGGGCCCGGGACAACCCCGAACGGGCCCTGAGGGCGTCCCAACGGGCATCCGGATGGTTGAGAAAAGGCTCTTTCAGGGCTGCTTTTCGCCCGTGCTGCGAGCCTTGCCGACCCTGCCAGCCCTGCCTGCCGGGGCGGCCGGCCCGACCCTCTGAGATACGATCACAAGATGTCCGTCAGAGATTTGATCATCGTTGGAGCGGGGCCGTCGGGGTTGTCGGCGGCGATCGCCGCCAGGCAGCGCAATCTCGACTATCACGTGATCGAGCAGGGCGTGCTGGTCAACTCGATCTATCGGTTTCCGCCGCAGATGGTGTTCTTCACGACGCCCGAGCTGCTCGAGATCGGCGGCCTGCCCTTCATGTCGCCGTTCGAGAAGCCCACCCGCGCCGAGGCGCTCAACTACTACCGGAAGGTCGTGGACAAATACGACCTGCGCATCGCCTACGAGGAAACGGTCACCGCCATCTCCCGCGAGAGCTCGCCGGGGGAGGACCCTGTGTTTGCGGTCGAGACGCGGTCGTCGCGCCCTTCGACAGCCTCAGGGAGCCCCGAGTCCGCCGAGGGGAGAGGCGTGCGACGTGTGCGTTACGCGCGGCATGTCGTGATGGCCATCGGCTACTACGATCACCCGGTGCTGCTGGGCATTCCGGGGGAAGACCTGCCGCATGTCCATCACTATTACAGCGAGGCGCACGTGTATTACCGCCAGCGCGTCGTGGTTGTCGGCGGCGCCAACTCCGCGGCCGAGGCGTCGCTCGAGATGTATCGCGCGGGCGCCCACGTGACCCTCGTCCACCGCGGTGCGGAGCTCAAGTCGACGATCAAATACTGGGTGCGGCCCGACATCGAGAACCGGATCAAGGAAGGGTCGATCGCGGCGCGGTTCAACACACAGGTCTGCGAGATTCGGCCGACCTCCGTCCTGGTGACGGGAGCCGCCGGAGTCGAGGAACTGCCCGCTGACGCCGTGCTGCTGCTGACGGGCTATCGCGCGGACAACGATTTGATGGCCCGTGCCGGCGTGACCTTCGGCCCGCGCAATGCCCCGGCGTTCAACCCTGACACATTCGAAACCAACGTGCCCGGGCTGTTCGTGGCGGGCGGCGCCATGGCCGGCGACGATACCGGCACGGTCTTCATCGAAAACGGCCGCTTCCACGGCGAGAAAATCGTCGAAGTCATCGCACAACGGACGTAGCCACGGACGCAGCCACAGAGGCACAGAGGTCACTGAGATCCTTTGATCTTTCTCTCTGTGCTCTCCGTGTCTCTGTGGCTACGTACGTGAGTGTCAGTGGGCGACGTTCGAGACGCCTGGCGTTCGCGCGATGAGGATCTTCATCTCCAGCAGCTCGACGAGCGATTCGGCGCGGCTGCGCAGGCTCTGCTGCTCGAGCAGCGCCTGCTTTTCGAGCGGCTCGAGATCAAGATACTGCGCGAGCGCGTTCACCAGATCCTCATCGGCCATCGTCGACGGGATCTTGGGGTCGCGTCCCCCGGCGATGGTTTCCAGGCGTCCCGCGCCTGAGACTGACCGCTCGATGGCCGGCGCCAGCAGCGTTTCGAGCTTCATCCGCTGCCGCCGCAGCGCCGCGTGGTCGTCCCCTGTCCCCGCGAGATCGGGCACCGATTCCACGATCGCCTGCCGGTAGCTCTTCGCATCGTCCTCTTCGAGGATGCGAAACCGCTCCACACCGCGCAGCACGATGTTGTACCGGCCGTCCGGCAGCGACTCGACATGCGTGATCACGCCGCTGCAGCCCATCGGGTAGACGGCCGGCCGCCCTTCGTACTGGGGCTGCCAGCCCGGACGCAGCAACACCATGCCGATCATGCGGTCGGCCGAAAGCGCGTCGGCCACCATTTCGCGGTAGCGGGGCTCGAAGATGTGGAGTGGTAGAAACACGCCGGGGAAGAGCACTACGTTCGGCAACGGAAAAATCGGCAGCAGCTCCGACATACCAACCTTGAAGCGTGAACCGTGAACCGTGAACCCGCCTAGTGAATCGTCTTCGTCTTTTTGTCCATGTAGTCCATCAGGACGTACTGGCCCAGGGTATACGGTGTCGTGAAGTACGCCTTGCCCTTGCAGATCTCGGCGACTCGACGCACGAAGCTGACGAGGTCGTAATCCCGCGCCAGCATGAACGTGTTGATCATGATGCCGCTCTTGCGGCACGCGGCCACCTCAGCGCACGTCTCGGCGACGATGAACGGGTCGAGGCCGAACGCGTTCTTGTAGATGCGGCCGTCGGGCTGCGTGAGCGCCGACGGCTTGCCGTCGGTGATCATGATGATCTGGCGCATGTCCTTGCGCTGGCGGTCGAGGATGCGGCGCGCCAGGCGCAGGCCCTCGCGCGTGTTCGTGTAGTACGGCCCGACGCGCACGCGCCCGAGCTCTGCCAGCGGGATTTCCTCCGCCGAGTCGTGGAACAGGACAACGTTGAGCGCGTCGCCCGGATACTGGATCTTGATGAGCTGCGCCAGCGCGAGCGCCACGCGTTTGGCCGGCGTGAACCGATCCTCGCCGTAGAGGATCATGCTGTGGCTGCAGTCGAGCATCAGCACGGTGGCGCACGAGCTCTGGTACTCGCCCTGTACGACCATCAGGTCTTCGTGCGTGACGTTGATCTTGACCGCGGTCCGCGGGCTGCGGACCGCCGACTGCTGACCGCCGACTGCCGACTGCTGACTGCCGACTGCCGACTGCCGACTGTTGACTGCCGACTGGCGGTTCTCTTCCGCCTCCCTCGCGACCGCGTTGAGCAGCGTGGCGGCCGCGTCGAGATTCATGGTGTCGCCGAACTCGTATGGCTTGGGCGCCCCGGTCGTTTCGACGCCCGTCGCCTGTTCACGCGTGTCGTGGCGGCCGAAACTGCTCTTGCCGAGGGAGCCAAGCAGATCGCGAAGCGCCCGGTAGCCGAGAAAATCGAGCGCCTTGTCGGTGACTTCGAACGTGGCGGGCGGCTGATCGGGTCCCTGCCCGCCGCCATGGCCGCTGCGTCGCTGCCGCTCGGGCTCGAGGTCCGGCGGCATCGTGATGTAGCCCTGCTCGCCCATCCGCTCGATGATCTGCTGGATGAGCTCCTCGAGTTTCGATCGCACGTCTTCCTGATCGCCGTCCGCCGGATCGCCCAGCAGCTGCTGGATCGTTTCTTCGGGCAGCACGCCGCCGTTGAACAGCGCGTCGAGGATCGCGTCGTGCAGCGCCTGCATCGTCCGCTCCTCTTCGTCGCGCCCGTACGGGTTGCCGAACCCGCTCGCCAGCAGCAGGTCGGACAACTTCGACACCAGGTCCTCGAGGTCGAGGTCCTCGAGCGGGTCGCCGGTGTATTTGGAGTAGCGATATTTCATGGGATCACGAAAGGGTCTGGGGGCTGGGGTCTGGGGATTAGGGACGTTTTCCCCAGCCCCGAGCCCCTAGTCCCCAGCCCCTAGTTGTAATACTTCTTCTTCCCGCCAGGGACCTGGAACCCTTCGTCCATCGGCGGCTCCTCGCGGCGCGCCGTGCGCCGGGGCTGAGGCTCGGTCGCCGAGTAGCCGCGTTCGTCGCTGCGGCTGATCTTCTTCTGCGCGTACAGACCCTCCAGTACGAAGTCGATCGCGGACGCCAGGGCGGGCGCGGTGGCGCCCGGGGCGACGCCGGCCCGCTCCGCCAGCTCGCGGAGGCCCTGCACTCCGCGCGACTGCGACACGACGTCGTCGGCCGACGAGCCGTCGCTCAACGGCAGCGATCCGCCGAGGTCGAACCACTCGACGACGGTTCGCGTGTCCTGGCCCTCGAACATGCCGGTGAATATCGCGCCGACCGCCGACCGGATCAGGTCGCGCGCGACCTGCTCCGCGCCGCGCAGCTCGCCCTCGTACTCGAGCTCGAACTTGCCGGTGATCGACGGCAGCGCCGCCGCGACGTCGGTCACGCGCGGGACGACGACCGTCTCGCCGTTGGAGAGCGCCCGCCGTTCGGCGTTCGACACGACGAGCTCGAGCGTGGTGATGGGCAGACGCTGGCTGACGCCCGACCGCTTGTCGATCTTGCGATCGGCGCGGGCCTGGAACGCCACTTCCTCGACCACCTCGCGGACGTAGTCAGGAATCTCGACGCGCAGGCCGCCGGTCCGTTCCGTCCACGCTTCCTGCCTGGTGATGGCCATCGCGTTGTGACGCGTGGCCGGGTAGTGCGTGCGGATTTCCGATCCGATGCGATCCTTGAGCGGCGTGATGATCTTGCCGCGCGCCGTGTAGTCTTCGGGGTTGGCCGTGAACACGAGCATCACGTCGAGCTTCAGGCGAATCGGATAGCCCTTGATCTGGACGTCGCCTTCCTGCAGGATGTTGAACAGGCCGACCTGGATCTTGCCCGCCAGATCGGGCAGCTCGTTGATGGCGAAGATGCCGCGATTCGCGCGGGGCAGCAGGCCGTAGTGCATCGTGAGCTCGTCGGACAGGTTCAGGCCCGCCTGCGCGGCCTTGATCGGATCGATGTCGCCGACCATGTCGGCGATCGTCACGTCCGGCGTCGCGAGCTTCTCCACGTACCGGCCCTCGCGGGGCAGCCAGGCGATGGGCATGGCGTCGCCTTCGCGCGCGACGCGCGCCCGGCACGCCGCGCAGAGCGGCGCGAGCGGGTCGTCGTGGATTTCGCACCCGGGCACCACCGGAATCTGTTCGTCCAGCAGATCGACCAGGCCGCGGAGGATGCGGCTCTTCGCCTGGCCGCGCAGTCCGAGCAGGATGAAATTGTGCCGCGACAGGATCGCGTTGACGAGCTGCGGGATGACCGTGTCGTCGTAGCCGATGATGCCGGGGAAGAGCGCTTCGCCGGCCTGCAGCTTGCGCATGAGGTTGTCGCGAATCTCCTGCTTCACCGATCGCTTGTGCAGGCGCGCCTGTCGAAGCTCGCCGAGGGTCGCTATTGTGGCCGCCATGGGTCGATTCTATCCGAACTGGTGGTTCGTGGCTGAGGCACGGCATCCGTTCTTTGCCGCGTCCCGCCCGCTCGTGTTCGCGCATCGCGGCGGAAGCGGGCTCGCCCCGGAGAACACCATCGCGGCGTTCGAAACGGCTGTCGCCCTCGGCGCCGACGGCCTCGAGCTCGACGTGCGCCTGTCGCGGGACGGCGTGGTCGTCGTTCACCACGACGCGTCGCTCGATCGCACGACGAACGCCCGAGGCGGCGTCGACGCCCTCGACGCCGACGAGCTGGCCCGCGTGGACGCGGGCTATCACTTCCGGCGCGGGGAGGCACACCCCGCGTATCCCTGCAGGGGGCAGGGCATCGGCGTGCCGACGCTCGCGGCCGTGCTCGCGCGCTTCCGCCACGCCCGCGTCATCGTCGAGCTGAAGCTGAACGACGCCGCGCTGGCGGCCGCGGCGCTCGACGTCGTACGGCGGGCCGACGCGGTGGACCGTGTCTGCTTCGGCGCGTTCGGGCGCCGCGTCCTGCGCGCCGCGCGGGCGGCGGAGCCCGCGCTCGCGACGAGCGCGGCACGCGAGGAAGTCCGCTGGGCGCTTTATCGATCGTGGTGCGGATGGCCCCCTCGCCGGCCGGCCTACGCCGGTTTTCAGGTGCCGGAGTGGTCGGGCCGGACCCGCGTGGTGTCCCGCCGGTTCGTTGACGCCGCCCACCGGGCCGGCCTCGGTGTCCAGGTGTGGACCGTCGATGACGAAGACGTCGCCCGCCGGCTGCTCGGCCTGGGGCGTCGATGCTCTCATCACCGATCGCCCCGACGTGATCGTTCCCCTGGTCCGAGGACTCCGTTCATAGGACGACCCCTCGGACTCTGGGACCTCTGGGACCTCTCGGACCTCTCGGACCTCTCGGACCCTTCGGACCTTTCGGACCTGTCGTGCGATGTCACCGTCTGGTGACTTGCGCGCCGCGGCGTCTCGATCAATCGTGGCCCCATGCAGCCCCCGAGCCTTGACGATGTGCGCGCGGCGTGCGCGCGCGTCTACCCGTTCGTCCGCCCGACGCCGCTCATGCGGCATCCGCTGCTCGATGCCGAATCCGGGCTGGATCTGCTGGTCAAGCACGAGAACCACAACCCGACCGGCTCGTTCAAGGTCCGCGGCGGCTTGAACCTTGTCGGACAGCTCCCGCAGGACGAGCGCCGTCGCGGCGTCATCTCGGCGACGACCGGCAATCACGGCCAGTCGATCGCTCTGGCCTGCCAGCTCGAGGGCGTGCCGTGCACGATCGTCACGCCGGTCGGCAACAACCCGGAGAAGAACGCCGCGATGCGGGCCTACGGCGCCGAGGTCCTCGAGCACGGCCGCGACTTCGACGAGGCACGCGAACGCGTCGAGCAGCTGCAGGCCGAGCGCGGGCTGCGCTACGTGCACTCCGCCAACGAACCGCTGCTCGTGGCCGGCGTGGGAACGCTGGCGCTCGAGATGTTCGAGGCCCAGCCCGGCATCGACGTGATCCTCGTGCCGATCGGCGGCGGCAGCAGTGCCAGCGGCTGCTGCATCGTCCGCACGGGGCTTGGCAGCCGCGCGAAGGTGATCGGCGTGCAGGCCGAGGGCTCCGACGCATTCACGCGGTCGTGGCGTACGGGTTCACGTGTGGTGGGGGAGCGGGCCGCGACGTTCGCCGAAGGCATGGCCACGCGCGTCACGTTCGACCTGACGTTCGAGATTCTTCAGAAGGAGCTGGACGACGTGGTGACGCTGACGGAGGCGGAACTCGCCGAGGGCGTTCGGCTTGCGCTGCGGGCCACGCACAACCTGGCCGAGGGCGCAGGCGCCGCGCCGCTGGCCGCCGCGATGAAGCTGCGCGATCGTCTGGCCGGCCGGAAAGTCGCCTGCGTGATGAGCGGCGGCAACATCGACGCCGCGACCCTCCGCCGTGTGCTCGGGAATCACGACGTTGAACGCTGAGCACGCCGAGCACGCAGAGGTACAGATCTAGAAATATCAGAATTCCGCGCGCCCTGCGTGTTCTGCGTTCTACGTCGTCTTGTCTTTACTGCGACAACTCGAAGTTCACCGTCACCGTCATGATCACTGGCACTGCGACGCCGTTCAGCAGCGTCGGCGTAAACTTCCACTGCCTGACCGCGTCGAGCGCCGCCTGATCGAGCAGCGGAATGGACCGCAAGATGGCGGTTGATTCCACGTTGCCATGGCTGTCGATTGTCGCTTCGATGATCACGATGCCCTGGACGCGCGACGCGCGCGCGATCTGCGGATACTGCGGCGCGACGTGGACGATCTTTACGGGAGAGCGAACCGATCCGCCCGCCCGCACCGGTTCCGGCGGCCTCGGCGGAGGAGGCGGTGGCAGCGCGGCCGGTACGCCGACGCCGTCGACTGTTCCCGTGCTCACGGGCTCGACGCCCGACACCGGCGGACCCGGCGCCGCGCCGTCCCGAACCGTTTCCGGTGCGACGCCCGTCGGCGCGACGATCGGCGCGAGTTCCGGCGAGGCTGCGGAGGCGGGCGCAGGAGAGTCCGACGTGCGCGCGCGCGGCGGTCGTGGCAACTCGATGTCCTGCAGGCTGGCCAGACGCGGGCTCTCGGTGAACGCGAGCACCTCGCGCGGCGTCGGCCAGTTCGCGATCGGCGACCACCAGGGCGCCGTCGCGAGCAGCCCCAGCACCACCGTGTGAACAGAGATCGAGATCAGGACGACCGTTGGCTTTCGTCGCATGGCCAACCTCCGTGTAGAAGTTGGACCCCGCACCCGCGCAGATGTTCCGGGCCTCGTGGACCCCTCGGACCCTCGGACCCTCGGACCTATTGGACCTCTCGGACCTTTCGGACCTTTCGGACCTTTCGGACCTTTCGGACCTTTCGGACCTCTCGGACCTCTTGGACCTCTTGGACCTTGAGAACCTTTCGGACCTCGTTGAAAACGTCGCCGAGCATGTCCGCCGTGAGCTTGCCCGTGTTGGTGTTCTGCCGGCTCGGGTGATAGCAGCCGAACAACATCTGTCCGTTCGGCAGGCGGTGCGCGATGCCGTGGCCGAACGCGGGCCGGGGTTTCAGCACGAGGCCGTCGCGCTTCAGCAGCTGGAGGTACGCGTCGAACGCGATCTTCCCGAGCGCGACGACGACCGACACGCGCGGCAGCGCGACGATCTCGGCGCTGAGATGCGGAAGGCAGCGGGCGATTTCTTCTGGCGTGGGCTTGTTGTCGGGCGGCGCGCAGCGCACCGCCGCCGCGATGAAGGCGTCGTGCAGCGCGAGCCCGTCGCCGACGTGCTGCGACGTGGGGATGTTGGCGAAGCCCGCCGTGCACAGGGCCGCCATCAGGAAGTCGCCCGATCCGCCGACGCCGTCGCCGGTGAACACGCGGCCCGTGCGGTTCGCGCCGTGCGCGGCCGGCGCCAGGCCGATGATGAGCAGCCGCGCCTGCGCGTCGCCGAATCCCGGAACCGGCTTCGCCCAGTACGTGTCGTCGCGGAACGCGCGGCGTTTCTCGATCCCGATGCGCCGGCAGTACGCACGCAGCCGCGGGCACAGCTCGCAGGACACAATCGCGTTGGACACGTCGTTCAGTTTCGTCATGTTCGCGGCGCCGGCGAATGCACGCATTTGCGCGGCGGCTTCCGCGGCGTCGTACAGTCAGACGCGACAGTTCGGGGCGAGACGCGCGGCAACACGACAAAAATGGAGGAGCTTGCGCAGCGCCGCGTTGTTGGCTTTTCTCGATCGGAGGTTACAATGAACATTGACCTACAGGTCGAGTGACGGCGAGCCGACACTTCCGAAAGGAACGCCCTTCGTGCGACATATTTCCCCCAAAGACGCGGCCGATCTCGACGCGACGGAAACACGCGAATGGCTCGATTCCGTTGATTATGTCCTGCAGACCGGCGGTCCTGCCAAGGTCGCCCGCCTGCTCCGCGAACTGAACCAGTACGCCAGGCAGAACGGCGTCAAGATTCCCTTCACCGCCAACACGCCCTACGTCAACACGATTCCAGCCGACGAACAGGTCCTCATGCCGGGCAGCCCCGACGTCGAGCGCCGCATCAAGAGCCTCGTCCGCTGGAACGCCGCCGCGATGGTCGTGCGCGCGAACAAGGCGTCGGAAGGGATCGGCGGCCACATCTCGACGTTTGCATCGGCCGCGACGCTGTACGAAGTCGGCTTCAACCATTTCTTCCGCGGACACGACTCCGGCGACGCCGATGTGATCTTCTTCCAGGGCCACGCGGCGCCGGGCATCTACGCGCGCGCGTACCTCGAAGGGCGAATCGACGAGAAGCACCTCGAGAACTTCCGCCGCGAGCTGAAGGACGGCGGCGGCCTCTCGTCGTATCCGCATCCCTGGCTGATGCCCGACTTCTGGGATTACCCGAGCGTCTCGATGGGGCTCAGCCCCCTCATGGCGATCTACCAGGCGCGCTTCATCCGCTACCTCGAGGATCGCGGGCTGAAGGCGGCGTCGCAGACCAAGGTCTGGGCGTTCCTGGGCGACGGCGAGACCGACGAGCCCGAATCGCTTGGCGCCATCACGCTGCCCGCGCGCGAGAAGCTCGACAACCTCATCTTCGTCATCAACTGCAACCTGCAGCGCCTCGACGGCCCCGTTCGCGGCAATGGCCAGATCATCCAGGAGCTCGAAGCCGCGTTCCGGGGCGCCGGCTGGAACGTGATCAAGGTCCTCTGGGGACGCGAGTGGGACGTCCTGCTCGCGAAGGATCGCGACGGTGTCCTCGTCAAGCGTATGGGCGAAATCGTCGACGGCCAGTATCAGAAGTACGCCGTCGAGTCCGGCGCCTATCTCCGCGAGCATTTCTGGGGCGCCGATCCGCGGCTGCTCGAAATGGTCAAGCACCTGAGCGACGATCAGCTCAAGAAGATGACCCTCGGCGGCCACGATCCGGTGAAGGTGTACAACGCCTTCAAGGCCGCCGTCGAACACAAGGGCGCGCCGACCGTCATCCTCGCCCGGACCATCAAGGGCTACGGCCTCGGCGAAGCCGGTGAGGGCAAGAACATCACCCACCAGCAGAAGAAGCTCAACGAAGACGAGCTTCGCGCCTTCCGCACTCGCTTCGGCGTGCCGATCTCCGACGCCGACATCGGCCACACCCCGTTCTACCGTCCCGCAGAAGACAGCATCGAAACCCGCTACATGCGCGAACGGCGCACGGCCCTCGGCGGGTTCGTGCCTGCGCGCAAGGTCCGATGCGAGGCCCTGCCGGCTCCGGCGCACGAGCAGTTCGAGGAGTTCTTCAAGGGCACCGAAGGCCGGAAGGCCTCCACGACGATGGTGTTCGTGCGGCTGCTGAGCAAACTCCTGCGCGACAAGGAAATCGGCCGGTTGATCGTGCCGATCGTGCCAGACGAGGCGCGCACCTTCGGCATGGAGGCGCTGTTCCGCGCCGTCGGCATCTACTCCCACGCGGGGCAGGTGTACGAACCCGTCGACATGGACACGCTCCTGTACTACAAGGAGGCGTCCGACGGGCAGATTCTCGAGGAAGGCATCAACGAAGCCGGAGCGATGTCCTCCTTCATCGCCGCGGGCACTGCTTACGCCACGCATGGCGTGAACATGATCCCGTTCTTCATCTACTACTCGATGTTCGGGTTCCAGCGGATCGGCGACCTCATCTGGGCCGCCGCCGATTCGCGCACGCGCGGATTCCTCCTCGGCGGAACGGCCGGCCGGACGACGCTCGCGGGCGAGGGGCTCCAGCATCAGGACGGCAACAGCCAGCTGTTCGCGCTCGCGTACCCCAACTGCCTGCCCTACGACCCGGCGTATGCCTACGAGATGGCGGTCATCATCGAAGACGGCATCCGCCGGATGTACGTCGAGCAGGAAAGCGTCTTCTACTACCTGACGGTGATGAACGAGCAGTACGAGATGCCGCCGATGCCCGAAGGCTCGCGCGAGGGCATCCTCAAGGGGCTATACCGCTTCCGTGCCACGTCCACGCCGAAGGCCAAGCTGCGGGCGCAGCTCTTCGGCAGCGGCGCCATCCTGCCCGAAGTGGTCAAGGCGCAGGCCATCCTGGAATCCGACTACGGCGTCGGCGCCGACGTGTGGAGCATCACGAGCTTCGTGCAGCTGTACCGCGACGGCTTCACCGCCGACCGCTGGAACATGCTGCACCCGGGCGAGACGCCGCGCGTGCCGTACGTGACCCAGTGCGTGAAGGACGCCCCCGGCGTCTTCGTCGCCGCCTCGGACTACGTCAAGGCCCTGCCGCACGCGATCGACCGCTGGCTGCCGCGCCCGCTCGAGACGCTCGGTACCGACGGCTTCGGCCGCAGCGAGAGCCGCGAGAGCCTTCGCGACTTCTTCGAAGTCGACGCCCGCTACATCGTCGTCGCCACGCTCGGCGCGCTGGCGCGCGACGGCAAGCTCGACGCTGCCGTCGTCCAGCAGGCGATCAAGACGTTCGGCATCAATCCAGACAAGTTGAATCCGGCGGTGTCGTAGTGGCGGATTTCACGCTGCCCGAATTGGGCGAAAACATCAGCGCGGGTGATGTGCTGAACGTGCTGGTGAAGGTCGGCGACACGCTGGCCAAGGATCAGCCGGTTCTCGAACTCGAAACCGACAAGGCGACGATCGAAGTGCCGTCGTCTGTCGCGGGCACCGTCACCGCCATCAAGGTCAAGGCGGGCGACAAGGTCAAGGTCGGACAGGCGATCCTGAGCCTCGCGGACAACGGTGCGGCCGCGGCCGCGCCGGCGCCCGCGCCACCGGCACCGCCGCCCCCTCCGCCCGCCGCGGCCGCGCCGCCGCGTACCGAGCCGGCGCCAGCTCCTGTCGCCGTGGACCGGCCCCGGCCCACCGCCGACAACGTGATCGACATCGCGCGAGGCCCGCGGCACGCGGTGGCGCCCGCGTCCGACACCCCGTCGGCTCCGGCGGCGCCCTCGGTCCGGCGCATGGCGCGCGAGCTGGGCGTCGACATCAACCAGGTGCCCGGCACGGGCGACGCCGGCCGAATCTCCATTGAGGACGTGAAGGCGCATGCGAAGCGCCTGATCACGGCGGCCGCATCGTCTCCGGCGGGGGGCTCGGCGCCGAGGCCGGTGAGCGAGCCGCTGCCCGACTTCAGCCGGTGGGGCGCCATCGAGCGTCAGCCGATGCGCGGCATCCGCAAGAAGACCGCCGAACACCTCGGCGCGTCGTGGGCCTCCATCCCGCTGGTCACCCAGTACGATCTGGCCGACATCACCGGGTTCGAAGAAATCCGGAAGCGGCACACGAAGCAGGCCGGCGCGGCGGCCGCGCCGCTGACGGTGACGACGCTCGCCGTCAAGATCGTCGCCGCCGCGCTCAGGCAGTTTCCGCAGTTCAACGTGTCGATCGACATGGCCGCCGAGGAGATCATCGTCAAGAAGTACGTCCACATCGGCGTGGCCGTGGACACCGATCGCGGTCTGCTCGTGCCCGTCGTCCGTGACGCCGACACGAAGAGCCTGATGCAGATTTCCGAGGAGGTGGCGGCGCTGGCCGAGAAGGCGCGCAGCCGGAAGCTGTCGCTGGAAGAGATGCAGGGCGGCACGTTCAGCCTCTCCAACCTCGGCGGCATAGGCGGAACGTCCTTCACGCCGCTCGTCAACGCGCCGGAAGTCGCCATTCTCGGGATTTCGCGCGCGCGGATGGAGCCGGTGTTCAAGGACGGACAGTTCACCCCGCGCCTCATGCTCCCGCTGTCGCTGTCGTATGACCACCGTGCGATAGACGGTGCGGACGGCGCGCGGTTCCTGCGCTGGGTCGCCGACGTCTTCGAGCAGCCGTTCCTGCTCTCGCTTCAGGGATGATTGCCGTTCAAGTCGTCGTCGTGGGGGGCGGCCCGGGCGGCTATGCCGCCGCGTTTCTCGCCGCCGACCTCGGCCTCAAAACCGCGCTGATCGATCCCGAGCTCAATCCCGGTGGCGTGTGTGTCTACCGGGGCTGCATCCCGTCCAAGGCGCTCCTGCATGTCGGCAAACTCGTCACCGAAGCGCGCCACGCGGAAGCCTGGGGGATCACGTTCAGCGATCCGGCAATCGATCTCGACAAGCTGCGCGCGTTCAAGAATCAGGTCGTCGCGCGGCTGACCAGCGGCACCGGGCTGCTCGCCAAGAGCCGGAAGGTGCAATACCTGCGGGGGCTCGCGTCGATCGAGGACGCCCACACGCTGCGCGTGAAGCTCGCGTCCGGCGGGGAAGAGACGGTGCAGTTCGAACACACGATCCTGGCGACGGGATCGGTGCCGGCCGTGCCGGCGTCGCTTCGACTCGCCGGCGGAGACGACCCGCGCGTCATGGATTCGACGGCCGCGCTGGATCTGCCCGACATCCCGCCCTCACTGCTCGTGGTCGGCGGCGGTTACATCGGTCTTGAGCTCGGGTCGGTCTACGCGGCGCTCGGCAGCGCCGTCACCGTGGTCGAAATGACGTCCGGGCTGCTGCCCGGCGCCGACCGGGATCTGGTGGACGTCCTGGCCAAGGGCATCAACCGGACGATGAAGGCCGTGCTGCTGAACACGCGGGTCGTGCAGATGAAGGCGGAGCCGGCCGGAATCCGCGTGACCTTCGACGGCGGGCAGTCCGGCGACGCGGTGTTCGACCGCGTGCTCGTCGCCGTGGGCCGGCGGCCCAACGCCAGCGTGCCCGGTCTTGACAAGACCCAGGTCAGGCTCGACGAGCGCGGCTTCATCGTCGTGGACGCACAGATGCGGACGGCCGAGCCGTCGATCTTCGCCATCGGCGACGTCGTGGGCGAGCCGATGCTGGCACACAAAGCGTCGCACGAGGGGCGCACGGCCGTCGAAGTGATCGCCGGCCACAAAGCCGTGTTCGAGCCCCAGGCGATTCCCGCCGTCGTGTTCACCGACCCCGAGCTGGCGTGGGCCGGACTGACAGAGGCGCAGGCTCAGGCGGCCGGACGGACCGTGAGCGTCGCGAAGTTTCCGTGGGCGGCGTCAGGCCGCGCCATCACGCTCGACCGCGTGGACGGCCTCACCAAGCTGCTGATCGATCCGGCGACCGAGCGCATCCTGGGTGTCGGCCTCGTCGGCAGCGGCGCCGGCGAATTGATCGCCGAGGCCGTCGTCGCGATCGAGATGGGCGCGACCGCATCGGATCTGAAGCTGTCCATCCACCCGCATCCCACGCTGACCGAGACGCTGATGGAGGCAGCCGAAGTGTTCTTCGGCCAGTCGACGCACGTCTACAAGCCGAAACGAACGTAGAATGTCGAACGGCGAACGAAGAAACGCCTTCTTCGTTGTCCGTTGTGCGTTCTGCGTTCCTAGGCCGCGCCGGTCCGCAGTTCCTGCTCCGCGAACGAACGCGCCGCCATCATCCACGCGTTGCTGACCCGCAGCCCGTACGCGGTCGGGCGGTACCAGCGGCGCGGCAGGCCGATGGCGCCCGGGGGCAACGGCTCGGTGCGCGACTCGACGTAGCCCTTGTCCTGCATGCGGCCGAGCGTGACGTATACGGTGCCGCGCTTCAACGCGCCTTCGGAGCGGTCCACCAGCTGCAGGCCGAAGAGCTCGCCCTGACGCAGCAGATCCAGAATCAGACGTTCGGTGCCTGAGAGACGCGGAACCGGTCGAGACATGTCATTCATCATCATTCCCTCACTTGGTGACTACCTGGGCTAAGCCGCGGGAGAGTTCCGGCGGGTGAAACAACCTCGTGATGGACACGCTCGCCCGCATCGAGCGCGTCCGTTGTTTCGAACTGACCGTACAACGCCGTCCTGGCGACGCGATTCTGGAAACCGATCTGCGTGTAGAAGAGCGCGAGCGTCTCGTCGTCCACCACCCAGCGCGCCGACGCGATTTCGAGGGCGTGCCGCAACTCGTGCCCGATGATGGCCAGCGCGGGCGCCGACGAAAGCGGGCAGCCCACCTCCACGAGCACGTAGCGCACGTCGGGCAGCGCCGCGAGGAGCGCCGTCCGTCCGGCCAGCGACGAACCGGTGAAGCGCCCGCATTCCACCTCGATGATCAGGTCCGACGCTTCCAGTCGTCTCGACGATGGCGCGGAAGGTCGGCGACCGCTCGACGCCCGAGACGATGAGCAGCCGCAGGTACGGCGACGACGTCCGCACGCGCGCGGAGCCAGCCTGCACCCGGGCCGGAGCGGCGGCCAGCAGCGCAAAAGGGAGCAAAAGCACCATTCCGAGTGTTCGTGCCCGGCGAGGCGTCCACATATCGACATAGGAGCAAGACTGACTCCAATCGGCGCGCCGGCGCGATTCCGGCGTGATCGACGTTTTCAGGCCTGATTTCGACGATTCTGCGGATCTCACAGGCGGCCGGAGGCGGTCTTCCAAGCGACAAGAACGTGGAACGCCGTGTCAGCGGGGACATTCATGTTGGCCTCGACCGGGAAGCGGACCGGAGGATCGGCCGGGCTGACGTGGCGCGAGGGACGGCGAGCCGGCGGCTGACCGACAAGAATGTGAGAATCAGATTTTGACACGACGCTTCTGTTCCGATCGGCGCTCGAGCCCGGCCTTACGCGCGCCGTCAGGACATTGTCGAAAATCGGATTGTCGGCGCCGTGATGGGAGTGATCGGTTTACGTAAAACCGCGCCGGGCGCCTACGAGCCGGCGGCCGCCTGCCAGGCGTCGGCGGTTTCGTGCGCGTGATACGAGCTGCGCACGAGCGGGCCCGACTCGACGTGGACGAACCCGAGGTCGAGGGCGATCTGTTTCAGGTCGCGGAACTCGTCGGGGTGGTAATAGCGCGTCATCGGCGCGTGCTCGCTCGACGGGCGCAGATACTGTCCGATTGTGAGGATCTGGCAGCCGACCCCGCGCAGGTCGCGGAACGTGGCGACGAGCTCGTCGTGCTCCTCGCCGAGGCCGACCATGACGCCGGTTTTCGTCGGGATGTCGGGCGCGTAACGGCGCGATCGATCGAGCAGCTCGAGCGTCCGCGTGTAACGTCCGCCCGAACGCGCCATGCGGTAAAGGCGCGGGACCGTTTCCGTGTTGTGGTTCATCACGTCCGGGCGCGCGTCGAGGACAGTCCGGAGCGCGGCCTCGTTCCCCTGGAAATCGGGAATCAGCACTTCGAGCCGGCACCCGGGGTGGATCGCGCGCGTCTCGCGGATGGTGTCCGCGAAGATCGAGGCCCCGCCGTCTTTCAGATCGTCGCGGTCGACCGAGGTGACGACGACGTAGCTGAGGTCGAGCGTGTGGATGGCGTGGGCGACACGGGCGGCTTCATCCGGATCGGCTGGCGCGGGGCGGCCGTGGGCGATGGCGCAATACGCGCAGGCCCGGGTGCAGACCTCGCCGAGAATCATGAACGTGGCGGTGCCGTGATTCCAGCACTCGCCGATGTTCGGGCACTGCGCTTCCTCGCACACGGTGTGAAGCTTCAGATCGCGCATCAGGCCCTTGAGCCGCGTGTAATTCGGCGACCCGGGCGCGCGCACCTTCAGCCAGTCGGGTTTTGGCGGCCTCGACCCCGGGGGGGCTGGTGTGAGCGGGATGACGTGACCCATCTATCCAATTATATCGGTCGGCCGGGCGCGCGCAGGACAGTCACGCGGCCCTAGTCCGGGCGCAGGCCGGCGATGAGGTAATCGGCAAAACGCGTGGCGATCTGATCGGAGCTGGCGGGCCCGCCCGGGTTGAACCAGCGGGCAATCCAGTTCAATGCCCCCAGCATGGCAAAGCCCACGAGCTTGGGGTCGCCGGGCGCGAAGATACCCGTGGCGATCCCCTCTTCGAGAATCAGCCGCATGCCCCGGTCGAAGCGATCGCGCCGCACGATGACGGCCTTGAGATGCGCGGGCGTCAGCGCTTCGAGGTCGAGCAGCAGCGCCGTGCCGTGCAGTTCGTCGAGTATCACGTGGACGGTCGAGACGATCAGCCGCCGCAGCTTGGCGTCGGGCGGCGCCGTGCTGCGCACGACCTGGTCGAGCAGTTCCTGCAGCCGATCGTGCGAGTACTCGTGGCAGGCGAAAAGGATTTCTTCCTTGTTGCGGAAGTAGTAGTAGAGGTTGCCCTTCTTCATCCGCAGCGCAGCGGCGATCTGCTCGACCGTCGCGCCGTGGTACCCGAGCTTGCGGAACGCCGCGGCGGCGCTCTTGAGGATCTCGACCCGCGTGGCCGCGCTGACCTCGCTCCGCCCCCCGCGCGGCACGCGGCGCCGCGAACGCCGGCGCTTCGCCGCACCGGCGGGTCTCGAATCCCCTGTCTCCACGCCACTCCAGATTACCCGATCGCCTTCCATCCGGCACGTTCTGATCCGGGAGGGCGGTGTCGCACTACGATTGCTCGAGATGGATGAACAACCGCGCTGCCGGCCTCACCTCCCGGTGAGCGTCCTGCTGGGCGCCGGCGCCGTTCGAGGTCTTGCGCACGTGGGCGTTCTGCGTGCGCTCATCGCTCGCGGCTTCCGGATTACAGAACTGGCGGGAACGAGCGTCGGCGCCCTGGTCACGGCGTTCTACGGTGCGGTCGGCCTCGATCTCGATTCGCTCGCAGCTGCCGGGCTCGCGCTTCGGTCGCAGCACCTGCTCTCCTGGGCGATCCTCAACCGGATGCCTTCGCGTGTGCGCGACCGCTACATCCACCTGGCAGGGGAGATCCCCGTGCATCTGGGCCGGCTCGCCACGTCGCCGCACGCCAGCCTGCACCACGGTCTCTCGCGGATTGGCATCGTCTCGTACGACTTGTTGTCGAAGGCCCAGGTCGTCTGGCACAACGAGCGGCCGATCATGCCGCTCTACGATGCGGTGTGCGGCGCCGCCGCGATCCCCGGATTGTTCCGGCCGATGCGCTGTTCGGGTGACGGCGGCGAGTACCTGCTGACTGATGGAGGGGCCCGCGATCGTCTTCCCGCCCATCTCCTGTTCACGCCGCCGTTCCAGCCCGTGCAGGTCCTGGCGGTGGACGTGTCGAACTCGAAAGACGACCGGACCGAGAACCTCGCCGCCCTGAGCCTCCTGCGACGCCGATTCCCCGACGTGCCGATCGATTGTGTGTGCGTCGACACGCTGAACGGCCGCTCGATCGTCTACCGCTCGTCCTATGCTGCCGAGCTCCTCGACCTTGGGCACCGCGCCGGCGAGGCCTATCTGTCGCGGATGGGCCCGCGCGGTTGACCGTGTTTGAATTCGACGTCCGCCGCGCTTTCACCGTTGGGTGACGAACATCAGCACCGTCAGCAGCACCATCACCACGACCGTCGTCCAGGCGATGGCGTTGAAGCGGCGCGAGTTCGTGTAGCTGCCCATCAGCTCGCGGTCGTTGGTCAGCATGAGCATGAACACGAGCACGAGCGGCAGCACGATGCCGTTGGCTACCTGCGACAGCACCGAGACGTAGACGAGCGGCAGACCCGGCACGAGCAGCACGGCGGCGCCCAGCACGATGATCACCGTGTAGAGCCAGTAGAAGACCGGCGCCTCTCGGAACTTCTTGTCGAGGCCCGATTCGAACCCGAGGCCCTCGCAGACCGCGTACGCCGTCGAGATCGGGAGGATCGACGCCGCGAACAGCGAGGCGTTGAAGAGTCCGGCGGCGAAGAGCAGGTAGGCGTACTCGCCGGCCAGCGGCCGCAGCGCCTGGGCGGCGTCCGCGGCGCTCCCGATGTCGTGATGGCCGTTGGCATAGAGCGTGGCCGCGCAGGCGACGATGATGAACCAGGCGACGACGTCGGTGAAGATGCAGCCGAGGATCACGTCCCACCGCGACGCGGCGTACTGCCTGGCCGTGATGCCTTTCTCGACGATCGACGCCTGCAGGTAAAACTGCATCCACGGCGCGATCGTGGTCCCCACGAGCCCGATCACCATGTAGATGTAGCCGTAGTTCCGGATCCCCGCCGCTTCGGGACGTGTCACCGTGGCGAACGCCGCCGCCTTCCAGTCCGGGCGCGCGAGCAGGCCGGCGATGATGTACGCGACGTAGAAGGCCGACGCGGTCAGGAAGATCTTCTCGATGCTGGCGTAGGTGCCGCGGACCACGAGCAGCCACACGCCAAACGCCGCGACCGGCACCACGATGTACCGCGACAGCCCGAACAACTCCAGGCTGCTCGCGATCCCCGCGAACTCGGCGACGACGTTGCCGAAGTTCGTCACGATGAGCGTCACCATGACGATGAATGTCAGCCGGAACCCGAATTCTTCGCGGATGAGATCGCTCAACCCCTTGCCGGTGACGGCGCCCAGCCGCGACGCCATCTCCTGCACCACGATGAGCGCGATCGTAATCGGGATCATCGTCCAGAGCAGCGAGTAACCGAACTGCGCGCCAGCCTGCGAGTACGTGAAGATGCCGCCCGCGTCGTTGTCGACGTTGGCGGTGATGAACCCCGGCCCGATGACGGCCAGCAGAAGCAGGAGCCTCGCTTTCCAGTGTTTCAGCCTGGACAGCATGTCTACCGGCGGTGGCGGAGCATCGTGATGACGTCGTCCGCCGTGATGATGCCGGCGAGCCGCTCGTGCTCGTCGAGGACGGCGAGGGTCACCAGGTTGTACTTGTCGAAGAGCGCCGCGACGTCATCGTCCGGCGTGTCGGCCGTGCAGGTGACCGCTGGCTCGGCCAGCTGCGACAGCGGGGTGGTCGCCGGCGACACGGCGATCTTCACGAGCGGCACGGCGCCCACGATCTTGAAGGCGACGTTGTAGACGTACACCGTGGCGACCGCCTCGCGGCTGCCCTCGAACTGCCGCAGCGCTTCGATCGCATCGTCCACGATCCCGTGATCGCCGACGGCGACGAACTCGGTGGTCATGCGGCCGGCGGCGGTGTGCTCGCCGAACTCGAGGAGCTGCGCGACTTCCTGGCGCTCCTCCGGCTCCATCTCGTTGAGGATTTCGCCCGATCGACTTTCCGGCAGCTCGCCGAGCAGGTCGGCGGCGGCGTCGGGGTCCATTTCCTCGACGATGTCGGCCGCGCGGTCGGAGTCCAGTGACTCGACGATCGAGACCTGGACCTTGGGGTCGAGCTCCTCGAGCGCCTCGGCGGCGACTTCTTCGTCGAGAGTCTCGAAGACGGCTTCGCGCTCGGCGTGGGGAAGATCCTCGACGATGTTGGCGATGTCGGCCGGGTGCAGCTTCGAGAGGCCTTCGTAGACGATCTTCAGCTTGACGCGGCGCGCCGGGTCGGTTTCGAGGAGATCGACGTACGCCCACGGGATGACGCGGGGCGGAATGCGGGCGAGCAACGTGCGCAGCGTGAACGACGGCACGATGCCCTTCGTGAGACGCCGGATGGCGCCGCGGGCGCCCACATCCACCGCGACCACGCTGAGGACGATGTGGCTGTTGACCGGAGTGGAGTCGAGCTCGACGTCGTTGACGCGGACGACCTTCCGGCCGTGGACGTCGATGATCTGCTGGTCGAGCAGGTCGCGCTTGAGGAGGAGGACGCCGTCAGAGGGCGAGTACTTCTCCCAGGCCGAGCCATCGTCGGCGGTGCGGACGGTGGCCCCGCACGACTTGAGCACCGCGGACGGGACCACGCGCTCGCCGTCGGCCGTCTTGACGATTAGATAAGCGATCCGGGTGGGGTGGTCCTGCGGAGCGATCGCGATCTCGCGCACGCGTCCGAGGACGGTGCCGGTGGCACCGCGCACGGGAGCGCCGAGGAGTTCGGAAAGCGCGACGAGCGACATTGATGGAAGTCCCGCATGCGTTGATTCCCCAAGGATAACAGCATTTCAATGGTGATGAGCCATCGAATCGTGCGGCTGCGGACGATAGCGCACGAACACATGAAACGAGCGAGGCGAGGTGCCGTAGTAGTCGATCATGTTGTCCGGCACGTGATAGAACGTCGCGTCTCCGCCGATGCCGAGACGTCCCCATGGTTTGCTTACGACGTCGTGGAGGTAGCCGACCGTCGCGGCCGCGACATGTGAAATGCGATGAAAGGACACGAAGCCCGGCGGATCGGGAAAGCCCAGGTCGAGCAGATCCTTGGCCGAGGCTTCCACGCGCCCGTAGAAGTGGCCGCGCGTGGCGGCCGGCGTGTCCCATTCGAGGAGATATCCGTCGAGCGGTCCGTGGATTTCGCGGTTCTCGCCCCAGGCGAGCGTGGCGGCGACGGGATGGGATCGCACGGTTCCGTTGAATTCAATCGAGGCCGTGATCCGCGGGATGTCGTACGGCTCGAACCAGGCGGGCTCGTGCAGGATGCCGCCCGACACCTGGGCCATCCACGGGCCGCGCTGCCATTTTCCCTGGACCGACCAGGAATCGAGCCACGGCCGGCCGATGTCCAGCCGGTACTCGTCGGGTTCCTGTCCGCGGAACCACGATCCCAGCAGCGTGAGCGAGCCCGCCTCGATACCACCCGTCAACACACCCGGGCTGATGTGTGTGGAATCGAGTTGATGATGGGAGAGCGGGGCCTGCGGGTTGTTGCGCGCCGACTCGCGGTGCATGAAGGGCGTCGGCCCCAGCGCGGCGGGCCCGACCAGATCGGCGGAAACGATGATCGTCGCGCGTGGCCCGCGCAGCCGGTATGTGGCGCCAAGCTCCATAAACAGATCGTGTGGATGCTGTCGGTCGATGAGCGGTCCCATCTGGTACGACTCGCCGGTCTGGAAGAGCTGCGGGGAGCCGATGCCGCGCATCGTGAACGGCTCGAGCGAGATCATGCTCTCGAGCCGAAGCGCTCCGCGGCCGAGCGGCCGCTCGCCGTGCAGCATGAACCAGTTCTGCGACTCCCAGGCCGATTGGTCCCTGAACTCGCGCTGCTGGTAGTTGTAGCCGAAGAACACGTTGGCGTCGGGCGACCATGACCACGCGGACGATTCCGCCGGGCCGGCGCCGCGCGCGGCCTCGTGCACGTGATCGCCGGGGGACGTCACCGGATCCTGCGCTGCCACGGGGGAGACAACGGAGAGAATGAGGACGGCGACGAGCGGCGACAGGCGCATCAGGTTCGGACGGACCAGTTCTTGCCACGCAAGGGAAATGCCGCCGCGCCGCCCGAGAAATCCGTCGGCCGGCGTCGGTGGCCTGACATCCAGCTTACGCGTTCAGTAAGCCGCGGCGGAAACGGGTAAAGGTTAGAGGTTAGAGGTTAGAGGTTAGGGGCTGGGGGCTGGGGGCTGGGGGCTGGGGGCGGGGTGGAGAAGATGACGCTGAGCCGACTCTCGATCGTCGCGCTGCTTGCCGCAACCGTGGCGTGCGCAGGCCAGAACGCGGCGCAGCCGCCGGCTCCGGTGGCGCCAACGCCGCCCGCCGTGCCGGCGGGGCCGCCGAAGCCGCTCGAAGGCGCGACGATCACGATCACCTCGTCCGGGTTCCGCCTCGACCCGGCGTCGGCGGCGTTGTTCGACATCAACGATCTGCACGTCTACCAGGGCGCGCGGCTGATGTTCATCAACAACGACAACGATCCGCACGATGTCCTGTCGGGCCCGTTCGGCCTTCACAACGACTGCCCGGAAATCAACGTGGCCGGGTATCTCGTGCCGGGACAATCCCGCGCGACCGATCCGATTACCCACCTGACGCCCTGCGGATTTCACGATCACATGCACGAAGGCAACCCGGCCTATGGGGGCCGGGTCACCGCCGAACCGCGTTAGGCCGGCGCCGCGCGGCCTGCTCCTCGAGGTCTTGACCGACCGGATAGGTCGGGATTATGCTCTCGTCTTGAAAGTGAGACTCATTCTCATTTGAGTCTCAACGACGAAGCTTGAAGGGCCCGCCGGGTGCTGTTGACACCCGGCGGGCTGCCGAACGCAGGTCCGGTCAGGAACCCTTCACCACACGCGTTGCGCATGATGCGTCCGGCCCTTCCATTTTAGTGGAGCCGCATCATGGCGCGCTCGAGGAGACGAGCCATGAGCAGTGAGACACGCAAGCGGCGCCGCAAGAGACACCACGTCAAGCAGCATCACAGCACCAGCCGCCGCCCGCGGCGCCCCTCGTGGATGAGGACGTGCGCAACGGCCGTCGTCGCCTCGGCCGCGCTGACGGCCGGTTTCTCGGCGAAGGTGTACGCCGGCACGTTGCCGGTGCCGAGCGAAACCGCGTGGGCCCGGCAGTCGCCCGGAAACCGCACCGCCGGCGATCAGCCCGTGCAGCGGTTCGACATCCCCGCGGGCCCGCTGACGACTGTGCTGCCGTTGTTCGAGCGCACGACAGGCATCGCGGTCGCGCTGGCCGCCGACTCGATCGGCATGATCACCTCGCCCGGCGTCACCGGGACCTACGCCCCCCAGGATGCGCTGGCCCGTCTGCTCGAGGGCACCAGCGTCGTGTTCCGGTTCGTGTCGCCGAACGCCGTCACGCTCGAATTCAGGTTGGCCGGCGAATGGGTGGACGTGAGCGCGCCCGCGCCCGCCGTCACCGTGTCGTCGCCGAAGTACACCCAGCCGCTACGTGACGTGCCCCAGACGATCGAAGTGATTCCGCAGGCGGTCATGCAGGCGCAGGGCGTGACGACGCTCAGCGAGGCGCTGCGTAATGTACCGGGCATCACGATGCAGGCCGGCGAGGGCGGCGGCGCGTCCAGCACGGCGGGTGACATGTTCAACATGCGCGGCTTCAACGCGTCGAACAGCCTGTTCGTCGACGGTGTCCGCGACGACGGGCTCGTCTCGCGGGACGTGTTCAACCTCGAGCAGGTTGAAGTGTTCCTGGGCCCGACCGGCTCTGACGTCGGCCGCGGCACTGCCGCAGGCTACGTCAACATGCTGACGAAGTCGCCGCATCTCGCGCCCGCCTACTCGGGCCAGTTCGGCTTCGGCAGCGCCGATCAGAAGCGGCTGACGCTGGACATCGGCGCGCCGCTCTCGCAGCGCCGCGACACCTGGCTCGGCAAGTCGGCCTTTCGTCTGAACACGCTGTGGCAGGACAACGGCGTGCCCGGACGGCAGGTCGTCCGAAACGAGAGCGGCGCGGTGGCGCCGTCGTTCGCGTTCGGCCTCGACACCTCCACCCGCGTCACGCTGGCCGCCCAGTTCCTGAAGCAGGACAATCAGCCGGACTACGGCATCCCCGGCGCGGCGTGGTCCGATGAACCGCTGGCGCCGACGACCGTGCAGGCGACGAAGCCGGTCGACCAGAGCAATTATTTCGGGAGCATCGGCTACGACTACGACCGCGCGACGCAGCAGAGCTACACGGGCCGTGTCGAGCACGACATCCGCACGAACCTGACGTTCCGCAATCAGTCCCGCTACAACAGCGCCTATCGGGACGCCGTGATCACGTCGATTCAGAACCCCGCGGCGTACGATCCCAGAACGGATCTGGTCGCGCTGTCGCGCCAGGGCAACCAGCGCGAGAACAAGATCTTCTCGAACCAGACGAGCCTCGTCGACCGATTCAACACGGGAAGCCTCCGCCACGCCGCGACGGTCGGTCTCGAATACACCTACGAACAACAGTTTGCGCCGACGCTTGGCGGTGTCGGCACTCGTGCCCCGGTCAGCATTTACGCGCCTGACCCGAACGATTCCGTCGCCGCCTACAACCCGATTCGCACGGGCGCGTCCAGCAAGGGCTGGACGAATACGATCTCCGCGTACGCGTTCGACACCGTCGATCTCGGGCGCAAGTGGGAGGCGACCGGCGGCCTCCGCTTCGAGCGATACGACACGCAGTTCCGAGCCGTCGACGCCGCGCAGGTGACGACCACCAACCAGGGTGCGGAGGATGGCGTGGTCAGTGGCAAGGCCGGGCTGGTGTACAAGGCGACCCGCAACGGCAACATGTACGTGTCGTACGGCAGCACCGTCACGCCGCCGGGCACGGCGAACTTCACGCTCAGCGCCCAGGCGAACAACCAGAACAATCCCAACGTGGATCCGCAGACGTCCACGAACCTCGAGGCGGGGAGCAAATGGGATTTCGCCGAGGGGCGCCTTACCGTCAGCGGTGCGGTCTTTCACACCAGGAACCGGAACGTGATCTACACGGTGGATGCGACGGCCGTGCCTCCCATCTACAACCAGGACGACGCCCAGCGTGTGAACGGCGTCTCGCTCAGCGCGGCCGGCCAAATCCGCGGCAACTGGCAGGTGCTGGGCAGCTTCGCCTATCTCGACGCCATCACGGAGTCGCAGGGACCGACCAACGGCAACCGGATGACGCTCACGCCGGAAGTATCTGGCAGCATCTGGACCACGTACCGTCTGCCGGCCCGGCTGACAGTCGGCGGCGGCCTGCGCGCGACCGGCGACGTGTTCATCAACACGGCGAACACCATCCACGCGCCGGGCTATTTCCTCGTCGACGCGCTCGCCGAATACGAAGTCAACGCACATCTCAGCCTGCGGCTGAACATCTACAACGTCACCGACGAGTTGTACATCCGGAACGTCAACAACAACGGCGGCCGATACAACCCTGGCAACCCGCGGTCGCTGATGCTCTCTCTTCCGGTGAAGTTCTAGCCATGCTGCTGCCGATTCCTGAGGTCCTCACGCCGGCGCAGGTTCGCCATGCCCGGTCGCTGCTCGATGCGGCCGACTGGGTGGACGGGCGGATGACGGCGGGCCCGCAATCCGCGCGCGTGAAAGACAACCTGCAGCTGCCGGATGGCCACCCGGCCGGCCGCGAGATCGGCGACTTGATTCTCGCGGGACTGCAGCGCCATCCGATCTTCATGTCGGCCGCGCTGCCGCTGCGCGTGTTTCCGCCGCTGTTCAACCGCTACGAAGGCGGCCAGTCGTTCGGCAGCCATGTGGACAATGCCGTGCGGCAGGTCCCCGGCACGCAGATGCGCATCCGGACCGACCTGTCCGCGACGGTATTTCTCGCCGACCCGCACGAGTACGACGGCGGCGAGCTCCTCGTCGAGGACACGTACGGCGTCCACCAGATCAAGCTGCCGGCCGGCCACATGATCCTGTATCCGTCGACGAGCCTGCACCAGGTGAGCCCCGTGACGCGGGGCTCGCGCCTCGCCTCCTTTTTCTGGATTCAGAGCATGGTGAAGGACGACGGCGATCGCACGCTGCTGTTCGATCTCGACAGCGCGATCCAGCGTGTGAGCGCCGATCTGCCGGCTCACCCGGCCGCCGTGCAGCTGACCTCCGTCTACCACAACCTTCTTCGCCGATGGGCCGACCTATGAAAGCATTTCGTACCGTTCTCTTCTGGCTGCACCTGGCCGCCGGCGTCGCCGCCGGCCTCGTCATCCTCGTGATGTCGGCGACGGGCGCCGTCCTCGCGTTCAAGCCGCAAATCCTCAACCAGGTGGACCGCACGGTGCGGTTTGTCCAGCCCGCGGAGACACCGAGGCTCGCGCCGTCGCAGGTGCTGGCGGCAGCGCAGGCCGTTCGGCCGGACGTCCAGCCGGCGACGCTGGTGCTCGACCGCGATCCGTCGGCCTCCGCCGCCGTCGGCTTCGGCCGCGACGGGACGCTGTACGTGAACCCCTACACCGGCGCCGTCCTCGGCGCAGGGTCGGCCGGCGCGCAGCAGTTCTTTCGCACCACCGAAGACCTCCATCGCTGGCTGAGCGTCGGCGCCGAGAACCGCGACACGGGCCGTTCGCTGACCGGCGCGTCCAACCTGGCGTTTCTCGCGCTCGCCGTCTCGGGACTGTTTCTCTGGTGGCCGCACAAATGGCTGCCGCAACACCTGAACGCGATCCTGTTCTTCAGGCGCACGGCCACCGCGCGCGCCCGCGACTTCAACTGGCACAACGTCATCGGCTTCTGGTGCGCGCCGGTCCTCATCGTCCTGACCGCGACGGCCGCGGTGATGTCGTACCCGTGGGCGAACCGGGCGCTGTATCAGATGGCGGGCAGTCCGTTGCCGGCGGCACGGGGCCCACAAGGTCCACAAGGCCCACGAGCTCGACAGGGTTCACAGGATCCACAGGGGCCGCGCGTTGACGTCGATCGGCTCTGGGCCCGCGCCGAGCAGCAGCTCCCGACCTGGCAGACTGTGACGATGCGGCTGCCGGAACGGCCGCGCGCGCCGGTGTCGTTTACAATGAACGACGCACGGCACTGGAACGCGTTCGCGCGATCGCAGCTGGCGCTGGACGCCGCCACCGGCGAGATCGTTCGGTGGGAGCCGTACGCCGAGCAGAGCCGCGGCCAGAAATGGCGTGGCTGGGTCCGGTTCGGGCACACGGGTGAACTGGGAGGCCTCGCCGGCCAGGCGCTCGCGGGCACAGCCTGTCTCGGCGGAGTGGTCCTCGTCTGGACGGGCCTGGCGCTCGCGTTTCGCCGGCTTGTTGGCTGGCGGCTCTGGCGCCCGATGACGGTTCCGGCACGGGTGGCGTCGCCGCCGGCGGCTGCTCCGATGCCCGAGTGAACACAAACAGGCTCGACGCTTCGAGCCAGGATTGGGAGATAGCGGATGAAGGGCAACGACGCGGTCATCGCAAAGTTGAACGAGGCGCTCCGTGAGGAGCTGACCGCGATCAATCAGTATTTCGTCCACGCGGAGATGTGCCACAACTGGGGCTATCACCGGCTGGGCAACTACATCAAGAAGCAGTCGATCGGCGAGATGAAGCACGCCGAGGAAGTTCTCGAGCGGATCCTCTTCCTCGACGGCATCCCGTCGATGCAGCCACTTCCGTTGACGATCGGCTCGGACGTCAAGGGCCAGCTCGAAAGCGACCTGAAGCTCGAGCTCAAGGCGACCGTGATGTACAACGAGTCCGTCAAGCTGGCCCGCGAGGCGGGCGACAACGGTTCAGCGGACTTGTTCGAGCGCCTGCTCAAGGACGAGGAGGAACATGTCGACTTCCTCGAGGCGCAGATGCACCAGATCGGGCAGCTCGGTTACGAACGGTATCTCGGGCAGCAGCTCGACGGCGGCGAAGAAAAGTAACGCGCCACGGACGCTGTGTCCGTGATCTATTGGACCGTGATGCTTCCCTGGAGCCCCGCGACCTCGGCGAGGTTGTGGTCGTGGTAGCCGCAGATCCGCGCGGTGGTGAGGTTGCCGGTCTGCCGCGTCTGGCCAGGGTTGAGGAACCCCGCCTGCGCGAGCGCCGGACACTCGGTGTGCTCCGGGTGCGGGTTGGATTCCATGTCGTGCGGCCTGCTGTCGCTGTTGATGAACGTCACCTGGCTGCCGCGCGCCACGATGATGTCCTTCGGCGTGGCCACGTTGTTCTGAATCGTGATGGTGGTCGTGTTCACGGCGCCAGCCGGAGTCGTCGTCGGAGTCACCGGCGACGGCCCGGCCGGGTTGCTGCCGCCGCTGTTGCTGCTTCCACCGCACGCGGCCAGCATCAGTGCCAGACTGCATGCCGCGATGAACCCGCCAGCTATCCGTGATCGCATAATTGTCTCCCTGATCGGAACGCGGGGCTGAAAGCCCCGCGCTACAGTAGGGCGGTCCTTTTCAGGGCCGCCGGACGTCAGTAGAACTTCCTCGAGATGTTGAATCCCAGGTACCAGTCCGTGCCGTTGCTGCCGTCTGCTCTCGGGCTGCGCGTGCCGCCTCGCGCGAGCTGGCCGTACGTGCTCGCAAACGAGTCGGAGAAGTTGATCTGGAACACGTGGCCGCCGGCGCGCTTCTCGAGCGCGAACGCGCCGTGGCTGACGCCGGGATCATAGCCCGACCGCGGCGCCCATTCGCCGACCAGGTAGACCGTGTCGAGGATCCGCACGCGGCCTCCCAGACCCAGCATGAACGTGTCGTCGTCCGGTGTGGAAGAGTCGTAGATGTTGGCGTGGTGCACCCAGATCGGCTCGACGTAGAGCGCCGCCTTTTCTGCAATCCGGCGTGACACGATGAGCCCGAGCGTCGGCTGCGACTGGCTGTCCACGTTCGAGCGGCCCACGTCGCTCCACTCGACCGCGAGCAGCGCGGCCGCTTCGACCGGCGATTTCGTGCCCTGGCGCAGAAACCCGTACTGGCCGAACAACTCGATCGTCTTGTCGCTGGCGCGATGCACGCCGACCTCGGTGTTCGGCAGGATCCCGTAGCGGTATTCAAGCCCGATCCGCGCGCCGAAGTCCATGCCGAATGCGTCCGCCGCAAGGCTGTTCGGGCACAGGTCGCAGCTGAGGGGGCGCGTGAAGCGATGTGTTACGCGAAAGGCGCTGCCTTTGACGGGGAGCCGCAGCGACGTCGGCAGGCTGACCAGTGTGAAGTCTGGTTCAGCCAGCTTCAGCACCCGGTCGTCCCCTTCGTCCGCGTTCTGGGCGTAAGCGGCCGTCGCCGCGAGCAGCGAGAAGATCAGTGTCGAGAGAATGCGCGTGTTTTTCATGGGTTGATACTGCCGAACATCATGGTCGGGTGAATGGTGCAGTGATAGCCGCCGGCCGCGCCGAGCCGCATCACCGAGCTCGAATTGCCGGGCGCGATTGCGCCGCTGTCGAACGATCCGTCGTTCATGACGATGCGGTGGGTGGCGCTGTCAAGGTTGTGCCAGACAACGAGCGCACCCGGCGCGACTTGCGCGGGATTGGGATCGAACGACAGCATGCCCTGCTGTCCCAGAATGGTGACGACCCACACGTCGGGCGAGGACACCGGCGTTGGCGTGCCCATCATGCCGCCGTCGTTCCGGTATCCGTCGCCGCCGCAGCCGCATGCTGTGCAGACCAGCACGGTGCCGATGACCAGAGGGGTCCGCACGTCACAGCTCCCTACGCAAGCCGGATGCCGGAAGTTCGCAGGACCTTCCGGCGGGAACGCCGGGCCGGGCGGCGGCGGGTTTACAGAAGGCGTAACAGGTTTCCCTCTCCGTAACGCCGCCGTGCCGCGCAGCGCTCAGTCGAGGCGGTATTTCGCCAGATAGTAAGACAAGGCGCGCTGGCTGATTCCCATCAGTTCCGCCGCGTCCTTCTTCACGCCGGCGGCGCTCTCGATGGCCCGCCTGATCGTCTCGCGCTCGACCCACTCGATGTTCTGCCTGAGTTTCAGCGACGGCAGCGTGGTCGCCTGCGGCGCCGCCGCGCCGAGGACCGAGACCGCGCGGGCGCTGATCGCGGTGCCCGTCGAGAGCACGACGGCGCGCTCGATTGTGTTTTCGAGCTCGCGGACGTTGCCCGGCCAGTCGTACTGCTGCAGGCCGGCCATGACGCTGTCTTCGAGCCGTTCGATCCGGCGCCCGACGCGCTGCGCGTGTTTCCGGATGAAGTGTTCGACGAGGGACGGGATGTCGTCGCGCCGCTCTCGCAGCGGCGGGATTTCGATCGGGATCACGTTGAGACGGTAGAAGAGGTCTTCCTGGAACTTGCCGTCGGCCACCATCTGCCGCAGATCGCGGTTGGTGGCCGCGATGACGCGCAGGTCGACCTTCTCTGTCCGCTCCGACCCGAGCGGCTCGAACTCGCGCTCCTGCAGCACGCGCAGCAGCTTGCTCTGCAGCGGCGGGCTCATGGTGCCGATTTCGTCGAGGAAGATCGTGCCGCCGTCGGCGAGCGCGAACTTGCCCTTCTTGGTGGTCGTGGCGCCGGTGAACGCGCCGCGCACGTGGCCGAAGAGCTCCGACTCGAGCAGGGTTTCGGGAATCGCCGCGCAGTTCACCTTGATGAGCGGCATGTCGCGCTGCGCGCTGCGGTCGTGGATGGCGCGGGCGACCAGCTCCTTGCCGGTGCCGGTCTCGCCGGTGATGAGGACGGTGCTCTTCGTTTCGGCGACCAGCTCCGCGCGCCGGATCACCTCCTCCATCGTCCGGCTGCGGCCGATGATGCCGTAGTGGTCGAACTGCTCGTCGCGCTCGCTGAGCAGGTAGCGATGCTCCCCCCGCAGACGCTGATGATCGAGCGCGCGGCGGACGACCACGATCAGCTCGTCGATCTCGAACGGCTTGATGAGGTAGTCGAGGGTGCCGAGCTTCATCGCCTCGATCGCGCTCTCGACGGTGGCGTGCGCGGTCATCATCAATATCTGGGCGCGCTCGGTCTCCGACGTCGTCCCGACGTACTCGCGGATCAGATCGAGCCCGCTCAGCTCGGGCATCATGTTGTCCACCAGGAGCACGTCGAACGGGCGTTCGGCGAGCAGCCGCTGCGCCTGCCGCGGGCTCGCCGTGTCCACGACGGCGTGGCCCGCCTCGCGCAGGGCGCGTCCGATTGATTTCAGGATCTTTTCTTCGTCATCGACGAGCAGGATCGAGCCGCGCGAGTGGGTCATGAGTTATCCGGAGAGGCCTGCAGGAAGACTGATACGGATCTCGGTGCCGATGCCGGGCGCGCTGTTGACGCCAATGGTGCCGCCAAGCCCTTCGACGATGTTCTTGGCGATGGCCAGGCCCAGGCCCGTGCCGCCCCGCTTCGTCGTGAAGTATGGATCGAACACCCGGGGCAGTTGCGCGGGATCGATGCCGGCGCCGCGGTCGGCGATGACAATCGTCACCCGTCCGTCCTGCGCCTGCGTGGTCAAAGTGACGAGCGGCTCGTCGACCACGGCGCCAACCGCCGACGGCTGACTGCCGACTGCCGACTGTGGACTGCCGACTGCCGACTGTGGACTGCCGACTGTCGACTGGGGACTGCCGACTGTCCTGTCGTTGACCGCGTGCCGTGCGTTGACGAGCATGTTGACGAGCGCGATGCGCAGGCGCTCGGAATCCGTCGTCACGGCCGCCGCTCCGGGATCGAGATCCAGGTGCACCGTCGCGCCAGGGCCCGAGGCCACCGACGCCGCGGCCGATTCGCGGCAGAGCGCGTTCAGATCCGCCGGCGCCACCTGGAAGCGGATGGGCCTAGAGAAGTCGAGGACTTCGTTCACGATGCGGTTCAGCCGCTCGACCTCTTCGTCGATGTCGGCCACCGCCTCGCGCATGGCCGCCCGGCTGACATCCGGCTGACGCAGCGCGTGCAGCGATCCCTTGATGATCATCAGCGGATTGCGCACTTCGTGCGCGATGACGGTGGACAGCCGGCCGAGCGACGACAAGCGCTCCTTCTGCGACATCTCGCGCTGGAAGCGCGCGATCGAGTCCGTCAGCGTGTTGAACGTCGTCGCCATGAGCTGGGCGTCCTCGTCGTGCCAGCGGCGGCCTTGGCCGACGGCGATCTTGCGCGTCAGATCGCCGGTGGCGGCCACCTCGTGCATGACGTCGGTGATCGCCGCGAGCGGCCGCGTGATCGTTCGAGCGACCGCGAAGCTCAGGAGCGTCGCCAGCAGCACGGCCACGATGGCGGTGACGGCGAGGCCCGTGTGAATCGCGTCGAGCGAGCGGAGCTGATCGGTGCGCGAGCGCAGGATCAGCGCCACCGGCGCGGCGGTGCTCCCGGGTTGCGCCGACCCGAGCGCCAGCGGCAGCGCGAGGTACTCGTCGGGGCCGAGCGTCATGGTGGAGACCCCCGAGCCGTGCAGCCGGGCCGCGAGCGCGTGGTCGTATTCGCGCGGCAGGGTGGTCGTCAGCACGTCGTCGCCCACCGCGAAGGCGATGTCGCTGCCGGTGATCTCCTTGAGCTGGCTGGCCAGCGCGTCGTTCAGCAGGAACCCGACGCTGACCGACCCGAGGATCTGCGGCTGCGTGAGCCCGATCACGATCGGCACCGTCACCACTTGCAGGATGCCGTCCGGCTCGGGGAGCAGGCCCACGGTTTCGTGCCCGAGCAGCGCGTCGCGGACGGCGGGCCAGTCGCCCGCGGGGCGGCCGGCCGGCGCCGAGTCGCCCGAGGTCGCGAGCACGCGGCCCGTCCCGTTCGTCACGACCAGCAGGTTGGCGGACTTCAGGGGTTCCTGGTAGTCCCGGAGGTTGTCTTCGACGGTCGGCGGATCGTTGGTCAGGACCGCGGCCTTGAGCTTCGGCAGATCGGCGATGAGCCGGGCCATCACGGTGTACGTGTCGATGCGGGTCTTGCGAAGCTGGTCGACCAGCAGCACCGTGGCCCGGATCTCACGCTGCAGCGATCGCTCGGCCTCGCGCGTGACCCGCTCGTTGACGACGTAGATCGCGGCGCCGATCGAGAGCACCGCAAGGAGCGCGCTCGCGAGGAAGATCCGCCCGCGCAGGGAGCTGATGAGCGTCATCGCAGCGCGAAGTCCAGCTCCGCCTCGCCGCCGTCGGGCACGACAACCGGCTGCGGACCCGAGGAGACGCCCTCGTTCCAGGCGACGAGGTTGTACGTGCCGGGCGGCACGTTGTCGATGCGGTACCGCCCGTCGGCGTCCGTCAGCGCAAAGAACGAGTGGTTGAACACGAGGATGAACGCGTTCATGTGCGAGTGGATGTCGCAGAACACGCGGACGATGCCGGGGCGATCGAATTTGATCGCCTTCGAGCGTCCGGCCGCATAGCGGCCGAGGTCGAACGGCCGCGTCTTCGACAGCGAGAACACATTGTGATAGATGCGGTCGCTGTTGGGGAAGTCCACGACCGTGCCCGTCGTGATGGCCAGGACGTGGGGCACGAAACGCTCGTCCCGCTGGTCGAGCACGGCGTGCCCGGGCACGGCCGCCGCGGCCGCGCGCGGAGCGGAGTCGAAATAGACGACCGACGTCAGCCGATCCGAAACGTCGCTTTGCGCCACATGCGCGCCGAGATCGGCCACGTTCGGCCGGCGTTCGGGCGGGGTTGACGGCCGCCGCACGTCGACGCGGCCCCGGATGGTGCCCGTCTCACGAAAGCCCTGGGACGACAGGGCGGGCGAGGCGATCAGGGCGGGCGGGGCTGGCAGGGCGGGCAAGGCAGGCAGGGCAGAGACCGCCAGGATGGCGAAGGCCGCGGCGATCACGAGGGGACGTGGACGCGGGGCCATCGTCAAAACCAGTACACGAGCTGCGCCGCCATCAGGTTCAGATGCGTCACGCGGCCGCCGTCCCGCGTGTTGTGCTGGCCGGACACCTTGACGAGGAGGTTTCGGAGGATGGAGTAGCCTCCGCCCACTTCGAGCCTGGTGACGGGCGCGTCCCAGGTGTTGCGGCCGCTCGTCCCGGTCAGCTCGCTGAAGCCGAGATGATCGAGGCGGGCCGCCGCATACAGGCCCGGCCTGATCTTGTAGCGTCCCTCGACGTAGCTGGCGAGCGCGCGCAGCGGGGTATCGATGACGGGCGCGCCCACCGCCGGTACCCGCCACTCGCTGAACACGGTTTCAGCGCGTACGAGGTAGTAGTCGCGCGAGTACTCGGCGTCGGCGCCCCAGGCCGTCTGCGTGAACTCGCCGTCGTGGCCGTCACCGACGGCGCCGCGCGCCGCCGTCGCGCTGACGAACGGGCCGTGCGCGGCCGACGCGCCCAGGATGAGTCCCGCGATCGGGCGCGCGCTGAGGCGTCCGGCGATCTGGCGGCCCGAGTTGTCGTCCCTGAACAGCGGATTCGACACCGTGCCGGTCGTCACGGACACGGTCGCGTCGACGAGCTCCGCCCCGCCGTGCACCTGGACACCGGTGTCCCAGCGGAACCCGCTCGCGAGCGCCAGGCCGTTGGCGGGCACCGGGTTGCCGATCGAGTAGCTGGAGAGCCATCCGCGTCCACGCATGGCGAGCAGTTCGTTCGCGTTCAACGGCAGGGCGTCGGCGCGCAGCGACGTCGGGTACTGATACGCGAGCGGATACCCGATGAGGGGGTTGTCCGACGGGTAGATTCTCCGTGTGAACGCGCCGAATGTCGGCGGCACGCGGCCCGCCTGGATGTCGAACGCGCGCCGCGTCCATGGCCGGACGCGCAGGTAGAAGGCGTACGCCTGCAGCGGCCCGACGTTTTCGGTCCGGACCTCGCCGAGCACCGACACGTGGTCGTTCAGTTTGACCGCCGTCGTCAGATCGATGCGGAAGACCCTGAGCGCGGAATGCTCGTAGTCCGTGTAGTTGAAGAACCCGGTGTCGGCGCTCCCCATCGAGCCGGACACGTCGCCGCTGATGGTCACGCGGCCGTTGGCGATGGACACTGGTTCGGACGGCAGCGCCTGCGCGCGCGCCGGAAGTTGGCGGGAAAGCGCCAGCGCGCAGACGAGCACCGCGCGGAGAGCCGTCTTCATGCCCAACCTCGGATTATAGTCCGCGGTTTTCGAGGATGTACCGGATGACCAGCGTGCCGGGCACAAGCGTTGTGAAGGTCCGGTCGGGGTGAGGCGAGACGTAAGTCGTGGACACCAGCACGCGGCCATCGCGCCACCAGCCGCGCGCGACACGCGCCCGGCGGCCGCCGTACAACCTCGAGAGCGCCGAACGATCGTACGGCCCAGACGTGCCAAACGCGTCGAGCGGATCCACCGCGTCCACCGCGCCGACCTGCGCGCCGCGCACGCTCTTGTCCGCCCCTGACGCCTCCTCGAGCGGCGACCCGGTGGTGCACACTTCGTAGGTCCCCGCCCGGGGGTGCCGCGGCGTGAACAGCGCCGTCAGCGCCGTGTCGCACTCATACACCGGCGGGGGCGCGGGCGGTGCGGCCAGCCCAGCTAGTAGAATAAAGAGGATGGCGTATATCATCTGCGAGCCCTGTGTGGGCACCAAGGATACGGCCTGCGTGGATGTATGTCCCGTGGACTGTATCCACCCCCGCAAGGACGAAGCCAGCTTCGCTGCGGCGGAGATGCTCTATATTCACCCGGACGAGTGCATCGACTGCGGCGCCTGCGTCCCGGCGTGCCCGGTCGAGGCGATTTTCTCGCTCGACGAGACGCCGAACAAGTGGGCGGGCTTTATCGACAAGAACGCGGCATACTATGATCGCGGTTGAGGTTAGGGGTTAGCGGACCACCGGAGACCAAATGGGCCTGATCGACCATCGGTTCGAAGACAACTTCATCACGACGAGCATCGACCGCGTCCTGAACTGGGCGCGCGAGTCGTCCATCTGGCCGATGGGCTTCGGGCTGGCGTGCTGCGCGATTGAGATGATGGCCGCGTCGGCCTCGCGCTTCGACATCGCGCGGTTCGGCGCCGAGGTGTTTCGTGCCTCGCCGCGGCAGTCGGACCTGATGATCGTCGCCGGGACGGTCACCAAGAAGATGGCGCCGGTGCTGCGCCGGCTCTACGACCAGATGCCCGAGCCGAAGTGGGTGATTTCGATGGGCAGCTGCTCGAACGCGGGCGGCCCGTTTCCGACTTACAGCGTGCTGCAGGGCGTGGACAAGGTCGTGCCGGTCGACGTGTACGTGTCGGGCTGCCCGCCGCGTCCCGAGGCGCTGCTGTACGGCCTGATGCGGCTGCAGGACAAGATTCGCAAGGAAGGCACCGTGCTCAGGAAGGAACGCATCATCATGTCCGGCGACACGGAACCGACGATCATCGGCGAGCGCGCCTGATGCAGACCATCATCCGGTTCTTCAAGACGATCTTCCTCGTGGACCTGGTGAAAGGCATGTGGCTGACGCTGAAGTACACGCCGCAGCCCGCGTTCACGTTCCAGTATCCGGCCGAGCGGCGGCCGACCGCCCCCCGGTTCCGCGGCGTGCTCCGGCTGCAGGTCGAACCGGCCAGCGGCGCGCAGACGTGCATCGTCTGCGACCAGTGCGCCAAGGCGTGCCCCGACGATCTCATCGCGCTCGGCGGGCACCGGGAGCCGGGCATGAAGATCAAGGTGCTCGACTACTTCGACTTCAACCTCTCGCGCTGCAGCTTCTGCGGGCTGTGCTCGGAGGTCTGTCCGACCAAGCCGATCAAGGCGCTCATCATGAGCGAAGACTACGAACTGGGGAGCTACAACCGCGACACGCAGATTCTTCGGGTCGACCAGATGTACGACGGGGTGCCGATCGAACAGTACACTCGTTGAAATAAGGATTTCGTTTTCCGAAAGCCCTTCAACCAGTTACAGTATCCAGCACGTGATTTTGGGCGGGCGCGGATCTTGTAAGAGGCGCGCCCGAGTCTAACTGTTCAGTCTGACGCTTGCGCTGCAGAAGGGGGACCATGCAGGTGCGGTTCCGGTCGTCGGTCGTCCTCGTCCTTGTCGCGGCGGCATCGCTCGCGATCCACGCCGACGGCACTCCATCACAGGCGGCTGACGTCCAGTATCAGCTCGGCACGCTGCTCTACTCGGAAGGACGCTACGTCGAGGCCCTCGAGGCGTTTCAGAACGCCCTGAAGTCGCCGGACGCGCTCCTGCTGCGGGGGGCACGGGCAGGCGTCGTCCAGGCGGCGCTGCGGGTGGCGGAGTTCGACACGGCGCGGAACGAGGGTGAAGCCCTCGCCAAGGCCGCCCCTCGCGACGCCGACGCCATCTCGCTCTACGGCGACTCCCTCTGGGCCTCCGGCCTCTTCGAGGAAGCCGAACTGCGATACCGGGACGCGCTGGCGCTCACGCCGGAACTGCCTCGGGGCCTGCACGGCATCGCGCGATCGCTCCTCGCGCGCAACCAGCTCGACGATGCGATGAACCAGGCGCAGGCGGCGCTCAAGCTCTCGCCACGCGATCTCGAAGTGCACCATACCGTCGGCGCGATCTACGAGCGGATGCACAAGTACGAGGAAGCCGCCGCGGCGTACGGCAACTACGTGAACCTGCTGCCGAACAAGGACACGAGCGAGAAGGCCGCGTGGTCGCGCGCGGAAATCCGGTTCCTGCGATCGTTCGCGCAGCGCGTGCCGTTTCAGGCCGACCCCGGCACCGACGACCAGGTGTTCACCGTCGACTTCCGGCTGGTGAACGACAAGGTCGTGGTGCGCGCGCGGGTGAACGACGCCAGCCCGCAGGACTTCGTCGTCGACACGGGCGCGGAGAGCACGATCATCACCGAGCCGACCGCCCGTCGCCTCGGCGTCGCGCCGATCACTTACACGCTGAGCGCCGGCGTCGGCGAAACCGGGTTACGCGGCCTGCAGCTCGCGCGGGTGGACTCGCTCGAGCTCGGCACGCTCAAGCTGCGCAACGTCCCGTGCATCATCAAGAGCCCGCCGCTGCGCGACCTGCCGTCGAACGAAACCGAGAGCCTGTCGCCGATCGCGCTCGGCTACTCGATGATCATCGACTACCAGTCGCACAAGCTCACGTTCGGCAAGCACCTGCCGATCGAGACCGGGGCCCTCGAGCTCCCGCTGCGCGTCTACCGTCTCGTCACGGTGAGGGGCCTCGTCGGGACCAACCACCAGGCGAACTTCGTCGTCGACACGGGCGGCGAGGTGATCTCGATCAGCCAGGCCACCGCGAACCGGCTGCCGGTCAAGGAAGGCGCGCGCAAGATCGCGCTGCGCGTCTACGGATCGTCCGGCTGGGACCGCGATGCGTTCCTGATGCCTGGCGTCGACCTCGCGTTCGACACCATCAAGTACACGAACTTCCCGGTCGTCGTGCTCAACCTGAATGCGCCGAGCGCCCTGCTCGGCTTCCAGCTCGGCGGGATCGTCGGGCACAAGTTCCTCAGCGGCTACCGCGTCGGCATCGATCTGGAGCGCAGCGTCCTGCGGCTGAAGGCCATTTCGTAAGCCACGACAACGATCAACACAGAGCACGCCGAGCACACGGAGAAGTCAAAATCTCTGAGTGCTCCGCGTGCTCTGCGTTCAACGTCGTGTTCGTGACCGCCCGTCAGAAGTCGTAGCCGATCCAGACCATGAAGCGCGGCTTGCGGAAGTCTTCCGCGCCGTTGACGCAGGCACCGTTGGGCAGGACCGCGGTGCACGAGAAGACGACGTTCTCCCATTGGTCGTTCATCAGCGTGCGCCACGACCAGTCGAAGTGGATGGGGAAGCCGAGCGCGAACGTCTCGAGCCCGATGCCGTACGACGCGCGGGCGTCCTGCAGGCGGAAGCCGTCGACCTGCCGCGCGATGTAGTTGGCGACGGGCTTCGACGTCCCCGGCACGGCCGGATCCGGAACGGTGACGATGTTGCCGAAGGCATCCGTCTGGTAGCCCGTCGTCACCTGGCATATCTGCGACGAGTTCGCCAGGAACCTGAAGTTGTCGTTCTCCTTCGCGCACGGGTTCTGCGACTTCTGATCGCTGAACCACGCGCCGCCCACGCCCGCGAAGAGCACGCCGCGGATGCCGCCGATGACGCCAATCGGCGTGAGGGCCGCCTCGATCAGGGGGAAGCGCAGCTCGGCGTTGGCCTGAATCATGTTCTGCCCGACAAACTGCAGGTAGTCGTAGCCGCGGAGGTCGCCGTTGCCGCCGAAGTACTGGAAGTCCGGGAAGTCGCCGCGGCTCCTGAACCCGTGGAACCGCGTGGCGAGCAGGCCGGTGGAGCCGAGTCGCGTGTAGTGGCGGATGTCGGCGTCGAGCGTCCGGCGCGAGAGGATGCCGCCGATGGGGGGCGAGGTGTCCCACGCGAGCCGCATCGTGCTGCCCGCCAGCGGTCCGAACTCGCGGAATACGGTCGTCTCGCGAACGAACGCGATGCCGAGCGGCATGAGCAGGCCGTTCTGCGCGAGTTGCTGGCCGCCGGTGAGCGAGGACTGGTACTGGGTCGAGTAATCCTGCAGCGTGGGGTTGTTGAAGGACTGGCTCAGGTGCACGAAGCTGCCCGACACCTGGATGCGGTTGTACCGGTTGAGCGGCCAGATGCCGAACGCGGTGCCGCCCCACGTCGTGCTCGTCGCCTGCGCATCGTCTCGGCTCAGGAACGGCGCGTACGACGGGTCGTAGAACGCGCCGCCGAGCTGGCCGTAGTAGAAGACTGTCTGCGAGTAGCCCTGCAGGCCGTACTGGAACCGTTTGGACAGGTTCGTGTAGGACAGCGAGAACGTGCGGTACTGCGAGATGGACGCGAAGTAGAAGTTGAACTGCTTGTCGCCGAGCACGTCGCCGAAGGTCACGGCCGTGCCGCCGAAGATGTCGCCGCTGCTCGTGACGCCCAGGTTCACCGGCGGCCGCCCGTCGAGGAACATCTTCTCGAACGTCTTCTTCTTCCGGACGTTGTCGGCGACCAGCGTGTGCTGGAGGGGCGCCTGGAAGTCGATGATCGGGCCGGCCGAGCCGAAGTCGGACGCCGCCGCGGTGTGCAGCGGTTCCTTGCGCTCGAGCGTGCGCACCGTGTAGTCGCCCTTGTAGTAGCTGATGAAGGCGATGCGGTTCGCGTTCTCGCCCTCCCGCAGCACGGCCGGCGACCAGTTCCCGCCGAGCGTGTCGGTGTACTGGCGCATCTCGCCGTTCTTCAGATCCATCGTCCAGATGTTGTAGATGTTGCCGTTCTTGGCGACGTCGGGCTCGAGCGGCACGTTCGGATCGGTGGCCGTGGACGAAAAGACGATCGTGTTCTCGTCAATGAACTGCGCCGCCGTTTCATCGACGGTTCCGAAGGTGATCTGGGTCTGCTTCTTCGTCGTCGAGATCGATCCGGAACAGCTTCTGGTTGCCGCTGACGCGCGCGTTGTAGACGATGAACTTGCCGTCGGGCGAGAACGTCGGCCCCGAGTTGGCGAAATCGTCCTCCGTCAGGTTGGTGACCTTCTGCGTCGCCAGGTCGACGAGGAAGATGTCGCCGACGGCGTTGCGCAACCCGGCAAACGTGATCGTCTTGCCGTCGGGCGAGAACGACGGCGACTCGGGCTCGTCCACCGTCTTCATGTCGATGCGCTGCTCGATGTTCCGGGTCAGCACGTTCTGGATGATGAGCGTGCGCTCCTTCGCCGTGCGCACGAAGTACGCCAGGCGGTCGCCCTTGGGCGACCACGCCATCCACGGCATCTCGAACCGCTCGCCGAGCTGGACGATGTGGTCGAAGCCCATGTCCTTGTCGAAGCCCTTGGTCAGGTTCCGGACGATCGACCCGTCCTTGCTCGAGATGAGGATGATGTCGATCTCGCGATCCTCGCGGTTGAACGTCATCGCGGCGATGAGATCGCCGGAGGGTGACGGCGCGATCGAGAAGGCCTCGGCGAACGACGTCTTTTCCTTGTTCGGCGACAGATCGCGTCCGTAGTCGGCCGGCCGTTCCTTGTCGCGGAACGGCTTGAACCGCTCCTTGAGATAGCGCTCGAAGTTCTGGTCGAACTCGTCCTTCTTCATCTTGAGCGCGTCTTCGTAGGCGTCCTCGCCGCCGCCGATCACGCTCTTGCGCAGCGCGAACATGAACTGCCGGATGCCTTCGCGGCCGAACTTGGCCTCGATGAACTCGAACACGGCGTGCCCGAGGTTGTAGGGGACGAACCGGGCGTTGCTCGCGTTGCCGTAGGCCTCGGTCTCCGTCATCCGCGGCACGATGTCGGCCACGGCGGCGTCGCGCACGGTCATCAGGTCGAGCGGCGTCCACTGGCCGCGTTCGAACTCGGACAGGCCTTCGTTCACCCACAGCGGGACGTTCCGGCGGATCAGCCCCTGCGGGATGATGTCGAACTCGAACTGGTGGGTCAGCTCGTGGACGATGAGCCCGTAGAGCTGGTCGGGCGGAGCGTCGATCGGCATGACCATGCGCAGGCGGGTCGGCTCGGCGAACGCGCCGACGCCTTCCTGACCGGCCGACGGGTCCACGTTTTCCTGCTCGAACTCGCTGTGGGTCTTGAAGAGGATGAGCTGGATCTTGTTCGGCAGCTCCTTCTTGAGGTCGGCGCTGATCTGCTGGTAGGCGCTCTCGGCGTAGCCCGCGACCCGCTCGAGATGCTGCTTCATCTCGGGGTAGTAGTAGATCTCGAAGTGGTCCGTCGTGTAGATCTCCCAGTTGAACGTGTCGTAGTGGATGTTGTTCTTCCCGTAATACGGCACGTACGGCGTCTGCGCGGCGGCATAGGCCGACCAGCCGGCCAGGATGGCGGCGGCGAGGAGAACGGGACGGCAAAGCGGCAGGAGGTGCCGGACGCGCATAGGCGGTTACCTCTGAGTAGGTATGCGGATCTTACTGTACGCACCGCAGCCTGCAAACGCCGATCCCGCCGGATCGGGCCTATGGGCGGCATTGTGTCCTCAGTCCGGAGCAGCCGCCGGCCTGCCTGACGCCGCGAGGCGACAGGGTATACTCCGGAATAATAGAGGGGGCGCCCGGGTTTACTCCACTGGCGCCCGCCGAGAATGCGAACGCACGGCCCCAAGGGAGCAGGTCCGAACCGGATGAACCCGCCGGGCACGTTCGAGGCTGACGCCTTGGCGTGTGTGGACAGCTTGTACCGCACGGCGCTGCGGCTGACGCACGTCCCGGCCGACGCCGAGGATCTCGTCCAGGAGACCTACCTGAAGGCGTTTCGGGCGGCCGATCGCTTTCAGGCGGGCACGAACTTGAGGGCCTGGTTGTTCACCATCCTACACAACACAGCCCGCAACCGCGCGCGCGACCGCGCGCGCGACACGGTGACCGCCGACAGCGAGGTGGTCGATCGCGCCGAAGACAGCGCCGGCGCGTGGGCCGGGAACGGCCGGGTCGAGACGCCCGAAACGCTGCTCCTGCGCGACACGCTGACCCCGGACCTGCAGGCCGCCGTCGAGGCGCTGCCGGACGCCTTCCGCCAGGCGGTGTGGTTACGTGACGTGGAAGAGTTTTCCTACGCCGAAATTGCGGAGATGCTGGCGATTCCTGTGGGGACGGTGATGTCGCGCATTTCGCGCGGCCGCCGCCTGCTGTTCGATCGTCTTCAACACTTAAGGCCCGTCAATGCCTGATTGCACGTCGATCGAACCCCTCATCACGCCGTACATCGACGGCGACATCGGCGTCCCGGAGCGCCGCCTCGTCGACGATCACGTGCGAAAGTGCCCCCCCTGTTACTCCCGCGTCAGCGCCGAGCGCGCGGTGTTCGAGCTGATGAAGACCAAGCGCGGCGAGCTCGCCGCCGATACCGCCTCGGCGGCGCTGCGCGAACGGTGCGAGGCGCTGCGGCGCCGGTCGTCGGCCGCCGCTGCCGGCGCGGGTCCCGTGAAAGCCTGGCGCACGCGCCTCGTGCCGCTCGCCGTGGCGGCGGGCGTCGTGGCCGCCGCGGGCGCCGCGTCGATATATGTGCTGACGGAACGCTCGTCGGCGCTGCTGGCCGCCGAGCTGACCGCCGATCACGTGAAGTGCTTCGGCATGAAGTCCGTCCTGCACGTGGCTGGCGATCCCGCGGAAGCGGAGCGCACGATGGCGTCCACGTTCGGCTGGCACATGCCGCTGCCGGAAGCGGCGGCGCGGGCAGGGATGGAGTTGCTCGGCGCGCGCGTCTGTCTCTACGGCCGGGGACTGGCCGCCCACCTCATGTACCTCCACAAGGGACAGCCGGTGTCGGTGTTCATGATTCCGAAGACATCGCGCCCCGAGTCGGTCGTGGACGTCATGGGGCACGAGGCGGCCATCTGGTCGACCGGCGGCCGCACGTTCGTGCTCGTCGCGCGCGAGCCGGAGAACCAGGCGGAGGCGGCGGCGGACCTCTCGCGCATGACCGCCGTCGTTCAGACCGCGCTGCACTGATCTAGAATTCAGAAGAGTCTGGAAGGACATGGCGATGCGAGTGCGATGGATCGTGGCGACGGTAGGGGCGCTGGCCCTGGCTCTGTTGACGCTCGACAGCTCGGAGCTCTGGTTCGAGGGGTCGGCGCTGGCTGCCGGCGGCGCATGCCCGGCGAACGCGAAGCCGGCCAACCTGAACTTCACGCTCAAGGACGTGCAGGGCAAGAACATCAGGCTGTCGGACTACAAGGGCAAGGTCATCCTGCTCGATTTCTGGGCCACCTGGTGCGGGCCCTGCAAGATCGAGATTCCCTGGTTCATCGAGTTTCAGAAGACGTACGGGCCCCAGGGCCTGCAGGTGATCGGGGTGTCGGTCGACGATACGGTTGAGAAGCTGCGGCCCTACGTGAAGGAGTACAAGATGAACTACCCGGTGCTCCAGGGCCTTCACCACGACGATATCCAGGATGCGTACGGCCCGCTCTGGGGTATCCCCGTGACCACCATCATCTCGCGCGATGGGAAGATCTGCGCGAAACATGCCGGTATCTCGTCCAAAGAGAATTTCGAAAAAGAGATCAAGTCCCTTTTGTGATGGTATGATCGCGGTCTGATGGCTAAAGGGTTCACACACGCGCGGCTGGCTTGCGGGTGCCGTATCACGTTTCGTGACGGCGTCGAAGGCAGCCCCGTGACCGTCGTGGTCGACATGAAATCGCCCACGTGCACGCTGTCCCTGCACGTCCGCGACCTGCCGATCTACGATTACCGGGAAGCCCTGCGGCCGTCCACCCGCCTCGGCCCGCCTGAAGAGGAAGAGTTCGAAGAAGAAGGCTGACGCGCCTTCTGCCCTCGGGTTCCCCGTAGTTTTCCCTCTGTGCTCACGTTCACCGCTATCGTTGTGTTCTGGACCGTGCAGGCGTCCGCCCTGCTCGCGTTCTTCGTGCCGCTGTCGTGGCCGCTGGCGGCCCTGTGGGCCGTTTCGCATTTCGCGCGCGCGATCGGCCTGACGCTCGCGTTCCACCGCTATTTCGCGCACCGTGCCTTTCAGATGAATCGCGCCGCGCGCTTCTTCTTTACCCTCGTCGGCACGGCCGCGATGCAGAAGGGGCCGCTCTGGTGGGCCGGCCACCACGTGAACCACCACCGCTTCGCCGACCGCGAGGGCGATCCGCACAGCCCGTCCGTCAGCGGGTTCTACTACGCGCACATCGGCTGGTTCCTGAACGACGCGCGCCACGACCGCATCGAGTCGGGCAATGCCGTGATGCGCGACTTCGGCCGCGTTCCCGAAATCGCGTGGCTGGACCGGTATTACTTCGCGCCACCGCTGGCGCTGGCCGCGGCGATGTATCTCGCCGGCGGCTTCGAGTGGCTCGTGTGGGGCTTCTGTGTGCCGACGGTCACGCTGGCGCACGCGACCTTCGCCATCAACACCGTCAACCATCTGTTCGGCTCGCGCCGTTTCGACACGATGGACGACTCGCGCAACAACGCCGTCACGGCGGTGTTCGCCGTCGGCGAAGGGTGGCACAACAATCACCACCGGTACCAGCGCGCCGCGCGCAACGGGTTTTTCTGGTGGGAGTTCGACCCCACGTGGTACGTCATTCGCGCCCTGGCGGCCGCCGGGCTCGCCTGGGACGTGCAGGCCGTGCCCGCGCGCGTCTACGCCGAGGCACGCGCACGCCAGGCAGGGCGGCGTATGATGGGGCGTGCGCCCACGCTGCCTTCCCCGGACCACGGTGCGGATCGCAGCCTCGATGCTGCTCGCGGCCGCGCTGGCGTCGGCCTGCTCGAAGAAGACCGTCCCTCCGCTTCAGCTTGACGCGGGGCGTCTCACCGTCACCAACAGCACGAACGAAGACTGGAACAAGGTCGAGATCTGGGTGAACCGACAATACCGGCTCACGGTCGAATCGATTCCGGCCGGACAGCAGCTGCATACGCCGCTCAGTATCTTCATCGAGGCGTACGGCCGCCGGTACGACTTCGCGCGCCAGCAGCTCAAGGATCTCCGGCTCTCGGCCACCACGAAAAGCGGCGCGCCCGTGGACGTCCGCCTGGATTTGAAAGGGAGCGGCCTCGCCGGCCTTGCCGGCGTCGGTGTCTTCAAGGGCAAAGAGGAAGAGGGAAAGAAATGACGCCGCGGCTCAAGTCTGAGATCGAGGTTTCGTGCCCCTGTTGCCAGTCGGTGCTCGTGATCGACACCAACCTCGGGCGCGTCGTGTCCCACAGCGAACCCGAACGCGGGAACAAGCCCGAACTGGGCGACGCCCACCGGATCCTCGCGGAGGAAGCGGCGCGCCGCGAAGCCGTCTTTCAGCAGTCGGTGGACGCCGAGAAGACGCGCGGCGACGCGTTGTCGAGGCGTTTCGAGGAAGCGCTCAAGCAGGCCCGCCAGGAGCCGGTCACGAAACCCACCCGGGATTTCGACCTCGACTAGTGTCTACGACGATTAACGCAGAGCACGCCCGGCCTGCCTCGGCAGGCCGCCCGCGTCGAGCGTTTCGCCGAGTGATCACGCTCAGTAGTCTCGGCGGACTTTGCGGGCTCCGCGTTCTACGTTGTCGTCGGTTGTGACCTACCAGGTGACACGATTCCCTGCCGGCAGCTCCGTCCACCGGTCGCGGCCGCGATACCACAGCGGCTTGCGGCCCGGATGGGCCTTCTTGAAAGCACGGTACCGGGCGCGCAGCCTGTTCGCACGCGCATCCGACGTGACGATCCGGCGGTGCGGGTAGTCGAGCAGCATGCGTTCGACTTTCCACACGTTCGTCTCCGCCAGCCTCCAGTCGTACGTGCCCATCTCGCGCGCCGCGTTGACGATCGCGTAGCCGGTCACACGGCCCGTGAGGTCGATGTACGGATCGCAGTAGCTCCGCGCGAGCGCGGCCGGCGTGGCGAAGACCGGCTTCCGGCCATGGAGACCCGGATCCCGCGACCGCGCGACCGATCCCCAGCGTCCCCGCTGCTTGTAGACGAAGAGGACGTGATCCAGGTGGTCGATCGACTCGAAGCTGAGTAGCAGCGGGGGATAGCCGTGCTGTTCGAGGACGACCGTCGCAAACAGCGCGGCCTCGAGGCAGTGCGCGCACCCGTGCTGCAGCACGCCCCTGAAGCTGCGCAGCGTCGCGCGGCCTCCCGGTTCGTTGTTGTACGGCAGGCGGTTCAAATAGCGCTGGACCGCTAGTGGTGTGCCGAGACCCGCCACTAGCCGGCGCTCAGCGCTCGTGAATCTAGTCATCTGGTCATTTAGTCATCTGGTCATCGCTGGTCAATTGACCAGATTGATCAGAAATGACCAGACGACCAAATGACGAGATGACCAGATTCGTGCGTTCGCCGTGGGCTTGAGGTCCTCGAGAATGTCTTTCGGCGTCCACTGGTTGCCCGTGTACATCTTGAGAAGCTTCCCCTCGGCCGAAATGACCGCGGTCCTGAGGTTGTGCGTGATGTCGCGCGCGTCGTTCGGCGCCCGCGCCACGCTCATGCCGAACCGGGTGGCGAATTTGTCGATGTCGTCGCGGTCGCCCGTGAGGAATGTCCAGCGCGTGAAGTCGGCCTCGAGCTCGCGCGCGTGCTTCTTCAGCACGGGCGGCGTGTCGACGGCCGGATCGAAGCTGACCGTGACCAGATGCACGTCCTTGAGCGCCGGGTCGTCCTGAAAGTGCTCCTGCAGGGCGACGAAATGCCGATCCATCATGGGGCAGAACGTCGGAATCGGGCACTTGGTGTAGATGAACGTGAGCACCACCCTCGATCCGCGAAACGCCCGGAACGTCTTCTTCTTCCCGTCCTGGTCGACGAAGGCTGAATCGGGGACGGTGTCACCGGGCTTCAGCAGGTCCAGGCCGGACGAAGCGGCCGTGGCCACGATCGTCTCGGGAGGCGCCTGCTCGATCGGGGCTTCGCCGATCCGCTTGACCTTCGTCAGATACGCGTCGTTCTCGACGATGACGAGCGTGCCGTCGACGATGTCGCCGGGCTTGACGGCGTCGAGCTCCCTCTTCTCCTTGAACTTGTACGGCATCGTCATCGCCGGCATCAGGCCCTTGATCTCGCCGTGCTTGATCATGGCCTCGCCGCGGTCGGGCGTGATGGCGATGATCTGGCCTTCGACCGGAAACGTCCGCTCGGTGGACTTCGTCCCGCCGCAGGCGGCGATGAACGCACCGAAAACGAAGAGCAGAAACCCGCGCCGTTGCATGTAATCTAGTCTACATGTTTTGGGTGGGCACTTCGGGCTACAACTACCCCGAGTGGAAGGGCAGCTTCTATCCCGACGATCTGCCGGCGAAGAAAATGCTGCCGTACTACGCGGCGCGATTTCCCACGGTCGAAATCAACTACACGTTCTACCGCATGCCGACCGAGAAGCTGGTGGCCGGCTGGGCCGAACAGACGCCGTCGCCCTACAAGCTGACGCTCAAGGCGCCCCGGCGGATCACGCACGACAAGCGGCTGCGCGACACCGGCGACGACGTGAAGTTCTTCTGCGATGTGGCGGGCACGCTCGGCGACAAGCTCGGCACGCTGCTGTTTCAGCTGCCGCCGTTCCTGAAGAAGGATCTCGCGCTGCTGGACGCGTTCCTCGGCGGACTGCCCGCGAACGTCCGGGCCGCCTTCGAATTCCGGAATGCCTCGTGGTTCGACGATGAAGTGTTCACGCGGCTGGCATCTCGCAACCTCGCCGTCTGCATCGCCGACAGCGAGAAGCTCTCGACTCCTGTTCGCATCGCCGGCGACTACGCGTATTTCCGCCTGCGCGACGAGGGGTATCAGCCGGACGACATCAAGCGCTGGGCAGACACCATTGCGCGCGATGCCGCGTCGTGCGGAGACGTGTTCGTGTATTTCAAGCACGAGGAATCCGGCAAGGGCCCGGAGTTTGCCCGCCTGCTGATGGATCGCCTCGGCGTGTAGGAGGGTGCGTGGCTGCATCGCCACTCGGATCCCGGGACATCGTCGCGTTCGTCGCGACCACGAGCGTGTCCAGAGCGAGGAAGTTCTATCGCGACAAGCTGGGCCTGCGTCTCGTCGAAGAAAGCCCGTTCGCCCTCGTCTTCGACGCGCACGGGACGATGCTGCGTGTCACGCCGGTGAAGACGGTGGCCGCGGCCGGTTACACCGTCCTCGGGTGGCAGGTGCCCGACATCGAAGACGCGGTCAAGCGGCTGAAGAAGGCCGGCGTCAGGTTCCAGCGTTACGCGGGAATGGGACAGGACAGGCAGGGGATCTGGCAGTCGCCGGGCGGTGCGCGGATCGCGTGGTTCAAGGACCCTGACGGCAACACGCTGAGCGTCTCGCAGCACTGAGCGACGGTCTCGCGGAGAACTACGAGGAGGCACGCATGACATGGCGCCCCGCCTGGATTGCTCTTCTCGGCCTGTCGGCTTGCGGGCCCGGCCAGCCTGCTGACACCTCGCTCCTCAGGGCCGGCGACGTCTGGATTCAGGATGTCACGCTGATCTCCGCCGAGCGCCCGGCGCCGCTGCCGCACGCGCACGTGGTGGTGCGTGACGGCCGGATCGCATCTGTCGGCGACCGCCTGCCCACGGCAGTCTCCGATGTCACGATCGTGAACGGAGCGGGTAGGTATCTTGTCCCCGGCCTCATCGACGGCCATGTCCACCTGGCCGGCGTGCCTGGCATGACGCCGAGCAGGAAATCGCCATGCGGGAGGCCGCGGCCGCCTACGATCGGCAACTGCCACGCAGCTACCTGTACTTCGGTTTCACGGCCGTCGTGGATCTCAACGTCGTCGATCGTGCGCGATTCGATCGGCTGAAAGCGGCCGATGTCGGTCCTGCGGTGTTCGATTGCGGGAATGCGCTCGCGTTCGCCAACGGTTATCCGATGGTGTACATGCCGCCGGCGCTGCGATGGGACGCCTACCCGAACTTCCTCTACGACGCGCGCCAGGCGAGCTCGATTCCCCAGAAATATTCGTCCGCCGATCACTCGCCCGAGGCGGCCGTTACGCGCGTCGCGGCCGGCCGGGGTGTGTGCGTCAAGGCGGCCTACGAGCCCGGCTTCGATCCGAGGATCGGGAAGCTTCCCGTGCCCACCGCCGCGATGATGAGCGAGGTGCGCGAGGCGGCCCATCGCCGAAAGTTGCCGCTGCTCCTTCATGCGAACTCCCTCGAGGCGCATCGCTTCGCCGCCGAGGTCAAGCCCGACGCGGTTGTCCACGGCATGTGGAACTGGGGACAGGACGGCGCCAGCGGCACGGAGATGCCCGCCGCAGTCAGGACGACGCTCGACGCGGAGCGCATGGCCGGCATCGCGATGATGCCGACCTCGCGCGTGATTGGCGGCCTCGCCGATCTCGCTGTCCCCGCATTTCTGGACGACGAACACCTGCAACATGTGCTGCCCGCCGCCGTGGCTTCGTGGTACCGCCTCAAGGAAGGGCAGTGGTTCGCACGGGAGATCGTGCAGGGGATGGGGCTGCCTCGAGACCGGGCACACGCGGTTCTCGCCGATATTCAGGCCCGGGGACAGCGGGCCGCGCTCTATTTCGCTCGCGAGGGTGGCAGGATTCTGTTCGGAAGCGATACGCCGTCGGCGCCGACATATGCCAACCCGCCGGGTTACAACGGATATCTCGAGCTGCGGGAGTTGGAGGCTGCCGGACTCTCGACGAAACAACTGCTGTCTGCCGCCACGATCGAGAACGCCCGTTTTTTCGGCCTGGCGGACTATGGGACGGTCGAGCCCGGGAAGGTTGCCAGCCTGCTCCTGCTGCGGGGTGATCCGCTGACGTCAACCGCAGCGTTCGACACCATCGAAACCGTCATCGTCAAGGGAAGGGTCGTTCAACGGGAGGAGTTATCGGCACAGTCACGCTGACCGGCAGTCGCGGCGCGGCGGCCCTGAAAGGTCCGCCCTACGTGCTCAGGCAGAACGTCGCGCCGTGGAGCCAGCACGACTCCGAGGGCTGGTGCGCATCGCGGCGAAGGCGCGTGATCCCCTGCCATCGCATCGGTCCGGCCATCATCGCCTTTCCGAGCTGGTCGTTCATCCCTGCGTCCCGCACGCCGATGGCCGAGTAGATCGCCGCGAAACCGAGCGAGCGCACGGCGAAATCACCGCTGTCCTGCTTCGTGAGCAGCAGGACGATGCCTTTACCGATATTCGATCCCATCGCGGCCATCGTGCCGGTGAGCGGAAGCACGAGCTTCCCGCCTGGCGTGACGGCGTCGAGCCAGTTTTCCGGCGGATGCGTCAGCCCGGCGTTGACGAGGACCGCGTCGAATTGCCCGTCGAGTTCACCGGACGCGTCGCCGCGTCGGGCATCGACCTGGGGGTAGGATTGCAGGTTCGCTCGCGCGCGATTCGCCAGGATGTCATCGGCTTCAAACGCCACGATGCGTCCGCTCGAGCCGACGGCGTGCGCCAGAACCGCCGTGTAGTAGCCAAGGCCGCATCCCACGTGGAGGACCCGTCCGCCCGGAGCGAGGTCGAGGGCGTCGATCCACGGCGCGATCGTGCCCGGATGGCCGTTGAACAGCTGCCTGGACGGATCGATCGCGACGCCGATGTTGTGGTACACGCGAGCGGGGTCGGCATCTGCCGTCACCCGCGTCTGGATGCCGGAGCCGCTGCCGCTCGCGACCTCCACGAGCACCGTCCAGGGGCCTGGCGGCAGGAAGCGCTCGCGCGGGACCTCCGCCAACGCGGCCACCAGCGCAGCGGACCGCAACCGGCAGACCGCCTCGAGCTCCTCGGCGTAGAAGCGCCGGCGCAGATCGAGATCCATCACCGCGCCTTTCTCGACGCCGGCCGTTTCATGCGCGGCGCCCGCGGCAGACCGTCCTCGTCTTCAGGAACCGCCGTGACACGCATCGCGCGGCGCTCGTGCGTCGCGTCGTGCATGACCGAGACGATGTCGCGGGTCAGTCCTGCGGGCGTTACCGCCCGGTTCCAGACGTACTGATGCGATCCCGGCGTTCCGGGGATGAATCTCAGCTCGCCGGAGCTGTTCAGCCGCTTCAGGATGGTGTGCACGGCGGCCAGATCGTTCGCATACTTCGACATGTCGATGCCGATGGATACCAGCCGGTCGCGGACGGCGACCGGCGTCAGCGGCTCGCCATGGCGCAGGACCATACGGCAGGCGTCGGTCAAACCGAGGGGGACGGTCGGCGTCAGGCCGAGAAGGCGTGTGAGGGTGCCGATGGTCTGGCCGAGTTGCGCCAGGCGATCGTCGATCACGCCTTTCTCCCGGCCGAGGGCCTCGTACTCCTTGAGCGCCGCGTCGAGGGCCGCGCGGTAGTCCTGTTCGGTCATACACAGATTTATACGTTATGTATAAGTCTGTGTCAACCTCCGCTTCCGGAGGGATCCGACGAAGTCCACGATCTGGTTTTCCGCCCAGTAGCCATCGTCTTCGGCCGACGCCGGGCCGACGAAACCGCAGTGGCCGCCGTGCTCGCAGACGGCGACCCGGACACACGGGTTGCCCGCGAGCTTCGCGTCGTGGAACGGCCGCGACGGGACGAACGGGTCGTCGTCGGCTGTGATGACCAAGGCGGGGACGCGGATGCGCTCGACGATGCGCATCGCGCTGGCGCGGTGGTAGTAGTCCTCGGCGCCGGCGAAGCCGAAGTAGGGCGCCGTGTAAGCCTCGTCGAACTCGCGCACGGTTCCGATCTGCCGCAGCTTGCTCAAATCGAAGCGACCGGGCCAGAAGCGTCCCTTGCGGCGCATGCGCCGCTTGAGATCCTTCACGAAATTCCACTGGTAGAGCCAGTTGCCCGGCTCTTCCAGCGCCTTCACGCACTCGCCGATCTCGATGATGGGCGACACGGCGGCGACGCCGACGAGCGCGTCGGGCGGAGCGTCTCCGTACTCGGCAGCCAGCTTGAGTGCCAGGTTGCCGCCGAGCGAATACCCGGCAACGGCGATCGCGCGCAGGCCATCCACCGCGACGAGCTCCGCGATGACGTGCGCGGCGTCGGCCGTCAGGCCCGAGTGAAAGAGCCCGGCGGACAGATGCTCGGTGTCGCCGCAGTTGCGCTGGTTGAGTCGCACGACGTTCATGCCGCGCGCGAACGCCTTTGCGGCGATCCCGCGCATGTAGTGGGCGTCGCTCGATCCGTTGAGCCCGTGCAGCGCGATGATCGTGGGACGCGTCCAGGGCTCCGCCTGCCAGTGGCAGTCCGCGACGACCCGCGCGTCGTGATCGACGTCGAAGTAGCGCCGGACCGGCGGCGGAAGACGCGGGAAGTACCGGGGATTGCCCCAGCTGTAGAGCGTCATGCGATGACCGCTCGCGAGCCAGGGACGCGGAACGAATGGCGCGGTCACAGGTATGCTGGGTTACCCTTCGTCTGCCGACGGCCCGTAAATGGCCGGCACGGGCACGTCGTTGAGGCGCAGATACACGCTGAGCTGACCCCGATGGTGCACGAGGTGATAGAGGACGAAGGTTCGAAATGCCGCGGCCCTCGGCATCGTGAACATTTCCTGGCCGCCGCGCTTGAGCACCCAGTGCGCGAGGTACTCGGCGTCGGTCTTGTCCATCTTCGAGCGCGCGGTCTTGATGGCCGCCTCGAACGCCGCCAGGACTTCCGCGCGCGATCCCTTCGCTTCCAGGTTCGGCGGCGCGGAGGCGAGATCGAAGGACGGGTCGTTCAGGATCGTCGTGCCCCAGTTCGGGATGTTGGCGAGGTGCGTCGCGATGCCGCCGAGCGACATCGATTTCTCATGGGGTTTCCACGTGAGCCGCTCGTCGGGAATCCGCTCGAGCAGCCGCCGCGTCGTCGCCGTCTCGTGATCGAATTCGGCCAGCAGTGCGTCCTTGATCGCCATGATTCGTTCTAGTCTAACGCGGCTCCTGCGGCTGGTGTGCCTGCTGGGCGTCCTGGCCGCGCCGGCGTGCCGCCGGCCCGCGCCGCCGGCCGCTACTCCCGCGGTCGTGCCGCTGCCGCCGGTGTCCGGCTCGCTGGCGCTGCCCGGCATCACCGAGCCCGTGCGCATCGTCCGCGACCGGTGGGGTGTGCCGCACATCTACGCGCGGAACGAGCACGATCTGTTCTTTGCGCAGGGCTTCGTGCAGGCGCAGGACCGGCTGTTCCAGATGGACCTCTGGCGCCGGTCCGCGCAGGGCCGGCTGTCGGAGGTGCTCGGGCTGAACTTCGTCGAGCGCGACGCCGCGACGCGCCGGATTCAGTACCACGGAGACGCCGCTGCCGACTGGGCGAGCTACGGACCCGGTGTGAAGACCATCGCCGAGGCGTTCGTCGCCGGCATCAATGCGTGGGTGAACGAAGCGCGCGTGCACGTGCCGGAGGAGTTCACCGTGGCGGGCTGGCTGCCGGAGACGTGGAGCCCGGAGGATCTGCTGAACCGGACGGATGCATTCGTAGCCGCCGGCGCCGACGCGGACGTCTTTCGCGCTCGTCTGGTCGCGGCCCTGGGCGAGCAGCGGGCCGACTTGTGGCTGGCCGGCGGGGCGCCGTATCGGCCACCAGCCGGTCTTGCGATCGACGCCGTGCCGCCGGTTGTCGGCGAGGCGCTGCGACGCGCCGGAACGGCGCCGTTTTTTCTTGGCCTCGCGGCACCTGTCGTTTCGCCGGCCGATCGCGGCGCCGGTTCAAACGCGTGGGCCGTGAGCGGCGCCCGGTCGGCGACGGGTGCGCCGCTGCTTGCGAGCGACCCGCACCGCGCGTTCGCCCATCCGTCGCTTCGCTACCTCGTTCACCTCAACGCGCCGGGATGGAATGTCATCGGCGCGGCGTCGCCCTGGCTGCCAGGGGTCGTGATCGGGCACAACGAACGGGTGGCGTGGGGGATGACGGCGTTGCCCGCCGCCGCAGCCGATATCGCGGACGTCTACGTCGAACGGGTCAACCCTGCGAACCCGCATCAGGTGCAGTTCCGCGGACGATGGGTCAACACGACCATCGTGCCCGACCCCATCGTCATGAAAGGCCAGGCGAAGCCGTTTCCGTTCGAGCGCGAGCACACGCCGAACGGTGTGATCGTGGCGACCGATTCCGAGCGCCACCTGGCATTTTCGGTGAAGTGGTCCGGCAGCGAGCCGGGCACGGCGGGCGAACTGGCGGCGCTGGCCCTCGCCCGTGCGGATTCGGCGTCCGCTTTCCGCGCGTCGCTCGCGCGGTGGAAGCTGCCGGTGGTCGACGTGGTCTATGCGGCGGTCGACGGCGCCGCAGGCCGCCAGGCGGCGGGCCTTCTGCCCGTCCGGAGCGGCTGGGACGGCGCGCTGCCGGCGCCCGGGTGGCCTGGGGCGTTCGAGTGGCGGGGATGGCGCCGCCCCGACGAGTTGCCGCACGCCGTGATGCCGGCGACCGGGGGCTTCGTCGTCTCGGCGAATCAGAACGCCGCACGGACCAATCGCCTCGACGAACTGCTCGCCGGCGCGCACCCGCACACGGTCGACGATTTCAAGCGGCTGCAGCTCGACACGACCGCATGGAACGCCACGCAACTCGTGCCCCTGCTCGCGAATCTGAGGGCCGATCGAAGCGAGGTCGAGGCGGCGCGCAGGCTGCTCCTGCAATGGGACAAGCGCGTCGCCGCGGATTCAGCGGCGGCAGCGGTGTATGTGTTCTGGGAGGGAGAGGTGCTTCGGAAGCTCGCGGAGTCGCGCCTTGGGCCCGACCTGCGCAACGACTACGTATCGCGGGCCGGTCTGCCGATTGCAGCGCTGACCAGGCCGTCGCGCGCGTGGTTCGACGGCGATCCGGTGCAGGCTCGCGATCGCCTGCTGCTCGATGCGCTGGCCGCCGCGGTCGAGCGAGTCAGTTCAACCGGCGGCGCAGCGTCCTCGTCTTCTTCCTGGGGCAGCCTGCACACGTTGATCTTCAAGCATCCGCTCGCGATCACGCAGGCGGCCCGGCGCCGATTCAACGTCGGCCCGTTCGAGCTGGCGGGCTATCCCGACACCGTGCTGTCGACGTATCCCTCGGGCGAGGTGACCGGCGGCGCCTCGTTCAGGGAGATCGTGGATGTGTCCAACTGGGATCGCTCGCTCTGGATCAACGCCCCCGGTCAGTCCGGCGTGCCCGGCAGCCGCCACTTCGCAGACCTGGCGGGCCCATGGGCGTCGGGCGAATACTTCCCGATGGCGTTCAGCGATGCCGCTGTCGAAGCCGCGGCCGACACGACGTTGACGCTGACGCGGCCGTGACATCGGGGAGGGCTGCTGGTTCGAATCCTGCCTCAGGATCCACGCCTGTAAGATCAATAAATTCGGGCATCAATTCTAGCGCACTCGTATCTCGACGTCGCGGATGGCCGGAAGCCGTCCGTCGCTCGTCCGCGCTTCGACGTGGATGAGATACGTCCCTGGTTCGACGTTCGAAAGCGGAATCGTGCTCGTGAACGGGTGCCGTTCGCGGGCGTCGTCCCGTTCGTCCGCCGCGTACTGCTCAGTCGAGGTGTTGATGACGCGCTTGGCCTGCCACAGTTGGGTGAGGATGATGACCGTGTGCGACAGGCCGGTTGTGGCTTCGTAGATTTCGCCAGCCACGACCACCGCCTCGCTTCTTGCGAACTCCCGTCCTGCCGTAGGCGGGGCCGGCAAGCGTGGATCCTTTGTTCCAATCGTCGGCACGTCAGCGGCGGACATCGACGTCAGCGTCACGTCGCTCATTGCCAGCGGGGCGGTCGAAAAGTCTGGCACGTCGAGCGAATCGAGCACGCTACCCACTTTGCCGTTCGCGTCAGCGACCGCGACGTGCACCCAGTACAGTCCGGGCGGGAGCGTCGCCTGTGTGATCACCCGCAGCCCGCGCGTGCGCATGCGCTCGAGCACTGCCGGCGTCACCGCGAGATTGATGGTGTTGCGAAGGGAGGGAACGGTGCGCCCGTTCGCATCCGTCATCGCGACGATGACATCGAGCGCATTGTTCCACGTACCGTTCTTCTCGACGAAATCGAGTCGTGACGCATCGATCTCGATCCCGATCTCAATCGTCGCTGCCGCCCCGGCCCCTTTGGATGCCGCCGTGAACACCTTCAGCGGAACGTCGGCGATGGGCAACGGCCTGGCGAGCGCCTGCTCGACCGTGTTCGCCGATCGGGCCGGACCGCCGGCGGGCGTCACCTCGCCGGGCCGCGCGGCAAAGTACCCAGGGCGTGACCTCACCTGCAGGCCTGGTCGCTTTACCCTCACCTTGAGAGCGTGATATCGCCCGTCGGAATCGGCGTTCACCGGAGAAAAGCCGAGCAGGTAGTACGTGCTGTTCTCTCGCACGATTCGGTCAAACGCGGACGAGAGATTATTGCGGTCGAGCGCCGCGAACCCGCCGGTGTTCTCGGCCAGCACACGCAGACCGTCGTGGGACCGCCGAAGCTCGTCCTGCATGGACACGTTCCCGATCGGACCAAATGCGGTCGTCGTTTCGATCAAATCAGCAGAGGCGTCAGCGAGCCCGCGAGGGTCGACGGCATAGACGGTGACGTTGCCGCGGGCCGCGGCCCGGAGCGCGGCCTGCGTTTCGGCGACGACCGGGGCGGTGAAACCTTTGTGTTCGGTGTCACCCAGACGATCGTCCAGCGCGCGACTGACCTCGACGTCTACTCCTTCCGACACCAGCACCATCGCTTTCCGGCGGCCCGTGATGCCGGCTATGAAGCCCGCCACCCGGCGTAGCGTGGCCATGGTCTTCTGCGCGCGAAAAACGCGCTCCTGTGCATTGGGATCGGGACCAAAGGCGGGCAGGCTATCCCCCTTCTTCTGGGGGTCCTTGAAGCCCTCCTGAAACCTCTCGTCGCGCGCCATCTGGATTTGGCCGAGCGTGGCTGAAGGTAGCTTCTGGCCCAGGAAGCGGTCGATGATTTCGATAAGGTGTCGTCGGTCGGTCGTGAACTCCGCCGACACGTCCGTACGACCGCTGGTGGATACGATCGCCGTCATGTCGGTCGGGCCGAGATCTTGTTCGATGAACCGACGCAGCGCCGTGCGCACTGCTGGCGTGCGCGCCCCATCGACATGGAGGTCGTCGAGGACCACGAGGTAGATCCGTCCCTCGGGAGTGAGGTTCGTGCGCACGCGCTGCTGGATGGACCCGGTTGCAGCGGGCAGCGGTCCGGCACGGGCGATCGGCAGGTTCACCGCGGCAAATGTCGTAATCCGCTGGGGCGAGCCGGCGTCGATCAACTCGAAGTCGTCCGCAGTAAGGTCCGCGACCGGATCGTCGTCCGCATTGGTGACGTAGGCGTTGACCTCGACGTAGGTCACGCCGCCACGGAAGGTTGCCTGTGGACGCGGTACCGCCCGTTGCTGTGCAGCGAGTCCCGCAGCCAGCGCGAGGGTGATGAGCACGGCGCCGGTGATACGCATCCGAGCCCCCTCTGAGCCGCGTCCATACTACTGTATCCGGCGCGTCGGACCAGTCTATTCCGAGCACACAGGTTACTCTTGGCCCGAGCGGATTATCGATGGGTTAGAGTCGAGCACGTCTGTCGGATCGTCAGCTTGGCCCCTCGGACCTATTTGACCTTGTGACACTGATAACACCCGAACGCGAAGTGCGATCGGTTGTACGCGTACGGCTGCGTGAAATCGTAGGCGGGCCGGCCGAGCAGCCGCGCCATGCCGGGCATGACGACCTCACGCATGTACGCGGCGCGCGAGGCCCGATCTGATTCGGCGCCGTAGCCGTAGATCGCGTTGCGCATCTGGTCGTCCATCGCGCCGCCGTAGTTTTCCCACCCGGCGACGCGCACCGCGGGCCTTGGCAGCGCGGCAACCGCCGGCATGTGCCAGCCGGCGTCCCCGGCGTTTCCGCCGTGACACGTATGGCACGTGACGAGGTCGGGTGCGCCGACGATCGGCGCGAGCGCCTGCCGGGCCCACGGCATCACGCGCCTCTCCATGAACCGCACGATCTCGTCCCGGTCCCTCTTCTGCCCGTTCGGATAGATCGCATCGTCGGCAGGGTAGCTGATGGGTCTGCCGGTGCCGTTGAGGCCCGTGACGATGCCGAACACGATGACCGCGGTGGAAACGGCCGCCGCAATGCCGGCAAGCGATGCGCGGGAGAGCGGAGTTCGTATCCTCGGCTCCCACGTCATCACGGCGAGCGCGGCCCCGACGTTGGCCCGGGCGCGGGGATCGGTGGCCAGCAGATCGATGAGCGCTGCGAGCTGAGACGAGCGCCTGACTCCGCGAATGACAAGGGTCTGCGCTGTTTCGCGATGCCGGATGTGGAGGGTCGAGACGCCGAGAACACGTTCGAGCGGCGTCTGGGTCCGGTGGACCTCACCGATGTCGGAGGTCGCGAGCTCGTCGACTCCTGTCCTGGAGATGCGCACCACGCGCATGTCGGTGAGCACGTAGCGCTCGCCGTGCAGGTGAAGCCGCGGCAGCAGCAGTGTGGGGCGGGCGCTCCACAGCAGCCGCTCCCACGGCAGCGGGATGGTCACACGCCTATGACGCGGGCTTTCCGAAGTTCACCTTCGGTACCTGCTTCGCTTCGGCAGGCGCCGCGAAGAACGGATATTCCTTGAAGCCGAACAGTTTCGCGGTGATGTTCGACGGGAACTGGCGCTTCGCCGTCTGATACTCCTGAACGCGCTCGTTGTAGCGCATCCGCTCGACGGCGATGCGGTTCTCGGTGCCCGACAGCTCGTCCATCAGCCCGTTGAACTGCTCGTTGGCCTTCAGGTTCGGATAGTTCTCGACGACCACCAGCAACCGCCCCAGCGCGTTCGACTGCTGGTTGGCCGCGTTGATCGTTTCTTCGGGCGACTTCGCGCCCGCCAGCCGCGCGCGCGAATCGGCGATTTCCTTGAACACGCCCTCCTCGTGGCTCGCGTAGCCCTTCACGGTTTCGACCAGGTTCGGGATCAGGTCGTTGCGCCGCTGGAGCTGGTTCTCGACCTGGGCCCACTGCGCCTTGATCGCTTCCTCCTGGCTGACGAACCTGTTGTACGAGCAGCCGGACAACGAGAACGCGGCGAAGCCGAGCAGGAAAAGTTGTGCGGCAAATCGGCGTGTGGTCTTCATGGTTTCCAGTTTACAGCCTCCCTCACCAGCCTGCACCGCCCCCACCTCCGCCGCTGCCACCTCCGCCGAAGCCGCCGAATCCCCCGCCCCCTCCGCCGCCGTATCCCCCGAACCCGCCGCCGAAGCCCCCGCCGAAGCCGCCGCCGCGCCGCCCGCCGCCGAATGGGCCCACGCCGCTCGACCATCCGCTCCACGGGCCCAGGGCCCAGAACGGGAAGCCGCCGCTTCCGCCGCCGCGGCCGATGCGGCTGATGACGAGGACGGCGATGAAGATGAGAATCGGCAGCAGCGGCCAGATCGACCCGCTGCGCGGCTCAGCTTCGCGCTCGCGGGCGATGCCTTCCAACCGGACCTGCCGGCCGTCCGCGATCCGGTTGACGATGCGCGAGGTGCCCGCGAGAAGGCCGAGGCCATACGAGCCGTTCCGGAACTGGGGCACCATGTACTGGCGGCTCGTTTCGCCGGCGAAACGATCCGTGATCCACGGCTCGAGCCCGTACCCGACCTCTACCCAGACCTTCCGCTCCTTGATCGCGAGGAGGATCAGCAGCCCGTTGTCCTTCTCTTTGTCGCCGATGCCGCGGCCGTGGTTCTCGAACATCTTCACGGCGTATTCGCGAATGTCGCCGTACCCCTCGATGGTCGGCACCGTCGCCACCACGACGATGTCGCCGCTGGCCGCCTTCAGCGCACGGCTGAGCCGATCGATCTGCGCGGCGCTTCTGGCGTCGATGACGTGCGCGAAGTCGTTGACCGGCGCGATCAGCTCAGGGGGAGGCTCTGCGGCGTAGAGCAGAGGGCAGAGGGCAAAGGGCAAAGCGAACGGCAAAGCGAACGGCAAAGCCAGGCGCAAAGCGCGGCGCACGGCCAGGCGCAGGGTACGACTCACTTCGCCTGGCTCCAGCGATCGACGTATTTCGTCAGGCGTTCGACGGCATCGAGGTAGCCGGGGAAGATGCGCAGCGCGTCGGCCGACGGGATTTCCTTTACGCCGGCGAGCTTGACGATCTCCTCGACGCCGTTGGTGACCGTGAGCAGGCGTTCGACGTGGCGGGCGGCCGCGCTGGGATCGTGCGACGAGTGTCCGTCGAGACGCGCGACGTTCTGCAGCAGCGACGCCCAGGCAGGCGCCGATCGCACGATGAGCACGGCGAGGGCGTCGGCCCGCCCGCGAGTTTCCATGAACGCCTGCCGCAGGTGCAGGAGATGGCCGCGCGCCTGCACCTCGCAGGCCCGCCGCAGGTCGGCGGCCTCGACGCGCAGGCCGTCGAACGGGCTCGCGCCCGACACGACCGCGTGGTCGGCGATGATGGCGCTCAACTCGAACGGGAATACGTCGAGCGACCGCGAGAACTCGTCAGAGGCCAGCAGGAGCGGCGTGGCCAGCCCGAGGTCGTGCCACTTGGTCAGGCGCACCGCGCACGTACGCAGATCGTCGGACGCGAGCGAGTCGACGACCGCCAGCGTGTGGACGAGCGGGGCTTCGTCTCCGTGGCCGTGGCCATTGGCGGCGTGGCGGTGTTCGGCCTCTCGCGCATGGATTCCGTAAACGACGACCGACCGGACGCGGGCGCCGAACACTTCGCGCAGGTCGTTGTCGAGCGTTCGCACGGCCGCTGGGATCTCGGGCATATGAGTATTATGTAGCGCATGCGTCTCCGCGAGTTGAATGTCGGCTGCTTTGGCGGCGGCACCGGGATGCCGAGCGTGCTCGGCGGCCTGAAGAACAATCCCTGGCTGCACGTCAACGCGGTGGTCACGATGTTCGACAGCGGCGGGAGCTCGGGGCAGCTGCGCGACGAGCTCGGCGTCCTGCCGCCGGGGGACATCCTCAAGTGCGCGCTCGCGCTTTCCCGGAACGCGCGCGAGGCGCGGCGTGTGCTGCTGGCCCGGCTGCCCATGCTCGAGCACGCGAAGCTCGGCGGCCACACGGGCGGCAACCTGCTGCTTTCGATGATGCAGCAGTACAGCGGCGACTTCCTCGATGCGGTGGACGGCTTGAGCGCGCTGCTGGGCTGCCGGGGCCGCGTGTGGCCGGTCACGGTCGAACAGGCGTCGATCTCTGCCGAGTACGGCGACGGCTCAGTGACCCGCGGGGAAGTGGAAGTGGACGCGGGGCAGACCTCAGGCCGCCTGGTGCGCCGCATCTGGCTCGAGCCGGTTGTGTCGATTCACCCGGCGGTCACCGCTGCCATCAGCAAGCTCGACGCGGTCATCATCGGGCCCGGCAGCTTCTACACGAGCCTGATGCCGATCTTCCTCGTCCGCGGCGTGGCGGAGGCGCTGGCCGGCATGAGCGGCCCGATCATCTTCATCGCCAACCTGCTCACGGAAGGGCGCGGCATGGCCGGCTTCACGGCGGCCGAAGCCGTCTCGCGCATCGAGGACGCCACAGGCCGGCACGTGGACGTCGTCATCACCAACACGGTGTGGCCGGCCGAGGACGTGCTCGTACGGTACGCGCAGGAACACAAGCAGCCGCTGCTGGCGGGCGACGTGCCCGCCCACTGCGAGGTGGTCGGCGGCGAGTTCTGGACAGGGGAGATCGCCCGCCACGATCGTCTGCGGCTGGCCTACGCGCTCTGGAGCATTCTGTCGAGGCGCCTGCTCAGCGACAGCTAACGATCACGACACGTAGAACGCAGAGCGCGCAGAACACGCAGAGAGATCCAATCTGTACAAGAGCTGAAGGTTCTCCGCGAGCTCCGCGTTCTCTGCGTTCAACGTCGTTATCAGGCCCCCATCGCCGCGGCCAGCGCGTTGAAGTCCTGCGCCACCACGTCGAAGACGGGGTCGGCCGTGAAGTTCTTCTCGCCGTTGGGCCCTTCCTGGGGACGCGGGACGAAGGCCGTCCTGAACCCCACGCCCCGGGCCGCGCGCAGGTCGTTCTGGTGCGCCGCGACCATCATCATTTCCGAGGGCTTCAGGCTCAGGAGGTCGGCCGCCGTGAGGTAGACCTCCTTGTCCGGCTTGTAGTGCTTCGCGAGCTCGGCGCCGAGGATGAGGTCCCAGGGCAGCCCGGCGTGCTTCGCCATGTCGGTCATCAGCGACACGTTGCCGTTCGAGAGCGGCGCGATGATGAACTTCTTCTTCAGGCGCGTGAGGCCGCTCACCGCGTCGGGCCACGGCTTCAGGCGGTGCCACACGCGGTTCAGGTTGTCGATCTCGGCCTCGGTCAAGCCCTTCACGTTGAAGTCCACGAGCACCTTGTCGAGCATCATGCGGTGGAGGGCGTCGAGCTTGGTCCAGGGGAGCTCGCCCTTGCGGACGCGGTCCATCGCGGGCGCGTAGGCGCCGCGCCACGCGTCGGCGAACTTTGCCCAGTCCACGGTCAGGCCCTTCGCTTTTCCGAGCGCTTCGCCTTCGCTGATGATCGTGCTGCGGTAGTCGACCACCGTGCCGAAGGTGTCGAACACGAGGGCCTTGACGGCGCCCAGGTCCCGCGCGGTCCGGCCGGGGGTCTGCTGGGCGGCGTCGATCGGCGCCGGCAGCGTCCCTCCGACGATCGCGAGCGAACCCGCCTGAAGAAACTCGCGGCGCGTGGCGCTCATACGTGCACTCCTATCGCTTCTTCCGTTTCGCTTTGATGGCGGCGGCCCGTTCGATGACCTCCGCCAGCATGGCGGCGGCCTCGCCGCCTTTCGTCGGGCCCTTGGAAATCCAGATCGCCGGCGTGTCCTCGGCGAGGATATCCTCGAAGTCGCCGTCGCTCTTCACGCTTTTCGGCGCGAACTCGGTGATGTCGACGTCGCCGGACCACTCGTCCCGGTGTTTGATGAGCAGCCAGCTCTTGCTGCTGCCGCCCGGCCCGGTCTTCGCGCCGGGCCAGCCTTTCGTCCGCACCAGCACCCACGAGCCCTTGAGCTTGAAGCCGTCGAGCGTGAACTTCAGGTCGCCCTTTGCCAGCGCGGCCTCGACGTCGTCCACCTCGGGCGTCCACGTGCCGCGATCCCAGAGCATCACGATTCCTGCGCCGTACCCCTCGGGGATGACGCCTTCGAACTCGCCGTACTCGATCGGGTGATCTTCGACGTGCATCGCCAGCCGCTTCGTCTTCGGGTCGAGTGACGGCCCCTTCGGCACGGCCCATGAGAGCAGGACGCCGTTCAGTTCCAGCCTGAGGTCGTAGTGGAGGTGGCTCGCCAGATGCTTCTGCACGCAGAAGAACAGGGCCTTGCCCTTCTTCTTCGCGACCTTGCCTTCCGGTTCCGGCGACTTCTTGAAGTCGCGCTTGCGTCGGTATTCCTCGAGCGCCATAACGGGATCTTAGATCACGTACAAAGCCACAGAGGCACGGAGCACACAGAGATTCTTCTTTCGGATAAGAAAGTTCCTCCGTGATCTCTGTGCCTCTGTGGCCACGTACGTGGTCAGGTTTCTGCGCGCGCGATGGTTCGCTTGATCTGCGGCGTCAGCAAGCTGAGCGGCACCGCGACGGCGACGAGGATGGCGACCACCATGAAGAAGAACCGGCTGTGCGGCATGACGTCCCAATAGCGGCCGACGTAGCCAGACAGATAGCCGCCGATGCCGAGGCTGGCGAACCAGCCCCCCATCATCAGGCCGCGGAGTTGCGGCGGCGACAGCCTGTTGACGAGCGACATGCCCATCGGGCTGAGGGCGATTTCGCCGACCGCGATGAGCAGGTTCGCCGAGATCAGCCACAACGGCGACACGCGGCCCGCATCACCGCCGATGGTCCCGGCGTAGCCGAGCATGCTGAACGCGGCGCCGACGAAGAAAACGCCGATGAGCATCTTCACCGGCGTGGACGGCTCGGATCGACGTTTCTGCAGCCACGCCCAGAGGGCGACGAGCACGGGGGACAGCAGGATGACGCCGAGCGGTTCGAACGGCTGGAACGTTTCGGGCGCCCACGACGTCGCGGTGTTGTCGCGGGCCCAGAAGGTGAACGTGTAGAAGATCTGGTAGAACGCGATCCAGAACACCAGAGAAATTCCGAAGATCGCCATCAGCGTGATGACGCGCGAACGGACTTCATCCGGCGGCAGCGCCCTGGTGTCCGCGGATCCTGTGTCGGCCTTGACACCCGCTTCCGCCACGTGGTGCTTGAAGGCCACGAACGTGATCAGGGAGAAGAGCATCGCGACGGCGGCCGACATGAACGCGACGCTCCAGCCGTAGTGCGCGCGCAACCATGCCACTGTCAGCGGCGACACGAAGGCGCCGATGTTCACGCCCATGTAGTAGATGTTGAAGCCCTGGTCGCGAAGTTCCGGACGATCGCGGTAGAGGTTGCCGACAAGTGTCGATACGTTCGGCTTGAGCAGCCCGCTGCCGCACGCCAGCAGCACGAGGCCGGAGTAGAAGAAGGGCAGCGCCTCGATGCCCAGCACGAGATGGCCGAGCATCATCAGCACGCCGCCCACGATGATCGCCCGGCTGAAACCGAACAGGCGATCGGCCAGCAGGCCGCCGACGACTGGAAGGATGTAGACGCCCGCCGTGTACAAACCGTAGACGCGCCCGACGCGCGCGACGTCGAAATGCAGCGATTCGTTCATGTAGAGCGACAGAATCGCCATCATCGAGTAGAAGCTGTAGCGCTCCCACAACTCGGTGAAGAACAGGACGTAGAGTCCGGGTGGATGCTTTGTCGCCATGGTTTGTGTCGCGTCGGCCCGCCGCATTTCCGTAGCGTCCGGCTTGAGCCCGACGGAGCATAGCAGACACTGTGACAGAATGTTCTGTAGACGCTGCATGCGCGCGCTGCTCATTTCCACCTACGAGTTGGGGCGTCAGCCGTACGGGCTGGCGTCGCCGGCCGCCTGGCTCCGCCGCGCGGGGTGGGACGTCGTCTGCGCCGACGTGACGCGGGAACGGCTGCAGCGCGCCAGTATCGAGGACGCCGATCTGGTGGGCTTCCACCTGCCGATGCACACCGCGACCCGGCTGGCCGGGCCCGTCATCCGCAAGGTTCGCGAGATCAACCCGTCGGCGCGTATCTGCGCTTACGGGCTGTACGCACCGCTCAACGGCGACTGGCTCCGGTCGATTGGCGTCAATGCGGTGTTTGGCGGCGAATTCGAGGAAGAGTTGACGATGTACGCGGCGGGAGCGAACGGCGGCAGCCGGAACGTGCCGGGTGCACCGCTCCCGCGCATTCACTACCTCGTGCCCGATCGCAGGGGGCTCCCGCCGCCCGCGCAGTACGCCGTGCTTCACATGGGCGACGGCCGGCAGAAAGTCGTCGGATCGACGGATGCCAGCCGCGGGTGCAAGCACCTCTGCCGGCACTGTCCCGTCGTGCCGATCTATCGCGGGCAGTTTCGCATCGTGCCGCCGGAGGTCGTCCTGGCCGACGTCGATGCCCAGGTCCAGGCCGGGGCTGAACACATCACGTTCGGCGACCCCGATTTCTTCAACGGTCCGACGCACGCGATGCGGATCGTGGACGCGCTCCACGCGGCGCATCCGGACGTCAGCTACGACGTCACGATCAAGGTCGAGCACCTGTTGCGCCACCGCGACATGCTGCCCCGGCTCGCGGCAACCGGTTGCGCCTTCGTGACCAGCGCGGTCGAATCGATCGACGACACCGTGCTGCGGATGCTGGAGAAGGGCCACACCCGGCAGGACTTCGCGGACGCGGTTTCCGTGTGCCGCGATGCGGGCCTCACCTTCGTCCCCACGTTCGTCGCGTTCCACCCGTGGCTCACGCTCGACGGCTACTGCGATCTGCTCGATCTCATCGATGGGCTCGACCTCGTCGACCACATCGCGCCCATCCAGCTGGCGATTCGCCTGCTCATTCCCGAAGGATCCCGGCTGCTCGAGCTGGACGACGTGCGGGCGCGAATCGGGACGTTCGACGCGGCCACGCTCGCGTATCCCTGGGTGCACGCCGATCCCCGGGTGGACGATCTCCACCGCGAGATTGCCGGGCTGGTCGGTGTGCAGGTCGCTGGCGATCGCCGGGTGATGTTCGACGAGATAGCGGCCAGGGCGTACGCGCGGGCAGGCAGGCCCTCGCGGCAGACGCGACCGCGGCGCGAACGATCAGTCGTGCCGCAGTTGAGCGAGCCCTGGTACTGCTGCGCCGAACCCAATCCCGATCATCTGAGCCTGGTGTGATGCGGGTGCTCCTTTTCGCCACGACGACGGGCTACCAGACCCGCAGCTTCGGGGATGCCGCGGCGAGGGTCGGCGCCGACCTTGTTTTTGCGACCGACCGCTGCGACATGCTCGAGGACCCGTGGCAGGACGCGGCCATCCCGGTGCGGTTCCACGATGAGGACGGGTCCGTCACCGCCATCCTCGATCGGGCTCGCACCCATCCGATCGACGGTATTCTGGTCGTCGGCGATCGCCCGACGACGATCGCGGCGATGGTGGGCGAGACGCTCGGCCTGCCCGGCCACCAGCCCATGGCCACGGCCGTCGCGCGCAACAAGCTGCTGACCCGCGAGCGGCTGCGCGACAGCGACCTGCACGTGCCGTGGTTCTTCCCGACCGATGTCACCGCCGACCCGCAGCAGCTCGCCGCCGGCCTGAGCTACCCGTGCGTCGTCAAGCCGCTGTCGCTGTCGGGCAGCCGCGGAGTCATGCGTGCGGACGACCAGGCGTCGTTTGTCGAAGCGTTCCTGCGCCTCCGGAAACTGCTCGCCTCGCCGGACGTTCGCGCCGAGCGCGACGAGGCGCACGACGGCGTCCTCGTCGAGGGGTTCATCGAGGGCTGGGAGTTCGCCCTCGAGGGTCTCCTGCACCACGGTTCCCTCTATGAGCTGGCGCTCTTCGACAAGCCCGATCCGCTCGACGGCCCATTTTTCGAGGAGACGATCTACGTGACGCCGTCGCTCGCGCCGGAGCCGATGCAGCGCGACATCGTCGACGCGATTGCCCGGGCCGCGGCCGCCATCGGCCTGACGCACGGGCCGGTTCACGCCGAGTGCCGTGTCAACGACCGCGGCGTCTACGTGCTCGAGGTGGCGGCCCGACCCATCGGCGGTTTGTGCGCCGCAGCGCTCAGGTTCGAGAAGCACGAGGCGCGCGGGAAGGCCAGTCCGATCTCACTCGAGGAGCTTCTGATGCGTCACGCGCTCGGTGAATCACCCGATGACTGGCGGCGCGAGGCCGCGGCGTCGGGCGTCATGATGATTCCCATCCCGAAGCCGGGTATCTACCGCGGCGTCGAGGGCGTCGAGGCCGCCAGAGCCGTGCGGGGGATCAACGACGTGCGGATTACGGCCAAACCCGACCAGAAGCTCGTGCCGTTGCCCGAGGGCGCCAGCTACCTGGGGTTCATCTTCGCCAGGGGCGAAACGCCCGCGGATGCCGAACAATCCCTGCGGGACGCTCATGCGTGCCTGCGCTTCGCCATCGATCCCGAGGTCCCGATGGTAAGATCACCACATGGCTGATGCCTGCGAACCCGCCCCGTCCAAGCCGCCCGCCGGTAACACGAGCGGCCGGAAAGTGAAATGCGCCAAACTCCAGCGGGAGTTGCCGGCCCTTGACTCGCCGCCGTGGCCGGGCGAGCTCGGCCAGCGCATCTACGAGAACATCTCCGCCGAAGCCTGGAAGATGTGGGAAGAGCGGATGAAGATGATCCTCAACGAGTACCGCCTGATGCCGTGGCAGAAAGAGGCGCAGGACCTCGTGGCCAAGCACATGGAGGATTTTTTCTTCGGCGAAGGCTCCGCGCTCCCGCCCGAGTACGTCCCGCAGCAGGCCAAGTAGCGTCCGGCTTCAGCCGGACGTCCGCCCATAGCGCTTCGACCTAACGCCTGTCGCGCGCACCGCCGATACCCGGATCGGGGGGAACCGTGCGGCAGTTCTTGAACGTGCGTCTCGCGGCCAGCAGTCTCGCATCCGTGCTCATTCTTGCCGCCTGCGACACCTCCCCGGTGCAGGGGAGGTACTGACCAGCGTGGCAGGTGGCTCGAATTCCACAGTGGCATCGTGGTCCATGGGGAGTTGGGCGAGGCGGTGTCCTACCGCGTGGACGGCGCGAAGATCGTCATCTCGAGCCCGACTGGACCCGTCGTCGCCGAAGGTCAGGTCGTCAGTCCCACCACATTGCGCTTCGGCGGTGGAACAGGAGGTATGGCGGAGGCGTTCGCGGGCGTGTGGACCCTGGGCGATACCTCGGGCCGCGACACGAGAAAAGGCGCTGACGCTGAGAAGGCCGCCGAGGTGATTATTGGCCGCTGGCGCATCCCGGGCGAGACTGACGTGTTCGACGTCAGGAAGGACGGCACCTACACCTGGGGCCCGCGCATAAGCGGCGCCTATCAGATGCTCCAAGGGCAGCGCGTTCGCATGACGCTCGTTCAGAACGGCAGTCTTGCGGGGCACCTGGACTATGACTTCGTCGTCGAGGACGGCACGCTGAAACTGACACTCCCTGACGGTGCCGTGACGAAGTACGAGCGCGCCGAGTAGCGTTACGCGATCGGCAGCGATGTGACCTGAACGCGGGCGTCGTTGAAGCAGGCGCCGCCCGCGATATCCGTCAGCGCGTCCGGGACGAGCGCGGTGCCCGTCGCGCCGTTGCGCGTGCTGCGGCGCCAGAGCCCCTTTGGCAGGCTGATCGTGCCGGGGCGGATGGCGGCCGCCACCTGCAGCGGGCAATGCACTTCGCCCAGGTCGTTGAACATCCTCACGAGATCCCCGTCCGACAGCCCACGAGCCTCGGCGTCAGACGGATGCATGAGCAGTTTCACGTCGGGACGCGGCAGCTGTCCGAGCGTCGAGGTGATCGTCCGCTCGCTCGCCGGCGAGATGAGCGCCAGCGGGTACTTGTCCGTCGCCGGATCCGGCTGAAAGGCGTAGAGCCCCATCGGCGCAGCCGCCTCGTATTCGGCGGGAAACAGGTCCACCTTGCGATCGTGCGTGTTGGGGAACACGTCCACGAACTGCACCGGCGCCGGGCCGCAGGGCGCGGTGGGCGGCACGTCCGCGCTCAGGTCCGCGCCCATTGTGCCCGGCAAGGCGTCGAGGACCTTGACGAGGAGATCGAGCTCGCCGGTCGCTTCGCCGGGCTGAAGCAGGTCGAGCCGTGACGCCAGATCGCCAAACACGTCGGCGTTCGACCGCGACTCGCCGACGACGTCCACGATGGGACGCGCCAGCCCCATGTGTATCGGCCCGTACGCCTTCGCGAAGTCGTAGCCCTCGAGAAACGTCGTGTTCGGCAGGACCACGTCGGCGTAGAGCGCCGTGTCCGTCATCACCTGCTCGAACACGACCGTGAACAGATCCTCGCGCTCCAACCCGCGAACAATGCGGTGCTGATCGGGAACCGTCGCGACGGGATTGCAGTTGTAGACGAACAGCACGTTGACCGGCGGATCGCGATACTCGGTCAGGGCCCGGCCCAGGTGATTCATGTTGACGAGCCGGGTGTCGGGTTCGTTCGCGTTGATCCACGAGCGGTCGATGTTCCACGACGCCGAGTTGCTCATCGAGTAGCCGCCGCCGCGGACGCCGAATTTCCCGCCGACCGCCGGCAGCGACAGCACCGCCATCGCCGCGTTGCCGCCGTTGCGGTTCCGTTCGAGCCCCCATCCGCAGCGAATCAGCGCCGGCGAACGCTCGGCGTAGAGGCGGGCGACCTGCTCGAGTGCCGCCGGGTCGATTCCGGCCACTTCCGCGGCGCGCTCGATGGTCCACGTCTCGGCGCGCTCGCGCAGCCGGTCGGCGCCCCGTGTGTGCTCACGCAGGAACGCCTCGTCTGCGAACCCGTTCGCGAACAGGAAGCGGTGAATAGCCAGCGCGACGGCCACGTCCGTACCGGGCTTGACCGCGAGGTGAATGTCCGCCGACCTGGCCAGCGCCGTCGTCCGCGGATCGACGACGATGAGTTTCGCGCCGCGGGATTGCGCGTCGCGGACGTACGGAATCAGGTGGATGCCCGTCGCTGACGGATTGACGCCCCAGAGGATGATGACCGATGCCTCGGGGTAGTCCTGATAGGTGACCGAGGCCATCTTGCCGTAGAGGGCCATGTTCGCCGCGCCCGTCGGCGCCGCGCAGACGGTCCGCGCAAGGCGCGAGGTGCCGAACCGGCGCCAGATCTGCGCGTCTATGTTGTCCTGCGTCAGCAGGCCGTTCGAGCCGCCGTACGAGTAGGGAAGGATGCTGGCGCCGCCGGACTGCGCCTTGGCCTCGCGCATCTTCGCGGCCACGAGCTCCAGCGCATCGTCCCACGTCACGCGCTTGAACAGGCCCTCGCCTTTCCGGCCCTTGCGGACGGCGGGATAGAGCAGCCGGTCGGGCCCGTAGACGAGCTCGTCGAACTTCCGGACCTTCGCGCAGATGAACCCATCCGTGACCGGGTTCTTGCGCGACCCGTCGATCTTCACGACGCGTCCGCGCCGGACGGTGACCGACAGGCTGCAGGCGTCCGGGCAATCCAGGGGACACGCGGTGTCAACCTCGACCGCCGACGAGCCGATTGGCCCTTCCTCGGGCGCGCGCGACCTCTTCTCTGACGTGGCCATCGCAGTACGATAGCACTTACGCTTGAAGGTTCAAGGTTCACGGTGAACCCTGAACCCTGAACCTTGAACCTTGAACCCTGAACCTCGCGTTGTAATCGTGGGCGCTGGATTCGGCGGTCTGGACGCGGCGCGCGCGCTGGCGCGGGCGCCCGTGCGCGTCACGGTCCTCGATCGCCACAACCACCACGTGTTCCAGCCGCTGCTGTACCAGGTGGCCACGGCGGCGTTGTCGCCGGGCGACATCGCCTCGCCGATCCGCTGGATTCTCCGGCGGCAGAAGAACGTCGAGGTCCTGCTGGCCGACGCGCGGGCGATCGACACGGCGGCCCGGCTCGTGCTCACCGATCGTGACGCCGGTGCCCTACGACTACCTCATCGTCGCCACCGGCGCGGCGCACGCGTACTTCGGGCACCCGGAGTGGGAACGGTGGGCGCCGGGGCTCAAGACGCTCGACGATGCGCTGGACATGCGGCGGCGGGTCCTGCTGGCCTTCGAAGCCGCCGAACGCGAGCCCGACCTCGCGGCGCAGGGGCGCCTGCTGACGTTCGTGATCGTGGGCGGAGGCCCGACCGGCGTCGAACTGGCGGGCGCGCTCGCCGAGATCGCCCGGCAAACCCTCAGGGACGATTTCCGGCGGATCCGCCCCGAGTCGGCGCGTATCGTGCTGGTCGAAGGCGGCCCCTATCTGCTTGCCACGTTTCCCGAGCATCTCAGGACCGCGGCGCGCGCATCGCTCGAACGTCTCGGGGTTGAAGTTCGCACCGGTTCGGTCGTGACCGGGATCGACGCGGAAGGCGTGACTGTCGGGAATACCCACATTGTCGCGCAGACAGTGATCTGGGCCGCGGGCGTCGCGGCGTCACCGCTCGCGGCGTCGCTCGGCGTTACGCTCGACCGCGCGGGCCGCGTGCCGGCCGAGCCGACGCTGAACGTGCCCGGGCATCCCGAGATCTTTGTTGCCGGCGACATCTGCTCGTTTCAGCAAGACGGGAAGCCGCTGCCGGGCGTGGCCCAGGTCGCGAAACAGCAGGGCGCGCACGCGGCGAAGAACGTCGCGCGGGCAGTGGCCGGGCAGCCGCTCGAGCCGTTCCGCTACTTCAATTTCGGCAACGTCGCCACGATTGGCCGCGGTTCGGCGGTCGTGGATATCGGTCCCGTGCACGCGTCTGGATGGCTGGCGTGGGTGTTCTGGCTGTTCCTGCACATCTTCTGGCTGATTGGATTCCGGAACCGCGTGGCGGTGATCGGCGAGTGGGCCTGGGCATACGTGACCTTCCAGCGCCGCATCCGCTTGATCACCGGGGGCAAGCTGTGGCCGTCGGCGTAGACAATCGCGTTAGAATGATTCTCTACCTCAGTTACCACTCCCGTCATGAGAGCCGTCGTCGTCGCCCTCGGAGATCTGGGACGCAGCGCCCGTATGCGGTACCACGCCCAGGCTCTGGCGGCGCACGGCGTCTACGTTGACCTGGTCGGCTTCGAAGGGACACCGCTCGGCCGGGCGATTACCGGAGATCCGCACATCACGGTCCACCGGCTCTCGGCGTCGATGTTGAGGCACGGCGCGCCGAGCCTCAGCTACGCGCCGGTCGCGCTCGTCGATGCGGCGCGCATCAGCTTCCGACTGTGGACGACGCTGCGCCGGCTGCCGCGGCCCGATCTGGTGCTGGTGCAGAACCCGCCGGCGTTTCCGACGCTCGTCGTCGCGCGCTGGGCGCTCAAGCGGAAGGGCGTCCGGATCGTCATCGACTGGCACAACATCGGCTACACGCTGCTGGAGCTCCGGCTGGGGCGGTGGAACCCCGCGGTGCGGCTGGCGCGGTGGCTCGAGCGGCACGACGCGCGCCAGGCGGACGCGAGCCTGTGCGTATCGCGGGGACTCGCGGAGTTCCTGAAAGACAAGTTCGGACTTTCGAACACCCACGTCCTGTACGACCGGCCGGCGTCGATCTTCGCGCCCGTCGAGCGCGTCGAGCGCGAGCACTACCGGCAGGCGTTGTTCACCAGGCTGGGCATTCACGCCGGCGTTGTCGGATTCATCGTCTGCCCAACGAGCTGGACGGAAGACGAGGACTTCGACGTCGTCATCGACGCCGTGCTGCGCCTCGAGGACCGCATTCGGGGCTGGGAGACAGCGAACCCGTCGGTGCGGTTTCCCGATCTCGTGATCCTGGTCACCGGTGACGGCGCCAGGCGCACCGAGTTCGAACGGCGGTTTGCCGGCCTGCCCGCCCGGCGCGTGCACCTGCGCACGCGGTGGCTCGAGCCCGAAGACTACCCGCGCGTCGTCGGCAGCGCCGATCTGGGGCTCTGCCTGCACCGGTCTTCGTCGGGCCTCGATATCCCGATGAAGGTGGCCGACCTGTTCGGCGCCGGCGTGCCGGTCTGCGCGCTCGACTACGGGGCGACGCTGGCCGAGCGCGTAAGACACGGCACCAACGGCCTGTTGTTTTCCACGGCCGAGCAGCTCTCGAGCGTCCTGTTTGATTTCTTCGAAGCCTTCCCGGCGGACGACCAGACGTTCGAACGCCTGCGGACCGGCGCGCGCAAGTCCGCGCGGATGTCGTGGGACGAAGGGTGGGCGCGGGAAGCGGAGCCCGTGCTCCTGCCCGGCAAAGCTGGTCCTTAGTCCTGGGGCCCTTGTTCCTGGTCCGTCCCGGGTCCGTGTCCTTGGTCCTGAACCTGACGTGGCTCTGGATAGAGTCGGCCGCGGCACGAAAGAGTGGACCTTGGACCCAGTGGACCAGGAACGGACCAAGGACCAAGAACTCCGTACCAAGGACCTATTTGCTGCGCCGCCCCGTGACGATTGCGGCGAAGGAGCGGCCGCGAATCTCGTCGGCCGTGAGACCGCTCCGCTCGACCGCTTCGGGCTCCGTGATCGCGCCGCACTGCATCGCCCGCAGAAAATAGTTCAACAGCCCCTGCCCCGTGGCGGCGTCGTCGAATACGTCGCCGACGAGCGTCGCCTGCGCCGCCTTCTGCACGAAGTTCTTCAGCCGCTCGGATGCCGGCGCCAGGCCCTCGAGAAAGAACGCGAAGACCGCCGCATAGCGTGACGGCAACTGCGCCGGGTGCAGGTCCCAGCCCTGGTAGATTCCGTTGACGAGCGCGTGACGGACGTTGCCCGCGTGAAGCTTCCACGCGCGGTGGACGGCGTCCCGCGGGCCGACCGGCATGATCGGCGTCGGGCCGTCGGAAACGGAAACGGTTGTCGGCGCCAGCGCCACCAGCATGATCTGACGCGCGAAGTCGCATGCCGGGTGCCGGATGTCCTGATGAGCGGCCGTGATCTGCAACGCGGCGGTGTAGTCGAACGGCCCGAAGTGCGCGCCCGTCACCCGTCCCGCTCCCGCGGCGACCAGCGACGGCAGGGCGAGACGGCCGTCCGGCGCGAAGAGCGCGTCGGGCGTCTCCACCATCACCTCGATCGCGATCGACCCCGGCGCCAGACGGTGCGTCCGTTCGCAGGCGTCGCAGGCGTCTGCCAGCGCCGCGACGTCGCGCGGCGCGGTCACTTTCGGCAGCGTGACCACGAAAGGTGACGGGATCGTGCCCCCGCTTTTCGTCACGAGAGCCGACATGAACAGATCGAGCGTCCGGGTGCCGCGCGAGGCCAGCTGCGGGCTGAGCGGCTTGATCCGGATGCCGATGGCCGGCGGGAGCGTTCGACCGGCCATGCCGGCGGCGACCTCGCCGCCAGCCGCTTCCGCCGCTCGATCTTCCTCATCGTCGGGGCGGTGGCCGAAGCCGTCTTCGAAATCGATCCGGTAGTCCTCGACGGGCTCACGCTGCAGTTTCTCCACGACGCGCGGGTGGACGGCCGAGGCCGTCGCCGCATCGAACCCGAAGGCGGCGCCCAACGCGGCCGCATCCGGCGCGTGCTCGTTGAACGCCCGGAGCGCGAGGCCGCCCAGCTTGCGGGCGAGATCGGCCTTGAACAGGTGCGCGCCCCCGTACACCGTGTGAACTGGCTGACGTGGATGACTCATGACTGCCGGCTGTTATGATATGCCCGCCCGTCCTGATGGCCACCGCCGCCCCTCTTCCACTGAGCGTGATGACGCGCGAACAGCGCGTCAACCAGCGCAACGCCGTGCTCGCGGGGTTCCTGGGCTGGACGCTCGACGCCTTCGACTTCTTTGTCCTGACCTTCGTGATTCAGGACGTGGCCACGGCGTTCGGAAAGAGCCGGCCCGACATCGCGCTGACCGTATCGCTGGCGCTGGTCACGCGGCCGATCGGCGCCGTCATCTTCGGCCTCATCGCGGACCGCTACGGCCGGCGCCTGCCGCTGATGCTGAACGTGATCTTCTACGCGATCATCTCGGTGCTCTCGGGCCTCGCACCCAACTACACGACCTTCGTCATCCTCCGCCTGCTGTTCGGCATCGGCATGGGCGGTGAATGGGGCGTCGGCGCGTCGCTGGCGCTCGAGTCGGCGTCGCCCCGGCTGCGCGGCCTGCTGTCGGGCCTGCTGCAGGAAGGCTACGCGTTGGGCAATCTCCTCGCGGCGCTGGCGTTCCGCATGGTCTACGTGCCCGTTCACGCCACTCATCCCGACTACGCGTGGCGTGTGATGTTCTTCCTCGGCGGTCTGCCCGCGCTGCTGTCGCTGTTCATCCGCGCGCGCGTCAAGGAATCCGAAGCGTGGCACGAGAACAGGGTGGACTGGGAGACGTACCGCACGTCGATCTGGAAACACTGGCCCCGGTTCGCGTACCTCGTCCTGCTGATGACGATGATGGCGTTCATGTCGCACGGTACGCAGGACATGTACCCGACGTTCCTGACGCGGCTGCGAAACTACACCCCGAGCGATGTGGCGAACCTCACGATGATCACCAACGTCGGCGCCATCTTCGGCGGGCTGGTGTTCGGCTACTACTCGGACCGGATGGGCCGCCGCCGCGCGATGATCACGTCGGCGATCTGCGCGCTGTTGACGGTCCCGTTGTGGGTGGCGGCGCCAAACACGGTCTTGATCGCGCTCGGCGGGTTTCTGATCCAGTTCTTCGTCCAGGGCGCGTGGGGCGTCATCCCGGCGCACATCAACGAGCTGTCGCCGGGCGAGTTCCGCGGCTTCTTCCCCGGCCTCGCGTACCAGCTTGGCGCCGCGCTGTCGGCGAGCATTCCGTACGTCGAATCGCTGCTCGGCGAGATTTTCAGCTACGGACAGGCCATGGGCTTTCTTGCCGCGTTCATCATGATCGGCGTGGCCGTCGTCACGTACCTCGGCCCCGAGGCGCACGGCGTCAGCTTCAGGAAATCCCCGGCCCCAGCCGCCAGCCCCTAGTCCCCAGCCCCTAGGCCCCAGCCCCCAGTCCAAAGCCCCAATCGCACCATGGATCTTCGTCAGCTCGAAATCCTCCAGGCCATCGCCGAGACGGGATCCTTCACCGCGTGCGGCCGCAAGCTGCACGTCTCGCAGTCGGCCATCAGCCGCCAGATTCTGCTGCTCGAGGAAGAGCTCGGCGAACCGCTGTTCCTGCGCGTGGGCCGTCAGGTCCGCATGACGCCCGCCGCCGAAAAGCTCGTCCAGCTCGGTCAGCGCGTCTTCCAGGACGTGCACGACACGGTGGGTGCCATCACCGACCGCACGCGCGAGCTGCGCGGCACGCTGCGCCTGTCGGGCGGCATGACGGTGTGCCTGTACGTGTTCCCGCCGCTCCTCAAGCAGCTGCGCCGCATGCACCCGCAGCTGGATGTCCGGCTGATGGTCGCGCCCGCCGGCCGGTCGATTGAGGAGATCCGGACCGGCCAGGTGGACGCCGGCCTGCTGACGCTGCCGGTCGAGCACGCCGATCTGATCACGCTGCCCGTCCTCCGCGAGGAGCTGCTCATCGTGACCATGCCGACCCACCCGCTGGCGAAGCGAAAACGCATCACGGCGCAGGACCTGGCGGGGGAGCCGTTCGTGCTCTTCGAAGCCGGGTCCGGGACGCGGCGCGTGATCGATCGGTTCTTCCTCAGCGAGAACATCGAGCCCCACATCGTCATGGATACCGAGAACGTCGAGATCATCAAAGCGATGGTCAAGACGGGCCTGGGCATCGGCATCGTGCCGTACATCGCGATTGCGCGCGAAGTGCGGGCGCGCCAGTTCTTCTGCGCCCGCGTGGAGGGCCACGAGCTCGTGCGCGAGACGGGCTGGGTGTACCGGCGGGCGAGCCGGCCGCCGCGCATGATCGAGGAGATGCTGTCAGCGTTCGAAAAGGTCAGGGAGGGCCTGCCGCTGCTGGCACCGCGCCGACGAACTCTTTAGGCGATGGATCGATAATCGCCCCATGCGCATCACTGGTCTGGCGACGACCGTCGCTCTCGTGATTTCCGCGGCGCCCGCGGCCCTTCGGGCGCAGACGCCGCCGTCTCCTTCCCTCGAAGGGGCGTGGACCCTCAACAAGGATCTCAGCGACAAGCCACCCGCGGGCCGCGAAGGCGGACAGGGCCGGGAGGGCCACCAGGGCGGACACCGCGGCGGCGGCCGGGGCGGTGGAGCCGGACACGGCGGTGGGTTTGGCGGAGCTGGTTCCGGTGGCGGCCACGGCGGCGAGGGCAGGAACCCGGAAGACGTTCAGCGCATGCGGAACGCGCTGCGCGACGAACTGGAGGCGCCCGACCACCTCACGATCGTCGAGTCGGGCAGCACGATCATCCTGACTGCCGGGGACGGTCGGACCACGCGGTTATCCGCGGATGGCAAAAAGGTCAAAGACGAATCGACCAAGGTGGAACGCCGGACGAAGTGGGACGCCGGGAAGCTGGAGAGCGAGGTTTCCGGGCTCGGTCAGGGCAAGATTGTGGAAACCTACACCGTGGACGCGGAGCACAAGCAGCTCCGCGTGACGCTGAACATCGAAGGCGGGCAGCGCAAAGCGACCGTGAATCGCGTGTACGACGCCGACGCCCGGTAGAGCGAAGTCGCGCGCGTCGCGCGGCTACGACTTGTCGTCTCCGGGCTCTTCGGGCTCTTCGATCTCCTTCTCCTCGGGCTTGCTGGTCGCGAAGTTGTCGATGTCCGCAATGACCTCGTCGGGTGCGGAGGCATCGTCATCGTCGAGCGAGAACGAGCGGCGGGTGGCCTTGACGGGAATCGGACCGCGCGGGCGTTCGTCGCCCTTCTTGCCCTTCTTGGCGGCCGCGCCGCGCATAGGCTTCGCGTCGGGGCCGAAGTTCTTGGCCCGATCGGACGAAGGCGCAGAACTGCCCGATCCGAACCCGGGTCCCCCTCCGCCGTAAGACGGGCGCGGCGCGTATCCGCCGCCCGGCCGCGGTCCCGGAGGACCGCTACCGCCCGGCCGCGGCCCGGAGTACCCGCCGGGTCCCCGATCCTCGCGTGCGCGCGCCTCACTGACCGCCAGCGGCCGGCCGTTGAACGGCTGACCGTTGAAGCGCTGAATCGCCTGCTCGGCGTGCGCACGGTCGAGATACTCCACGAACGCGAAGCCGCGCGGCCGGCCGGTCTCGCGATCCACCGGCAGCACCACCTGCGACGGCGGCGCGACGGTTCCGAAGTACGTGCGGAGCTCCGCTTCGGTGGTGGCGTACGACAGATTTCCCACGAACAGACGGACAGCCAATCAACGCTCCTCTAATGGCAGTGAAATATCCAGAGTGGACAATGCGGGCAGGAAGGCGCGAAGGTTCGCAGGCGCAAACACGCTGGCAGCCGATCCAGTTGAAAAACCTTACCTGAAGTCTCGCAACATGGCAAGTCGCATATAGTTAGGCCCATGGAGGTAGCGTGAATCCCGGCCGGGCCGGCCTGCTGGGCCTGGCGGTTGCCGCCTTTCTCGCCGTTGCACCACCCCAGGCTGTCCGGGGCGCTTCGTCCGGCGGAGCCGCCTCGTTCGACCCCGCCGACCTCAAGGAATGGCTGTCTTACATCGCCTCCGACGACCTCCAGGGACGGGCGGTTTTCTCGACGGGCCTCGGCCTCGCGGCCTCGTACCTCCAGCAGCATCTGCGGGAATGGGGCGTCAAGCCGGCCGGCGACAACGGGACGTATCTCCAGTCGGTGAAGGTGCTCGGCGTGAAAGCCGCCAGGCATTCGACCGTGACCGTCACGGTCGGCGGCGAGCGCCGGACGTTCACCGACGGCGAAGCCGTCAGGTTTCAGCGCAACACGGGCGGCCGGCAGACGCTGACGCTCGACCGTGTCGAGTTCGCCGGGTACGGGCTCGACGCGGCGCGCGCGGGGCACGAAAGCTATCGTGGCCGTGATGTCAGCGGCGCCGCTGTCGTGTGGCTCGGCGCCGAAGGTCCGGGCGGGTCCGCGGCGCCCGGCGGATTCGATCCTTCCGCGAATCGCCTGCTGCTCAACGGCCGCGGCCGGTACGCGATCGAGGAACTGCGCGCGGCCGCGAGCATCGGCGTCGCGGCGGCCGGCGGTGCGGGGCGTGGCGGGCAGAACCAGGCTGCCGCCGCTCAGGCACCGGGCCGCGGCCGCAATCCGATTCCTCCTGCCGACTTCACCACGGCCGAACGCCTGGACCGCATCGCGCCGCCACAGGTGACCGGCACCGATCCCTTCTTCGAGTTCCTGTTCAGCCGTGCTCCCGTGAAGTACGGCGACCTGAAGCGCAAGGCCGAGGCGCGCGAAGCGCTGCCGGCATTTCGCCTGGACGGCGTCACGCTCACGTTCGACGTCAACACCGACTACGAAGTCGTACGCACCCAGCTCACGCAGAACGTCGTCGCCATCGTCGAGGGCTCGGACCCGCAGCTGAAGCAGACGTATGTGGCGTTCGGCGCCCACTACGATCACGTCGGCTACGCCGAAGGCGAGCTCACGAACACGGCCGACGGCCCGCGCCGCGCGGCGTCGCCGGGCCGCATCACCACCGGCTCGGAAGCCGACCGCATCTGGAACGGGGCGGACGATGACGGTTCGGGGACGGTCACGCTGCTGGCCATGGCGCGCGCCTTCGCGCTGGGGCCGCGGCCGAAGCGATCGGTCCTGTTCGTCTGGCACGCGGGCGAAGAGCGCGGACGCTGGGGATCGATCTATTTCGCCGACCACGCCACGATCGGCATCGATCGCATTATCGCGCAGCTGAATATCGACATGGTGGGCCGCAACCGCGACAACAAGGCGAGCGAATCGAACACGCTGTACATGGTCGGATCAGACCGCATCAGCACCGAGCTCGACCGCGTCGCGCAGGAGGCCAACCGCGAGGCCGCGAACCCGCTCCGGCTCGATTACGAGTTCAACGATCCCGCGGATCCCGAGCAGCTCTACACGCGCAGCGATCACTACAGCTACGCCGCGCGCGGCATTCCGGTCATCTTCTTCACGACCGGCCTTCATCCGGACTATCACGCCAACACCGACGACGTGTCGAAGATCGAGTTCGACAAGATGTCGCGCGTCGGTGAATTCATCTACGAGACCGGTCTGCGCCTCGCAAACCTCGACCACGTGCCGGTCCGGGACCGGCAGGGAGCACGCCTGGGTACCGTGACGGCGCCCGCGACACGATGACCCGGCCGCTCCTCATCATCTTTCTCACCATTTTCGTCAACCTGATCGGCTTCGGGATCATCGTCCCGCTGCTGCCGTTCTACGCGGAGACGTTCGGGGCGTCGCCCGTGGTGATCGGGCTGCTGTTCGCGGTGTATTCGCTGTGCCAGCTGATCGCCTCGCCGCTGCTCGGCGACCTCTCGGACCGGCACGGGCGGCGTCCGGTGCTGGTGTTCAGCCTCGCCGGCACGGTGGTCAGCTTCGTGATGCTGGCCGTGGCGCACAGCGTCACGATGCTGTTCCTCGCGCGTATCGTCGACGGCCTGTCAGGCGGCAACATCTCGACGGCGCGCGCCTACGTCGCCGATATCACCGAGCCCAAGGATCGCGCGCGCGCGTACGGCCTGATCGGCGCCGCGTTCGGAATGGGGTTCATCATGGGGCCGGCGTTGAGCGGTGTGCTGGCGAGGGTGAGCTACACCGCGCCTATCTGGGCCGCCGCCGCGCTCACGCTGGTCGCGACGGCCATGGCCTGGCTCTGGCTGCCGGAAACCGTCCATCGGGCGCGGGCCGGCACCGGCAACCCGCTCGGTTATCTGCCGGAACTGTTTCGGCGGCCCGCGATGCGCCGGGTGCTCACCATCGATTTCATCTACTGGTTCTCGTTCGCCATTTTCCAGACGACGTTTGCGCTCTTCGCCGCCCGGCGGTTCGGGTTCGACGCGTCGCATACCGGGTATCTGTTTGCCGGGTTCGGCGTCCTGGGCGCGGTGATTCAGGGCGGCTTCATCCGTCCCATCGTGCGCCGGGCAGGGGACAAGGCGACGTTCGTCGCGGGGATCATTTTCTCCGTCGCCGGGCTCACCGCGGCGGCCTTTGCTCACTCCATATTCCTGTTCTCGCTGGCGCTCGTCCCGCTCGCGATTGGCATGGGCTTCGGCCACCCCACCGTGTCGAGCCTCATCAGCCGCGCCGGCCGGGGCGACGAACAGGGGCGCGTGCAGGGCGCCGCCGGGGCCGTCGAGAGCCTGGGCCGAACGCTGGGTCCGGTGTGGGGCAGCGCGTCGCTTCAACGCTTCGGCGAGGCCACGCCGTTTCTCACCGGCGCCATGTTTCTCGCGCTCACACTGCTGGTGGTGGCCGGACACCAGGTTGCGGACGACTGATATCTGTAGCGCGGCCCTTTTAGGGCCGCGATCGCGGGGCTGAAAGCCCCGCGCTACATGTTTTCACCTGCACACCGGCGGAGCCGAGCGGCCGTCGATCTGCGTGAGCACACTCTGCACGGCGACGGCATGGCCGCAGCTGTTCACGCGGTACCGCAGAGTACTCCTGGGTCCACACCACGTCGCCTTCGCGATCGACGACTGTCGATGTGGGGCCCCGCCGCAGGCCGTCGCGATACTTCGCCTCCAGCTGGTTCCGGAAATCGAGCGCCTCGTTGCGGGGCGGGAACTGCACGGCGCCCGCGACGGCGCTGCCGCAGACGCCAGGCGCGCTGTTGCCGTCGATCTGCGTCGCGACGCGGTCCACGGCCTGCTGGTGTGTGCACTGATACACGCGGTACCGCAGGTACTCCGACGTCCACACGACGTCGCCTTCGATGTCGACCGAGCGTGGAGGTCGGCCCTCGACGCAGCCCGTCCCGGTACTTCGCCTCGAGCTGGTTGCGGAAGTCGAGCGACTCGTCGCGGGGCGGAAAGGACACCACGACATTGCCGCCGCCCGGGGCGACGCTGCCGCCCCCGCCGCCGAACAGCGCCCGCGCGCCCGCGATGTCGTCGGACGTCAGGTGGTCGGTATTGCTGATATGGCTGTTCATGACCGCGGTGACGGCCTGGCCGTTGTCGTCGGGATGCGTGAGGCCCAGCACGTGTCCGAACTCGTGCAGCGCGACCCTGCGGAAATCGACGGCTCGCCGCCTCGCGCCGCTGTAGGAATCCCAGTCGATCGCCGCGTTGAACACCACGTCGCCTTCAACCCGCACGTTGCGACGCAGCCAGTTCGTCGTGACGGCGAGCACGTTGGCCTCGAACGCCATGCCGTAGACGTCGTTCGAGAAAAACACGTTGTTGACGCCGTTGCCGTCGCCCTTCGCGCTCGAGGAATCGCGCACGGCGTTGAACTGCAGCCGGCTCACGACCCCGTTCCATTCCCCGAGCGCCGACTCGGCGACCGCTCCCCAGCTCGACGAGCCGTCGCTCAACGCGCGGCCCGGCGTGCCGAGCTGCAGTTGCATCGTCACTGTGCCGTCCCGCCACTTGTCGTCGATGAGCACGTAACTCGACAGCACGCGACCGCAGACCCCGGCGAACAGCAGCGCAAGCGCTGTCCGCGCGAGACGCGCGTTCATCGGGGGGCCTGCGCCTGGATGCGGGCCTTGTCGCGGATGGCGCCGAGGAAATCGGCGAGCGTGAGCGTTCGGACCGGCGCGACCCGAGCCGGCGGTTTGGCGTTGCCGACGTCTTCGGTGCCCGCCAGCGGCCGTCCGTCGTGGGTTCGCACCATGTCCGCACCGGTTCGCGGATCCCGCATGATGCGGAAGCGGCCGTACATGAACCCGACGAGCGGGCTGGCCGGCCGGCCCGCCTCGTTGATGAACAGCACGTCGCGATCCCCGACCGCGAATTGCGGCATGCCTTCGACCCGCAGCGTGTCGTCGCCGACGGTCCCGCCCAGGAACTGGAACACGCGTTGCGCGTAGTCGGGACCTTTGATCGTCTGCTCGATGGCCACCGTCACATCCGTCACGATGGACCGCCCCGAGCGCGAATCCACCCAGGCCGACTGCGTGGCCACGACCCTTGCGACCACAACACTTTCGGCCCGGAGCACGAGTTCGTCGAAGGTGGGCGCGGTGACGGTCGTGGACGCCGCCGGGCCGGCTGCCAGCACGACGGCGAGCGCGCAGAGGAAGACGACATTCCTCATGGTGTGTCCTCTATATCGGCCGATTCAGGGCCCTCGAGTATCGGCCCGGCGCGGTCAGTGCATGAGTCGGGCCATCAGACCGCGGCTGTTTCCGCAGCTGCGGGAGCGACGACGAGAGGCAGATAGATCAGGAAGGTGGTCCCGCGCCCGCGTTCGCTCGCGACGGTGATGTATCCGGCGCTCTGCTTGACGATTCCGTAGACGATCGACAAGCCCAGGCCAGTGCCTTTTCCCTGTTCCTTGGTCGTGAAGAACGGCTCGAACAGCCTGGCGCGCGTCTTGTCGTCCATGCCCGTTCCGGTGTCGGCCACGCTGAGCAGGGCGTAGCGCCCGATCCGGCCTTCCGCGTTGACCGCCGCCGCCGCGTCGTCGAGGTCGACGTCGCCGACACTGATATCGAGGCGCCCGCCTTCCGGCATGGCGTCGCGGGCGTTGATGACGAGGTTGAGGATGACCTGCTCGATCTGCGCGGGGTCGGCGTGAACCATGACCTGGCCGCCGCGCACAATCCGGAACTCGATCTCGGGGCCAATCAGCCGGCGCAGCATCGTCTCCATGCCGGCGACGACGTCGCCGAGGGCGAACAGGCGCGCCCGGGTCGCCTGGCGCCGGCTGAACGCCAGCAGCTGCCGCGTCAGCGCGGCGCCGCGCTCGACCGATTGCTTGATTTCGGTGATCTCGGCGCGCACCAGCTCATCGGTCTCGTCCATGAGGAGCAGATCGGCCGAGCCCATGATGCTCATGAGGATGTTGTTGAAATCGTGCGCCACGCCGCCGGCCAGCCGGCCGATGGCTTCGAGCTTCTGCGACTGCCGCAGCTGTTCCTCGAGGAGCCGGCGCTCGGTGATGTCGCGCACGAAGCCCGTCATCGCGCGGCGGGTCTCGGAGCCGACGCGGGCCACCGTCAACTCGAACTGGAAATCGGTGCCGTCGGTGCGCACGCCGGTGAACTCGAGCTGCCGCCCGAGCAGCGGCCCCCGGCCGGTGTGCAGATACTGGCCGAGCGCGTCGAGCGCCTCGGTCCGGCTGTCGGGCTGCAGGAGGATGTCGACGTGCCGGCCGAGAATCTCGCTGCGCCGGTGCCCGAACATCTGCTCGGCGGCCGGGTTGAATTCACGGATGGCCAGGTGCGAATCCATCGTGATGATGGCGTCGTGCGCGGCCTCGAGAATGGCGCCCTGCCTGGCCTCGGTCTCGAGGCCCGTGCGGTACATCTTGTAGGTCAGGTACAGCGGCGCGGCCGTCAGGAGGAGCGCGAGCCAGTATCCCGAGCTTTCCGTCACCGCCAGCACGACGGCCGCGGCGGCGGCGCCCAGGATGTAGCTCGGCACGTTCGGCAGGAAGTCCTGCCGCCAGATCCGCCATGCGCTCTGGTTGGTTGCCAGGCCGATCGCGACGGCGATCGGCGCCGTGTTCACGAAGAAATACGTGAAGGCCATCCCGGACAGCGGCCCGGCGAGCCCGACCAGATCGAGCATCGACGTCGTGCCGCCGAGCCACGCGTACACCTGCCCTGAGGCTTCCGCCGTCAGGACGAGGATCGAGATATTGAACAGCGTGCGATAGAGCGGGTTGCGGCTGGTGGCCGGCTGGTTGAGTGTCGACTGGGTCAGTCCGCTGGCGGCGCCGACGATCATCCCGGCGTGCGGCCCGCGCAGGATGAGCGCGGCGATGTCCACGATGTACGACACGGACATGTTCGAGCCGCTGGCGATGGGGAAGTGGACCTTGAACGCGGACGTCAGCGACGAAAGGACGATGAAGAAGAGCAGCTGCGGGACGGGCGTGAGCGTCGCCCGGGGCACGAGCGAGACAAAGGTAACGGCGCCGAGGGCGATGACGCCGATCGTGTACCAACGGGCTCGCGGTGGAAGATCCCGAAGCACAGCCGCATCAGTATACACAGGGGTCGCGCCCCACGCCGGGGGCGCCCGTGTTGACACGTGTCAAACAACTGTTTTATACAAGTGTTTGACATGAAGATCGTACGCCCACTGCTCATCCTGCTCGTCCTCGGCGCCGCCGGCTACGGCATCTTCCGGTACGTGAACCAGCGCCCGACGAGCCTGACGCTCACCGGCATCGTGACGACCAACGACGTGATCGTCAGCCCCCAGATCGCCGGCCAGATCCGCCAGCTCCTCGTCAACGAAGGCGACGTCGTAAAGAAAGACCAGCTCGTGGCGGTGATTACGCCCGACGAGCTGCGCGCCGACATCGCCTACTACCAGCACAGCGCCGAGGGCCTCGGCTCGCAGGTCAAGGAGAGCGAGGCCGCGCTGCGCTACCAGGAGCGGCAGACCATCGACCAGATCCATCAGGCCGAGGCGACGCTCGCGGCCGCCCAGGCGCAGCAGGCCGCGGCCGTCGCCGACCTCGAGAACGCCCGGCTCGTGTTCGAGCGCACCCGCGACCTGTCGCAGAAGGGCGTCGAGCCCGTGCAGATGCTGGACCAGGCGCGCACGGCGTTCGACGCCGCGAAGGCGCGTCTCGATTCGCTGCAGAAACAGGTGGATGCACAGCGCTCGGCGCTCGCGCTGGCGAACGCCAACGCCGAGCAGATTTCGGTGAAGCGCAGCCAGCTCCAGTCCAACCAGAGCCAGCAGGCCGCCGCCAACGCTCAGCGCACCAAGGCTGACGTGCGCCTCACCTACACCGAGCTGCACGCGCCGATCGACGGCATCGTCGATGTCCGCGCCGCGCGCACGGGCGAGGTCGTCACGCCGGGGCAGCCGGTGCTGTCGCTCATCAACCCCGACGACCTGTGGGTGCGGGCCGACGTCGAGGAAACCTACGTCGACGGGGTGCGGATTGGCGACACCCTCACCGTCCGGCTTCCCTCGGGCGAAGAGCGCGAGGGGCGCGTCTTCTACCGGGGCGTCGACGCGGCGTTCGCCACGCAGCGCGACGTCAGCCGCACCAAGCGCGACATCAAGACGTTCGAGGTCCGGCTGCGCGTGGACAATCGCGACCGGCGCCTGGCCGTCGGGATGACGGCGTATGTGCTCCTGCCGGTGCGGTGATGATGCCCGCGATTGACGTCCGCAATATCGTCAAGACGTTCGGCAAGTTCACGGCCGTCAAGGGCCTGAGCTTCGACGTCGAGGAGGGCGAGATCTTCGGGCTGCTCGGCCCGAACGGCGCGGGCAAGTCCACCCTCATCCGCATGATGGTGACGCTGCTGCCGCCGACGTCGGGCACCGCCGTCATCAACGGTTTCGATATCGTCAAGCAGGCGGACGGCGTCCGCCGGTCGATCGGCGTCATCCCCCAGGCGATGACGACGGACCTGGAGCTGAGCGTCGAAGAGAACCTCCTGATTTTCGCCAAGCTGTACGGCGTTCCGCGCGAAAAGCGGCAACGGCTCATCCCGGAGCTGCTCGAGTTCGTCGAGCTCACGCAGTGGAAGGACGCTCAGGTCAAGAACCTGTCGGGCGGCATGCGGCGGCGGGTCGAGATCGCGCGCGGCCTCGTGCACGAGCCGCGCATTTTCTTCCTCGACGAGCCGACCACCGGCCTCGACCCCGTGTCGCGCGTGAACGTGTGGGAGATGCTGCAGCGCATCAAGTCGGAGCGCCAGCTGACGATTCTGCTCACCACGCACTACATGGACGAGGCCGACAAGCTCTGCGATCGGATCGCGATCGTGGATCACGGCGAGCTGAAAGCCCTCGATACACCCACAAAGCTCAAACTTGCCGTGCCGAGCAACAACGTGCTGGAAGTGAACTTCACGTCGCCGCCGTCCGGCTGGGGCGACCGCCTCAAGGCGCTGCCGGACGTCGAGAGCGTCACGTCGGAAGACTCCGTGTTCAGGATTTCGTCCAAGAACGGCCCCGCGACGACGATGGCGATGCTCGATGCCGCTGCGGCCGCCGGCATCACCGTGAACTCGCTGGCCGTCCAGAGCACCACGCTCGACGACGTCTTCGTGCATTACACGGGACGGGCGCTGCGCGACGCCCTGCAGGACGCGAGCCCGCAGGATTCCGCGTTCATGTTGCGCCGCTGATTCGGGGAGGAACCAAATGAACCGCACCTGGGCGATCGTCGAACGCGAGCTGCGCCGGTTCCGCCGCAGCCCGATCCTGATCGTGATCTCGATGGTGTTTCCGCTCGTGCAGCTGGTGATCCTCGGCTACGCGATGGGCGGCAACGTCAAGCACCTCAAGGTGGCCGTCGTGGATCAGGACGGCGGATTGCCCGCCGTCCGGGTGCGCGAGCTGGCCGGCGCCGTGGCCGGCGGCGCGAACACGTTCGAGACGATTCAGTACGGCGACCAAGGAGCAGCGTTGAGCGATCTGCGCAACGGCCGCATCAACGGCGTCCTGACGATCCCGCCCGAGTTCTCGCGCCGCGTGCTGCAGAAGAACGAACCCCATGTCGCGCTGATCGAGGACAACACCGACAACTTCGTGTCGGCGACGCTGGTCGGGCAGATGGGCAGCCTGGTCACCGCGTTCAACATGCCGTCGACCACTGCCCGTGTGTCCGGCCTGACCCGGCTCGATGTCGTCGAGGTCTACCCGTACGTCCCGTACGTCCAGTACCTGCTGCCCGGGTCCATCGTGATGTCGATCTTCATGATGGTGATGATCGGCGGCGGCATCATCTTCATCGACGACAAGGCTCGCGGGCTGCACGAAGGGTACCTGGTGACGCCCATCAGCAAGCTCGAGCTCGTTGCGGGCTTCAACATCTCGGGCACGATCAAGGCGGTGATGGCCGGCATCTCGATCATGATCATCGGGAGCCTCATTGCCGGTATCCCGTCTCCGCTCGATCCGATGCGCATGCTCAGGCTCACGGTGGTGATCGTCGTGACCGCTTTTGCCCTCATCAGCCTGATGTTCCTGATCATGGTGCGCGTCAACGATCCGCTCATGCCGCGCGCCATCTTCGGCGTGCTGAATACGTTGCTCTACTTCCCGAGCGGCGCCGTGTATCCGCCCCAGGGATTCCCCGGGTGGATGCAGGTTATCGCCGCGGTCGACCCGTTCACATACGCGGTGCATGCGTTCAAGAGCCTGCTCCTCAAGAACACGGGCTTCAGCGCGATCGGCGGGGATCTGCTGTACCTGCTCGTGTTCTCCGCCATCGGCATGACGGCCGCGACCATGCTGTTCAAACGGACGCTGTAGATCGATGAAGCAGCGCGACGAAGAGACGCACGAACGGGTGCTGCGCGCGGCCGCGCAGCTGTTCGCCGACCGCGGGTTCAAGAAGGTCACGGTCCGCGACATCTGCCGCGGGGCCCGCGCCAACGTCGCCGCGGTCAACTACCACTTCGGCGACAAGAACGGGCTGTACCGCGAAGTCCTGCAGCGCGCCATCGACACCGTCCGCACCACGAGCGATGCGGCGCGCGTGGCGGGTGACGGGAAGCCGGCCGAGGAGCGGCTGCGGCGCTACATCCACGTCTCGCTGTGCCGCGCCGTGGCCGAGGGCCAGGCGAACTGGATTTCGCGGCTGATCCAGCGGGAGATCGCCGATCCCACGCCCGCCTTCGACGCCCTGCTCGACCAGGGGATCCGGCCTCGCCTCGACGACCTGTCGGCCATCGTCGCCGACCTGCTGGGCTGCCAGCCGGGAGACGAGAGGGTAGCGCGGTGCGTCATGAGCATCCACTCGCAGTGGATCCTGTTCGCGACAAGGCCAGTGCCCACGCGCATGCGGACGAAGTTTCACCTGCGCAACGACAGCCCCGACCGCGTCGCGGAGCACATCGCGAATTTCTCGCTCGCAGGGATTCAGGCGGTGGCGAGGCGCTCCGGCTAGAATGGAGGCGGAGCGTTTCTTGTGCCGTTGACTCTCGGTCGTTTTGGTTCGCCCGATCCCGATCGCCCGCTGTTCGCGATGTCGTCGGTGCTCGAACATCTCGACCGGTTCCGGAAGGGCGTGATCCGGTCGAGCATTGGCGTTGGTGTCGGCATCCTTGTGGCCTTCGCCTACATCAACGAGATCGTCGAGTTCGTCTTCCGGCCAATCCGCTCGGTCCTCCCAGCCGGCAGCAAGATGATTTACACCGTGCCCGGCGAGGCGTTCTCGGTGTACGTCACGATCGCCCTGATCGCCGGTATCGTCCTGACGTCGCCGTTCATCATGTATCAGGTGTGGCAGATCATCGCGCCGGCGCTGTACGTGAAGCAGAAGCGCTTCGCGATCTGGTTCATCCTGATGACCACGGCGGGCTTCCTCGGCGGCGCGGCGTTCAACCACTACGTCGCGTTCAAGATGCTGATGGTGTTCTTCGCGAGCTTCAACACGACGCAGCTGGCGTTCCTGCCGAAGCTCGAGGACGTCTTCAGCATGTATACGAGGATGCTCTTCATTCTGGGCGTCGTGTTTCAAATGCCCACGCTGGTGTTCTTTCTGGCCAAGATGGGACTGGTCACGGCGCGCTTCCTGGCGTCCCAGTTCAAGTACGCAGATCCTCGTCATCTTCATCATCTCCGCAGTGGTGACGCCGAGCGGCGATCCTTACAACCAGTCCATTCTCGCGCTGCCAATGATCCTGCTGTACATCCTCAGCATCTTCATCGCGTGGGTGTTCGGGCCCGTCGTAAAGAAGACCGAATAAGTTCCACGACCTCCGTCAGGGCTGAGCTGTCAGCTCGGCAGATCAGCCCAGCTGGAATCCGCTTTGCAATGAAACGGCCCGTGGACCCGCACCTTCGCTTGAGCACGCTACAGCTGCATCTGCGAACTGCCCGGGTGGCCCGGGATGCTGGAGACCAGGCCGGGGCGCTCGCCAGCGTCGATGCTGCGCTGTCGATCGACCCCGATTTCGTGGCTGCACGCATGCTCCGCGACTCGCTCGACGCCCCTCGCGCCACGGCTCCTCGAGTCGAACCCGTTACGGCCGCGGTCACGCCACCTGCCGACTTCACCTCGACAGAAAAATATGCGTCGTTTGAGGCGCGTGTCAGGCAGCGGCGAATCGATCAGCGGATTGGCGCCGCGCGGACGGCGATCGCCGCTCGCCGTTTTGAAGAGGCGACCGCCGCGCTGGAAGAGCTGATCGAACTGGATCCGGCGCTGCCCGCGAGCCGCGAGGTCGCGGCAGAGCTCGACTTGGCTGTGGCCGCGGCGCGTCGCAGGCGTCTGGTGCTTGCTGTCGGCCTGTCGTGGGCTGTTGCCGGTGCCGCACTCGGGGTGTTGATTGGCCGCCAGCCGCAGTGGAGCTGGAGCGCGGAAGCGATGCGCGCAGTTGGCGTGGAACGCGGGGTCCCATACCTGACGTCGAGGGCGCTGCTTCCGTATTACCGCGAGTTCGTGAGCATCCCGTCGCCTGGCCCGGTGACGACGGCCGATCCGGAGAACGCCCCGGCCGCAGAGGCCGCGCCGAATGTACCGGAGATCTGGCGCGGTGACCTCACTCTGGAGCCTCGTACCGCGACGGCGCCCGTCGAATTTCCGTCAGATGCGGCGGTGCCGCCCACACCGGTGACGGACAACACCACGATGATTCGCGAGACGCTCCAGCGATATCGGCGCGCCTACAACGGGCTCGACGCGGCTCTCGTCCACGCGGTCTATCCGGGCGTCGACGAAGCGGCGTTGGCCCATGCATTCGAGGAGATACGCTCGCAGTCGCTGGAATTCGACGCGTGCACGCTGGATGTGCAGGGCGACTCCGCGCGCGCTGTCTGCCGCGGTTCGGTCCGTTACGTCCCGGCTGCCGGGAACGCTCGTGGCGAACGGCACGAACGGCGGGTGTGGACGTTCAGGCTCAGCAAGAACAACGACGAGTGGACGATCGCCAGTGCGTGGGCAAACCGGTAGTTCGCGGAATTTCGAGCGCTGATAGCCCTTACTTCCGGCACTCGCCCTGAACGGCGCTGACGCGGGCGACCTTGAAAGTCGGCAGGTCGGGATTTCCACTCCCGGTCGTGCCCCCGCCCATCGCGGCGACGTGAGCCTTCCCGGGATCCATCGCTCCGGCCTGCGCGGCGACATTCGGTGACGGGTACAGCCCGGTCTTCACCTTCAGGCGGCTGGTGTCCACGGCGCCGACGATCTGCACGGGTTGCCCGGTCAGCTTCGAGACGTCCTTCCCGCTCAGGCGGTACTGGAAGCCGCTGGAGGTGTCCGTGAACGTGAACTCCTTGTTCGACGACGCGCTGCGGGTGACGCACCCGTTCATCGTGACCGGTTCGTTCGGATCGGTCTTGGTCTTCGAGGAGGGTGCGCTCTGCAATCCGGCCGGCGCCGACTGCATCGCGCCGAGTGCGCCCGCGAGGATGATCGCCGTCAGCATGGAGTGTGGCATGACCCCACTCTACAGTGTTCAGCGCGGGGCGCCCAAGGTCTTCGGCAAGTTGACAATACCCGCTGTGAGCGCCGACAATCCGCAGGTTGGCGACCCGCCTGTCGTTCCGGAGGAATCTGCGGCACGTGTTGGCATTCTAAGGAGATACGCAATGAGCATCCGTCACTTACATCTCACCGCTTCGTTGGCGATGGCGGCTTGCCTGCTGACCGCGGGTCCCGCGCGCGCGCAGGCGCCGAACGCAGCGCCCCCGCCGCCGCCCAGCGTGAAGACGGGCCAGGCCGCGCCCGATTTCACCGCGAACTACCTGGCGATGGAAAACGGTCGCCCGGGGTTCAAGTCCGTCAAGTTGAGCGACTACAAGGGACAGAAGAACGTCGTGCTCGCGTTCTTCCCGGCCGCGTTCTCGCCCGGCTGCACAAACGAGATGGCCAAGTATCAGGAGAACTCGGGGCAGTTCAACACGAACAACACCGTCATCCTCGGCATGAGCGTCGACAGCACGTGGGCGAACGCGGCGTTTGCGGACAAGCTCGGCGTGAAGTTCAACATCCTGAGCGACGCCAGCCGCGAGATCAGCAAGAGCTACGGCGTGTTCGACGAGCGCGGCCTCGTGTCGCGCCGCACGACCTTCGTCATCGACTCGAAGGGGATCGTGCAGAAGGTGTTCATGGCGCAGGAAGCGCTCGACCCCGCGCATTCGCTCGAAGCGTGCGCACTGCTCAAGGAAGTCAAGTAAGAGGCGGGTAGGTCGGGTCAGTCGGGTGAGTCGGGTGGGCCAGGTAGGGAAGACAGCGCTTCGTCGCACGTCCTGCCAGACCCACCCGACCCACCTGACCTACCAGACCCACCCGACCCACCTGACCCACCCGACTTACCAGACCCCGGCCCCCGCGTCAGTACCTTCGCTTCTGCTGCTTCACGATGTCGAACTTCGCGGTATCCGCGACGGCCATGACGGCCATCACGCCGGCCTGAACCGGGTCTGACACGACGAGATCGGCGGCGTCCGGCACGCTGCCGGCCATGTTCAGCGAGATCACCAGCAGGCCCTTGGCGCGGACGTCTTCGACCGCCCGCGTAATCTCACCGCCCATCAGCGATCCGGCGAGCACCAGCAGGCGCACGCGCGGCAGCAGCACGACGGCGCGTACGGCTGCCGCCAGTTCCTGCTCGCCGACGAGCGGGATGGTGTCCACCGAGATGCGCTCGCCGCGGATGTTGTGCCGATCGGCTTCGAGGATGGCGCCCATGGCGACCTGGCCGACCTGCGCGCCGCCGCCCATGATCACGATGCGTTTGCCGTAAATTTTCGCGAAGGACGGCGGGAACTCCACGCCGTGGACGCCCGGCACGGCCCCCAGCCCCGCTGCGACGGCGTCGATCGGGCCGTCGCACGAAAACTCGAAGTAGATCTCCGCGTGACGTTCGCCGCGCCGCACGATGTCGACGTGGGCGATGTTGGCGTCGTGACGCGCGAGCACCTGTGTCAGCGCGGACAGCATGCCGGGCTGGTCGGTAACGGTCGTCAGGATCACGTGAGAAGGCATATATAATCCCGGGATGAATCCGTATGCGTCGTACCTCGGCGACGAGAATGCGCTCGAGGTGATCGAGCAGACACCCTCCAACCTGTCAGGGCTGGCCGTCCAGTTCGTGCCCGCCAGCATGGAGTGGCGGCCGGCGCAGGGCAAGTGGAACGCCCGGGAGATTCTCTGCCATCTCGCCGACAGCGAGATCGCGTTCGGGTTCCGCCTCCGTCAGACGCTGGCCGAGGACAAGCACGTCATCCAGCCGTTCGACCAGGAGCGCTGGGCGGGGATGTACGGCAACCTCGGCGCGCGCTCGGCGCTCAACGCGTTCTCCGCGCTCCGCGAGTGGAACCTCGCGCTGATCGGATCGACCACGCCCGAGTCCATGGCCAAGCCGGTGAATCACCCCGAGCGCGGCGACATGACCTTCCGCGTGATCGTCGAGACCATGGCCGGCCACGACCTGAATCACCTCGCGCAGCTCGATCGGATCATCGCCGGCTTCGCTACTGTTTGACGTCACGACGTTGGATGCAGAGATCGCGGAGATCGCAGAGTAATCCAAGTACCAGAGAATCTCAGCGTTCTCCGCGTGCTCTGCGTTCCACGTTGTTCTACTTTCGCGCGGGATCGTTCTTCGGGTCTGCGTACGTCGTGCCCGACGGTCCCGTCCCGGAAATCTGAATCACGACGCCGGTGGCCTTCGTCATCGCGAAATGATCCATCCCCGGCGGCTCGGTGTAGAAGCTGCCGGGCGGCAGGTGCTTCAGCGCCGCTTCGTTGAAATCCCTGCCGTACCCGAAATACCAGTCGCCGGACACCACGGTCGCGACCCGGTCGTCCGGGTGCGAGTGGGCCTGGATCTTCGTGTTCGGCCCCACGCGCAGCAGCAGCGTGTACAGACCGGGCCTGGTGGGATCGCCTTTGAGCGTGACCGTCTGAATGCCCGTCACGCCCGAGCTGCCGACGAGGGACCCCGTCCCGCGTCCTGGCGGCCACGGCACTTCCGCCGGCGTGATCCGCTTCTGCGGGTCCTGCGCGGAGAGGGCGGCGGCGCCCGTCAGCGCCACCGCCAGCAGCATTGCTACTTTGAACTTTCTACTTCCCACTTCCAACTTTCGACTTCCAACTTTCTTCCTACGGTCTCTGGCTCGCCGGCGGGACCAGGCCGTTCAGGCGGAGGTACACGACCATCTGCCCGTACGTGTCCTGCGTGTGGCCGATGGCGAACGTGAACATGCGCGCGCGCGTCGACGGCCCCATCCACGGCGGTCCCTGGATCGTGCCGGCCATCGTCGCATCGGTCTGCTCGTTGAGGAGCGCCGTGCCGTAGTCGAACGAGTCGTTCATCGCCTTGATGATGGCGGCCTTCGACGTCGCCTTCATGTCGATTTGCGGGGCGGCGGGCTTGGCGCCGACCGTCTGGAGCACCATCACGTTGATCTGCGCGACGTGAAGGACGTGTTCGCCGAAGCTGCGCTGGGCGGGAGTCGCCTTGAACCCGTACTTGTCCTCCGGCATGGCGGCCGCAATCTTGGCCAGGGTGTCTTTCTGCTGGGCCCAATCCTTCAGGAAGTCGCCCTTGAGCGACGCGGTCTGGGCCGCCGGCCGTGCTGTCGTCAGTGCCGCGGCCAGGGCGAACAAAGCCAATCCTCGAAACACTCGTGTCATGAGCAAGCCTCCTCCGATTCGTAACCTGAGGGATTATAAGGGGTCCACAGGGTCCAAGGGGTCCAAGAGGTCCAAGAGGTCCGAAGGGTCCGAAAGGTCCGAAGGGTCCGAAAGGTCCGAAAGGTCCGAAAGGTCCGAGGGGTCCGAGGGGTCCGAACCGTGAACCGTGAACCGTGAACCATGGAAACCTTCCATTCCTTCGAGCAGTCCGGCTGGCAGCGCGCGGCGGCGGGGTACGAGGACGCGTTTGGCGGGCTGACGAGCCAGACGATCCCGCGGCTGCTGGCTGCGGCGAACGTGTCATCCGGCACGCGCCTGCTCGACGTGGCGAGCGGCCCGGGCTACGTCGCCGCCGCGGCCGCGTCGGTCGGGGCCTCCGCCGTCGGTGTCGATTTCTCGTCGGAAATGGTGCGTCTGGCGGCGAGCCGCTATCCCGGCATCGTGTTCCAGGAAGGCGATGCGGAGGCGCTGGCGTTTCCAGACGAGAGCTTCGATGCCGTGACGCTCAACTTCGGCGTGCTGCACCTGGCACGGCCCGATGCGGCGCTGGCCGAGGCGCGCCGCGTGCTCGTGCCCGGCGGGCGCTGCGCGCTGACCGTCTGGGCGAAGCCCGAGGTGTCCGTGGGGTTCGGCATCGTGCTGCGGGCGATCGAGACGCACGGACGGATGGACGTCCCGCTGCCTGAAGGGCCGCCGTTCTTCCGGTTCAGCGATCCCGAAGAAGCGGCGCGCAGCCTGCTCGCGGCCGGATTCGTGCGCCCGCACACCGAGCAAATCCCGCTGGCCTGGCATCTGGAGTCGGTGGATGGCTTGTACGACGCGTTCATCGAAGGCGCCGTCCGTACGGCGGCGCTCCTGAAAGCGCAGACGCCAGAGGCCACGGCCGCCATTCGCCGCGCCATAGTCGAGAGCCTGGGACCCTACCGGCGGGGGACCGCGTTCGAGTTGCCGATGGCGGCTGTTCTGTCGTCGGCTGCCAGGCCGTCGCGCTGACAATAGGCCTGACGCTCGTGCCTTCGCGGGCACAAGACTGCCGGGAGGCCGGCTTCGTCCAATGACAGAAGAGGAGAAGGCATGAAATTCATCCCACTGTTTGTCGTGGCCGTCGCTGCCGTCGCCGCCGTGAGCACCGTGCGGGCCCAGGAGGTCTTCAATCCCGGCAACGGCGTGACGCTCCCGACCGTCGTCCAGGAGGTGAGGCCCGATTACACGGAAGCCGCGAAGGCGGAACATCTCGAAGGCAAGGTGGTGCTCGGGGTGGTCGTGCGGGCGGATGGCACGGTCGGCGACGTCACGGTGGACGAGTCCCTCGACAAGGTCGATGGCCTCGACGATCAGGCCGTGAAAGCCGCCACGCAGTGGACGTTCAAACCGGGCACGAAGGACGGCATGGCCGTCGCCGTGCGCGTCCACATCGAGATGCGGTTCACGCTCAAGTGACACGGTAAGGTTCAGGGTTGAACCCGGAACCCGAACCCAGGTGGATGTCTTCCTCGTCGGTGAACGTCAGGCGCGGCGGGCCCGGCTGCTTGTTCCGGATGATGTTCTCCCTGATGTTCCGGTGCGCGATGATCTCGATCCCGAGGTCCATCACGGCGCCGTTGCCGCCGATGTGATCGGCGTGGTGATGGCTGTTGAGCAGGTACCGGATCGGCTGCGTCGTGACGCTCTTCACGCGCGCCAGCACGTCCGGGACGTTCTGGACGAACTTGTCGTCCACGACGATGGCGCCTTCGGACGTGACGCGGACCGCCACATCCCCCGGCTCGTGGAGCAGCCCATCGTCCGTGTTCCGGCCGTTGCAGCCGCCAGGCGCGCACGGATCGAACGGCCCGCGAATGACGTACAGGCCCGGCTTGACCTGCTCGGCGCGCATCGGCGCGGAGGCGAGACGCGACTGTCCGGCGCCGCGTGCGACCACGAGCGACAGCACGAGGACGGCCGACAAGGCAAGGGCAGTGCGCATGGGGCGGAGCCCCATGTTAGTTCGACATCGAGATCACGTCGTAGTACCCGGTAATCTGGCCGCGGTTGAAGGCGGCCAGCAGGTCGGCGATTGAGCAGAGGCGTGTCTGGGCCCGGAAGCCGAACCCCGGGCCCTGGGGCTGATAGCCCCGGTTCGAAATCGACCGGATGAACACGCTCCGGCCGTCAATCGGCAGCGCGGCGACGTTCGCGTAGTAGCGGCGCCACGCGTCGTCCTGCTGGAACAGGTACTGTTCGACGTTCGACGTGTAGAACGCGTTGACCGTCGCGCCGCGGCTCTTCAGGTACTTGCCCACCGCGCGGATGGCCTTCGGCCCTCCGAAATCACCGGTGATTGGCACGATCGCGTTGTTGCGCTCCATCTCGGCCAGGATCCGGAAATTCTCCTCGGTCGCCAGGTAGCTGCGCTGCTGGCCGCGGTCGTCGGTCTCCGACATCAACGTCGAGTAGGTGGGGAACCGCATGCTGCCGAAGAACGTGGACCCGCCGAACGTGTAGTTCAGATCGGGCCCGCCTTTGAAGAACGCCGTGTACACGTATTCCAGGCCGCGGATATCGTCCGCCGCCAGGCGGAACTTGTGGTGCCCGGTGAGATGCTCCGTGGCGGCCTTCAGGTTCTTCTGGAAGAGGTCGTCGTTGGGCGCCATCAGCTCGTAGGCGTCCATCATCTCGGCGATCGGCGTCGTGTCGTTCAGCCCGGCCGGCCGTGGCCGCCCGAACAGGCGCGACAGGAAGTCCGCGCGATCCGAGGAGAGCTCGATGAACGCCTTGTAGAGCAGGTGTTCGTTCATGTTCCCGCGGCGGATGTCGACGATGAACGCCAGCTTGGGGCGGAGCGCCACCAGGTACGTGAAATTCTGCTCGGGTCCCACGCCCACGTAGACGCCGCCCCTGGGCAACGTGCTCTGAAGCCGCGGAATCACGTGCTGGAAGGCGTTCTCGTTGGAGAGAAAGTTGTCCGATCGGAAGTAGCCGTTCGGCTCCGAGAAATCCTCCACGAGCTGCCAGAACTCCTGGTCGCTGACCGGCAGCGTGATGCTGCGCGCCGCCACGCTGCGGCCGTACGTGTAAAAGAGGACGCCCATGCACATGACGAGCGTCGCGACAATGGCGGCGAGGCGGCGGCTGTGAGTCATTGGCCGATGAACCCCCTGGCAAACGCGAGGAACCGCACGACGTCGGCCTCGTTGCTGATCATCCCGAGCGAAACGCGCACCGCACCGGTGCTCTTGCCATCCACGCACAGCTTGAAGTCGTCCACCGTCATGTGGGTCTGGTGTTCCGGCTGGCGGAAACACGACGACAGCTCGGTGCCGGTCAGACCGAGCGCGATTTCCCCGCCGCCCGGGTTGCAGAAACAGCCGGTGCGCAGCGAGATCTTCGCCGCGTTGGCGTGCTGCTCGACGATGCGGTGGTCGATGGCGCGGCCGTCCGCGCCGTAGAAGTTGAACGTGACGATGCCGCCGCGGCGGTCCGTGTTCGGAGGACCGTACAGCCGGACGAGCGGCGCGCCGTTGGTCTGCCGGAGCGCCAGCAGTTCGTGGAGCAGCCAGCCGGTGAGGCAGCGCACGCGCTCGTGGATCATGTCGATGCCGATGGACTCGATGTGCCGGAGCCCGATCTCGACCGCCGGGATCGCCAGGTAGTCGAGTGTCCCGTCCTCGAACGCCGATTCGCCTTCGGCCAGATAGTGCTTGTCGCCCTGAACCGACGCAACGGTGATCGTGCCGCCCGAAAACCAGGGGCGCCGGAGTTTCGCGAGCGCGGGTTTCCTGGCCAGCAGACACCCGACGCCCGTGGGGTATCCGAACAGCTTGTAGAACGACTGCACGACGAAATCCGGCGAGTACCGGCTGAGGTCGAGCCGGTTGGTCGCGGTGAATGCGGCCGCGTCGAGCAGTACGTCCCACCCTTTGGCCTGCGCCAGCGCAATCCACTCGAGCGGATGCTGCACGCCGGAGAAGTTCGACTGCGCGGGATACGAGAACAGGTGGTGATGGCCCGGATGCACGTCCGCGAGCTCACGCATCAGGTCCCGCTCGTCCACGCGCATGTCCGGCAGGACCACCGGGATGTAGGTGGCTGCCGCGCCCGCCGCCCGCGCGAACTCGCGGATGCCGTTCACCGAGTTGTGGTTGTCGAAGGTGAGCAGGAATCGATCGCCCGGCGCGAACGGGTAGGACTCACCGATGAGCTTCAGCGCATGGCTCGCGTTGGCCGTGAAGACGACCGTCCACTCGTCGGGAGAGGCGTTGAAGAACCGGAGCACCGCCCGTCGGGCCCGCGCGATGTGTTCAGTAGCACTGGACGACGTCGGGTTGGTCGAATGGGGGTTGCCGAAGAGCTCCGTCCGGAGCAGCGCCTGATGCCGTTCGAGCTGCGACGCCGCATACAGATTGGCCGCCGTGAAATCGAGGTACGTGTGGCCCTGGCCGTCGAGCGTGGGATACTCGGCGGCGCGTAGTTCGTCGAGCGCGCGCGTGCCCGCGTAGGACGGATACAGGTCCAGAAGCGTCGTCGAGGAGCGATCGGTGGCGGGCACGATCGGAATCAACGTAACATACCTTTTCTTCCCTTGACATATTCGGGGATCGGCTCTAAATAAGCCAGCGAGGTTTCGCACCTTTATGAAGAAGATGATGAGGAAGAAGTTGATGGCGAAGACCGGTTTCCTCCTCGCGTCCGTCCTGGCGGCCGGGATGTCCGCGGCGGTGGCGGCCCACCACGGCGACGCGGGACGCTACGACGAAACGCCGTTCATCATCACGGGCACGGTCGTGGAGATCAAACTGACGAACCCGCACTCGATTCTGGTCTTCGACGCGACGGACGCCTCCGGTAAGGTGGTCAGGTGGCAGGCCGAGATGGGCAGCGGCCAGCAGCTCGTCCGGCAGTTCGGCTGGACGAAAGACAACCTGAAGGTCGGCGACAAAGTGACGCTCAATGGCCGCAAGGTGAAGAGCGGCGCGCCGTACATGAACATGACGGAGCGCGCGCAAATCGTCATGGCAGACAGCGGCAAGGAGATCTACAAGACTCCCAACTTCGGCGAGGCGACGCCGCCTCCGGCTCCTGCTCCCGCAGCCAAGCCGTAGCGACTCTGGAGGCGGCATGAAACGGAACACGCGGTCGGCTGTCGTCCTGGCGGCCCTTTGTGCAGCGGCCGCGTATGCCGCCGCCCAGTCACCGGCCAAATCCGCCGCATCGTCTGCCGCGGGCACGCTGCGGCAGGTGGCCTACCTGAAGGCCTCGAACCCGGTCGAAGACGCGCACCTCGGGTGTGGCGGTTCGCTGACCGGCCACGCCGGGAACGCGTCGGCGATCAGCGACGATGGCAACACGATTGCGTTGGGCGCGCCTCACGAGGGCAGCGGCGCCAAGGGCATCAACGGCAACCAGAACGACAAGTCGGCCTACAGCTCCGGCGCGGTTTACGTCTACACCCGGCGCGGCAGCACGGTCGCCCAGCAGGCGTACATCAAGGCGTCGAATCCCGGCGACGGAGCCAACTTCGGCTCGAGCGTCGCCCTGAGCCGCGATGGCAACACCCTGGCGGTGGCCGCCTATTACGAATCCAGCAATGCCACCGGCATCAACGGCAACCAGGCCGATCGATCGATTCCGGAAGCGGGCGCCGTGTACATCTTCACGCGCGCCGGGAGCACGTGGTCCCAGCAGGCGTACATCAAGCCATCGAACACGGGCCAGGCCGCCGTCGGCGACGGTTTCGCCGAAGGCGATCAGTTCGGCTACTCCATCGCGCTGAGCGCCGATGGCAACACGCTGGCCGTGGGCGCCATCGGCGAGGACAGCAACGCCACCGGCATCAACGGCGACCAGTCGGACAACTCGGCGAACCAATCCGGGGCGGCGTACGTCTTCACCCGCGCCGGCAGCACATGGTCCCAGCAGGCCTACATCAAGTCGTCGATGGCCAGGCCGAACGTGCTGTTCGGGTATTCGATCGGCCTCAGCGCGAACGGCGACACGCTCGCCGTCGCCGAGTTCGACGCGGACCGGGGCCAGGGCGCGCTCTACGTGCTCACGCGCAGCGGCGGCGCGTGGTCGCATCAGGCCCGCATCAAGGCCGACAACGCCGAAAACGGGGACTCGCTCGGCTACTCGATGGTCATCAGCGACGACGGGAACACGATCGCCGCCGGTGCGGCTGACGAAGACTGCCTGATCCCGGGAATCAATCCCGCGGGTTGCGACAAGGACCAGCCCCAGGATCACTCGGCCGGGGCGGCGTACGTGTTCGTGCGAAACGGCAGCACCTGGACCCAGCAGGTCTTCCTCAAGTCCTCCAACCCGGCGCACGAGGACTGGTTCGGCGTCCGCATCGCGATCAGCGGCGATGGCAACACCGTGGCCGTCGCCGCGCCGAACGAAGACAGCGCGTCGAAAGGCGTCAACGGCAAACAGGACGACGACTCCGCCGCCGAGGCAGGCGCCGTGTACTACTTCACACGGACCGGAACGACCTGGGTCCAGCAGGCCTACGTCAAGGCGTCCAACACGAGGGCCGGCGACGAGTTCGGTTCCTCGCTCGCGCTGAGCGGCGACGGCCGCACGCTGCTCGTGGCCGCGCGCGGGGAAGACAGCGGCGCCAAAGGCGTCAACGGCAACCAGGCCGACAGCTCCACGCGCGACGCAGGCGCCGCGTACCTCTTTGTCCGATAGCCGGTTGCGTGCAGCGAACGAGTAGTCCCTATGTGAATTGACGTGTCGCCGCGGTGAACAAGCCTTCTCCGAGGAGGAGCCATGGGATCGAGTCTGCTGAGACGTGTGCTCGTTGTCTCCGTGATTCTGGTCGTGCCGGTAGTCGGGTCCGCGCAGGAAGCCGCACTGACGGGTATCGTGACCGATGCCACCATGGCCGTGCTGCCCGGCGTCACGATCAAGGCGGTACACGCGGCGTCGGGCAATACGTTTGAAGCGGTCACCGACCAGCGAGGGGCCTACCGCATTCCCGTGCGCGTCGGCGTTTACAAGATCACGGCGACCCTCTCCGGCTTCAGCACGGTCACCCGAGACGGCGTGGAGATCCTGGTCGGGCAGACGAGCACCATCAACCTCCAGATGGCGACCGGCGGCGTCGCCGAGTCGCTGACGGTGACGGCGCAGGCGCCGCTCATCGAAACCACGACCTCGAGCCTGGGGTCCAGCATCGATCCGCGGCAGGTGACGGAGCTACCGTCGCAGGGCCGCAACTGGATGTCGCTCGCGCTGCTGGCGCCGGGCAACCGGACCAACGCGCAGGGCGTCACGCCGGTCCAGGACCGCGGCGACGTCCGGGAATTCCAGCTCAACGTCGACGGCCTGCAGGTGACGTCGAACCTGGGCACCGGGAACCAGTCCAGGTACAGCAACGACGCGATCGCGGAATTCCAGTTCATCTCGAACCGCTTCGACGCGACGCAGGGCCGCTCGTCGGGCGTGCAGGTGAACGCCATCACCAAGTCGGGCGGCAACAACTTTTCCGGCTCGCTCGTCGGCAACTTCCGGAACAGCGACTGGAACGCGGCCGACAAGGTGCTGAACAAGGTCGTGCCGTACTCGAACCAGCAGATCAGCGGCACCACGGGCGGTCCGATCGTGAAGAACAAGCTGCACTTCTTCGCCAACTACGAGTACGAGCACCAGCCGCTGACCTCCATCTGGCAGACGCCGTATCCCGCGTTCAACGTCGAGTTGCAGGGCATTCGAGACGTCAAGCTCGCGGGCGTCCGCGTCGATCACGAGCTGTCGTCGAAGCTGCGCCTGATGGGGAAATTGAACCACTCGGATCTCTATGAGCCGTTCGGGCCCGGCACCAGCAACCATCCGTCTGGGACCAACAGCAACGAGGAGCATTCGACCGACGTCATCGGACAGTTCACGCAGGTGCTCGGCAACCGGGCGGTGAACGATTTCAGGGCCGGGTACGCGTCGTACGGGATCAACCAGGTCGCGCTCACGTCCTGGTCGAACCACTGGCAGGAGCCCAACGGCATCACGACCGACGGACCCAACATCACGTTGCGGGGGTTCTCGACCGGTCGGAACAACAACCTGCCGCGCTATCGCAACCAGAACGTGTACACATTCCACGACGATTTCTCGTTCTCCTTCGACGCCGCGGGCCGTCACGATCTCAAGTCCGGCGGTGAGTATCTCCACCTGCTGGACAACACGCGCAACTGCAACCGCTGCGGAGGGGTGATCACCGCGAACAACGGCCCGGTCCCGGCCAACATCGAGCAGATCCTGCTCGACGCCTTCAACGCCGATACCTGGGCGCTGTCGCAGCTCTCGAGGCTGACGACCAACTACCAGGTCGGCGTGTCGGATTCGTCGGCGTTCCTGACGCCGCTGCCACTCTGGAAGTACGGCGCGTGGGCGCAGGACGACTGGCGGGTCTCGTCGAATCTGACCGTGAACCTCGGCCTGCGGTACGACCTGATCTGGAACTCGTTCGCGCAGAACGTCGTCTTTCCGCCGTTTGAAATGCCGGACCGCCCGCAGGACGCGAACAACCTCCAGCCGCGCGTCGGGTTTGCGTGGCAGGTCACCGATCGCACCGTCGTTCGCGGCGGCTCGGGGCTGTACTACAACGACATCCTGAACACGAACGTGCTGTGGCCGCAGAGTCCGTTGACGATCGCCGTGATTCGCGTCAACAACGACGGCCGGCCAGACTTCGCGGCGAATCCGTTCAACGGGCCCCTGCCGACCTACGACCAGGCGTTGCAACGGTTCTGCAACGTCAACAATCGTCCCGGATGCCTGCTACGCGATCTCCAGGAGCAGGCGCCGATCCCGGATTACGCGCACGTGACCCACGCCTGGCAGACCTCGATCGGCGTCGCGCACCAGTTCGGCAGCCGCGCGGCGTTCGAAATCGACTACGTGAACACCCGCAGCCGCGACGAGAAGTCGATCCAGGACAACGTCAACATCACGTTCAACCCTGCCACGGGCGTTCCGTATCCGTATTCGGACGTCGCCCATCGCGCGTTCCCGTTGTATGGCGTCGTCGGGATGATTCCGCACATCGGCCAGTCCGACTACCACGGTGTGCAGATGAATTTCACCAAGCGCATGAGCCAGCGCTGGCAGGGCTCGGTGACGTATACCCTGGGCGGCCTCTGGGATCAGGATCCGCAGCCTGTCAGCGGATTCACCACTGTTCCGTTCCCGGTCGCGCAGGACCTGGGCGGCGAGCGGTCGCTGGCGGAAACCGATCAGCGGCATCGGGCCGTCTTCAACGGCATCTGGCAGGTGGGCAAGGGCTTCCAGGTGAGCGGCATCTACTTCTACGGCTCCGGTCAGCGGACGCAGGCCGTCTGCGGGTGCGATGCGCGCGGGCTCCAGATCACCAGCATCGACCGGCTGCGGCTCGACGGCACGATCATCCCGCGCGAAGCCTTCGTGGGCGATCCGATCCATCGCTTCGAGCTCCGGCTTCAGCAGCGGGTGCAGCTGGGCGGCAGCGTCGCCATCAGCGGGTACGCCGAAATATTCAACCTGTTCAACCACGCGAATTACGGCAGCTACAACGTCACCGAAACGAGCCCGACCTACGGGCAGCCGATATCGAACTCGAACCTCTCGTACGCGCCGCGGACCGTGCAGCTCGGGTTCAGGCTCACGTTCTGAAACTTGAAAGTTGAGAAGTTCAAAGTTCAAAGTCGAAAAGTAAAGTAGGAAGTGAAGGAAGTAGAAAAGTGGACGAGTTGGCGTAGACTGCGGCTCCTACTTTTGACTTTTCGACTTTACTTCTCGACTTTGAGCTTTGCACTTTGAACTTTCTGCGATGGAGGCTGGTTGTGAAACGAATGCTCGGTGCGATCGTGCTCGCCACGGTGTCTGTCTGGTCGATGGCCGCGCAACAGCCGGCGGCGCAGCAGGCGACGCCTCCGCCTGGCCGGGAGCCCTCGTGGGCGTTCCCCGCGATCAACCAGCAGCTGCCGGCCGAGGAGGGCGCCAAGAGCGTGCCCGGCAGCAGCAAGTCGTACACCCCGGCGCAGATCGACGATCTGATGAACCCGCCGGACTGGTTCCCCGAGGACCACGCGCCCGCGCCGGCGCTGGTCCAGAAGGGCCACGGGACGGCGCTCGCCTGCGGCGCCTGCCATCTGATGTCCGGAGAAGGCCATCCGGAGTCGGCCGGCCTCACCGGCTTCACGGCGGTGTACCTGGTTCAGCAGATGGCCGATTTCAAGAGCGGCGCCAGGAAAGACTCGGCGCGCATGAACGCGATCGCGAAGGACGTGACGGACGAGGAATCGGTGCAGGTCGCCGCGTGGTTCGCGGCGCTCAAACCCGGCTCGTGGACGAAGGTGACCGAGGCCGACAGCGTGCCGAAGACCATCGTCGGCCAGGGCCGGATGCGGTTCCTCGCGCCGGCGGGCGGCACCGAACCGATCGGCAACCGCATCATCACCGTGCCGCAGGATCAGGCGCGCGCGAGGAATCGCGATCCCAAGTCCGGTTTCATCGCCTACGTGCCGACCGGCAGCATCGCGAAGGGGAAGGCGCTGGTGGACAACGGCGGGGCGGGGAAGACCACCGCGTGCGGCATCTGCCACGGCGACAACATGCGCGGCCTGGCGAACGTCCCGCGGCTCGCGGGCCTGCACCCGATCTACATCGCGCGTCAGCTGTACCTCTTCAAGGACGGCACGCGAAACGGCATCGACGCGCAGCTGATGAAGAAGCCGGTCGCCCGTCTGACCGACGACGACATCCTGGCGATTGCGGCGTATCTGGGATCGCTGTAGCCTAGCCGCGGTCTGAAGCGTACACAGGTGGGGCCCCGGCATCCCGGCCCTGGAGGTCAGGACATGCGCTTGAAGGGTTCGATTCTCGTGACCGTCGCGTCGGCCGCCGCGGCGATCCTGCTGCTGTCCGGTCGAATTCCTGCCGTCCAGGGACAGGGCGCCCAGGGGCCCCGGTTCGCCGCCGTGCCGAGCGAGAAGGGCGGTCAGGATATTTTCGGCGGGTACGACGTCGTGCCGAACTGGCCGAAGCCGCTGACGAGCCTTCCGGGTCACGAGAAATGGACGTGGGGCGCCGGGCAGAGCGTGTTCGCCGAGAGCCCGAACCGCGTGTTCGTCCTCCAGCGCGGCGAGCTGCCGAACATGCCGCGGCCGGCGACGATCAAGCTGCCGCAGCTCGGTCCGAGCGTCGAGTTCCCGAACTTCCGGCTTCCGTGGCGCGACGCGACCGTGGCCAGTCCTCCCGGGGCGCTCGAACGCGACGGCAAGGTCGGCGACGATCTGGACGCGGGCCAGCCCGGCACCGACTACCGCTGGGAGCACTGCATCATCGTCGTGAACGCCAACGGCGACATCATCGAGGACTGGACGCAGTGGGACAAGATGCTGCGGCGGCCGCACGCCGTCTACATCAGCCCGTACGATCCGGAGAAGCGTGTCTGGATCGTGGACGACTACCGGCACGCCATCTTCGTGTTCAGCAACGACGGCAAGAAGCTCCTGCAGACGATCGGCGAGCCGAACGTGCACGCCGCGGACGACAAGCACTTCTACCGGCCGACGTTCATGGCGTGGCTGCCGGATGGAACCTTTTTCGTCGCGGACGGCTACGCGAACACGCGCGTGGTGAAGTTCGACAAGAACGGCAAGTACCTGATGACGTGGGGCCAGGCGGGCGCGACCGGCCGCGGCGCCCCTCCGGAGAAGCGGCCCGGCTACATGAACAACGTGCACGGCATCGCGGTCGATCCCATGACGCGTCAGGTGTTCGTCAACGATCGACAGAACCACAGAGTGCAGGTGTTCGACGAGAACGGCAAGTATCTGCGCGAGTGGAGCTTCGGTCCGCCCCCGTCGGACATCCACCTGTTCATCATCACGGCGGACCGGTATCTGTGGGCGGCGGACCGCGGCACGTCGAAGATGCTCAAGTACGACCTGGACGGCAACTTCCTGTACTCGTGGGGCACGTGGGGCGACTTCGCCGGCGGCATGTGGGGCGTGCACGGGCTGAGCACGGATCAGGAAGGGAATTTCTACGTCGCCGAAGTGGATAGCGGGCGCGCGCAGAAGTATCGTCCGCGGCCCGGCGCGAACCCGGCCATGCTGCTCGGAAAGCCCGTTTACGCAGCGTGGAAGTGAGGCGACAGCCCCTCATCTACTTTCTCTTTTTGTGTTCGGGCCTGAGCGGGCTGATTTATCAGGTCGTCTGGGTCCGGGTATTCGGGAACGTGTTCGGGAACACGGTCTATTCCGCCTCGCTGGTGGTGGCCGTGTTCATGCTCGGACTCGGCGCCGGCAGTTATGTCATCGGAGGGTGGGCGGACCGGCGGCATGCCGCCCGCCCCGGCTCCCTGCCTGCGGCGTACGGAGCGCTCGAACTTGCGATCGGCGTTATCGGTCTCGGGATTTCCGCGCTCCTGCCGAGCCTCGTTGAACTCTCCGCGCGGGTCTCTTCCTACGCGCGTGCACCGAACGGCTGGTACGTCCTCTCGGCCTCCTCGTACCTGGCCCGCGTCGCGATAGCCATCGCCCTGCTCACGCCCATCACCGTGTTGATGGGCGGCACACTCACCCTGCTCATCCGGCACGTGTTCAGAGACGATCTCGATGCGGGCAGCCGGCGGATCGCGATGCTCTACGCCGTAAACACCGCTGGGGCGGCGCTCGGCTGCTTTCTTACGGACTTCGTGCTCGTGCCAGCCTTCGGCCTGCTGGGCACCCAGTTTGTCGCCGTGTCGTTCAACCTCGTCGCAGCGGCTGGTGCGTTCCTGGTCGCGCGGAACGTCGGGAGCACGCGTAGCGTCCGGCTTCAGCCGGACGTCGTCCGCCAGGCCACATCTGTCGGCCCACCGCCCTCCTCCCTCGGCCTCACCAGCCTGGCGCTCGCGCTCTCGGGATTTGCGGCGATGGGCATGGAGATTCTGTGGTTTCGGCACGTGTCGATCCTGCTCGGCGGATTTCGCGCCGTGTTTTCGCTGCTCATGACCGTGATCCTCCTCGGCATCGGCGGGGGAGCGCTGGCCGCTGGTGCCTTGCACCGGCGCGTGGCCCGGCCGGCGGTGTGGTTGATGGTGGTGCAGGGCCTCTTCGTGGCGCTTTCGCTCATCGGGCTGATGGCGGCCGACGCACGCGCCATCGAACACGCCGTGAGCGTGGATCGCGGGTTTCACGTGGCGAGCGGACCCGAGTCGAACGCGACGCGGACGCTCCAGGAGTTGTGGTTCAACGCCAGGCCAATCCTGCTTGAAGTCGGACTGCCCGCCCTCATGATGGGTTTCGGTTTTCCGCTCGCAAACGCCCTCACGCAGCGCGCCGATCGCGCGGTCGGCCGCCGCGCAGGCGTGCTCTACTTCTCCAATACCTGCGGCGCGGTCTGCGGCAGCCTCGCCGCCGGCTTCATCCTGCTGCCGGCGCTCGGGATTCAGGGCTCGGCGACGATCCTGGCCACGGCAGCCGCGCTCGCAATCGTGCCGCTGTATTTCGCGATGCGACCGCGAGGGGGGCTGGCCGGGCTGACCGTTGCCGCGCTGACTGGCGGAGTGGCGGCAGGCGTCTGGCTCCTGCTGCCTCCGGACTACCTCGTCGCCCGCGCGGCGCCCGTGCTCGAGAACGAGCGGCTCATTGTGCGCAGCGAGGGCCTCACCGAAGTCGTCGCCGTGACCGAGGCGCCGTCGCAGGGGCGGACGCTCCTCACGAACGGCCACCCGATGTCCTCGACGTCCCGGCAGTCGCAGCGGTACATGCGCGCGCTGGCGCATGTGCCGCTCCTTTCCATCGACCGTCCCGAGGCCGTGCTCGTGATTGGCTTCGGCGTCGGCAACACGGCGCATGCGGCAACGCTTCATCCGTCCATCCGCCGCGTCGAGGTGGCCGATCTGTCCCGAGGCATCCTCGAGCACGCCGGTCTTTTCAGCGAGGTCAATCGGGACGTGTTGAGCGATCCGCGCGTGGCTGTTTACGTGAACGACGGGCGTCATCACCTGCAGATGCAGCAGCCGGCGTCGTTCGACCTCATAACGCTCGAGCCGCCGCCGATTGCGTACGCCGGCGTGGCCGCTCTGTACTCCACCGAGTTCTACGCACTGGCCCGCTCGCGCCTGAAATCAGGCGGATATCTCAGCCAGTGGCTGCCGGCTTACCAGGTGCCGGCGCCGGTGACGCTGGCCATGGTTCGGGCATTCGTCGACGTGTTCCCTCAGACCGTGCTCATCTCGGGCGCTGAAGCCGATTTGCTGCTCCTGGGGGTCAACGATTCGCGCATTCAAATCGACCCTGCGCGCGTGGCGGGACTTCTCGCGAACGCCCCGGGCGTTCAGGCGGACCTGCAGCGGCTGGACCTGGGGACCGTCCGCGAGATCGTGGGCGCGTTCGTCGGCTCCGCGGGGACCCTGGCCCAGGCCACGCGGGACATCACACCTGTGAGCGACGACCGGCCGATCCAGGAATACGGCGTGAGCTCGCTGCTCGATTTCGGCGAGGCCGTGCCGGCGTCGATCGTCGATCTCCGCCAGGTCGCGGCCTGGTGCCCGGCGTGCTTCGTTGGCGGCAAGCCGGCGCCTGGAGTCGAGGGCCTCGACACGTACCTGGCGTTGACCGACAGGGCCTACAGAGCACCGCCTCTCGATGTGGCGCGCGCACGCAACCTGGCCGAGCAGCACGGCCGCGTGGTGGCGGGCAGCGCGTACCTCGGCGCCCTTGTTCCCGAATCAGCCGACGTCCACAACATCCTCGGCATCGCGCTCGCCGACAGGGGCCGGATAGACGAGGCGATCGCGGAGTTTCGGGAGGCGCTTCGGCTGGATCCCGGTTCGGCGCAGACGCACTGGCACCTCGGCGCGGCGCTGGCGTACCGCGGCGCACGCGACGAGGCGGTCGATCATCTGCGCCAGTCCGTGCGACTCGATCCGACCAACGCCAACGCCCGGCACGATCTGGAAGTCCTGCTCACGCTTGACCCGCGTCGTTGAACGCCCATAGACTCGCGTGTCTTTGAGGGGACCCCACATGGCGTCGATCGCCGAAAGTGCGCCGAGAACGCTGACGAAGCTCAATTCAAACCAGATCAAGGGATTCTGGGCGGCGTGGGGCGGCTGGACGCTCGACGGCATGGACGCGTTCATCTACGCGCTCGTGCTCGTGCCGGCGCTCACCGAACTGCTGCCGCGGTCGGGTGTCGAGGCGACGGCCGGCAACATCGGGTACTACGGCAGCGTCCTGCAGGCCCTCTTCCTCCTTGGCTGGGGCCTGTCGATGGCGTGGGGGCCGATCGCGGATCGCTTCGGCCGCGTGCGCGCGCTGATCCTGACGATCCTGTTCTACTCGGTGTTCACGTTCATGTGCGGGATCGTCACCAACCTCTGGCAGCTGGGCGTGCTGCGGATCCTGTGCGGGATCGGCCTCGGCGGCGAACAGCCCATGGGCGGCACGTTCGTGGCGGAGGAGTGGCCCGAGGACCGGCGCAAGATGGGCGCCGGCTACATGCACACGGGCTACTACTTCGGTTTCTTCCTCGCCGCGCTGGCGAACTACACGATCGGCGCGAACTACGGGTGGCGGTGGATGTTCATCCTCGGCGGCGCCCCGGCGCTGCTCGTCGGCTGGATCCAGAGCGGCGTGCGCGAGCCGAAGACGTGGCAGGACAAGGCAAAGGGGAAGGATCGCCCCGGCATGCTCGAGGCGTTCGCCACGCTGTTCTCGCCCCAATACAAGCGCCGGACGATCATCAACTCGCTGCTGTTCACCGTTTCCATCGTCGGGTTGTGGGCGGGCTCGATCTACGTGCCCACGGCGGTGACGCAGATCGCCCGGGCCGAGGGATACGCGGCCGCCGACGCGGCGCGGATCGCCTCGTACGGCTCGATGGTGCTGTCGATTGCGACGATCATCGGGTGCCTCATGGCGCCGTGGATGGCCGAGCGGTTCGGCCGCCGCCTGGCGATGGGCCTCTACTTCGCCGCGCTCGGCGTGGCCGTCGCGATCGCCTTCGGCTATGTCTTCTACCAGCCGTCGGCGCTCTCGATGTTCTTCGTGCTGATCTTCTTCCTCGGTATCGGCGGCGCGAACTTCGCGCTCTACACGCTGTGGCTGCCCGAACAGTACGCGACCAACTGCCGCGCCAGTGCCATCGCGTTCGTCAGCTCGGTCGGCCGCTTCGTCGGCGTCGCCATGGTGTTTCTCGTCGGCACCGCGATTCAGCGGTACGGCAGCCTCGGCGTGCCCGTCGCGGTCACGGCATCCGTTTTCGTGTTCGGCGTCCTGCTGCTCCCGTTCGCGGTCGAGACGAGGGGGAAGGCACTTCCCACCTAGGTGAAAGTTCAAAAGTTCAAAGTTCAAAGTTGAAAAGTAAGTTGAAAGTACAATTGCAGGACTTCTAACTTCACTTTTCAACTTTTGACTTTCGAACTTTTCCACTTTCATGTGCTCAGCCTGTCCTCGAGCTGGTCGATGCGACCGTCATCAAGGGCGATCGTCCTGTTCTTCACGACCTCACCCTCACGATTCGCACGCGGGGAGCATACGGCGATCGTCGGCCCCAACGGCGCGGGCAAGTCGCTGCTGGTCAAGCTGCTGACGCACGAAGTCCGCGCGCTGGTGAGAGACGACGGGCAGTCCACCGTGCGAGTGTTCGGCAGCGACAACTGGGACGTGTTCGACCTGCGATCGCAGCTCGGCATCGTGTCGGCGGACCTGCACCAGCGGTTCGTCGCCGGCAACAGCGAGGGCCGCATCTCGGGCGAAGCCGCGGTGCTCTCCGGCTTTCTCGCCTCCGACGGCATCCTCCGCTACGGCACGATCACCGGCGAGATGAAGCAGAAGGCCGGCGAGGCGCTGGAGCGGATGGGCGCGAGCCATCTGGCGCGGCGCTGGCTGGACGAGTTGTCGAGCGGGGAAGCGCGGCGGGTGCTGCTGGCGCGCGCGCTCGTGACGTCGCCGCGCGCGCTGGTCCTCGACGAGCCGACCACGGGCCTGGACCTGGCGGCGCGGCACGATTTCATGGAGCGCGTGCGGCAGATCGCCCGCGAGCTGGCACGACGCTCATCCTGATCACGCACCACATCGACGAAATCATCCCCGAGATCGCAGCACGTCATCCTTCTGAGCCAGGGACGCATCGCCGCGTCCGGTCCGAAGCGCGAGGTGCTGACGACCGAGCGCCTGAGCCGTCTGTTCGACGCGCGGATCACGATGGAGGAGAGCGATGGGTACTACTACGCGAGGCCGGCGGCAGGCTAACGCAGTTTCCAGCCCAGTGTCGCGCGTCGTCCTTGGTTCTCTGGGCCTTCGTCCCTGGTCCGTCCTTTGTCCTTCGTCCATTGGTCCAGGTCGGCAGCTGAATGCTGTCGCGGACGAGGGACCTGGGACCACGGACGGACTGGGAACCAGGCACCAAGCACCAGGGACTGCCCGTTTACTGCTACGCGAATCCGTCAAACGCTCTGGTGCCGTCCTCGCCGCCGCCTGGCTGGCGCTGGCCGGGCCTGCGCCCGCCGCGCAAGTGCCGGCGGTCCCGGGGGACATCGCCGCCGTTCTGGAGACGGCCGCGCGCGCGATCGGCGCCACATCCCTGCAATCGATCGGTACCTCCGGCAGCGGGTTCACCTTTCCGCTCGGCCAGGCCGAGGGCCCGGGCAAGCCCTGGCCGCGTTTCAGGATGGTCCAGTACACGAACGCGATCAGGTACGCCGCCGGGCCGGAGGCACAGGCGGAGCCGGCGATGCGCGAGGAGCTCACGCGCGTCGACGAGGAGACGCCTCCTCGCGGAGGCGGGGCCGGACCGTTCATTCCCGCGACGGGACAGGGCGGCATCCGTCCGATTCCGTTCGGACCGCAGACGCAGCTGCGGCAATTGGCCGGCCGTACGGATGGCGGCTACGTCCAAATCGCGCTCATGACGCCGCACGGCTTCCTCAAAGCCGCGGTCGCGAGCGGCGCGACCGCGACCGGTTCCGTGCCCCGTGCAGGACAGGTCCGCACCGTGTCGTTCACGCGGGGACGCCACACGGTGACCGGCGTGATCGACAGCCGTCACCTGGTGCAGCGCGTCGAGAGCCGCCTGGACAACGCGCTGCTCGGCGACATGCTCGTCGAGACCATCTTCTCCGACTACCGCGATTTCGCCGGCGTCATGTTCCCCGGCCGGATCATCCAGCGGCAGGGGGGCCACCCCACTCTCGATCTGACCGTCTCGGCGGTGCGCCCCAACGTCGCCGCGGCGCTGGAGGTTCGCGAGGCCGGACCGCCCCCCGGTCCGGTTCGAGTCCAGGCCGAGAAGATCGCCGATGGTGTCTGGTTCCTCAACGGCGGCGCCCCGGTCAGCGTGCTCGTCGAGTTCGCCGACCACCTCGTCATCGTCGAAGCGCCCGGCAACGACGCGCGGACCGAAGCGGCGGTCGCCGAGGCGAAGCGGACGGTTCCGAACAAGCCGGTCCGCTACGTGGTGAACTCGCACGGCCATTTCGACCATTCCGGCGGCCTGCGCGGATTCGTCGCCGAAGGCATTACCATCATCACGCATCGCCTGAACAAGCCGTACTACGAGCAGGTGTTCGCCTTTCCTCACACGATCAACCCCGATCGCCTCGCGCAGGCCCATCGGGCGCCGATGATTGAGACCGTGGACGGGAAGCGCGTCCTGTCCGATGCCACGCGGACGCTGGAGCTGCATCACGTTCGCGGCAACCTGCACAATGAGACGCTGCTGATGGCGTATCTGCCGAAGGAGAAGCTGCTGATTCAGGGCGACGCCTTTGCCGCCCGGCCGGCGGACGCGCGGCCGCTGCCGTCGCCGAGCCCGTTCACCGTCAACCTGTGGCAGAACATCCAGCGGCTGAATCTCGACGTCGATCGGATCGTGCACCTGCACGGGGGGCTCGACTCGCGAGCCGCGCTCGCCCGCGCCGCCGGGGCGTTGTGATATGTCTCCACCCGTCGGGATGATCGGCCTCGGTATCATGGGTTCGGCCATGGCGGCGAACCTCAGGCGTGCGAAGTACCGGGTGATCGGGTACGACGTGCTCGAGGCGCGCCGCCGTGCGCTCCGCCGCGCCGGCGGGCAGGCGGCGAATGATTGCGGCGACGTCGCGCGTCAGGCCGGCGTGGTGATTTGCTCGCTGCCTTCGTCCGAGGCGCTGCGGCAGGTCGCGGGCGAGCTCGCCGCGGCCGGGCGGCCGAAGCTCATCGTGATCGAAACCAGCACGCTGCCGATCGCCGTCAAGGAAGCCGCGCGGCAGACGCTGGCCGCCGGTGGCGCGACGCTGCTCGATTGCCCGCTGAGCGGAACCGGGTCGCAGGCGCGGGTGAAGGACCTCGTCGTGCTCGCGAGCGGCGACCGCCGGGCGTATCGCAGGGTCGCGCCGGTGCTGGACGCGTTCGCCCGCGCCCGGTTTCACGTCGGGGACTTCGGCGCCGGGTCGAAGATGAAGTTCGTCGCGAACCTGCTCGTCGCGATTCACAATGTGGCTGCGGCCGAGGCCCTGGTGCTGGCGAAGAGAGCGGGGCTCGACCCGGCGACCGCCTTCGAAGTCATCAGCGCCGGTGCGGGGAGTTCCCGGATGTTTCAGGTGAGGGGGCCGATGATGGTGAAGGGCGACTACTCCCGGGCCTTGATGAAGCTCGGCGTGTGGCAGAAGGACATGACCGTCATCGCCGATTTCGCCCGCGAAGTCGGCGCCCCGACGCCGCTGTTCGCCGCGACCGCCCCGATCTACACTGCTGCCACCGAGGCGGACAGGGAACAGGACACCGCCGCCGTGTGTGCGGTGCTGGAACGGATGGCGGGGGTTCGGAGAAAGTTGAAAGTCAAAAGTGCAAAGTAGAAAAGTAAGTGGAGAAGGGGAGAAGTAGATAAGTGCGAAGGGTGATGTTTACCGGCCGCCCCCGGGCTTGCGCGTCGACCTCACCGCGGCCGCGAGGATGCTGGCGATCTCCTGTGCTTCGCGTAGCAGCACGGCCTCGTGCTGGATCTGGCCGTCTCTCAAGTATTCGAGCCAATCGACACACTCGTCCGCCTCTTCGAACGCCACTTGAAGTTTGGAACGGAATTCAGCGCGAGACCGGCTTCGTCTCGCCGACCGGTAGTTGCTGCGTGCCGATGTCGCCGCGCGCAGCAACTGGCGCCCGGCATCTCTGGCCTCGGCGGCCGGCGGCAGCGTGCGGTAGAACCTCAGAACATTCAATGCGAACTGACGCGTCCGTTCGACGAGATCCCAGGGTGGCATCGCGTGATCTCAAGCAACTCGAGTGCCACGCGGAACTCGCCGGAATGTCGTGGCGCGATCGCCCCGTGTTGCACTTTCTGCACTTTCCGAACTTTTCTCCGCTTTACTTTTCCACTTTCAACTTTCCACTTTTCCACTTTCCCGGAGGCCGACATGCGTAGAAACATGATGATGGCCGTATTGGCTGGCGTGGCGCTGATGTACACGATCCAGCGCGCCCCGATGACCGCGCAATCCGCCCCGACGCGCGTCGCCGCGGTGCCGTCGGAGAAGGGCGGGCAGGACGTCTTCGGCGCGTACGAAGTCGTACCCGGCTGGCCGAAGAAGCTCAGCACCAACGCCGGCCACGAGGGCTGGACGTTCGGCGCGGGCCAGAGCGTGTTTGCCGAGAGCGCGGATCGCATCTACGTCGTGCAGCGCGGCGAGCTGCCCGAGATTCCGCGCCCGATGACGAAGAAGCTGTCGGACCTGGGGCCGAGCATCGCGTTCCCGATCGGCCGGCTGCCGTGGCGCGACGCGACGACGGCGAGCCCTCCGGGCAACGGCGGCAGCGGCCAGCTCGCCGAGGGCGGGATGGAAGCCTGGGGACGCAACAACAAGATGGGGGTGGATGCGCGCTGGGAGCACTGCGTCCTGGTGTTCGACGGTCAGGGCAACCTCCTGCCGGAGACCGCCAACTGGATGCAATGGGACGCGAGCCTGCAGCGTCCGCACTTCATCGCGATCAGCCCGTATGACGCGGACAGAAACGTCTGGCTCATCGACGATCACAAGCACGTGATCTACAAGTTCAGCCATGACGGCAAGACGAAGCTCCTGACAATCGGCACCTACGGCGTGCCAGGCGCCGACGCGACGCATTTCAACCGTCCGACCTACATGGACTGGTTCCCCGACGGCAGCTTCGTCGTCTCGGACGGCTACAACGGGACGCGCGTGGCGAAGTTCGACAAGAACGGGAAGTTCATGGCGGCGTGGGGCGAGAAGGGGTCGAACCAGAACGACACGCGGCCCGCGTACTTCAACAACGTCCACGGCATCGCTGTCGATCCGAAGACGCGGCGGGTGTTCGTGAACGATCGCGGCAACCACCGCGCGCAGGTGTTCGACGAGAACGGCAAATACCTCGATTCGTGGCGGTTCGGCGACCCGCCGTCCGACGTCCACATGTTCAACATCACGAGCGACGGATACCTGTGGGCCGCCGATCGCGGCACGAACCGGATCCTCAAGTACGACCTCAGCGGGAATTTCCAGTACTCGTGGGGCACGTGGGGCGACTTTCCGGGCGGCATGTGGGGCGTGCATGGCATGAGCACGGACCTCGACGGCAATTTCTACGTCGCCGAAGTGGACAACGGCGGCGCGCAGAAGTATCGCCCCCGCGCCGGCGCGAACCCGGCGTTTCTGGTCGGCAAGCCCGTCAGGGCGGCGTGGAAATAAGTTCAAAGTGGAAAGTCCAAAGTTCAAAGTTAGTGCGCACTTACTTTGAACTTTAGACTTTGAACTTTTTCACTTTTTGTCCTATGGTGTGCGTGTTGATGCTTCCAGACCCGGAGGGCTGCCCATGAGAGCTCGGTTTCCAGGCGTGTTCCTAGCCGTGATCGGCCTGACAGGCTTGACAGGGCTCACGGCGCCGCTCTTCGCCCATCACGGGGCGGCGAGCTTCGACACGACCAGAGAACTGACGCTCAAGGGCAGCGTGACGGAGTGGATCTGGGCCAACCCGCATTGCTTCCTCAAGTTCGACGCGAAGGACGACACGGGCACGGTCCGCAACTGGGCCGTCGAGGTCAGCAACCCGACCGACATGACGAGGCTCGGCTGGGCGCGCACCTCCTTCAAGGGCGGCGACGAGGTGACCGTGACGCTGCAGCCGGTCAAGAGCGGCGCGCCCATCGGCCGCCTGCGAAGCGTCGTCCTGCCGAACGGTCAGACGTTGGCGTCGGGTGGCGGACGGGGCGCTCCGCCTCCGCCTCCACCCCCGGCTGACAAGTAGAGCAGGAGTCCGCCATGGCCAATCGCTGGTTTGCTCCGATCGTCTGCTCGGCGGCCGTGCTCGCGCTGTCGTCGATCCTCGCCGCACAGCAACTGCTGCCGTGGAACAACTCGGGCCTCGCGCAAAGTCCCAATCAGCCCGCAGCCGGGGCGCCCGGGCCGGCGCCGAAGCGCGACCTCACCGGCATCTGGGACGCGGGCGGCGCGGGCATCGGCGCGCGCGGTTACCAGACGTCCCCGCTCACGCCCTGGGGTGACGCGCTCGGCAAGACGCACAAGTCGGGCGACGGTATCAGGCAGGTGCCGATCGAGCAGAACAACGATCCGCTCTCGACAATGGGCGACCCCGGCGGGTTTCCGCGCAACCTGCTGTTCGAGCTGCGCCCGTTCCAGGTCGTCCAGACGCCGAACTCCGTGCTCATGCTTTACATGTTCGAGAAACGGTGGCGCACGATCTGGACCGACGGCCGCCAGCTGCCGAAGGATCCGGATCCCCGCTGGTATGGATACTCGGTCGGTCGCTGGGAAGACGACTCCACCTTCGTCGTCAACTCCGTCGGGATGGACGAGCGGACCTGGCTCGACAACGCCGGCAGCCCGCACAGCGACCAGATGAAGGTCGAAGAGCGCTACCATCGCCTCGATCAGAACACGATGGAGCTGTCCGTCACCATCGACGATCCCAAGGCGTACACGGCGCCGTGGGTGCCCCGCAACAAGCTGCGGCTGCGGCTCCTGCCGCCGGACATCGATTTGATCGAGATGATCCCCTCGGCCACCGAAGCGGCGGAATACAAGAAAGTCTTCGGCAAGTAGGCATCCCTTGAAGTGGACGCCGTATCTCCTCAGCATCGCCCGGATCGTCTTCGGGTTCCTGGTCGTGCGCCACGGCATGGAGCAGCTGTTCGGCTATCCCGAAGCGAGCGGCGCCGCGCGGTTCTCGTACGAAGGGATCGTCGAGCTCATCGCGTTTCCCGCCGGGCTGCTGATCATCCTCGGCTTGTACACGCGGCCCGTGGGCCTGTTGATGGCCGCGCTGTACTTCGTCCTGTTCTTCGTCGGCCCGCTTCAGCGCGGGTGGTACACGCACCGCAACGGCGGCGATCCGATTCTGCTCAACGCGTTCTTCTTCCTCTACCTCGCGGCCGCGGGCGGCGGCGCCTGGAAACTGGATCGCGACGAACGCGGCGACACCGGCTGGGGGCACCAGGCTCTGGGACTCCTTCGCATCGTCGCCGGCTGCCTGTTCGTGATGCACGGTCTCGAGAAGTTCTTCTCGGTCGGCGGCGGGCGAATCGACCGCGACATCATGACGATGCGCGGGCTGGCCGGGTGGCTGGAATTCGTGGGCGGACCGCTCATCATCTTCGGCCTGTTCACGCGCCCGGTGGCGTTCCTCCTCTCGGGCGAAATGGCCGTGGCGTATTTCAGGAACTGGGCCCCGCGCGGGTTCTGGCAGAGCTTTCAGCTGGCCGGCATGGAAGCGTCTATTCTTTTTTGCTACCTGTATCTGTTTTTCTGCGCGGCGGGACCCGGAGCCTGGAGCCTCGACGGGCTCTGGGGGAGACGCCGTGATCAAAAACGTGGAGGATCGACGATGAAGGCACAACGCACGGCAGTCGCCTCGGTTGTGGCGCTGCTCCTCTCAGGCGTCGTCGCGCAGGCGCAGTGGGTGAACCGTCCGACGCCGGGAATCCCGCGGCTCCCGAACGGCAAGCCGAACCTGACGGCGCCGGCGCCGCCGAGGCTGCCGGATGGGCACCCGGATCTGTCGGGCATCTGGGACGTCGGCGCCATGACGTACTTCCACGACCTCGCGGCCGGATTGAAAGGTGACGACGCACCGCAACTGACCCCGTGGGCGGCCGGCCTGCAGAAGGGACGCCGGGATCGCAACCACGTGGACGATCCCTATACGTACTGCATGCCGCTCGGCGTGCCCCGGCAGAACCACCGCAGCGCGTTCAAGATCGTCCAGACCCCGCCGATGACGATCTTCCTGCACGAGTCGTTCGTCGGGAACACGTTCCGGCAGATTTTCACCGACGGCCGGCCGCTGCCGAAGCTGAGCGAGACCGAGCCCGCGTGGCTGGGCTATTCCGTCGGCCGCTGGGAAGGCGATGTCTTCGTCGTCGAGAGCATCGGGTTCCGCGACAAGGGCTGGTTGAGCGCGAACATGGCGTACCCGAACAGCGACGCCCTGCACGTGATCGAGCGCTGGCGCCGGGTTGACTTCGGTCACCTCGAGGAGACCGTGACGATCGACGATCCCAAGGCGTACCTCAAGCCGTGGACGAACAAGATCATCCTGACGCTGCAGGCCGACACGGAGATCCTCGACTGGTACTGCGACAACCAGATGATCATGCAGGCCCACTACAGCATGGGTCCGCCGCCGGCCGAACCGTCGAGTCCTGCGTTGCCGGCAAAGTAGGGCGGCCCTTTCAGGGCCGCCTTCGCGGGGCTGAAAGCCCCGCGCTACGAGAATCGAAAAGGGGGCACGTCATGCGCGGTTTTGGATTGTTCATCGCCGGAATTCTCTGCGGATTGGCGGTTCAGACGACGATGGCGCAGAACGACGCGGCGGGCACTACCGGTGTAGTGCTGAACCATGTCGGGATCGCCGTGCCGAGCATCCCTGATGCGGCGGCGTTCTACATGCAGAAGATGGGGTTCAAGGAAGCGTTTCGCAACAGCGATCCGCAGGGCAACCCGACCGCCATCTACCTGCAGATCAGCAAGACGACGTTCCTCGAGCTGCAGCAGGCGAACGCACAGCGTCCCGCCGGCATCAGCCACTTCGGCCTTGAAGCGCCGAACATCAAGAACACGGTCGCGACGTACAAGACACGCGGCGCGATGGCGACCGACCCGGGCGCGCCGAGCGCGTTCTCGCACGCTATCCTGGCCAATGTCACCGATCCGAACGGCCTGCGTATCGAGCTCGCGGAGATGGGCCCCGAGTCGCTCCAGCGAAAGGCGATGGACAGCTGGAAATGAAGAAGCTCGGCGTGACCGCGGTGGCGTGGCTGCTCGGCGCCGCGTGGGCGGGTGGCCAGGCACCGTCGCCGCGCCCGCCCATGGCGGAAGAGGTTTTCAAGAACGTCCAGATCCTCAAGGGCATTCCCGTCGACCAGTTCATGGCCACGATGGGATTCTTCGCCGCATCCCTCGGCCTGAACTGCACCGATTGCCACGTGGACGAGAGCGGCGGCGACTGGGCCAGGTACGCCGACGACAACCCGAAGAAGCAGACGTCTCGCCGCATGATGCAGATGGTCACGGCGCTCAACCGCACCAGCTTTGGCGGGCGGCAGGTCGTCACGTGCAATACCTGCCACCGCGGCAACAGCCGGCCCAACGTCCAGCCGAGCCTGGCGCTGCTGTATGGCACGCCGCCGCCCGACGAGCCTGGCGAGCCGATCACGCAGGCGCCGGGACAGCCGCCGGCAGAACGCGTGCTCGACAAGTATCTCCAGGCGGTCGGCGGTGCCGGCAAGCTCTCCGCGATCACCGCGTTCGCGGCAAAGGGTGCCTACCGCGGGTTCGACGACCAGGACAAGAGCGCCGTCGAGATCTTCGCAAAGGCGCCCGGCCAGCGATCCACCGTCGTGCACACCCTGTCGGGCGACAGCACGACGACGTACGATGGCCGCGAAGGCTGGATCGCCGCGCCGGATGTCGAAAAGCCGATGCCGGTGTTTCCAATCACCGGCCAGGAACTGGACGGCGTCAAGCTGGAAGTCGAATTGTGGTTCCCGTCGCGCATCAAGCAGGCGCTGACGAAATGGCGGGTCGGTGCGCCGGCCGTGCTTGGCGATCGCGAGGTCATGGTCGTTCAAGGTAATACAGCGAACGGCGCAACGGCCACGCTGTGCTTCGACGCCGAATCCGGTCTGCTGGTGCGCCTGATCCGGTTCTCCGAGTCGCCGGTCGGCCGCATCGTCACGCAGGTGGACTACTCGGACTACCGCGAGGTCTCGGGCGTGAAGATGCCGTTTCGCTGGACCGTCTCCTGGCTGAACGGGCGGTCGACCTTCGAGTTGACGGAAGTCCGGGCGAACGTGCCGGTCGACGCGGCCAGGTTCGCGAGGCCGCCTGCGAGCAAGTAGAATGAGCGAGCAAAGGAGATGGCCGTGTTAAAACTCACCCGTACGCTGGTGATCGCGATGACGGTGGTTGGACTCCTGGCCTCGGCCAGGGCGTTCGCGCACCACGGGGCGAACCTGTACGACATGACGAAGGCGGTCGAGTTGAAGGGGACCGTCGCGAAGTTCTACTGGGGCAACCCTCACAACGAGGTGGCGATCGATGTGACCGACGCGGCCGGCAAGGTCGTCCAGTGGGTCGCCTACACCGAGCCGCCGCTCGTCATGCTCGAACGCGGATGGACCCGGAAGTCGATTCCCGTCGGCGAAAAAGTGACGATGTACATCTTCGCCGCCAAGAACGGTTCGAACGTCGGGACGCTGAACAGAATCGTCCTGCCGAATGGGACCGAGTTGACCGCGTATGACGCGCCGCGTGCCGCGGCGCCCGCGCCCGCACCGGCGAAGTAGCTCAGAGGAGGCTGGCCATGGGACGTCTTTTGAAAGCGTCGCTCGCAGCGCTGCTGCTGATGGGGGCTGCGGCGGCCGGTTCGCGTGGCCTGATCGCGCAGGGCGCGAAGGTACCGGACCTCTCCGGCGACTGGACGTCCGACCGCTCTCGCGGCGGCTTCGGCCAGAGCCTCAGTATCTCCGATATGGGCGGGCGGAATCGAGGGAACGAGACGGACATTCCGTATCAGCCGTGGGCGCGCGCGAAGACGCTGTCCGAGAAGCCGTCCACGGGCCCAAACTCGCAATTCGATGTCACGACGGACCCGCAGGTCATCTACTGCGAGCCGCCGGGCGTCCCGCATATCTACCTGTGGCCGGTGAAGACGAAGTTCGTCCAGACGCCCGAGGCCGTCTACATCCTGTACGAGCTCGGCCCGTTCTTCCGGGTCGTGTGGCTGAACGGGAAGCACCCGGCCGATCCGGATCCGCAGTGGTGGGGGCACTCGATCGGCCACTACGAGAACGGCGACACGCTGGTCGTGGACACCATCGGCTTCAACGACAGGACGTGGCTCGATCAGATGGGCCACCCGCACACCGAGCAGCTGCATCTGACCGAGCGCTACAAGCGCGTGGACCAGAAGACGCTCGAGCTCGACATGGTGATTGACGATCCGGGTGCGTACACCAAGCCCTGGAACTCCCACAGGAACTTCACGGTGTCCGACACGGGCTTCCTGCGCTACCAGCAGATCTGCTCGGTGCGCGAGAACCAGCAGTTCTTCGACAACACGGCGAAGCCTGCCGTCGGCGCAGCGGCCCCCAAGTAGACGTGCCGCGCGGACTGGCTCTCGTCGTCGTGGCCATGCTGGCCGGTCTGGAAGCCGTACAGGCCTTCAGGCCTGCGGTGGCGGGCGCGCAAACGCCGCCTTTGCCGGCGGCACCGCCTGTAACGGCTGCCCCGGCCGCACCGGCCGCGCCGATGGCGGATGCCGTCTTCAAGAATCTCCAGGTCATCAAGGGCACGACCGTCAACCAGTTCATGGAGACGATGGGGTTCTTCACCGCGTCGCTCGGCGCGGACTGCACGTTCTGCCACGTCAACGAGAGCAACGGCAACTGGGCGAAGTACGCCGACGACAACGCGCGCAAGCGGATCGCCCGCCGCATGTTCACGATGGTCGAGGGCATCAACAAGACGAACTTCGGCGGGCGGCAGGTGGTCACCTGCTATACGTGTCATCGCGGCGGCAATCGGCCGCTGGTGACCGCGAGCCTCGCGAAGCTGTACGGCGGCGGCCCTCTCGACGAAGAGGAAGACGTGGTCGTGCCGGCTCAGGGGACGTCCGCGGACTCGATTCTCGATCAGTACATCAAGGCCCTCGGAGGAAGCGAGAACCTGGCGAAGCTCACCAGCTTCGCCGCGAAGGGCACGTATCAGGGCTACGGCGATCCGGAGAAGCGCCAGGTGGACGTGTACGCCAGGGCGCCAAGGCAGCGCGCCACGATCGTTCACGGCTCGGACGGCGACAGCAGCACCGTCTACGGCAGCGGCGCGGCGTGGCTCGCCGCGCCGATCACCGAGCGCCCGGTGACCGTGCAGGCGCTGACCGGCGGGGATCTGCAGGCCGCGAGGATCGAGGCCGAGGTGACCTTTCCCGCTCGCATCAAGCAATCGTTCCCGACGTGGCGCGCCGGCCTGCCCACGACAATCGACGACCGGGACGTGCAGGTCGTGCAGGGCACCGGGCCGGGACGCGGGATGGCGACCTTCTACTTCGACAAGGAATCGGGGCTGCTGACGCGACTGGTTCGCTACGCGGACTCCGTCGTCGGCCGCATCCCGATGCAGACCGACTACTCGGACTACCGCGACGTCGCCGTCCAGGGGACAGGGGCCCCCGGAGTGATCGTCCGGGGGGGAGGGGCCCCCGGAGTGATCAACGTGAAGCTGCCGTTCAAGTGGACCTACACGTGGCTGGACGGACGGTTCACGATCGAGCTGAGCGAACTGCGTCCGAACGTCGCGATTTCACCTGCCCGATTCGCGAAACCCGCCGAACCCGGGAAAAAGTAGCGTCCGCCTTCAGGTGGACGTCACGGTCGGCTGTAGCCGGCCGCTACGGGCGCGTCGGAATGTCTTTCCGGTAATCCTTCACCAGCTCGAAGTACTTGTTGTTCTCGTTGCAGATGTATTCCAGGAGCTCGGTGTCGGCCTGGAACGCGAGCGGCTGCGTGACGGTCCACGGTTTCGTGTATGCCTTCGGGTCGTCGATCGTGATCTGGATGTCCAGGTTCCCGAAGTCCTTTCGGACGAACCGCTCCGTGACGCGCAGCTGATCGGTGGCGGGCTTTCCCGCGTTATCCAGCCAGCCCTGATCGTTGAATCCCGTGGTCTCGACGACGAGCACGTCTCCTTCCCAGTGGCCGACCGAGTAGCCGAACCAGGTCGGCTGCGGGTTAGCGGGGAGCTTCCGCCCGTCGGTGAAGATCTGGCGGTACGAGTGGACGGCCTCGTACAGGATGACGACCGTGCCGGGCACCTGGAGGATCTTGAACGGGTAGCCGACCAGATCCGACCGGGGCACGCCGCCGACGATGCAATTGGCGGTGGGGTCGTCCTTGCTGTTGTTGGCGCGGCGCTCCTTGTAGAGCGCCTCGGCCCACGGCTGGAAAGGGACCTCGCTCGGTTTCTCGCCGGGCTTGAGGCTGCGCGCGATGTCGCCGGTCAGTCCGGGGGAGGGCCGCCAGAGCCCCGCGAGCTGGGGTTTGCCGTCCGGCGTCCTCGGAGCGGGCGCCGCTAAGTTCGGCTTGCCGTCAGGCAGGCGCGGGATGTCGGCGGTCGGGTGGCTGAGCCATTGCGCCGACGCCGTTGCGCCTATCCCTAACGTCAGGGCCACTGCCTGGGCTGCGATTGTCAGAGCACGCATCGCCATCCTCCCCATCTTTTCGCTTTGCACTTTGAACTTTACACTCTATTTTGTCCCCGGAGGCCTCGCATGAACGGGTGGGTCAAGACGGCGTGCGCCCTGGCGATCTCGGCCGCGGTCTCTGCTTCGCTCCCGCCGCTCCTGGCCCAGTGGCCGTCCTACCCGACGGCCGGCGTGCCCCGAACACCCGACGGGAAGCCCAACCTGCTGGCGCCGGCCCCGCGGACAGCCGATGGCAAGCCCGACCTGTCGGGCTTGTGGCGCAACGTGCGCGGCTTCGGAGCCGGCGCGCCGCCTCCGGGCGGCGGGCCTGGCGTCGCCGGCACGGCCGGAGCGCCGAACGCCGACGGTTCGATTCCGCCGCGGAACAATCAGTTCTGGGACATCGGCTGGGGAATGAAGGAACCGCTGCCGCTGCAGCCGTGGGCGTTCGAGCTTCGCAAGAAGCGGATGGACGAGAACGGCAAGGACAACCCCGACGCGCACTGCCTGCCGATGGGCCTGATGCAGATGCACAACCACCCGCAGCCCAGGCAGATCATCCAGTCACCGCGGTCGATTGTGATGCTGTACGAAGGCAACGCCGGCATCCGGCAGATTTTCACGGACGGCCGGCCGCTGCCGTCAAACGATCCGCAGCCGTGGTGGTACGGCTACTCGACGGGCCGGTGGGAAGGCGACACCCTCGTCGTGCAGACGACCGGGTTCCGCGACGGCGGGTGGCTCGACATCAACGGCGCGCCGCTCACGGACGCGGCGAAGTGGACCGAGCGCTTCCGGCGGCTGAACTACGGCAACCTCGAGATCGAAATCACGGTGGACGATCCCAAGGCGTACACGAAGCCCTGGACGGTGAAAATCGATCAGTCGATCATGCTCGACACCGACCTCATCGAGTTTGTCTGCGCCGAGAACGAGAAATCAACGCATCACTTCTAGTAGACCCACTCGTTGAAAAGCGCGGTCAGGTCGCGGCCGCTCGCACGTTCGAATGCGCGTTGAAAGTCGCGGCTGACGACTGTTGTTCCCGCGTACGATCGTGTGAACGACCGGAGTCCGGCCCAGAACTTCTCTTCCCCGAGTTCCCGCCGCAGGCGGTCCATGAAGAGCGCGCCCTTCGAGTACGCGATCGCGCGCCGGGCGGACAGCGACGGGAACGGTCCGGAGGACGTGAGCGGCACGCTGGTCCCGGCCTTCGCCGCCGCATCCACGCGCTGCCGCGCCAGCTCCATCTCGCGGTCGTAGCTCGCGCGTCCCCAGCGGTGTTCCTTCCACGCCGCCATCATGAACGTCGTGATGCCCTCGTTCAGCCAGAATTCGTTCCAGTCGGCGCAGGTCACGAGGTTGCCCCACCATTGATGGGCGAGCTCGTGGGCGATGACCCAGTCCTCCTGCGGATTGCCGAGGATCGGCGACACCATGTCGTCGCCGACGACGGAGAACGCGTCGGCTTCCTGCGCCGCGGTTCCAGGAGCGTGCACCTGGACGTAGCGCCCGTGCGGCAGACCGACGCCGGCCTTCTCCTCGAAAAAGCGCACCATGGTGCCCGTGCTCGCAAAGAGCGCCCGCAACCGCTCCGGCGGCGCCGTTTCGCTGAGATAAACGAGCTCCACGTTCCCCTGGCGCTCCGACACGACGTGGAAATCGCCGGCAGCGAACCCGTAGACGTAGCTCGAGTACGGCCGCGTCTCGTGCGACGTGTGCGCTTCGAAGTCTCCAGGGCCGGCCCCGGCCGGCGCGACCGCGCCGCGCGCGCCCACACCGACCGACGTCATGCCCTTCGGCACCACGACGGTCAGGTCGATGGTCGCCTTGTCTCCCGGGCGGTCCTGCGCGCAGAACATCCAGTCGCACGTGAAGTAGCTCGTGTAGACGGACCGTGGGCCGAATACGAGTCCCCGGGCCGGGACGCCGTGGAAGGCAATCGTCAGCGTGCCCTCCTGCCCGCGGGCAAGCGTCTGGGGAAGGGTCATGACGATGTCTTCGCTGCCGCGCGACACGCGAACGGGCTGCCCCTTCATCGTCGCGCGGTCAATGGTCAGCGAATTGGCGGAAAACCTGATTTCGGCGAGCGCGTCGCGCTGGCTCCTGAACGAGATGTGCGTCTCGCCTGAGATCGAGCGCCTCTCGAAGTCAGGCGTGACCGTCAGCGCGTAGTGGAGGACGTCGATATCCGCCGTGGGCGCGGGCGCGGCGGCGCTCAGACGCGCCGCAAAGAGGAGAGACGCGGACCACTTCGTCAGGCGTCTCACGTTCGGTATGCCGGAGCGCGCCTTACTTGCCAACCAGGTGCGGAACGTCCTTGTTGTTCTCCGTGCACATGTACTCGATCAGCTCGCTGTCGGGCTGGTAGACGAGCGGCAGCGTCACCGTCCACGGCTTCGTGTAGGTTTTCGGATCGTCGATCGTGATTTCCACGTCCAGGTGGCCGAAGTCCTTGCGCCGGAACCGTTCGGTGACCTTGAGGCTTTCACCAGCCGGATGGCCGAAGTTGTCCAGCCACACGTTGTCGTTGAAGCCGATGGATGTCGCCACGAACGTGTCGCCTTCCCATTTGCCGACCGAGTATCCGAACCAATTAGGGTTGGGATCCTTCGGGATCTCGCGGCCGTCGGTGAAGATCTGCCGGTACGAGTGCACCGCTTCGTAGAGGATGACCACCATGCCGGTCGTGTTGATGATCTTGAACGGGTAGGGCACGGCGGTTGAGCGCGGAACGCCCCCGACGACGCACCATCCGGTCGGGTCTTCCTTGCTCTCCGTGTCGCGCCGGTGCTTGTACAGTTCCGCCGCCCATGGCTGCATCGGCACCGGTTCCTTGAGGTCCTTCGCGATGTCGCCGATGTAGATGCCGCGCGTCAGCCAGACGCCGGAGAGATCCGGCTTGCCGTCCGGCGTACGGGGCATGGGCCCGTCGAGGTTCACTTTGCCGTCCGTGAGGCGTGGCCCCGTCGTGCGAACGCCCTTCCACTGCGCCGAGGCCGACGCGGCCGCCATCAACACCGCCACTGCCGTGGCCATGGCGATTCTGTTCCGGTGAGTCTGCATCATCATCAACATCCTCTTGGGCGCCCGGCAACCCGGTAGCGCGGGGCTTTCAGCCCCGCGGGGGCGGCCCTGAAAGGGCCGCCCTACGGCTGCAATGCGATATTAGTGTAAGCCAACGGCTTGGAGCAGCGACCAGCACTTGCTGCCGAGCCGATTCTTCCAGTCGGCATAGACGCCGGCCAGCTGCGACCGGAACGCCGCCGTGTCGATCTCGTTGAACGCGAGCCCGCGCTTTTCCATCCTGGTGCGGGCCGAGGCGTTCAGGGCGGCCTGGTCCCGCCGCTGCAGACGTACGTGCTTCGCGATGGTGCGCTCCACGACGGCCCGGACATCGGCCGGCAGACGCGCCCACGTCGGCTGGTGCGCCAGCAGGTTGAAGCCCGACCACATGTGGTTCGTCATGCTCACGTACTTCACGACCTCGTCGAGCTTGAACAACTCCATGAGGGCCAGCGGGTTCTCCTGCGCATCGACCCGGCCGCTCTCGAGCGCCGCGTAGATGCCGTCGCTGTTGATCGTGATCGGTTCCGCGCCGAGCGCCCTGAACGTGTCGGCCACCATCTGTCCCGCGGGGACCCGCATGCGAATCCCGGCTAGATCGTTTGGACGCAGGATCGGCCGTTTCGTGCCCGCGATCTGCCGCATCCCGTTGTCGAACGCGCCGACCGCGAACCCGACGAGGCCCTTTGCGGCCATTTCTTCGCGCAGATAAGCGCCGAGGGGGCCGTCCATCGCCTGGTGGGCGTGGCTGGCCGACCTGAAGGCGAACGGCACCTGCTGGACTTCGGCCGCCGGCACGACCGTGCCGAGAATGCCGCCCATCAGCGTGAAGAACTGGATCTCGCCCGACATGAGCGCGCGCAAGGCCGCCGGGTCGCTGCCGCTGATGCCGTTGTTGTTCGGAAACACCTGCGCGGCGGCGCGCCCGTTCGTTTCAACGCCGATCGCCGTCCACATCTCGACGAGCCGGCGATGCAGCGGGCTGGCGGCGGTCTGGTTGTGATACTGGATGAAGGAATAGTCCGCAGCCGCGCGCGCTCGGCTTGTGAGCGCTCCGATCAAAGCGCTTCCCAAAAACGTTCGCCGGGTGAAATTCCCCATTCTGTTGAAGCTGGCGTAGTCTAGGCTCCGCGCCGACAACCGTCAACGCGCAGTGGTCCCTGGGCCTTGGTTCTTGGTCCTGGGTCCGTCCGTTGTCCGAGGTCCCTGGTCCACCGAGCCGGTTCGTGACGCGGACTGGACTATGGACCCAGGACGGACCAGGAACCAGGGCCCAAGGACTCAGGACTGACTGCCAGACAGGGTTCAATCTACTGAACAGGAGCCGCCCTATGGCCGCGTACTGGATTGCCCGCTCGCACGTCACGGACCCCGTCGTCTACAAGAAGTACACCGATCAGGTGCCGGCCATCGTGAGCAAGCACGGAGGGCGGATCCTTGCGCGCGGGGGCCGCCATCAGATCATGGCGGGCCCGCACACGTTCGAGCGGTATGTGGTGATCGAGTTCCCGACGCTCGAGCAGGGCGTGGCGTGCTTTCAGTCCCCCGAGTACCAGGCCGCCTCGGTGCACCGAATCGCCGGTGGAGTCGTCGAGACGGTTGTCGTTGAAGGCATCTAGTCCGTGGTCCTTGGGTCTTGGTTCTTGGTCCGTCCAGGGTCCTTGGTCCGTCCGCAGTCCTTTGTCCCTGGTCCTGAAGCGGCAAAACGCGCGGCGGCATTTCACCGCCCCCACGACACTCGAGGACAACGGTCGGACCTCGGACCGAGGACGGACCACGGACCGAGGACGGACCACGGACCGAGGACGGACTAAGGCCTAAGACCCAAGGACCAGGGACCAGTTAGGGTTTTGCGTACCGGTTGCGCGGATCCTTGCCGACGATGTGGGCGACGTCTTTGTTGTTCTCGTTGCAGATGTACTCCATCAGCTCGTCCTTGTGCTGATAGGCGGAGTGGCCGTGCAGCGTGAACGGCCGGGTGTACGCGCCCGGATCCTCGACCGTGATGTCGTAGTCGAGGTGATCGAAGTCAGGCCGGCGGTAGCGTTCGACGACGTGCAGCTTCTCGGTGTGCGGATGTCCGGCGAAGTCGAACCAGAAGCGGTCGTTGAACCCCACCGAGTCCACGACGAGCGTGTCGCCCTCCCAGTGGGCGGTCGAGTGCCCGTACCACGTGGGATCCGGATCCTCGGGGTGTTTCCGGCCGTCGAGGAAGATCTGGCGATAGCTGTGAATGTTTCCTTCGAACAGGAAGAACATGTGCGTCCCGGTTTGCAGGATCCGCCAGGGATACGGAGCCTGGCGGGGCACGCCGGTCGGCAGGCACAGCGCCTCGGGGTCGTCCTTCGACAGCCGCTCGCGCGCGAGTTTTTCGGCCCAGGGCTGAAGCGGCAGCAGCTCGCCCTTGGGGAGCGCGTCGTTGAGGTCGTAGATGAAGGTCCGGTCGGGGCTCCAGATGCCCGAGAAATCCACCTTGCCGGCGGCCGTCCGCGGCGCGGGGGCGGGTTTCTGGCCCGCGAGCGGAACGATCGCGCCGGCGGCGAGAGCGCCGGCGGCGATCGCGGTGAGCAGGCGGCGTGCGACCTGCATCGGCATCCTCCTCAGCTAGGCGAGCGCAGGCGATGACGTCTTCTGCAGCACGCGGTTGACGATGTCCTTGAACTCGTCCGCCGTCAGGAGATCTTTTTTCTCGAACGACTTCGCCTTCACCTGCTGCAGCATCGCCATCCGCTGTTCGTCGGTGGCCTTGACGCCGAGCTTCTCGCACCATTCTTCCATCGAGGGCGGCCCGCTGTTCTTGCCGAGCACGATGTTCACCGGCTTCTGGCCGACCAGTTCCGGCGTGAACGGCACGAACTCGAGCGGGTGCTCTTTGCGCGCCATGCGCACCCAGCCGGCGATGATCCCGGATTCCACCTCGTAGAGCTTCTCGCCGACGATCGGACGGTTCGGCGGCTGCGTGACCTTCGCCAGGTCCATCACGAACTTCGAGACCTCGCAGAACTTCTCGGTGTGGATGCCGAGGTCGATCCCGTTCAGGCAGAGCAGCGACATCACGACGTCTTCCATCGGCACGTTGCCGGCCCGTTCGCCGAGGCCCGTGACGGTGGTGTGGGCCACGGACGCGCCGGCGGCGAGCGCGGCGATCGTGTTCGCGACGCCGAGCCCGAAGTCCTGATGGCAGTGAATCTCGACGGGCTTCTTCAGCCGGTCGATGACTTTCTCACCGCGTAGCTCGACGGCGTCCGGCGTGCACACGCCCACCGTGTCGGCCATCGTCAGCGCGTCCATGTGGCCTTCGGTCGCCACCTGATCGACGATGTCCAGGAACCGGTTGAGTTCGGTCCGCGTCGCGTCGATGGTGAAGAACACCGTGTAGAGGCCCGCTTCTTTCGCCGCCAGCGTCGTGTCGATCGACGACTTCATGGCGCGGTCGACGCTCCAGCCGTAGGCGTTCTTGATCATGTGGTCGCTGGCGGGGATCTCGACGACGACGCCCTTGCAGCCGACTTCCTTGACGACCTTGATCTCTTCGGGGATGCAGCGCGAGAAGGCGAAGACCTCGGCCTTCAGACCCAGCGCGGCGATGTCGGCAATGGCGGCCTTGTCCTGCGGCGACACGGCCGGCATGCCGGCCTCGATGCGGTGGATGCCGAGCGCATCGAGCTGCTTCGCGATGGCGACCTTTTCCTCGCGGCGGAACACCACGGCCGTCTGCTGCTCGCCGTCGCGCAGCGTGACGTCGTGAATCTTGATCTTGGGGGCGAACGTATCGTTTTTCCGGACTTCGGGCAGGTAACACCAGGGGCTGGTGAACCATTTGTCGGTTTTCCAGGGTTGATCCATTGGGGCCTCCGTAACCGCGGGATGATACCATCGAGGGTAGGCCGATGCCCAGGATCACGTTCAATCTAAACGGGAAAGCCGTCGAGGCCTCATACGAGCCGGGGATGCATTTCCTCGAGGTGCTTCGCGAGGAATGCGGCGTCGTGTCGGTCAAGGACGGCTGCGCGCCGGAAGGCACCTGCGGCTGCTGCCTGGTCATGGTCGACGGCCACCCGGCCTGTCGTGCCTCCGCAAGCCCGAGCAGATGCAGGGGAAGGACGTCGTCACGGTCGAGGGCCTTCCCGCCGAGACGCGGCGCATCCTGAGCGAAGCGTTCCTGCTCGAGGGCGGCGTTCAGTGCGGCTTCTGCATTCCCGGGATCATCGTGCGCGCGGCGTCGCTGATGCAGCACGGGAAGACCGGCGATCGCGCCGCGGTGGCGAAGGCGCTCGACGGCCACCTGTGCCGGTGCACCGGCTACGGGCGGATTCTCGATTCGATTCAGACGGCCGGCGAGGCGTGCCGGAACGGCGGCGTCCTGCCGAGCGCGGAGCCGCGCCGCCATTCGTATTTCGGCGAAGAGTTCGGCCTGCAGCCGCAACCCGGCGTTCGTGCGCAACGGCCACGGCAATCAGACGATGGCGTCGGACGATCGATCCCGCGGCACGGCGGGCTCGAGCAGGCGCTCGGCGAGATCCCGTTCGTCGACGACATGCGCGTGCCCGGGATGCTGCACGGCGCGATGGTGCTCACCGAGCACCCGCGCGCGAAGGTGCTGAAGATCCACACCGGCGACGCCGCGGCGATGCCCGGCGTCGTCCGCGTGCTGACGGCCGCCGATGTTCCCGGAAACCGCGGGACCGGCCTGAACGATCCCGACCAGCCCGTCTTCGTGGCCGAAGGCGAGCTGACCTGCTGCGTCGCCGACTTCCTCGCCATGGTCGTGGCCGACACGCCGTTCCACGCGCGCCGCGCGGCGGCGCAGGTGAAGGTCGACTACGAGGTGCTCGAGCCGATCACCTCCACGGTCGACGCGCTGGCGCCCGGCGCCCCGCTGGTGCACTCGGCGGAGACCTTCGCGCCGAGAGCGTCGAACGTGCTCCAGCCGACGACCGCCTTTTCGCGGGGCGACGTGGACGCGGCGCTGGCGGCCTCTGCCCACGTCATCGAGGCGACGTTCGACACGCAGCCGATCGACATCGCGTTCCTCGAGCCCGAAGTCGTGCCTGGCCGTGCCGCAGCCCGACGGCGTCCTCAAGGTCCACACGCAGAGCCAGGGCTCCGTCTACGACCACGCGCAGATCGCCAGGCTCCTGAACCTCGATCCGGCGCGCGTCGAGATTGCGCTGGCCGCGAGCGGCGGCGCGTTCGGCGCGAAAGAGGAACTGTCGATTCAGGGGCAGACCGCGATCGCCGCGCATCTGCTCAACCGGCCGGTCAAGACGGTGCTCACGCGCCCGCAGTCCACGCAGCACCACGTCAAGCGCCACGCGATGACGGTCACGCTGACGGTCGGCGCCGACGAGCAGGGCCGGCTGCTCGCGCTCCGGTCGCGTATCGTCGCGGACGCCGGCGGCTACCACACGACGAGCGCGAAGTGCGCGCTTCGCGCCGCGTGCCATTCGACGGGCGTGTACCGCATTCCCAACGTCGACGTCGAGGCGAAGGCCGTCTACACCAACAACCCGAACGCGGGCGCGATGCGCGGCTTCGGCAGCAACCAGGCCCAGTTCGCGATGGAAGGCGTGATGGACATCCTCGCCGAGCGCGTCGGCGTCGACGGCTGGGACATCCGCGACCGCAACATCCTCAACCCCGGCGACGCGTTCGGCACCGGCCAGATCATGCGCGAGAGCGTTCGCGGCATCCGCGAGACGCTCGAGTCGGTCAAGGGCGTGTACAAGAACGCGAAGTACAAGGGCATCGGCTGCGGCATCAAGAGCACCGGCCTCGGCAACGGCACGATCGAAGGCGGCTACATCCGTCTCCGTGTCGTTGCTTCCCCGCCTACGCCTTCGGCTCCGGCGCGCCAGGCCCGGATCGAAATCCTGAACGGCTACACGGAAATGGGGCAGGGCGTCTACACCGCGACGATCCAGGCGGTGTGCGAGGAAACCGGTTTCCCGGCCGACATGATGACGATCCGCTGGGACAACGAGCTGGGCGAGAAGTGCGGCGAGACCTGGGCGTCGCGCGCGACGACGTTGAGCTGCGCGGCGGCGCAGCGGGCCGCGCAGCAACTGGTCGCCGATCTGAAGACGTCGTCTCTGGATCAACTGGTCGGCCGCGAGTACTACGGCGAGTGCGTCTACAACTTCACGACGCGGCCCGGCACGCCGGAGTCGGTCCTGAACCCGACGACGCACCTGACGTTCAGCTACGCGGCGCAGGTGGTGATCCTCGACGAGAAGGGCACGCTCGAGCGGGTGCTGGTCGCGAACGACGTCGGCCGCGCGATCAACCCGAGGCTGTGCGCCGAGCAGATGGAAGGCGGCGTCCACATGGGACTCGGGTACGCGCTGTCGGAGGACTTCCCGTCGACGGGCGGGCGTCCGGACTCGCTGACGCTGCGCGACATGGGCATCGTGCGCGCGAAGCACATGCCGCCGGTGGACGTCATCCTGATCGAAGTGCCGGACGAGGTCGGCGGCTACGGCGCGAAGGGCGTCGGCGAGATCGGCTGCGTGGCGACGGCCGGCGCCGTGGCCGGCGCCCTGCACTCGTACGACGGCATCCGACGCTTCCAGCTCCCCATGGACGATTCCGCGGCCGCCGCGCCGCTGCTGCCGAAATCGCGCCGCCGCCCTCGTGTGTAGCGTCCGGCTTTAGCCGGACGGCGGAGGCCGACCGTCCGCCTGAAGGCGGACGCTACGGCATATAATCCCCCCGTGCTTGTTGCCGTCGCCGACTCTGTTTTCCCGAACCTCGATACCGCGCGCAGTGTCCTGTCGGCCATCGGCGCCGACCTTCAGCTGGCGCCGCAGGCCACGCCGGAAGAGATCCTGAAGATCGCGGCCGGCGCGGACGCGCTCCTGGTCACCTACGCGAAGATCACGGCCGACATGATCGGGCAGATGACCCGCTGCCGGATCATCTCGCGCTTCGGCATCGGCGTGGACAACGTCGATCTCGCCGCGGCCACCGCGAAGAAGATCGTCGTCACGAAAGTGCCCGACTACTGCATCGACGAGGTGTCCGATCACGCCATGGCGCTGCTGCTCGCCGCGGCGCGCAAGATCACGCTGTCGAACGCGCAGGTGCACGCCGGGCGCTGGGAGATGCCGGCCGTCGTGCCGATCCGCCGGCTGCGGGGCAGCGTGCTGGGGCTGGTCGGTTTCGGCCGGATTCCGCAGCTCGTCGCGCCGAAGGCGAAGGCGTTCGGCCTCAGCGTGATCGCGCACGACCCGTTCGTGCCGCGCGACGTGTTTGCGCGCGAGGGAGTCGAGAGCGTCGACTTCGCGCAGCTGCTGGCGCGTTCGGACTACATCTCGATTCACACGCCGCTGATGCCTGAGACGCGCGGGTTGTTTGGCGCCGAGGCGTTCAGGCAGATGAAGCCCACGGCGTACCTGGTCAATACCGCCCGCGGACCGATCGTCGACGAGCAGGCGCTGGCCGAGGCGCTCGACGCGAAACGGCTGGCCGGCGCGGCGCTCGACGTGATGCCGCAGGAGCCGCCCGTCGGATCGCCGCTGCTCGGCCGCGACAACGTGATCATCACGCCGCACACCAGCTTCTACTCCGAGGAGTCGCTGCTCGAGCTGCAGCGCAAGGCCGCGGAAGAAGTGGTGGCGGTGCTGACCGGAAGGCCGCCGAAGAATCCGGTGAACCCGGAGGCATTGGCGTGAGAGCCATGGTGCTGACGGGGCCGATGGCATTGGAATCGGCCGAAGTGCCGGCACCCAGGCCGGACGCTGGGGACGTCCTCGTCCGCATGACGCACAGCGGCATCTGCGGCACGGACTACAAGATCTACAGCGGCGCGATTCCGGTCGGGTATCCGCGCGTGATGGGGCACGAGATGGCCGGTGAAGTCGCCGACGCCGGCGCCGGGCGGCTCGGAAGCGGCACACGCGTCATCGTGGACCCGGAGCTGTACTGCGGCGTCTGCTTCCACTGCCGAATCGGCCAGACCCACCTGTGCCCGAGCGGCATGCTGATCGGCCGCGACACCAACGGCGGCTTCGCCGACTACGTCAGCGCGCCGGCCAGCCACGTGTTTCCGCTGCCGGAGTCGATCGACAGCCGCGACGCGCCGCTCATCCAGGTGCTCACGACCTGCCTCCACGCGCAGCGGCAGATCGACATCTTTCCCGGCGAGGCGGTCGTCGTGTTCGGCCTCGGCGTGACGGGGCAGCTGCACGTGCAGCTGGCCAAGGCGCGCGGCGCAAACCCGGTGATCGGGGTCACGCGCAGCGCCGACAAGCGGGCGCTGGCGGAAACGCTCGGCGCCGACTTCACCATTCCCGGTGGAGAGGGAGCCATCGAGCGCGTCCGCGAGCTCACCGATGGCCGCGGCGCCGATGCTGTGATCGAAACGACAGGGTTCCTGCCGTCGGTCGCCTCCTGCGTGCACATGGCCCGATCGGGCGGCCGTCTTCTGTTGTTCGGCATCATCACGGCCAAGGAAGGCGCGCTGCCGTTCTACGACCTGTATTTCAAGGAGCTCGCGCTTATCAGCGCCCGCGTCGCAAAGAGCGAGGACTACCCGGCCGCCATCGCGCTCGTCGAGAGCGGGCAGGTCAGGCTGGGTCCGCTCGTCAGCAACGTGTTCCCGCTCACCGAGCTCCAAGACGCGATCGGCATGCTGGGTGGCGAGAGCGGCCCGCGGATGAAGATCATCCTGGATCACGAGGTTAGAGGTTAGAGGTTGGGGGCTAGGGGCTGGGGGCTGGGGCGCTTATGACTAAGGGCAGATTGCTCGCGGTGGCCGGGTCGCTGTTCGTGCTCGCCGCGGCGATGCCGCGCGCGCAGCAGGCGCCGCCCGACCTCATCCTGTCGAACGGGAAGATCGTCACGGTCGACGAGCGCTTCACGATCGCCCAGGCTGTCGCGGTCCGCGGCGATCGCATCGTCGCCGTCGGCAGCAACGCGGATCTCGGCAAGCTCGCGGGCGCCGGCACGCGGCGGATCGATCTCGGCGGGCGGACGGTGACGCCCGGCCTCATCGACAACCACATGCACCTGCTCCGCGGGGCGACCACGTGGGCGAAGGAGCTGCGGTTCGACGGCGTCGAGTCGCGCCGGCAGGCGATCGACCTGATTCGCGCGCGCGCCAAGTCCGAGGGACCGGGCGGGTGGGTGTTCAATATCGGCGGCTGGGCCCACCAGCAGTTCGCCGACGATCCCAAACCCTTCACGCGCGACGAACTGGACAGGATCGCCCCCGACAACCCGGTCGCGCTCCAGGAGTCCTACTACCAGGTCTTCCTGAACAGCCGCGCCCTGAAGGAATTCGGGATCGAAGCCAACGCGCCCGATCCGAAGGATTTCGTGAAGGGCTCTATCATCCGCGACGCGTCGGGGAAGCCGACCGGTGTGATCAAAGGCGACATCGCCGCGACCCGCCCGGTGGCCGCCCGGCTGCCCAAGGTGCCGCCCGAACAGCTCGAGGCGAGCAGCCTCCAGCTCGTGAAGGACATGAACCGCGCCGGCCTCACGTCGTTCGGCGTCGCCGGGTGCAACGCCGACGTGCTCGAGATCTTCCAGAAGTGGAAGGCGCAGGATCGCCTGCCGCTCCGTGTCTTCTGCATCGGCGGCGCCGCTGCGGGCGCGCCGGACCAGGTGGAGCGATCCATCCAGCAGATCGGCCAGATGAAGCTGTTCCAGGGCGACAGCTACATCGACAACGTGCTGTTCGGCGAGAGCGTGTACACGCCGCTGCACGATCCGATGTTCGCGCTGAAATCCAATCCGACGCCCGATCAGCTGGCGATCTGGCGCCGGCTGGCGATGGAAATCGCGAAGGCGGGGCTGCCGCTTCACGTTCACGCCGAGCTGCACGATACGATCGACGCGTTCCTCGATCAGATCGAAGCCGTCAATCGGGAATACCCAATCAAGAACCTGCGCTGGGAGCTCGCGCACATCAACCAGATCAACGCGGCGCAACTCGAGCGCATGAAGAAGCTGGGCATGTACGCGGCCGTGCACCCGTGGGCGGTGATCAACGGCGGCATCATGCACGAGGGTTTCGGGGAGGCCGCCTCGGACATGCCGCCGCTGGCGACGATTCAATCGAGCGGCATCGTCTGGGGATTCGGCACCGATGGGACGGCCGCGAACCAGTACCTGCCGTTCACGACGCTGTATTTCGCCGTCACCGGGAAGATGCCGGGCGGCATGAAGGTCATCCGGCAGACCATCAGCCGCGAGGACGCGCTGATTGCGCACACGCGCAAGAACGCGTTCCTGGTGTTCCAGGAAGACGTCCTCGGGTCGATCCAGCCGGGCAAGCTGGCCGATCTGGTCGTGCTCGATCGGGACTACCTGACGATCCCCGCGGATCAGATCAAGGACATCAAGCCCGTGATGACCATGGTGGGCGGCCGCATCGTTCACGACTCCACACGATAGGTGCCATATGCATCGCTTACTCAGCTGCGCGTCCGTTCTCGTCTTTGCTCTCGGGGCGCTCGCGATCGCATCGCCGGCCGCCGCCCAGGTGTCGCCGGCCAATGAAGGCAAGAAGGCCGAGGAGGTCTACAAGAACATCAAAGCCCTCCGTGGGACGCCGGCCAACGAACTGAACCAGTCGATGCACCTGATGAAGGGCGCCGTCGGCCTGGACTGCATCTACTGCCATATCGAGCGCGAATGGGAGAAGGACGTGAAGCCCGCGAAGGAAGTGGCGCGCGCGATGATCGTCATGATGAACGACATCAACACGCGGCAGTTCGGCGGGAAGCAGGTGGTCACCTGCAACACGTGCCACAACGGGCACCCGACACCGGCCGCGACGCCGGTGTTTCCGGTGTTCGAGCCCGTGACCACCCCGAAGCCGGCGCTTCCGACCGCCGATCAAATCCTGGCGAAGTACGTCCAGGCCCTCGGCGGCGAACAAGCGCTGCGAAAGGTCACGACCCGGACCATCACCGGCACGCAGTACATCCCGACCGGGCCGGGCGGCGTGGTGCCGACGCCGGCCGCTGTCGAGCGGTTGCAGAAGGCGCCGAACCTTGCGGTGACCACGTACCGCGCGCCGGCGTATGCGATCGCGGAAGGGTTCGACGGCACGACGGCGTGGGCCCAGAACCAGGCGGGCCGCGTGGCGGAACCGGTCAAGCTCGACGTCGGGCGCGCCGCCCGGGCCGCTGACTTCTACGAGCCGCTGAACCTGAAGCAGGAGTACGCCCAGCTGACGGTGCGCGGCATCGAGAAGGTGAACGGCCGCGACGCGTATCTCATCGTGGGCGTTCCGGCCGGCGACAGACCCGAATCGCTGTACTTCGACACGCAGACGGGCCTGCTGCTGCGGAAGCAGACAGTCCTGCCGACGCCGATCGGCGACAGCCCGTTCCAGACGGACTTCGACGACTACCGGGACACGGGGAGCGGCGTGAAGTTTCCGTTCCTGATCCACATGAACCCGGCCAACGCGCGCACGGAGCTCGCGCCCGAGGCGACGCTGCGGGTGATCAAGGTGGAGGACAACGCCCCGATCGACGGCGCGAAGTTCGTCAAGCCAGCGAGCAAATAGCTCGCGGCGGCTGTAAATCACGAAGACACGAAGGACACGAAGAGAAGCTAAGTTTCGTGATCTTCGTGCCTTCGTGATGCACCGGTGGTGAAGTAAGGGGGATTGATGGCACGCCGAATATGGAAACTAGCTGTGGGGTCGGTGCTGCTCGCGATGGGTGTCGGCGCGGCCGTTCACGCGCAGCAGCCAGCGCCGGACCTCGTCCTGTCGAACGGCAAGATCATCACCGTCGACGAACGGTTCTCGATTGCGCAAGCGGTGGCGATCAAAGGCGACCGGATTGTCGCCGTCGGCAGCAATCAGGACATCACGCGGCTCGCCGGACCCGGCACGCGGCGGATCGACCTCCGGGGGCGCGCCGTCACACCCGGGTTAATCGACAACCACATGCACCTGCTGCGGGCAGGGACGACATGGCAATACGAGGTGCGCCTGGACGGCGTCGAGACGCGCAAGCGCGCTCTCGACCTTGTGCGTGCGCGGGCGGCCGCGACAACCCAGGGCGAGTGGATCTACACGCTCGGCGGCTGGGCGATCGAGCAGTTCGCCGACGACAAGAAGCCGTTCACGCGCGAGGAGCTCGATCAGGCCGCGCCCAACAACCCCGTGCTGCTGCAGGCGTCGTATCGCGAGGCGTTCCTCAACAGCCGGGCGCTGCAGCTGCTCGGCGTCAACGACGCGGCGGCTCAGAACGCCGCGATCGTGAAGGACGCCGCCGGCAAGCCGACCGGCCGGGTGCTCGAAGCCGGGTTCCGTCAACTGGTGGGGAAGCTGCCGACCGCGTCAGGGCCTGACATCGAGGCCAGCACGCGGTTGATGATGAAAGACCTGAACCGCATGGGCCTCACGGCGTTCGGCAGCGCGGGTTGCGAGGCCGACGTGCTGCCGACGTTTCGAAAGCTGGCCGATCAGGGCCAGCTCAGCGTCCGCGTGGGCTGCATCACGTCGCCCGCCGGCGGCGGTAACCTCGATCAACTCCTGCCCCGCATCGGCCAGATGAAGCTGTTCCAGGGCGACAACTGGATCGATTCGATCTTCTACGGCGAGAGCGTCTTCGGGCCGCTGCACGATCCGATGTTCATCCCGAAGTCGGATCCGAAGCCTGACCAGCTCGCGACGTGGCGCCGCATCGCCACCGAAATCGCGAAAGCGCACCTGCCCCTCCACGTGCACGCCAACCTGACGGACACGATCGACGCGTTTCTCGATCAGATCGAACAGATCAACAAAGAGTACCCAATCCGGAACCTCCGCTGGACGCTGGCCCACGTCAACCAGCTCAACGCGTCGCACCTCGAGCGCATGAAGAAGCTGGGGATGTACGCGGCCGTCCACCCCTGGGCGGTGATCAACGGCGGCATCAACCAGGCCGTGTTCGGGGACGCGGCCCTCGACATGGCGCAGCTGAGCACGATTCAGAACAGCGGCATCATGTGGGGCTTCGGCAGCGACGGCAGCCGGGCGAACCAGATCCAGCCGTTCACGACGCTCTGGTGGGCCGTCACCGGCAAGATGGTCGGCGGCACCCGCGCGCTCCGCGAGTCGAACACCATCTCGCGCGAGGACGCGTTGATCGCCCACACCCGCCGGAACGCGTTCTTCCTGTTCCAGGAGGACAACCTCGGCTCGATTCAGCCCGGCAAGCTCGCCGACCTCGCGGTACTGGACCGCGACTACCTGACGGTGCCGGTCGACCAGATCAAGGACATCAAGTCGGTGATGACGATCGTCGGCGGACGCGTCGTCTACGACGCCAGCGAGCCGGTGGCGGTCGCGGCATCCGCGCGAACCAGATAGGAGACCACGAACATGGTGAAGAAGACGAGTGTGATCCTGACCGCCCTGTGCGCCGTGTACGTGATGTCGGCCGCGCCGGCATTGGCCCAGGCGCCGGCGACGCTGGCGAAAGTGACCGTGTCCGGCGACGCCGCCAAACGGATCATGACGAAGACGCAGATCAACGCCGACACGGCGCGCGCGCTCGTGGACGCGTGCGTCGAGTTCGGCAAGGCGAGCAACGCGACATATTCCGTGTTCGTCCTGGCCCCGAACGGGGACACGATTGCCGCGCAGGTGATGGACGGCCAGCTGCCGATCGCCGTCGAGACGGCCCAGCTCAAGGCGAAGACCGCTCTGTACGCACGCTCGTCGTCCAGCGCCGTGGCGCAGCGCTTCGGCACGATCGACGGGCGGCTGATTCGCCTGGACCTCGGAAAGTCGCAGGGCCTTGCGTACTACTTCGTGGGCGGCGGTCTCCCCATCGTGGTGGAGGACCAGCTCATCGGGGCGATCGGCGTGGGCGGCGGCTCGCAGGACGAGCTGTGCGCGTACACCGCGCTGACGAAAGTGCTCGGCCCCCAGCCCCCGCTGACGCCCGCTGCACCGCCAGCCGGCGGCGCGGCCCCCGCTCCAGGCCGCGGACGCGGACAACAATAAGAGGTCCAAAAGGTCCGAAAGGTCCGAAGGGTCCGAGAGGTCCGGTCCGAGCGTCCGCGGACCACTCGGACCTCTTGGACCCTTCGGACCTCTGGGACCCCTCGGACCTCTGGGACCCCTTGGACCTCTTGGACCCTGTGCCGTGATCTACCTGGCGACGCAAACGCTGAACGGTCTGTTTTCTGCGGCTTTGCTGTTCCTGATCGCGAGCGGCCTCACGCTGGTCTTCGGCGTGATGAGAATCGTCAACATCGCGCACGGGTCGTTCTACATGCTCGGGGCGTACGTCGCCTCGACGATCGTCGCGCGGAGCCGCAGCCTGCTGCTCGGCGCGCTGTCCGCCGTCCTCGCGGTCGCGGCCGCGGGATTTCTCGTGCAGTCGCTGCTCCTGCGCCGCTTCGCCGGCAAGCCGCTCGCCCAGATGATGCTGACGATGGGCGTCGCGCTGGTGTGCCGTGATCTCGTGTTCGTGATCTGGGGCGGCGATCCGTTCACGCTTCCGTACCCGCCGGCCCTGCGCGGCTCGATCGACGCCGCGGGCGTCGTCTTCCCGTCGTATCGCCTGTTCGTCATCGCCGTGGCCGCCGGCGTCGGCATCCTGCTGTGGTTCCTGAACGAGAAGACGCTGATCGGCGCCAGGCTGCGGGCCGCGGTCGACGATCCGGAAATGGCCGGCGGCACCGGCATCAACGTCGCGCTTCTTTCCGCGTGCGTCTTTGCCGCCGGAGCGGGACTGGCCGCCTTCGGCGGCGTGATGGGCGGCCCCATCCTCGGCGGCTACACCGGCATCGATTTCGACCTGCTGCCGCTGGCCTTCGTCGTCGTGATCATCGGCGGAATGGGGAGCCTCAAGGGCGCGCTCATCGGCAGCGTCATCGTCGGGCTCATCGACAACTTCGGCAAGGCGCTCGTTCCCGAACTGTCGTACTTCACGCTGTTTGCCCCGATGGTGATCGTGCTCGCCCTCAAGCCGACTGGTCTCTATGGCAGGGCCTAGGGCCGCGCGGGCGCTGGCCCTTCCGGTTCTCATTCCTGTCGCGGTGCTGCTGCTCGCCGCGCCGATCGTCCTCAGTTCTTACTGGGTGGGGCTGCTGACGCAGATGGTCATCTTTTCCATTCTGGCGATGAGCCTCGACATCCTGCTCGGATACACCGGGCTGCCGTCGCTCGGACATGCGGGCGTGTTCGGCGTGGCGGCCTACGCGGTGGCCGTGTTGTCGACGACGTATCACGCGGGGTTCTGGGCCTGCGTGGCCGGCGGCATCCTCGGCGGGGTGATTCTCAGCGCCTGCCTGGGCCTGCTCGTGTCGCACGTCCGCAATACCTATTTTCTGATGATCACGCTCGCGCTGGGGATGGTGTTGTGGGGCGTGAGCTATCGCTGGATTCCGGTTACGGGCGGGGACAACGGCATCTCGGGGATTCCGCGGCTAGAGGCGCACGCGGGCCTTCCCGTGTCCGGCGCGATCCCGTTTTACTACGTCGCGCTCCTCGTGTTCGCCGTGTGCGCGGGCCTGATGGCGCTCATCGTGCGCTCGCCGTTCGGCTTCACGCTGCGCGGCATCCGGGAAAACGAGCCGCGCATGAAAAGCCTCGGATTCAACACGTGGCTGCACTGCTACCTGAGCTACGTGATCGCGGGCCTGTTTGCCAGCGTCGCGGGCGTCGTCTGGGCGTACTACAACGGCTTCGTGAGCCCGACCTACCTGGATCTCACGGCGTCCTCAGAGCTGTTCCTGATGGTCACGCTCGGCGGGCCCGGCACGCTCATCGGTCCCGCGATCGGCGCTGCCGCGCTCGTGCTGCTCAAGAACGTCATCAGCACGTACACGCAGCGCTGGCTGCTCATTCTCGGGACGGTCTACATTGCCACGATTCTCGCCGCGCCGCAGGGACTGTGGAATTTGCGAAAAAAAACGACGTAGCCACAGAGGCACAGAGACCTGTGACCCCTGTGTCTCTGTGGCTAACGTGATCTATTTCGCCGCGACGGGGGTGGCGACTGGCTTGCCTGATTCGACGACGTAGTTGGCGAGGACACGGGCGGTGGACGAGCCCTTGTTCGTCGCGTTGTGCACCTGGCCGTTCGGGATGAAGAAAGTCTGGCCGGCCGTCAACGTCACCGACTTGCCGTCCTGCTCGAGCACGATCGAGCCCTCGAGGACGTAGCCGATTTCCTCGCCGGGGTGCGTGTGAGCGCCGACGGTGCCGCCGGGCTGGAATTCCGCGATGGCGGTGACGGCCTCGCGTCCGGCCACCGAGAGCTTCTGCTGTTGCAGAACCGTGCGTTTGAACCCGGGCTGCTGCGCGAAGAGCCCCGCGGAGACGGCGGCAAGGGCGAGCGCGGTGAACGTCGCGATGGTCGTTGTTTTCGGGGCTTTCAAAGCATCCTCCTTGGCGTGGTGCGGGAGGCATTGTAACGTCGTTCCGCCGCGCAGGCATCATCCATGTCAGAATCTGCGCGTCACGAGAAGGGAAGGCGCATCATGAAACGGACACTGGCGCTGCTGGCGGCGGTCGTTTTCACGGGAGCGGCCGGCATCGCCGCCGCGCAGGGGCCCGGCCGCGGGCCAGCCGCGCCGCCGCGGCCTGACAATCCTCAGTCGCTGATGCACGTCGACGCTGCAAGGACGCTCGCCGGCAGCGACGCGTGGCTGCAGGCGCCGTTCGCCTTCTACTGCGTCGCGGGCAACGCGCGTGGGAACAGCCCGGCCGCGCCGGAGCTCGAGCCCGTCAAGCTGTTCGACAACGTCTACGCCGTCGGCAACTCCGAGGCGACGGTGTACGCGATCGTCACGCCGCAGGGCATCATCCTCATCGATTCCGGCTATGCCGACCGCGTGGAAACCGTCGTCGTCGCGGGGCTGAAGACGCTGGGGCTCGACCCGGCAAACGTGAAGTACGTGCTGCTCGGCCATGGCCACGCGGACCACTTCGGCGGCGCGAGGTACTTCCAGGAGCGCTACGGCGCGAAAATCGGCTCGACGGCCGCCGATTGGGATCTGATCAACCCGCCGACTCCGCCGGCGAACCAGCCGGCCAACGCGCCGCGCGGCCCGAATCGCGATCTCGTGCTCGCGGAAGGCCAGCCCGTGAGCCTCGGGGGTACCGACCATCACGCCCATCGCCATCCCGGGGCACACGCCGGGTTCGCTGGCGTTCATCTTTCCGGTGAAAGAAGGACAACGGACGTACACGGCCGGGTTGTTCGGCGGCACGATCCTGACAGCCGACCGGATTACGACCCCGGGCCTGAAACAGTACGTGCAGTCGATCGACCACTACCTGGACATCGCGAAGATAATGAAAGTGGACGTCGAGCTGCAGAACCATCCGCTCTTCGACGGCATGGCCGACAAGCTCACGCGCCTGCGGGCTCGGAAAGCCGGGGAGCCCAACCCCTTCATCGTCGCCACCGACCGCTACGCCAAATTCTGGTCGGTCATCTCGGAATGCATCCAGGCAGAGATCGCGCGCCGCGGCAACGAATGAACCGGCGTCTGCTGCCCCTGCTGGCGGTGTGCCTCGCGGCCGGCGCCGCGCTCACCGCCGGTCAACCGGCTTCGCAATCGCCGATCAAGGTCGGGTTCCTGGGCCCGCTCTCGGGGCCGTACGTGCAGAACGGGCGCGACATCCTGAACGGGTTCCTGCTCGCGCTCGACGAAATGGGGCATCGCGCCGGCGGACGGCCCATCGAGCTGATCGTCGAAGACGACGAGGCCATTCCGGCGGTCGGGTTGACCAAGGCGCGGAAGCTCATCGAGCGCGATCACGTCCAGTTGATGACGGGCGCGCTCCTGTCGTCCACCGGCTACGCGCTGGCGCCGTACATCGACTCCATGAAGGTGCCGATGATCTATCCGGTCGTGTCCGCCGACGACCTGACGCAGCGGCGTCCCGGCCGATGGATTATCCGAACGGGCTGGACCGCGAGCCAGCCCAACCATGCCTTCGGCGAGTACGCGTATCGCACGCTCAAACGGCGGAAGGTGGCGACGATCTCGCTCGACTACGCGTTCGGATGGGAGTCGGTCGGCGGCTTCGAGCGGACGTTCGTGGCGGAAGGCGGCACGATCGCGCAGAAGATCTGGGTGCCCGTCTCGGTCCACGATTTCGCCCCTTACCTTGCGCAGATTTCGAGGGACGTGGACGCCGTGTACGCGCTCGTGCTCGGCCGTGCCGCCTTGCAGTTCATGCGGCAGTACCAGGAATTCGGGCTGAAGCAGCGCGTGCTGCTCATCGGCGGCGGCACGACGACCGACGAGCACGTGCTGCCGTTCATGGGCGATGAAGCGCTCGGGGTGATCACGGCGCTCCACTACAGCGCCGCGCTCGAAACGCCCGCGAACGCGGCGTTCGCATCCGCGTATCGCGCGCGCTACAACAAGATCCCGAGCTACTACTCGGAAAGCATGTACAGCGGGGCCAAGTGGTTCGCCGCCGCGGCCGACGCGGTTCACGGCAACGTGGAGGACTCGGAAGCTTTCCTCAAGGCGCTGCGCAGCGTGCGCGTGTCGGACCTGCCGCGCGGGCCGGTGCGGCTCGACGATTACGGAAACCCGATTGAGAACATCTACATCCGCAAGGTCCAGCGGGTGAACGGCGCGCTGCAGAACACGGTCATCGAAACGCTCCCGGCTGTCTCGCAGTTCTGGAACTTTGATCCCGCCGAGTATCTGAAACAGCCGCTCTATGCCCGACGATAGGCGCGCCTGCCTGGAGCTCCGGAACTTGTCGCGGGCCTTCGGCGGGCTAAAAGCTGTGGACGGCGTCAGCCTGTCGGTGCAGGCCGGTGAACGGCGAGCCCTGATCGGGCCGAACGGCGCCGGCAAGACGACGCTGTTCAACCTGATCAGCGGAGAGATCCGCCCGACCGGGGGCTCCATCGCCTTTCAGGGATCCGACGTGACGGCGCTGCCGCCGCATCAGCGCGCGGCGCGTGGCATCGCGCGCACGTTTCAGATCACACGCCTCTTCGCGTCGCTGACCGTTTTCGAGAACATGCTCCTTGGCTGCGAGGCGCTCGACCCGCGCAAGTTCACCCTGCATCGGCCGCTCTCCTCGTTCAGCGACCTGACCGAGCGCGCCACCGGGCTGCTCGAGGCGTTCGGGCTCTGGTCTTCGAGGGCGGAGGCCGCCGGCAATCTGTCCTACGGCAACCAGCGCATGCTCGAGGTCGTGTTGTCCATGGCCGGCCGGCCGGCGCTCCTGCTGCTCGACGAACCGATGGCCGGCCTCTCGGCAGCCGAACGGTCGCTGATGCTCGGGCACCTCGAGCGGCTCGATCGCGCCATCGCCGTGCTGATGATCGAGCACGACATGGACGTCGCGTTCGGGTTCGCCGAGACCGTCACCGTCCTCGACCAGGGGCGCGTCCTGTTCGAAGGATCGAAAGACGAGGTCGGCGCGAACCCCGCCGTGCAGCGAATCTACCTCGGTGTGCAGGAAGCATGACGCTCCAGGCGCCCGTGTTGCAGCTGGCCGACGTGCACACTTACTACGGCGACAGCCACGTGTTGCAGGGCGTGACGTTCGACGTGCCGAAGGGCAGCGTGACCGCCGTGCTCGGCCGCAATGGCGTCGGCAAGACGACGATGTGCCGGACCGTCGTGGGGTTCACGCCGGCGCGGACCGGCCGCGTGCTGTTTGGCGGCGCCGACATCACGAGGATGCCGTCGCACAGGATTCACGGGATGCATCTCGGTCTCGTGCCGCAGGGGCGGCGGGTGTTCCCGTCGCTGACCGTGCACGAGCACCTCGCGATTGCCAGCTCGACGCCGTCCAGTATCAGTCGTGTGTTCGCGCTGTTTCCACGTCTCGAGGAGCGGCGGCATCACCGGGGCAACGAGTTGAGTGGGGGCGAGCAGCAGATGCTCGCGATCGGTCGTGCGCTGGTGGCCAGCCCGGTGCTCGTCGTAATGGACGAGCCGACGGAGGGCCTCTCGATCGCCTCGATCGCGATCGTCGCGGACGCGATTCGTCGCTTGAAGGACGAGGGCACAACGGTGCTGCTGGCCGAGCAGAACGCCGCGTTCGCGGTCAGGCTCGCCGACCGCGTCCACGTGATGAGCCAGGGCCGTATCGTGCACTCGTCGGAGGCTGCCGCGCTGTGGGAGAACGAGGCGATCAAGACGCAATACCTCGGGGTACCCTCGTCGCGCGTTTCCTGATCTCTGTGGCAAGATGACGTAGCGGCCGGCTTCAGCCGGCCGGCGGACGTCCGCCTGAAGGCGGACGCTACGTACAGACGACGCGAAGAGGGTTACGACATGAAGGTCGGTTCAGTGCGTGCGTCGGTTGGTGTCGCGTTTTCGGTGGTTGTGTGGCTGACGACGGTTCTCGCGGCCGGCGGTCAGGCGCCGCCCGAACGGCAGCCGCTGGCCGAAGAGGTGTTCAAGAACATCCGCGTGCTGCGCGGGCTTCCCGTTGACGAGTTCATGGGGACCATGGGCGTGTTCTCGGCCGCGCTCGGCATGTCGTGCGAGGACTGCCATTCCGCGTCCGACACCACGTGGGAGAACTACGCCCTCGACACCAGCCCGAGAAAAGTGACGGCGCGCCGGATGGTGCAGATGATGGCGTCCATCAACCAGACGAGCTTCGGCGGACGCCAGGTGGTGACGTGCTATACGTGCCATCGAGGCAGCGGCCGGCCCAGGGTCACGCCCAGCCTCACGGCGTTGTATGGTGCGTCGACGCTCGAAGACCAGGACGATGTCGTTCGCACCGCGAGAACGGGACCAACGGCCGATCAGATCCTCGACAAATACATTCAGGCTGTCGGCGGCGCCCAGCGCCTGGCCGGCGTGACGAGCGTCGTGGCGAAGGGCACGAGCGCCGGCTACGGGCCGGAGGGCACACGGCCGATCGAGATCGTCGCCAGGGCGCCCGGCCAGCGTGCCACGACCATTCACACGCTCGACGGCGACCACACCACCGTGTACGACGGCCGATCCGGCTGGATCTCTGCGCCGCACAGGCCGGTCGCGGTGCTCGGGCTGACGGGAAGCGAGCTGGACGGGCTGAGGCTCGAAGCGGAGCTGTCGTTTCCGGGCCGCATCAAGGAGACGCTCGGCCAGTGGCGCGCCGGCCTGCCAACTGAGATCGACGACAAGGCCGTTCTGGTGGTGCAGGGATCGCGGCCGAACGGGACGCTGGCCACGTTCTACTTCGACGGCGAGACCGGCCTGCTCACGCGGCTGGTCCGGTACGCCAACTCCAAGGTCGGCCGGCTGCCCACGCAGATCGACTACTCGGACTACCGCGACGTGGCCGGCGTCAAGATGCCGTTCAAGATCAAGGTGACCTGGCTCGACGGCCTGGAGAGCATCGAGCTCACGGACGTGCAGCTGAACGTCCCGGTTGATGCGGCCAGGTTCGGCAAGCCGGCGCCACCGTCGAAGTAACGACGTAGAACGCAGAACACGCAAAGACCGCAGAGACCAGAGATCTGTAACAAGTTATCTCTGCGATCTCCGCGATCTCTGCGTTCAACGTTTTTTGATCGCTATCGCTTTGTATCCGGAAGCGTCTGCGCGATGGCGAGCGACGCCCAGCTCGTGCCGGCGGCTGAAATCCACTGGTGGCGGCCGAACGGGAACCCGCTCTCGAAGTACACCTGCACGGGGAACGAGTGGGTTTTCACGAGCCACGCGCCGTCCTGGTACTGGCTGCCGAGCAGGTACCCGACGCCTTTGCGGTACGCCGGATCGCTCGCCGGCACGCCGGCGACGTGCAGGGCGTAGAGCGACAGGCCGGTCGCGTAAGCATCGGGCTCCGTTCGCGAAAACTGCGACCACCCGCCGTCCGCTTCCTGCCGCGCCCGAATCGCCTTGATCGCCTCCGCGATGCGGGGCTGCGGCGCGCCGGTCCAGACGAGGCCCATCAGCCGCATTCCGCGTTCCTCGGCGGATTTAGGATCCGCGGCCAATAACCACTGCTTCGCCCGGCTCAGGCTGTCGGTCACGTCGTGCTGGCGGCCGGGAAGCGGATACGCGGCCAATCCGCCGGCAGCCATCGCCGTGTGACTGATGATGCTGTATTCGAGCGGCGGCCGATTGAGGCCGTTGCCGAGCCAGCTGCCGTCCGGCATCTGCCGCGCCATGACCCAGTGCGTCATGATCGCGGTCACCGTATCGAGCGGATGCCCGGCGGCCGCGAGGCCGAGCTGCGTGTAGCCGACCGTCAACGCTTCGCCGCCGACAGCCGGATCGCCGGACATCACGCGCGGCGTCATTCGCTTGAAGAAGCCGATCTGGTCGTCGAGATTCTTGCGGTCGAGCTCTTCGTTCACCGCGACGCCCTTCCGCCGAGCGGCGGCGGCTGCCATCGAGGGCAGGCCGTTGTGGTGACACGAAATGCAGGAGGTCTTGTCGCGGAAAGCCGACGCCGCGGGCAGCAGCTGCGCCACGCTCTTCGTCAGCGATACTTTCGGGTCGGCGATGCCGCCTGGCGCCGGCGGATCGATGGCGTCGCGCCGGGGGCCGTTGCCTCGCATGGCCCCGTGCTGCTCGAGCACCTCGATTTTCGCGCGGTCGCCTTTGTACGTCGCCCAGTCGAGCGAGGTTTCCCCCTCCGCCATCCTGGCGTTCGGATCGGCGCCGTGTTCGAGCAGCAGGCGGACCGTCTCAGCGCCTTCCGCTTCAGACGCCACGGCATTCATGAGCGCCGTTCGTCGGTACCGGGCGACGCCGGCCGCGTTGACGTCGGCGCCGAGATCGATCCAGCGGGCAACGAGCGCGGCGGGCTGCCAGGTAGCGGCCGCCTCCAGCAGCCCGTCCACCGGCGCCGCGGCCTTCGACATCAGGTAGTCGGTCGTCGGCCGATCCCAGCGCGCGACCGCAGCGCGCCGCTCCGGAAAGGCGAGCGCGGCCGGGTCGAGCCCCCGGTCCACGAGAAACCGGACGACGTCGATGTCGGCCGATCGCACGGCGAGCGACAACGCCGTTGCACCGCCCCGATCCTGGGAGCGCAGGTCGGCCCCGCGTTCGAGCAGCAGACGCAGGAGGCCGGACGTGCGCGGATACGACGCGGCGACCAGAAAAGCCGTGCGTTCGGTCTCGGTCTTCGCGTTCACCTTGGCGCCGTGATCGAGCAGCGTGCGGGCCTTCTGGACGTCGGGCACGGCCCAGATGAGCGCGGTCGTCCCGCCCGGACCTTTGACGTTCGGATCGGCGTGATGCGAGAGCAGGACCTCGACGAGCCGTGCGTCACCGAACAGGGCTGCCGCCATGACGGCGGGTACGCCGTCGGCGTCCACGGCGTTCGCATCGGCGCCGCCTTTGAGCGCTCGCTCGACCTCGCCGGCGGCTCCGCGCCGAATCGCCGCGAACAGCGCGTCCGGCGGTGGCGGCGTCTGAGCGGACGCCCCCGCGGCCAGCAGCGCCACGCCCAGCAGGCGATAGAACTTCATGTCACGAATCTTAGCGCCGGCCGGGCCTCCAGGCCACGAAATCCTGAGGCAGGCTCAGGGTGGCCCTTCGACGAAATCGGGCCAGGCCTGGCCTGAGCTTTGTCGAAGGCCAAGGTCTGCTAGGATTGCTCGCGATGAAGCCTGCGTTCAGAAGCGGTCTGGCCGTGGCGGCGGCGTGCGCGTGCCTGGCAGTGTTTCCGGCGAATATCTTCGACGCGCGTGCGGCGGCGCAGCAGGGGGGGCAAGACCTGGAAGTCCTCCAGCTTCGCCCGAACTTCTTCATGATTGCCGGCGCCGGCGGCAACATCGGCGTGCAGGTCGGGGAGGACGGTGTGATCGTCGTGGACGCCGGCCTGGCCGCGCGGGCCGACGCCGTCGTCGCCGCGATCAAGCGGATCACGCCGCGGCCGATCCGCTACATCATCGACACGAACGCGGACGCGGATCACGTCGGCGGTAACGAGACGCTGTCCAAGGCGGGACAGACGCTGTTCACCAACCCCGGCTCCATCGGCATCACGGGCGACTTTCTCGGCGGGGTGGCGTCGATTCTGGCGGCGCAGAAAGTGCTCGAGCGGATGACCGCGCCGACCGGCCGCGCGGCGCCGTACCCGATCGGCGCCACGCCGACCGAGACGTACGATTTCGCGCGGAAATACATGTACCTGAACGGCGAGGGGATCGAAATCCTCCATCAGCCCGCCGCGCACAGCGACGGCGACTCGATGGTGTTCTTCCGCCGATCGGACGTCGTGGTTGCCGGCGACGTGCTCGACACGACGCGGTTCCCGGTGATCGACGTCGCGAAGGGCGGCTCCGTCAACGGTTTGATCGCGGCGCTCAACCGGCTGGTCGACCTCGCGATCCCGTCGGTGCCGATCGTCTCGCGCGAGGCCGGCACGCTGGTGATCGCGGGCCACGGGCGCATCTGCGATCAGACCGACGTGGCCGAGTACCGCGACATGGTCACGATTGTCCGCGACCGGGTCCGGGACGCGCGGAAGGCGGGGATGACGCTCGCGCAAGTCAAGGCGAGCGCTCCGACGCGCGGGTACACGAAGCGCTACGGATCGGATTCAGGCTCGTGGACGACCGACAACTTCGTCGAGGCCGTGTATCAGAGCCTCTCGCAGGAGAAGCCGTGAATCGCCGTCACTTCTTCCCCCTGGTATCTCTGGCGGTATCGCTGGCCGTGTTGCTCGCCGGCGCGCGCGTGCGCGCGCAGAATCCGGGGGCGCAGCCCCCGGCGCCGCCCACGCCGAGGGCCTCGGCCCCGATCGATCTCACCGGCTACTGGGTGTCGGTCGTGAACGAGGACTGGCGCTTTCGCATGGTGACGCCCGCCAAGGGCGACTACAAGGGCGTCCCGATCACGCGTGAGGCGCTTCAGATCGTGAACGCCTGGAATCCTGCAGCGGACGAGACGGCCGGCAACCAGTGCAAGTCGTACGGCGCGGCCGCAATCATGCGGGTTCCCGGGCGCATCCACATCACCTGGCAGGACGACAACACGCTGAAGCTCGAGACCGACGCGGGCACGCAGACGCGGTTGTTTCAGTTCAGCGCGCCGGCAGTTCCTGCGGCACAGCCAACATGGCAGGGCCAGTCGCTCGCTCGCTGGGACCGGCCCGGCCGCGGTAATCCTGCGGTCAAGGCTGGATCGCTCGCGGTGACGACCACGAACATGAAGGCGGGGTACCTTCGGAAGAACGGCGTCCCCTACAGTGACGCCGCGCGCGTCACCGAGTACTTCGATCTGTCCCCGATGCCGGGTAACGGCCAGCTGATCGTCGTCACCACGATCGTGGACGATCCGCGCTACCTGACACAGCAGTTCGTCGTCAGCTCACAATTCAAGAAGGAAGCGGACGGTTCCAAATGGGATCCCACACCGTGCTCGACCACGTGGTAAGGACACGCCCCGCTCGAATCGCCTTCGTCCTGCTCGCGCTGCTGTGGGCGCCGCTGACCCGCAGCGCCTTCGCGCAGGCCGAGCTGTCCGGGTCGTGGAATCCGCGCAACACCGAAGACGTCTCGCGGGATTCCTATCCGGTGGACTACCTGGGCCTGCCGCTCAACACCGAAGGACGCACGAAGGCGTTGAGCTACAACGAAGGTCAGCTCGCGATGGTCGAGCGCCAGTGCGAAGGCTGGCCGGCCGTGTACTTCGTGCAGGGGCCGTTCGGGTTGAAGATCTGGGCCGACACCGATCCGGTCAAGGGCTCCATCGTCTCGTGGACGATCGGCGCGTGGGAAGATCGCGCGCCCATCACGATCTGGATGGACGGCCGGCCGCACCCGTCGAAATACGCCGAGCACACGCGCGGTGGCTTCACGACCGGCCGCTGGGACGGCGACACGCTCGTCGCCGAGACGACGCACATGAAGGCGGGCTTTCTGCGCAAGAACGGCCCGCCGATGAGCGACCAGGCGACCATGACGTCACGCTTCTGGCGGCACGGGGACATTCTCACCGTGCTTGCCGTGGTGGACGATCCGATCTACCTCGCCGAGCCGCACATCGTGACGAAGAGCTTCGGTCTCTCCACGACGCCCATGCTGCCCGTCGGCCCGCCGTGCGTGACGACGTTCGAAGGCAAGCGCCCGGGTGAACCGGTGCCGCATTTCGTCCCGGAGAAGAACCCCTTCGTCGACGAGCTGACGAAGTTGTACAACCTGCCGCGGGCGGCCGTGCTTGGCGAGGTCGAGACGCTGTACCCGGAGTACCGGAAGAAGATCAAGGCCACCTACGTGCCGCGCGAGCCGTGTAAGACGGACTGCGGCGCCCCGCCGGCGCGTTAAGAGACGACGTTGAACGCAGAGATCGCGGAGATCGCAGAGATCATCTGATCTGTTGAAGATCGGATTCTCTGCGTCCTCGGCGTGCTCTGCGTTCTACGTTGTGTTTCGCTACTTCCAGCTGGCGATGGCCTTGCCCTGCGGCGAGCCGGGACCGAACTCGAACATCTCGATCCGCAGGCCGTTCGGATCGGTGGCGTTCGAAACCGACGAGTCGTCCGGGCGGACGCGGACATCGTCCACCATCACGCCGCGTGTCTTGAGGGAGGCGACCACGCCCTTGAGGTCCTGCACGTGCAGCCCGAAGTGGTTCAGGCCGGGCCGGCGGTTCGCGTTGGCCTGCTGGATCTCGACGAACGTGTTGCGGCTGACCTGGATGTACGCCAGCTGAGGTTTCCCGGCCGCGTCCTTCACCGTGAACGCCTCGCGGAAGCCCATCTTCTGGGTATAGAAGGTCATCGCCTCCTCGAAGTTGTCCACTGCAAAACCGACGTGGTTCACGTAGTTGTCGCCGGGGAGCTTCTGGTCCTGCGCCGAACCCGGCGCGATCGCCAGACCCAGCAGGATACCCACCACGAAAACGACTGAAGTTCGCATTCTTGACTCCTCTCGGGTCGCTGATGACTGGCGACTGCGGACTGCCGACTGCGGACTGCCGACTGCGGACTGCCGACTGCGAAGTATACGCCCTTGACTCGGGTACCGGCTCCACGTAATGCTTCACGGGCAACTTCGACGACTTTCCCCAACCACACGAGGCGGAGCGAACATGGGAGCGAACTTCGGAATCGCGGGACTCGACTGGCAGCAGCGCGTCAACTGGGATCGCATGCGGAAGTACCGGCTGGAGCGCGCGCGCGAGCGCATGAAGGCCGCAGGGCTCGGCGCCATGATCTGCATGTACGACGAGAACGTGCGGTACCTGACCGGCACGCTGACGCCGGGCTGGAACCGCCTCAAGCCCGGGCTGCGCTACGCGATGCTCTGCGGCGACGATCCGCCGGTGCTGTTCGAACAGGGCGACCTCGGGTTCCAGATCGAGCGCCACTCGCCCTGGATTCCGAAGGAAAACGTGAAGTGGTCGTACGCCTGGATCAAGGGCGCCGCCGGTCCCGCGTCGCGCCAGCAGGTCGGCAAGTTCACCAAGGCCGCGCTCGAGCAGATGAAGAAGAGCGGCGTGGCCGGCATGAAGCTGGGCGTGGACTTCGTCGACATCAACATGATCGCCGCGTTCAAAGAGGCGAACATCGAGTGGGTCGACGGCATGAGCCCCATGATGGAAGCCCGGGCCGTCAAGAACGTGGACGAGCAGGAGTGCCTTCGCATCGTCGGCGCGATCGGCGACGCCGCCCACTGGGAAACCATGCGGTTCCTGCGTCCGGGCGTCACCGAGAACCAGGTGACGGCGCACATCATGCAGTTCCTCTACAACATCCCGGGAATGGAAGACGTCGAGGACGTGATCGTGTCGTCCGGGCCGAATACGTGGCCGAACTGGCGCAACTTCTCGGATCGCATCATCCAGCCGGGCGACATCGTGTTCATGGATCTCGCGGCGCTCACCTGGAACGGCTACAAGTCGTGCTACTACCGGACTGTACTGCGTGGGTAAGGAACCGAGCCAGGAGCAGAAGGACGTCTACGCGACGGCGCTGAAGTGGCTCTACGACTCGATCGGCGCCGTGAAGGCCGGCACGACCACACGCGAGATCGCGTCCAAGTGGCCGTCGGCCCAGGAGGCGTACGGCTACAAGGAAGAGGACCAGGCCGCGGCGAACCTGTGGGGCCATGGACTCGGCCTCGCGCAGTACGATCCGCCGGTCATCTCGCGCATCTGGTCGCTGGATCACCCCATCGAGATCAAGGCGGGCATGGTGTTCGCGCTCGAAACCCAGCACGGCAAGATGTTCCGCTGGGGCGTTCGCATCGAAGAGATGCTGATCGTCCACGAGGACAGCGTCGAGATCATCTCGAACTTCCCGGTCAAGCAGATCACGGTGGTCGACCCGATTCCGGGGTACGGGGATCACGTGAAATAGGGCGTAGCGGCTGGCTTCAGCCAGCCGTCAACGTCCGCCTGAAGGCGGACGCTACGTGAGTCGGCGTTTCATGTCCAAGCTACTCGTATCTCTGACGTCGCCCGAGGCGGCCGATGCCGGCCGTTTCGGTCCGAAAGCCGCGAACCTCGCCGCTCTTGGCCATGCGGGGCTCCCCATCCCGGATGGTGTCTGCCTCGACGCGGCTGCGTATCGTCTGCAGCTCGAGGCGCTCGGCCTCGAAGACTCCGCGCGCGGGGCCTTCGCCTCCGAGGATCCCGCGGAAGCCCGGCGGCACGCGCTGCGGATGAAGCTCGAGCTGCTCGAGCAACCCATCGTGCCGGAGGTGCTCGTTCCGCTGCTCGAGGCATGGCGGGACCTGGTCGCCCGAACCGGCGGGGCCCTCACCGCCGTGCGCTCGTCGGCGCTCGTCGAAGATCGCCACGGCTCGAGCTTCGCCGGGCAGTTCGAGAGCTACCTCGGCCTCGAGGCCGAATCCGAATTCCTCACGGCCGTTCGCGCGTGCTGGGCGGCGCTGTGGTCCACGCGCGCACTTCGCTACATGGCCACGCACGACCTGGATCCGGCCGACACCGCGATGGCCGTCCTGATCCAGCCGCTTGTCCGCGCCCGGGCGTCAGGCGGCGGTTTGAGCCGGACGGCCGGCGGCGAGATGCTGGTCAGCGCGACATGGGGACTCGGGTCTTCCATCGCGCAAGGCGAGGTCACCCCCGATCGCTACGAGATCAGCCAGGAAGGCGAGCTGCTGCGCGTCGCCGTCGGGCAGAAAGATCACGCCGTCGCCTGCTCGCACCTTCGGGCGCCGACGACCGAGGCCGTGTCGCAGGCACGGGCGGCCGAGCCGTGCCTCGACGAGGCGCGCGTGCTGGAGATCGCCCGGCTGCTCGGGCGAGCCGAGGAGATTGCCGGCGCACCCGTCGAGATCGAGTGGGCGCTCGACGAAGACGAATCGGTGGGTGTCAGGTTGCTGCAGGCGCGTCCGCTGCACCTGCAGGCCGCGCACGTGCCGGACGAGGTCTGGCTGCAGCACCCGCGCCTCAGCGGACATCCTGCCGGAGTTGGCTGGGGCGCCGGACGGGCCGTCGTCATCAACTGCGAATGCGAGATCGGGCGCGTCGCGCCGGGCGACGTACTGGTGACGCGCGTCGGCGGCCCTGCGCTCAGCCACATCCTGACGCGCGTGGCCGGCGTCGTGACCGAACGCGGCGGCAGCACCTCGCACATGGCGTCGCTCGCGCGTGAACGCGGCGTCCCGATGGTGCTTGGCGTCGCCGATGCGACCCGGCGGATCCCTGACGGCGCACAGGTCGCGGTCGACGGCGTCGCCGGCATCGTGCGCTGGATGCGCTGACGCGCCACTCCCGGGACGCGCGCCTCGTTCACTCGTAGCGGAGCGCCACGAGTGGATCAACCCTGGTTGCCCGCCGAGCCGGCACGTAGCAGGCGGCCGCCGCAACCGCCGCGAGGATGAACGCCACGGCGATCATGGTTCCCGGATCGCGCGCACCGACCTTGTACAGGATGATCGTCATCAATCGTGTCAGCCCCAGAGCGCCGGCGAGCCCGATGATCAGGCCCGCCGACGTGAGGACGAGGCCGCGGATCAGGATCAGCCGGATCAGCGCTGCGTTCGTCGCGCCCAGCGCGGCCCGGATGCCTATTTCGTGGGTGCGTTGCGCGACCGAGTAAGAGATGACGCCGTAAATGCCGATGGCCGCGAGCAGCAGCGCAACGGTCCCGAAGATTCCGAGCAGCGTCGACTGGATCCGGTTTGGCGCGACCGAGAGCTCCTTGATTTCGTCTACGGTCCGTATGTCGGTGATGGCCTGATCCTTGTCCACGCTTCGGATTGCCGCGGTAATCGATTTCAGGAGCGTCGCGGGATTGGTGCTGCCTCGAACACTGAGCGTTCCGCCATACGCCGGGCTCTGCTCGTTCGAGACGTACACGCCGGCGCTCCGGTCGTCGTCCATGCCGTTGACCTTCTCGTCGCGAATGACCCCGACGATCTCCCACGCGATATCGGGACCCAACTCGGTCTTGCCGGGAATGATCTCCTCGATCAGGAGCCGCCGCCCGACCGGGTTGGCGTCCTTGAAATCGCGCTTCGCGAGCCTCTCGTTGATCACGAGCACCCGCGGCGAGCTCTTCACGTCGCGGTCGGACAGCCCGCGACCGTTCAGGAGATGGAGCTTGAACGTCGAGAAGTATGACGCGCTGACGATCTTGAAGAAGCCTCCCTGGCGGTTGGCCTTGTTCTCGAGCGGACGATCGGCGACCTGCCACGGCATGCCATAACACGTGCCTCGCATCGGCGGCGCGCAGCTGTAAGCGGTCTCGCGCACACCCGGCACGGCCTCCACCGCGGTCATGATCTCTCGAAGATGGAGGTTCAGCCGGTCGGGATCGGGGAACCGTTCACGGGCAATCGGCAGCGTCATTGTCAGCACGTTGCTGCCGTCGAATCCCATCTCGGTGTTCATCAGCGTGAAGAAACTGCGCATCATAAGCCCGGAACCCACGAGCAGGACGAATGCCAGCGCGACTTCGGCAACGATGAGCGCGTCGCGCAGGATCTTTCGCGCGCCTCCGCTCGAGCCTCGGCCCCCTTCCTTCATCGTGCCGGCCAGGTCCGGCGTCGTCGCCTGCCAGGCGGGCGCCAGCCCGAACAACACACCGGTGAACACCGAGATGGCCAGCGAGAACGCCAGGACGCGCGTGTCCATCGTGATCTGCGCCTCGCGAGCGAACGAGAAAGGCGGGATGAGCGTCTGCAGCCAGCTCATGAGGCCGTAGCCGACGCCGACGCCAAGGACGCCGCCGCAGAGCGAGAGCAGAACAGTCTCGGTCAGAAACTGGCGGACCAACCTCCCGCGTCCGGCGCCGAGCGAGGCGCGGATGGCCACCTCTCGCTCACGGGACACGCCGCGAGCAAGTGCCAGGTTTGCCAGGTTCGCGCAGCCGATCAACAGCACGAGGCCGGTGGCCGTGAGCAGTACCAGGAGGCTGGTGCGGAGCTGAGGTCCGATGAGCGTGTCGGCGTACCGCTCGACGATGACTCCCCAGCTCTTGTTCGACTGCGGAAAATCTTTCTCGATGCGTGCCCCGATCGCGTCCATGTTCGCCTTGGCCTGCTGGAGCGACACGCCGTCCTTGAGCCGGCCGAACGAGACCAGCCAATGAAAGTTGCGGGTCATGTTCGACGGCTCGAAGGCCAGGGGCCGCCACATCTGCGCGAACGCGCGATCGAAGGCGCCACCGGCCGGCAGTACGCCAACGACGATGAACGGCTCGTTGTCGAGGAGCACCGTGCGACCGACGATCGATCGGTCCGCACCGAACTGGCTGACCCACAGGGCGTTGCTCAGGACAACCACCTTGTCCTTGCCGCGCTGATCCTCGTCCGGGAGAAACGTGCGCCCGAGCGCCGCCCGGATGCCGAAGATGTCGAAAAAGCGGGCGGACACGCGCATTCCGCGAAGCTGGAGCGGATCCTGCCGCCCCGTCAGGGTCACCGACCCTCCCGACTGGGCCGCCATGAAGTCGAAGACGGCGTTGTCCTTCTGCCAGTCCAGGAAGTTCAGCGTCGAGATGCCGTTGCGTTCACCCAGAGGCGGCTTCTCCAGCACCCGGACGATGCGGTCGGCGTCCTTGTAGGGCAGTGGCCTGAGAAGGAGACCATCCACAAAGCTGAAGATCGCCGTGTTGGCGCCGATGCCGAGGGCAAGCGTCAGCAGCGCCACGGTCGTGAATCCGGGGCTGTGTGCCAGGTTTCGCCAGGCGTACCGCAGGTCCTGAAGTAGTGACGACACGCACACCTCCCGGAAGCGTTTGAATTCCAGTATGACGAAAGCCGCAGGCGAATGGTTCACGGGCGTGCCGAGGGCTGACCGGAGTAGAATGCGCGGCGGGGAGGACGCCATGAGACGCGGAATCGTGCTCGGATTGCTCATCGTAGCTGGCGCGTTGTCTATCGTGGCGAAGGCGGCCCAGGCCCCGCCGGCCGCACCGTCGGCCGCGGCCGTGGCCGCCACGAAGATCGAAAAGGTCAAAGACAACCTGTTCATCATCACCGGCTCGGGCACGGCGAACCGCGATGCCTTCAGCGGCGGCAACACCGCAGTGTTCGTCACCGATGCCGGCGTGGTCATCGTCGACACGAAGCTCGCCGGCTGGGGGCAGGTCATTCTCGACCGCGTCCGCTCCGTGACGAACAAGCCCATCACCACGATCATCAATACTCACACGCACGGCGACCATACCGGCAGCAACGCGTTCTTCGGCACGTCGGTCGAGACGATCGTCCAGGAGAACACGGCGGCGAACATGGCCCGGATGGACGCCTTCAAGGGCGAGAACGCGAAGTTCCTGCCGAAGCGGACATACAAAGACAAGATGTCGATCGGGGCGGGGAAGGATCAGATCGATCTGTACTATTTCGGCCGCGGACACACCGACGGCGACACCTTCGTCGTTTTCCCGTCGCTTCGGATCATGCACATGGGCGATCTGTTTCCCTGGAAAGACGCGCCGTTCCTGGATCGGAACAACGGCGGCAGCGGTGTGGACATACCGAAGACGCTCGACAACGCGCTGAAGGGCATCAGGAACGTCGATACCATCATCGGTGGGCACCAGCCCCTGGTGCAGTGGAAGGACCTGCAGGAATACCAGCGGTTCAACGCCGATCTCCTCGCGGCCGTGCAGGCGGCGATGAAGGCCGGCAAGAGCGTGGACGAGGCCGCGGCGTCGATCAACCTGACGACCAAGTACGCCGGCTACGAGTCCGCGCGCACCAAGGCCGCCATCCAGGCGATCTACGACGAGCTGAACAAGAAATAGCGGACGCGGCTACTGGCGCGCCTTGTCGAGGGCCTCGATGGCGCGCTGCAGTTTTCGCGCCCCGTATTCGTTCAGCTTGCCGACGAGCGTAAACGTCACGACGAAGGCCGCCGTCACACCAAGCGCGAGCAGCCGCCGGTCGGGGCGCTCGATGGCTCGCCCGATGATCAAGAGCGCCGAGCCGGGAACGAACGGCAGCAGGTACCACCACCAGACGCCTCGAAGCAGATCCCGCTGGCGCACGAGCTCCGCGCGGTGGAAACCCAGACAGTCCATGACGGTGGCGTCCGCCGGCATCGACCGCGCCGAGCCCCAGCGGTGCAGGTGGTAGACGACGTAAAGGGTCCCCGCCATCAGAAGCACGCCGCCTATGATCATGACGGGGTTGGCCTCATACCGGAGCCTCACGCTGGTCGTGACGATCACGAACAGCGCACCGGCGTACTCGAGAAGGTTGCGCCGGCCGACTCTCCTTCGCCACTTGCCGGCACGATTGCGGATGTCGTCGATCGTCATCGACACCTCCTTCGCGGGCTGGTCCTGCCAGAGCCGATTGGGACCGTTCTGATCGTCATGCGCCATGGTTGACACCCTGGTGAAAGCGCCGCGACAGAATCTGCTTGATGCGATGCACTTTGGTGGCGACATTGGCGGCCGACAGGCCTGTGATCTCGCCGATCGACGCCGCGTCCACGTCCTCGAGGTACAGGAGGATGACGCGGCGATCGAGCGGCTCGAGTGCCTGTACGAGCGCGAGCAGCCGTTCGAGAGCGATGTGACGATCGGCGGCCCGCTCCCCGTCGCGGCCGTCCGCCATCGAGGCCAGTTCGTCGAGGCTGACGAGCGCGGGGCCCTTGCTCCGGCGGCGCAGGATTTGCGAAGTGACGATGTTGTGTGCGACGCGATATACCCAGGTTCTGACGGAACAGCGGCCGTCGAAACCCGCGAAGCTGCGCCAGAGCGCGACGTGGATGTCCTGAACAAGATCGCGGCGTCTATCCGGGTCGGGCTCGTACGCCCGCGCCAGGCGTTCGATTGCCGCGCCGAAGCTGGCAGCGGCCTGCTCGTAGAGCGCGTCCTGGCCGGCTGCGGTATCCACCACTCAGTAAGGTAGTCGCTGGAGAGGGAACTGTCTTACAATACGCCCTCTCCTGAACGAACAGGCGAAATGCGCATGTGGCGAGCTCGTCTCCACGCCCTCCTGTTGCTGGCAGGTATCCTGTTGCCCGCCGCACCCCGGATCCTTGCCCAGCACGAAGTGACGGCCGACGATGTCGCGGAAGGCGAGAAGCTGTTCACGTCGACCTGCACGGGCTGCCATGGCGCCGAAGGGGACGCCGTGTTTGGCGTGGACCTCGGGCGCGGGCAGTTTCGCAATTCGACAACGGACGACGACCTCGTCCGCACGATCAGGAACGGCCTCACTGGGACGGCGATGCCGCCGAGCACCTTCACAGACGAACAAGCCCGTATCCTCGTCGCGTACCTGCGATCGCGCGTGTCCACGCCGCTCTCCATGGTCCCGGGGGACGCCGGCCGCGGCAAGGCGCTCTTCGAGGGCAAAGGCAAATGCGCCACGTGCCACCGTGTCGATGGCAACGGCTCGCGGTTCGGTCCGGACCTGAGCGACATCGGTCAGCTGCGCAAGGTTCCGGAACTGGAGCGCTCGCTCGTTGAGCCGGGCGCTGAAATTGTCCCCGCCAACCGGATGCTCCGCGTCGTCACGCGGGACGGCGCCGTGACCACCGGCCGGCTGCTCAACCACGACACCTTCGCGCTGCTGCTGATCGATGCGCAGGAACGGCTCCGATCGTTCGCCAAGGCAAGCCTGAAGGAGTACCGGTTCGTGGAGACCTCGCCCATGCCTTCTTATCGGGACACGCTCAGCGCCGACGAACGCACCGACATGGTTCGATACCTCGCGGGCCTCAAAGGGATCCAGGCCAGATGACGACAAGAACAACACCGGCGTTGGGCCTGCTCGCGCTCCTGTTGCTGGCGACCGCCGCTCCGAAGGCGCAAGTTACGTTCGAGCGCCTCCTGCGCGCCGACCGGGAGCCACAGAACTGGTTGACCTATTCCGGGACCAACCTCAGTCAGCGGTTCAGCCAGTTGACGCAGATCACGCCGGAGAACGTCAAGAACCTCGAGCTCCAGTGGATCTTCCAGGCGCGATCGATGGAAAAATTCGAGACGACCGCGCTCGTCGTGGACGGCATCATGTACACGGTGCAGGCGCCCAACGATCTGCTGGCGCTGGACGCCGCGACCGGACGCACGTTCTGGATGTACTCCTATCGTCCGTCCCAGGAGTCGCGGCCCTGCTGCGGCCGGGTCAACCGCGGCGTCGCGATCCTCGGCGACACGCTTTTCATGGGGACGATCGACGGACATCTGGTCGCCGTCGATGCCAAAAACGGCAAGCCGATCTGGGACGTGGCCGTGGCGAAGCCCGAGGCCGGCTACGCCTTCACGCACGCGCCGCAGATCGTCAAGGACAAGGTCATCGTCGGCACGGCCGGCGGCGAGTACGGCATCCGCGGCTTCCTGGCGGCCTTCGACGCGAAAACGGGCAAGGAGGCCTGGCGTTTCTACACGATTCCCGGGCCTGGTGAAGCCGGCCATGAGAGCTGGGCGGGCGACTCGTGGAAACGCGGCGGCGGCTCCGTGTGGGTGACGGGCTCGTACGATCCCGATCTCAACCTGACGTACTGGGGCATCGGCAACGCGGGGCCCGACTACAACGGCGACGTGCGGCTCGGCGACAACCTGTACACGTCCTCGGTCGTGGCGCTCGATGCCGACACCGGGAAGCTGAAATGGCACTATCAGTTTTCACCGCACGACGAGTTCGACTACGACGCCGTGCAGGTGCCGGTGCTCGCGGACATGACCTGGAACGGCGGGCCGCGCAAGGTCATGCTGTTCGCGAACCGCAACGGCTTCTTCTACGTGCTCGATCGCGCCGATGGAAAGTTTCTGCTGGGCAAACCGTTCGTGCGCGTGAACTGGGCGGATGGCTTCGATCCGGACGGCAGGCCCCGGCGGGTTCCCGGCCAGGTCCCGACGGCCGAGGGCACGCTCATCTACCCGGGCAACCAGGGCGGAACCAATTGGTACAACCCGTCGTTCAGCCCGCGCACGGGCCTTTTCTACATCCCGACATGGGTGAATTACTCGTCGATCTACGTGAAGCGGCCCGCCGAGTTTAGCGAGGGCCGTGGGTTCAACGCCGGCACCGCCCGCTCGACGGTGCCCCAGGGACTGCGTGCCGGGCCGGTGGGGTTTCGAACGGAGGAAGAGGGCTACGGCGCCGTTCGCGCGATCGATCCGCACACCGGCGATCTGAAATGGGAATACAAGATGACGGAGTTCACCCAGGCCGGCATCCTGACCACGGCTTCCGATCTGGTGTTCACCGGCGGCAACGACGGGTATTTCTTCGCCCTGAACGCCCGCACCGGCGCCCTCTTGTGGAAGTTCACGGCAGGCGGCGCCGTCGTCTCGGGGCCGATGACGTACGCCGTGGGCGGGCGTCAGTACGTCGCGGTCGCGGCCGGCAGCTCGCTCTTCGCGTTCGCACTGAGGCAGTAGTCAACTGAGGAGGCGAAATGAAATCAAATGTTGTCGTGGGCGTGGCGGCGTCGGCGTTCGTCGTGTTTCTCGGGATGACGATGGTGACCGCAGATCAGAACCGCCCGGGCCAGATGTGGGATCGGGATGATGACCATGACCGGGACGCCAGAGTCCAGGCCGGGCTGAACTACGCGCGCCAGCAGGGGATTCGTTTGAATCTGCAGCACAGGAACCGGGAGGTCGTTGGACTCGGGAGCTATCTGGTCAACGCGGTCGGTGGCTGCAACGACTGCCACACCGCGCCGCCGTTTACGCTGGATCCGATGATTGGCCTTGGCGCGCCGAAACAGATCAATAACGCCTGTTACCTCGCAGGAGGCTCGCCGTTCGGTCCGCCTCCCTTCGGTCTTCCTCCCGCGTCGCCTGTGTCGCGCGACATCACGCCGTTTGAGGACGGAAAGCCCGCGGGGCTGACGTTCAACCAGTTCCGGCATGTCATCAGGACGGGCGAGGATCCCGACAATCCAGGCCAGGTCCTTCGAGTGATGCCGTGGCCCGTCTATCAGGCCATGACTGACAGTGATCTGCGCGCCATCTACGAGTATCTCTCCTCCATTCCGGCCATCCCGAAGGACAAGTGCGGAGTCCCGAGCGTGTAACGGCGCCTGGTTGCGCGAGGGCCGATTCGTCGGCTCTCGCGCCGTTCTCGTGTTCGATCCAATAATCTGCATCTCTGACGATTCTGCAGCGAAGTTCGCGCAGGATCGCGCTCGCCAGCATTGACGCCGGTTCTGCCTGTTCTTACCATCTGTCAGCTCGCGATGCGGTTTTCAAAGGAGAGCACATGTGTAGCTTGAGACGGGTCCTGCTTCTGTTGACTGCACTCGTCGTTCTCCCGGCGTCGGCGTACGCTCAAGCGTCGATCAGCGGCGTGATTAAGGACGCCTCCGGCGCCGTGCTGCCCGGTGTCACCGTGGAAGCCGCCAGCCCCGTGCTCATCGAGAAGACACGCTCGGCTGTCACAGACGGCACCGGGCAGTACCGCATCATCAACCTGCTGCCGGGCAAGTATTCGGTGACGTTTACGCTGGCGGGGTTCAGCACGATCAGGCGCGAGGACATCGAGCTGACGGGTCGTTTCAACGCCACGGTCAACGCCGACCTGAAGGTGGGCGGCGTGCGCTGAAACGATCACGGTCAGCGGCGAGACGCCCATCGTCGACACGCAGAGCATCAGGCGCCAGACCACGATCAGCAACGAGCTGATGACGTCCATTCCGACAGCGCGATCGTGGGCCGCGACGGCCCTGCTGATTCCCGGCATCGTCACCATCGGCGGCGGCCCGACGGACATTCAGGTCACGCCGCAGATGACGGTGTTCGGCGGCGCCGGCGGGCGCAACAACGAGGGCCGCATGCAGGTGGACGGCCTGAATGCGGGCGCCGGGCTCGGCGGCAGCGGCGTGTCGACCTACGTGGCCGACATCTCGAACGCGCAGGAAGTGGTGACGACGACCTCCGGCGGCCTCGGCGAAGTCGAGGTCGGCGGCCCGTCGCTCAGCATCATTCCCGAAGAGCGGCGGCAACACCATCAGGGGCGCCGCGTACCTGTCCGGCGTCAGCGGCGGGATGGTCGGCAGCAACTACAGCGACGAGTTGCGTGTGGCCGGCCTGACCACGCCTGGACAGCTGCTCCAGCAGTGGGACTACACGTTCGGCATCGGCGGACCCATCATGAAGGACCGCTTGTGGTACTACGTGACGGCGCGCGACGAGGGACAGTACCGGTCCATTCCGAACATCTATCCCAACCTGAACGCCGGCGATCCGACCAAGACGCTGTACGCGCCCGATCAAGACCCGCGAGGTGCAAGGCGCCGAAAGCTGGCGGCTCTACGTCGTGCGTCTGACGTACCAGGCGTCAGCCCGCAACAAGTTCAACGTGCACTGGGACGAGCAGCATCCGTGCAACGGTTCGACGTTCACGACCGAGCGGGGATGGCTGTCGCAATCAGCCGGAGTCCGGAGCGGTCTACGGTCCGCTTGGACTGGGCGGCCTGAGCTCGACGACCTCACCCGAGATCGGCGGGCTACCTGTACGACCACCCGCGCGTGCGGCTGGTGACCTGGTCCTCGCCGGCGACCAATCGCCTGCTGTTCGAGGCGGGGTTCGGCGCCTACCAGGCGCCCTTTGGTCCGTACGAGAGCCCGGGCAACACCACGCGCGCCGCTCGCGCGCGTGACCGAGCAGTGTGCGGCCGGGTGCTCGGCCAACGGCGGCATCCCGAACCTGACCTATCGCTCGGCGAACTGGGGGCACAGCTGGGACGCCCAGTACACCTGGAGAGGCTCGATGTCGTACGTGACCGGCGCCCACAACCTGAAGATCGGGTACGGCGGCGTGGCGCTGGTCTCGGACCTCGAGAATCACACGAACGATCTCAACCTCGCCTACACCGTCAGCAACGGCACGCCGATCTCGCTCATCGCAGAGCCTGCTGCCGTACACCACGAGCTATCGGACCCGCAACATGTCCTTCTACGTTCAGGACCAGTGGACGCTCGGACGCATGACGCTGCAGGGCGCCTTGCGCTTCGATCGGAACTGGAGCTTCTCGCCCGAGCAGCAGATCCGGCCGACGAACTTCCTGGCCACGCCGATCACGTTTCCGCAAACGCCCGGCGTGACCGGCTACAAGGATCTCTCGCCGCGCGGCGGCGTCGCGTACGACGTGTTCGGCAACGGGAAGACGGCCGTGAAGGTGAACTTCGGCAAGTACCTGGAGCCGACGAGCAACAACAACAACTACATCCTGTCGAACCCGATCGCCCGCATCGCGACGACGACCACGCGCGAGCTGGACCGACGCCAACAACAACTTCGTGCCGGACTGCAACCTGACGAGTCCGCTGGCGCAGAATCTGACGACGGCGGCGATGTCTGCGGGCGATGAGCGCGCAGACATTCGGCACGACGGCCCTGACGACAGCCGCCATCGACCCGAAGATTCTCCAGGGCTGGGGCGTGCGCTCGAACGACTGGCAGATTCGGCGCGTCGATCCAGCAGCAGATCCTCCCGCGGGTGTCGATCGAAGCCGGCTACTTCCGCCGCTGGCTGAACAATTTCACGGTGACCGACAACCTGGCGTCGGCCGCGGGAGACTTCACGCCGTACAGCATCACGGCGCCGTCCGACCCGCGGCTGCCCGGCGGCGGCGGCTACGCCGTCAGCGGGTTGTACAACGTCGTGCCGAGCAAGTTCGGCCAGACCAGCAACAACATCACGCTGGCCGAGCGATTTCGGCGAGCAGTATCAGCGCTACAACGGGATGCTGCTCAACGTCAGCGCGCGGCTGGGCGCGGGCCTGCAGTTCCAGGGCGGCATCAACACCGGCAAGACGGTTCAGGACAACTGCGCCGTGCGCGCGCAGCTGCCGGAGCTGACCATCGTGGCCGCCGGCGTCAGCCCCGCCGTGGGCGTCGGCAATCCGTACTGCCACAGCGATCCGGGGTTCATCACGAAGATGACGGCGCTCGGCAGCTACACCGTGCCGAAGATCGACGTGCTCATCAGCGGCACGTTCCGCAGCGATCAGGGCGCCGCCGCTCGCGGCCAACTGGAACGCGCCGGTGGCGCTCGTGTCGGCGGCGCTCGGCCGGCCGGCCGCCGTGGTCGGCACCACCGTGCCGATCAACCTGGTCGCGCCGGGTCAGGTCTGGGGCGACCGCGTCAACGCCCTCGACCTGCGCTTTGCCAAGATCCTGCGCTTCGGCCGAACGCGAAACACGATCGGGATCGACCTCTACAACGTGACCAACTCGGCCGCGATCCTGACCTACAACCAGACGTTCAACCCGACGGCGACGACGGGATCGCAGGCGTGGCATGGCGCCGTTGTCGGTGTTGACGCCGCGGTTCATGAAGATCGGCGTGCAGATCGACTTCTAGGGCAGGCGGGTAAGTCGGGCAGGTCGGGTGGGTAGGGCGGCCCTTTCAGGGCCGCCTCCGCCGCGGGGCTGAAAGCCCCGCGCTACCTTCGCCCGCCTGGCCTGCCTAGATCTCTGAGCAGCTGCGCCACGTTCCCGCCGAGGATCGCCTCTTTCTCCGTGTCCTTCAGGAACGTCGCCTTGAGCACGAGGTCCACCGGCGCGGGCCAGTTGAACGGTATGTCGGTGCCGTAGGCGACCTGGCCGACGCCCATTTCGGCGACGAGGTGACGGAGCCCTTCCTCGCTGAACACCATCGAGTCGGCGAGGACCTGTCCCTTGAAGTATTCGCGCGGGTGCTTCTTGTTCGCGCAGTTCGCGTTGGCGCGTGAGTCGCAGGTGACGTCGGTGCGCCCGAGATACGACGGCAGGTAGCCGCCGGCGTGTGCGCCGCAGAACTTCAGCCGCGGAAAGCGATCGAGCGTTCCGTCGAAGATCATCCGCGAGAAGAAGACCGTCGTCTCGAGCGGGTTCCCGATGATGTTGCCGAGGTCGCCGCGCCCGCGCATGACGCCTTCCTTGAGGACGTTGTCGGCGCCGCCCGGGTGGACGAAGACGAGCACGCCGAGCTGCTCGGCCTTCGCCCAGAACGGATCGAACTTCGGCGACGAGGGCACCTCGCCGGCGACGTGGCCGGCGATGCCGACGCCGCGCAACCCCAGCTTGCCGACGGCTTCCTCGAGCTGTTCGACGGCCAGATCGGGATGCTGCAACGCGACCGACGCCAGCCCGACGAACCGATCCGCGTGCGCCGCGCACCACTCCGCCAGCTTCTCGTTCTGAACTTTGACGATCCTGCGCGCCAGATCGCGGTCGGCCCCGTACCACCAGCCGCCCTGATGGCTCAGCGCCTGCACGTCGATGCCCCATTCGTCCAGGACGCGGATGCGTGCCGGGCCGAGGACGAGCGGTCCGTTCAGGTTGTTGCTGATGTTGCCGGCAAGGTTCGTGTCGCGCACGACCTCCAGCTCGGTCGGCTCGACGAAGTGGCCGTGGATGTCGACGACCTTGATCCGCCGGCCGCCGACGGACACTTCACGGCGCGCCTGGCCGAAGGCCCGCCCGCGCGATGCCAGCACCGCCGCCGACGCGCCCGCGAGGGTCCTCACGAAGTCTCTGCGATTTGGCATGACGTTCACCCGGCGCGTTGATAACACGGCAGATCGCCAATTGCAAGCGGTCAGCAGTCAGCAGTCAGCAGTCGGCAGTCGGCAGTCGGCAGTCGGGGGTGGGACCTCGTGGACCGGACCTCGTGGACTTGCGGACCTCTCGGACCTCTCTGACCTCTCGGACCTCTCGGACCCCTCGGACCCCTTGGACCTCTCGGACCTTGAGGACCTCTTGGACCTTCTGTATGGTACGTGCGTGTCGCGCGGCATCATCTGGCTCCTCGCCATCAGCACCGGCTGCATCGTCGCCAACATCTACTACGCCCAGCCGCTGCTGGCCGACATCGCGCGCGAGTTCGGCCTGTCGGTGCCGCAGGTCGGCGCCGTGTTCATGCTGACGCAGATCGGCATGGGCACCGGCATGCTGATCTTCGTGCCGCTCGGCGACAAGTACGAACGCCGGACGCTGATTTCGACGCTGCTCGTCGCGGCCTCGGTGGCGCTGGCGTTCACGGCCAGCTCGCCGAACGTCGTGTGGCTCAGCATGGCGAGCTTCGTCGTCGGCCTCACGGCCTCGACGGTGCAGGTGATCGTACCGTTTGCGGCGCACCACGCGCCCGAACGCGAACGCGGGCGCATCGTCGGCACGGTGCTCGGCGGACTGCTCGTCGGCGCGCTGCTCGCGCGGACGTTCAGCGGCGTGTTCGGCGCCGCGTACGGCTGGCGCACGGTCTACTGGGTCGCGTCCGTGCTGATGATCGGCCTCGCCGCGGTCATCCGCCTGTCGCTGCCGGTCAGCCCGCCCCAGATCTCGATGCCCTGGACGAAGCTGATGCGATCGGTTGCGGACCTGGCCCGCGAGCACCAGGTTCTGCGGGAAGCCGCGCTCCTCGCCGGGCTTCTCTTCTTCTCGTTCGCCGCGCTGTGGACGACGCTGGTGTTCCTGCTCACGACGCCGCCGTACCACTACGGCACGGGTGCGGCCGGGACGTTTGGCCTCCTGGGCGCAGCGAGCGCCGCGGCGGCGCCGTTTGTGGGACGCCTGTCGGATCGAAAGGGCAGCGAGCGCACGGTCTTCACGGCCATCGTCATGACCCTGACGGGATACGTGATCCTGCTCGTGGCGGGCCGCACGCTCGCCGGGCTCATCGCGGGCATTGTGCTCGTCGACATCGGCGTGCAGGCCGGCCACGTGGCGAACCAGTCGCGCATCTACACACTCGTGCCGACCGCGCGCGCGCGGCTCAACACGTTCTACATGGTGGCGTTCTTCGCCGGCGGCGCGCTGGGGGCCTATTTCGGGCCGCTCGGATTCACCGTTGGCGGCTGGGCCGGCTTCTGCGCGTTTCCGCTGGTGGCGTTGACCTTCGCGCTCGTCTACTTCATGCGCGCGGAGCGGAACAGGTCGTCGGCGGAAGAGAGAATGATGCGCCTGAGCCGGTCAGGGTAGGACGCGGGCAGCACGTCGACGAAGCCCCTGACCGTCTGCGCCGCGGCCGGCGACCGGTGTCCGCTGAGCGTGGCATCCATCCAGCGCTTCGGGAAGAAGATGTCGCCGGTCCGCTGAATCTCCGGCAGAAGCGCGAGGCTCGGCTGGATGTACGGCTCGGAGGTTTCGGCGCGCAGCGGGTGATGCAGCGACCGGAGGCCGTCGAGCACCCACGGCTCGTGCTGCCGGTTCGCGGCATCGCGAAGGGACTCGAAGAACGCGCGGCGCTCGGCCGGATCGGATGACAGCGCCGGCATCACGAACCGCAGGCGCGCCTGCCGATCCGGGTTTTTCGTCCGCGCGGCCTGCTGCTCCAGCATCTTCTTCCAATCCGGCACCGCCCGAAGCGCGAGTTCCTGCGCCAGCGCGATCTCGTCGTTCTCGGCCAGCGTCAGCCCAGGGACTTTCGCCTGCCGTTTCCAGATCGTGGTCAGCCACGCGAGCGTCGGCGGCGTCAGCGCCGTGTCGCGCAATGTCGAAAAATACGAACCCTTCAGGCTCCGCGTCCGGGCCGCGGCGAGGCCCGACCGCAATGTCCGCTCAATCCGCGGCGCCAGCGCGACGCGGCGTTCCGCCGGCGTGAACCGCCAGTACGCCTGGCTCAGGCTGCCGAGCATCTGCTGGACGTTCAGCTCGTCGGTCTCGCGCGGCAGCGATCGAAGCGCGAGGTCGATGAGCGCGTCGGGCGAGAGCTCCCCGTCGAGCATCGCGTCCCACAGCGTGATCCACGCGCTGCCGCGGGTGAGCGCGTCGGGAATCTCGGGGAGCTTCGTGCTCAGCCACGCGAGGCTCGCGGGATCGAGGTGCAGCTCGCCGTAGGCGAGGCCGCCGCCGTTCGGCAGCACGAAGAGCGGCGCCGGCAGACCGCGCGCGGCCGTCACCTCGACGGACCCGGCGTTGAGTTTGACGGGCAGCAGCTGGACGCGATCGGCGTAGCCGAGCGCCACCTCCATCGCCTGGCTCCACGCGAGCCCGCGGTTCGGGTAAGGATCGCGCTGGGTGAGCGTCAGGCTCGCGATGCGTCCGTTTTCGGTCGTCAACGCCGTCGTGATCACGGGCCTGGCGCGTTCGTCCACCCACGCATGGCTCCACGACGCGAGATCGTCGGGCGTCTTGTCGTCGAGGATCGCGACGAGGTCGGACCATGTCGCGTTGCCGAACGCGAACCGGCGCAGATACTCGCGCATCCCGTCGCGGAACGGGTCCGCGCCGACCAGCGTCTCGAGCTGGCGCATGACGATCGGCGCCTTGTCGTAGATGATGTTGCCGTAGAGCGTCCCCGCTTCGCTCAAGTTCGCCAGCGGCTGCCGGATCGCGTTCGTGCCTTCAGTGCGATCGACCTCGTACGCCGCCGGGTAGTACGCGAACAGGAAGCGCAGGTCGTGGTTGATAGAGGGAAACGACGGATTGACGATCTTCGCCGCCATGAAGTTGGCGAAGACCTCCTTCATCCAGACGTCGGTGAACCACCGCATCGTGACGAGATCGCCGAACCACATGTGCGCCGTTTCGTGCGAGATCACGCTGGCGCGCTCGAGCTGCTGGTTCTGCGTCGCCGACTCGTCGAGCATCAGCCCGGACGCGTTGTAGAAGATCGCGCCCGGGTGTTCCATGCCGCCGAACTGGAACGCCGGCACCAGCAGGAAATCGAACTTGCCGAACGGGTAGGGCAGCTCCGTGTACCGCTCGAGCCAGTTGAGCGCCGCCGCGTGCAGGTCGAAGATCGCGTCGCGGTTCCTGGCAACCTTCGCGGCGTCGGTTTCGCGGTGGAACATCCGCATCTCGCGGCCGCCCCGCGCGGCCCGCTCGACCGAAAACCGGCCCGCGGCGAACGCGAACAGGTACGTCGAAATCGGTTGTGTCTCTGCAAACGTCAACCGCGCGCGGCCGTCACGGACCTCGCGCGCGGTCTCGGCACCGTTGGCGACCGTTTCCCATCCGGCCGGCACGTCCAGTGCCAGCGTCCAGCGCGCCTTGAGGTCGGGCTGGTCGAAGCACGGGAACGCCTGGTGCGCGCGCGCCGGGACCAGAATCGTGTACAGAAAGTCGTCGTTGCGGTTGAGCGGGGCATCCCCGGCGTCGAAATCGATCGTCAGGCGGTTGTCGCCCTGCCGGAGCGCAGCCGCGGGCACGACAAGGTGGCCGTTGACCTGGCGCGCGTCGATTGCCGTGCCGGACACTTCGACACGCCTGACGCGGCCCTGCTGGTTCGGCGCGAAATCAATCGCGAGCGGCGCCGACGCATCACTGAGCGTGAACGCGATGGTCTCCCGGCCGGAGATGGCCGCGCGGCGGTCGGAAGGAATGACGAACGACAGTTCGTAGCGAAGGTTCGAAACACGAGCCGCGCGATCCCGCGCAAGCGTCTCGCTGACGCCCTCTGGCGGATCGGCTGGCGCCTGACCGGTCATCGATGCGTCCGCCAGGAGACACAGAGTGACGAGAGACGACGAAGATCTTTGCCACAGAGTCACGGAGGCACGGAGCCCGACCTGATCTTACTCAAGATCTTTCCTGACTCTGTGTCTCTGTGACTCTGTGGCTGTATTTTCTCTGTGCCTCTCGTTACCTCTGTGTCTCCGCCCGCAGGTTGACGTCGAGCGTGGCCGTCTCGCCGGGACGAATCTGCACGTCGGTGAGATACCCGACGTATCCGCTCTTCCTGACCTGGACGTTGTGGCTGCCGTCCGAGAGGTCGATCGTCACCCGGTCGGCGCCCGACCGCGGCAAGGATTGCCCGTCCACCAGGACTTCGGCGTCGGCCGGCTGCAGGTGGAGTTCGAGCGTGCCGCGTGCCCGTTCAGCAGAAGGCGGCTGGAGACGATGTGTCGGGCGGTGCGCCCGGCGACGGCGGCTGGCCCCGGCGGCCGTACGTGCGGCGCGGCCCCTGACCCTGCTCGTCGGGCGGGGGAGGCGGCGGCGCCGGCGGCTTCTCCGCGTCTTCGCCGGCGGGCAGCTTCTCCATCTGGAACTTCACCTTGAAGGTGTGATCCGGCGCCAGGTAGGCGCGCTGCGTGTGCGTTCGGTAGCCCTCGAGGAACAACGTGATCTCGTGGGGCGCCGGGCGCGGTGTACAGCCGCTGGTACCAATCGTCGTAGTCGTCGACGATGCCCGCGTAGAAGCCGTCCACGTACACCTGGGCCTGCTTGGGCTTCACCTCGAACTTCACCGCGGCGTCCGGCGCGGCCCAGACCTGCGCGGCGGCCGGTCCGCTCGACGCGACGACGAGCAACGCGGCGGTCCCGCCAAGGGCGGTGAGCCGCTTCAACTGAAACATGTAACGAGACAAGGTGCCCACCTCGGTTCTCAGACGATCGCTTCCCATGTCAGAGCAACGGCGATGCCAGATGCGCGCGGCCCGCTGACCTCGTCTAACCCACACAGTTAAAATCACTTGCCGACTCTGTTGAACTCGGGTAGAACCATGGACTTGTGGCCGTTCAGGGACGGTCACCGCCGGCTCGTCCGGACGAAAGGACAAATCATGTTTCTCGTCCGCCTGCTCGTCAACGCAGCGGCGCTCTGGGTCGCGACGCGGCTCGTGCCGGGCGTCACCTATTCCGGCGAGGTGCTCCCGTTTCTGGGCGTGGCCATCGTCTTCGGCATCGTGAACTCCTTTATCCGGCCTGTCGCCAAGCTCCTGACCCTGCCGCTCATCATCCTGACGCTCGGCATTTTCGCATTGGTCGTCAACGGGCTGATGCTGTGGCTGACGAGCTCGCTGTCGGAATCGCTCGGCCTCGGCTTTCACGTGAGCGGGTTCTGGGCCGCGCTCTTCGGCTCGCTCGTCGTGAGCATCGTCAGCACCCTGCTCTGGATGTTCGTGCGCGACGATTCAACGCGCTGAAACAAGCTCGCGCCCGCCCGCCCAGTCCAGCCGCTTGCGTTAAAACTACATCTGTAGTAGATCTGTCTACGTCGTTAGGAGGCTGTGCGTGCCGTTGCCGCGATTGAGCAAGATTGAGCTCCGCATCATGGAAGCCCTCTGGACCGGCGGCGATTCGTCCGTGAGGGAGATTCAGGAAGCGCTGCCCGAGAAGAACCGGCCCGCGTACACCACCGTGCAGACGATGGTGTACCGGCTGGAGGCCAAAAAGGCCGTGCGGCGCGTGAAGAAGATCGGCAACGCGCACATCTTCGCGGCGGCGATTTCGAGGACGGCCGCGCAACGCCGGCTCATCGACGAGTTCCTGAGCTTCTTCGGCGGCCGGATGCAGCCGGTCATGGCGCATCTCATCGAATCCGGCCGTCTGTCGCTCGAGGACGTCCAGGAAGCCGAGAAGACGCTGCTGAAGCTCGCCGGCGAGCGCGGGGAGAAGAAGAGGGAGGACAGCACCCCATGATGGCGTTTATCGCGAACCACCTCTGGCAATCCACTCTCGTCGCCGGCTTCGCCGGCCTGTTCACGCTCGCGTTCCGGCGGCACCGCGCGCAGGTGCGTCACGGGATCTGGCTGGCGGCGTCGCTGAAGTTCCTGGTGCCGTTCGCGCTGCTGGTCGGCGCCGGCAGTCAGATGGGCTGGCGTCCTTCTCAGTCGACCGCTCCAACGCCCATCGCGCAGGTGGTGGAAGTGGTCAGCGTTCCGTTTGCGGCGCCTCCGGTACTTGGGAATCGCGAGATCCCCGGGCTCGCGGGCTCCGCGACGGGCGAGTACAACCTGGCGTCAGCGCTGATCGCCGCCTGGCTTGCGGGCGCTTTCGGTCGTGCTGCTCGTCTGGTTCGTGCGCTGGAGGCGCGTGGCTGCGCTGGTCAAGGCCGGAGACCGGGTGGTCAGCGGACCGGTGTTCGAGTCGCTCGCGCGCCTCGAGTCCCGGGTGCCCGGCGCGCGGCCGTTGCCCCTGGTCGTCTCGCGATCGTCGTTCGAGCCCGGCGTCTTCGGCATCGTGCGCCCCGTCCTGTTGTGGCCGGACGGCATCGAGGCGCGTCTGACAGCCGGGCAGGTCGACGCGATTCTCGCGCACGAGGTCGTCCACGTGCGCCGTCACGACAACCTCGTCGCCGCGCTGCACATGCTCGTGCAGGCCGCCTGCTGGTTCCATCCGCTCGTGTGGTGGATCGGATCGCGTCTCCTGGACGAACGCGAGCGAGCGTGCGACGAGGCCGTCGTCGCCATGGGAAGCGATCCGCGGATCTACGCCGAGAGCATTCTTCGAACATGTCAGTGGTACGTCGAGGCGCCGCTCGTCTGCGTCGCCGGCGTGACGGGTTCGAACCTGAAGCGGCGCGTCGAACAGATCATGACGGCGGACGGCCGGGCGGCGTTGACGGCGTGGACCCGATCGCTGCTCGCGCTCGCGGCGCTGGCCGGTATCGCCGTGCCGATCGCCGTCGGCGTGTTGACGCCGCGCCTGCGGGCGCAGACGCCCGAACGTTTCCAGCGCGAGGCGCAGCAGCAGATCGACGCACCTGCGGGCCGAGGTCGACAGGCGGGTCGCCGAGTTGCACCGGGCGAGTGAGAACGCAGCGCGGATCGGTCAGGCGTCGCCCGCGCTTCCGTCCGCGGCGCCGGCTGACAAGCCGGCGTTCGACGTGACCTCGGTCAAGCCCAACAAGTCAGGGAGCGGCCGCATCGCGATGTTGCCGGCGGCAAACGGCGGGTGGAGCGCCACCAACGTGACGCTCGGAATGCTGATCCGCATCGCGTTCCAGCTGCAGGACAACCAGATCGTCGGCGGACCGAAATGGCTCTTCGAGGACCGGTTCGACGTGCTCGGCAGCGGCAACGCTCCCGGCGCGGCGCCGTCGATGCTCTTTCCCAAACTGCAGACGCTGCTCGCGGATCGCTTCAGCCTCGTGACGCACACCGAGACGCGCGAACTGCCGATGTTCGCGCTCGTGCGTGCCGGCCGGGACAAGCTGGGGCCGAACCTGAAGCCGTCCACGGCGACCGACTGTCCGGTGGCGCCGCCACCAGGTGCCGGCAATCCCCGGCCGATTCCGCAGCCGATGTCGCCGGCTCAGATGCAGGTCTGCGGTGTCATGCTCGGTCCGGGCCGGCTCTCGAGCGGGCACGTCACGCTCGATCAGGTGGCCAACAACCTTTCCCGTATCGTGGGATCCATCGTCGTCGACAAGACCGGACTCGAGGGCTTCTACGATTTCACGCTCGAGTACACGCCGGACCCGTCCCTGTCCGGCCGCGGCGATCTCCCGGGCCCGCCGCCCGGGCTCGACGTGGCCGTGATCGCCGGCCCGTCACTTTTCTCCGCCGTGCAGGAACAGCTGGGGCTCAAGCTCGAATCGACGAAGGGCCCTGTGAGCGTGCTCGTGATCGACCGCGCCGAGCAGCCGGAAGCCAATTAGCGCAGCCGTCCGATTTGATCCGGCCGGTGTCCAATAGCCTGGAGCTTTCATGGTCAAGAGCGTGCTCGCGGCGGCGGTCCTCACGGCTTTCACCGCTGCTCAATCGACGAGCCCGGCGAAGCCGCCGGCGTTCGAGGTCGCGTCGGTCAAGCCGAACACGTCCGGCGATGGCCGCGTCCTGATGACGCCGCAGCCCGGCGGCCGCCTCAACCTCGTGAACGTGCCGCTGCGGCTCATGATTCGCTACGCGTACCGTGTCCAGGACTTTCAGGTCGTCGGCGGGCCCGACTGGATCGGCACCGCGCGTTTCGACGTCGTCGCGAAGGCCGAAGGCGGAAACCCCTCGCAGGAAGAGCTGCAGCTGATGCTCCGGTCGCTCCTCGCGGATCAGGTTCAAGCTCGTCGTGCGGCCCGACACGCGCGAGATGCCGACGTATTCGCTCGTCCCGGCGCGCGCGGACGGCAAGACGGGCGCGCAACTGCGCAAGTCCGACGCGAACTGCGGGCCCGCGACCGCGCCCGGCGCGCCTCCGGCGCCCGGCCAGCTTCCAGCCTGCGGGGTCAATTTGGGATTCGGCAACCTCAAGGCGCGCGGCTCGACGATGCCGGCGCTCGCGTCGACGCTGTCAACCTTCGCAGGCCGCATCGTTGTCGATCGGACGGGCCTCGCCGGCGGGTACGACGTGGATCTCAACTGGACGCCGGATCAGATTCCCCGGCCCGCCGGTGGCGGCGATCAGCCGGTCCAGGTCAACGGCGTGACGGTCGACCCGAACGGTCCGTCGCTGTTCACGGCGCTGCAGGAGCAACTCGGGCTGAAGCTGGAGTCGACCAAGGGGCCCGTGGATGTCCTGGTCGTCGAGCGTGCGGAGAAGCCGGCCGAGGACTGAGTGTGAACCTCGGAGAATGCAGAACGTAGAACGACGTAGAACGTAGAACGTGCGAGGCCACGGTGCGTTCGGCCGGTCGGATGAGCCGTCGATCGATTCCGAACGGGCCGCCGCTGTTCACAGCGTGCAGGAACAGCTCGGGTTGAAGCTGGATTCGGCGAAAGGGCCGGTTGATGTTCTGGTGATCGACCAGGTGGCGAAACCAACGGAAGACTAGGCCCCGGGAACCCAACCAAACCACCGGGCGTAATGTCCTATAACCATGCGAAAACTCCTCGTACCGGCCTCGGTCCTGTGCCTCGCCGCGTTGACGGCCGCTGGCGCCCCGCGACTCGTCGCGCAGGCGCCGAAGCCGCCGGCTGACAACGGGACGTTCGAGGTGGCCGCCCCGCGCCCCCTTGCTCAGGCGCCGGAGCCGCCGGCTGAAAACGCCACGTTCGAGGTCGCCTCCGTCAAAACCAACAAGTCCGGCGACAACCGGATTGGCATCGGGTTCGCGCCCGGAGGACGTTTCCGCGCCACGAACGTACCGCTTCGCGAGCTCATCTCGGCCGCCTACGGCACGCCGCAGCCGCTCGCCGCGTTTCAAATCACCGGCGGTCCCAAATGGATAGAGTCCGACCGGTTCGACATCGTCGCGAAGGCGCCGGGCGACCCGCAGCCCGGGCCGAACGGCCCTCCGGCCGCGATGTTCGGGATGCTCCGGAACCTGCTCAAGGAGAGGTTTCAGCTGACCGTCCACCGCGAGACCAAGGACGTCCCGATCTACGCGCTGGTGCTTGCGCGGGCGGACGGCAAGCTCGGTCCGCAGCTGCGTCCGGCGGCGACCGACTGCGCCGCGCTGATGGCCGCGGCGCGCAGCCGCGGTGGGCCGCCTCCGCCGCCGGCGCCCGGCGAGCGCATGCCCTGCGGCATGCGCATGTTCCCGGGGAACCTGTCAGGCGGCAGCTCGTCGATGGCGCAGCTGACCAACGTGCTGGCACGGTTCGTCAACCGTACCGTCGTCGACAAGACCGGACTCACGGGCAACTACGACCTCGACCTGCAATGGACGCCGGATCAGATGCCGCAGGGCCGCGGCGATCCGCCTCCGGGCGCGCCGGCGTTGCCGGCGATCGATCCGAACGGGCCCTCGATCTTTACGGCCGTCCAGGAGCAGCTGGGCCTGAAGCTCGACTCCACGCGAGGGGCCGTTGACGTCCTCGTGATCGACCGCGCCGAACACCCGACCGAAGACTGACGCCGCGAGATGTCCTCAGCCGTGCGATTCGCGTTGATCCTCGCCGCGCTCATCGTGGGAGCGCACCACGTGCTGGCCGGGGGCGAGCATTCCGGACAGGTGACCTTCGGCGGTCTCCCCGTCCCTGGCGCCACGGTCACGGCCTCGGCCGGCGACAAGACCCTGACGACGGCCACCGACGAACAAGGCGTGTTCCGGCTCCCCGACGCGTCCGCTGGGATATGGACGCTCCGCGTCGAGATGCTCGGTTTCGAGCAGCTGACGCGCGAGATCACGGTCACCCCCGAGCCGCAGCCGTCGGCGTGGCTGCTGACGCTCAAACCGTTCGCGGAGATTACGCGCGGCCTTCCACCGCCACCACCGCCGGCCGTTCAGCCGTCGAGCCCGCCGGCGTCGCGCGGGTCGCGCGGTGCCTCGCCGCCACCGGCAGCGGCCGCCGGACGCGGCGGGTTTCAGCGCGCGGGCGTGACGGCCTCGACGGCCTCTCCGGGGCCGGCGGCGGCCGCGGGACGAGCGGCGGCGGCCCCGGCCGACGAGCCCGCTCCTGCTGACGGGGGCCCTGGCGCTGCCGACGGATTCGTGATCAACGGCAGCGTGAACAACGGCGCCGCCTCGCCGTTCGCGCAGGCGGCTGCGTTTGGCAACAACCGGAGGGGCCGCGGGTCGCTCTTCAACGGAGGCATCGGCGTCGTCCTCGGCAACTCGGCGTTCGACTCGAGCCCGTTCACGTTCGGGGCGCTGCCGACGGCGAAGCCCGACTACGGCGACGTCCGCGTCATCGGCACCTTCGGCGGACCGCTGAAGTTCGCGAAAGCGCTGCGCAACGGTCCGACGGTGTTCGTCGCCGTGCAGTACGCCGACGATCACAATTCGACGACCCAGCCCGGGGTCATGCCGACGCTGCTCGAGCGGGGCGGCGACTTCTCGCGGAGCGTCGATGCGTCCGGCAACCCGCTCACGATCGTCGATCCGGTCACGGGCCAGCCGTTCCAGGGGAACGTGATTCCGAGCTCACGCATCAGCCCGCAGGCGGCCTCGCTCCTCGGCTACTACCCGCGGCCGAATCTTCTGACGGGAGGCGGCTACAATTTTCAGGCCCCGCTCATCACGGCCGCGCGGCAGGATCTGATCACGACGCGCGTGACGCAGCCGATCAACAATCGCAACCAGCTGATCGGGTTGTTCGCGTACCAGCGCACGCACACGGACCAGACGACGCTGTTCGGATTCGAAGACGCGAACGTCCTGTCCGGCGTCGACACATCGGTGACCTGGACACGCCGGATCAACCAGTTCTTCTCGATTCGCCCGCGCGTGCAGTTCACGCAGATCACGACGAACGCCACGCCGTACTTCGCCAACCGGACGAACGTGTCCGGCGTCGCCGGCATCACGGGCAACAATCAGGACCCCGCGAACTGGGGGCCGCCGAGCCTGACGTTCTCGAGCATCAGCGGCCTCACCGACGCCCTGCCGAACTACAACCGCAACCAGACGCTGGTCGGCGGCGGCGAGGCGTATTTCAGCCGCGGGCGTCACAACTTCACGTTCGGCGGCGACGTCCGGCGCAACCACGTGGACATCCTGACGCAGCAGAACCCGCGCGGCGGCTTCGCCTTCACCGGCAAGTTGACCGGTTCCGACCTCGCCGACTTCATGCTCGGCATTCCCAGCACGAGCTCGATTGCCTTCGGGAACGCCGACAAGTATCTGCGCGCCTTTTCGTCCGACGCCTACATAACCGACGACATGCGCCTCAGCCCGACGTTCACCGTGCAGGCGGGCGCGCGCTGGGAATACGAGACGCCGCCCACGGAGCTCTACGGCCGTCTGGTGAACCTGGACGTGGCGCCGGCTTTTTCGGCGATCAGTCCGGTCGTCGCGGGCGGGACGGGCTCACTGACCGGCCAGCAGTACCCGGCCGCCCTGATCAACGGAGATCGCGGCGGGCTCCAGCCGCGCGTCGGGATCGCGTGGCGGCCCGTTCCCGGCTCGTCTCTCGTGATCCGCGCTGGTTACGGGATCTACCGCAACACGTCCTTCTACAATCCCATCACCCTGCTCCTGGCCCAGCAGCCGCCGCTCTCCACGGCGTTCACGATCAGCAACAGCCTCGAGCACCCGCTCACGCTGGCGAACGGGTTCACGCCCCCCACTTCGACCACCGCGAACACGTTCGCGGTCGATCCGAACCTGCGCGTCAGCGCGTCGCAGAACTGGCAGGCGCTCATTCAGCGGGACCTGCCGGGATCGCTGACGATGACCGCGACGTATCTGGGCACGAAGGGCACGAACCTGCTCCAGGAGTTTCTGCCGAACACATATCCTGCCGGAAGCGCGAACCCGTGCCCGACGTGTCCTGCGGGCTTCATCTACCTGACGTCGAACGGCAGCTCGTCCCGGCACGCCGGCCAGTTCCAGCTGCGCCGGCGGCTGCGCAACGGCCTCGCGGCCAGCGTGCAGTACACGCTGGCGAAAGCCACGGACAACGCCGCGGCGTTCGCCGGGGTGAATCTCAACGGCGGCGTCGTCGCGCAGAACTGGCGCGACCTCGACGCCGAGCTCGCGCCGTCGAACTTCGATCAGCGACACCAGGTGACGGCGCAGTTCCAGTACACGTCGGGCGTCGGCGTGGCGGGCGGCGCGCTGATAGACGGATTGAAAGGCGCGCTGCTCAAAGGTTGGACCGTGACGAGCCAGCTCACGACGGGCAGCGGGCTCCCGTTCACGCCCGTGTACCTCGCGCCCGTTCCGGGAACCGGTGTCACCGGATCGCTGCGCCCCAGCCTGACGGGCGCTGCGCTGACGGCCCCGGACGGTTACTATCTCAATCCGGATGCCTACGCGGCGCCGGCCGCGGGGCAGTGGGGGAGCGCCGGCCGAAACTCGGCGGTTGGCCCCACGCAGTTCAACCTCGGCGCCGCCGTGGCGCGCACGTTTCAGTGGACGGAGCGCCTGAGCTTCGACTGGCGGCTCGATTTCACCAATGTGCTGAACCTCGAGACGTACACCGGCGTGAACAACATCATCGGCGGCCCGCAGTTCGGCCTGCCGAGCCTCGCGAATACACCGCGGAAAGTCCAAAGTACGATGAGGCTCCGATTCTGATGACGGACATGACGAACCACAAAGCTCACCAAGGTCACGAAGGATTTCAGAAGCTTCTTTGTGATCTTCGTGGTCTTTGTGGTTCGGTAATTTGTCGTGTCGCGGTCGTCGTTCTGGCGGCCGGTGCAGTCGTGGTTGCGCAACAGCCGGCACAGCAGCCGCCGGCGGCGACGTTTCGCAGCACGACGCGGCTGATCGTGCAGACGGTCACCGTCAAGGACAAGGACGGGAAGCCGATCGAGGGGCTGACGGCGAAGGACTTCATCGTCACCGAAGACGGCGAGCCTCAGATGGTCAGCTTCGCGGAGTTCCAGCGCCTGCCGACGATTGCGGTCTCGGCGTCAGGCCAGGTGACGATCGGCGACGGGACGCCGGACGTGGCCGCGCCCGCCGTGCCGGCGGCGCCGCCACCCGCAGCCGCAAACCCCGTCGCTTCGACGACGGACGTGCGCATCGCATCGTCGCCGCCCGGCGACATCCGGTATCGGAACCGGCGGCTGCTGGTGCTGTATTTCGATCTCACGGCGCTGCCGCCGCCCGACCTGCTGCGCGCGTTCAACGCGGCGAAGAAGTACATCAACACGCAGATGTCGCCGGCCGACCTCGTGGCGGTGATGGGCTTCCAGGGCGGCGGTGTCCGCGTGAAGCAGGATTTCACCGACAACAAGGACGTGCTGCTCGAGGTCGTGCAGACGCTCGTGTTCGGCGAGGACAAGGACGGCGACGGCATCCCCGACACCCTCGAAGAAGGGACGGCGTTCGGCCAGGACGATGCCGAGTTCGCGATCCTGAACACGGACCGGCAGCTGTCGGCGCTGCAGACGGCCGTCGGGATGCTGCGGCCGCTGCCCGATCAGAAGTCGCTCGTCTATTTTTCGAGCGGCCTTCGCCTGAACGGCGTGGACAACCAGGCGCAGCTGCGCGCGACCACGAACGCCGCGATCAGGGCCAACGTCTCGATCTTCCCGGTAGACGCGCGCGGGCTCGTGGCGTCCGCCCCGCTCGGCGACGCGACCCGGCCGTCTCCGACGGGGGTCGCCGCGCTGACCGGCCAGGCGGCGGGCGGGCTGCTGGCCAACTTCCAGCGATCGCAGGACACGCTCTATTCGCTCGCGAAGGACACGGGCGGCAAGGCGATGTTCGACTACAACGATCTGTCGATGGGCATCGTGCAGGCGGCCCAGGCGGTCACGAGCTACTACATCGTCGGCTTCTACAGCAGCCACACCGCGCTCGACGGCAAGTTCCACCGCGTGAAGATCTCGCTCGCCGGAAACCTGTCGGCCGACGTCTCGTACCGGCAGGGCTACTTCGCCGACAAGGAGTTCGCGAAGTTCAGCGAAGCGGACAAGGAGCGCCAGCTCGAAGACGCGCTGATGCTGGAGAACCCGGTCACCGAGATCACGATCGCGATGGAAGTGAACTACTTCCAGCTCAATCGCGCGGAATATTTCGTCCCGGTGGCCGTGAAGATTCCCGGCAGCGAGCTCGCGCTCGCGCGGCGCCGCGGGGCCGCGCGCACGACGCTCGACTTCATCGGCGAGATCAAGGACGAGTACGGCATCACCATCCAGAACGTGCGCGACAAGCTGGACATCAAGCTGACCGACGACACGGCGGCGCAGCTCGCCAAGCGTCCCATCCAGTACGAGACCGGGTTCACGCTGCTGCCCGGCAAGTACGTCCTCAAGTTCCTGGCGCGCGACTCCGAGACCGGGCGCGTCGGCACGTTCCAGGCGGCGTTCACGGTCCCGAACCTGAACCGGGAGGAGAAGCGGATCCCGATCAGCTCCGTCGTGCTGGCGAGCCAGCGCGTGCCGTTTGGCGAAGCCATCTACAACGTCCAGAAGTCGGACTCCGACAAGAACGTGGGCGCCAACCCGCTGGTGTACGACGGGCAGAAGCTGATTCCGAGCGTGACGCGGGTGTTCAGCAAGAGCCGCGATATGTACGTGTTCCTGCAGGCCTACGAACGCGGCGCGACGACGACGCAGCCGCTCGTGGCGTTCGTCACGTTCTATCGAGGCGAGGTGAAAGCGCTCGAGACGGCGCCGCTGCCGGTCACCGAGGGGCTCGATGCGCGCTCGAAGGCGGTGCCGCTCAGGTTCGTGCTGCCGCTCGAGAGCCTCGCGACCGGCCGGTACGATTGTCAGGTCACCGTGCTCGACCCGGCCGGTCAGAAAGTCGCGTTCTGGCGGGCGCCGGTCGTCCTGGTGCCGTAGTCTGTCCAGAGACCGCCGACGAGAACGCTGATCGGCGTGACGACGAACAGCACGATGATGGTCGGGGCGCTGTGTATCATCGGGCGCACGGGCCAGCCAACGAGTCGAACCTGGATGACGAGCTGGGCTGCGGCGGCCAGAACCAGGGCGGCCAGAAATGCCAGGACCATGGCCGTCTGATGCTCGCGATGCAGTCTCGCGACGATCCACCCGCTTCCAGCGGACCCTACGACGATCAGGAGCAACGCCAGGTATCCGCGGTAGTGCATCCAGCTGTAGTCGAGCGTCATCCAGTGCCCGCCGACATACAGGCCGCCATTCGAGAGCACCCATATAGTGCGCAGCGGAAGGCTCGCCAGCGCCCAGAACATCCACATCGACGAGACGCCGATTCCTACGGCTCGTAAAGCGAGGAGCTTGTGCTCGCGGACATCCTGTATCGCGCCGGTGAACATCGCGTTGACCGTCTGGCGCCAGTACCACGAAGAGGATCGTCCTCTCCTGAACTGCTCCACGAGATCGCCCATCAGCGAATCGTTCCTGCCCGCTGATCCGAGGCGCCTCAGCAGCCAGGTGGCGAAACGTGGCGGTTGATCGTGGCGCACGTCAGGCCGCCCCCAGTGGTTCGGACGCGTTGACGGAGGGACGCTGTCGCGCAGCCAGGAGTCCTCCGAGCCAAAGGCTGAGCGGCATCACGAAGAAGACTGCCGCGAGATTGACCATGACGGGGAAGCTGGCGAAGAAGGGCAGACCCGCGTTGGCCAATCGCCAGACTGGCGCACCCTGCTGAACCGCAAACAGCAGATGAGACACGGCACAAGCAAACAGCATTCCTGCCCTGCAGTCCGGCTCCAATCGGGCAACGACCCAGCCAATCAACGCGGAGCCAAGGCACCACGTGATCAGCAGGGGCGCCGCGTAGATCACCCAGACGTCATGCAAGCGGATCGATCCCCTGATCAGCGTTTCCATGACCCAGAACTTGGTCGATCCGTACAGCCAGCCCGTGAAGAAGATCCAAGGGATCAGAAACATCCAGCTGAGGATGACCGCTCGGACGGCCGTGAGCTTGTGGTCGGCGATGTCCTGAGTCGTGCTCGCCCACAGGGCCATGAACACCTGGCGCCAATACCACGCGGAGGAACGTCCGCGCCGGTACTGCTCGGCAAGGTCGCCGCCCAGGGACTCGCGGTTCGGGCCGGACGCCAGACGCTCGAACAACCAAGCCGCGAGGCGTGGGGGCTGCGTGACCCTCATAAGGCTCCTCCCTGCAACTGCGGCACACCCTGCCAGAGGTTCATCAGCGTCCGGCGCGCCTGGCGCACTTCGCGCAAGCCCTTCGCCGTGATGCGGAAATAGGTCTTGGCCCGGCCGCCGCGCTCGGCGGTCGGCTCGCCAAGCCTCGAAGACACGAATCCCTTCTGTTCGAGGCGCTCGAGCGTGATGTAGACACTGCCCAGTGCGACTTCTTTACCGCTGCTTTCCTCGATCGCCTCGGAAATCGGCACGCCGTAGGCCTCGTCGCCCAGCCTGATGAGGGCGAGCAGCACCAGCAGCTCGAAACCGCCCAGAAACTCCCGCTTTGCCATTTCATAAACAATACTGAATAAATACCGACGACGCAACCCAGAGGTACAATCCGCCCAATCGATAGAGCCTCAGGAGGTCGCGATGATCGAACGACGCCAGTTGCTGACCATGAGCGGGTGGCTGGGCGCGCTCGCGCCGGGCGGTGGTGAGGAATTTGCCCAGCAGATGTCGCCTCAGGCCGCGCAGGACATCACCAGCGCGATCAGGGACATCAGGACGGCGCTCGCCGCCGAGTGGAGCTTTGCGGAAATCGCGCCCGTGCGCGCGAAGCAGCTGGATTACCTCAAGGCGAACGGGAAGTTCCCGGACTTCATCGACGTCGGCAGCGACGTCTGGTACGCCGTACACGACTGGCACGTCAGGCTGCAGCAGCAGCTGGTGTTCGGACGCGACGCGGTCGGCCGCTACACGCTGATGCTGGGATTCACGGCGATCGTCCTGCGCCCGGAAGCCGTGGTGAGCTTCATCTCGACGCCCTACGACAACCGGTAGATGGACATCTTCGAGGCGACGCGGTCCTACGAGTCGTGGCTCGGCCGCCACACGTCGATCGTCCGGCGGGACCTGCAACTCAAGCACGAACGCCTGGCGGAGAACCCCTTCGTTTTCCTGCGCGGGACGTTCTACCGCTGGATACAGCAATGGCCTGCCACGTGCGCGAAGGTGGCGGATGCGCCTGCCGTGTTGTGTGTTGGCGATCTGCACATCGAGAACTTCGGCACCTGGCGCGACGCGGAAGGACGACTCATATGGGGCGTCAACGATCTCGACGAAGCGTGCAGGCTGCCGTACACGCACGACCTGGTCCGGCTGGCGGCCAGCGCGCTCCTGGCAATCGAATCGCAACGCCTCCACATCTCCGCGCGTGATGCCTGCGGGGCGATCCTGGAAGGGTATGTCACGTCCTGCGAGCAGGGAGGCCGCCCCATCGTGCTGGCCGAACGCCGCAGGTGGTTGCGTCGCCTCGCGTTGAACGAATTGCGCGACCCCGTCGAGTTCTGGCAGGCGTTGCTGACGCTGCGCCCGGTGGCGACAGGCGCGCCCCACGACGCGCTGCGATCGATGATGCCCGATCCGAAGCTGCCGTATCGTGTCGTGCGGCGTGTGGCCGGGGTCGGAAGCCTGGGCCGGCCGCGGTTCGTGGCGCTCGCCGAATGGGGCGGCGGCCTGGTGGCGCGCGAAGCGAAGGCTGCCGTGCCGTCCGCGCTGGTGTGGACGCGCCATGGCGAGACGCGCTCGACCGACGCCGCGCGGCTCCTGAAGCGAGCGATCCGTGTTCCCGATCCGTTTTTCGCGGTCCACGCGGGCTGGGTCGTCCGGCGCCTCGCGCCCGACTGCTCACGCATCGAGCTCAGCGACCTCCCCGGACGGCGGGACGAGCAGAGGCTGCTCCGGGCCATGGGTTGGGAAACAGCCAACATGCACCTGGGCACGGACCGGGCCGGGATTCGGGCCGATCTCCGACGGCGGCCGCGCCGCTGGCTGGCTGATGCCGCGCTGCGGATGACGGATGCCGTCGGTAAGGACTGGCGCGCGTGGGTGCGCGGCAGGCCCACCCGCTGATTCAGGCTACCTGGTCTGCCACGGCGGCAGCTCGACGTTCGTCACGTGATCACGGTCATGCGGCGTGATGCAGACGCCGATGCACAAGTACGGCATCGAGGCGTGCGGGTTGTGGCCGCGGTGGAACTTGCCGATCGGCTCCGAGTAGACGTCGCCCGCCGTCGCCTTGACGAGCACGCCCTCTTCGAACGTCGCTTCGAAGATCCCTTCGAGCGCGATGAAGAACGTCGCGCCGTTGTGGCAGTGCCAGTTGGTGAAGCCCCCCGCGGCGATCTCGGCGTTGTAGATCTGCACCTTCACCGGGGACTCCGCCGGCATCGACGCGTAGAGCTGATCGAAGAGGACATTTCGAAACAGCTCCTGGCCCGGCTTCGTGTAGCCGCTCAATTTCAGCTTGAGGGCCTTGTAGTCGTCGAGTGAGTGGCTTTCCATGCTTATGACATGATAATCGGCCACGAGACCAAGGAGCAGGACATGGACAACCGCTCGAGCCGCCGGCGTCGTCTGACGCGGAGGGACGTCCTGAAGTCGGGGGCCACTGCGCTCGGCGGCGGCGCCGCGATGTTGACTGGCGCACCGGCGCACGGCGCGCAAGCCGCGCAGGCCCCGGCCGTGGTCACGGGCACGCAGACCGGCCGGACGTTCAAGGGCCTCGTCCGCCACTCGAACACCCTCGACATCCAGGACATGCGCCTGCTGCCGACCGATCCGCGGCAGGTGGTCATTCGGTCCCTGGCCGTGGCGCCGTGTTACACGATCGTGCGAGGCGCGCTGAGCACCAACAGCATCCAGCGGGCCGAGGTGCCGAACCACTGCGGCTTCGGCGTCGTCGAGGCGGTGGGCGCACAGGTGAGACGTGTCCAGGTCGGCGACCGCGTGGTGGTCGCGGGCACGTCGCAGTGCGGGCAGTGCTATCAGTGCCTGCAGGGCCGGCCGGACTACTGTCAGTTCACGTTTTTCTCGAACGCGCCGGGCGTCGAACCGTTTCCGCCGTTTGCGCAGCTTCTCGACGGCACGCCCGTGTACGCGCAGGCGGGCATCGGGGGCATGAGCGAAGTGATGACGGCCTTCGAGGAATACTGCGTGCCGGTGTTCACCGACCTGCCGGCTGCGCAGCTCACGCTGCTCGGCGATCAGCTGGCCTCGGGGTTCGCGGCCGGCCACGCCGACATGCACTTCCAGCCAGGCTCCGACGTGGTCGTCTTCGGCGCGGGCCCTGTTGGTCTCGGGGCCGTGCAGGCGGGACGCGTCATGGGCGCGGGCCAGGTCATTGTCGTGGACCCGATCAAGTATCGGCGGGAATTTGCGCTCAAGATGGGGGCCACGACGACGCTCGATCCCGTGGCCGAAGGCGACGGCATCGTCGAGCGGGTGCGCGAGTTGTGCCGGGGCGCGAACGATCGACGTTTCGCCGGCGGCGTTTCATGGGGGCGGGCGGGGAACGCGGTCATGAGCCGCGGGGCGGATTTCGTCGTCGAGGCCGCGGGCTTGCAGACGGTGCCGCCGAAGGTCGAAGCGCAGCCCGATCCGACCAACGTGAAAACCGTGCTGCACGCGTGGGACTGCACGCGCGCGGGCGGACACGTCATGCTGATGGGGTTCACGCTTCAGCCCGTGCCTTTCCCAGGCACGTCGCTGGCGCTGTTGGGCCGGACGATTCACCCCGGGCAGCAGGGCGGTCTCCACGTGATGCGCGACATCCCGCGCTACGTGAAGCTGATCGAACGCGGCGTGATCGACGCCACCTCGGTGATCACGAAGCGGTATACGCTGGCCGACAGCCGCCAGGCGGTGCAGGACACCGCCGATCGCACGATCATCACCGGAGTGATCGAGTTCACGTGATCGCGCGGCGCGAGCCGCACGTGCCGGATTCCCGCGAACGCCGCCGCTGAATATTCCGCCCGGCTGCGAAATAAGTCACAACGTCCCCACAGTCATCGGCGGTCGCGTCGCCTTCGGGCGGACGTTCGCCCGGCGCGGCTGAAGCCGACCGCCGCGGCGTGTGAACCAGCGTCGTGGCACCTGCGTTGCACAACGGCCGACCGTGCATCGCAAACTCGAAGGTTCGCTGGTGTCCCTCTTGTTTGCGGGCACCGCGATCGTGGGTGTCCTCTACGGCGCACGGAGCTGGATGCCGGCGCTGGCCAGCCGTCACGGCGCCGGCATCGACGCGATGCTGCACTATCTCCTGGTCACCGTCGGCGCCCTGTTCGCTGCCGGTTATCTGGCGCTCGCGTACTTCGTCTGGCGGGGAACCCGGCGCGAGGTCATCGGTCCGCGGTTCGCGCCCCGCAGAGTAGAAATCGTCCTGTCAGCCGCGCTCGGCATCGGGATGGCGGTCGTTGCCGAAGGTGGGGTCATCGCCATCGGCATGCCGGTGTGGGCGGAGTACTTCGATGCGGCGCCGCCGGCGGATGCGACCGTCGTCGAGGTCACCGCGCAGCAGTTCATGTGGAACGTGCGGTACCCGGGACCGGACGGCGTGTTTGGCCGGACCGACCCGAAACTGGTCGACGACACCACGAATCCGCTGGGGCTCGATCAAGTCCGATCCCGCCGCCCAGGACGATGTCATCACGCTGAACGAGATCACGGTGCCGTTCGGCCGGGCCGTCCACGTGCTGCTGCACTCGAAGGACGTCATTCACAGCTTCTTCCTCCCGCATTTCCGCGTGAAGCAGGACGCCGTTCCGGGCATGACGCCGGCGGTCGTCTTCTTCCCGACCCAGACGGGCACGTTCGAAATTGCCTGCGCGGAGCTCTGCGGCCTGGCGCATTACCGCATGCGGGGAACGTTCAACGTCGTGTCACAAAAGGAATTCACCGAGTGGCTGCGCAAACAGTAACGGTCGCCGCGACCATGCACGAGACGCCGGGCCCGCGCGGGTTCCTTCGCCGTTACGTGTTCAGCATGGACCATAAGGTGATCGGCATCCAGTACATCGTCACCGGCCTGGTGATGGCGCTGCTGGGCGCGGGGCTGGCGACGCTGATCCGCCTCCAGCTGGGCTGGCCCGATCACACGTGGCCGCTGCTCGCGAAGATCCTGCCCGAAGGCTATCAGAGCGGTGTGATGGCGCCGGAGTTCTACCTGGCGGTCGTGACGATGCACGGCACCATCATGGTGTTCTTCTTCATCTCCTACGTGCTCGTCAGCGGCTTCGGCAACTACCTGGTCCCGCTGCAAGTCGGCGCGCGCGACATGGCGTTTCCGTTCCTCAACATGCTGTCGTACTGGATCGCCCTGCTGTCGGCGCTCGTGCTGATCCTGTCGTTCTTCGTGGCAGGCGGTGCGGCAGCGGCGGGCTGGACGGCGTACCCGCCCCTCAGCGCGATCGCGGCGGCCGTCCCCGGATCGCAGATGGGTCAGTCGATCTGGCTCCTCAGCATGGCGCTCTTCATCGCCTCGTTCACGATGAGCGGACTGAACATCGTGGCCACTGTGTTGAGCGTGCGGGCGCCGGGCATGTGGATGATGCGCATGCCGCTGACGGTCTGGACCTACTTCATCGCATCGATTCTCGGGCTGCTCGCGTTCCCGCCGCTGACCGCGGCCGCTGTGATGCTGCTGTTCGATCGGCACCTCGGCACGAGCTTCTTCCTGCCGTCGGGCCTTATCGTCGCCAACAAGCTCGTGCCGTCGACAGGCGGGTCGCCGCTGCTCTGGCAGCACCTGTTCTGGTTTCTGGGCCACCCGGAGGTGTACGTGCTGCTGCTGCCGGCGCTGGGCGTCGCCAGCGACATCATGCCGGCGTTCACGCGCAAGCCGATCTTCGGATACCGCTCGTCTGTCTACTGCCTGATGGCCGTGGGCGCGCTCAGCATGATCGTCTGGGGGCACCACATGTTCGTGAGCGGCATGAGTCCCTTCAGCGGCGAGTACTTCTCGCTGGTGACGCTGACGATCACGGTGCCGATGACCATCTTCGGCGTGAACATGCTGGCGAGCCTGTGGGGCGCGAAGCTGGAGCTGGCGTCGCCGATGCTGTTCGTCCTCGGCGTGATCGCGCTCTTCGGCAGCGGCGGCCTTGGCGGGCTCTTCCTCGGCAACGCCACGGCCGACATGCAGCTGCACGACACCTACTTCGTCGTCGGCCACTTCCACATGATGATCGGCGGCGTCACGCTGCTGGCCACCTTCGCGGGGATCTACTTCTGGTTCCCGAAGATGTTCGGCCGGATGATGAACGAGACGCTGGCCAAGGCCCATTTCTGGCTGACATTCGCGCCGTTCTTCACGATCTTCTTCATGCAGCACTTCCTCGGCCTGCAGGGGGCGCCCCGCCGGTACTACGCGTTCACGGCGTTCGACTACCTTCAGAAGACGCGCGGCCAGAACCTCGTCATCAGCCTCGCGGCATTTCTCCTGGTGTCGGCGCAGTTCCTGTTCCTCGTGAACTTCGTCTGGAGCCTGGCGAAGGGCCGCGTGGCGGTGCCCAACCCGTGGCGCGCCACGACACTCGAGTGGACCGTGCCGTCGCCGCCGCCGCACGGCAACTTCGAACACGTGCCGACCGTCGAGCGCTGGGCCTACGAGTACGGCGTGCCGGTCGCCGGCGCCGACTTCGCCGCCCAGACCGTCCCCGGCAGCGAAGCGCCGGTGACCGTATGAGCACCGACCGCGCGCGTGTCGCCGCGCTCGCGCTTCGCGAGGAACAGGTCAGGCTCGGCCTGTGGATGTTCCTCGCCACCGTGACGATGCTGTTCGCGGCGTTCACGAGCGCCTACGTCGTCCGGCGCAGCGGGTCCGACTGGCGGCACATCGCGCTGCCGTCGATCCTCTGGCTGAACTCGGGGATCCTTCTGGCGAGCAGCGTCGCGCTCGAAGCGGCACGACTGCACGGCGAACGAAGACGCTGGCAACCCGCGGTGGCCGGCATGCTGGTCGCGCTGTTGCTCGGCGGCGGGTTTCTCGCCGGGCAGGTGGCCGCGTGGCGTCAGATGGCCGCGGCGGGCGTGTACCTGCCGACGAGCCCCCACAGCGCGTTCTTCTTCATGATGACGGGCGCCCACGCGGTCCACGTGGTGGCTGCGCTCACGCTGCTGACATGGGGCGCCGTCGCGACCATTCGAGGCGCGCGGAATCCGCGGGCGTGGGCGTCGCGCATGGGGTTGTGCCGGACGTTCTGGCACTACCTCGGGGCGGTCTGGCTGTTCCTGTTTCTCCTGGTATCGGTTTACTGAAACATATGGCCCAACCCGCGACGTCTCCAATCGATCGATGGGCCGGTGGCGCCTGTCCTTTCGACGCCGGCTGGCGCAAGGTGATGATGTGGTGGTTCATCGTCACCGACGGCCTGCTCTTCGCCGGCTTTCTCGCCTCGTACGGCTACGCGCGGATCCTCGCATTCACGTGGCCGGACCAGGCCGAAGTCTTCAGCCTCAAATACATCGCCGCAATGACGTTCGTGCTCATCTCGAGCAGCGCGACGATGGCAAGCGCCGTGCACGCGATGGCGGAAAACAGACGCCGCGACGCGTTGAAGTACGTCGTGCTCACCATGATCGGCGGCATTGTCTTTCTCGGCATGCAGGCGTACGAATGGAGTCACCTCATCGGAGAGGGCGCCCGGCTCGCGCGCAATCCGTGGGGCGACGCGTCGTTCGGCGCGTACTTCTTCCTGTTGACCGGCTTTCACGGCTCGCACGTGCTGACGGGGGTCATCGTGCTCGTCTCGACGGCGATTCGACTGGCAGGCAATCGTTCGACGAAGGACGGAGTCGAGATGGCGGGCCTGTACCTGGCATTTCGTCGATCTCGTCTGGGTCTTCATCTTTACGTTGTTCTATTTGCTGTAGTGCAGGCCTTCAGGCCTGCCGTGGTGGTGTCATGCGCGGTTACTGGATCACCTGGGGCGTGCTTCTCGTGTTCACCGTCGTGATGCTATGGGCCGACACCGCGACGATTCCGCGCCTGGCGTTCGTGGTGTTCATGGTGGCCGCGATGCTGACCAAGGCATCGATCATCGGCGCCAACTTCATGCACCTGCGCGCCGAAAGCGCCGGCATCGTGCTGACGGTCGTCGTCGGACTGATTGTGACCGCGGTCGTGTTGTTCGCGCTCATCGCGCCGGATGCGACCCGGATTCACGAGATGGTGAGCCGCTATGGCCCCCGTTAAGTCCGCGAAGTCTGTCAGCTGCATCGTCGTGCTGTTTGCGATCCTGACTTTGCTGACGGCCGAACAGGCGTCGGCGCAGTGCGCGATGTGCCGCCGGGCGCTGGACTCGCCGGAAGGCCGGCAGATGGTTGGGGCGCTGCGAAGCGGCATCCTGATCCTCCTGGCGGCGCCCTTTGCCGTCTTTGCAGTGGTCGCGCGGCTGGCCGTGCGCATGGAACGCTCGCGGCAGGGATCGAACGAGAAGGAGGGATGACCGTATGTGGGAAGTGTTGGAAGCCATCGAGAACACCGGCTTCGCGACGTGGGTGCGCGAGGCACCGACCGTGCTGGCCTATTCAACCGTCCTCGCGTTTCACACCTTCGGGATGGCGTTCCTCGTCGGGCTGAGCGGCATGATCGCGCTGCGGGCGCTGGGCTTTGCCCGCGCCCTGCCGCTGGCGCCGATGGGGAAGTTCTTCCCGTTGATCTTCGTGGGGTTCTGGGTGAACGCGGCAACAGGGATCGTCCTCACGATGCTGGCGGCGAGGAGCCTGTTCAGCAATCCCGACTTCTACGTCAAGCTCGCGGCCATCGCGGGCGCCATCGTCAGCCTGCGAATGCTCAGGGCCGGATTGTTCGGCGAGCAGGCGCCCACGGACACGGGCCCCGTGCCGCTGAAGACGAGGATCGTGGCCGTCGCGATGCTCGTGTTCTGGGCCGTCGCCGTCACGGCCGGCCGGTTCACGGCCTACTCGCCGTACGTCCGCAAACAGTCCACGCTGGCCGTTCTCATCGCGGCCTTCCTGATGCTCGTCGGCAGGCACATCGCGGCGCGAGTCTTTGGCAGGGCGGCCGTTGCGGGGCCGACGGAACACGGGGCTGAAAGGCCCGCGCTACAACGAGGGTGATGACATGGATGCCTTTCTTCGAACCTGGCTTGAATGGCCCTCGGTGGCGGCTTACATCAGCGCCCATTCCTGGGTGTGGCCGCTCTGCGAGACGTTTCATTTCTTCGGGATCATCCTGCTGATTGGCGGCGTGGGGATGTTCGACCTGCGCGTCCTTGGAATGGCCAGAGGCCTGCCGCCGGAGACGTTGAAGCGCTTCATCCCCGGCGGGGTGTACGGATTCACCCTCTGCGTCGTGACGGGACTGATATTCGTGACCGGCATGCGCGCCAACGTGCCGATGTCGCCCTACGATGTCATCAGGACCGACGTGTGGCTCCAGCTGAAGCTCCTGTTCATCGCGCTCGCCGGCCTGAACCTGCTGGCGTTCTACGCGACCGGCATGTCGCGGGCGGTCGATGCCCTGCGGCCGGGAGACGACGCGCCGGGGCTTGCGAAGCTCATCGCCGGAGCCTCGTTGTTCCTGTGGCTCGGCGTCATCTACTTCGGGCGCCTGATCCCCGAGGCGCTCGGATGACCGCTCGCAAGACCAATGACGCGCAGGTTGGCGAGCGCACGGGCGTTGTCCGGCTCGAGCTCCAGTACCCGCTCGAGCTCTGCGCTCGCTTCAGCCAGGCGTCCTTCGCGCGCGAGCTGCGCCGCGAGGTTGTTCCGCGCATCCACGAGGTACGGATCGCGGTCGAGCGCCCGGCGATATTCGGCGCTCGCTTCCGCTGATCGATTCAACCCGGACAGGACGACGCCGAGATTGTAGTGAGTCCGGGCGTCGTCGATGCCCGTCAGCGCTTCGCGCAGGTAGCGTTCCGCCTCCTCGAGCCTGCCGAGCTCGGTCAGAGAGCTGCCGATTTGCGCGGTCCCCTCGAAGTCTCCCGGCACTTTTTCGTGGTACGCCCGGAACGCATCGAGCGCCTCCTCCTTTCGGCCCACGTTGCGCAGCACGCGTCCCAGCTTCGCCAGCACGTCGGGGTTTCCGGGATCGAACTCCAGCGCCCGCCGGAGGAGAAACTCGCTCCACGGTCCGTTGGTCTCCGGGTCGGCCTCCGACGCCTGCCTGAGAAGAAACGTCGCGCTGTGCGAGACCCGCGCGAGGGCGTCGACCATCGGATCGGCGTAAGGCGCAAAGGCCGGCAGGCGAGCGGCCTGCGCCTGCGCGCGGTCCGCGTCGGCGCGCCGTCCCAGCGTCTCGTTCGTTTCGGCGAGCAGCCGGTAGGCGGGACCAAAGCGAGGCCCGACCATCGTTGCCGTCGTCAGAAGGCGATGCGCGTCCGCGGTGCGTCCCTCGGCGAGGGCCACGCGCGCCAGACCAAGTGCGGCGTACGCGGCCACCGGGACGTCAGCCGTGTGCGTGGGCGTTTCGGATCCGCGGTCCGGCTCGTGCGCCGCGGCGGCTCGATTCCATGCCTCGGCGGCCGCGCCGTACCGGCCGCGTTTGAATTCCGCTTCGCCAAGGCGCCACCAGACGGGCGCGAAGTCCGGGGCACGCCCGGCGACCAGCCGCAGCGCCCGCGCGAGGTCGTCGCCGCCGCCGCGTTCGTTCAGGATCAGGACGCGGTAGTAGCTCCAGGCCCACGCTGACGGATCGCGCCCCTCGACCAGCTCATAACAACGCTCAGCCTCGGCGAGCAACATGTCCGCGTGCAGCGCCAGGCAATAGGATCCGATGGCGGCGTTGGACGGATCGGCTGCTGCGGCGCCGAATGCCTCTCGAAGATGCCCTTTGACGGCCGACGGCTGCGATCCGAGTTCCGGCAGCCGGGGAATGTCGCGCGCGGCGAACGCCCGCCACGCCCGCGGCGCGAGCAGAAGCAGCGCGGCCGCGGCGGCTCCGGCCACGAGCACGGCGATCCTGCCGCGCCGAGAGAGCCTCGCGCGCGGGTGCGCGCCCTGGCCGCGCTCGCGCCGACCGTCCCCGCGAGAGTCAGCGTGGCGCCGGCGGCCCATGATTGATCCAGGCGGTCACCCGCCCCATCCGCGTGAAAGGCCGGTTGATGTGCATGCCGGCGGCGACGATGTCGGGCGTGCCGTTTCCGTCGAGATCCCCGGCCGCAAGCGTGATCAGGTGCGTGGGCGAGCTGGCAATGGTGTGCTTCGTGAACTGCATCCGGCCGTTGTTTTCGAGCCAGACGAGGCTGGGCGCGGCGGGGTTGTCCCAGTCGTTGTTCGCGCTGGCGACGACGACGTCGAGATCGCCGTCACCGTCGAGATCCGCCACCTGGGGGCTCGAGGCGCCGGGCAGGTCGGCGATGCGGTGAAACTCGAACTGCAGTTGCCCCTTGTTCTCGAGCCACTGCACACCGTGCCACGGCCGGCTGTTCGACGGGGCGTAGTCGAACGCGTCGCCGTTGCTGTACACGAGATCGGCGTCGCCGTCGTGGTCCAGGTCTGCCAGCGTCAGCCAGCTCGATCCGAAATCCGGGTTGGTCGAGCCCCAGATCATCCGCGGCGTGAAGCGTCCGGGACCGTCGTTCACGAAGGCCCAGATCTCCTCCCACTCCTGGCTGACCAGCGCCACGATGTCGGGACGTCCGTCGCTGTTGATGTCTGCAATGGCCGCGTTGATCGCTCCCGACAGCCGCAGCAGCGTGTGCATCTGGAATCGCCAGCCGCCCTTGTTCTCCAGCCACCCCGACTCGCCATCGTCGTAGCCGAAACCGGCGATGGCGATGTCGATGTCGCCGTCGCCGTCGAGATCGCCGGGCTCGGCGTCTGCGACCCGGGCGATCCGATCGGCGACGACGTGAGGCGTGAAACGCTGATGACCGTCGTTCTCGAGGACGATCACCGTTCCTGTGCGGCTGTTGCTGGGCATCAGCACGCCGAGGGCAGCGATCACCAGGTCGAGGTCGCCGTCGCCGTCGATATCAACCGGCGTGACGTGGGCCGGCGCGTGAACCGGGGCTAGAACCGTCTCTGTGAAAGACCCGCGCGGGAACTGCCGGATCCAGCTCACGCGGTCGCGGAGGGCGTCGCAGACCAGCACGTCCGCAAGGCCGTCCTTGTCGAGGTCGGCAATCTGCACCTGCGTGATGCGGGGCCGTTCCCCGGCCGTGGCGCGCTCTCCGATGGGCGACGCCTCAAAGAACCCCGAAGGCGAACCGTCCGGCAGCATCGATGGGGAAGCCGCGGCCTTCCCGTCGCCGGCACGGCCGCAGCCGGAGATCAACCCCGCGCAGATCAACAGGGCGAACGGCGACGTCCAGTGGAGACGACTCCCCGGGGGCCTCATGGTCATTCCGGCGGCGCCGGAATTATCGTCCAGAATGGCGCGCGCGAGGCGATCTCAGGCGGAGACGTTGTCGAAGGCGGTGCCGATCGCCCGCCCGATGTGGGCCGTGACGCGATCGGGCGCGAGCGTGCCGTCGACGACGCAGAAGGTGGCGCGCTTGCGATAGAAGTCGACGAGGGGCTGCGTCGCCCGCGTGTAGATCCGCAGCCGGTCGAGTGCGACCGCATCCTGGTCGTCGGCACGCGCCTGGAACGCGCCGCCGCATTGGCACGACGCGGCGTCCCGGTCCATCGGATTTGCGTTCGCGCCGCACCGCTCGCAGACCAGGCGCCGGCTCAGACGCCGGATCAGTTCCTCCTGCGGCACGGTGATTTCGACGACGATGACGGGGCCGCGGTTTTCCATCAGGACGTCGAGCGCGAGGCCCTGGTTCACCGTTCTGGGAAAGCCGTCCAGGACGAATCCGTGCTGCGCGTCGGGCAGGATGATGCGCTCGGACAGGATTTCGATCATCACCTCGTCGTCGATGAGCTCCCCGCGGTCCATGAGGAGCTTCACCGCGCGCCCGAGAGACGTCGGGGCGAGTGCGGTTCGCCTGAGCATGTCGCCGGTGGCGATGACCGGCACACCCCTGGCGCGAGCGATGCGTGCGGCCTGCGTGCCTTTTCCGGACCCGGGCGGGCCCATGAGGACGAGATTCACCGGACGGAACGTTAATGGGCGCTGAACA
>CAVQJU010000011.1:0-392227 GCA_963712905.1 uncultured Acidobacteriota bacterium | reverse complement strand
GCGATCTCACCGGCCGGGCGGGCGCAGTCGTCGGCCGCGCTCGGCGGGCGCGTGACGTCGGCCGAAGAAGGCCCGATGGAAGGCGTGCTGGTCAGCGCGAAGCGCGCCGCGTCGACGATGACGGTCACCGTCGTGAGCGACGCGCAGGGCCGTTATCACTTCCCCTCAGCCAGACTCGAGCCAGGCACGTATGCCCTTCGCATTCGCGCGGTCGGCTACGACCTCGAAGGGCCGCTGAACGTGGAGGTCAAGGCCGGCGAGAGCGCGACGGCCGATCTGAAACTGACGCCGGCTCGCGACCTCGCGTCGCAACTCTCCAACTCGGAGTGGCTCGCGAGTTTTCCCGGCACCGACCAGGAGAAGGCCTCCATTCGCGCGTGCGCGCACTGCCACACGCTGGAGCGAATCGCGCGCTCACGCCACGACGCCGACAAGATGACGACCGTCATCGAGCGGATGTCCACGTATCCGCAGCTGTCGTTTCCGTTGAAAATCCAGAAGCTCGTCGCAGCGCGCGTCGGCGGCGGCGAGGATCCGCTCGAACGGCGGCAGGCGGCATGGCAGCGCCAGGCGCAGTACCTGACCACGGTCAACCGGAGCAAGGGCGATCACTGGAGCTATGCCCTGAAGACGCTGCCGCGTCCCAAAGGCCGGGCGACGAAGGTGATCTACACCGAATACGACCTGCCGCAGCGCACCAGGCAGCCGCACGACGTCATCGTGGACTCGCGCGGGTTCGCGTGGTACGCGAGCTTCGGCGAGCAGATTCTCGGCAAGGTCGATCCGCACACCGGCGCGGTCACCGAGTATGACATCCCGCTGCTCAAGCCGAAGATGCCGACGGGCATCCTGGCCGTGCGGTTCGACGAGGACGAGAACGTGTGGATGGGCATGCAGTTCCAGGGCGGCGTCGCGAAGTTCGACCGGAAGACGGAGAAGTTCCAGACGTGGAGCCTGCCGCCGGAACTAAACGGCGATCACGTCCAGATCAACCAGGTGAGCGCGGATCATCACAAGGTGGACGGCAAGGTCTGGCTGCAGGACGCCGGCACGTACACCGTGCTGCGCCTCGACCCGGCGTCGGGAAAGTTCGAGGTCTACGAGCCGTTCAAGATCCCGCGGCCCAACATCTACGACGTCATCTCGGACGCGCAGAACAACGTCTACTTCACGGTCTTCGGCCGCGGAGACATCGGCAGGATCGATGCGAAGACGGGCGCGATCAAGGTGTGGAAGACGCCGACGAACGGTTCGGCGCCGCGCCGCGGCATGATCGACGCGCAGGGCCGCCTGTGGTTCGGCGAGAATCGCGCCGAGCGGATCGGGATGTTCGACACGCGGACCGAGACCTTCCAGGAGTGGCTGGCGCCGACACCCGAGTCGTGGCCGTACGACGTGACCGCAGATTCCCACGGGGACGTGTGGGGCGGCGGCGAGTACAGCGACCGCGTGATGCGCCTCGACCCGAAGACGGGCGCCATCACCGAGTATCTGCTGCCCCGGTTCACCAACATCCGGCGCGTGTTCGTGGACAGCTCAACGAAGCCGGCGGCCTTCTGGGTGGGGAACAATCATGGCGCCTCGATCGTGAAGCTCGAGCCGCAGGACTGAAGGACGCCGGCCGCTACGTCATTTCTTGGCCGGCGCCGGCGGGGCCAGGCCGGCGCGAACGGCGTTCCGGATAGGCTTGATCGTCTTCAGGTACGCGTAGATCGCCTTCAGATCGTCGTCCTTCATGTTCACGTAGACGTCGACCGGCATCGGCGGCATCACGGCCACGCCCTCGGGCTTCTTGCCCGTCCGCATCGCCGCCAGGAACTTCGCTTCGGTGTAGCGCATGCCGAGCCCCGTCGCGGGATCCGGCGTCAGGTTCGACGCGACCGTCGATCCCCACCCGCCCGTGAACGCGGTGAAGTCCTCCGACGCGTGCACCTCGCCCGGCGCGCCGCTCGGCACCTTGGTCGTCTGGGGCCGGCCCGAGAGGATCCGCTCCGGATCGGGCTTCATCCCGCCCGGGATCTTCGGCGAATGGCAGTCGTGGCATCCCGTGATGCCCACAAGGTATTTGCCCCGCTCGACCTGGCTTTCCGCCGCGGTCTGCGCGCGGACCGCCGGCGCCGCCGCGAGCGAAAGAGCGAACACCGATGCGACACAAATCGTGACCTTCATTGAGCGCCTCCGCCTATGATGACGTTGTTGTTTCGCCGTCGAAACCGGCCGTGACACGAGGGGATTCTTCCACGGCGCACGTACACCGTCAATGCACATCTGCCGGTCGGGCGAGCGCCATCGGCCGTATAATCCGCCAGATCGCAAAGTCATAGTGAAGGAGCCACCATGGATCGGTCCAGACGCACGCTACTGACGACCGGGGCCGCCGCGGCGCTGGCCGCCGCCCGCGCGCTTGCGCAGCAGCGCACGGGGCAGGCCGGCGCCCCCATGAAGTTCTACGAAAAAGGCGGCGTCCGCATCCACTACGAGGAGACCGGATCCGGTTTCCCGCTGCTCCTCATCGCCGGCGGCGGCCTGAACGCGACCATCTCCTTCTTCTGCGGTAACTCGCCGTTCGACGCGGTCGCCGAGTTCAAGAACGAATATCGCGTCATCACGATGGACCTTCGCAACGCCGAGGGCGGCCACTCCACCGGCCCGCTCGACGTCGACAGGCCGTGGGACGCGTACACCGACGACCAGCTGGGCCTGATGGATCATCTGGGCATCCGGGAGTTCATGGTGATGGGCTTCTGCATCGGCGGCCCGTTCATCTGGAACCTGCTGCGGCGCGCGCCCACGCGCGTCGTCGCAGCCGTGCTCGCGCAGCCGAGCGGATTCCGCCCGGAGGCGCCCGACCTCTTCTACCAGAACAACATCACGGGCTGGGGCCCGGCGCTGGTCGCGCGGCGGCCCGACATCACGATGCCGATGGTCGAGAAATTTCTGACCAGGATGTACCGCTCCAACCCCGACTTCGTCTTCACCGTGACGCGCGATTTCGTGCGCTCCTGCCAGACGCCCGTGCTGATCCTGCCGGACGACATCCCGGCGCATCCGTACAAGGTCGCCATGGAAGCCGCGATGCTCGCGCCGAAGGCCGAGGTGAGCATGTTTCCATGGAAGGAACCCAAAGAGAGAATCCCTCTGGCCGTCCGCCAGATACGCTCGTTTCTGCGGGCGCATCGGCCTGTGGCGGCGGCAAAGTAACGATCAGTCACTGGAGGCTCTTGTGAAGAATGTGATCCTGGTCCTCGCGTGCCTGTCCGCGAAGCCCGCGCTGGCAGCCACATGCGACAGCCTCGCGGCGCTGGCGTTGAAGGACACCGTCATCACAGCGGCTCAACTCGTCCCGGCGGGCCAGTTCCCGGCGCCAGCGGGGCGGCAGAACGCCGCGGGCGGCGCCAACCCCTACAAGGATCTCTCCGAGTTCTGCCGCGTGTCCGCGACCCTCAAGCCCACCAGCGACTCGGACATCAAGGTGGAAGTCTGGCTGCCCGCCAGCGGCTGGAACGGAAAATTCCAGGCGGTCGGCAACGGCGGCTGGGCCGGGGTGATCAGCTATCCCGCCATGGCCGACGCAGTCCGCGCGGGGTACGCGAGCGCATCCACCGACACGGGGCATGTGGGCGGCCGCGGGACGTTCGCGCTCGATCATCCCGAAAAGCTGATCGACTTCGCATGGCGCTCCGAACACGAAATGACCGTGAAGGCGAAGGCCGTCATTCAAGCCTTCTACGGCCGCGCCCCCAGGCTCTCGTACTGGAACGGCTGCTCGACGGGCGGAAGGCAGGGCCTCAAGGAAGCGCAGAAATTCCCGGACGACTACGACGCCATCATCGCCGGGGCCCCGGCCAACCGGACGGCCATCTCGCTGTGGATCGCCGACGCGGTGCTGAAGGACCCGGCGAGCTACATCCCGCCGAGCAAGTACCCGATGATCCACCAGGCCGCTCTCGCCGCCTGCGACATGCACGACGGGCTCAAGGACGGGCTCATCGACGACCCGACCAAGTGCGCGTTCGACCCGACAGCACTGGTCTGCAAGGGCGCGGATGGTCCCGCGTGCCTGACCGCCCCGCAGGCGAAAGCGGCGAAGCAGATCTACTCGCCGGCCGTCAACCCGCGTACTGGCAAGGAGTTGTTCGCGTCCCTGGTGCCGGGAACGGAGCTCGGCTGGGGCGTTCAGGCCCAGGGGCCGGAGCCGTCCGCGAATATCTACGACCAGTACCGATACGTCGTGTTCAAGGATCCGAACTGGGACTGGAAGACGTTCAATTTCGACAGCGACGTGGTGCGCGGCGACCTGCCCGGAAAACGTCGTCATGAACGCCACCGATCCGGACATGAAGCCGTTCTTCGCACACGGCGGGAAACTGCTGCTCTATCACGGCTGGAGCGACTCCCAGGTCCCGACGGTGAACACCATCAAGTATTTCAACAGCGTCGTCCACAACCTGGGCGGCCCGACTAAGGCGTCGAGCAGCGTGCGGCTGTTCCTGGCGCCTGGAATGGGCCATTGCGGCGGCGGCGAAGGCCCCAACGTGTTCGACAAGGTCGGCGCGCTCGAAGAATGGGTGGAACGAGGCAAGGCGCCGGAGAAGCTGATCGCCTCGCACAGCACGGACGGCAAGGTGGACCGCACGCGCCCGCTGTGCCCGTATCCTCAGGTCGCACGATACAACGGCACGGGCAGCATCGACGACGCCGCCAATTTCGTCTGTCGATAGCTCAACGGTCCTTCGTCGCCTTCATGTCCCCTTCCACGATGTGGAAGATGAGATGGGTGACTCTCCCGCCCTCCTTCACGAAATCGAGGCGGATGCCCATCATCGAGAACGTCTCGTCCGACAACGCGATCATCTCCTGCGGATCCTTGCCGCCGATGTCCAGCCAGAGCGTCTCGCCCTTGCGGGTGATGTTGAACTTCAACACGTTGTTCGGGTCGTCTGGCGCCTTGGAGCTGTAGGAGCCGACGTACTGCGCCAGGAGTTGCGGCGACACCTTCACGGCAAGCTTCTTGTCGTCGGACGCCTTGCCGACGAGGTGCTCCACGTCTTTCTGGTTCTCGCTGCAGACGTACTCGAGCATGTCGGTGTCGGTCACGATCTCCGCATAGGTGGGGACGGTGAACGGACGCGTGACGATCTTGGGATCGTCGAACCGCACCTCGACGTCGAAGCGCCCGAAGTTCTTGCGCGTGATGCGCTCGGTCGTCCGAAGCGCCTCGCTGTGGGGATGGCCGCCGAAGTCGAGCCATGAGGTTTCGTTGAACCCGATGCTGTCGACGACGAGCGTGTCGCCATCCCACCTGCCGACCGAGTAGCCCATGAAGCTCGGGTTCGGGTCCTTTGGCAACGTCCGCCCGTCCATGAAGATCTGCCGGAACGTCAGGTCCTCGTAGAGCACCGTGATCGCCCTTGGCGTGTGGATGATGCGCGCGAAGCCTTGCGGCGCATACAGCGCCCGCGGTCCCGGCGGCAGGCACCGGAACGTCGCGGGATCGTCCTTGCCGAGATCTTCCATGCGCTGCTTGTAGAGCGCATCAACGCCCGGCCGAATCTCGTCAGGCTTCAAATCCACCAGCACGTTGCCGCCGTACGGGCTGTTGCTGTCGAACCGCCAGAGTCCGGACAAGTCCGGCTTGCCGTCGGCCGTGCGCGGCGTGGGCGCCGCGAGATTCGGCTTGCCGTCGGCGGTCCGCGGAATGCCTTTGGTCGGCTCTTTCAGCCACTGAGCATCCGACGCGCCCGCCGCCAGCACCAGCGACAACACGACGAGGGCGATTCCGGAGAAACGGGACATCGTCGGCACTCCTTTCCTCGAGCGGCTCGCGGGTTACGTGCGATATACCGAACAGGCGGCTCCTTGAGGTTGATAAACCGTCCCCTTCCCCGACAATCGGCCCGGATACCTTGATCCACTTGCGGAGGCACCGAATGAAACATCCAACGCCAACGATTGCGGCTGTCGTCACGGCTCTGCTCGCCGTCGGCATCCTTCAGGGCCAGCAGAAGAAAACGCCCGGGGAAGGCTTTGCCGCCGTCCCGGGACTCAAGGGCGGCCAGGACGTGTTCGGCCCCTACGACCCGGTGCAGAACTGGCCGAAGCCGCTGTCGGAGAGCCTGCCCAACCACGAAGGATGGACCTGGTCGCAGGCGACCGATGTCTTCGCGGAGAGTCCCGATCGGGTGTTCGTGACCCAGAAGGGCGAGCTGCCCGTGCTCAACCTGGGGCGCGGAACCACCTGGCTTCCGCAGATCGGGCCCAGCATCAAGTTTCCCGTCGGCGGCGGTTTGCCGGTGCGCGAAACCGCCAGCGCCACGCCCAGCGGCGGCAAGGCCGCGGCAGACGGACGCAACGGCCGCCCCGGCGTCGACTGGCGGTGGGAGCACGTCATCGTCGTGTTCGACCGCAACGGCAAGATGATCGAAGACTGGTCGCAGTGGGACTCGATCTGGGGCCGGCCGCACGACGTGGAGATCAGCCCCTACGATCCGGAAAAGAACATCTGGATCGTCGACGCCGACAACCACTTCGTCAGCAAGTTCAGCCACGACGGCAAGAGGCGCCTCCTGACGCTGGGCACGCCGGGTGTGCCGGGCACCGACGACACGCATTTCAGCCGGCCGACGTTCATGGCCTTCATGGACGCCAACACCTGGTACCTGGCCGACGGCTACGACGGCACGCGCGTCATCAAGTACGACATGAACGGCAAGAAGCTCCTGCAGTGGGGAGAAAAGGGCACGCCTCCCAACGAGAAGCGGCCCGGCTATTTCAACAGCGTGCACGGCATCGCCGTCGATCCGACGACGCGGCGCGTGTACGTGAACGACCGCAACAACGGCCGCGTGCAGGTGTTCGATGAGAACGGGAAGTTTCTCGATCAGTGGGATTTCGGTCCGCGCCCGCCCATGAACATTCACAGCATCTACATGGGCGCCAACCACATTCTCTGGGCCGCGGACCAGGGCTCGAACAAGCTCCTCGCCTACGACGCCAGCGGGCACTTCCTCTATTCGTGGGGGACGTTTGGCACGTGCCAGGGCTGCCAGTGGGGCGTGCACGGGTTCGCCACCGACAAAGAGGGCAATCTCTACACCGCCGAAGTCAGAACAGGCCGCGTGCAGAAGTACACCCCGCGCAAGGACGCCAACCCCGATTTTCTCGTGGGCAAGCCCTGGCCGGGCGTGTGGTAGCCGTCGTGCTCAATTCCGGCGCTGTTCGGACTCGAGCGACAGGATAGTCACCGCCGGCGGCACGCGAAAGCGCACCGGCACGATGCTGGTCCCCAGGCCGGTGGCCACGAACAAATGCCGGCCGCCTTCGACGATGTGGCCGGCGGCAAAGCGTTGTCCGAATCGTGACGGCACAACCGGTCTCCCGACGAACGGGAGCCGTACCTGGCCGCCGTGCGTATGACCCGCCAGCGTGAGGGTCACGCGTTCGGGAACCGTCGGGAAGATGTCGGGGTTATGGGTGAGCAGGAGCACCGGCTCGGGCCCCTCCGTGATTGCTGACAATGCTGCCGCGAGATCGTGACGCCCGGTCCACAGATCGCTGACGCCTGCCACCCACACCGGCCCCGCGGGTGTGTCGAGTCTTGCGGCCCTGTCTTCCACAACCCTGATGCCGTTGCGCTCGAGCGCATCACGCACCCGGTCGTGATCGAGCCAGCCATCGTGGTTGCCCAGGACGGCGACCGTCCCGGCCGCCGAGTGCAGGCGCTTCAATTCAGTCGCGATCTCTTCGGGAGAAACGAAGCGGCCGCCGAGCACGCCCTGGATGACCAGATCGCCGAGGATGCAGATTATGTCGGGGTGCGCCGCGTTGGTCAGGTCCACGGCCCGACGGAGCTTCTCCATTCCGTTGAACGGCGATCCGATGTGAAGATCGGTCAGGATCGCGATTCGCAACGATCGGGTTGGCCAACGCAGCGTCGCTCGTTCCTCTACGACGCTGAGGCTCGCGGGCTCGAGCCAGAACGCCCACAGGCCGAGCACCAGCGCGGCACATCCGGCCACCGCGGCGCCCGAGCGCCAGATTCGGCGACGCATATCGCCGTACCGTTACCGAATTCTCAAGTATGGGTCACTAGTTCGGCGCCCCGCCGCGGCCGCCACGACCACGTCCGCCGCCCGCAGGGGCCGGCAGCGGCAGCGCGAACGCGACCAGCTGTCCGGCGGGCTGTCCATTCACCGCCATGACGACGAACTGCCTGTTCTGGTACACATACGTCATCGGCACGCCGGTCTGATTGCCGGGCATCGGCAGTTCGGCGATGCTGGCGCCCGTCTTCTTGTCGTACGCGTGAAGAATCGGACGTCCGCCCGCACCCTCGCCGCCGAAGAGCAGCGTTTTCGTCACCAGCAGTCCGGCCTGCGACGGGAAGCCGGTGGGCGGGACGTTGGTGAGCCCCAGCTTCGCGAACGCTTCCTTGATGTTCGGCGGCGTGTCGCCGTTGGGCACCTGCCACGCGATTTCGCCCTTGTTCATGTCGTACGCCGTGATTCGACCGTACGGCGGCTTGAGCAGCGGCAACTCGCGAACGTTCGGCACGGGTCCTCCGCGGCCTGCTGTGTACGCGGCCTTGTTAACGTCGGGCGGATCGGTTTTCACGACGCCGGCGACGAACGGCCGCGTGATCGATCCGACGTACACGAAACCTGTCTCGGGATCCGAGGCGCCGGACTGCCAGTTGGCGCCGCCGCCGAAGCCCGGCGCGACGATCGTTCCGCGGTTCACGTTGGGCACGACCAGCGAAGGCGGCGCGAAGGGCGCGCCGACCCGGTATCCCTGCACGGCCTGGAGCGCTTCCTCGCGAAGCGCCGGCGTGAAGTTGATCAGATCGTCGGTGGTGACGCCCACGACGTCGAACGGCGGCGGCTTGCTGGGGATCGGCTGCGTGGCGGCGGTCCATTCAGTCGGCACGTCGGTCTGAGGCACCGGGACATCGGGAATCGGCCACACGGGCTGGCCGTTCGTGCGGTCGAGCACGTACGCGTACGCCATCTTCCCCATCTGGACCACCGACCTGATCCGCCGTCCGCCGACATTGATGTCGAGGAGGATCGGATGCACCGGCATGTCGTAGTCCCAGATGTCGTGGCGGATGAGCTGCTTGTACCAGATCATCTTGCCGGTCTTGATATCGAGGCAGACCAGCGAGTCGGAGAAGAGATTGTTGCCCGGACGATGACCGCCGTATCCGTCGTTGGTCGGGGATTCGGTGGCCAAATACACGTACCCGAGCTCGTCGTCGGCCGAAAACGGACCCCACACGCCCACGTTGCCCGAGTACGTCGCCGACTCGTTCAGCCAGGTCTCGTAGCCCGGCTCGCCGAAGCGCGGGATCGTGTGGAACATCCACAGTTTCTTTCCCGTGCGCACGTCGAACGCCATGACGTCGCCCTTGACGTTTTCCTTGTTGGGGCTCGTGCCGCCCTGCGTCAGCGCGGGGCCGATGACGATCACGCCGTTCGACACCACGGGCGCCGAACTGTTGCCGATCTTGCCGACGGGATCGAGGGGCGTCGTCAGATCGAGCTGCGTGAACAGATCGACCGCGCCGTCCTTCCCGAACTCCCGGACCGGAATGCCGGTCTTCGCGTCGAGCGCGACCAGCTGAAAGCCCGGGGTGACGGTGATGATCCGGGCGCTTGCGCCGTCAGTCCAATACGCGACGCCGCGCCCGACCTTTCGCGGCGCTTGATCGAAGCGCGCGCCTTCATCGGGCCTCCAGATCCACAGCGTCTCACCGGTGCCGGGGTTGGCCGCGATCACGTTCCGCCGCTGGCCCACCGTGAAGTACAGGACGCCGTTCGCCATGATGGGCGTCGTCTCGCTGTTGCCGCCGCCGAAGTTGTCGAACTTCCAGCTCCAGGCGACCTGCAGATCTTTGGCGTTGTCGCGCGTGATCAGCTCGTACGGGGCGTAGCGCGTGCTGCCGGCGTCGCCGGCATACGCCCGCCACTCGCCGTCCTTCGTACCCTGCTGGGCGATCCCCTGGGCGACCGAAAGGGCCAGAGCCGTGAGTATTGCGAAGACCAGATATCGAAGCACACGCGACAAACCTGACATGGGCCGACCTCCCGGACTGACGCCACCAATTTGCCCGCGATCTTAGAACACATCGAGGTCGTGGGCTTCAACGACCTTGCCGGCGTAGAACTCGTGCATCTCGGCCAGCGCTTCCGCCTCGCTCCCCGACCTGCCGCAGCTGGCGCCCGCCTGGTCGCACCCCGGGTTCGCGCGGTGATACAGGATCAGCAGCCCCGGCCGGCTGTCGGTGGCGATCGCGCCCAGTTCCTTCGTGGACGTGTGGTAGGCGCGCCGATACTCCCGCCACGGTTCCGTGACCTTCGCGGTCGAGCCCATCGTGTAGACCTCGAAAATCAGCAGGTCGCACTTCTGACAGGCCTCGGCCAGGCCCGGGCTCGGCCGGGCATCGCCGGAGATGACGATGGTCTTGTCGGGCGTCTGGATGCGGTAGGCAAACGCCTCCCACACACCGTGGAGGACGGGAATCGCCGTGACCGTCACACGCTCGTCCCGGTAGATCTCGCCGCCCTGGATTTCGTGGACGTTGACTTGCCAGCCGCGCGGCGTGGCCGGCTGCAGATCGTGCAGCCGTCGGTCGATGTCGAGTGCCCAGGCCTTCTCGATTCCCTCGGTCATCGCACGGGTCCCCACCGGTCCGTACAACTCGAGCGGCTCAATTCGACCCATCGTCCACGGGGTCAGCATGAGGTCGGGCAACCCCATCGTGTGGTCGGAGTGCAGGTGGGTGAGGAAGGCCGTCTTGAGATTGACCGAGTTGAGCGCGGCGATGCCCCTGCTCGCGGCGAGCGACGCACGGCGCACAACCCCTGCGCCGGCATCGAACAGATACGCGCTCCCGTTGACGACGATCGCCGTTGCCGGACCCGATCGATCCGGATCCGGAAGCGGGGTGCCGGTCCCGAGGAACACCACCTGCGTTCCGCCCGGAGCCCGGACCGCAGCCGGCCCGCACCCGGCTGCGACGATCAGACTGCCCAGCAGGGCGGCCCGCGCGTTCGCGCTCGCGTTCGCGATCACTTCTTCTTAGCAGGGGCAGGGGCAGCGGCGGGAGTGGGGGGCGGCAAAGCCCGGTCCGAGTTGTACGTGTCGCGGACGTAGAGCCATTTGCCGTTCGACTTGCGCGACACCGACAAGTAGCTGCCGCTGTCGACGGTGGCGCCCGACGCGTCGGCGATGGTGTACGACCCCGACTCCCAGCCTGTGTCGCCGGCAACCCCGGCCGTCGCCGCGCCGGGAACGATCTTGACGCCCGCGGCTTTCGCGCCGGCCGTGTCCGCGGTCAGGAACGCCCGAATCGCCGCGGGCCCGGTGGCCACGGCCGCGTGAGGCGGCATCAGCACCCCGTCTTCCGCGTACATGGCGACGATCTTCTCGACGTCTCCCGCGTTGTACGCCTCGAGCCACGCGGCGGTGACGGCCTTGAGGGCAGCCTCTTCCGCCGCCGTATCGACGGGAGGCGGAGCCGCCGGCGCGCACCCGCAGGACGCGATGACGGCGACGCCCATGACCATATCCAGAACGAGGTGTCGCAGCGTTCGCATGCGGGCTCCTTGAAGGGGCGGCTCAGACAACCGCAACTTTGACGTTGTTGATAGGAGGCAGCGAATCGAAGAGGCACTCCCACTTCTCGCCACCCTCCCTGCCGATCCACAGCTGGCCGGTCGTCGTACCCATATAAAGGGCGGGCGCCTTGAGATGATCGATGTCCATCGCATCGCGCAGGACCGTGAAGTAGCTCTCCTTCTTCGGCAGCCCCCGCGCAAGCCGGTTCCACGAGCCGCCGCCGTTCTCGCTGCGCCACACGGCGGGCGCGGCCCCGGGACACGAACGCGTCTGCGGCTCGAGCGGGACGACGTACACGGTGTCGGCGTCGTGCGGGTGAACGACGATGGGGAATCCGAAGTCCGACGGCAGTCCGCCGGCGATCGAACGCCACGAGCGGCCGTAGTCGTCGCTGCGCAGCACGCCGATGCCGGGCCGTGGCCCGCCGGGACCTGTCCACTCGGCCCATCCGCCGTGATTCTGCATGTAGAGCCGGCCGGGCGCATCGTCGTGCCGCGCGATCTTGTGAACGCACTGGCCGAACTCGGGATAGGGATCGGGTGCGAAGCCGGCGCCGACACCCTTGTTGGAAGCCGTGAACGTTTGGCCGCCGTCCTCGCTCAGGTAGTGCCCCCCGGTCGAGATGCCGAGGTGCACGCGATTCCCGTCGCGAACGATCGTGTGCATGCAGAGCCCGCCGTTGCCGGGACTCCACTTGCGCGCGTGCTCGTGGTTGCTGATGCCGGGCACCATCTCCCACGAATCGCCGCCGTCATGGCTCCTGAACAGGGACGCCGGTTCCACGCCGCACCAGAGGTCCTTTTTGCCATCGCCCGGCTCGAGCGACCAGATGTTGGCGAGCGCGCGTCCGTCTTCCTTGGGAAAGGCGGGAGCCGACTTCGTCTCCTTGAAGCTCTTCCCCATGTCCGTCGAGCGCAGGATTTTCATGCCGAAGAACGGGTTGCAGCTCGAGGCATAGATACGCGGGGTGCCGCGCGCGTCGACGAGCGTCGAGTACACGGGGACACCGGGACCGAAAGGCCCGCGGAGCGCGAAGTTGCGCCGCGGCTTCGCGGCATCCGCGACGAACACGCCCTTCTTGGTGCCGATGGTGAGAATCACTCGGTCCGCCATTCAACCTCCTGAGACCGCCGGCAGGACCGTGAGCACGTCCCCCGGCTTGAGCATCGTGTCGATTCCCTCGAGATCGCGCACGTTGTCCGCGTTCACGAACACGTTCAGGTGCCGGCGCACCTTCCCGGTTTCGTCGCAGACATTGCAATAGAGCGCCGGCTGGGTCCGCTCGAGGTCTTCGAGGGCGGCGCGAACGGTCGGCGCCGAGATCGACAGCTCCGATGCGCCGGCACAGTACGGCCGCAGCGGCCCTGGAAGGTGGATCGTGATCGTCGGCGCTGAGCCCACAAGAACGTGAGCTTATCGCCGCGGCGGAAAGGCTGCAACAGGGACGTTATCTGAACCGTGAGCCATAGTTCCCGTATGCCGGTCTCGCGTACACTCGACGGGATCGGCAGATGGCGGCAGACACGAGCGATCGCGCGCGCAGGTCCCCCGAACGCCCGGACTGGAAGGCGGAGTACGCGCAGCTCTCGGCGCGCGACCGGCGAACCGCTCTCGAGCCGGCCGATCTCGAACGGCTGGGCGCGGCCGCGTACCTGGCCGGCCACGAGTCGGACAGCATCGACGCCAACACCCGCGCGCACAACCTGGCGCTCGAACGGGGCGACACGCGGCAGGCCGCGAGGTCCGCGTTCTGGATCGCCTTCACCTTCATTGGCGCGCGCGAGCTCACACGCGCGGCCGGCTGGGCGGCACGCGCGCGGCGCCTGCTCGAGGAGAGCCGCCACGACTGCGTCGAGTGCGGATACGTCCTGCTGCCGCAGGCGCTCGAGCAGATCGCGGCCGACGACCTCGCGGGCGCGGAGGCGACCTTCACCGCCGCCGAACGCATGGGCGAGCGTTTCGCGGACGCCGACCTCACCAGCCTCGCGCGCCAGGGCAGGGGCCGCGTGCTCATCGCGCTCGGCCGCGTCAGCACGAAGGCGTGGCGCTGTTCGACGAAGTGATGGTGGCGGTGACCGCCGGCGAAGTGACGCCGATCGTCTCCGGCGTCGTGTATTGCAGCGTGATCTCCGCGTGCTTCGAGCTGCTCGACATCCGGCGCGCGCAGGAATGGACCGAGGCGTTGAACGACTGGTGCGAGGCGCAGCCGGGTCTCGTGCCGTACCGCGGCGAGTGCCTCACCCACCGCGCCGAGATCCTCCGCCTGCGCGGCCGCTGGGCCGAGGCGCTCGACGAGGCGCGGCGCGCGTGCGACGCGCTCGCGTCCGCGAAGCACGTCGGACACGGGACGGCGGCGTACGCGCTCGCCGAACTGCACCGCCTCCGTGGCGAGATCGACGGCGGCCGACGCCGCGTACCGTCTGGCCAGCGAGCACGGACGAACGCCTCACCCGGGCCTGGCGCTGCTGCGTCTCGCGCAGGGGCAGACCGAAGCGGCGCGAGCGGCGATCGAACGCGTGATGGCCGAACCCGCGCGCGGGCGGCAGCGCGCCGACGTGCTCATGGCCGGCGTCGAGATTCTGCTGGCCACGGGCGACGACGGCAGCGGCCCGGCGCGCCGCCGACGAGCTGAAGGCGCTGGCCGGAACGCTCGACTCGGCGTGGCTGCGCGCGATGGCCGATACCGCCGACGGCGCGGTGCTTCTCGGAGATGCCCAGCCGCGTCTGGCGCTGGCGCCGCTGACCGGGGCGCTGACGAGCTGGCGCGACCTCCACGCGCCGTACGAGGAGGCGCGCGTCACGGATCCTCCTCGGCCGCGCGTGCCGGGCGCTCGGCGATGCCGATGGCGCGCGGATGGAGTGGGACGCCGCTGCCCGCGTCTTCGGCGAGTTCGGCGCCGCGCCCGCCCTGGCCGAGGTCGAGGCCCTGAGACGCGAAGACGACGGCCTCGAAACATCAGGAGGCCGGCGGCCTCACGTCGCAGGGAGGTGGAAGTGCTGCGGCTGATCGCGCGCGGGAAGACCAACCGGGCGATCGCCCGCGAGCTCGACATCAGCGAGAAGACCGTCGCGCGGCACGTGAGCAATATCTTCACGAAGCTCGATCTCTCGACGAGGGCGGCGGCGACGGCCTACGCCTTTACGCACCGGCTGGCGCCGTAGACGCGCCTACATAGAAATACCCACGTCGCGCTCGCGCGGGCGCTACACAGTTCGGTCGATGCGGCCGCCCCGTCCCGCTCGCTACCATCGGCGTGGTCGATCGGGTCCGATCGATCCAGCAGCGAGGTGACGTATGAGCAACAACCGCACATCCGAGCGTGTTCAGGTCGTGGTGATCGGCGGCGGTCAGGCGGGCCTGTCGGTGGGCTACTGCCTGGCGCAACGCGGGCTGTCCTTCGTGATCCTCGAGGCCAACCAGCGCGTCGGCGACTCGTGGCGCAAGCGATGGGACTCGCTGCGCCTGTTCACGCCCGCCAGGTACGACGGGCTCATCGGGCTGCCGTTTCCCGGCGCCGCCCTTCAGCTTTCCGACGAAGGACGAGATGGCCGACTACCTCGAGGCCTACGCCGAGCATTTCGCGCCTGCCCGTCCGCACCGGCGTCAAGGTCGATCGCCTGTGGCGTGACGGCGCGCGGTACGTCGTGGACGCCGGCGACCGGCGGTTCGAGGCCGATCACGTCGTCGTCGCGATGGCCACCTACCAGGCGCCGCGCGTGCCGGAGTTCGCGCGGGCGCTCGATCCGCGGCATCGTGCAGCTGCACTCCAGCCAGTACAAGAATCCCGGCCAGCTGCAGCCGGGCGACGTGCTGCTCGTGGGCGCCGGGCAATTCCGGGGCCGACATCGCGCTCGACGTCGCGCGATCGCACCGCACGTGGCTGTCAGGGCGGCATCCCGGCCACGTGCCGTTCCGCATCGACAGCCGCGTCGCGCGCGTCCTGCTGCCGGTCCTCTTTCGCGTTCGTCTTTCACCGGATCCTGACCGTGGACACGCCGATGGGACGGCGGGCGCGCGCGCGGATCATTTCGAAGGGCGGCCCGCTGATTCGTGTGAAGCCGGCGGACCTCGTCGCCGCCGGCGTCGAACGGGTGCCGCGCGTGACGGGCGTTCGCGACGGCAAGCCGCTGCTCTCGCCGACGGCCGCGTGCTCGACGTCGCGAACGTCATCTGGTGCACCGGGTTCCATCCGGGGCTGTCGTGGATCGACCTGCCGAAGCTTCGGCTACGGCGCCGACGGCGAGCCCGTGCACGAACGCGGCATCGTGCCCGGCGAGCCTGGGCTCTACTTCGTCGGCCTCCATTTCCTGTACTCGTTCTCGTCCACGATGATTCACGGCGTCGCGCGGGACGCCGAGCGGATCGCGGACACGATCCAGGCGCGCATGGGGGCGGAAGCGACGATGCGTCAGGTCGAGGCGGTCACGTCGGCCGCATGAAGAACAGGGTCCAAGGGGTCCGAAAGGTCCGAGAGGTCCGAGAGGTCCGAAAGGTCTGAGGGGTCCGAAAGGTCCACCGCGTCCGCTGGGTCCGTTGCGTCCCCGGGTCCAAGACCTCTTGGACCCCTGGGACCTCTTGGACCCCTGGGACCTCTTGGACCCCTCTTGGACCCCTCGGACCTCTTGGACCCCTGGGACCTCTCGGACCTGATCTTGATTCCTAAGGCCGCGCCGGCATCGTCCGCTTGCCGTCGACGACCGGCGGAAAGTCCTTCACCTCGTCGTACGCCTCGGTGATGAAGCGGTCCTTGCTCTGCTGCGTGTCGCCCTGCGTCGTCTTGTCGTACGGCGCGGTCAGGTTCGCGGCCAGCACGTCGTTCAGCGACCTGCCCTGATCGCGCATCGTCTTCACCTTCGCCATGATGTCCACGAGCATGGCGCGATACGGCAGCAGGTCCGGCTTCCGGACGAATGTTCCGTGACCGGGGACGAGGGTGGTCTTCGGCCCGGCCAGCTTCTCGATGAGATCGATCGCCTCCAGCATGCCTTTGATCGAACCGCCGTTGGCCTGATCCGCAAACGGGTAACCGAAGTTGCGGTAGAAATCCTCGATGTAGATCACGTCGGCCTTGCGGAAACGGACGATCGTGTCGCCGGCGGTGTGAGACGGCATCATCGGAATGAAGTCCACCGTTTCACCGTTCATGTCGAAGCTGACGGCCGGCTGGCCGGGCGCGGCGGCGTTGTAGTCGTAGGTCGCCAGCGGAATGCCGGCCATGTCCGGCGCGGGGGCCGGCTGGCCGTTCGCGCGCCTCGGCGGCCGCAGCATCTCGGCGCGCAGGTTGCCCTGCGAAAAGATCAACGCGCCCTGCCTGGCGAAGAACGCGTTGGCGCCGGTGTGGTCGGAATGAATGTGCGTGTTGACCAGCACCTTGATGGGCCCGTCGGTGAACGATCGGATGGCCTTCAGCGTCTTCTCGGCGACCTGCCGGTTCTGGGTATCCACGAGCAGGACGCCGTCCGGCCCGAAAAGCGCCATCGCCCGGCCACCGGATGCCTCGGGATGCGCCGGGTCGAGTCCTTCGGATCCGTGGAGCACGAACAGATTCGGCGACATCTTCGCCGTCACCGTGATCTGGATCTTGTCCCACGGTGTCTCGTAGCCGGCGGGAAACGTGTAGGGACCTTTGCCCGGCGGGGTAATTTCGACGGGGAATCCCGGCTCCTGCACCGACACCCGCTCCGGCCGGGCGGCCAGCGTGGCCACGATCAACACGACAACCGCGCGCGTCTTCGTCATGCTGGCTCCAGATACTTCATGAAGATGACTTCGTTCTGCTTCTCGTTGTACACCAGCTCATCGACCTGTGCGCGAACCATCAGGAGGCCGAAGCCGCCAGCGCGGAGACCTTTTTCCTCACGGATCCTGACGTGCTCGAGGGGATTACCCGGGTGGGCGATCGCGGCATGATCGAGATCCTTCAACTGGAATCCCGGGCCCGGATCCGCGATGCGGTAGATGAGCACCCGGTCCGTGCGCACGCACGCGATGCGCACCTTCCGCGCCGGATCCAGCCGGCCGCCCCACTCGACGGCGTTCAGCAGCAGTTCGCGAAACGCAAACCCGACCGATTCGATCACGTCTGCCGGCAGATCCGCGCCAAGCCGGGCGACCACCGCCTGAATCTGCTCCGCCGCTTCGCGCGTGCAGGGGACGAGCAGTTCCACCCAGCTCGGTTGCGCCGAGATCACTTCGATGGGGACCGGCGCGTCGGAGGCCTGCAGCGCGTCGCGCACCACGTTGAGGAGGTTCCGCACCTCGAGTTCGCTGACCAGCCTGGCGAGGCGCGAGGCATCCTCCGCCTGTGCCTGACGCGCGGCCACCAGGTCGCGCGAGTACCGCGCGATCGTCGCCCGTGCCTCCTTGCGCTCGGTGATGTCTCGCGCGGCGGCGTAGATCGTCTGCTCACTCGGATACGGCACGGCGGCCCACTGCAGCCACCGGTAGGTGCCATCGCGGGCGCGGTAGCGATTCTCGAATGAGAGCACCTCACGGCCGACGCCGAGCGTGTCCGCCGCCGTTGTCGTCGGCGTCCTATCGTCGGGGTGCACGAAGTCCATGTATGGCCGCGCGAGCAGTTCTTCCCTCGTGTAGCCGAGCACGCGTTCCCAGGCCGGATTCACACGCTTGAAATAGCCGTCGAATCCCGCCACGCACAGCATGTCCAGCGACAACGTGAAGAATCGATCCAGTTCTTCTTCGGCCCGCTTGCGCTCCATGAACTGGCCGACCTGCGCACCGACACGCGTCAGCATCCCGAGCAGTTCTTCGTCGGGCTCGCGGATCTCGCGGCTGAAGAACTCCATGACGCCGACGACCGTCCCTCGAATGAGCAGCGGCAGCGCGAAAGCGCCATGCAGCCCTTCCTGCCCGGCGACCGAGGCCCGTGGAAAGTTCGAGTCCGCCACGACGTCGGGAACCCACGCGGGCTCGCCGCTGGCCCACACCCGTCCCGGCAACCCGGTGCCCCTGGTGAACGTCGTGCCGCGGCTGGCCGCTTCGAATTGTGGCAATGTCAGGGCGGGCGGATGCCAGGTTTCCACGCAGTGCAGGACCCCGCCATCGGCATCCACGTTCCACAACGCGCCGTAGTCCCACCCAAGCGCCTCGCAGAGGGCCTGCAGGACACGCACCGCCGCCTCGGCGAGCGTCGCCGACTCCGCGAGTGCACGCGCCGACACATATTCGGCTGTCAGGCGCTGCTCGGCGCGGGCCAGCACGTCAGTCCTCCTCGCACACTACGGCTTCAGCGTCCGGTCCATGCGCCCCAGATCCTTTTCGTTTTCGCAGAAGGTCTCGATGAGATCGGAATCCGGCAGCAGGTTGACCGGCACCTTCACCCGCCACGGCTTCAGGTACGCCTTGGGATCGTCGATCGTGATGTCCAGGTCGAGGTGCCCGAAGTCGCGCCGCGTGAAACGCTCGGTCACACGCGCCGCGTCGGTCTGCGGGTGGCCCGAGCCGGTGTCGACCCACGCGCGGCCGTTCAGCCCGTTGGTGTCGACCACCAGCGTGTCGCCTTCCCAGCGTCCGACCGAGTAACCCAGCCAGCTGGGCTGCGGGTCGCTCGGGAGCGGCCGGCCGTCGAGGAACACCTGGCGGAACGTTTGATTTGTGGACGTTTCGTACAGCAGCACGACCAGCGCCGGCGTCTGCACGATCTTGAAGGGATGCGGCATCAGCCGGCTGCCACCGAGGTTGACTCGAGGCACGCCGGGCGGCAGGCACGCCACCATCGGATCGTTCTTGTGGAGGTTCCGCTGGTTCTCCGCGACCTGGGCTTCCGCCCACGGCTGCATCAGCAGTTCGCCCGGCTTCAGGTCCTTGGCAAGGTTGCCGAAGTACCCGCCTTCGCTCTCCCAGGTCCCGGACAAATCGGGCTTTCCGTCCGGCGCTCTGGGCACCGGCGCGGCGAGATTCACCTTGCCGTCACGCGTCCGCGGCACGCCCCCGTGACGGTAGTTCACCCACTGCGCCTGAACGTCCACGGCGATCACGCACAGCACGACGATTGCGCACAGCCTGGACATGGATCCTCCTACCGCGCCGCGGAGACGGCCTGTCCCTTGAACACGGCGTCGATCGCCGCCTGGGCGCACTTCTCTCCCTCGGCGCTCGAGACGCCCATCGCGCCGATCAACTGACCGTTGACCACGATGGGCAGCGCGCCAGGCTGCGGAAAATCGTTCATGAAGGTCGGCGCCAGGTTCTCGCCGCTGCGCACCATCCGGTTTGTCTCCGACGTGGGACGCCGCCACCGGAGGGCGGACTTGGCCTTCAACAGCGCCGTCTCGATGGCGTTCATCGGCGCGCCTTCCATGGCGTGCGACTCGATGAGGTTGCCGCCCCAGTCCAGAATCGCCATCGCGACGATTTGCTTGTTCTTCTCGGCCCACGCGGTGCAGGCGTCGGCCAGCGCCCGGGCGCCGGCGCTCGAGACGACCGTGACGTTCCTCGTCAGCTTGATGTCAGCAGATGATGGCGTTTGCTGTGCGGAGACGCCGGTGGAAAGCGCGACCAAACCCGAAAGGCAGACCAGGCAGGCACTGATGCGCATGGCACTTCTCCTTGCGTAGCGTTCCGCGCATTACAGCACAGACTGCCGCCCTTTCGCGATGGCTTTCGGCACCCGGGGCGGGTAGTAGGATATCGACGACGTAGAACGCGGAGCACGCAGAGTCCGCAGAGACGACTGAGCGTAACCGCTGGGCGAAGCACTCGACGCGGGCGGCCTGCCGAGGCAGGCCGAGCGTTCGGCCCGCCAACGCGGACGAACGCCTCACCCGACACACCCGGCGTTCGTCCGCGATTGGCGGGCCTGGCGCCGCCGCTGCGCGGCGCCGCGTCGAGCGTCTCGGCGTGCTCCGCGTGCTCTGCGTTCTACGTTGTGGTCGCCGTCGCTGTGACTGGTACTGGTTCTCGAAAACAAGCTACTAGCTTAGCTATGCTGCCCAAAGATCGGCTGCCGTTCTCGCCCATCACGCAACGCCCACCGTTGACGCTGCCAAACGGCGCGCGATTCATCCTCTGGCCGGTCCTCGCCCTCGAAGAATGGGATATCGCGCGGCCGATGGCCCGCACCGTGATTGGACCGCCGCAGGGTCCGCCGTTGCTTCCCGACGTCGCCAACTGGACGTGGCACGAGTACGGCATGCGGGTAGGCTTCTGGCGCCTTCAGCGCATGTTCGACCGGCTGAAGGTGTCGCCGACCGTGACGATCAACGCCAGGGTCTGCGAAAGCTACCCGCAGGTCGTGGCCGCCTGTCTCGAACGCGGCTGGGAGCTGACCGCGCACGGTTACGAACACGTGCCGATGCACCGGATCGAGAATCAGCCGGAGGTCATCCAGCGCGCGATCGACGTCATCGCGAAATTCGCCGGCTACAGGCCGCGCGGCTGGTGGGGGCCGGGGCTCGCCCACACCTACGACACCATCGACTACCTGGCCGAAGCCGGCATCGAATACATCGGCGACTGGGTGCTGGACGATGAGCCGGTGACGCTTCGGACCACGTCGAAACCGATCGTCGCGCTTCCCTACAACTTCGAGATCCACGACATCGTGCTGATGTTTCAGGGACAGCCGTCCGATGCGGTGTACACGCGGGCGATGGATCACTTCGAGTGCCTGTATGAGGAAAGCGCCGAGCGCCCGAAGGTGATGGCGATCGCCTGCCACGCGTATCTGTCCGGCTCACCCCATCGCATTCGGCATCTCGAACGCGCCATTCAAGCGATCGTGCAGCGGCCCGGCGTGGTGGTGTGGAGCGGCTCGCAGATCCTCGATTGGTACCGCGAGCAGACGGGCGCGACCGAATTGAGTCCCTGGGCCTTGGTTCTCGAGTCCTTAGTCCGTCCTTGGTCCTGTGGTCCAGAGTCCGAGTCGTCGTGCTCGTGCTCGATTGATCGGCGACACGAGCGCAATCGGCGCTCGGACCATGGACCAGGGACGACGACCACGCGCATGGACGGACCAAGAACCAAGCACAAAGGACAAAGGACCCTACCGACAGGCGGCGAAGAAAGCGCCAGCCGCTTACAATCGACATCTGTGCCCAGCCAATTTTCCGCCATCGGGTTCACCGTCTCCTCGGGCGAAGACCTGGCCGCGCTCGCAAGCCAGGTCGCCGAGCGCGCAGACACGATCGACGCGCAGGCCGGGCAGTACTTGAAGTGGGCGCCGCCTTCGGGCGAGCAGCTCTGGCTCCAGGTGAAGCGCAACGGCGACGCGATGGGCATGAACCCGCATTTCGAGGGGAAGTCGTCGGTACGCGTTGCGGTCGAAGCCCGCGTAGCCCGCGAGTCCCATACGCCGCTCGACGGGACCTTTCTCGCGTGGGCCAACCCGCCGGACGGCGCCGCCGCCGGCGGCGACTACCCGTTCGCGTTCGACTGCCCTGACGCCGCCACCCACGACACGCTGACGCTGCCCGTGACCGTGCGCGCGCAGATCGCGGCCTTCGCCCAGCAGATCACCGTGCACGATTCGCAAGAGGAGTACGACGCCGCGCAGGCCGCGCAGGGACTGTCCTTCGAATCGCGATCGTTCATCCCGTCGGGGCTCATCTCGCCGTCCGGCGAGCCCGTGACACCGCCGGAGCCTCATGCGCTCATCGCCGGCACGGTCATCGAGGCGGCCGAGCGCCGAAACGCGGTGACCGGCCGGCCGTTCTGGTGGGCGTTGGTCGATACCGTAGGCGGCACGTTCGACGTGGTCATCGATCCCGCGCTGCTCTCGAACCCGGTCCGGCCGGGCAACGTGATCGCCGGCTGGTTCTGGCTGTCGGGCCGGATTCAGACGAGCGCGGCGCCGCGGGTTGGATGGCTCCGGAAGCTCACCGGCCGCGGCCGGTAGTTCAGGCTGGGCTCAGTGGTCCTCGGCTCGCGCCGCAAGGAAGATGTGCTCCAGCCCGTAGTTGCCCTCGTGGCACGCGTACTCGAAGACAGGCTGGCTGTCGTCTTTCGTGAGCGTCATCGCGAACGTCCACGGCCGCGTCCAGACTTCGGGGTCGTTGACCGTGACTTCCCAGTTCAGCCGGCCTGGACCGATTGGCGTGAACCGTTCGACGAGCCGCAACTTCTCGCTGTTGTACCGATTGTTGTAGCCGAAGTGCGTCCGGCCCGTGAAGTTCGTCGTCTCGACCACGAGCGTATCGCCGTCGAAACGTCCGCGCGCATCGCCCATCAGCTCGCGCACGCCGGCGCCGACGTGCGGCCGGCCGTCGAGCGGGATGATCCGCGTTTCGTGAATCATCTCGTAACGGATGGCGATCGTGTCCGGCGACTGCACGATCTGGTACGCGTTGCCGTAAATCGCCGGCATCATCGAGCCCGGCAGGCCGCGCGTGATGCATCGATCGTACATGCTGCGATCGTCCGGCGAATCCGCACGCCCTTCGCCGTCGCGCGCGTCGTTGAGCAGGGCGACCGCGGCCTCGTGGCGCTGCGCCTGCGGCGTCATCGGCGGAAGCCGGCCGTCCGGCGGATCGACGATGAACCACGGCCGGCTGCCTTTCGCGCCGAGGTGGTCGTACCAATGCGTCGGCCCAGCGCCCGTTTCGGCGCCGCCGATGCCGCCGGCGAATTGCTGCGCCGCCGCCGCGCGCTCCTTTGCGAGCCGCGCGAGATCGGCTTCGGTGAACGCGCCCGCATCCCTGCCCGCGAGCTGTTCCGGCCGTTCGAGCGGCGTGTTCGCTTCGTCCTTGTTGGTGTAATCGCCGTGGATGTCGGGCTGTCCCCACGCGGTGCGCGGGGCCCGATACGCCGCGGCCTTACGCGGCGCGGCAGGCGCCGGATTCTGACCCGACATCTCCGCGATCAACGTGATGACGGCAACAGCGGTGAGCGACACGCACACCCTACGTCCTCGCATACATGCCTCCATGTGGTCCCGTTCCACACTTCACGCGCGATCATACGCCAGTATCATGAGCAGACGTGCTGCCGCCCAAACCTGCCGTCGTGCCCGATTCGCAAGAGACGCTGGCGACGGTTTACCGCTATCACGACGGGACGAAACATCACTTCCAGCGTTTCGCCCGATCGCTCGGCTACCTCGACTGGGCGTCGCAGCCGCGGCCTTTTCGCGGCTTCGCGGACGCGCCGGTCTTCCCGCTCTACCCGGCGCCCGGCGTGGCGGCCGGCGGGTACGCGCCGCGACCCTCGACATTTGACCAGGCGTGTGAGCTCGCGGCACCGCCGGAACCAGTCAGCGCGGCCGCCATCGGAGACGTGCTCCGGCACGCGCTGGGACTGTCGGCGTGGAAGGTATTCAAGACGTCGCGGTGGGCGCTGCGGGTGAACCCATCCAGCGGAAATCTCCACCCGACCGAAGCGTACGTCGTGTGCGGGGCGGTGGCCGGCCTGGCAGGCCGGCCGGCGGTGTACCACTACGCGCCGGACCGTCACGCGCTCGAATTGCGGTGCGCCTTCGACGCCGACGGCTGGCGGAGCGTTGTCCGCGAACGAGACGACGTCGTGCTGGTGGCGCTGACGTCCATCCATTGGCGCGAAGCCTGGAAATACGGCGAGCGGGCGTTCCGATACTGCCAGCACGACCTCGGCCACGCCATCGCGGCCGTGTCCATCGCGGCCGGCCTCGCCGGATGGCGCGCCGCGCTGCTGCCCGCATGGTCGCAGCGCGCGATTGCCGCGGCCACGGGCGTCGGCCGTGACGAAGACTTCGTCGAAGCCGAACGCGAAGAGCCGGCCTGCGTCATGGCGTTGACCGCGGCAGCGCCGTTCGAGTGCTCAGGCGACACGGCGGAAGGGCTCGCCGCCGCGATCTCACGCGGCCAGTGGTCGGGGCGCGCGAGTCAGCTGAGCGAGGATCACGTCGAGTGGTCGTTCATCGACGAAGCGGCCCGCGCAACCCAGGACAACGGACGCGACAGCTCCGAGGGGTCCGAGGGGTCCGAAGAGGTCCGAGAGGTCCGAGAGGGTCCGAGAGGTCCGAGGGGTCCGAAAGGTCCGAGGGGTCCGAGAGGTCCGAGAGGTCCACAAGGTCCCATCCCCCGATCGATGCGCGCGCCCTGCTCCTGCAACGCCGCAGCGCGGTCGCACTCGACGGGCGTTCGACGCTCGGCCGGGCGGCCTTCGCCGGCATGCTCTCGGGCGTGCTGGCCGGCGCGAGGGCGCCGTGGCCGGGTGTGTGGTGGACGCCTCGCGTTCACCTCGCGGTGTTCGTCCACCGCGTCGACGGCGTTCCGCCCGGGTTGTACCTGCTGCTGCGCGACCCGGACGCGTTCGATCGCGTACGAGCCGCATGCCGTCCAGACTTCCTGTGGGAATCCGCGGACGAACAGCTGCCGCTGTGGCGCCTGGCAAACGGCGACACCCGATCGCTGGCGGCCCGTCTCAGCTGCGATCAGGACATCGCGGCCGACGGTTTTTTCAGCCTGGGCATGCTGGCCGACTTCGACGCGAGCCTCCTGGCCTTCGGCCCGTCGTTCTACCGGCACCTGTTCTGGGAAACCGGCATGGTAGGACAGGTGCTCTATCTCGAAGCCGAAGCTGCGGGCGCGCGCGCCACCGGGATCGGCTGCTTTTTCGACGACCCCGTGCACGATGTTCTCGGGCTGCACGGCCACGCATTCCAGAGCCTGTACCACTTCACGGTCGGCATGCCGATCGACGACGTGCGGCTGACCACGGAGCCTGGATATCCGTGGGGATGACCGACGGGCTTACCCGTTCCGGCGCGGCCGCGTCGTCTTGACGTAGACGGCGCGTCCCGCGGCGCCGCTCGTGGCCCATCCCGTCTGCGCCTGCGCCGCCACTTCCGGCGTCCAGGCGGCAGCATCGTCGGGGATTGACTCGGAAGGCGGCACGCGGCCGATCTCAATCTCCGCGAGGACAAGGCCTTCGCCTTCGGCATAGCCGCGGCGCGCGAGCGTCCGGCCCGAGGCGTCGGCGATCTGGCTCTCTCCCGAAAACCTGAGCACCATTGCGGGGCCGTTGGCTGGCGAGTTCCAGACGTCGCCGACGAGGCTGGCGTGCACGACCGGCGCGCCCGTCAGCCGGGCGAGGCGGCGCGGCGCTTCCCTGATCCCGGCGCCGGCCGCGAGCGCGTCGTGGCCCTCGGCGGGATTCGAGCGCGAGATGCCGCCATCCGGCGCGACGAACGGCCAACCGGAAGCGGCCAGGACCACATCGACTTTTCCGGCGAGCCGCCGCGCCGTCCGATAGCGGCATTGCTCCCAGCAGAGCGCCGCGCCGGCGCTGATGCCGTCGGGGAGGGCGAACACCGCGCTCTTCACGTTCCCCGGCCGCGACGGGATCGGCGCGGGCGGGTCAGGCGTCACGCCCCGGCGCGTCAGCTCCTTCACGAACTCGTCGTCTTCGCCGCCGGCGTACACGCTCGTTTCGATGTTGGTCGTCGGAAAATCCTTGTCGTGCGTGTAAACATGGCCGTCCGGCGACGCCAGGACGAACGTGTTGAACACGTCGGCGCCGCTGCGCGCGAGGAACGAACCGCTCACGTGCGCGTGGCCTTCCTTCGCCAGCGTCTTCAGCAGCTGCATCGGAAGGCCTTCGAGCGTCCGATACGCGTTCACCAGCTTCGTCGGGTGCAGGGCGATGGCCGTCGTGAAGAATTCGGGCAGGACGATCCACTGCGCGCCTTCCCGGACGGCCAGCCGGACCCAGTGCTCGGCGTTCTCCAGGTTGGCGGCGACTTCTCCGAGCGCCGCGTGCATCTGCACCGCGGCCACGCGCACGCGCCGCGTCGGCCCCTGCGCCCGGGCCGACCCGCGCAGGGCCACGGTTCCGACGCCGGCGGCGGTTTTCAGCAGATCCCGGCGGGATACTCGGCCCATGACGTCCTCCGGCATCCATCCTACGCCAGATGCCGCCCGCGTCAGTGCAAGGTCGCCAGACGGCGATCGATTCGCGCGAGCTTGTCGGGGTTGCGGACGACGCGGATACCGGAAATCGCGTCGCCGTCAACCGAGCAGACAAAGACCGACTCGAGCCGCGAGCCGACACGGAGAACGAGCGCGGCTTCGGAGTTGATGTCTTCGATCTCGAGCGACACGTCGCGCGCCACCCCGGTGGCGTGCGCGGCGCGATGCAGGCCGATCAGGAAATTCAGCACCTGGTCGCGGCCGATGAGCGGGCGCCGGGCCGCCGACGCCTTGCCGCCGCCATCGCTCCAGACCTCGACGTCCGTGGTCAGCAACGCGGTCAGCGCGGCGCCGTCGCCGGCGGAAAACGCGCGGGCAAAGCGCTCGGCAACCGTGCGCCTCGACTGCGCCGTGCCGGTCAGGCGCGGCCGGTCTTCCGCGAGCCGCCCTTTCGCGCGATGCAGCAGCTGACGCGAATTCTCTACCGTCGTGCCGAGCATCCCGGCGACCTCCGAGTGGTCGTACTCGAAGATCTCCTTGAGCAGGAACACGGCCCGCTCTTCAGGCGACAGCTTCTCGAGCAGGACCAGGAACGCGAGCGTGACTGATTCCGCGCGCTCGAGCTTCGCAGCCGGGCTCTGGAGTTCCGACGTGAGCACCGGCTCTGGAAGCCACGGTCCGATGTACTCCTCGCGCGTCGCGCGCGCGGACTTCAGGCGGTCCAGGCACAGGCGCGTCACGATCGTCGTCGCGAACGCCTGCGGCGATCGAATCGACGATGACTCCGCGCCGCTGTACCGCAGCCACGCATCCTGCAGGACATCCTCGGCGTCCGACGCGCTGCCCAGCATGCGATACGCGATCGAGAACAACCGCGCCCGATCGTCTTTGAAAACATCCTGATCCATGGTTCAAGCCGCCCGGTGAAACATCTCGGCCAGTCCGTCGCGCATCGTCGAATACTTCGGCCGCCAGCCGAGCTCCACCCTCGCTCTTTCGTTCGACAACAGCACCCGGAGCGACATCAGGCGCGCCATGTAGGGCGCGAGCAGGCGCGGCAGCCAGCCGGGCACTCTGATCGGCGCGGCCGACCCGGTGAATTCGGCAATGGTCTCCACGATCTCAGTCATGCTCGCCGCGTGATCGTCGACGATGTCGTACGTGCTGCCGGCCGGCGCCGCCTCGAGCGCGCGTACGGTCGCGCTCACCGCGTCGTCGATATGGATCAGGGGAAGCTGACCCGAATCGCCGCGGACAACGGGCAGCCGCCGCTTGCGCACCATGTCGATCATTGTGACCGTAGACGCCGTCTCGAGGCCATAGAACATCCCGTAACGCAGGACGACTCCTTCGATCGATCCGCGCCTGGTCGCTTCGAGCACCTGCGCTTCCATCGACCGGACGGCTGCCGCCGCCTCATCGTCGCCTGATACCGCAGTCGCCGGACCTCGGGCGGAGAGCATGGCAAACGAGCCGGCGACAAATCGGCGGGCGCCGGCATTGATGGCCGCATCCAGGAGATTCCGCGTGCCGTCGATGCGCAGCCGGTTCGTCGCGTCCAGGTCGCTCCGCCGGCGAGGCCCGCCCTTGGGCAGCGCGGTCAACTGGTGGACGACGTGTGTCGGGCGTGCCGCCTCGACCGCGGCCATGAGCGCCTCGCTATCCAACGCGTCCGCCACCGCCACCGAGGCGCCCAGCTTTCGCAACTCGTCCCTCTTGCTCGTCGAGCGCGTCAACGCGGTCACCGGATGCCCCGCCGCCACGAGGGCGCGAACGAGCGGAATTCCAATGGCTCCGGAGCCACCCGCGACGAAGACGTTCATGCTGCACTCCTTTCCCGGATGACGCGAATCGCCAGGGTGGAACCGAGCGCTTCGGTAATCGCGAGCAGAGCCGCGGTGGTCGCGAACAACAGGCGCCACCGCGGATCGACGTGGGCCACGTGATCCGGTCCCGGCAACCCGAAGTGATTCACGAGCCCGAACACCAGCGAACCCGCCATCGTGATCGCGATCAGCCAGGCGCCGAGCCGTTCGGCAGGCCACGCCAGGGCCAGGCCGATCAGCGGTCCCGCCAGGATGACGATGAAGACGAACAGGTTGGCCGCGCGTGACAGGGGAACCTGGGCGCTGGCATGCGCCAGGCCGTGGACGAAGGAAATGAGGAGGTGGACGAGAACGGCCGCGATCAGCCACCTCCAGGCTCGCGTGCCTTTTCCTTTCATACCCCTTTGACGAGCGAGGGGGGCCAAATGTGACAGCGTATAATCGCCGCTGTGACGATGCGATGGAGGTCTCGATGAACGCTCGCAGCATGCCCGGCGCCGCCGCGATCGCCCTTACGGTGCTTTTATTTGCCTCGCCGGTCGTGGCGCACCATTCGTTCGCCGCCGAATGGGACAGCACGAAATGCCGCGAGTTCACGGGGACGCTCACGAAGCTCGACTGGCAGAACCCGCATCCCTACTTCTTCATGGACGTGAAGGACGCCGGCGGCAAGGTCGAGAACTGGTCGTTTCAGGCCTACTCTCCCGTCACCCTGCGCCGGAATGGCACCGACCGGCAGGTCTTCCTCGACAACATCGGCAAGGAAGTGTGGGTCCGGGGATGTCTGGCGCGGAACGAGAAAGTCCACGCGGCCGCCGCCGGCACGCTGAAGTTTTCGGACGGCGTTCTGCGGCAGGTCGGCCAGCTCCAGGACTAGGGCCGTGACCACGAAGCTGCTGACCAGTCTTGCGCTCGCGCTCGTCCTGTCGGTCCTCGGCGCGCGCGCAGACCGCCGAGTACACGATCAAGGTCATGCCGCCCGGCGGCCCCACGCCGCGGCTGGCGGACGGCCATCCCGATCTCACCGGACACTGGTTTCCGAACGGCGCGGGACAGGGCGTCAGCGGCCGTTTCGGTGTGGACCCGGCGGCGCTGGGCACGAGCGAGCCCGGCACGCCCCGCGAGGAGCGGCCGCAGCTGCAGCCGTGGGCCGAGGCGAAGATCAAGGCGATGACGCCGACCGAGCTCGAGCTGTCGAAGTCGTCGGTGAACTGCCTGCCGCGCGGTGTTCCGGCGATCTGGCTGCAGAACCCGTACACGACGATGATGGTGCACAAGCCGGGACTGCTCGTGCAGCTGTACGAGGTGCTCAACAACTGGCGGGTGATTCATCTCGACGGCCGCCCGCTCCCGAAGAACCCCGAGCCGTTCTTCCACGGCACGAGCGCCGCGCGATGGGAAGGCGACACGCTCGTGGTCGAATCCGTCGGCTTCGACGAGCGCACCTACATCATGCCCAACGGCTGGTTCCACAGCGAGGACCTGAAGGTCACGGAGCGCTACACCCGCCCGTCGATGAACTACCTCTACGTTCAGGTCACCGTGGACAATCCGAAGGTCCTCGTGAAACCGTGGACGTCGTCGCGCCGCCGGTGGACGCTCGGCGACGGCGAGGTCTACGAGTTCTACTGCACGAACAACAAAGAGCTCGAGGAGCTGCAGAAGCTCAGAGAACAGGAACTGCAGAAGAAGTAGTGCAGGCCTTCAGTCCTGCCGGCGAAATGCCTTCTCCCACATCCCGCCCAGGCATGGGCACGATTCTCTATCCGGGCGGCGCCGCGTTTCGCGTCTGGGCGCCGTTCGCGCCGGCCGTGTTCGCGGCCGGCACGTTCAATCAGTTCAGTACCACCGCTCACCCCTTCGCGCATGAGGGGAACGGCTACTGGTCCGTAGAAGTTCCCGGCGCCAAGGTCGGCGACGAATATCAGTTCTTCATTCCGGACGGCGCAAGCGGTTTACGGCGCAAGAACCCGTATGCGAGCGAGGTCGTGAACTCTTCCGGGAACGCAGTGATCCACGACCCGGATTTCGACTGGAGCGGCGACGAGTTCGTGATGCCGTCCTGGAACGAGCTCGTCATCTACGAAATGCACGTGGGCACGTTCAACGAGACGGCCGGATCGGGCCCGGGCACCTTCGAAAAAATCATCCCGAAGTTCGCCTACCTGAACGATCTCGGCATCAACGCCATCGAGATCATGCCGGTCGCCGAGTTCGCGATGGATCAGTCGTGGGGCTACAACCCGGCGCAGCCCTTCTCGGTGGAAACGGCACTGGGCGGGCCGCAAGGCCTGTACCGGTTCATCAAAGCGGCGCATGTGCACGGGATCGCCGTGCTCCTCGACGTCGTCTACAACCACTTCGGGCCCGGCGACCTCGACCTGTGGCGCTTCGACGGCTGGAGCGACGCAGACCACAATGGCGGCATCTACTTCTACGACAACAACCGTGCCCACACCGACTGGGGCGACACGCGCCCCGACTACGGGCGTCCGGCCGTGCGCCAGTACATCCGGGACAACGCGTTGTTCTGGCTCAACAAGTACCGAATCGACGGCCTGCGCTTCGACTCGGTGGTCAACATCCGCAACCGTCACGGAAACAACGACGACCCGGCGAACGATCTCCCCGACGGCTGGAGCCTTCTCCAGCGGATCAACGACGAGATCGGGGCGCAACAGCCGTGGAAAATCACGATCGCGGAGGACCTGCAGAACAACGACTGGATCACGCGTGAGACCGCGAAGGGCGGCGCCGGCTTCGGCTCACAGTGGGACTCGGGCTTCGTCCACTCGGTCCGCGCCGCCGTCATCGCTGCGAACGACGCCGATCGCGACCTGTGGGCAGTCGCCAGCGCCCTCACGCACGGCTTCGACCAGGACGCGGCCCGGCGCGTCGTGTACACGGAGTCGCACGATGAAATCGCCAACGGACACGCGCGCGTGCCAGAAGAGATCTGGCCGGGGAACGCCTCCGGCTGGTTCTCGCGGAAGCGATCGACGCTTGGCGCGGCGATCGTCTTCACGGCACCCGGCATTCCCATGATCTTCCAGGGGCAGGAGTTTCTGGAGGACAAGTACTTCCGGGACGACGTTCCGCTCGACTGGGCCAAGCTGACGGAATACTCGGGCATTCACCTCCTCTATCGCGATCTGATCCGGCTGCGTCGCAACGGGCGCAGCCACACGAAGGGCCTGAGCGGCAGCGGGCTCCATGTTCACCATGTCAACAACGACGACAAGGTGCTCGCGTTCCATCGCTGGGCCGACGGCGGTCCGAAAGACGATGTGGTGGTCGTCGCGAACTTCGGCAACCGCGCGTACTCGAGCTACACGCTGGGCTTCCCGCGATCCGGACAGTGGCGGGTGCGCTTCAACAGCGACTGGCAGGGCTACGGCGCGGATTTCGGCAACCAGCCGGGGTACGACACGCTCGCAGACGCCGGTCCGCGAGACAACATGCCGTGCCGGGCGGATGTCGGCCTGGGCCCGTACTCCGTGCTCATCCTGTCGCAGGACTAACGCAGGTCAGGCGGGTCGGGTAGGTCGGGCAGGCCGGGCGGGCCAGGCAGGCAGCCAATCAATGCGTCATCGAATACACGATCGCGTTGACGCCGAACGCGTAGCCTTCGGGCGCGAACTGCAGGAAGTACGCGTGGTCGTCCCCCTCGCGCTCGAACGCGTCGCCAAAGTCGGTGTTGTGCGTCATCAACACCATGATGTGCCCGTCCTCTTCGTCGACGATGGCGCGCACGTGCGGCACGGCGCTGTCCCGGCCCCGTTCTGACGTAGGACCGCCCGGGCCGCCCCAGAAGTCGATCGCGGGGATCTGCGGAATGCGGCGGATGTCGTACAGCGCGTGAAACAATGCGTGGTCGAGCGGCACGTCGACAATCGGGTACCGTTCGGGCGGAAGGACCTTCGCGATCTCCTCGGACCAGAAGCGAAACGCGTACTCGCCCCAGAAGTCGTCGGCCCACAGGAATCCGCCCTTGAGCAGGTACTCGCGCAGCCGGGCGGATTCGGCCTCGTCGAAAAAGGCGCCGCCCGGTTCGGTCATCATCACGAACGGACAATGGAACAGCAGCGGATCCGTCAGCCGCACGACGACGTGCCGGTATTCATCCTCCGGATCGTGGCTCACCGTCGTCGTCGTGAGCTCGGAGAGCCGGAACGTGAGGTTGATGTCGGCGCGCGGGTAGTCGACGCCCCACCCGTTGCCGTCGCCGTTGGGGGCGTTGCGGAAGATGATGCGGCAGAACATGAAATTGCCGTCGAAGTCCTCCGCCGTCGCCATCCTGATCAGAGGCCTGCGGAACCCCCCGAAGCCGCGGCGGCGGCTTTGCGCCGCGAACACGCCGCCGGCCAGCAGCGCGCCGGCCACTACGCCGATGACGATCCGTCTGCCCGTCATTTCTCCTTGTGCCGATCGACGGTGAACGCGAAGAACTGATTGCTTCCACTGCCCTCGACGCCGGATCTCGAGTAGCCCGAGCCCCAGTAGACGGATCCGTCCACCACGGCCGGCCCCGAGTTCACCGAAGCGCCGGCGCCGAACTGCCACAGAATTTCGCCCGTGGCGGCGTCGAGCGCGAACATCTGATTCTGGTTCGCCATTTTCGCCATCGACGACGCGTACAGCACGCCGTTCGCGACGGTCACGGGCGCGAGGTCCCACACGCCCACCGTCCCGAGCCCGGTCAGCGTTTCGACCTGCGGATCGGCGGTCTGCCACAGGATCTTCCCCGTCGCGGGTTGAAGCGCGGCCCATGAGCCGCCGGTGACCGTCGTCGACGAGAGCACGCCGTGGTCGGTCAGGTTATAGGGAATGTGATGGTGGTTCGTGATCGAAGCGTAGATGCGCTCGCCGTCGAATGCGGTGCCCCATTCCATGCCGCCCTGGTCGCCGCCCGGGCCGATCAGCGTGTTCCAGATGAACGCGCCTGTCCGGGCATCGAGGAGCACGTAGACGCCGCTCTTCTCGCCGACGCCGACGACGTGGCGCCAGTGGCCGTGGATGCGCACCCACATCACGTTGGCGCCCGAGCCGCCGAGGTCCCATTTCTCGCCGTCGGCTTCGGCCGGGCACCACGTCACCGCCGCGGGCTGGCTGCCGCAGGCGCGCATCCAGGGATCGTGCCCCTGCACGCGATACGACCAGCGCGGCTCGCCGGTGCGCGCGTCGAAGGCGACGATCGATTTCAGGAACGCGCCCGGCTGCTCGCAGGACTCGGTGAAGCCGCCGTTCGCGGCATGACAGTCCGTCACGCTGGCGGGCTCCGTGTACGGCTGCCCGAACGTGCCGTAGACGAGGCCATCGGCCAGGCTGACGGCAGGCGGCGAGAACATCGTCGCGCCGGCGTATCCGCCCGGCAGGCCGCCGTTGTCCGGCAGCGAATAGGTTTGCCAGAGGATCTCGCCGGTGTGCGCGTTCAGCGCGACGATCGCGCCGCGGAAGGTGGCATTCGGCCCACCCGCGCCGGACGCCGATACACCCGTGTAGATCACGTCGCCGGCGAGCACGGGCGATCCCGTCATGATGCCCTTGGGATCGGGGTGCACCTGCGTCATCCAGCGCAGGTTCCCCGTCGCCGCATCGATTCCCAGCATGTTGGGATGCCTCAGATCGCCGACGACGAGCGTGTCGCCCGCGAGCGAGGGGCTCGTCCGAACGATGTCGCCGGCGATGCCCGTGTAGTCGGAAACCAGGTGCGACCACAGCACTTCGCCCGTATCGGCGTCGAGCTTCCAGAGCGTGCCGCCGAAGTCGCCGAAGTACACGGCGCCGTCCGCGACGGCCGGCGTCGCCGACACATCCCCTGTCGTCGTCGCGACCCATTTCACGGCGAGACGGCGCGCATCGCCGCGGTCCGATTCGGTGTTCGAACCGCTGATGGCGGCTGTTGGCGGGGTCGTTGCCGATCATCCGCCACGCGTGCACGAAGTTGAAGCCGCCGTGCGCTGCCAGTTGCGAGGCGCCCGCGAGCGCGAGCATCAGGACCACCAATAGCGTGAGGCGTCGAGCCATGGATCCTCCTTGCGGTGCGACTGATGATGCCACCGCTGCCGATCGATTCAGCCGTCAATAAGCAATAAACAGTGCGTTCAGTTGAGCTGCACGAAAACGCTCGAGCAACCGGCGGGGCATCCAATTACTTGGAGAACGTGATCGAGACCACGAACAAGACCATGCAAAATCGTGCTTATTCGTTGACGACCCCGTATCGGTCCCCTTATAAAAGCGCGATCCACGGCTCACGACTCGTTCAAAGAGGGAGAGTGTATGACGTTGACGCGCGCGCTGAGGAACGTGCTGCTCGCTGCCGGCCTGCTGGTGGTTCCGTCGCTGGCACACGCGCAGAGCGTGGCCGGCATCGTTCGTGATGCGTCCGGCGGCGTCCTCCCTGGCGTCGCGGTCGAGGCCGCCAGCCCGGCCCTGATCGAGAAAACCCGCACGGCGATCACCGACAGCACCGGTCAATACCGCATCACCGATCTGACCCCGGGCACCTATACGCTGACGTTCACGCTGCCGAGCTTCGCGACCGTGAAACGCGAAGGCCTCGAGTTGAGCGGCGCCGCGGTCGTCCCGGTGAACGTCGAGATGCGTGTCGGCAACCTGGCGGAAACCATCACGGTCAGCACCGAGGCGCCCGTCGTCGACGTGCAGACCAGCACCAAGAAGCAGACCGTGCTGAGCAACGACGTGCTGGAGGCGCTGCCGGCCTCCCGTGGATACGGCAACCTGATTTCGACGGTGCCGGGCATCCAGCAGAACCAGGTGGACATGGGCACCAATCCGCGCATGACGTTCTTCACCGCGCACGGCGGGCGCGGCAACGAAGGCACCGTGCAGGTGGACAGCATGAACGTCGGCGCCGCGTTCAACGGCGGCGGCGTGTCGGAGTTCGGCTACCCGATCCAGACGGCGTCGGAAGTGCAGGTCACCGTGGTCGGGGGCCTGGGAGAAGTCGATCGCGGAGGGCCGGCATTCAACATCATCCCCAAGACCGGCGGCAACAGGTTCAGCGGCCAGGGATTCCTGAGCTCGGCCGGCGATTGGGCGCAGGGCAGCAACCTCGACGACGAGTTGAGGGCGTACGGGATTACCGACGTGCCCAAGCTGATCAACAACTGGGATGCGAGCTTCAGCATGGGCGGTCCAATCCTCAAGGACCGGTTGTGGTTCTACGGGTCGCTCCGCACGCTCGGCACCATCAGGGACATCCCCGGCTTCTACGGCAACAAGAACGCCGGCAACCCGAACTCCTGGAGCTACGTCGCCGATCCCAACCTGCAGGAGCGCGACGCCAGCAGCAAGATGATCGAAACCATCCGGCTCACCAGCCAGCTGTCGCAGCGCAACAAGGTGAGCTTCTACTTCGACTATCAGAGACCCTGCGCCGGCAGCTCCTACTCGGCCGACGGCAAGCAGTGCCGCAACCCGGGCGACGGCTGGACCGCGCTCAACGGCGGATTCAATTCGGGCTCGCCGGAGTCCGGCAACGTCTGGGACGACCGCGAGAAGATCGTTCAGGGCACCTGGTCGTCGCCCCTCACCTCCAAGCTGCTGCTCGAGGCGGGCGCCTCGGCGCTGTACAGCAACTGGGGCGGGCAGCAGCCGGCCGGCGCGCTGATGGACTTCATCCCGGTCGTCGAGCTCGATCCGCGCGCGGGCGTTCCGGTGCCGCTGTTCGCGTATCGCGCGCCGTGGAGCTTCTTCGGCAACCTCTACGGCCTGGATCAGATTCACGCCGTGTGGCGCGCCTCGGCGACCTACGTCACCGGCGCCCACAACCTGAAGATCGGCTATCAGGCGGCGCGCCAGAAGGAAGTCCAGACGCGCACGGCTGTCAACTCGGGCATCAGCGCCTACTGGTTTTTCAACGCGTTCCCGATCCAGCTGGACCAGGAGATGAGCAACCTCCAGTGGAGCAACCGCACGCGGTTCGACGCGTTCTACGTTCAGGACCAGTGGACCAAGGGCCGACTGACGCTGCAGGGCGCGCTCCGCTACGAGCACGCGTGGAGCTGGTTCCCGGGCGGCGAGAACGGCGTCCTCGGCACATCGCGGTACAACTCGGCGCCGATCGTGTTCCCCGAGACACAAGGCGTCAGAGGGTTCAACGACATCACGCCGCGCATGGGCGCCGCCTACGATGTGTTCGGCAACGGCAAGACGGCGTTCAAGGCCAGCTTCAGCAAGTACCTGCAGCCGGCCAACAACGAAAGCGTGTTCACGTCGGGCAACCCTGCGGTGTCCTTCGCCAACATGACCAGCCGCTCCTGGTTCGACGGCAACGGCAACTACGTCGCCGACTGCAACCTGAACAACTCGGCCGCCAACGGCGAATGCGGTCCGTGGGCGAACCAGAACTTCGGCAAATCGACCAGCGGCCAGACCGTGAACCCCGCCGTCCTTGGAGGCTGGGGATCGCGGCCGTACGACTGGCAGTTGTCGCTCGGCCTGCAGCATGAGATCGTGCCGCGCATCTCGGCCGAAGTCAGCTACAACCGCCGCTCGTGGGGCAACTTCTACTACGTTGACAACCGGGCCGTGGCCCCGTCCGACTACGACAAGGTCACGCTGACGGCGCCGACCAACAGCAAGCTGCCGGACGGCGGCGGCTACCCGTACTCCTTCTACCTGATCAAGGACAACAAGTTCGGCCAGTTCGACAACTACTTCACCTTCGCCAGCGACTACGGCGACGTGAAGTACTACTGGCAGGGCTTCGACTACAGCATGAACGCGCGCATGATGAACGGGTTCACGCTGCAGCTCGGCGCGACGACCGGTCACGGGGTTCGCGACACCTGCGACGTGGTGAACAAGCTGCCGGAAACCACCTACACCGTTGCCGGCGGCACCGGTATCAACCAGGTGGCGGCCTGTTCGGCCGACGAGGTCTGGCAGACCAACGTCCGCGGGCTGGCGACGTACAACATCAGGAAGATCGACGTCCTGGTCAGCGCCGTCATGCGGTCGGTGGCTAACGCTCAGCCGCAGACCGATCAGAACGCCGTCGCGAGCAACGGCCTGTCGCTGAACGGCAACTACGACGTCACGAGCGCGCAGGTGCAGGCCGCCATCGGCCGGCCGCTGCCGGGCGGCGCCGCCACCCAGTCGGTGAACCTGGTGTTGCCGGGTGCACTCTACGGGCCCAGGATCAACACGCTCGACTTCCGGTTCGCCAAGATCCTGCGATTTGGCAGGACGCAGACCAACGTCGGCCTGGACCTCTACAACATGTTCAACTCGAACACCGGCACCTCGTTCAACCAGGGCTACGGCACCGATGGCGCGCTCTACCTGCGTCCGCTCACGATTTTGAATCCGCGATTCCTCCGCTTCAACGTCACCGTCGATTTCTAGACAACGGAAAGGGCGGCCCTGAAAGGGCCGCCCTACATCCGTAGCGCGGGGCTTTCAGCCCCGCGAACCCCTGTAAGATAGGCGCATGACTCGCGCCTGTTTCGCCGCTCTCGCCGCTTTCTTCTTCCTGCTGCCCCCTTCACTGCCAGGCCAGACGCCCGCTCCCCCTGGAGCCGGCTCGGTCATCGGCACGGGTGCATTCACGGCGTTCGTGGAGAACATGGACCGGTCCCTCGCGTTCTATCACGACGTCTTCGGGATGGAAGTGCCGCCGCTGCCCGCGTCGGGTGAACGGCCGTACAACAACGCCAACCCGCGGCTCTTCGCGATGTTCGACATTCAGGGGGCGAAGGAACGTCATCAGTCCGCCCGCGTGCCCGGCACCCGAGCGAGCATCGAGTTGATGGAAATCCAGAACGTCGATCACAAGACGATCGACCTGCGGATCCAGGATCCGGGGACGGCCACGCTGGTTCTACTCGTCCGCGATCTCGACGCCGAGCTCGCCCGGGTGAAGCAGGCCAACGTCGCCATCGCGACGCCTGGCGGGAAGCCGGTCGCGTTCGCCGACGGCGCGCGCGCCGTCCTGATCCGCGACATCGACAACCGCTTCGTCGAGCTCAGGCAGCCGGCCTCCGTTCCGGAGGCGACGACGCCCAACATCTTCGACATGCGGCTGTCGATTTCCGTGAACGACATGGCGCGCACCACGAGCGTCTACCGCGACGTGCTGGGGTTCAAGGTCGAGGGCGAAACGGCCTTCTCTGCCGACAAGGCCACCCGGGCGCTCACCGGCCTCTCGAAGGCCGACGTCCGCCGCAGCCGCGTCCAGGCCCCGGGCTCGGCGTTGTGGATCGAGTTCGTCGAGTTCAAGGGCGTCGATCGCGCGCCGCTTCACATGCGGATCCAGGACCGCGGCGCGGCGCGGCTGCAGGTGCGGGCGCAGAACGTCGACGCGCTGGTCGGCGCGTTGAAGAGCGCCGGCCTGACGGTCGTGTCGGAAGGCGGCGTCGCCGTGCCGATCCCGCCGAACTTCAAGGGCGCGCTCGTCGCCGATCCGAACAACTTCTTCTTCACGCCGTTTGCGCCGTGCGACAACTGCGCGCCTTTCGTGAGACCGGCGGCACCTGCGCAACCGTAGCGCGGGGCCTTTCAGGCCCCGCGAACGGCGGCCCTGAAAGGGCCGCCCTACGTGGTCACGCGAGTTCGGCGTCGCCCGTCGCCGGAATCCAGATCCACATGAGCGCCGCGCACAAGAAGGCCACGCCGGTCAGCGCGAACGCCGGCCCGAAGCCGCGCGTGGCCGCCAGCGATCCGACCAGGAACGGCGCCGCGGCGCTCGCGACGCGCCCGGTGTTGTAGCAGACGCCCGCGGCCGTCGCCCTCACCGACGTCGGGTACAGCTCGGCGACGACGGCGCCGAAACCGCTGAAGTAGCCGCTGGCGAAGAAGGCCAGGATGGGGCCGAGGATCAGGAGCAGGCCGGGCGTCCGCAGGTAGCCGTAGGCCGGCAGCATCAGGCCGGTGACGACCAGGAACATTACATACGCGCGCTTGCGGCCTATCGCGTCGGCGATGTACGCGAAGCTGATGTACCCGAACCAGACCCCCACCTGCATCACCATCACGAACACGGACATCGTCGCTGACGAGAGCCCGATGCCTCCCCTCGCCGGCTCGAGCGCGAGGTACGCCGGCACCCAGTTGGTCTGTCCCCAGTAGCCGAAGAGCGTCCAGGCGTTCATCAGCGTGAGAAATACGGTGACCTTCGCGACGCCCGGCGCGAAGAGCGCGCTGATGCGGCCGCGCTCCGCAGCCCGGGACTCCTGCCAGATTTTCGGTTCGGCGACGCCGCGCCGAATCCAGATCGTGAACAGCGCGGGCAGGACGCCGACGAAAAACACGCCGCGCCAGCCCCAGAAGGGCAGCACGATCAAATTGACGAGCGCGGCGAGACCGTAGCCGATCGCCCACGCGCTCTGCACGAACGCCAGCGCCCTGGCCCGGTGGCGCGCGGGAAACGACTCCGACACAAGCGTCGCGCCCGTCGCCCACTCCCCGCCCATCCCGAGGCCGAGCAGGACGCGAAACACCGCAAGCTCTCGCGCCGACCGCGCAAATCCACACGCGGCCGTGAAGATGGCGTAGATGAGGATGGCCGCAATCAGCGCACGCGTCCGGCCGATCCGGTCCGCCACCACGCCGAAGATGATCCCGCCTGCTGCCGCAGACAGCAGCGTCAGGGAGCCCAGGATGCCGGCGGCGTCGAACGACAGGTGGAGCGCAGGATCCCGGATCAACTCCGCGAGCACGATCGCGTAGAGCATCACGTCGAACGAGTCGAGCATCCATCCGAGCGCGGCGGCGACAAACGCCCGGCGGGCCGCCGGGTCGGCCTCAATCCACCATGTCATCGATGCGCGATGTCAGCTACTGGGGCCGCGGCGTGGGGACGATGGTCGCGGGCAGCGGCCAGTTGCCTTCATAGGGCGGCCAGTTGGGCACGGCGCGCTCGGGCTCAGGGTAGTACATCGCGGTAAAGATGGTGCGGATCTTCCCTTCGTCCACGACGAACCACTCGCTGAAGACGTTGCGCGGCGTGGGCGACCCGGGGCGGCGGATGAACACCGCCAGGCCGAGAGCGATGCCGGCCTCTTCGTCCACCACCGGAAACCGCCGCGCGGCGACCATCGACAGGTTGAAGTTGGCCATGCCCGACATGCAGTCGTTGTTCGCGTTGGCGGCCGGCGCGGGAGCCGTGCCGCGCGGAGGACCGGCCGGCAGAAAGCGGCCCGCCGGCGCCGGCGTCCCGTTTTCAACGCGGCCGCACCCGTCGTGCACGAGCGCCACGGTCCGGTCGTGCGATGTGATGCCGTCGAAATAGCTGTTCACGATCGCCACGAGCTCATCGCGCTTCAGGCGCTGCGCCTTCGGCACCGTGCGCTCGGGCGGCGGGTTCGCCGTGAGATAGTCCGGGTTGAAGAGGTTCGCAGGCGGGCGGCCGGGCTGCGCGGGCCCGTTCAGGCCCGGGTCGCCGGCCCGGGCAAGGTACCACTCCGCCTCGGTGAGTTTCTTGTTCTGCACGCGGACTCTCACGGTCACGATCGCCGAGCTGCCGCCTTCCTCGACGATGCCGTAGTAGCCGGCCTGACTGCTGACCGGATCGAGATACCGCCGTTGAACCTTTCCCAGGGCCGTCACGGTCTTCCAGACGCCGGCGCCGGGCGGCACGTTGATGGCGTTCTCCGTCTGCCGGAACCCCAGCGCGAGCGGAGCGGCGGTCGGATCGTGCTTGATCACGGCGGCCAGGTATTGATCGAGCGCGGATTTCAGGCACGCGCGATCGCAGTCGGTTTGCGCGGACGCCGTCGTGGCGCCGCCGATCACGACCATCGCTGCCGCCGCGAGCCGTTTCGTCAGTGGAGACATCGGGACCCTCCAGGTGGCTGCATTGTACCCGCCCCGACTCTGATAGGCTGTGCCCGGAGGAAACAGGAATGCGACGCCTGCTGCTGTCCGCGGTCATTCTTCTTGCGCTTGCGGCTGTCGCCGCGTGGGGGCCGCGTGCGGGCGACACGCTCGCGGCGCAGTCGCGCCAGGCCCCGGCCGGCACGGCGCACACGGGCAAGGCCTTCAGGTTCAACCAGGTAAAGCCGGGCATCTACCACGCCATCGGCACCGGTGCCCTCGCCGTCGTCGGCAACTCCTCGGTCATCGTCAACGACGAGGACGTGATTGTCGTGGACGACCACGTCTCCCCCGCCGCGGCCTGGGTGCTGCTGGACGAGATCAAGGAGATCACGAACAAGCCCGTGCGCACAGTGATCAACACGCACTTCCATTTCGATCACGCCCACGGCAACCAGATCTTCGACAGCCGGGTGGACATCATCGGCCACGAGTTCACGCGGCAGATGCTGCTCAACAACTCCATCGGCATGCCGCTCTACCGGAACTACGTGACCGGGCTGCCGGGGCAGATCGACGACATGAAGAAGCGCCTGGCCGCGGAAACCGACGCCGGCCGGCAGGCGACGCTGCGGACGCAGATCTCGGTGGCCGAGAACAACCGCGCGGCGCAGGCCGAGCTCAAGCCTACGCCGCCGAACGTCACGCTGACCGACCGGATGACGCTGTACCGCGGCAGCCGCGAGATCCAGATCCGGTTTCTCGGCCGCGGCCACACCGCGGGCGACGTGGTCGTGTACCTGCCGCGCGAGCGGGTGGTCGCCACCGGCGACTTCCTGACGTCGGGCCTCTCCAACATGAGCGATGCGTATCTCGACGAGTGGGTGGCGTCGCTCGATGCGTTGAAGGGCCTGGATTTCGACACGGTGATGCCGGGGCACGGCGAGGCGTTCACCGACAAGGCCAAGATCGGCTACTTCCAGGACTACCTGCGCGATGTGTGGACGGAAGTCGGCAAGCTGAAGCGGCAGGGCGTGTCGGCCGAGGACGCCGCCAAACGCGTGGACATGACGAAGCACGGCGCGCACTTTCCGATTCAGGGTCCGGGTGTGCCGCCGATCGCCGTCACGAGAATTTACGAACTATTGGACCGGCGCTAGTAATGTAGGGCGGGGCTTTCAGCCCCGCCTCCGGCGACCCTGAAAGGGTCGCCCTACGTACGACGACTCAGGGGAGACCTCGACTTGAAGAGACGCTACATCGCGACGATTGCCGTAATCATTCTGATCGCGGGTTCAATCGCCGTCGCGCAGCGCGGACGAGGACCGGCGCCGGTGGATACGCTCGGCGCGGGCCCCTGGGATTTCGGCGTGGGCGCGGCCCGTTTCCACGTGTCCGTGCTGACGAAAGGCCTCGATCATCCGTGGGGCATCGCGTTTCTGCCGGACGGCACCATCCTCGTCACGGAGCGGCCGGGCCGCCTGCGGGCGATCAGGAACGGCGTCCTCGATCCGGCGCCGATCGGCCCGCTGCCCGCGATGCTCGCCACCGGTCTCGGCGGCATGCTGGACGTCGCGCTGCATCCGGGGTTCGCGCAGAACCGGCTGATCTACTTCGCCTACTCGAAGCCCGGCGAAGGCGCGGGCAACGCCACGACCGCCGTGTACCGCGCGCGGTGGGACGGCGGATCGACGCTCGCCGACGGCAGGGACATCCTCGTCGCGGACGCGTACTGGGGCGGCCCCGGCACCGATCAGACGCGCGGTCCCGCATTCGGGAGCTATGGCGCCCGGCTCGCGTTCGACCGCGCGGGCCTGCTGTACGTGTCGCTCGGCGATCGCAACTACGGCCCCAAGGCACAGGATCCCGCGTCGCACATCGGCAAGATCCTGCGGATCACCGACGAAGGCGGCGTGCCGGCCGACAACCCGTTCGTGGGCCGCGCCGGCTACAAGCCGGAGATCTGGACGCTCGGGCACCGCAACCCGCTCGGCCTGGCGTTCAACGACGTGGACGGCACGCTCTGGTCCACCGAAGAGGGGCCGCAGGGCGGCGACGAGCTGAACCGCATCGTCAAGGGGAAGAACTACGGCTGGCCGGAAGTGTCGCTCGGGCGGAACTACGACGGCACGATCGTCGGCCGGGGCTTCACCGCGCCGGGCTTCGAGGAGCCGGTCGTGTACTGGGTGCCCGCCATCGCCGTCTCGGGGCTGTCGATCTACAACGGCGACAAGTTTCCCGCGTGGAAGGGCAACGCGCTCGTGGGCGCGATGCGCAACAACACGGGGAAGCACATCCAGCGCGTGATGTTCAACGCGAAGGGCGATCCGATCGGGCGCGAAATCATCCTGTCCGAGCTCAAGCAGCGCATTCGCGAAGTGAAGCCCGGGCTGGATGGGAACATCTACGCGCTGACGGACGAGACGTTCGGAGCGGTGCTCAAGATCGAACCGGCCGGTCAATGACCCGAATCGGCCTTCGGCTCGTCCTGCTCATTGCGATCGGCGCCACGATCGGCTGCGACCGTGTGACCAAGCATGTGGCCGCCACCACGCTCTCCGAAGCCTCGAGCCGGTCATTCCTGGCCGACACGTTTCGGCTTGAGTATGCCGAGAATACGGGCGCGTTCCTGGGTCTCGGTGCAGACTGGCCGCGTCCGGTCCGAACAGCGGTCTTCGGTGTCGGGAATGGGTTGCTCTTACTTGCCGTGGTCGGCGTCGCCATGCGGAGTCGCTGGCCCAGACGGTCTCTCGTCGGCGTCGCAATCTTCGTAGCCGGTGGTGCCTCCAACCTCCTGGATCGGATCACGTCTGGAATGGTGATCGACTTCATGAATGTTGGGATCGGTCCACTACGGACCGGTATTTTCAATGTGGCGGACATGGCCATCATGCTCGGCGCCGCCATCTTTGTGCTCGAAGGCTATCGTTCCGCCAGGCGTGCACCGCCGATGGCCTCTCGTTAATTAAGCAACCGCCGCCTCTGACTCAGCGCCAGTCGCCGGAAGCCACGAAGGCAGCCCAGTAGAAGGGATTCGTGCTGAGGCCTTTCGACCGCCGATCGCGGATGACGCGGACGCTGGCGTCCCGCATCGCGTCGACCGTGCTGAGATTGCCGCGGAACCTGGCCTCGTAGAGTCTTTGCATCCACTCAAGCGTCGCGCGATCGTCAACAGACCAGAGGCTCATGATCACGGTGCGCACGCCGGCGACTTGAAAGGCCCTGCGTAATCCGAGGACACCTTCCCTGCTGATCACCGTGCCGAGGCCGGTGTCGCAGGCCGACAACACGGCCCACTCCACGCCCTGGAGATTCAGCCCCGCCACCTCTTCTGCCGACAGAATCCCGTCGTCTTCGTCAGCGCCGGCAGCAGAGCGGCGATTCGCGCCCGCGAGCGCGAGGCCGGACAACAGGAGCGGGTTCTCGGGAATCGCTCTTGGCCCGGTTGCTCGCCCCGCCCCGGCCGATTTCGACGCGGGCGCCACTGGGACCGGCCAAGCCACCGACCGCGCGAGCGCCCTCGATGACCGGGGCACAGTCGTCGCCGAGGAAGAAACCGTGCGTGGCGAGATGGAGTATGCGGCGGCCGGGGGCTGTCTGTTTGAATGCCCGTTCGGTGGCAGCCGGCCCGACCAACGTCTGCAGCGTCGCGGGTTCAACGCCCTGTCCGGCATCCGAACTGACGCCACAGGCCGGCGACGACCTGGGCTTCGTTCCGCGAAGCGGGGATCGGCTCGAAGGTCATCGACCGGAAGCCGCCGCAGTTGATAGACGCGTCGCGGAGCGAGTGAACAGGAGGTTCCGGGTTCGCGCGGGCGATGGCGCCTTGTGACGACCTCGCGTTGCGGAGCGACGCGAACGACGGAGCCGTCAGAAAATGAGGCCCCGCCGACGGACAAGAGTCCGGCGCTCGATGGCTTTGGTGTCGTCTCGTCGAGCACGAGATCGCGCTCGGCGGAGAGGTAGTGGATGATCGGCCCATCCTCGACGAGATACCTGCCCCGGGCAGAGGGCAAAGCGGCGAGCGGAACGAGATTGAACGCCCCATCCGGAACCACGAATACGCGGGCCGCGTCTCCCACCTGCGCTGCAATCGGATCCCAGATTTGGCGGCGAAGGCCGACGCCCGTCGAATTGAGCGAAGGCTCAGGCGGCGGTCCACTCGAATCGACTGCCATTTCGGCTTTCATCGCGCGACGCCAGCGCGCCACCGCGGCATCGATCGCGGCCGCCGGTCCGAGCGGCACGACGATGGGGTCGCTGCCATCGGATCGCAGCACGAAACCGAGATAGGACGGCACGACTCGCGTCCGCCGCGGCGAGGCGGTCTGCGACGCCGGAGCGAACACCTGGCGGTCGTATCGAACCAGGGACACGAGCGCGCTGTCGGCCGGCAGGCGCTTCCTGATCTCGTCGAGACCGATGGCCGAGCGAGACATCTCCGAGCGGAACGCCGCGCTCCGCTCGCCCAGTGCGCGCTCCGCGTCTTCTTTTTCCTGCTGCGCCTGGCTGATAAGGGCCGTGTACTGCTCGGGACGCAAAGATCCTGGGCCTCTGATCACAAGGTTCGCGAGACGCTGGCGCGCCTGCCGGAGAGCAGTCCACAGCGACGCCGCGGGTCCGCCGGCCTCGTCGTTGACGGCGTGACGCCGTATCGCCATCTCGTCGAGCACGAGAGACCGGCCGCGAACGACGGCGTCCAGGACTGATGCTGAACTGTCTGCCGTCACGAGAGACAGCGCAAGACCAAGGCCCTGAGGCCGCTTCGCCGCGTAGTCGAGCGCCTGGCGTTCGGGCAGCGAGCCGAGCGTCAGGCTCAGGTGCTGTCGGCCCGTGGCCTCGGCGCCGAGCGCAACCGTCAGCGATTCCTGCTTCCGATCGGTTTGCGCCAGGAGCGCCGCGCGTTTGACCTCAATCGCGGCAATGTCGGGGTGCGAGGGACCCAACACCGGCAACTGAATCCGCAGTGCACGGTCGTATGCGTCGAGCGCGGCCGCAGCCTGGCCCTGAACGGAGAGAACCGCTGCATGGGCAAGCAGTGACCGAACAAATCCCGCTTGATCCGGAGCGGCCGCCTTATCCCAGATGCCCATCGCCTGGGTCGACAAGGCCAGCGCTCGACGATGTTCGCCAAGCCGGGCCAGGCTGCCGGCGATAGACGACAGCGTTTCTGCGACTCAGGACGTTGTCATCACCCAAGGTGCGCCGGCGGATTGAAAGAGCTCGTTCGAAGAGCGGAAGAGCGTCGCGATCCAGCCCCTGGTCGGCGAGGGTCTGTCCGAATTCCCACAGCCCGCGCGCGACGATGGCGTGCTCGCGGCCGAAGGTGTGCTCCCACGAGACGATGCACGCGACGGTGCAGGATACGCGCTCGCGCGAAATCTCCCAGCTCCAGCATTCAGGAGAGCCAGGTTGTAAACGACCGTAGCGGTTTCTGGGTAGTCCGAACCGAGCCGCCGCTCGTAGATGCGCAAGGCACTCTCGTACCGCGAGCGTGCCCCTTCGAAGTCGGCTTGCAGCAGCAGCGTACTGGCCAGAATCCTGCAGGCAATCCGCCGTGAGCGGATGATTCGGTCCGACCGAACTCATAGCCAGCGCAATCGCCCGCTCCTGAAGAGCGCGGGCACGTGCGAGGTCTCCGAGCTCCTGAGACGGAAACGCAAGAACCGAACAAACCAGACGATGTTGGGGTGATCCGAGCGAAGCGTTGTTTCCGCCAGCGACACGGCCCGTTCGAGGAAATCGCGAGCCTGCACGCTGTCGCCTTCGAGTTGGAACTGCAGTTCCGAAGAGCATCAGTGTCATCGCAGCGTCTGGATGACGAGCGCCTCTGGCCTGCTGAATCGCGAATGCACGTTCCAGATCGGCGCGCGCCCGGGCATACTCGCCTCCTTTCGCCAGTACGACATCCCCGAATGCTCAGCACTCGTGCCGTGGCGGTGTCACGACTGCCATGTTCTCGCGCAATCGCGACCGCTCGATTGCTCTGCCGCAAGCGCATCGTCGTGTCGTCCGAGTTGCAGCAGGGCCATGGCGAGGTGTTCGAGAGCTGCTGCGGCGCGGGCATCGTCGGCAACGGACGCACCTGTCGCGGACCGCACGGGCCTTTCGAGTTCGACACGGCGCGGCGATAGTCGCCCGCCTGGAACAAAACGATACCAAGACGACCCAACGCGGTCGCCAGGGCCCTCCCGATCCGCTGCGAAGCCGACTGTCGCTGCCCGCAACGTCTCTTGCGCGAGGTCCTGGGTCTCCTGCTCGGCTCCTCGCCCGTTTTCGATGAGCGCATCGAGCAACAGATCGGCCAGCAGCCAGTCGCGTCCTGCTGACTTTCGCCGGCATTCCGCCAACGATGTCAGAAAAAGACACGCGCCGCGTTTTCGGCATCGACAAAGCGTCCTTCGTCGATGGCGGCGCAGAATGTCACGACGGGCCTGCTCGAATGTCTTCAGGCGCTGCCGGCCGATGCGATGCAGCCCCACGCTGGCCAATGTGACGACCAGTCCGGCCAGGATCGCGCGGGCTGTCCTCATCTGAAACGTCCTCTGCTATCAACGACGCTGAAGCGCTAATTGACTACAGCAACGCCAATTGACCCTGGGCTCAAGCCGGCGATGATTGCCAACTCGTCGCGCTCTCGCCTGCCCAAAATCGTCAGGACCACTTCCCAGCCCGTAGACTGGGTGCGCCATCACTTCCTTCGGCAGTTCGCCGCGCCTGAAGCGCGATTCCCTCGACTTTGAACAACCGCTCAAAGCGTTGGTTCATGGCCGTCGGCGATAGTCCTCGTCAGGCGTCAGAACCTCTCCGAAGTCCGGCTTGAAGCTGGCATCTCAGCCACTGCTCGTTCGAGATTCGAAACGGCCTGTTCCAGATTCGTCAAGAGAACGTCGCGAGGGCGCGGAAGAGCGCCGTCACGCTGAACACTGCAACCTGCGTGTCGATGACAGGAATGCTGATAACGCACCCACTTCAGCGCTCAAGTCCTCGTCAGCCCCGAAGTCCCGCGACTTGACCGCCGGCGGCCCGAGCCCACCGGCGGCCTTGGTCCGAAGCCACCTGCGGCCTTCCCGGCGTCCAAACCCGCCGCGCCTGCCTGCGGCCCGAACCCACCTGCCGCCTTGCGGCCCGAACCCACCCGCCGCCTTGGCCGAATCCGCCCGCCGCTTTGGGCCCGAATCCCTGCGACTTTGCGGCGGGCCGAAGCCAAACAGAGCTGTTCGTCACCACGCTCTTGACGGTCTGTCTCGACCAGCGCAACGGCCCGCTCAATTCGTCGAAGTGAGTCACGATCTTCGCTGGACGCGTCCGCTGCGGGGTCGACCTTTCTGCCGGAGGCTGCAGCGTCAAGTCTCCGGCCAGCTTCAACAGCGGGGGCCCAAACGGCAGCAGTTCGGTCGATTCTGCTCCTTTGAGTCCCTGCTCGCTCACGCAAGTCGATGAGCCTGAGCTCGTTGAGCTCCAGGACCCGATCGAGCGTGTTGAAAGCCGCATCGACGGCGGCGACCAGCTGGTTTACACTGCACGCGCTCGACAGGCCTGCACGATGCCGCTCGCGTCGACGATTTCGTTCGGGTTCTTCCCGTCTGAAGCGTGTCGTCGACGAGTTCCGACCAGCCCCTGTCCCCCGCGAAGATCTTCAGCTCCCGGTAAGCGTCCGCTGGTCCGGCTGTGATTCTATTTCGAGCATGCTTCCGTGCGACGCTGTCCACAACAAACGGCGCGAAAACGCCGACGCCACCGAGAGTCCGAGATCCGGATCGCTCGCGTATGTGTCACAACCAGCTTCGAGTCGCGTCACTCCTCGTGCCTTGTGCCTCGATCTGGCTTTGCCTGGGACGCCTTTCTTGACCGCCTCTCGGCGTTCCCGATGTCCGAATCCCCCAGCTTCTCCAGGGCTCCTTCAAGGCTGTCTGCAGGTTTGCCTGCTGCTCGGATGACTGCTTGCGATGTTTCCCGGTCTGCGGCCGCGGTCTCGTGAGGCTCGGGCAGATAGTCGTCGCAGTAGGTCTGATTAAGTCATGTAGCCAGACTCCGCAAGTCCAGCACCGGCCGTACATCGCCTGCGGGGTTCGCCAGAAAGACGTCCTGCATTTCACGCAGCGCCTGCTGAACGATCCCCGCCTCCACCTTCAATAACCGTCTGAATGTTTCAGCAGTGTCCTGCAGCAGGCTCTTGAATGTTCTCAGGGCCTGGTTGAGATGCGAGCAACGACATGGCGACCTTCTCACCGTTTGGTGAGGTCGCGAAACTCTTCACGTACTCGTCGACAAACGTTTTTCCCAAAACTGTGGGCATGGTGTCGGGACCGACGCTCCTGACAATCGAGCTGTAGGGGAAACCCTTCGGCGGCATGAAGACCTGGGACGCGACAAGGTACTGCACCGATGCCTTGAGCTGGAACGCCGCCTCAACGTACGCCATCGTGCAGGAATTGGTCGCAAGCAGGTCGAGCCACTGCCCCTTCGCGTGCAACGCGAGCGCCTGGGCCAGTTCCTTGATGGTCAACGCGTCGTCATGATCGCGGCCAAAGCCGAGGCCGAAGTTGTGACCCCAGAGGACCAGACAGTAATGCGTAACGCCACTCTTGTCCCCGAGTTGCCTTCCTTTGTCGAGGAATTCCTTTAGCGACTCCGGCGTGGCGACGTCCTTGTAGGTCGCCGCTCCGATATTGTCGACGGACTCGCCGGGTCCGATGAAATACCACTGAGGCAGATCGGGCCACTTGCGTTGCATTTGCACGAACACAACGACATTCGGATTGCCTTGAACCCTGCCGTCCTTCTTGCCCTCCGGGTCTTTCGAACCCTGAACGCCCTCCTGGAGTTCGATGAGATCCTGGACGGCGAGCGAGTCGAGGTTACTGGTGTCGCCGGCCTGCATGTAGACCATGAACAGCCACTTGTATTGGGGATTCCCCACCTGTTCCTGGAAGCTCGCCGCCTTCCCCTTTTTCGCGCCCATCGTCTTCGCTTTCGCCTTCGTTCTCTTCGCGCGGGGACGAGTGTGATTTGCAGCTTTCTTCGCCATGGGCGCTCCGTGATGCTAGAAGTTGCCGTGCCGGGAGGTAGCACAGACTATAACGACGAGTCCGGCTCTTTCTAACCGTTTCGCAGCATTTCTGAATACGCGGACAGACCGGGAATCCTGTGGGATTGTTCCGCCCGGATCGTTGATCCTTGTGTGAGCGGCCTCGCAACGCATTCGGGCTTTCGCGCGCAACTGACGGCCAGGCAACGGGATATGATAAGCACGCTCTCCCTGAGACTTGGTTCGGTTCCCACGATGGCCGACCGCTCACAGCCCGGCGACGCTCGGACTGTCCAGACCGGTGGGGTGCCCACCGAGGCTGAATCGTCGCTCGTCCTCGTCCGCCGCGCCCACGACGGCGACCAGGCCGCCATCGACGAGCTCTTCGCCCGCTACCTCCCCCGGCTGCAGCGATGGGCCCACGGCCGGCTGCCCGCCTGGGCCCGCGGCTCCCTCGACACCCACGACCTCGTCCAGGACACGTTCATGCAGGTCCTGCAGCGCCTCGACCAGTTCGAGCCGCGCCACGAAGGCGCCTTCCAGGGCTACCTCCGTCAGGCGCTCTTCAACCGCGTCCGCGACGAAATCCGCCGCGCCACCCGGCGCGGGCCGGCCTCGGAGCTCGACGACGACAAGGCCACCGCCGATCCCTCGCCGCTCGAACAGGCGATCGGCCAGGAAACACTGGAACGCTACGAAGCCGCGCTCGCCCGTCTCCGGGAGGACGACCGCGAAGCGATCATCCTGCGCATCGAGCTCGGCTACCCGTACAGCGAAATCGTGACCGCGCTGGGCAAACCGAGCGTGGCGGCCGCCCATATGGCGGTGAGCCGCGCGCTGGTCCGGCTGGCGGAGGAGATGTCACATGAGCGCACCTGACGAACTGCTCATCAGGACCGCCGATTCGATCGCAGCCGGCGACAACGTGGACTGGCACGGGCTGCACCAGCAGGCCCCCGATCCGCAGCAGAGCCGCATCCTGAGCGAGATGCAGATCCTCGAGCGCATCGCCACCTTCCTTCGCAGCTCCGACACCGACGACCTCTCCAACAAGGCCACCACCGAGCGGCCGAAGCCGCCGATGCCCGAATCATGGGCACATTTCAAGATCATCGAGCTCATCGGCGAAGGCGGCTTCGGGTCGGTGTACCGGGCGCGCGACATGAACCTGCAGACGGAAGTCGCGCTGAAGCTCGTCGAGCTGCCGGGCGGCCGCGAGCTCCGGCCGGCCGGCGCTCTGAAGGAAGCGCGCCTGCTCGCGCGCGTCCGCCACACCAACGTCGTCACCGTGCACGGCGCGGACATCGTCGACGGCCGCGTCGGGATATGGATGCAGCTGATCGAAGGGCAGACGCTCTCGACGCTCCTGAGAAGCAACGGACAGTTCGGCGCGCACGAAGCCGCGCTCATCGGCGTCGATCTGTGCCGGGCGCTCGCCACCGTGCATGCCGCGGGCCTGATCCACGGCGACGTGAAGACGCGCAACGTGATGCGCGAGGCGGGCGGGCGAATCGTCCTGATGGACTTCGGAACCGGGCGGGACCTCTCAGCCCTGCGGCTGCAGGGCGGGCGCGATGCCGCCGCCGGCACGCCCCTCTACCTGGCGCCGGAAGTCTTCGATGGCCGGCCGCAGTCGAAGGTCACCGACACGTACAGCCTCGGCGTCCTGCTGTACCACCTCGTGACCAACGCCTACCCGGTCAAGGGACAGACGCAGGCCGAAGTCGAAGAGGCGCACCGGCGCAACGAGCGCACGAACCTGCGCGACGCGAGGTCGGACCTGCCGCAGTCGTTCGTCGCCCTCGTCGAGCGCGCGCTCAGCCGCGACCCCGCCGACCGGTTCCTGACGGCGGGCGCATTCGAGACGGCGCTGGCGGGGTTTCTCGGTCAGTCCAAGGCGCTTCCGCAGCGGAATCTGCGAAAGGGATGGCTGAACGTCGCGGCCGTCGCGAGCGTGGTGCTGGTGATCCTCGTGGCGACGGCCTGGATGGAACGGCGGTGGATACAGGGCGACACGGCAACCGTTGCGCTGCCGGCGGGAGCGGGCCCCGCCGTCGCGGCGGCGCCGGCCAGCTACCAGATTGAAACGTCGTTCTACAGGAGCGGCGCCGGCGGCGATACGCGTCTCCGCGCCGGCGATCACATCGCTCCGGGCGACGCGCTGTTCATGAAGCTTCACGTGTCCACGCCAACCTACGTCTACATCGTCAACGAAGACGACCTGGGCGAATCGCTGCTGCTCTTCCCGCTTCCGGGCCAGGCCGTGGCGAACCCGATTGCCGCGGAGACGATGGTCCGCGTTCCCGGCACAAGGGACGAAGAAATCAGCTGGCAGGTGTCGAACGTGGGCGGACGCGAGCACTTTCTGATCTTTGCGAGCCCCGTGCGCGTGACGGCTTTCGAAGACCTGTTCGCCACGCTGCCGCGCCCCGTCTTCGGCAAGCCGGTCAGCCGCGCCGAGAGAATCCCGACCGGCACGCTTTCGAAGCTGCGCAGCGTGGGCGGGCTGACGGCGACGCCGACGGCGAAAAGAAGCGCGAACCTCGCCAACGTCTTCAAGACACCGCTCGGCGACGGCCCGGAAACCGCCAACGGCCTGTGGGTGCGGCAGCTGACGCTCGACAACCCTCCCGGCAAGCGGTAACGCTCGCCCGGCCCGAGTCGTCTACCAGGGCGGAAGCGTCATGAACAGGAACTCCTTCAGGTAGGCGTCCTGCGAAGCCAGCAGCTCCGTGCCGCTGCCCTCGAAGAAGATCCGGCCTTCGTGCAGCACCAGGAACCTGGCGCGCTCGTCTTCGGGCCCGTGCGTGCCCAGGATTTTCACGTCTCCGTTCGATCTCGAGGCCTCGTGCCTGGTGACGTAGAACGCATCCCTGATCTGGTGCGTAACGAGGATGGACGTCACGTGTTCGAGGTCGCGCAGCTTGACGACCTCGTCGTTGACCGTGTTGGCGATGACCGGGTCGAGCCCCGTGGTCGGATCGTCGAACAGGAGGAGGTTCGGCTTCGACGCCATCGCGCGCGCGATTGCGACGCGACGCCGCTGGCCTCCGGACAACTCCGACGGCATCCGCCGGGGTACTCGCCGAGGCCGATGAACCCCAGCACGTCCGTCACCCGGCTCTCCACCTGGTCCGCCGGCATGTCGGTCTCCTGTTCCAACCGGTACCCGACGTTCTCCGCCACCGTCAGCGAATCGAACAGCGCCGTTTCCTGGAACAGCATGCCGATGTCGCCGCGGATGCGCATCAGTTCGTGCTCGGACAGGCGATCGATGCGCTCGCCGTTGACGAAAATCGCGCCCGCGTCCGGGCGGAACAACCCGAGAATGAGCTTCAGCACCACGGACTTTCCGGCGCCGCTCGCGCCGAGCAGGATCCGCATGCTGCCCCTGGGGACGGCGAAGCTGACGTCGTGCAGGACGACGTGGTCGTCGAAGGCGAACGACACCTTGTCGAACACGACCGCCGGCGTCTCCCGCGCCGGTGTCACGTCAGCGGGGCTCAAGCGCGCGATGCTCCAGCAGCCAGCGGAGTTTCTGGACGTTCAACGGCTTGACCAGATGGTGATCGAAGCCCGCGCGTCTCGATCGTTCCCGATCCTCGTCCTGCCCCCATCCGGTCAGCGCCACGAGCAGCATATGGCGATGATCGGGCACCGCGCGGATCCGGCGGCAGACCTCGTAGCCGTCCATCCCCGGCATCCCGAGGTCCACCAGGATCACGTCGGGCTCGAACGCGTCGATGACTTGAAGGGCCTCCCGGCCCCCGAACGCCAGCGAAATCGTCGCACCCAGCTCTTCCAGGAGCACGCCCAGCGATTCGGCGGCATCGCGATTGTCGTCCACGATCAGGACGCGGCGCGGCGGAAGCCTCTGCGAGCGCGCGACTTCGCTGCGCGGCCTGCGGACGCTCGGCGGCCACCGGCAGCCGCACGATGAACTCGCTGCCGGTCTCGCTGCCTCCGCTTCGTGCTTCGACCGTCCCGCCGTGCAGCTGCACGAGGCTCCGAACCAGCGTCAGGCCGATCCCGAGCCCGCCCTGCGCCCGGCGATGGGATCGGTCGACCTGCGTGAACATGTCGAACACGCTCGTCAGGTGCGAAGACGGGATGCCGATACCGTTGTCGCGCACGGACACGATCGCCAGGCCGTTCTCGTTGGCGGCTGACAGCCAGATTCGGCCGTTCGCCTCGGTGTACTTCGACGCGTTGTTCAGCAGGTTCGCGAAGACCTGCGTCAGCCGCACCGGGTCGCCGGAAACCGGAATCATCGCGTCGGGAAGGTCCACCGACAGCGTCTGATGCGCTTCCTCGAGGAGGGGACGGCTCGTCTCGACGGCGGTCCTCAATACGGAAACCAGATCGAGCGGCTGCTTCTGCACGTCCACGACGCCGCGCGTGATCCGCGACACTTCGAGCAGATCGTCCACCAGCCGGACGAGATGGTTCACCTGCCGCTCCATGACCGCGCACGCCCGGAGGCTTCGCCGGTCCTTGAACGTGGACAGTTTGAGCAGCTGCATGCTCGTCAGGATGGGCGCCAGCGGGTTGCGCAGCTCGTGGCCCAGGGTCGCCAGGAACTCGTCCTTCCGCTGATCGGCGGCGCGCAGCGATTCTTCCGTGCGAATGCGTTCCGCCACGTGGCCGCGAATCTGGTACTGACGTTCCCGGGCGCGCACGGCAGCCCGGACGGCGCTCGTGAGTGCGGACACACGCATGGGCCGCTCGATCAACGTCACGTTGCCGAGCGTCCGAACCGCGTTCTCGACCTCCGAAGAATCGGCGCCGGGGCGCGTCAGCACGAGCAGCGGGAGATCGGACCAGGGCGGCTGCCCGGCGAGGGCCTCGGCAAGCGCTGCCCGGCCCGCCAGCGCCATTCGCTCTTCGGCGATGAGGATCGCCGAGGCGCCCTCCTTGAGGGCCGCGAGCAGATCTTCGAGGCTCGCGCAGATCAGGGAGGGGACGCCCTCGGCGCACAGCAGGGACTGTGTGATCTCCGAGTCCTTCCGCGTCAGGACATGGATCAGAACCCTGCGGTCTGGCTCCCTCGCCACTCCCTCAGTCATCACAGCGCCTTGGGATCCATGAGCGGCTTCGTCGAACCGTCATAGACGGGCACGCCCGTCAGAACGCCGCGGAAGTCGCGCAGCGGCTCCCCGATGTTGATCCCCGCATCGTTGAGAAAGAACTCGCGAATGGTCCGCTCGTGCTTGCTTCCCCGTTTCTTGACGACCGAAATCGCCTGACGCACTTCGCCCATGGCCTCGAAATACCGGAGCAGGATGATGGCGTCGGCCAGATAACTGGCGTCGACGGGCGTATTCATCTGGGTGCCAATCAGTCCCTGGTGCGCGCCAATCAGGATGGTCGCGACGCCCTGCTGGCCGAGGAACATCAGCATCTCGTGAAGCTGGATCGTGAGGAACCGCTCTTCGGGCATCGCATTCAGGCAGCCGTTCAGGCTGTCGATCACGACGATCGAGGCGTTCTGCGTGCTGACGGCGGCCTGGATGGCGGCCGTGAATTCGCCAGGCGTGAGCTCGGCGGGGTCAACCTGCCGTACCGTAATCGCTCCGGTCTCCATGTGAGACGCAAGATCGATGTTCAGCGCGGTGCATCGCGAGAGCAGCGTGCTGGGATTCTCGTCGAAGGCGAAGATGGCCGCCCGCTGGCCGCGCGCGGCGGCGGCCGCGGCGAACTGAGCCGCCAGGGTCGATTTTCCGGTGCCCGCGGCGCCCACGATCAGCGTGCTCGTGCCTTGTTCGATCCCGCCGCCCAGCAGCATGTCGAGGGCCGCAATCTCGCTGGCGAACTTGCCGTTGATGGCCGCACGCCTGTGCTCGGACGCCACCAGGCGGGGAAACACCTCGATGCCGCCCTTCCGAATCACGTAGTCGTGATAGCCGCCGCGGAACTGGAGGCCCCGGTACTTCACCACGCGCAGCCGGCGGCGCTCCGAACCGTATTCGGGGCTGATTTGCTCGAGGCGCAGGACGCCGTGAGCGATGCTCTGCATCTGCAGGTCCTGCTCGCGCGACGTCAGATCGTCGAGCAGCATCGCCGTGCAATTGCGGCCGACAAAGAACTGCTTGAGCGCGAGAATCTGGCGGCGGTAGCGCAACGCGTTTCCGGCGAGCAGCCGAAGCTCCGACAGCGAATCGACGACCACGCACGTCGGCTTCAGTTCATCCACCGTCTTGAGCACGGCCTGCATCGTCGCGCCGAGCTCCACCTCCGACGCGTGGAACATCGTGTACTGTTCGTCGGGCTCGAGAGAGGCTTCTGAAGGAATCAACTCATGGATCGTGACGCCTTCGAGGGCCCAGCCGTGCGACCCGGCGACCGCACGGAGCTCTTCCTCGGTTTCAGAGAGGGTCACATAGAGCACGGGCTCGCCGCGGTCGACGGCCGCCATGAGGAATTGAAGCGCGAGCGTGGTCTTTCCGGAGCCCGGCACGCCCTCGACCAGAAACAGACGACTTCGAGTGAAGCCCCCGCCGAGTATCTGGTCGAGGCCAGGAATGGTGGTGGCGGCGGCGCTCCGATCGTCCGCGAGTGAAGGTGAGGACATCGACGGTCTCCCGCGTACGACGTTCGACGCGACGATATAAAACTATCATCGCATATGCAACAGCGGGACCAGGAAGTGAAGGGCGGCGCGAAGCGAGGCCGCCACGGCAGAGCTAAGGACTGAGAGCGGCCTGCTATCGCTTGTCGACCACCACGACGCCGCCCTTGAGCACGACCTTCGTCTTCAGCATGTTCCAGTAGCCGTCGAGCGGGTTGCCGTCGACGATGGTCAGGTCCGCCAGCTTGCCGGGCTCGATCGTGCCCAGCTCGGCGCCCATCTGGATGTAAGACGCCGTGTTCGGCCCCATCAACTTGATGATGTCCTGCATGGAGAACATCACGTTGAGCACCTTCAGCTCCTGGTTCAGGCCGGCGAGCGGATCGTACGTCGTGTCGGTGCAGTAGCCGACGATGCCGCCCTGATCCCAGACCGTCCGGGCGTTCACCATCGCGTGCCCGGCTTCCTCGCCGAGCCGAACACCGTCCACGATCGATTCGGGCCACGGCTTGCCGTCGCGAAACCGCGGCTTATTGTCGTCCGCGAAGACGCCGAAAACCGGCGGACCAAACCCCGTGGTCGTCAGGATCTTCGCGCCCGCATCGGCAAGCTTCTTCCCCTCTTCCTTGCTGACGAAATTCTTGTTCGGGAGGTGGACGAACAGTTTCACGCCGGCGTCGATGCCCGCCACCAGCGCCGATGAGCTGACGGAGTGCACCTGCACCTGGACGCCGGTCTTCCGGCCTTCGTCCACGATCGCGCGAAGCACCTCGAGTTCCTGCTCGCCCGGCCCCGGCACCGGCGTGAGCGCGATTTCTCCGGTGAACTTGACGCCCATGGCAGCCATCGCGCGGATTTCGGCGCGGGCCATCTCGGGCGTGGTGTTCCGCAACTGGACCCGGCCGGACGGGATGATCCTCGGTCCGTTGATCACGCCTTTCTCGATGTGATCGCGGAGCGTGATGTTCCCGTCCGCCGGGCCGCCGCCGGACAGAATCGTCGTGTAACCGGCTTCGAGCAGCGCCTGCATCTGCGCCTTCTCGTTGGGGCCGGTGTTGATGTGGCGATGAGCGTCGATGAATCCGGGCATGACGCTCATGCCCCTGGCGTCGATGGTCTTCAGCCCCTGGGTGTTCGCGGCGCCTGCCGACACGGAAACGATCTTCCCGGCGCGCACGATCACCGTGCCGGAGCCAATCACCGTGCCGTTTCCGACGATCACCCGCGCGTTGGTGATCGCCGCGTCCTGGGCCGACAGGTTCTGAGCGAACAGCCCGGCCAGGCCCAGGCTCAATAGCCCGGGCAGCAGCCGGCGAACACGGAGCTTCGACGTCATCTCACCCTCCCGGAATCAGTGGACTCTTTCGGCGACGTGCTCGAGCACGTACTCGGCTACGTTCGTGCCAAGCGTCGTGCCATCCTCGGTCGCCTTCCGGAAGTGGATGCCCGCGAAGATCCGGGCGTCCTTCACGTCCTCGAGCGCCGACGAAAAGCTGCGGAACGAGCGGGTGACGCCGAGCATCGTATCCGACTGGACGCTGAAGCGCGTCCGCTCTCCGAATCGGTCCGCGAGCACGGCGGTCGCCGCCCCGCTGACGCACGAGTGGCCGGACGGGTACTCGGGGTGAGCCGGCGTGGCGAACAGCGGCGTCCAACTCGCGTCGGCGATTGTCGCCGGGTTGCCGTCGGTATCGGCCAGCGGGATGGCGGTGACGGGGCGCCAGAAGACGTAGTTGTACTTTGCCTCCCAGCAACCAATAGCGGCGTCCGCGATCGCAACCTGCAGCAGCGCCAGCAGCCTGGCGTTCGAGAGCAGCGAGTTGTCGTGCTTGCTGTGCCAGCGGCCGCCGGAATCATCGTCCCAATCGCGGCTGTCGTGGGCGATGAGGTCGAGCGCGACGGTGTTCCAGATGTAACTCGCGGTGCTCGAGGCCCAGAACCACGACGAAACCGTCTGGTCCGGCGTGCGGAGCGTGCTCGTGGCGCTGCCCATGGTCTTCGTCTCATTGAAGTCGATTGCATACCGCGCGCTGTTCAGCGCCGGCGGGCCGGCGGGCCGGAACTGCGACGGCGACTGGATCGCCCAGGGCGTCATGTAGGCAAACTGCGGGCCCGCGCCGGGCGCGTTGGCCGGCGGCGTCGGGCGCCACTGGCCCGGGGCCAGGCCGCCGGTGAACGGCGGCGGCGCCGGCGTGAAGCCGTCGGTGCTCCGCCAGAGCAGGATGGCGTCGGCCACCGTCTGGCCCCACGTCACGCCGCTCTGAATCGACGCGGCGCTCTCGTGGGTTCCGATCTCGGTCATGGAGACGGCGCGCCTGGCGTCGAACGAGGGCTTCTGCGTCGGGAACAACGACACGAGCGTCGCGTAAGCGGCCTGCATCACAGCGGCATTCTTCGACGCGCCGGCGGGGGCCGCCGGCGCGACACGAATGTGCGAATACTTCTTCTCGATGCCGTTGACGGCGTCGAAGATCGCCGTCTGGACGATGGCGGCGCTCCGGGTGGTGTTGAGCGGGCTGGCCGCGGCGATCACGTGCGCCCGGAACATCTGCTCGGTCCAGTCCGTCACTTCGTCGGCACGCGCGGCCCCGGGGATCAACGTGGCCGAGGCGACGAGCACCACGGCCAGAACTCTTGATCTCTTCATACTCTCTCTCCTTGCAATTGGCTGGGCACGAGTGCCAGCGCGATAATACGCGCAGGAAGTCAGGAAATCGGCTCACGGGACCGTACAGGCGGTAGACCATACCACCATCGAGGGGACCGCGCGGGTATAATCGCCGCAAACTACGGGGGCTCCATGGCCAACTCATTCGCCGTTCGCCTGGCCGCAGCCTTTGCCCTGGCCACGCTCACGGTCTCCATCACGGCGCAGCAGATGCGGTATCCCGAAACGCGAAAGACCGACCAGGCCGACACCTACTTCGGCGTCAGGGTGGCTGACCCGTACCGCTGGCTCGAGGACGAGACCTCGGCGGACACGGCCAGATGGGTCGAGGCCGAAAACAAGGTCACCTTCGCCTACCTTGACGCCATCCCGTTCCGGGCCCGCCTCAAGGAACGCCTCACGAAGCTGTACAACTACCCCCGCTTCGGTGCGCCCTACCGCCGCGGCGACCGCTTCTTCTTCTCAAAAAATGACGGCCTGCAGAATCAATCCGTCATCTACATGCAGAAGGGGCTCGACGCGGCGCCCGAAGTCCTGCTCGACCCGAATGCCTTCTCGGCCGAGGGCACCACGCAGCTCGCCACCCTGGCGCTGTCGAAGACCGCCCGATATGCCGCTTACTGCAAGTCCACCGGCGGATCGGACTGGCACGACTGTTACGTCATGGACGTCGCGAGCCGGAAGACGCTGCCCGACGAACTGAAATGGGTCAAGGTCTCGGACATCGCCTGGAAGAACGACGGGTTCTTCTACAGCCGCTACAGCGAGCCCGCCCGCGGCAAGGAGCTGACGGCGTCGAACGACGACCACAAGGTGTACTACCACCGCGTCGGCACGCCGCAGTCGGCCGACGAGCTCGCGTTCGAGGACGTGCGCAACCCGCAGCGCTTCCACACCGTGGCCACGACCGAAGACGAACGGTTCGCGATCCTGGACGTTTCCGAGCGCGGCAAGGGCAAGGATGGCAACGCGGTGTACTTCCGCGACCTGAATTCCACGGACAAGACGTGGAAACCCATCGTCTCCGAGATCGGCAACGACACCTACCAGGTCATCGGCAACGTGGGCGATGCGTTTCTCATCCAGACCAACGCGAACGCGCCGAACTGGAAAATCGTGCGGTTCGATCCGCGCGCGAGCGGCGCCGCGAAGTGGCGCGACGTGGTGCCGGAAAAGCCGGAAGCCATCGAGACCGCCAGCACGGCCGGCGGCAGGCTCTTCGTCACGTATCTCAAGGACGTGACGACGCGCGTCTACGCGCACGCGCTGGACGGCGCGCTCGAGAACCAGGTCGAACTGCCGGGCGTGGGCATCGCCAGCGGGCTCGGCGGCAACCACGACGACGCGTTCATCTTTTACTCGTTCACGTCGTTCACGAGCCCGTCGGCGATCTACCGGTACGACATGGCCACCCGGAAGTCCACGCTCTACCGTGCGCCCGACATCCCCGACTTCAAGGCCGCCGACTACGACACGAAGCAGGTGTTCTTCACCAGCAAGGACGGCACGCGCGTGCCGATGTTCATCGTGCACCGCAAGGGCCTGACGCTCGACGGCAACAACCCCACGCTGATGTACGGGTACGGCGGCTTCAACGTCAACACGACGCCCAACTTCAGCTCGCTGCGCCTGGCGCTGCTCGAACAGGGCGTCGTCTACGCGTCGGTGAACCTGCGCGGCGGCGGCGAGTACGGCGAGACGTGGCACCAGGCGGGCATGAAGCTGAAGAAGCAGAACGTCTTCGACGACTTCATCGCCGCGGCCGAGTGGCTCGTCAGCAACAAGTACACCTCGCCCGCGCGGCTGGCCATCCAGGGCGCGTCAAACGGCGGCCTGCTCGTCGGCGCGGTCGCCAACCAGCGGCCGGACCTGTTCGCCGCGGTGGTGCAACAGGCGGGCGTCATGGACATGCTGCGCTTTCACAAGTTCACGATCGGCTGGAACTGGGTGGCCGACTACGGATCGAGCGACAACGAAGCCGAATTCAAGGTGCTCGCCGCCTATTCACCAATCCACAATGTCCGGCGGCAGAAATACCCGGCCACGCTCATCACCACGGCCGATCACGACGACCGCGTCGTGCCGGCGCATTCGTTCAAATACGCCGCGGCGATGCAGGCCGCGCAGACGGGCGACGCCCCAATCCTGATCCGCATCGATACGACGTCGGGCCACGGCGCCAGCAGCACGACGAAGAACATCGAGCAGACCGCGGATATCTACTCGTTCCTGTTCAAGACCCTCGGCGTCACCCCGCACTAACCATTTAGTCATCTGGTCATTTGGTTATCTGGTCATTTCTGCCCGCGCCTTCAGAAATCACCAGATGACCAGATGACCAAATTCACCGGAGGACTCGTATGGACGTCAACGCACTGACCGCCTCCGCCATCGCGATGCTGATGGCGGTGGCCTGGAAGCTCATCGGAGCGATCGTGCTCTGGCTCGTGGGCCGATGGCTGATCCGCTTTGCCGGGCGCTTGCTCGGCCGGATGCTGCTACGGGAGCACGTGGACGCCACGCTCGCACGCTACTTCCAGGCCGGCGTGGGCGTCACGCTCAACATCGCCCTGGTGGTCGCGCTCCTCGGCTTCTTCGGCGTCGAGACGACCTCGTTCGCGGCGCTCCTGGCCGCGGGCGGTGTGGCCATCGGCGTCGCGTGGGGCGGGCTTCTCTCCAACTTCGCCGCCGGCGCGTTCCTGGTGTTCCTGCGCCCGTTCAAGGTCGGCGATTTCGTTTCCGCCGCCGGCGTGACCGGCACGGTGGAAGCGATCGGCCTGTTCGGCACGGTCATCAATACGCCCGACAACGTGCTGACGATCGTCGGCAACAACAAGGTGTTCTCCGACAACATCCAGAATTTCTCGGCGAACCCGTACCGGCGCGTGGACCTGACCGTGACGATCAACAACGCCGTCGACCATCACCGCGCGATCAACGTCCTGCAGGATCGCCTGAAGGCGATTCCGAACGTGCTGGCCTCGCCGGCCCCGGTTGTCGACGTCCTGCAATTCACGCCGGCGGGCCCGGTGCTGTGCGTCAGGCCGTTCTGCACCAACGCCAACTACTGGCAGGTGTACTTCGATACGAACCGGACCGTCCGCGAGGCGTTCGGTGAAGCGGGGTTCCCGGCGCCCATGCCCGCCTACACCGTCACGGGCGTAGCGGCGGCCCCCATCGAAACCGCGGGGCCCTAACCATTTAGTCATCTCGTCATCTGGTCATCGTTGGTCAATTGGCTCAATCGGCCAGATTGAACAGCAACGACCAGATGATGAGATGACCAGATGACTAGATGCTCGGCCGGCTCTTAGGGAGTGGCCTTCGCATTGGCGGCATCGTCGGCGCGCGATCCGGACAGGATGTTGCTCATCGCGTGATTGCCCTCGTGGCATGCGTACTCGAACATGCCGTACGAAGGGTCGCGCCTCAGCGGAAAGGCCGCTTTCCAGGGGCCGGTCCACGTCTTCGGGTCGTCCACCGTTACCTCGTACTGCATGGTGTCGGGACCCGTCCGCGTGAATCGCTCGACGAGCTTCAGCGCGTCGCTCGTCATGAGCATGTTCCCGTTGCCCTGGGCCCCGGTCCGGCCGTTGAAGTTCGTCGTCTCGACGACCAGGGTGCTGCCTTCCCAGTGTCCCCGCGCGTCGCCCATGTACGACCGCAGCGAGGGCGACAGGTGCGCGCGCCCGTCGAGCGGGATGATGCGCGTCTCGTGGATCATCTCGTAGCGGATGGCGACGTATCCCGGGAACTGGAGAATCTGGTTCCCGTTGTTGTAGATGACGGGGAACGTCGATCCGAGGACGCCGCGCGAGATGCAGCGATTGTACGGGCCAAGCTCGGTCGGATCGTTGAAGCCGGTGAACACGACGTAGGTGTTCTTCACCGTCGCGGTGCGGCGCTGGCCTTCAGGCGTCATCGGCGGCAGGCGGCCGTCCGCCGGCTGGATGATCAGCGACGCCTGTTTCGAGGCTTTTCCCCATTCGAGCCAGTGCGAGGGCGGCCCCGTGCCGTCGCCCGTGCGCGCGGCCGTGGACACGACAGTCTCCGCGTCGGCCTCGGACCGCTGCGAGGCCTGCTTCTGCCGGGCGGCAAACTCCTCGTCCGTCAGCTCGGTGCGCGTTCCGAGCTCCGCGGGACGTTCGAACGGTACGCCGACCATGTCCGTGCTGGGCCAGATGCCTGACAGGTCGGGATCGCCCCACGCCGTCTTCGGTGGCGTCCACGAGCCTTTCGCCTGCTGCTGCGCCGCGACACCCGCCGACCACAGACACAAGACCGCGATGGCCGCGCTTCGCTTCAGCATGAAAGACCTCGTTAGTTCGAGTGGCTGTGCTGCTCCGCCTCTTTGTCCTTGAGCCGTTCGGCGATCAGGATGCCCTGGAGTCCTTCGTTGCCCTCGTGGCAGGCGTACTCGAAGATCGGCTGCGTCTCGTCGCGCGTCAGCTGCATCCCGAAGGTCCACGGGCGCACCCACGTCTTCGCATCGTCGAACGTGATCGACCAGTCGATGACGCCCTTGCGCACGGGCTTGAAACGCTCGGTCGTCTTCAGCCGGTCCGACGCGCCGCCGAATGCCGACTTCTCCAGGAAATTCGTCGTCTCGACGACGAGCGTGTCGCCTTCCCAGTGCCCGCGGGCGTCGCCCATGTACGAATGAAGCTTGTCGGAGGCATGAGGCCGGCCGTCGAGCGGGATGAGGCGCGTCTCGTGCACCATCTCGTACCGGATGGCGACCCAGCCCGGCCCCTGGACGATCTGATACGAGTTGCCGTAGATGGCCGGCATCATCGACCCCGGCAGGCCGCGCGAGATGCAGCGCACGTACAGCGTCAGGTCCTCGGGGCCGTCGAACGGACCGTTGTAGTAGCCGTCCCCTCCGCGGCGGGCGGCGCGCACCGCGGCCGCGCGCTGCACCGCTTCGGGCGTCAGCGCGGGCATCTGGCCGTCCGGCGGATCCGAGATCATCCACGCGCGGCTGTTCTTCGCGTTGTAGTTTTCGTACCAGTGCGACGGCCCGGCGCCCGTGTCGTTCTCGGCCGTGCCGCCGATCACGGCCGCCGTCTTCTCCGTCTGCTGGTGGCGCTGCTGCATGACCCGCGCGAGCTCGGCGGGCGTGATCTCGGCGAGCGTTTTCCCGGCAAACTCCGCCGGCCGCTGCATCGGAATGCCGCTTTCGTTGCTGTTCGTGTAGCTGCCCTGCAGGTCGGGATCGCCCCACGCGGTGCGCGGCGTCTGGGCCCGCGCCGCGGACGGCGCTGCCGCGATGCTCGCAGCAATCAACACGATAGCGATATTCAGTCTGCGCATCTGTAACTCCTTGCCCGGAAGGAATTGTTCCACCTGCCGTTGGGTAGTGTCAATTAACGGGCACGCGACGTGCAGGCGATGTCCGATGAATATCTTCCACTGCGACCATTGCGGTCACCTGCTGTTCTTCGAGAATACACACTGTGTTGCCTGTGGTCACGACGTGGCCTATCTCCCCGATGTCGGGGTCGTCGGATCCCTGGATGCCGACGCCGCCGGGGCGTGGAAGTCGCCGCTTCCGGCGGCCGCCGAGTCGTACCGCTTGTGCCGGAACTACACCGAGGAGCAGGTGTGCAACTGGGCCGTGCCCGCCATCAACGGGGAACCCGGCTCCGAGTTGTGCGCGTCGTGCCGCCTGACGCGCGTCATCCCCGATCTGACCAGCGCGGATCACCGGCCGGCCTGGTACCGTCTCGAGGTCGCGAAGCGCCGGTTGCTCGTCACGCTGCTGGCCCTCGGCCTTCCCGTAGTCGGCCGCGAGGACGACCCGGACCACGGCCTGGCGTTCGAGTTCAAAGCCGATCCGGAGGATCCCTCGGAACCGCGCGTGCTGACCGGCCATGCCCAGGGCGTCATCACCGTGAACCTCGCGGAAGCCGACGATGCGGAGCGGGAAAGGCGGCGCACGGTGATGCGCGAGCCGTATCGAACGCTTTCGGGACACATGCGTCACGAAAGCGGACATTACTACTGGGAGTGCCTGATCCAGGACCGGCCGCCGCTCGAGGAGTTCCGCCGGCTGTTCGGAGACGATCGGATCGATTACACCGCCGCGCTGAACACCTACCACGAGCAGGGGGCGCCGCCCGACTGGCAGGAGCGGTTCGTCAGCGCATACGCCAGCGTGCACCCGTGGGAGGATTGGGCCGAGACCTGGGCGCACTACCTCCACATGCTCGACACGCTCGAAACCGCGCGGGCCTGCGGCATGTCCCTGCGGCCGAAACGGTCCGACGAGCCGTCGATGCCCGCCGCTCCGGCGGTGTTTTCCATGCGGCAGCCGTTCGACCGGCTCCTCGCGAGCTGGGTGGCGCTGACCTACGTCCTGAACAATCTCAATCGCGGCCTGGGGTTGCCTGACGGCTACCCGTTCGTGCTGCCGGCTCCGGCCATCGAGAAGCTGCGCTTCGTTCACGAGGTCGTGGGATTACAATGTCCCCCGGCACCGGCGGCCGGTCCGTCCAACAGGAGGCAGTGATGACACGCTCACGCCGCGACTTTCTCAAGCTCGGGGGCATCGCGACGGCGCTGGCGATCCCAGGCGCCAGCTTCCTGACCGCGGCGGGCGATCCGGCGCTCGGCTTGATTTTCCCGCCGCTCAACTACCCGATTCCACCCGACGCGAAGCTGCTCTATCCGAAGGGTGTCGAATTCCTGTCGGGCGGCGTCGGCCTCCCCGGCGGCATGACGCTCGCCGGTTATGACGAGGCCATCCCGCGCGTGCTGCCGGCGGCCGAGGCGCTGGCAAAGCAGGGCGCGAAGGTCATTTCGGTGTTCGGCTCATCGCTCACCTTCTACAAGGGCGCGAAGTTCCATCGGGAGCTGATCGAGAAGGTCTCCAAGGCCACCGGGCTTCCGGCCACAACCCAGAGCGCCGGGCTCCTCGACGGGTTGAAGGTGGCCAACGCCAAACGCGTGGCAGTCGCCACGGCTTATACCGATGTCGTCACCGAGCGGTTGAAGGTGTTTCTCGAAGAGCATGGTTTCGAGGTCACTGCGGCGAAGGGTCTCGGGTTCGTGCAGATCCCGGAAGGCGCCGCAACGCACAACATCCTGCTCAAGTTGGGCGCCGAGGCCTACGCGGAGTCGAAGAAGGCCGACGCCCTCGTGATGTCCTGCGGCGCGTTGAGGACTCTCGACGTGATCGTGCCGCTCGAAGGCGAGATCAAGGTGCCCGTGGTGTCGTCCACGCCGCACGGCCTGATGAACGGGGTGCGCCTGCTGGGCGTCAGCCCGCGGTCGCAGGGCTACGGCATGGTGTTGGCCAAGGCCTGACCAGTAGAGCGGCCCTTTCAGGGCCGCTGACGCGGGGCTGAAAGCCCCGCGCTACAAAGAACGAGGCGTTGATGGTGATTCGACGGCAGCTGATGCTCGGGGCCCTGGCGGCCCTCCTGTTTGCGGCACCCATTGCCAATCACGCGCAGCAGCCGGCCGACGCGCCGGCCGCGCGCGTGCTGGATGTGGCCGGCGGCCAGATCCGCGTGATCACGGTCGCGACCGGGCTGTTCCATCCGTGGGGCCTCGCGTTTCTGCCCGACGGCGGGATCCTCGTCAGCGAGCGCAACGGCCGTCTGCGGCTGATACGCGACGGCAAGCTGCTGCCCGACACCGTGTGGACGTCTCCGACGCCCGCCGGCGAGGCCGGCGACTCCCTGCACTTCGTCGCGGTGCATCCGAAATTTTCCGAGAACGGCCTGGTCTACGTCTCGTATCCGAAACAGGGGCCGCGCGGGAACACGCTCGCCGTCGCGCGCGGACACCTGAAAGGCGCGACGCTCGGCGAGGTTCAGGAAATCTTCGTCGCCGACGCGTGGGAGACGAGCGGCAACCTCGCGGGCCGCGTCTTCTTCGGGCCCGATCAGATGCTCTACGTCACGGTCGGCGATCGCGATCGGCTCTGCTGCACGGGCACCGAAAACAACAGCCTCCGGATGAAGGCGCAGGCGCTCGACAACCACGTCGGCAAAACGCTTCGCCTGAAAGACGACGGCACGGCGCCGCCGGACAACCCGTTCGTGGGCAAGGCCGGCGCGAAGCCGGAGATCTTCACGTACGGCCACCGCAACGGCTACGGGCTGGCCACCCATCCGATCACAGGGGAGCTGTGGCAGGCCGAGATCGGCCCGCTGGGCGGCGACGAGGTCAATATCCTCAAACCGGGTCACAACTACGGCTGGCCGCTCGTCTCGACGGGCCGCAACTACACGGGCACGCTCGTCTCCGAGGAACCGTGGGCGCGGCCCGGGATGGACAACCCGCGGATCCACTGGGTGCCGTCGATCAGCCCGTCGAGCATCATGTTCTACACGGGCGACAAGTTTCCGAACTGGAAGAACAACCTGTTCGTCGGGGCGCTCACCACGCGGCAGCTGCAGCGCATCGCGTTCGGCCAGCCGTCGCAGGCGGAACGCCGGGAAGCGTTGCTCCTGCCGCTGAACATCCGCGTCCGCGACGTTCAGCAAAGCCCCGACGGCTACATCTACGTCGTCACCGAACAGGCGAGCGGCCGCACCGGAGCCGACGGGATGGTGCTGCGGATCGAGCCTAACGCCGCACGGTAAATCGCACCGGCACGTGCGATTCGGCGCCGCTCTCCGTAATCAACGTGAAATTGATGACGTTCCCTTCGACCGTACCCCGGTAGTGGTGCGTGTCCTCGAACGTCTTGTCGTTGAGTGACGTCAGCGATTTGGTCGTGAAGTTCACGCGGCTGCCTTCGAGCTTGCCGTCGAGGATGCCGCGGGGGCGTCGAAGATAGGACGCCGCGCCGGACAGTTCGCCGCCCGCGACTTCGAACTCGAACGTCTCCTCGTAGCTGTCGCCCCAGTCGTACTTGACGGTGCCGGTCCACTTCCCCGCGACGCTCTCGGCCACGGCCCGCACACGCGCCGCTTCGGCCGCCGCCGATTTCGACTCGCGATACCTGAGGCCCGCGGTCACGGCGGCGACGGCCAGGATAGCCATGACAGCGCCCGCCACGGGAATCAGCCAGCGCCGCCTTCCCTGCCACCGCCCCGCGCCGAGACCGGGGACGGTGTTCTGCAGGAGATCGATCAGCTGGTTCGCGTCGGCGTGGAAGTGAGCGTCTCTCAGATCGATCGCCTGGTGAACGGCCAGCGGCCGCAGCGCCTCGGGCAGATCGGCCGCGCCCGGCATCGCGGCGCCGCCCACGAGGACCGGGATGACACGCACGCCACGCTCGAGCGCTTTCGCAATCTCGAGCCGCACGAAGTCGCCCGACGCGTCGAGCCGGCGCACGCCGTCCTGGCCCTTGAGCGTCAGCCAGTGTTCGCCGATGACCGCCAGCAGGACGCTGCACTGCCCGACCTTTTCGTCGATCACCGCGGCGAAGTTGTCGCCGGCATGGATGTCGTCGAGGTCCATGAACATCTGATCGTGGCCGAAGCGCGCGGCGAGCACGTCGAACAAGCGGCCCGTGTAGCCGCCGCTGTCGTCGCGCCGGTAGCTGATGAAGACTCCTGACATGGCGTCGCGGAAAGGTCCACCCTATTATGGGGCTTGTGACCGCGCTTCCTCATTTCGAGACCGCTGCTCGGTGGGAGGACGCCGAACGACGGGCGCAGCCCCGCCGTGGTCGTCTGGCATGACGGGGCGATGCTCTATTTGCTCGCGAGCGGCGAGCTGGGCGCCGACGAGTTGTTGAGGATTGCGGTGTCGATGTATTCGAGGTAGCGCGGGGCTTTCAGCCCCGCGTCCGCGGCCCTGAAGGGGCCGCGCTACTTCTGAGACGCGGCGATGGACTCGACGAGGATCGTCTTCTTCTTCTCGTCGAGCGTGCCGACGACCCGGACTCTCTGTCCGGCGTATCCGGCGGGCGTCTTCTGGTCGCTGAGCGTGTAGACCGTCTTGCCGGACACGAGGACGTACGTCGAGCCGTGGAGGTCCGCGCAGGCTACCGCGCACTCGGCGTCGGTCGGTCCCATTCGCATCGCCGCGTGGCCGGCGGTGCACATGTCATCGGTGATGACGCCGGTGAACGTCTGCCTGCCGGGAGCAGCGAGCGCTGCCCCGGCAAGCAAACCGGCCATCAGGTATTCCCCGATCCCCAACCCCTAACCTCTAACCTCTAACCTCTAACCCCTATTCGCCCGGCACCATCAGGTGCGCGGTCGTCGTGCCCGCGTTCATGATCCACACGCCGCCGCCGCGGCCGTTGTCCGGCAGCCCCAGCGTCGCCGTCGTCGCGCCCGGCGTGGCGATGGTCATGTGGTTACGCGCCATCTCCCGGGACGGCCCCTGCACGTGATAGAACACCGAGCCGAACTCGGGCTTCACGCGCGTGCCGTTCTTCTCGGCCTCGTCGAACGCCGCGTTGGCCTTCGCGCGGTCGCCGAGCGCCTCGATCTTCTGGTTCTGCGCGACGCGGTCCAGGTTCGCGATGCTCGTGCACTCGACCGAGAACGGCTGCATGAGCGGGAACCCCGAACGGTCGAAGCAGACCAGACGGTTGGTGCCCTTCCGCAGCGTCGTGTAAGTCTGGTCCGGCTTCCACTTGATGACGGTCGCCTGATCTTTCAGGTTGGCCGGCGCCGCCAGCAGCGCCGTATCCACTTCAGCCTGCGACGCACCGGCCTCGAGCGGTGGTGGCGGTGGCAGCGGCCCGCCCCGGCCCGCCGGCGCCTGCGCAAAGGCGATGATCGAAGCGGCGACGATACCCGTGAGACATAGGGCAATGCGTTTCATACCAGACCCCCTCCAGTTGACAGCTTGCTCAGATTTTCACGCCAGCAGCGTCCAGCAGGATAGCACGCCGCGACAGGCTTTTCAGGTCCCAGGCTCTGCCGGACCCTGTCCGCCTACTCCGCCAGCACTCGATGGACGAACGAAATGGCGATCGACCCCTCGCCGACCGCCGACGCCACGCGCTTGACACTGTTGCCCCGCACGTCGCCGACCGCGAACACGCCCGGCAGGCTGGTCTCGAGCAGGTGCGGCGGACGGTTTAGCGGCCAGCCGGCCGCGGCGAGATCGTCGCTCGTCAGGTCGGGGCCTGTCTTCACGAACCCCTGCGCGTCGAGCGCGACGCACCCGCGCAGCCAGACAGCGTTCGGCACTGCGCCCGTCATCAGGAACACGTGCCGGATGGGCCTGGGCTCGACGGCGCCGCTTCTGCGGTCGCGCCAGCACACTTGGTCGAGGTGGCCTTCACCATCGAGGGCCGTGATCTCGGTCCTGGTCCACAACGTGATCGTCTTGCTCTCTTCGATCCGTCGAATCAGGTAGCGCGACATGCTGGCCGACAGGTTCTCCGACCGGACCAGCATGTGCACGTGCTTCACTCTCTCCGACAGGAACATCGCGGCCTGGCCCGCCGAGTTGCCGCCTCCGACGACGATGACGTCCTCGCCTTCGCAGAGCGTTCGCTCCATCTGCGTCGCGCTGTAGTACACGCCGGCGCCCAGGAAGCGTGACAGGTTCTCGATTTCCGGCTTGCGGTACTCCGCCCCCGTGGCAATGATGACGCTCTTCGCGGGCACCCCGGGTCCGTCGTCCAGACGGACGCGGTACGGCTTCCGCTCGCAGCTCAGCTGCGTGGCGCCACGGGCCACCATGATCTCGGCGCCGAACCTCTTCGCCTGCGTCAGCGCGTTCGACATCAGCTCCTCGCCCGTCACGCCCATCGGAAAGCCGAGGTAGTTCTCGATCTTCGAGCTCGACCCCGCCTGTCCTCCCGGCGCTCCCGACTCGAGCACCAGGACGTCGAGTCCCTCGGAGGCGCCGTAGACGGCGGCGGCAAGCCCCGACGCGCCCGCGCCGACGATCACAACATCGCGCAGGTGCGTCCGTTCGATGGCGGCGTTGAATCCCAGGCAGTCGGCGATAGCCTCGTTGCTGGGATTGCGGAGCACCGCGTCGCCGCGGCAGATCATCACCGGGATCTCCGACACGGCGACGTTGAATCGATCCAGGAGGTGCTGGTTGTCCGGATCCTTGTCCAGATCCAGATAGGCGAACGGATGGCCGTTGCGTGTGAGGAACTCGCGGATGCGGAGCGTCTCGGCCGAATGCATCGACCCGACGAGCACCACGTCGCCGATGCCCTGCGCGACCAGCTCACTGCGCCGGTAGAGGAACGCCCCCATCACGACGTCGCCGATCTCGGTGTCTGTCTGGATCAGCGACAGCAGCTGTTCGCGCGTCAGCTCGATGACCTCGCCTGCCTCGGTGACCCTCGTCCGCATGATCGAACGGCGGCCGAGGATCATGTTGGCTTCGCCGGTGAACGCACCGGCGGCGTGAACCGCCACGCGGGTATCGCCCAGATTCGAGGGCCGGACGACTTCGGCCTGCCCGCTCTTCATCACGAAGAAGCGCGGGTCCGGCTCGCCCGCCTGGATCAGCACGTCGCCGGCGCTCACGGAACGCGTCGCGCCATGCGCCGCGATCCGTTCGATCAGGCGGTTCTCCAGAATCGGAAACATCAGCGCGGCCCGCGCGGAACTGCTGGGCAGGGCCACCGTCGTCGCATCAGCCATATCGTCAGCTTATTCGCGAGACACCCGGGGCGTCCACGGCGCCCTCGCGCACATGCCTACGGCTGGTGGTGTTTGCCGGCTCGTTCTTCCCGAAGCCGCCACGCCTCGCCGACGGAGCTGAGCAGCAGGTAGGTCGCCACGCTGGCAGCGAAGAACAGAACCTGGAAGCCGACGATCCAGCCCCCCGGCACGCCGTGTCCGGGAGCGGCCTCGGCCCGGAGGATCGCGGAAAGCACCATCAGCGACGGCGTCAACCCGAGCACGATCACGAGCGACACCGCCAGCGCAACCGGTCCGGGCTTCGCCCTTCCCCCGTGGGCGAAGCCTGTCATGAACCTCACGATGGACTGCCCGAACAGGATCGCCGCAGCGAAGGACCATTCCGGAGACGCAAACAGTCTCGTGGGCTCGCGGAGCTCCGCCATCACGGCCGACACCACGAGCAGCGGCAGCGCGGCGAACACGATCTCGGCCAGCAGGCCCGCGAGCATCGCCCGGTATTCCGGCTTGAACGCCGCCTGTGCGCGCGCCCCGAGCCGGTGCGGAACCTGATGAATGGCTGGCATGTTCACACCTTCATCGTGAGCTCGTGATCGCGAGCGGTCGAAAACGGCATGACGCGCGCCCGCTTGTTGAGATCGACGTTCAGCCTCGAATAGAACATCGGGTGGATGGCGCACTGGTCGCGTGACGTCACCCGCAGGCGATCCGTCATCGCGTACTCGAAGTCCGCGTCGATGTAGCCGTGCTCGACGTTCAGGCGGCTCACGCGGCCGACCAGGCCGAGCTCGGTCACGAGCTGGTGGAATGCCGGCGACGAGTACGAATCGCCGGGCCAGGCGCCCTTCGAGATCGGTGCGCGCTTGTCCAGCTCGTTGCCGGAGAACACCATGGGGATGTTCAGGAGCGCATCCACGATCTCGTTCACCCTCGGGTAGATGCTCTGGAACGAACTGATGATTTCGCTGGCCAGGTCGAGCTCAGCACGCTTCACCGCCTCGCGGATGTCCCATTCGGCGAAGTACGGGAACCGCCCTTCACCGACGGCGTAGCGGGCGATCGCGTTGCACACGAGAATGAGCTGCCGCGGCCTGAGCTGCGTGTGGCGCAGCACATACGAAAACGTCCGCTCTTTCAACCCGTGGCCGTTGACCAGCTCCTCGCCGAAATACGGCTTCCACATCTTCTGCATCACCACGTCGGAGTCTTTCCAGTCGATGCGCCCCACGCTGGCCCGATCGAGCTTGCCCTGCGCCTCGAGGAACCGGTAAAAGCGCCAGCAGATCAGGCGGAGCAGATCCTTCGGCCGCCAGAGCAGGTAGACGGGATTCTTGACGTGCTTCAGCGGGTTCACGAGCACCACTTCCCGAAGATAGGGAAATATCTCGCCGGAGATGAACACCTTCAGGTGCAGGCCGCGATCCGCGTACCGGCCGTTGAATTCAGACGCGCACTGGATGAGCGCGGCGAGCGCGTTCATCAGCCGCTCGTCGGACGTGTCGTACCGCTCCAGCGTATCGACTGCAATAATCACGGGCCGGTCCCTCGCGATGTCGAGGACGGCCTCCTGCGCCCGCGCGAGGCGCTCGTCGGTCAGTACGCCGTCGAGATCGGCTTCCGTGAAATCGCCGGAATCGTGGAACAGATCGATCAGCGACTCGAGCCGGCGGCCGAGGAACTCGGACACCGAACGCGGCGGCGGAGTCCGGCTTTCGCAGGCCCGCTCGATGTCAGGAGACATCGTGCGCATCTGCTCGGTGATCACCGCCCAGACGACGTAGAACCACATCCGCTGGAGGCGGCTGATCGCCAGGTCGCGCGGATACGCCGCCTGGCCGGCCAGTTCGGACAGCGCCCGCTGATACAGGGCGGGCTCGTCGATGTCGATCGAAATCCGATCCTTGAAAGTCCCGCCGAACGAGAAATAGTGGGACAGCGCGGTCTTCCCCGACCCGCGGCGCCCGATGATCAGGTACGTCTCGGACTCGATCGCGGTCTCGTTGAACGGGGTCTCGTCGAAATACAGCTCGCTGTATTCCGCCTTGAGGACCCGCACTTCCGACTCGCAGTCAGCCTGGCCGAACGCTTCCTTCATGCCCGTTACGCGCAGGAATCGGGCCGATGGGCTCACGAAGGCCCCGGCCGCGCCGAAGCGCGCCGGGCTACCGCTGGTCGGAGACGATCACGCCGCCCTTGATCACGAGCCTGGTGGCCAGCAGGTTCCAGTAGCCGTCCAGCGGGTTGCCGCCGACGATGACGATGTCGGCCAGCTTCCCGGCCTCGAGCGTGCCGAGCGAATCGCCCATCTCGATATACGACGCCGAGTTCGGGCCCATCAGCTTGACGATGTCCTGCATCGAGAACATCAGGTTGAGCGACTTGAGCTCGTGCGCCAGGCCGGCCTTCGGCGCGTAGTTCGTGTCCGTGCCGTAGCCGTAGACGACGCCCGCGTCCCACGACGTCCGCGCATTCACCGCCTTGTAGCCGGCTTCCTGTCCGCGGCCGTCGCCATCCAGAATCGACTCGGGCCACGGCTTGCCGTCGCGGAACCGCGGCTGGTTGTCGTTCGCGAACACGCCGAACACCGGCACGCCGAATCCGATCGTCGACAACTGCTTCACACCCGCCGCCGCCACCCGCTTCGCATCGTCGAAGCTGAGCCAGCCGAAATGCGGCGTGTGCACGAGCTTCGGTACGCCCGCGTCCACGGCGGCCATCATGGATTGCGGGCTCACGGCGTGAATCTGGATCCACACGCCGGCCTTCTTCGATTCGTCCACGGCCGCCCGCAGGTTCTCCATCTCCTTCGGGGTCGGACCGGGCTTGGGGGTCAGGGCCTGTTCCCCGATGAACCTGACGCCCAGCGCGGCGAGCCTCCGCACCTCTGCCCGGATCGCGTCGGGCGTCCCGTTCGCGAGGTCCAGCCGCCCCGACGGAATGATCCGCGGCCCCTTGATGACACCTTTCTCGATGTGATCGCGGAGCGTGATGTTTCCCTCGGCGGGCCCGCCGCCGGACAGGATCGTCGTGTAGCCGGCGTCGAGCAGCGCCTGCATCTGCTCTTTCTCGTTGGGGCCCGCGTTCACGTGGCGATGGGCGTCGATGAATCCCGGCAGCGCCGTCGCGCCGCGCGCGTCTATCGACTGAACCGGCGGCTGCGCACCTGGCGTGGCCGGCCCCGGCGACACCGAGGCGATGCGCCCGGCCCGCACGACGATGGTCCCCTGATTGATCACGGTGCCGTTGCCGATGATGACGCGGACGTTCGTGATCACGAGGTCCTGAGCCGCCGCGCCCGTGACGCCGCAAGCGGAGACCAGCAGAGCGACAGGAAGAAGGTGTCTTTTCATTCAACATACTCCCGATTGAGTTCGCTGATAGAGGCACAGCCGAGCAAGTGCATCGTGCGGTCGAGGTCCGCGCGCAGGATTTCGATCGCGCGGTCCACGCCGGGCCCGCCCGCGGCGCCAAGCCCCCACGCGTAGGCCCGGCCGACCAGCACGGCGCGCGCACCGAGGCACAGCGCTTTGACGACGTCGCCGCCCCGCCGCACACCGCCGTCCACCATCACCTCGACGCGTCCGCTGACGGCTGCGAGCACTTCAGGCAGCGCGCGAAGACTTCCGGGTACGCCGTCGAGCTGGCGGCCGCCGTGGTTGGAGACGACAATCGCATCGGCGCCGGCGTCGATCGCACGCCGCGCATCCTCTCCCGTGTGCACGCCTTTTGCGACGACGGGGCCTTTCCAGGCGTCTCGAATCCACTGAAAGTCGCGCCACGTGATGACGGTGGTGGCGAGGAGCGCGCTGACATCGCTGCAGGGCATCGCGCCGACGCCGGGGAGTTCGACGTTCGGAAACACGCGCGGCGATCCGTCCGCCAGATAATTGAGCACCCAGCGCGGGTGCATCACGAACTGCCGGAGGTGCGGCAGGCTGCGCCGCCAGTCGGCCGCGAGCAGCGGGCCGACGCCGTTGCGGTAGTCGCGCTCACGCATGCCGGACACCGGTGTATCGATCGTGACGACGAGCACCGAGTAGCCGGCCGCACGCGCGCGCGCGATGCTGGCCTCCGCGACCGCGCGGCCGCCGGGCACGTAGAGCTGATACCAGAGCGAGCCGCTGGCCTGCTCGCGGATTTCCTCGAGCCGCGTCCCGGAAAACGTGGACAGGATGAACGGAATGCCCGCGGCGCTCGCGGCGCGGGCCGCCACCGCCTCGCCGCGCGGATAGAACATGCGGGAGAAGCCGACGGGCGCGAGCAGAAACGGCAGCGCGTACGTCGTGCCCAGGACCGTCGTGCGCAGGTCGCACTCAGGCACCGCGATGCCCTGGCGCAGCCGGAAGCGAACCTCGCGAAATGCACGGACGTTGTCGCGCAGCGTGATTTCGTCTTCGGCGCCGCCGTCGATGTAGTCGAACACGAGCCGCGGCAGCCGGCGCTTCGCCAGCCGGCGCAGATCGGCGATGTTCACCACGCGCGGGGAGCGCACCGCGCGGCGGAGGCGACGGTCGGACGTCATGGCGGCGCCGCTAGCCCCAGCGGATCTCGGAACCCTGAAACCTGATCTGGATACGGTAGACCTTCTTGCTGCTGCAGCTGATCGCGCCGGTCTCGAGGTCGAAGCGTTCCGGAACGTCGAGGCGGTGGATGTCCACGACCGCGTGATAGCCGCGCTCTGAAAACACGTCGATCAGCATGGCCAGCGCGAGCGGATCTTCGAGCACGGGGTCTTCGGTGTTGATCTGCGCCACGCCGGAAATCGCATGGCGAAGCACGATCGGCATCATCTTGCGTTCGATGAACGTGATCACCTTCGCAAACAGGTCCCGGTATTCCAGCTCGTAGCTATCCAGCCGTTTTACGAGTTCCTGGCGGGCGTGCACGATGATCTCGCTCGCCACGGGCACTCCCCGCAGCCGTTCGACCGTCCGGGGATCGAGCTCGAGCGTGCTCTGATACTGGAGCTCACGAAGGATGTTCTGCTCGACGGTCTGAATCGAGCCCTGGGCGTTGACGAGGTGGTAGTGAAAGATCTCCTCGAGCGACCGCAGCGCGTCCCACGTCTGCTCTTTGAACGCCTGATAGCGCCGCCGCGCCAGCGTTTCGTCGTGGTCGGTCGGCCGGTCTTCGCTCAATCGGCCCACGCCCGAGCGCCGCACCTCGTCGTTGTGCGCGAGCGTCTCGCGGCCCCGTTTGAGCTGCCGCGCAATCGACTCCTTTTCCTCGACGAACAACACCATGATGTGGATTGTCGGCTGCCGGAAATGAATGGACAGCGGCGTGTTGAAGAACTCCCTCCTGAGCGCGTGCATCTGGTCCACGAGCAGCTTCAGGCACTCGACCTGGACCGTCGTGCGCGGGAAGCCGTCGATGATGACGCCGTCGTGATATTCGGGACGAAGCAGCTCGCGGAGCAACAGGCCGACCACCTCACGGTCGCCGACCATGTGGCCGGCATCCTTCATCGCCCTGGCTTCGGGCGAGTCGAGCAGCGCGCTCATGACGATTGGCGCGCAGGTCAGGCTGCGTGCCTTCGCGATGAACGCGGTGTGGGTCCCCTTCCCGGCGCCCGGCGCGCCACCCAGCAGAATGATCTCCTTGGGAAAGCGGAGATACTCGTGACCATACTCGGCCTCGAGATCGTGCCACGCCGACTGAAAAATCACGTGGGCGTCCTTGATCTCGAGGTCGTTGAGCGGACTCCGGGGGGAGTCGGCACTCGGTTGGGTCTTCAGTGGCGCCGGTTGGGTCGTCTTGGGCATGGGCGGACGCGTGGGCTCCAGGCGCAGCTTATCCCACAGGATAGCAAGCGAACAGCAGATCGCGGGAAAGAAGGCGAATTGAAGAAGGTGACACGGGCAGACCTGTGTTCAGGCTGCCCGTGTCCGGCCGACAGGCCGCTCAGTTCACCGTGATCTGGAGATTACCTGGCGGGCCCGGCACGGCAGTGGGCTGAGACACCGTAACCGTCTGCCCGCCGACGGTCAGCGTCGCACTGCGCAACGCTGGTGTCGAGTTCATGGGGGCGGTCACGGTCACCGTGCCGTTGCCCGACCCGCTCGCGCCGCTCGTGACGCTCAGCCACGTCGCGCTGCTCGTCGCCGTCCACGCGCAGCCCGCGCCCGCCGTCACCGTCACGCTCCCCGTGCCCCCCGCCGCGAGCACGCTCTGCGTCGCCGGCGACAGCGCGTAGGCGCACGGCGCCGGCTGCGTCACCGTGACCGTCTGTCCGCCGACCGTCACCGTCGCGCTCCGCGCCGCCGTCGTCGTGTTGGCGGCCGCCGTCACCGTCACCGTGCCGTTGCCCGACCCGCTCGCGCCGCTCGTGACGCTCAGCCACGTCGCGCTGCTCGTCGCCGTCCACGCGCAGCCCGCGCCCGCCGTCACCGTCACGCTTCCCGTGCCGCCCGCCGCGAGCACGCTCTGCGTCGCCGGCGACAGCGCGTAGGCGCACGGCGCCGGCTGCGTCACCGTGACCGTCTGTCCGCCGACCGTCACCGTCGCGCTCCGCGCCGCCGTCGTCGTGTTGGCGGCCGCCGTCACCGTCACCGTGCCGTTGCCCGATCCCGCCGCCCCGCTCGTGACACTCAGCCACGTCGCGCTGCTCGTCGCCGTCCACGCACAGCCCGCGCCCGCCGTCACCGTCACGCTCCCGGTGCCCCCCGCCGCGAGCACGCTCTGCGTCGCGGGCGACAGCGCGTAGCTGCAAGGCAGAGAGTAGGCGAACGTGTCGGGCGACATGGCACTCGTGCCTCGGCCGCCCGGGCCAACTGCGACGACATCCGCGGTGTAGACCGGTCCAGCCGCGAGCGGAGTGCCGAGGAGGGACGTAAAATTTACAGTAATCGTCGAGGTACCGTCAGGCGTCGGCTTGCCAAGGGACACGGTCTGAAACGGTGCCGAAGCGCCGGTCATGAAGAATTCCAGCTCGTAGTGATCGACGACCGGCAAGCCGTTCGATCCGGTCGTGTTGTGATCGGCTGAAGCCGTGAATCGTGCCGATGTGGGGTTCATGACGGTCTGCGCGCCCGCAGGAACTGCGGCGCTCACGAACATGAACACGACGGCCGAGCAGACGAGTACTGTGACGAGACGAGGTCTCGCGAGAGGCACGGTTAGCGCCCTTCCTGGTTCTCAGTCAGGTGTCGCCGGGCGGCCTGTGAGAGGCGCCTGGGGACTGAGACAACTTTCTGGCTGCACAAACCTTGCCCGCAAGAACGGCCGAGTTTGATCGACTGAAAAAAGGCGGGATTCTTCTGCTGAGGGTGAGCTGTCGCGTGTCTGCCGGTTTCAGATTCAGCCCGACAGTGACAGTCCTGTGAATCAGTGACGGGACGCGCTAATGAATGATCTCGTCCTCGGAGACTTCGTCGAAGCGCTCGAGGTGCGGGATGTCCAGGGCCTGCACGGCCTTGATCGCCATCGCGAGCGCCTCGTCCGCCCGCGCGCGCTTCGGCAGGCGCCTGCGCGTGTCTCTCAGGATCCGGAGGACCTGCGCCCGATCGAACCGCTGCCCTTCGCAATGCTCGCAGAAACTCATACGTGGGAGTCTATCCCAAGCCTTGACCCCCTGATGCGCGCAACGCAGAATCTGACGGCATGTGGAAGGCACCGGCAGTTTCGGCGCTCGTCGTTGCTCTAGGAGCCCTGGGGACCCTGGGAATCCTGGTCCTCACACCGCCGGCGGCCGCGGCCGCCGACGACGCCAAATCGGTGGTGGAGAACGCCTCGCTCGCCATGGGCGCGGCAGGCCTGAACGCGGTGACCTACTCGGGCTCAGCCGCCAACGGCAACTTCGGCCAGAGCCGGACAATCTCGTTCGGTCTGGCGTCGACGACCATCCGGAATTACACGCGCACGATCGACTTCACGCAGCCGGCCTCCCACGCCTCCGGCGACCCGATCCCGCCCGCCGTTCGCGGCGCTCCGCCACCGCAGCCGGGCGCGCCCGGCAGCTACGACCAGATGATCACGCCGGCAAACGCCGCGTGGGCGCAGCAGCTGCAGATCTGGGTCACGCCGTGGGGATTTCTGCGCGGCGCCGCGGCCAGCACCAACGCAACGCTGCGCACGAAAAAGGTCGACGAAGTCCTGTACAGGATCGTGACGTGGAGCCCGGCGCAGAAAGCGCCCTCGGGGCAGCCGTACAAGGTCGTGGGTTACATCAGCCCTGAGAACCTGGTGGACCGTGTGGAAACCTGGGTCGAGCACCCGGTGCTCGGCGACCTGCACATCGAGCTGTTCTACCGGAACTACCAGGACCTCGGCGGGCTGAAGGTCCCGGGCCGAATCTCGATGAAACAGGTCGGCATGGAGACGTTCGTGGCCGCGATCACCGCGGCGCGCAAGAACCCTGAGGACCTGCCTCAGCTCATGACGTCTCCGCCGAACGCCGGCCGCGGCGGCGGCCCGGCCGCGGCGCCCGGCGCGGCGCCGCCGGTCGTCGCGTCCGAGAAGCTCGCCGACGGCGTGTACCGCATCACGGGCGGCTACGTCGCGATGGCCGTCGAGCTCAAGGACTCGGTCGTCGTGCTCGAAGGGCCGCAGAGCGAAGCGCGCGGCCTCGCGATCATCGCCGAAACGAAGCGTCTGTTTCCCGCCAAGCGGATCAAGTACGTCGTGAACACGCACCCGCACTTCGATCACGCCAGCGGCCTCGCCCCGTTCGCGGCCGAGGGCATCACGATCCTGACCGACGACAACAACAAGTTCTTCGTCGACGCGTCGCTCGGCTCGCCGCGGACGCTCGTGGGCGACGCGCTGGCGAAGTCGCACAAGAAGCCGAAGGTCGAAGGCGTCATCGACAAGATGGTGCTCGGCGACGACACGCGAACGATCGAGCTGCACCACGTGAAGGGGCTCGAGCACAGCGACGGGATGCTCATCGCGTATCTGCCGAAGGAGAAGATCCTGTTCACGGCGGACTTCAACGTCCCCGGCCCGGGGCAGGCCGTCAGCCCGTCGATCGCCGTCCTGGTCCAGAACATCGAGCGCCTCCAGCTCGATTTCGAGCGGCACGTGATGGTGCACGCGCCCAATCCCGACCGCCCGATGACCAAAGCCGATCTGCTGGCGCTGGCCAGGGGAACCAATTAAAGTGGACGTGGACAGGGAGGCAGGCATGTCGAACACGGGCAGATGGGCCCTGGCCCTCTTGCTCTTCGTCTCCGGCGTCGCGACCCTCACGGCACCGCTGCTGGCTCACCACTCGTTCGCAGCGACCTACCTCGAAGCGGACACCATCGAAATCGAAGGCAACGTCTCGCAGTTCGAGTTCAAGAACCCGCACTCGTGGATTTACGTCGCGGGCCAGGAGAATTTCGGGCCGCTCAAGACCTACGCCGCCGAGTGGGCCAGCACGTCGCGGCTCGACCGCGACGGCATCGACAAGACGACGATCCACGTGGGCGACAACGTCCGCATCTGGGCGTCGCCCAACCGCGATCCGAACGACAACCGGATCCGCCTCAAGCGAATCGAACGCCGGTCGGACGGCTGGAAGTGGGGAGCGGGGCGCGGGGAAACCAGATAGTCCCTGGTCCTTAGGTCTTGGGCCTTGGTCCGTCCGTCGTCCCTTGGTCCTTTGTCCGTCCTGCGCGCGTCCTTTGGGCCGCTTTCGTCCGCCCGTCCTTTGATGCGTTGTTCCGCCGCGTCCTTTGGTCTTTTCACTCACGGAACTGATATCCAGGCTACCCATTCCGTGATCGCACGCCCGGCCGGACGATGGGACTCGAGCGCGCTAAGTGATACGGCTCAGGTCAGTTGATGACCGATATGGCCGAGGCATGGTCCTTGCCCCTCTTGGGAGTGGGAGGAGTGCAACCATGGAAACCTTCTTTGTTCGCAGGCAGATCGTTATCGGCGCGATTCTGGCCGGATGCCTCGAGCTCGGCCTGATCCTGGTCCGCGCGATCGCCCACTAATCGCGCGTCAGCGTTCTTCCGCCGGCGCGGCGGCCGGCAGGGTATTGATGTTGCCCTGGACCGGCCGGCGCGCCCGTACGATCCCGTTCTTCCTGTCGGCTTCAATCGCGCGATCTTCCGCGCGCTCCCCGCTGAGCGTGTTCTTCAGCATGTAGTTGCCCTCGTGGCACTCATACGGCAGCACCGCGTTGTCGCGTCCCGTCGTCAGGTCGAGCAGGATGGTGAACGGCTGGACGTAGGTCTTCGCGTCGTCCACGGTCACGATGTACTCGAGCGTCTGCGCGTCGATCCGCGTGAACCGCTCCGTGAGCTTCAGCGCGTCGCTGTGGCGCAGCCCGTTGCCGTTGCCGCCGACGCTCGTCTGGTCCGTGAAGTTGGTCGTTTCGACCACGAGCGTCTTGCCCTCGAATCGCCCGCGCGCATCGCCCAGATACTGGCGGATCTTCGGGCTCAGGTGCGGCCGGCCGTCAACAGGGATGACTCTCGTATCGTGAATCATCTCGTAGGTGATCGTCACGTAGCCGGCCGACTGCGAGATGCGGTTGCCGTTGCCGTAGACGACCGGCAGGATCGAGCCGATGACCCCTCGCGTGATGCAGCGGTCGTAGAGCGTGAAGTCCTCGGTGCGCTCGAACGGGCCCTCTCCGAAGCTCCCGCGATCGCGCGACGCGCGGCGCCCCTCCGCGTAGGGCGTGAACGCGGGAATACGGCCGTCTGGCGGATCGATGACGAGCGAGGTCTGCCGGAACGTTCGCGTGCCGGTGTCGTTGCGGAAGCCGCCGGATCGGTTCGCTTCGCGGCTGCGGCCCTGGTCGTCGTCTGATCGGCGCTTGGCGAACTCCTCATCCGTCAGGTAGCGCCGCGTGCCCTGCTCGGCCGGCCGTTCGCGCGGGATGCCGCGCATGTCGTCGCTCGTCCACGCCCCTGAGATGTCCGGATCGCCCCAGGGCGTTTTCTGCGCCCACGCCTTGCCCGCGTCGGCCACCTCCGAATGGCTCTGGGCCAGTAACGCTCCGGCCCCCACGACCACTAGCACAACGACAGCCGGCGTCCATCGGTTCTGCATGCGCGTGATGCTACACCCGGCCCCGGGGCGGGGCCAGACATTCCTGTCGCCTGCCGCCCGAGCCGGCCGCGTGTAAACACTTGCGTGTGAACACGATGGAAGTAACAAACGTTACACCGTTTCTGTAAACACTATGAAACAATCGCCGATAACATGGACATGAAGCACCTGACGATTCTGTCGGCGGCGGCGTGTTTCGGCCTGCTGTGGGCGCCCAGGGCGCTCGACGGCGGCCAACCCCTCAGACTGCACGTGACCCCGGTGATGGCGGCGGCGCCGGCCTTCATCAGCGTCCGTGCCATGGTCGAAGCCAGCGAAGACAACCGGGCCCTCGAGATCGTCGCGCAGTCGTCCGATTTCTTCCGCAGCAGCCGGATCGAGCTGGACGGGCGCGACGCCCCGCCGCTCTCGGTGTTTCAGTACCCGAACCTGCCGCCCGGCCTGTACGAAGTCAGCGCGTTTCTCATCGGGACCAACGGCCAGCGCGCGGCGGTCTCCCGTGTCGTCAAGGTCGTGCCCAGAACCGGGTCCTGACGGGCGAACTCCCGTGCTAGGATTCCCGTCGAATCCTGGGAAGGCACAGGAGATTGGCATGACCATGCGAACCCTCGTCTCAGTCTGCGCAGCCGCGGCCGTTACGCTCGTTGCCGCCGCCCCGGCCCGCGCCCAGGGAGCCCAGGGGGCCCAAGGGGCCCAGGGGGCAACGACGTTCACGAAGGACGTCCTGCCCATCCTTCAGAAGAACTGCCAGGGCTGCCACAGGCCCGGCGAGATCGGGCCCATGCCGCTCCTGACCTATGCGCAGGCGCGACCCTACGCGCGGGCCATCAAGACCGCGACGCAGTCGAAGAAGATGCCGCCGTGGTTCGCCGACTCGAGCGTGCAGCACTACGCCAACGATATGTCGCTGCCGGCGGCCGACATCAGCACCCTGGCGGCCTGGGCCGACGCGGGCGCGCCGGAAGGCGATCCGAAGGACGCTCCGGCGGCGCGCACGTTCGTGGACGGCTGGAACATCGGCACACCCGACAAGGTGGTCCAGATGCCGGAGCCATACAACGTGCCGGCGGCGGGGACCATCGAGTACACCTACATCATTCTCCCGACGCGCTTCACCGAGGACACCTGGGTGCAGGCGCTTGAAATCCGGCCGGGCAACCGCTCGCTGATGCATCATGCCGTGCTGTACGAGCGCACGCCGGATTCCAAATGGCTGCGCGAATACCCTGTCGGCGTGCCGTTTGTCCCGGCGCCGCGGCCCGGGAAGAAACAGCGGTCGAGCGACGGCGATCGCACGTCCGAGGGCTCGCTCGCCGACGAATGGCTGGTCGGCTACGTGCCCGGCGCGCCGCCGTATACGGTGCCGGCGGACACCGCGTTCCTCGTCAAGGCCAACTCCGATTTCGTCCTGCAGCTGCATTACACGGCGAACGGCACGGCGGGCACGGATCAGACGCGCATCGGCATGGTGCTGGCGAAGACGCCGCCCGCCAGGCGCGCATTCGTAGGGCTGGTCAACGACGGAAGATTTGTGATCCCGCCAGGCGATCCGGCCTACCAGGCCAGCGCTTCAGTGACGCTCGCCTCGGATGTCGAGCTGCTGTCGGCCGGCCCGCACATGCACCTGCGCGGCAAGGCCATGGACCTGCGCGCCGTGTATCCCGGCGGCCAGAGCGAGATGCTGTTCCACGTGCCGCGCTACGACTTCAACTGGCAGCAGCTGTACCAATTCCACACGGCCCGCACTGCCCCGCGCGGGACGAAGCTCGACGTGGTCGGCGTCTGGGACAACTCGCCGGGCAACCGCTTCAACCCGGACCCGCGTGCCGAAGTGCACTGGGGCGACCAGAGCTGGGAAGAGATGCTGCTCGCGATCGTCACCATGTCGATCGATCCGAAGGCCGACGTCACCACGCTGTTCGAGGCGCCGCAGAAGAAGGGCGAAGGCGAGAGCGCGCACTAGTCAGTCGGCAGTCGGCAGTCGGCAGTCGCCGCGCAGTCAGCGGTCGGCAGTCAGCAGTCCCGGGCGGGCGCCCAGGCCCACCCGTGCACGCGGCCTCCCATTGACACGTGTTTGCGACGGCGCTACTGTGCCCGCAGATGGCGCCGGACGCTCCTCGACGGCGGAGACCTCGCGCCTCCTTTAAACTTCGTACTTTGAACTTTGAACTTTCTGAGTGGGGAGCGACATGCGATACGCGCGATTGGGACTCGTAGCGATCGGTCTCGCGGCGCTCGGGCTCGTCCTCACACCTCGCCCGTCCGCCCAGAAATCACCGGCCGCCGAGAAGTCGAACATGGAGCTGGTCGGCTGGAGTGATCTCCAGGGACGGAGCGCCTATCAACCGCTCGTGCACAAGCAGGGCGACCGCTTCATCGCCTATATCGGCCACCACGGCGCGGCCGTGCTCAACCCGCTCACCGGCAAGCAGGAAGACAACGGCACATCGCTCCTCGACGTCACCAACCCGAAACAGCCGAAATACCTCGCGCACATTCCCGGCGCCGTCGGCCAGGCCGAAGCGGGCGGCGCGCAGATGGTGCGGGTCTGCGACGGCAGCTCGCTGCCACGCGCGGACAGGAGCAAGGTGTACCTGCTCCGCAGCTTCGGCGGACAGGCACACGAAATCTGGGACGTCACGAATCCGTCCGCGCCCAACCGCATCACCGTAGTCGTCAGCGGACTGCGCGACACGCACAAGAGCTGGTGGGAATGCGATACCGGGATCGCGTATCTCGTAGGCCAGGCGCCCGACTGGCGCACGCGGCGCATGACGATGATCTACGACTTGGGCGATCCGGCGAAGCCGGTGTTCATCCGCAACTTCGGATTGCCGGGGCAGCAGCCGGGCTCGACCGGGCCCGTGCCGACCGACCTGCACGGACCGATTTCCACAGGGCCGCGCGGCAACCGCGTGTATTTCGGCTACGGCACCGGGGGCAACGGCGTCCTGCAGATCGTCGATCGCAACAAGCTCCTGAACGGGCCGAAGGAGCCGACCGACGCCAACCTCGTGTACCCGCAGGTCGCCCGGATCGATCTGCCGGCCGATGCGGGCGCGCACACGGCGTTTCCGATGCTCGGGATGCAGCTCCCGGAGTTCGCGAACCAGAAGCTCCGGCCCGGCACGGCGGCGGCCGCCGGCATCGAACACGACCACGAGGGCGCCGCGCCGGCGAGGACGCAGGCCGGGCGCGACTTCGTGGCGGTGGTCGGCGAGTCGCTCGCCAACGAGTGCTTCGAGAACCGGCAGCTGGTGCGGATGGTGGACATCACTGTCGAGTCGAAGCCGTTCGGCGTCTCGACGTGGACGGTGCCCGAAGCGAGCGGCCGGTTCTGCGACCGCGGCGGGCGCTTCGGCACGCACTCGTCCAACGAGAACATGACGCCGATCTACTACAACCGGGTGCTCTTCATCGCCCACTTCAACGCCGGCGTGCGCGCGCTCGACGTCCGCGATCCGTTCAACATGAAGGAAATCGGGTTCTACATCCCGGCGGTCACGGACAAGACCGACAAGCGCTGCGTCGGCACCGGCGCGGCCGAGAAGTGCAAGGTCGCGATTCAGACCAACAACGTGGACGTCGACGACCGCGGGTACATCTACATCGCCGATCGCGCCAACACCGGCCTGCACATCCTCGAACTGAGCGGCGCCGCGCGCAAGGTGGCGAACTTTCAATAAGAACGTAGCCACGGAGGCACAGAGCGCACAGAGACACTCTCGTACAAGAGATAGACCTCCGTGGCCTCTGTGCCTCTGTGGCTTCGTCCGGAAAGGGTGAACGTCGTGCTGCAAAGGCTCTCCCGCCTGATACTTCTGACGGTTCCCGTTGTATGCCTGCTCGCTGCTCAACCAGCGCCGCTCTCCGCACAGGCGGGCGCGAAGAATGGCGAGTGGCGCAGCTATGCCGGCGACACCGGCAGCACGCGGTACTCGCCCCTCGACCAGATCAACGCCGCCAACTTCAACAAGCTCGAGGTGGCCTGGCGCTTCAAGACCGACAGCCTCGGGCCGCGTCCCGAGTATCAGTACGAGGGCACCCCGCTGTTCGCGAACGGCGTGCTCTACGCCACCGCCGGCAGCCGTCGCGCCGTCGTCGCGCTCGATCCGGGCACCGGCGAGCAGTTGTGGATGCACAGCGAGCAGGAAGGGCCGCGCGGCGCCGTCGCGCCGCGGCAGCTGTCGGGACGCGGCCTCGCCTACTGGACCGATGGACGCGAGGAACGCATCCTGTACGTGACTCCGGGCTACCGCCTGGTCGCGTTGAACGCGAAGACCGGGACGCCGGTCGCCGGCTTCGGCGCCAGCGGCATCGTCGATCTGAAGCTCGAGGACGATCAGCCGATCGATTTGATGAACGGCGAGATCGGGCTCCATGCCACGCCGATGGTCGCAAAAAACGTTGTCATCGTCGGCGCGGCCGGGAGGACCGGCGCGAACCCGAAAAGCTTTCAGAACGTGAAAGGGTTCGTCCGCGGGTACGACGTCAAGACCGGCAAGCGGCTCTGGATCTTTCACACGATCCCGCAGCAGGGCGAATTCGGCAACGACACCTGGGAAAAAGAGTCGTGGGTCTACACCGGGAACACCGGCGTCTGGGGCCAGATTTCAATCGACGAGGAGCTGGGCCTGGCGTATCTGCCGGTCGAGATGCCGACCGGCGACTACTACGGCGGACATCGGCCGGGGAACGGTCTGTTCGGCGAGAGCCTGGTCGCCGTCGATCTCCAGACGGGTAAACGCAAGTGGCACTACCAGCTGGTCCACCACGGCATCTGGGACATGGACATCCCCTGCGCCCCGATTCTCACCGACATCACCGTCAACGGCCGCGTGGTGAAGGCCGTCGCGCAGCCGACGAAGCAGGGCGTGCTGTACGTCTTCGACCGCGTGACCGGGCAGCCGATCTGGCCGATCGAGGAGCGCCCGGTTGCGAAAGGCGACGTGCCGGGCGAATGGTATTCGCCGACGCAGCCCTTCCCCACCAAGCCGCCGCCGTACGAACGCACGGGCGTGTCGGTTGACGATCTGATCGACTTCACGCCGGAGCTGCGCGCCGAAGCCGTGGCCTTGTCGAAGAAGTACGCGATGGGCCCGATGTTCACGCCGCCGGTCGTCAGCAAGATCGAAGGCCCGCTGAGCCTGTTGACGCGCGCGCTCGCCGGCACGAACTGGAAGGGCGGTTCGTACGATCCGGAAACGCACATCGCCTACGTCTACTCCACCGGCGCCATCGGCACGATGGGGCTCGTGCCGCCGCCCGCGGGGTTCTCCGACATGCGGTACATCTCGGGCAACGCCATCGCCGGTGCGCGGCTCACCGGCGGAAGCGGATCGTCGGCGGGAGGCGGCCGCTCCGTCGCCGGCGGCGCTGCGACGGCACCCGCCGCGGAGGCCGACCCGGGTGGCGGTCTCAGCGTCAGAGGGCTGCCGCTCGGCAAGCCGCCCTACGGCCGGATCAGCGCGATCGACCTCGACAAGGGCGAAATCCGCTGGCAGATCGCGCACGGCGAGACGCCCGACAACGTCAAGGAGCATCCTGCGCTCAAGGGCCTGGACATTCCGCGCACAGGCCAGGGAGGCATGGCGGCCACGCTCGTCACCAAGACGCTGCTGATTTCCGGCGAGCCGCGGCCGACGATGACGTCCGCGGGACGGCGGGGCGCCATGCTCCGGGCCTACGACAAGGCGACGGGCAAGGACGTGGGCGCCGTGTACATGCCCGCACCCGAGGGCGGCGCGCCGATGACCTACCTCCTCAACGGCAAGCAGTACATCGTCCTGGCCGTCAGCGGCGGCGCGTATTCAGGCGAACTGCTGGCGTTCAGGTTGCCGGATTAAGATGGGTGTGTAGCGCGGGCCTTTCAGGCCCGCGGGTTCGGCGGCCCTGAAAGGGCTGCCCTACTTGGAGGGCAGGCGTGCGTGCACTGTTCGTGAGAGCTCTTTTCGTCGGAGTCCTGCTGGCGCCCCTCGCCGGCCTGCGCGTCGCCGCGCAGGGCAACCCGGACGCCGCCAAAATCCAGAACCCGGTGCCGTCGACGCCGGAGTCGATCGCCGCCGGCAAGCAGGCGTTCAACCGATACTGCGCGAACTGCCACGGGCTGAACGGCGAAGGCAGCCCGGGCAACGACCTGACGCCTGAGGCGCCCGACCTCACCGACAAGAACTGGAAGCACGGTTCAACGGACGGCGAAATCTTCAACTCGATCAAGAACGGCATCGCGCCCGACTTCAGCATGGGCGCGTTTGGCGATCAGTTGAAGGACGAGGACGTCTGGAAGGTCGTGAACTACATCCGGTCTCTGGCGAAGAAATAGACGTAGCGCGGCCCTTTCAGGGCCGCGTGCGCGGGGGCTGAAAGCCCCCCGCGCTACGACGACCCTGCCTATTTCGAGGTCGGTGTCGGCCTCACCTGGAACTTCACGAGCTTGCTGGTCTCACCCTTTCCACCTTCGCCGTGGAACGGTGCGCGAGTCGCGAGCGTGGTGTAGATGGCCTTGCCCTTCCAGCCTGCGTTTGGATCGTCAATCCGTCCGTCGATGCCCTTCGCGAAGAAGCCCATCGGATACGGCACGCGCAACGTCAGGAACTTGCCATCGACCAGCGCCAGCAGCGCTTCCGATTCGTTGCCCGTGACAAGCGAGACATCCTTGCCGGTGCCGAGCATGTCGAACTGATCCACGAAGTTGTAGTAGAGCGAGTCCGCGCTCGCCGAATCGACGGCGCCCTTGAAGTTGGGCCCCGGCGCCGGATACAGCTTCCAGCCTTCTGGGCAGTGCGGTCCTGTCGCCGTCGGGCCGTTCAGCGGACCTTTGCAGAGGCGGCGATCGAGGCTCGCGAGTTGACCGCTCGACAGCACGGTCCAGACGACGCCCTTGCTGTCGACATCCATTCCACGAGGCGAGAAGCCGGACCCGGAGGCCTTCGGGTTGTTGAACGGCACTTCGTAGTACTCCGAGAGCGCCGTGGCGGGCGGATTCGCGCCGGGCATCAGGCGCATGAGGCCGCCGGGCATGCCCTGCACCGATCCCCAGACCGAACCGTCGGGCGCCGGCGCCACGCCGTAGAACGTGCCGTTGACGCGGTGGTCCTTCGCCGGATCGATCGGCTGGTCAGGCTCCGTGTACGCGTCCCTCTTCCCGTTGCCGTTGGTGTCCAGGATGAACGCGGTCCAGCCCTGCGCCTTCTGCTCGTCGTGCGTCTTGTCCCAGATCTTCGTGTCGAACCAGCCCTCGACGCCGGCTGGACCGAAGGACGACCACAGGACGTCGTTCTTGTCGAGATTCACGTGGCCCGAGCTGAAGCAGGTGTCGATCGGCGTCGTCTGCTTCGTCTTCGGATCGTACAGCTCGATCTGCCGGCCGCTGCCCATGAGCGGGAACGCCTTGGCCGACGGATGATCCGATCCAGCCTGACACCACGGCAGCGTCGCGTTCTGCCGGATGCGCGACGCCGCCCAGACCCGGCCCTGGCCATCCATCGCGAAGCTGTGCGTGCTCGTCTGGCTGGTCCAGATCGCTTCCTCGCCCCAATACGGCGACGGTTGCGGTGGAGGCGTGTTCGCGGCGCTCGGGGTCTTCGGATCCCGAACCGTCAGCTTCACCTGGCCCGAGACATTGCGTGCGGGATCGATCGTGGGCATGTAGTCGGCGCTCTCTTCGAGCGCGCCGTAGATGGGCCCGTTCGCGTTGACGGTGGGATTGCGCTTGTCGGTCGCGATCGAATCGTGGGCATACGTCTTCTGGTCGGCCCAGTCCCACATCGTGATGACGACGTTGCGCTCCCGGCCCTGCGGGCGCGCCGGCGCCTCGGTCGGCAGCTCGCCGGCCGTCACCCGATCGGTCCAGTTCGCGTACATCCCGATGGCGCGCAGGCGGCCAACCTGGCCGAAACGGTTGTTCATCCCTCCGCCCGCCTGCCCGGCCTGAATACGCTTCTCCCACGCCTCGGCCGTCTTCATGCCCGCATAGAAAGGATGCAGCTCGCGCGTAGCCTTGCTGCCGAGCGCATGACAGCCGCTGCAGCCGTCCGTGTTGATGACGCTGCGGATCCACTCACCCTGGCTCTTGATGCTCGGGGAGATCCCGTTGCCCTGCGGTCCCGTGCCCGGGAAGTCGGACTTGGGCGGAACCTCGAGCAGCGAAAACCAATACTGGGCCGGGTAGTAGGCAGCCGCCGCTCTCGCGTTCGGCGCCGGCACGGCTTTCAGGTTCACCTTCTGGCCGGGCGTCGCCTTCACTTTCTGCGAGTCGACGAGTCCGTAGCCGCGGACCCAGACGTCATAGCTTCCCTTCGGCAGGTCCGGCACCAGGTACCGGCCCTGGTCGTCGGTGACGACGCTCTTGATCAGCCGGGTTGGCGTCTCCCTGGTTTCGGCAACCACCCAGACGCCCGCCTCTGGCCCTTTCGCTCCGGTGACGACGCCGCCGATGTCATCCGCGTCCACGGCGACCGTTCCGGCCGGAGCCTGACCGGCACGCAGGACGGTCAGCGAAGCCGCAGCCAGCAGAGCGAACGCGAGGGCCGCGGTCCGTGAAAACAAGCCTTTCTTGCTCATGGGCGATCTCCTTCGGAGAGTGAAACGTCGGCGCGAACGGTTACCAGCCGGGCGAAGCGATAGTAAGTGACGAAGCGATAATAGCCATGCAGAATCCTGGGGATTCTGATCACAGGACGGTAACCCCGGCCAAATGACTTGTCAACCACACTCTGGCGCGCTTCAACGGGGCCCGGCCGAGGCGTCATGGGGATGCTAGGCCGGGCTGTAAGGGCGCGCCGTGCGGTCCTTGCGGCCGTTGCGGTGGCTATCCTTGCGGCAGAATTCCCCGTGGCGGCGCAAGGACAAGGACGGGTGCCGCGCATCCGGCGACGGGGCACGCTCGTCTGCGGCGTGGCGCCCGGGGTGGCCGGCTTCGCACGGGTGGACGAGCGGGGCCGTTACAGCGGTCTCGACGTCGACGTCTGCCGCGCGGTCTCCGCCGCGATCTTCGGCACGCCGGACAAGGTCCGCTACGAGCTCGCATCGTCGGTGGACCAGTTTCAAGGCACCTCTGACGTCGACCTCGTGTCGCGCCGGCTGACGTGGTCGCTTCAGCGCGAAGGCATGGGACTGCTGTTCGGCCCCGTGACCTTTTACGACGGACAAGGCTTCCTGGTGCCGGCCAGGCTCGCCGCGCAGCAGGTCCGTCAACTCTCGAACGCCCCGATCTGCGTCGTCTCCGGGGGCCTGAACGAGTCCAACCTGACGGCTTACTTCCGGGCGCACCAGCTCACGCTGCAGAAACGACTCATTCAACCCGCGCAGGCGGAAGCGGAGCTCTCGGCCGGGCGCTGTGCCGCCTTCAGCGCCGACGTCTCGGAGCTCGGATCGCTGCGGAGCGAAATGCGGAAGCCCGGCGACTTCCGGATTCTGGCGGAGCAAATCTCCAGGGAGCCCCTCGCGCAGCTCGTGCGCGACACCGATGTGGATTTGTTCAACGTGCTGCGCTGGGCGATTTTCGCGATGATCAACGCGGAAGAGCTCGGCGTGACGTCTCAGAACGTGGCAAAGATGGCGACCAGCGGAAATCCGGACGTGCGGCGCCTGCTCGGCGTCACGCCCGGGAACGGCAAGGCGCTGGGACTGGTCGAGGCGTGGGCCTACAACGTGATCAAAACCGTGGGCAACTACGGAGAGGTCTACGAGCGCAACGTCGGGATGGGAAGCCCCATCAAACTGCCGCGTGGTGTCAACGCGTTGTCGTCGGCGGGCGGACTGATGTTCGCACCGCCCTTACGATGAACCACAACACGACGGATCCCAGCAGGATCATCAATGTCTTCGTGTATGGCGGTGCATCAGCGGGACCCAGCCCGGCGGCCAGGACGTCGCCGGAGACGACCGGCTCCAATCTCACCTCGAGCTCAACCGCGCCCTGCGCCTTGCGGGGCATTCGCGTGATCGTGGCCCGCTTGTAGCCGCCGACGTTGACCGTGATCTCGAACGCATTGACGTCGATCTGCTCGCCAATTTCCTTGATCGCCGTCCCGACGTCTGGGCTTCTGAAGTGACCGGGCTTGTCGTTGATGAACGGGAAACTGAGGCCGGTCGACTTGTCCGTGAGCAGGAAGTAGACCGAGTCGGTGACCGAGCGGCCGGTCTGGCTGTCTTTGATCCGCCCGAAATAGACCAGATCGATCTTGCTGTTCTTTGCGGGAGCGAAAAACTCTTCGCCGTTTGCCCAGGCGGTGGGCGCCAGGGCCGCGGTGAACCCCAGAACGGCGAACCCGAAAATGGCGACCTGGCGGAATGCCGAATCTCGTTTCATCACGGCCTCCAGCACCGATCCTACACGAACCAGCGCCGCTCGTAGATGAGCAGCAGGATGACGATGACCAGCGGAACGGCCCAGACCCAGCCCGGGCCCAGCCGTTCAGCCAACTGACGCGGCACCAGCACGGCGATCGCCGCGCTGACGAAGGCGGCGGCCGTCACCCACCCGTACCACAGGATGGCCGGACCGTCCTGGGGCGTGATCCGGAGATGAAACCTGCGCGGGTCCGGATAGTAGCGGAACGGCGACCAGTCCATGTAAAAGCACGTGAGGTACACGATGCCAAAGAGCATCGAGAAGATTTCAACCGACGGGCGTCTGTGCGAAGGCGTCACGGCAGCAGTCCTTTGATGTTGTTCAGCACGTGTCCGACGAGGAAGCTCCACCAGACGATGAACGCCAGCAGCCAGGTCAGGTACCGCCGCGCGGCAGCCTGCTCGGGGGCCTTCCACAAGAGCCAGTAAGTCGGCAGCAGCCCAAGGCCGATCGCGACCAGGTGTTCCTTGATTTCGAACACGCCGTTGGCGGCGCGCAACTGCAGGTCCTCGAGAGTCGTGCGAACGTCGAGCCGGTACTGCGGATACAGCAGCCCCCCGCCGATCGCCGTGACGACAAACAGCACGACGACGGCCGTCGCGTACGCGCTGCTGTCCACGCTCCTGAACCGGCCCGCGAATGACAACGACGTGGCGCCCGCCCGCCTCGGGGCCACGCTCCACGCCTGGTGCGTGATGGCGCCGAGCAGCGCGACCGCCAGCAGGCCGTGAACGATCAGCAGCGCGACAATCATGAATTCAGCACCTCGCGCGCGGCCCGCTCGCCGGACTGCAAGGCGCCCTCCATCCATCCGGTCCACGACGACGTGTGCTCGCCCGCGAAGTGGATGCCGTTTTCGGGGCGGGCGATCGCCGGCATGAGTGTACTCATCTCGCCCGGCTTGAACACGGGGAATGCGCCGAGCGACCAGGGGTCGAGGGCCCATCGCTGGACGAAGCCCTTTTCGAACTCGGAGCGAATGGCCGGAAACGCATCGGCGACCAGGCCGAGCCCGAACTTCAGGCTGTCCTGAGGAGTCATGTCCAGCACCGTCCGGCCGACTTCCCCGCCAAACGACGCCCCCAGAATGCCTCGCCGGCTCGTCACCTGGTCGAAGGTCGAGTCCCACACTTCCGTCGCGCGATCCGTCCGGGCCGAGCCGCTCAAGTCTGCGGACCGCCAGAAACGGCTGCGCGCCTGTAGCAGAACCCGCGTGCCGGCATAGTAAGACAGTTGCGCGATGGCTTGCTCCTTTGACCTGGACAGGCGCGGACGGATCTCGATGTTTCTCATCGTCGTGAACGGAATCGTGAAGATGACGCGGCTGGCCGCAAGGCGCTCGACGCGATTGTCCGTCCGATACTCGACGCTGAAACCGGCTGAGGGCTCGCGTGTCACTCTCGTGACGGCCGCATTGTAGCGAACGACGTCTCCCAGCGCCGATGCCATGGCCCGCGGCAGCAAGTCCATCCCGCCGGCGATCTTGTAGCGCTGCGTGGAACGGCGCAGCATGGCAAATTGCCGGAGCACGAACAGCGCCGACAGATCGGTGGCGTCCCCGCCAACCGTCATCCGCGTGATCGTCTCGGGCGGTGCGCCGCGCGATCGAAGATATTCCGGCCAGCTGACCCGGTCGTACGATCGCCATCGCGCGTAGGAGTCGGCCGTCGCCCCAGGCTCCGCAAGGTCGTCGGGCAGGACACCGATGTAGCGATCGAGCAACTCCGCCTGGTCCGCGCCGCCGGCCTCCGTGGCCGGCAGGGCCTTGCCCTGGATGGCCACGACCGGGGACCCCTGCGACGAAGCGAAGGGCGTCAATGTGAGGCCGAACGATCGGACGGCTCGCAGCACGGCCTGATGCGCGCCGGCGATGCGGATCGGCCCGGCCTCACCGTGCAGGCCGTCGTCGAACGGCGATCGGACCGTCAGCACCCGGCCACCGGCGCGTTCGCGCGCCTCGAGGACGACGACCCGGCGACCTGCACGCCGCAGGAGGTCAGCCGCGCGCAAGCCCGCGAGGCCCGCACCGACGACGACGATAAGGTTTCCAGGGTTCGCGGCTTCCGGCCGGGCGGGTCGTTGCAGAAGCGACGGCGCGGCCGGAGCCGCCAGGGCCGAGAGCTGGAGAAACTGGCGACGGGTGACGTCTCGCTTCATGGTGAACCAGCCACCCGAACGTAGAATGTAGAACGCAGAACGTAGAATACAGAATCGCTGCGCTCGACGTTCGACGTTCTCCGTTCGACGTTCAGCGTTAACATTGGGCCTCGTCCCATGCGTCTCAGGGTCGTCTCGGCACTGGCGGTCGGTCTGGCCTGCGTGGCGGCGCGGGTGCCGTCGCCTTTGAGTGCGCTGCTGCTCGCCCAGCGGGGCGGCGGGATGTACCTCGGATCGACCGAGGACGCGGCCATCAAGTACGGGTCGGCGCCGCTCGACAATCCGGTCGTTGCCGTCAACCAGAAGCTCCGGGACGGCACGATTCGTCTCGCGCTCGACGGCCGCGGCGGATATCTGCAGTCGGCGCTCCAGGCTCTCGACATCCCGGTCGAGTCGCAGATGCTGGTGTTCTCGGCGACCAGCCTGCAGGCGCGGCTGATCAATCCGAACAACCCGCGCGCGCTCTTCTTCAACGACCGCGTCGTCCTCGGGTATGTCCGCAACGGTGAGATTCTCGAGGTCGCCGCGCAGGACGCCACCGCGGGCATCGTCTTCTACACGCTCGAGCAGAAGACGGCCGGCGCACCCCAGTTTCAACGCGTCACCACCTGCCTCGGCTGTCATTTGAATGCCGACACGCTGGGCGTGCCCGGTCTGCTGATGTTCAGCACGACGCCGGCCTCCGACGTCCGGCCGGCGAGGTCGGTCACCATGGATCACCGGATGCCGCTCAGGGAACGCTGGGGCGGCTGGTTCGTCACGGGCAGCAGCGGCAGTGCCGGGCACATCGGCAACAACGTGCCCGCGCTCGATGGCCAGCCGAGTCGCGAGCTCGCCTCGGCGGGCGGACTCTTCGAGCCGGACGGCTTCCGCGCCACGACGAGCGACATCGCCGCGCTGATGGTGTTCTCGCATCAGACCTACATGACCAACCTGCTGACGCGCGCGGGATGGGAAGCGCGCGCCGGCGATCCGCGGCTGCACCCGCCGTTTGTGGCCGAGCCTGGAGAGGACGCCCGTCTCGCCGCCGTCATGAGCGGCGTCGCGAACGAGGTCGTCGACTACATGTTGTTCGTCGATGAAGCGAAGCTGACGGACGGTGTCCGGAGCGCGTCCGGCTTCGCCGAACGATTCTCGGCGCAGGGCCCGAAGGACAGCAAGGGACGTTCCCTGCACGAGCTCGATCTCGACCGCCGCTTGATGAAATACCCCTGCAGCTACTTGATCTACTCGGCGGCATTTGACCAGCTGCCGCCCGGCGCCAGGGATCCGATCTACCAGCGCATGTGGCAGATCCTGTCCGGCAGCGAGCGGGAGCCGCGCTACAGGTCGGCGTTGTCGCTGGCGGATCGGCGCGCGATCGTCGAAATCCTGCGCGACACGAAGCCGGGGTTGCCCTCGTATTTCGGCGGCGCCATCAGGTAGACCGGCGCACTTTCGACACATCATCATGCCCATCAAATTGTCCCCCGAGGTTACCAGGCAGCTCCAGGCGTCCATCAAACGCTATTTCGCCGAACACCTGGATCAGGACATCGGCGATCTGAAAGCAGGTCTGGTGCTCGATTACTGCCTGAAGGAGATTGGCCCGGCTGTCTACAACCAGGCCATTGCCGATGCGCAGGCGTACTTCCAGGACCGTGTCGCCGACCTGGAAGGCGTGTGCCACGAGGACGAGTTCACTTACTGGGCGCCGGCTACCCCACATCCGGCCGCCGATCCGCGACGGACCCGTCGCGGGTCGGCGTCCTGACTTCAAGCCATGGATGCAACAGCTCTTTACCGCGATCAACTGCTCGACCGGCGCCAGAAGCTGGAGACGGCGGTCGCCACGCTGGGCCGACCGGACGAAGTGAGCCGCCTGCTGCAGGAAGTCGACGCCGCGCTGGGACGCATGCATGCGGGCACGTTCGGTTTGTGCGCGACTTGCCATGACCCCATCGAGCCGGAACGGTTGCAGGCAGACCCGCTCACACAGTTCTGCATCGATCATCTGACCCCGGTCGAACAGCGCGCGCTCGAGCACGATCTCGATCTCGCAGCACGTATCCAGCGCGAGCTGCTGCCACGACCGGACGTCCGCTTCGATGGGTGGGAAGTGGCCTACCACTATCAGCCCGCCGGGCCCGTCAGCGGGGACTACTGCGATCTGGTCCCCGGCAACGCGGGGCATTTCCATTTCCTGCTCGGCGACGTCTCCGGCAAGGGCGTCGCGGCAGCGATGCTGATGTCCCACCTGAGCGCGATGCTGCGAACGCTGATCACGCTGGATCTCCCGCTCAGCCAGTTGATGGAACGGGCGAGCCGTGTCTTCTGCGAAAGCACGCTTCCGACGCACTACGCCACGCTGATCTGCGGCCGCGCGTCCTCGTCAGGCGAGATCGAAATCTGCAACGCCGGTCATCCGCCGCCGCTCGTCGTGCAAGCGGACGGGATCGTGAAGCTCGACGCGACCGGTATGCCGATTGGCATGTTTTACACGCAGAGCTTCTCGTCTCGAACCGTGCGGCTCGCGCCAGGCTCGACGCTGCTGCTCTATACCGATGGTCTGTCCGAGGCGCAGAATGCGGCCGGCCTGGAATACGGCATCGACCGGCTGGCGGCGCTGGCGGCATCCTCGAACCGGAAGCCGCAGGCGACAATCGAGACGTGCGTGCGCGACGTGGCCGCGTTCCGCGGCGCGACTGGAGCCAACGACGATCTCACGCTTCTTGCGATTCGACGGTTGTAGACGCCGGCTGGCGCGTCACTTCGCCTTGCCGACATCCGGCCTCGGATCCGCGACGAAGCCGTCGCGGTTCGGCATCCGGACCTTCGGCAGGCTCCTGGCATCCATCACGGCGTCGTCGGCGACGATGCCGTTGATGTTCAGGAGGTACGCGACGACGGCGTACACGTCGGGAGGCTTCAGCAGGCCCGGTTCGTCGAACGGCATCGCGCGATTGACGTAGTCCCACACGGTCGTGGCGTACGGCCAGAAGCTGCCGACTGTCTTCAGGGGCCTCGGGGTCGCGAGGGTGCCGCGGCCGCCGACGAGCGCCGGCCCGATATCGCCCTGGGCCTTCTCGCCGTGACACTTGGAGCACCGCAGCGCGAACACGCCGCGGCCAGCTGAGACCGACCCCGACCCTTCGGGCAGGCCGCCTCCGTCAGGCGCGATGGCCGCGCCGAGATTGCGAATCTCGTCCGGCGTGGCCGGGCGTCCGATGTCCGGCGCCGGCGTTTGCGCGGCGACCGTGACGGCGCCCGCCAGCGCGATCGCCAGAAGGCCAAGCCAGTCTTCTGTTCGGTGTCGCGTTCGTCCTTGGTTCTTGGGCCTTGGTTGCTGGTCCGTCCTTCGTCCCCGGTCCTTCGGCCATCGGGAGCGCGTGACACCAGTCGACAGGACCGGGGACCTCCGGGACCTGGGACGGACCATGGACCAAGAACCGCGGACCAGGGACTGACAGCAGGCGGAGATCACCCACCACACCGAAACGAAAAACGCGTTAGACCGCCGCATTGGTCACGGTCCCGTCGGCTTTCACGTGCCAGTACTTGATGCCGTTGAAGTGATAGATCGAGTTCATCCCCCGCACGGCGACGAGCGCTTCGCGCGTCGGCTGCACGTAGCCGCTTTCATCAATCGCCCGCGAGGCAATCGCGGCCGGCTTGCCGTCGAAGCGCCACGGCAGGCGGAAGCGCGTGAAGGCGATGGGCAGCCGCGGCTCGTGCAGTTGGGCGGGTGTCCAGGTCCGTCCGCTGTTGGTGGTGATTTCGACGCGCTCGATCCGCCCGCGTCCCGACCAGGCGAGGCCTGTCAGCTCGTAGACGCCGGGGCCCGGCAGCGTCTGACCGCCCGACGGAAACGTGATGACCGACTTCGCTTCCATCTGATAGGTGAAGATGCGCGCCTTGCCGTCGGGCATCAGGTCCGAGTACTTCGACGTCTCGTCCCTGGCCATGTACGCCTGATCGGTGAGCTTCAGGCTGTGCAGCCACTTCACGTTCGTGTTGCCTTCCCACCCGGGAATGATGAGGCGCAGCGGGTATCCCTGCGCGGGGCGAATCGCTTCGCCGTTCTGCCCGTACGCGAGCAGGATGTCCTTCATCGCCTTCTCGAGCGGGATGCTGCGCTCCATCCGGCAGGCATCGGCGCCTTCGGCAATCACCCACGCCGTGCCGGGACGCACGCCCGCGCGGGCCAGCACGAGCGACAGCGGTACGCCGGTCCACTCGCTGCAGCTGACGAGACCGTAGCTTCGCTGCACGTCGGGCCCCGTGGTCGCCGCCCACTCACCGGCGCTGTTGCCGCCGCATTCGAGCACCAGCGTCCGCGTCACCGAGGGCAGGCGTTTGATCTCGGCCATCGAGAGGGAGATCGGGTGCTCCACCATGCCGTGGATTACCAGGCGGTGCTGCGCCGGATCGATCGTGGGAATCCCCGCGTGGTGCCGTTCGTAGTGCAGCGAAGACGGCGTCAGCGTGCCGACGGAGTCCTGCAGCGGCGTGAAGCTGGAACCGGTCTCCGGCGTTCTGGAGTCGCGTCGCCAGCGAACGGATTTTTCAAACGGCGATCGCTCGCCGTAGGGGCCGAGCGGAATCCCCAGCTTTCCCGGCGTGTCCCACGCCAGCGCATCCTGCCGCGCAGCGAGAATGCCTCCGCCGAGCGCCGCGCCCAGGCGCAGCAGCTGCCGTCGGCTGGATCGTTCGAGATGCTTCATCGCAGTCACCTCTTCGCATCTTCGTAGCGTCCGCCTTGAGGCGGACGTCCGGCTGAAGCCGGACGCTACGACCGTTTAGTTTCGCGACGGCAGCGCGAACACCAGCAGGACGTTGCCGCTGTTCGGCCGCCGAATCTCCGGCGCCAGCTCCGGCACGAGCAGCGTCGACCAGCTGCCGCCGCCGATTCCCGCCGGCATGGCGACGTACTGTCGCCCGTTCGCCAGATACGTGATCGGAAACCCCTGCGCGGACGTCGGCAGCCGCGTCTGCCAGACGATCCGCCCCGTGGCCGCATCGTACGCATACATGTGACGGTCCCAGTCGCCGCCGAACACGAGGCCGCCGGCGGTCGCGAGGGCGGCCGTGTTGGACGGCGATGCCGTGCGATGCCGCCACAGCGTCTTGCCCGTCTTCACGTCGAGCGCCTGGAATTCGCCGAGGTTGCCGCCGGAGGCCGGATGCTTGTAGTCCTTGCGCTGCACGGGACCGGTCCCCCCGCGCCCGACTTCTTTCTCCGGACCGCGGCCGAAGATCGCCTTCTCGCAGTTCAGGCTCATCGGGATATACAGCGCGTTGGTCTGAGGGCTGTACGCCATGGCCCGCCAGCTCTTGAAGCCGGCCGTGCTCGGACACATGTCGACCTGCGTGCCGATCTCCGGGATTTTTCCCGGCCGGTACGTGACCTTGCCGGTCTCCGGATTCACGTCCAGGATCGTCTGGTATTCGAGATCTGTCGCGTGGACGAACGCGCCGGTCACGCGATCAAGTTGCCAGAGCACGCCGAGCTTGCCCATCTTGAGCAGCGACTTGCGTCCGCCGACGTCGACCAGGATGTTCTCGAACACTTCGTCCATGTCCTGCGTTTCGCCGGGCAGGTGCTGGTAGTACCACTTCATCTTTCCGGTGTCGGGATCGAGCGCGAGCGTCGAGTTCGTGTAGAGGGCGGACCCGTCCGTGCCGCGAACGGCTCGCGCCCACGGCTTCGCCTGCGCCGTGCCCCAGTAGACCAGGTTGGCATCGGCATCGTAGCTGCCGGGGATCCAGGCGTCGCTGCCGGCCCGGAACTTGAGCGGCAGATCGCCCCATGTCTCGCCACCGGGCTCTCCGGGTCTGGCAATCGTGGACGTGCGCCACAACTCCTTGCCAGTGGCCGCGTCGTGACCGGTGATGAAGCAGACGTCTTCCTTGTAGCGGCTGCATCCGCCGATCCCCGCGATCACTTTTCCGCGGACGACGATCGGGCCGGACGTGTAGCCGTACCCCAGCTTCGAATCCGCGACCGCGGTGTCCCAGACCACTTTCCCCGTTCGCGCATCGAGCGCGATGACGTGGGCGTCGCCAGTCGTTCCGAAGATCCGATCGCCGAAAATCGCGAGGTTCCGCTGGATGCCTCGCTCCGTGTCGCCGCCGCCGCCGGCCGTGGGGGCCGCGGGCCGCTGGGAGAGGCGCGGGATGTCAGTTTGTTCGCCCCCGCCGCCGCGAGCGGCGCCTCGCTGCGGGGCCGTGGACCGTTCCACCTCAGGGCGATATTCCCAGATCAAGTCGCCGGTGGCCCCGTCGAGCGCCTGGATGACGCCCCGCGGGCTCGGCAGGTACATGATGCCGTCGTGAACGAGCGGCGTCGCTTCCTGCGCGCCCGTGTCGTCCATGGCCCACGACCACGCGAGTTGAAGCTGACCGGCGTTCTGCCGGTTGATCTGATCGAGCGGGCTGTAGCCCCAGGCGTTGTCGGTCCGCCGCCAGTTCAGCCAGTCGCCCGCGGCCGGGTTGCGCAGCATGGCCTCGGTGACGGGACGATAGTCCCGGACCTGTGCATGAACCCAGAAGCCCGCCAGCAGCACGACGATCAGCACCGGAACAGCGGACCGCATCTTCATAGGCCTGCTCCTGACGTTGCCGCGGATCTTACTCCTCCTGAGCCGCGCCAATCCGGCTAACATTCGGACGTTCCGTAGCGCGGGCCTTCAGGCCCGCGGTTGGCGGCGGCCCTGAAAGGGCCGCCCTACTTCAGGAGCCCTCCATGACCAAGGCAACATGCGCCCTGCTCGCGACCCTCGGCGTGGCCACCCTCCTCGGAGCGGCCGCCGGACCCACGCCGTCGTTCCGGCCCGATCCGCTCTGGTCGCAGGCGCTGCCGAACAAGTGGGTCACCGGCATGGTCGGCGGCATGGCCGTGGACTCGCACGACAACGTGTGGGTGTTCCATCGCGAGGCGAGCATCCCGGACGGCGAAAAGGCCGCGTCGCTCAACCCGCCGCAGGCGGAATGCTGCATCCCGGCGCCGGCCGTCCTGCAGTTCAGCCCCGCCGGGCAGTTCATCCAGGCGTGGGGCGGGCCCGGGCAGGGGTACGAGTGGTTCGTCACGCAGCACGGGATCTTCGTCGACACGAAGGACAACGTGTGGCTGAGCGGCAGCGCGAGAGAGGACAACCAGATCCTCAAGTTCACGACCAGGGGCAAGTTCCTGCTGCAGATCGGCCACGCGGGCAAGAACAAGGGCAGCAACGACACCGAGAACCTGGGCGGGCCGGCGGGTTTGTTCGTGTACCCGAAGACGAACGAGCTGTTCGTCGCAGACGGCTACTTCAACCACCGGGTCATCGTGTTCGACGCCGATACCGGCGCCTACAAGCGGCACTGGGGCGCGTACGGCAAGCGCCCCGACGACAGCTACAAGTTCCCGCCGCGCGCGCAGCTGGTGCAGGGCGATGCCCAGCCGCAGTTCAACAACCCGGTCCACGCCGTCGTCGTGTCCAATGACGAACTGGTGTACGTCGCCGACCGCACCAACAACAGGCTCCAGGTGTTCAGGCTGGACGGCACGTTCGTCAAGGAAGTGTTCATCGCGAGGAACACGCTGCAGGCCGAGGGCACCGTCCACAGCTTCGCGCTGTCTCCCGACAAGGCGCAGCAGTTCCTCTACGTGCTGGATGGCTCGAACAAGGCGGTTCGCGTGCTCAACCGGCAGACGCTGGAAGTGGTGTCGAACGTCGGCGGGCACGCGGGCCACAACGCCCGGGAATTCTTCCACGCGCACAGCGTCGTCGCCGATTCGAAGGGCAACCTCTTCATCGGCGAAGTGAACAACGGGCAGCGCTATTACAAGTACGCGTTCACCGGGATGGGAAAGTGATCACGACGTAGAACGCAGAGCACGCAGAGCACGCAGAAACCTGAAGGTTTGCGCTACCACGCTGCGATTTTGAGCCTGCGGCGCAACCACGAAGGCACGAAGACTGTTCCGCGCGATTCGACGCGCGCCGCGCAGCGGCGGCTTCAGGCCGCGAACGTGAGAATTCGAGCCACACGCGCCACACGCGCCAGTTCAACGGCTCGAATTCCCGCGTTCACGGCCTGCAAGAGCGGCCGGCTTTGCCGGCCGTCCGCGTCGAATCGCCTCTGCGTGCTCTGCGTGCTCTGCGTCCTACGTACGTGGCTCAGTTCGTCGGCACCGCAAACGCCAGCAGCGCGTTGTCGGCGCCCGCGCCGGTGGCCATCACGATGAACTGGCGGCCAGATTTTGTGCGGTACGTCATCGGGTCCGCCGTGTTCAGATATTGAATCTTGATCCGCGACACTTCGCGACCGGTCTTGCTGTCGAACGCGTAGAAGTACCCGTCGCCGCCGCCGATGAACACGAGCCCGCTCTTCGTCACCAGGGCGCCGCCGCGGTTGTTCGGCGACCCCAGCCGCTCCGGCAGCGTCACGCCTTTCAGCAGCGGGTGATTTCTCAGCGCCTGGTTCCCCTCCCCCAGCGGCACCCTCCACGCGAGCTCGCCTTTGTTCAGGTCGATCGCCGTCAGCACCGCGTATGGTGGCGCCGTGATGGGCAGGCCGCCCGGCAGGTTGACCGATTCCCCTCCCCGCGCGAACACGTTGGAATACGCGACCGGGACGAGCGGATCCGACCCGTCGTTCTTCGCGAGGCGATTGACGCCGACGCCTCGCGTCGCTCGCACGAACAGGTAGCCTGTCTCGGGATCGAACGCGGCGCCGCCCCAGTTTCCGCCGCCGCCCTGCCCTGGCCGCTGCAGCGTGCCTTCAAGAGACGGCGGTGTGTATAGCGGGCCGATGCGGAACTTCCGCATCTGATCCTGCGCCATCGCCTTGATCTCCGGCGTGAGGTCGTTCGCGTCCTCGAGCGAGACGCCCTGATCGGTGAAAGCGGGAGGCCGCGTCGGAAACGGCTGCGTCGAATACGGCTTCTCACCGGGCACGTTGCTGTCGGTCGCCACCGGACGCTCGACGATGGGCCACACGGGCTTGCCGGTCACTCGATCGAACACGTACGTGAAGCCCTGCTTGGTGATTTGCGCGACGGCGTCGATCCGCTGGCCGTTCACCGTGATCGTCACCAGGTTCGGCGGCGCGGGGTTGTCGTAGTCCCAGAGCCCGTGGTGCACCGTTTGGAAATGCCACTTCATCTTGCCCGTGGCCGCATCGAGACAGACCAGCGACTCGGCAAACAGGTTCGCGCCGGGGCGCTCGCCGCCGTAGTAGTCGCTGCTCGGTGTCGATGTCGGCAGGTAGAGCAGCCCGCGGGCCGCATCGAGCGTCATCGGCGCCCAGACGTTGGCGTGCCCGCTCTTCCGCCACGACTCGTGCTCCCACGTCTCCGCGCCGGGATCCGCCGGCGACTGCGGAATCGTCGAGAACGTCCACACCCGCTTGCCCGTGCGCGCGTTGAACGCCTGAACGTACCCGACCGGATCGGGCAGCTGCACCCGATCGGGAACCTGGCTGCCGACGATGACGAGATCCTGGTACACGACGGGAGGCGAGCTCTCGGTGGCGTGCTTGATGTCTGAAATCCTCGGCAAGCCGTCGGTGAGCGACGCCACGCCCCCGGTCCCGAACGAGGACACCGGCTTGCCCGTCAGCGCATCCAGCGAAAAAAGACGATGGCGGCTGTTGAGGAAAACGCGGAGCTTGCCGCCGTCGCGCCAGAACCCCGTGCCGCGCAGCTTCCATCCGCTCGAGGACAGGAGCTGGCCGAGCTTGTAGGCTTCCCCGTCGAATCGCCAGAGCTCCCTGCCGGTTTCGGCGTCGAGCGCCGCGATGCTGTTGTAGGGCGTCGTCACGTACAGGACGCCGTCGATCATGAGCGGCGTGCTCTCGAAGAAGCCCGGCGCCGTCTTGTATTCCTCGAGGGGAGTTTCCCAGTGCTTCCACTGCCAGGCGAGCTGCAGGCGCGGCACGTTCGCGGCGTTGACGTCCGTCAGCGCCGAGTACTTCATGCCGCCGGGATCGCCGCCGTAAAAGAGCCACTCGACCTGTCTCGACGAAGGCTCCTTCGCGGCGGCGAGCGACGCGGCGACCAGGACGGCGAGAAACCAGGCTCGCCGCGTCATCGTTTACTCCAGGAAGCCGGTGGTGTTGCGTTTCGGCACGAAGCCGACCGGAATTTTCGCGACTTCCTTCATGGTCTTGACGTCAACCACCGACACGTCGTTGGTCACCGGGTTGGCCACATAGGCCGTCTTCCCGTCGGGCGTGAGCGTCACCCATCCCGCACCCTTCCCGGTCAGCTCGGCGGAGCCGGTGAGCTTCAGGTCCGGGAGCGAGTACGAGTAGAGGTAGTTGTTCAGCCGGCTGCAGACGACGAGCGTCTTGCCGTCGGACGTGACGGCCATGCCGTGCGACGGGTCGGAGCCTTCCGGGACCGTGGACTTGCCGGGCGGCAGGTCCGGGTTCTTGATGCGGTTCACTTCCTTGTGCGTCGCGAAGTCGACGACGGCGAAGCCGTTGAAGTCGGTCAGCTGGACGAAGATCCATTTCGTGGAGCCGTCCGCGTTCGCCGCGAACGCCATCGGCCGGATCCCGAGATCCATGTCGAGCACCCACGCGGGCTCCCAGGTCTTCTCGTCGAACACGTTGACGGTCTTGCCCGCGATGGATCCCGCCACGACGTACTTGCCGTCGGGCGTGACGTACGCGTTGTGGATGGTGCCTTTCGTCGGCATCGTCTTCACGTTCTTCATCGCGACCGTGTCGATCACGTCCACGCCGCCCGGCGCCTGGATGATCCCGACGTAGACGTGCTTGCCGTCCTTGCCGATGGCGATGTTGTTGGGGTGTCCGCTCAGCGGGACCTTCTTGACCACCTTGAGCGACTTGCCGTCGACGAAGTCGAGCGTGCTGTCGGCCTCGTTGCTGACGTAGATGCGCGTGCCGTCGGGCGCGACGGCCGCGCCGTGGCTGACCTCGATGCCGTTGATGACCCCGACGACCTTGTTCGTCACCGGGTCGATCACGTGCACGTTGTCGCCGGCGCTGTTGGTCTGGATGATCCGGACCTTCCGGTCGGCCGTCTTCACGGCGACCGTGCACACCAGGACGCCGACTGCCACCGCCAGGAACGGCCGTAACCGTTGATTGCTCATCATCGTCAACTCCTCACCTGTAGCGTCCGCCTTCAGGCGGACGTCGAACGGCCGGCTGAAGCCGGCCGCTACGAATGGATCTAATTCGTCTGCCCCATGACGAAGGCCTTCAGTACCTGGAATTCCGGGTCGTTCTGCGTCGTGAAATGCTTGCCGCCGTTGTGATAGAAATCGCCGCCGGCCTGCTCTTCGAGCGGGTGCGTCAGCAGCCGGCTCCTGAGGTTCCCGGGCTGCGCCACGCGCTTGATGACGTCGAAGTTCTTGCGCGACTCCTCTTCGGTCCAGCTCGTGGCGCCCGGCGCAAGCGGCTGGAAGCGCAGGGGCGTGCCCTGGCCGTGGCACGCAACGCAGCGCGCGTGGCCGGGCCGCTTCGCGAGGAGCACCGGCTCGACCTTCGCCCTGAAGTACTCGTAGTTCAAGGGCGGGGCCGGGGGCGCCGGCGGCAGTTGCGCCTGCGCGTGCAACGCGACCGAGGCAGTCAGCCCGAGGAGTCCAAGAAAGAGTGTTATCCGCACGGGAGTCCCTCCGTTACCTTCCAACGTCGACGTTGACGACAGTTCTCTGCGACAGCTGTCCGTCACTGGCCGTGGCGACCAGAGTATACGCTCCGGGCGCGCTAAAACGGGCCGTGAACAGCGCGGTCCCGTTCGCCACAGCCACGGCGCCGGCCGGCTCGAACGTGACCCTCGCTGGCCCGCCGTACTGGAACCACGTCACGGTCAGCCCGCGCGGACGAGCCGTGGTGACCGAATTCGTCTGCCGTTGAACGGCGCCACCCCGGCCGGTTGTCGTCACGACAGCCGGAGGCACGGGCGTCTTCCTGGGCCTCGGCAACCCGTCGTCGGTCACGGCGGCCGTCAGTGTCACGGGTGTTGACACGCTGGCTGGAGGCACGCGCGCAACGGTCAGTACCGGAGGCAGGTTCGGGTCCTCGTCGCCAAAGGCCACCGTGTTGCCGCCGCTCGCGATGATCCGCTCGTTGATTTCCTCGACAGGCAGCAGATCCCCGTAGGCCTTCTCCGTACGGCCGTTGGCGGTAATCGTCCACGTGAGCACCTTCTGGCCCCAGTCGGCCGGAACGCGGACGCGATAGAGCCGCGCCCGGCGCCGCGGCAGGAAATACGTCGGCTGCCCACGGTCGGGGCCTCCGGGCTCGATCATGTTCGAGGGACCGGCCGGAATCGCCAACTCTTCCTTGTAGTTCCGGTTGAAGTACCCGAACACCATGTCGAAGGTCCCATCGGGATTGCGAATCCATCCTTCGTAAACCGGCACGATGTTCTGCCCGGAATCGAATTTCACTTGCGGAATGTAAGTGGGCGGCGGCGCCTGTGCGCCGGCACGCACGAACAGCGCGCAGATCAGGAGGCCGCTCGCGGCGATCAGCGGGCGCGAGACCTTCATTTGTTCCGCGCGGCGACGCGCCGCTCGTAGTCCGCCTCCTCGAGATAGGTCAGGCTCACCCAGGCAAACGCCATCTCGTCGATGGTGCGCTGGCCGCTGCCGACCCAGTTCTTGGGGTTCGGATTGTATTTGTTGGCGGCCGTGTTGTCGTGCCACGAGGTGATGTGAATGATGGTTCCGGCCGGCAGGAGCGGCGCGGCATCGTCGGCATACGGGTACGTGATGTGCCAGCCGAACTGGTAGTTGCTGACGCAGCTCAGGGTTTCTGTTCTCGCTGGTCCCGGACGGGCCGAATCGGCGCGGACATCCGGATACACGGCCTCCATGCACTGCGCCTTGCCGCGGTTGTGCATGTGGGGCTGGAATGCGGAAATCAGGGCGGGCTGCGGCAAACGGAAATAGCCGTCGCTTCGCGTGACCTCGCCGGCCGGCAGATCGAGATCGCTCACGTCCCCCATGTGTTGCGTAAAGGCGACGTACTTCGGCGCGACGCCTTTCGGGAAGAATTTCAGCCCGAGCGACGCCTGCACGTCGGTCGCCACGCCGTACGGGTGCAGGTGGAGGTTGAAGTTGATCTTCGAACCGGCCTTGATGAGCCGGCCCGAATCCCTCGGAAAGACGTCGCCGTTCTTCCCGAGCGCATACTCGTTGAAGAACAGGCCTGTGGGATCGTCGTCGTCTTCAATCAGGTTGGTCGTGATGTGATGCGCCACCTTGAAGGCCTGCGACTCGGGCTTGGTCTCCACGGCCATCACGTACATGTCTTCCTTGAAGCCGGGATCGACCAGGACGTCGATGAACTCGTCCGGCCCCGAAGCGCGCAGCTTATAGGGCTTCGGCATGCGGATGATCAGATCCGGCTTGCCGATGTGCCATTGATCGACTTCGGTGAACTGGCGCGGCGGCGGCAGGTCCGCAGGATTGCCCATCGGCACGCCGCTCTCCACCCATCTGGTGATCGTGGCGATCTCCGCGTCGGTCAACGACGGATCGTCTTTGAACTTCGAGATGCCCACGTGGCGGTCGATGTACCAAGGCGGCATCTCGCGGCTGGCGACCTTCTCCCGGATCGCGCGCGCCCACGGCCGCGTTTCCTCGTACGTGACCAGCGACATCGGCGCGATCGCTCCGGGGCGGTGGCAGTTCTGACAGGCGCGCTGCAGGATGGGCGCGACGTCCTTCGCGAAGGTCACCTGCCCCGCCGGAGGTACTTCGGTCGAGTGCTGAGCCGCCGCCGGCGCCGTCAGGACCAACGCGACGAATGCCGTGCAGGCCTTCAGGCCTGCCCTACCAGTTAGCGTGGCACGCACAGGACACCCCCTAACGTGGATCCGCCGATCGGCCCGAATCCTTCCCGCGGGTGGCCGCTCCCGCAGCGCCGGTGCCCGCCCTGGCGCCCTTCTCAGTCAGGAATGCGACGACGGTCTCGTATTTGAGGGCCGTTGCGGCATCGAGCGCCGTGCGGCCGTCTGTGTTCGCCGCGTTCACGTCCACACCGAATTCGACGGTCAGCTTGACCGTCTCCAGCAACACTGCTTCGCGCCCTGGCGGCGCGGGCGCCCACGCGCGGCCACCGCCCATCCCGGTCGCCGCCATCAGCGCCGTCGTCACGTCCTTCCGGTGCACGAACGCCTCTCCGCGTCCCTCGGTGACGCGCTCGCCGTGGTGGACGAACAGCGGGTCGGCTCCGCGCTTGGCGAGCAGCCGCATCACGCCCGGCTGGGTGAAGCGCGCGGCCAGCCAGAACGGCGTGGCGCCGACCAGTTCGGGCGCGAAGTTGTAGTCGTCGGCGGAGCGGCGCATGGGCGTCCACGTCTCGAGCGGCGTGTTGGGATCGGCGCCGTGGTCGAGGAGCGCGGCCACCATGCGCTCGTCGCGGTGCATGATCGCCTCGTGGAGCGCGGTGAAGCCGCTCTTTGCCGCGTTGGGGTCGGCGCGCCGGTCGAGCAGGTACTCGACCAGGTCGGTGAACCGTGAGTGCGCGGCCAGCGTGACGGCGCTGACGCCCCAGGCGTCGGCGTCGTTGACGTTCGCGCCGCGGGCCACGAGCAGCTTCGCGGATTCCAGGTCGCCCACGCGCGCCGCAAACAGCAGCGCCGTTTCGCCGCCGGCCGGAATCATCTTGTTGTACGGCATGTACCCGTGCGGCGGCACGGCCATCATCTGGCTCCAGACGTCCGACCGCGCGGACACGTCCGCGCCATGGGCCAGCAACACACCCACGACGTCGGCGTGCTTCTGCCCGACGGCCCACATGAGCGCGGTCTGGCCGCGCGCGGCACGAGCGTTCACGTTGGCGCCGGCGGCGATCAGCCGCTCGACCACGCGCGGCTTGCCGGCGCGGGCGGCGACCATCACGGGCGTCTCGCCGGCCAGCAGCGCCGCGTTCGGGTTGGCGCCGGCCGAGAGCAGCGTGCGGACCATCGCCTCGCCGCCGTTCTGGCTGGCCGCCCAGAGCGCCGTCGCGCCGAGGTCGTTCGCGGCGTCCACGCGGGCGCCCGCGCGGATCAGGATCTCGGCGCTCTCGAGGTCGTCGCGGTAGCTGGCCCACTGCAAAGCGGTGGTGCCGTCAGCCTCGGGCGCGTTGACGTCCACGCCTTTCCGGATCAAGGCACGCAGCGTATCGCGGTCGCCGTTCCTCGCGGCGTCGACGAGGGGAGGAGCCCCCGCCGCACCAAGAGACAACGTCGCAAGCATTAGCCACGAAGGCACGAAGGCACGAAGAACGACCGTGGCTGACATCTTAAATCCCCGGCAGCGTGTCGATCGGCAGCTTGCCCGTGCTGCCGCCGACGTGGTCGACCGGCACGTCCATCTTGTCCATCAGGGTGACCAGCAGGTTCGCCATCATCGGCTTGTCTGTGTACTTGATGTGGCGTCCGCCCTTCAGACGGCCCGACGCGCCGCCGACCAGCATCAGCGGGAGGTTGTCGCCGGAGTGGCGCTGGCTGTTCGAGATGCCCGCGCCGTAGAGGATCATCGTGTGATCCAGGAGCGATCCGTCGCCGTCCGGCGTCGCGCGCAGCCTCTCGACGTACTTGGAGAACAACTGGACGTGATACCGGTTGATCTTCGACATGTGCGCGATGATCTCGGGGATCTCGTTGTGGTGCGACAGCGGGTGGTGCGCCTCGGGCACGCCGATCTGCGGGTACGGCCGCGCGCTCTGCTCCTTGCCGATCATGAACGAGATGACGCGCGTGAGGTCGGACTGGAACGCCAGCAGCTGCAGGTCGAGCATCAGCGCCAGGTGGTCTTCGAATACGGCCGGGGCGCCCTGGGGCTGGTCGATCGTCGGGAGCTGGACGTCCTTCTGTTCTTCGGCCCGCTCGATGCGGCGCTCGACGTCCCGAATCGCCTCGGTGTACTCGTTGACCTTCGCCTGATCGCCGGGGCCGAGGTCGCGCTTGAGGCTCGCGAGCTTCTCGGACACCGAATCGAGCATGCTCTTGTGCTGCTGCATCCGGGCCTCGCGCGCCTTCGCGTCCGTGCTGCCGCTGTCGCCGAACAGCCGCTCGAACACGGCGCGCGGGTTCCACTCCATCGGCAGCGGCTGCGTCGCGCTTCGCCACGACAGTGTGTGCGTGTAGACGCAGCTCAGGTTGCCCGTGCACGCGCCTGCGTTGGCGGGGGCGTCCATGGACAGTTCGAGCGACGCCACCTGGGTGTCGCGCGCGAAGTGCCGCGCGAGCAGCTGGTCCATCGACACGTCGGCGAAGATCTCGATCTCGGTCTTGCCGCCGCGCGGCGTGCCCGTCAGAAACGATCCGGAGGCGCCGGCGTGAATGTAGTTCCAGCTGGCCTTGATGCCCGACAGCACGAGCATCTGGTCCCTGAACGGCGCGAGCGGCTCGAGGATCGGCGACAGCTCGAACGCGGCGCCCTCGGCCTTGGGCGTCCAGTAGTCCATGGCCATCCCGTTCGGCACGTAGAACGTCTGGAACCGGTGGACCGGCTGCGCGGCGCGTCCGCGGACGGCGAACGGCGGGAGCATCGCGTCGAGAAACGGCAGGGCGAGCGTCGCGCCCATCCCTCGCAGGATCGTTCGCCGCGGCAGCGTGTGTTTCGGCACCAGCATCGCCTATCTCCTGGCTATTGTGTCGGCCTTTGACGAATCGGGACCCGACCGCATGAGAAACACCGGGCTCTTCACGATCCCGACGACGAGCGCCGACCATTTGTAGTCGGCTGAGGCGGCGCCGCGGACGATCTGCCGGACCGCTGGCTGATCGGAGTACTCGAGCCGGCGGCCGAGCGCATAGGCCATCAGCTTCTCCGTCAGCGTGCGGGGGAACTGCTCCGGGTCGGCGAGCAGCAGCGCGCGCAGGCCGGCCAGGCCGTCGACCTTGTCGCCCGCCACGGTCGCGCCGCTGGCATCCACGGGTTTGCCCGACTCGTCCACCGTCCGCCACCCGCCGATCACGTCGAAGTTTTCGAGGGCGAAACCGAGCGGGTCGATGACCGCGTGGCAGCTGCTGCACGACGGGTTCTGCCGGTGCGTCGCCAGTCGCTCGCGAATCGATGCCGGCGGGGCGCCCGGCTTGTTCTCGAGGTTGGTGTCGACGCCGGGCGGCGGCGGCGGCACGGGCAAACCGAAGATGTTGTTCAGGAGCCACTTGCCGCGCAGCACCGGAGAGGTGCGGTCCGGGTACGACGTCGTCGCGAGCAGCGCGCCCTCGGCGAGCAGACCGCCGCGCTCGCTGGGATTGGTCAGCGCGACGCGGCGGAAGCGGCTGCCGTAGATTCCCGGGATGCCGTAATGCCGCGCCAGCCGCTCGTTGACGAACGTGTAGCGCGCGCTCAGCAGATCCGCGACGCTGCGGTCCTCGCGGATCGTGCTGCCGACGAACAATTCCGTTTCGCGCTGGAAGGCCTGCAGCAGGCTCAGGTCGTAGTTCGGATAGCGCTCCGGATCGACGACCACTTCCTCGACGCGGCGCAGGTTCAGCCACTGCGCGGCGAAGCTGCCGACGAGCGCGTCGATCGCGCGCGGGTCCGCCAGCATGCGCCGCGTTTCCTTCTCGAGCACCAGCGGGCTGGTCAGCTGCCCGCGCTCGGCGAGCGACAGCAGGCGATCGTCGGGGATGCTGCTCCAGAGGAAAAACGACAGGCGCGAGGCCACCTCGAGATCGCTCAACCGATGAACCGTCGACTGCCGACTGCTGACTGCCGACTGCCGACTGGCGACTGCCGACTGCTTCGGGTCTCGATAAATTCGCAGCAGAAACTCCGGATCGACCAGCATGCGCTCGAGCGCGAACTGGATGCCCGTCCTGAAGTCGCCGCTGTCACGGCGGCCGCTGTCATAGAACTCGAGCAGCGTCTGCACGTCGCGGCTCGCCACCGGCCGGCGGTACGCGAGGCGCGCCATCTTCGACAGGATCCTGGTCGCACAGGCTCGCTGGCTGGCCGCAGTCTGCGCGTCGCAGGCGAACGGATCGCTCCGGTCGACGGCCGTCGCCGCGGCCGGACGCGCGAACGGCCCGCCGATTTGAACCGAGCCCACGTTCGCGTAATCCATGTACACCTGATCGTTCGCGATGACGCGGCCGCGCTGCAGCGGCTGCGGCAACCCTTCGGGCTCCCACAGTTCCCGGACGAACGAGACGCCCACCACGTGCGAGCCGCCGGCGACGGGGACGCGAAGCTCCAGGCCCGCATCGCCGCCCACCTGCATGTACTTCTCCCACGAATCGTCTCCGGCGAACCCCGGCTCGCCGTCGCCCGCGTAGCTGGCCGCCGCGGGGCGGCCGGTCGCGCCGCCGCCGACCGTGAAGCGCTTCAGCAGCCTGCCGTCCAGCCGGACGTCGAGCCGCTGCGGCCACCCCATGCCCTTGAGGTAATCCTGGTATTGCCGCTGCAGCCGGATCTTGATCAGGTACTCGCCGTCGACCGGGAAGTTGTGCCGGATGGCGAGGCCGCCGCGGGAGCCGAGCGGGAGATCCTCGCTCTGGCGGTCGTCCTGGATGACGAAGAGCGGGATCTCGTAGCGCTCGCTGCCGGGGCTCGCCGGCGGCAGGCCCGTGGCGATGCGCGTGATTTGCCGGGCGACTGAGAGATACCGCTCGAGATGCGCCGTCGAAATCGACAGGCTGTCCGCGAAATTGTCGAAGCTCCCGTCAGCCGTCTCGTCGCCGGGCAGGAGCGACTTCACGTCGAGGCTGAGCGGATCGATCCCGAACAGATCGCGCACCGCGTTGCTGTACTCGACGCGGTTCAGCCGATGGACGGCGCCGATCCGCCCCGGCTCGGGGTGCGCCGTCCACGCGCGGTCGATCTCCTCCTCGAGGGCGACGGCCGCCGCGTGATACGTCGCCTTGTCCGGGCGCGGCCGTCCGGGCGGCGGCATCGAACCGGCGCGCAGCCGGGCGATGACCTTTTCCCACGTCTCGGAGTTTCCGCCCGGTGCGCCGGCGCTGAGGCTTTCGAGGTCGAGGCCGCCGGTGTGCAGGCGCTGGCTGTGGCAGCCGAGGCAATACTGATCGATCAGAGCTTTCGGGGCGGGGGCAGGCGCAGTCCGGACGCCCGGCGCCGTTGCGGCGACGCAGCCTACGACCAGGAGCGCGGTCACCCAGCCCCTCAAATCGCCTCCCCTTTTCGGGGTCATTCTACCGTGCTTACGGCTTGGCGGAGCGGCTCGATCGCAGGTAGTGGGGGCTGAATGTCATGCCGTAGGAGGTCTTGACCGTGTGGGCCTCTTTTTCGCGCGCGAACTCCGCCTGCGCGGCGCGGATCGCGTCCAGTTCCTCATCCGTGCACGTCCGCAGCGAGACCTCCTCGCGCGGCACGAAGAACACCTGGCCGATGGGCTGGCTGTGGCCCCCGGCCAGCATTTCCCCCGGCTGCAGCACGTAGCGGAACTCCGTTTCGTTCATGTACCAGTCGGTTTCCACACGCACGATGAGCATCGGCGCGATGGGCCGCTCGATCATGTTGAACACCGGCGTGTAGACCGAGTCCCAGCCCGGCGGCGTCTGGAAGTTCCAGGCCCCGCGCAGCGTCAGCCCGCCGGGCGGCGTGCCGAGGTCCTCCGGCACGATGAACGTCCGCATCGTGTGCAGGGCCTCTTCGCGCGTGACGCCGGCCTTCTGCGCCATCAGCGCGACTTCCTCGCGAAAGGCCCCGATGCCGCCGACCGGCAGCACGACCGTGACGGAGAAGATCGCCAGCCACTCCTTGCCGGCCGGGTTCACGTAATACACGAACTGGTAGCGCCCCTCCCCGCTGTACTCGATGCTGTAGGACTCTTCAGCCGCGAGCGGCGGGTAGACGAGAAATCCCAGCGAGCTGCCGGCTTCGAGCACCGGGCAGTGGCGGGCGTGCTGCGGCAGGAACGGCCGCTGGCCGTCGCGGCGCGGCTTCAGGCCGACGCCCGGCCGCCGAAAGTTGGGAAACAGCCGGACTTCCATCTGCGTATATTACCCAAGGCGCTACGTAGGGCGGACCTTTCAGGTCCGCCGCTCGCGGGCCTGAAAGGCCCGCGCTACTTCAGAAGCGTCCCGATCGCGCGAGCGTACCCGGGGCGCACGTCGTCCTGGTGCCTCGCGAGGAAGCCCAGGTCGTGCAGGCGGCCGTTGTCCAGCCCGTAAATCCAGCCGTGCACGTAGAGTGCCTGGCCGCGCGCCCAGGCGTCCTGCACCGACGTCGTTTCGCACACGTGGCGCGTCTGCTCGATCACGTTCAGCTCGCACAGGCGATCGAGGGCCGCCCCCGGGGCGAGGGCGTTCAATGCGGGCTCGTGCTGCTGCCGGACGTCCTCGACGTGCCGCAGCCAGTTGTCGCTCAGGCCGACCTTTTCCCTCTCCCACACCGCGCGCACGCCTCCGCAGCCGTAGTGCCCGGTGACGATCACGTGGCGCACGCCGAGCACGTCGATCGCGAACTGCAGCACCGAGAGGCAGTTGAGATCGGTGTGCACGACGACGTTGGCGATGTTGCGGTGGACGAAGAGCTCGCCGGGCGCGAGCCCGACGATCTCGTTCGCCGGCACGCGGCTGTCCGAGCAGCCGATCCAGAGATATTCGGGCTTCTGCTGTTCCTGCAAGCGTGCGAAAAAACGCGGGTCGCGCTCCAGCATGCGGGCCGCCCAGGCGGCGTTGTTGGCGAACAGACGTTCGAGCTGCGGCATGCGGTCAGCGTACCATGTCCGAATGACATCCCAGACGTCGTTCGAACCCAGCCCGCTCGCGCCGCGCCCATCGCCGGACGATCAGGCGCGCGACCGCGATCTCGGGTTCGGCTCGGTGGTCAGCCGCGAGAGCCGGCAACGGCTCCTCAACCACGACGGGTCTTTCAACGTGGCGCGGTACGGACTCGGATTTCTCGACAGCTTCGCCCCGTATCACCTGCTGCTGACGATTTCGTGGACCGGATTCCTCGGCGTGGTCGGCGCGAGCTACCTCACGCTGAACTTCCTGTTCGCCTTCGCCTACCTGGCGTGCGGTCAGGAGGCGCTGGTGGGGGCCGGCACGGCCATGTTCGGCGGAGCGTTCGGCCGCGCGTTCTTCTTCAGCATCGAAACGTTTGCGACAATCGGCTACGGACAGATGGCGCCCAACGGCGTCGCCGCGAACCTCGTGGTGACCGTCGAAGCGCTCGTGGGCCTGATGTATCAGGCGCTGGCCACAGGCCTGCTGTTTGCCCGGTTCACCAGGCCGACCGCCGCGCTCCTGTTCAGCCGCAACGCGATCGTCGGACCGTACGGGACCGGTGAGGGCCTCATGTTCAGGCTCGCGAACCGGCGCCGGAACGAGATCATCGAGCTCGAGGCACAGGTGCTCTTCAGCGCGATGGAAGCCGACGGCCGCGGCGGCCTGGTGCGGCGGTATACGCCGCTCGCGCTCGAGCGGAACAAGGTCACGTTCTTTCCGTTGTCGTGGACTATCGTGCATCCCATCGACGCCGGCAGTCCGCTGGCGGGACGGACGCCGGAAGACCTCGAGCGCGCGGAAGCCGAAATCCTCGTCCTGCTGTCCGGCGTGGACGAGGCGCTGGAGCAGACCGTCCACGTCCGTTCGTCCTACCGCGCCGACGAGATCGTCTGGCACGCGCGATTCCAGTCGATGTTCGTCCAGGCCGATACGAGGTCGCGCGTGGCGGTGGACATCACCCGGGTCCACGAAATCGAGCGCGTGTCACGGCAGGCCTGAAGGCCTGCACTACTTGGGAAAATCGGTTACCATAGCCAGCTGAAAGGAGGGCCTGTCCTGATGCGTGCTGCCGAAGAAACTTCCGGGGACGGGTTCGCCTTCTCGAATCTGACTAGTTAGCGGCCCGTCCCTCTCTCTTCCCAACAACCTGTTGCGAATACCAAAAGAGAGGTCGAAGTGTCTTCACTCGAACGTTGGGGCTGGAACCGTTTCTTCGAACAGCAGATTGAGCAGTACGAACACGACGAGGTTCGTGCGGGCCTCGCGTGGGCGCGCATCGTCGAGGAGCAGCGCGGTCTGTATCGCGTCGACGGCGACGCCCGGGGCTGGGCGGAAGTCAGCGGGCGCTTCCGCCACGAGTCGTCTTCCGCGGCGGATTTCCCCGCGGTCGGCGACTGGGTGGGCGTGGCGAGCAGCGGCATCGATCATCCATCGTGCGGCTGGAGCGCCGCAGCACCGTCTCGCGGGCGGCGGCCGGTCCGGCGGCCGCCGAGCAGATCATCGCGGCGAACGTGGACACGATCTTCCTGGTGACCGCGCTCGACGCAGGATCTCAACCCGCGGCGGCTCGAACGCTACCTCACGATGGTGTGGGACGCGGGCGCCGTGCCGGTCGTCGTCCTCAACAAGTCCGACCTGAGCGACGACCCCGAAAGCGAGTGCGCCGCGATTCGCGCGCGGCTCCCCCACGTGGACGTCGTGTCCGTGAGCGCGCTCGCGGACGACGGCCGGTCGGTGCTGTCGCCATACCTGCAGCCGGCGCACACGGTGGCCCTGCTCGGCATGTCCGGCGTCGGCAAGTCGACGCTCATCAACCGGCTCCTCGGCGGCGATCGCCTGGCCGTCGGCGCGGTCCGGGAGTCGGACGGGCGTGGACGGCACACGACGACGTCGCGGCAGCTGATCGAACTGCCCGGCGGCGCGCTCCTCGATCGACACGCCGGGGATGCGCGAGCTGCAGCTCTGGTCGGACGAATCGTCGGTCGAGCAGGCGTTCGACGACATCGCGGAGCTCGCGCGGGGATGCCGATTCGAGGACTGCGCGCACGGGTCAGAGCCCGGCTGCGCGGTGATGGAGGCGGTCGCGAACGGCCGGCTGGACGAGGACCGGCTGGCGAACTATCAGCGGCCTGCGGCGGGAGGCGGCGTTCGAAGCGCGCAAACACGACAAAGCCGGCGAAGCCGAGGTGAAGCGCCGGTGGAAACAGATGCACAAGGCGGCGAAGGCGTTCTACAAGCAGCGCGGCCGTTAGTGTCACGGACTTGAACGCAGAGCACGCAGAGATCGCAGAGTTTCAAAATGTACCTGAGATCTCTGCGTTCTTTGCGATCTCTGCGTTCAACGTTGTGATCTAGCGCCCGGCTTTCAGCTCATTCAGCTGTCGTTCGAGCGCTTCGAGGCGTCCGGCCTGTTTCTGGAATTCGTTCAACAGCAGGACGTTCAGCGTTTCGTAGTGCACGGTCTCCACCTGGCCATCGGCGCCGCGCACCGCCAGCTCGGGAAACACGTCGGCGACTTCCTCGGCAATCAGCCCGTACTGGATCGGCTTCGCGCCGTCGCGGTACGCCTGCGTGTAACGGAACGTGACCGGCCGCAGCTGCAGCAGCCTGCCGCTGACGTCGGCTATGTCGTGGACGTCTTCCTTGAAACGGATGGACGAGGACACGGTGCCGAGCTGGCCATTTGAGTCGATCACCACCGGAATCGCGTTCGCAGCGCCCGTCGTGATGCCGCGCACGCCCGCGATGAACGTCGTGGTCTGAGTTCCGATTTTTCCGAGGTACATCGTGTTCGACTCGGACACCCCCAGCGAACCAAACACGTTGGTGCCCAGATAGATATTGTCTGACCCAGTCGAGAACGCTCCCGCGGACGCGCCCACAGCCACGTTACTGCGCCCCTCGCGGGCGGTGCCGAGCGCGAAAGAGCCGATGGCTGTGTTTTCGCGGCCAGTCGTGTTTTGCCAGAGCGCCTGAGCCCCGTACGCGGAATTCATGACACCGGTGGTATTCGAAAGGAGCGATTGCTCCCCAACGCCGGTGTTCCCAGCGCCGGTCATCGTGAAGTTTCCGGCGCCCCTGCCAAGGAAGACGTTGCCGGGGCCGAAGTCGTGCAGGAACCGCTCACCGCCTTTCGTGATGTGGCCCGTTGCGGCAGTCGCGTCATCAAGGTCGAGGGTGCCAGACTGTATGGTCTGCGAACCGGTGAAGACATTCGCCCCCAGCTTGGCGACGCCGGTCAGCGCCGCGCCGCTGCCGGCAAACGCCGGCGCGGTCTGGGTCCCGCCAAACGTGTTGGCGCCCAGCGTGGCGGCACCGGCCGGAAATGGCAGGCCGGTTAGCCCCGCTCCGCTTCCGACAAACGCCGGCGCGGTCTGCGTGCCGGTAAACGTGTTCGCGCCGAGCGTCGCCACACCAGTCGGCGCCTTCGGCTCGTACTCGAACCGCAGGCCGACGATGTGGTCCGTCGTGGTGTTGGGGGTCGTGTAGGCGAGCACGGCCATGTAGCCCGTGCCTGCCGGGCCGACGCTCGGCCCGATGAAGCCGCTGATGTCCACTTCGATCAGCCGATTCGGCGGACCCGGATAGGCCACGCCGGGCCGGGCGATGCAGTTGGGGCCGACCACCAGGTCGTTGTTCTGGGCAGGACAGACTAAGAGGTGCACCAGACCCTGGCCGCCGGCACCGTGCGGGATCAGGACGAGCTTCGCGTATTTGAAATACTGGAAGTTCTCAGGGACGCTCCACGCCAGGCGGACGGCGCCAATCGCTGACGCCGGCCACACAAAGTTGCTGGCGATCCCCAGGCCGCCAAGATCCTGCTGCGCCGTCGGCGCCACCCAGATCTCATCCGCGTGCGCCGGCGCGGCGGCAGCAACAATCGTCAACGCGCACGCGACGCCGAAGGACACACACCCGCGTCGGCTCACTCTGGTCATGTCGCATCTCCCTTTTCCCAATGGCACCCACCGGTTGAGCGGGTTGATGCGCGGGGAGATAAATTCTAGGCTGGCCCGGCCGTACATAACGGGCAATAATTCAGTTACAAAAGCCGTCTCGAGAAGTTGCACGGCGCCGAGCCTTTGTTCAGACCCCGTTCAGACAATGCCTTTCCGTTTCCGGAGTGTCACGATGACCACTAGTGCCAGACGATCGCTGTCGGCCATCGCCATGGCTGCCGCGACCGCCGTTGCGATCACCACGACCGCCGCACAGCAAACGGGCGCGCTGCGAGCGCCGACATTCGCGGTCGATCCCGCGTGGCCGTCGATTCCCAATAACTGGGTGCTGGGCGAGGTGACGTCGATCGCGACCGACTCGCGCGATCACATCTGGGTGCTGCACAGGCCGCGCTCGATTCCGGCCGAGAAACGTGCGCAGGCCGCGCCGCCGGTGCTCGAGTTCGACAGCGCCGGGAAACTCCTGGCCAGCTGGGGCGGCGATGGCGCGGGCTACGACTGGCCCGAGCGCGAGCACGGGATCTTCGTCGACGCGAAAGACTTCGTCTGGATCAGCGGCAACGGCGGCTGGCCGAGACCCACGTCGCCCGGGACCGGCGACGACATGATCCTGAAGTTCACGATGGCGGGAAAGCTCGTCATGCAGATCGGCCATCGCGGTCAGAGCAAGGGCAACACGGACACCGAAAACGTCCATCAGCCCGCGGACACTTTCGTCGACGCGCGCGCCAACGAGATCTACGTCGCCGACGGCTACGGCGATCAGCGCATCGTCGTCTTCGACACGAACACGGGGAAGTTCAAGCGCATGTGGGGCGCCTTCGGCAACGCCCCGACGCCGGAAATGAAACCGAACCCGCCGGTGCCGCAGCCGCAGGAACCCGGCACGGAAGGGCCGCAGCAGTTCGGCCTGCCGCACGCGGTGAAGGTGTCGAACGACGGAACGGTTTACGTCGCCGACCGCATCAACAACCGGATCCAGCTGTTCACCGCGGCCGGGAAGTATCTGCGGACCGTGCGCGTCACGAACGAAGACGCAGCCGTGGTGCCGGTGCCGGCGGGCTTCTCGTTCTCGTCAGACGAACAGCAGCAGTTTCTCTATGTCGTCGATTCCGGGCCCATGCGTGTTGTCGTTTTCGATCGGAAGACAATGAGCCAGATCGGCATCGTCGGGATGCGCGGCGCCGGTCCCGGCGAGTTCAACATCGTCCACCACATGGCGGCCGACTCGAAGGGCAACCTCTACACGGCGGAAATCGTCACGAACCGCCGCGCGCAGCGCTTCGTGCTGCAACGGGAAAAGTAGCGCGGGCCGTTCAGCCCCGCGTCGACGGCGGCCCTGAAAGGGCCGCCCTACTTCTTCGCGAACGGGTCGAGTCCTTCCGGACAGGCGAATTCCCTGAGCTGATCGTTACCGGCGCTCGCACGCCGGTACGTCCGCGTGACTTCCCAGGGCTTCGTCAGCGCGATCGGATCCGTGACGACGATGTGATCTTCGAGCAGGCCGGAGGTGTTGAACCGGATCCGCTCCTTCACCGTCATCGCCGTGCTGTGGGGTGTGAACCCTTCGATGAACGTGAGGTCGTTCAACGCCACCGTGTCCACGACCAGCGTGTCCCCTTCCCAGTGCCCGGTCGAGTAGCCGGCGTAGGTGGGATCGTCCAGAACCTTCTGCGTCGGCTTCCGCCCATCCAGATACACACGCCGCAGCGCGTCGTTCAGCTCGCTGAAGAACGTGATCTTGTCCTTCGACTGCATCACTTCCATGCCGTACGCCATGTTCATCATGGCGGGCATCCCGGGAGGCAGGCACTTGGCGCTGTTGTCGTACTCGTACGAGCCGGCGATGCGCGACTTCCGCATCACTTCCCACTTCGCGAGATACTCCGGCGTGAGCGACGGCGCGTCGGGCGACCGGCCCTGCGAGCCGTCCGAGAGGGGCGCCGACTGCGTCGGTCGCGGCGGCGGCGCTCCACGCTGCGCGCCCGCCGGCGGCGGACCTCCCCTGCGTCCGGCGCCGCCCCGGCCTTCGTTCGCCGGGTAGTAGACGCCCGAAAAGTCCGGAGGCGTGGCACTCGCGGCCGCCGACGCGGCGTTCTGGGCCGAGAGATGCGACGGACTCAGCACGAAACTGATCGCGATCGCCGCGCCGAGGATGAGGCCCTTCACTGGAGCACCGGCTGGTTGGACAGGATGGTGCCGTCCGCCTTGGTGACCCGCGCGATGATTCCGACCTTCGTGCCGTCCTTGGCCGGGCTCATGTCCACGGTCACCTTCTCGCCGGGCATCAGCGACGTCTTCGTCCAGCCGGCCCGAAGAAGCACGCCGGGCGCGCGGCCTTCGACCTGCCACTCGACCTTCGCGCCCTTTCCGTCATCGACCATCACATGAAGCCAGGTATGGGGATTCACCCAGCGGAATTCCTTGACCTCGCCGGTGATCGTGATGACCTTGGTCACCTCGTAGGCGACGTTGCTGTGGTGAGACTGTGCCGGGACGGCGAACAGCAACGCTCCGGCGAACACGACAGACGTCACAACCGACCGCGTCATTGGCAGCCTCCCAGTCCGATCACTTAGCAGCCTGCTTCGAATAGTTGATGAAGCCCTGCTCCTTGCACTGGTCCTTCGCGTACGGCGCGTCGGCGATGCCGATCACATCCGACCCCTTGTACACGCCTTTCAGGTACATCGCATCGTCCGCTTCGTAGGCGCGCGTCAGCTTCATCGTCTTCGGGTCGAGCGTGAAGCGTTCGACCACGTGAAGCTTGTCGCTGTTGCGGACCGGCGCGTTGAGGACGCCCGGCAGGAACCGGGCGGTGTCGACGACGAGGGTGTCGCCCTCCCACCGGCCGATCGAGTGGCCCGCGCGCGTCAGCTTCGTGCCGGCGGGATGGTCCTTCACGTTCATGTAGATCGTGCGCTTCAACCCCATCTGCCCGTAGAGCAGCTCGATCGTGTCCTTGTTCTGCGTGATGCGGTTCACCGGACCGTCGAACGTCCAGTCGAAGACGATGCTCGTCGTCTCGCACTTGAAGCGCGGGTTGTCCGCCTGGGCAAAGCTCGCCGCGGCCTGCGTGCCGGCTTCGGTCAGCTCGGATCCGCCGTAGAGGCGCGGACCGGCAGGCGGGGCCCCTCGGCGTCCGCCGCCTCCCCGCGCAGGTCCGCCGGCCGCGTCGACCTGGGGAAGCGTGCCCAGCGGAACGAGTCCGCCGCCGGTGCCGCGCGGGTTGGCCATGACGAGCTGCTCGGGCGCCCAGTCACCGGAGATATTCGGTTCGCCCGAGGGACGCCGCTCGGGACGGCCCGCGGCGGCCGGCGCCACGATCGGCCCCCGGACCTCGGTCAGCGCGCCGCCGGTGCCCTTCACGTACTGGCCGTACCGGTCCATGTGCGTGCCGTCGTTGAACCTGATCGTGTTGAGGTAGCACGAATTCGGATCCGCCCGGTCCGGCGCCGCCTCGACGACGATCGGGACGCCGACGGGAAACTGCTCCTTCGCCCAGCCCGATCGGCGCAGCACGTGCACCGACCGCATCTCGCAGCGGTGGTGCGACACCTTGCCGTCCGCATCCTTGACGTCGAAGTAGAGCCACGAGTGAGGGTTGACCAGTTCGACCTTCGTGAGCGTCCCGTTGTAGGTGACGGACTTGCTCAAGTCGAACGTGCCGCCGCCGTGATGGGCAAACGCCGGCAGGGCGGACGCCATGAAGAGGGCGACGAACGCAGCTGATCGCATCACGCTGAGAATGTAGCACACCGTCGCGGCGCAGACCTTCAGGCCCTGTGTCAAAAGGTAACGGGGAGCGCCTTGAGCCCCCGCACCTCCGTGGAGCGCCGCCATTCTGGCGAATCGCTCACGAGGGCGAGCTCGGGGAGACGGTTGACCAGCGTGCCGACGGCGATCTGGCCTTCAGCCCGTGCCAGCGGCGCCCCGAGGCAGAAGTGCGCGCCGCGCCCGAATGCCAGGTGCCGGTTGTTTTCTCTCTTGATATCGAAACACTCAGGCTGCGGGAAACACGCCGGATCGCGGTTGGCCGCGCTCAGCACCGCCGATACGATCGCGCCCCTGGCGATCAGGCGTCCGCACACCTCCACGTCGGCGGTCGACATGCGCCCCGCCCGCTGAATCGGACTCTCGTACCGCAGCACCTCCTCGATCGCACCGGGCAGAAGCCCGGGATCATCGCGCAGCTGGCGCAGTTCCGACGGATGCTGCAGCATCGCCAGCATGCCGTTGCCAATGAGGTTGACCGTCGTTTCGTGTCCGGCGACGAAGAGCAGGCCGCAGGTGGCCAGGAGATCGACGTCGTCGAGCCGGTCGCCGTCCTCCTCGACCGCGATCAGCGCCGACAACAGATCGTCCTGCGGGCATCGCCGCCTCATCGCAATGAGGTCGCGGAAATACTCGGCGATGGACTCGTGGGCCGCGTAGCCGCGGGCGAGGACTGCGGAGTCTGACTCGACAGAGGCGGCGTCCAGGCCGGCGGCAATATCGCGCGACCACTCCTGAAACCGCGCGCGGTCGGCCACCGGCACGCCGATCAGGGCCGAGATCACGCTGATCGGCAGCGGAAACGCCACGTCGGCGACCACGTCCATCGTGCCGGCGCCGCGTACACGTTCGATCAGGCCATCTACGGTCTGCTGGATGTGGGGCCGGAGCTTCTCGACGTCACGCGAGGTGAACGCCTTGCTCACCAGCGTCCGGACCCGTGTGTGCGCCGGCGGGTCCTGGAACAGCATCGATGCGCCGAGCGTCTCGCCGAAGCCGCCGCGGCCGAAGCGCGGGTCGCGCAGGACGAACGCGACGTCATCGTAGCGCGTGACGACCCAGAACCCCTGGGCCGTGCGATGGATCGGTTCTTCTGCACGCAGGCGCGCGTAGCACGCGTGCGGGTCGGCGAGGCATTCAGCCTGAAAGGGATCAGGCTGGCTGAGCATCCCGTTGAAGGGCTTCGAGCAACAATGCTTGATTGCGCAGGACGAAGGCGTCGCGCGTGCTCACCAGGCGATCCACGAAATCGCGGCAACGGCCCTGGAGAACCTCCGCGGACCACACCTGCGGGCGACCCTGCTCCACCGCCGACGCCGTGTCCTCGATCACACGCAGGAGATCCTCGTTGCTGGCCGCCGTGATGCTGCGCAGGGACGCCTTGTAGGACTGGAGATCGGGAACGATCGGAAACAGCTGCTCGATTATCGCCACCTCATCCCAGGCGAAGTTCAACGCCGGGGAGAGCGCCCGGTAGCCATGGGTCCAGCCGGTCACGTCGACGATGCGGCTGACGGCTTCGTAGAACTCGGTCAGGCGCGGGTCGAGGAAGTCGTAATCGGGTTTGCCCACGTCCCCGCGGAGCCGGCCCTCCGTTCGAGGTCGTCCTTGATGGGCGTTCCGTCGTACGGGACCATCCGGCCGAACGTCACGCCGGCGCTTCCGTCGCCGACGATCGTGCGAAGGAAGCCCACGTTGGCGCGGACGGTTTCGAACGTGGTCGACGGGTCGAAGAGCATGAACCCGTATTCGAAAATGAGCCCGATCTCCTTCAGGATTTCGACGGCGCGGATGTTCTGCTCGACGCTGATCTGCTTGTGCAGCGTCTTGAGTCCGTCTTCGGTGCCCGACTCGAGGCCCATGTACACCAGGTACAGGCCCGCGTCGCGCATCTCGACGAACAGTTCGCGATCGACGGCGTCCGCACGGCAGTTCATCTTCCAGGCCTCGCGGCCCGGGAGATCGGCCCGGTGGAGCTCGGCGACGAAGTCCTCGGCCCACCGCCGCCACACCGGTCCGAAGAGCGGAAAGTCGTCGTCCTGGAACAGGAAGATCGTGACGTCGTGCTGGTCGAGCAGCATCCGCATCTCGCCGACGACTTCCGCCGGCTTGCGGGTGCGGACGACCTTCGCCCGGGCGCGGTCCGGTAGAACATGTGAATCGAGCAGAACGAGCAGGTGCGCGCGCAGCCACGACTCGCCAGCATGGGCGTGACGTTGCGGCCCAGGATGGCGTTCCGCTTGAACGTGCGTTCCGGGTACGGCAGCGTGTCGAGGTCGTCCACGAGCGCGCGCATCGCCGAGGCGACGACCACCGGGCCGTCCCTATACGCCAGGCCCGCCACATCGTGCCAGTCCCCATCCGACCCGAGCCGGTCCACGAGTTCGAGCAGCGTCTCCTCTCCCTCGAATCGCACCACGCTGTCGAGTTCGGGAATGAGTTCGAGCGTGCGTTCGTAGCTCAAGCTCGGGAAGTGCCCGCCCATCGTGAAATGACACGTGACCCCGTTGTCGCGCAGGTAGGCGATCAACGATCCGAACCACGCCGCGTAGGACTGGAAGATCAGCGAGAACCCCACGAGCACCGGGTCGAGCGACCGGGCCGCCTCGAGAATGGCGGCGCGATCCATCTCGAAGTCGAACACCTCGACCCGGTAGCCGTGCCGCCGCAGATTCGACGCGAGATAGCCGAGCCCCAGGTTCGAGTGCCGCTGAAAACCGATGAGCAGCACGGGACGCGACGTATCGCGGAGCGGCGCGGGCGTCCGCGCATCGACGACTCTCAGCGGGAACGACGCCGACATGTGCTACTTGGCGCGTCCGATCACCGAACGCACACCCTGCACGAACTTGAGGTTGGCCTCGTACGTGGCGGCGACCGAGTCGAGGTAGTGGCCGAGAATCACCTTTCGCTGATCGATTTCGACCTGCGCGAGGATCGAGTCCACGAGCACTGCCGGATCGCCGACGTGCCAGGGGCGGAAACGGAGAGCCTGTTCGAGCCGTTCGTCAGCCATGTGCGCACTCCTTCAGCAAGAAACGCAGTGCGATCGTCCGGCATGGCGCGAAAGGCGTCAACGTGAAAGGCGCATCATTTCTTGCGATCTCGCATCGTTTCTTGCCATGTGGCTGAGCTGGCGTTCCGTGGATCGCGCCCCAGCGCGATGGCGTGGCTGCGAAACGCCGACGGCGTCACGCCGCACATCCGCATGAAGTCTCTGTCGAGCCGGTTGCGATGCGCGTAGCCGACCGCCGCGGCAATCTCTTTCATGCTGAGCCGGTTCTCCACGAGCAGCCGGCGGGACTCCGTCACGCGCGCGCGGCGCAGGTGGGCGACGAACCCGTGTCCGGTCTGGCGTGTCAGCGTCCGCGCCACGTGCCAGGGGGACATGTTCACTTGTCTCGCAACGTCGCACAGGCTGAGATCGGGATCGCGATAGCGGGCGTCGATGAGGCGCAGCACGCGGTCGACACAGGCGCTCGCGCCGCGCTCCGGGTGCGCGGGTCCTTCGGTCGTCCCGTCCACCACCGGGGAAGCCCCGCCGAGGGCAGCGCCGCACGACGCCACGAGCCGGGACCACGCCCTCCGCCATTCCCCGTCGTCGAACGGCACACTCTCCCAGGCGAGGAACGCTTCAGCGAATCTCTGCATGCCTGTCGAGGGAGACCGTGCGGACGATGCGGCCGCAGGTCTGGCTCAGCACGCTGCGCACCAGCCGCTGCTCGATTACCGTCAAGCCGCCCGGAATGGCTGACGTGATCTCGTGGAGTTCGACGAGCAGTTCGGCCGGCGTCGCCGCGACGATGCGGCCGGCCAGCAACTGACATCGATCGATGAACAGGTCGAGGCCAGGGCGGCGCTGCGGTGGCAGAGCAGGCATAGCGGCACTTCGACGGAAGACCAGTTTTCAGCGGCGGGGGCGGGCGATTCAAGAAGAAACGGGGCCTTTACACACTGGTTGTGCAAAGGCCCGGCGCGAACTCAGCGATACGGTCGGCGGCTAGAGCGGCGCGTAGTCTGTATATCCCTGCGTTCCCGCCGAGTAGAACGTGTTGGGATCGGGCACGTTCAGGTCGGCCTTCTTCGCGAAGCGCGCCGGCAGATCGGGGTTCGCGACGAAGAGCTTGCCGTACACGATGTAGTCGGCCTTGCCCGCGGCGAGCATCGCATCGCCCGACTCGCTGGAGAACCCGCCGCCGGCGAGGAACGGGCCCTTGAACAGCGGACGGAGCATCTCGAACGTGTTCGGCAGCGCAGTCTGCAGCACGTGCAGGTATGCGAGCCCCATCGGCGAAATCGCCTTCACGAGCGCCGTGTAGGTCTCCGCGGGGTTGTCGTCCTGAATGTCGTTGAAGGGCATCGCGGGGCTGATCTTGATCCCGATGCGCGACGCCGAGCCGGCCGCGTTGATCATGGCTTCGAGCGTTTCGATGACGAAGCGGAGGCGGTTCTGCAGCGTGCCGCCGTACGCGTCCGTACGCTGATTGGCGCCCGTCGAGAGGAACTGCATCGGCAGATATCCGGACGCCGAATGCAGTTCGACGCCGTCGAAGCCCGCGGCCAGGCCGTTGCGGGTTGCCTGCGCGAAAGTCTCGATCACGCCGGCGATTTCACGCGACTCGAGCGCCCGCGGCATGTCGTTGTCCTGCATGCCCTGCGCGTCGGTCCACATCTGTCCGGCCGCCCGAATGGCCGACGGCGCGATGAGCGGCTCGGTCGTGAACCGGTTCGCGCTGTGCCCGATACGGCCGACGTGCATGAGTTGGACGAATATGCGGCCGCCCTTCGCATGGACCGCGTCGGTGATCTTCTTCCAGGCGGCCACCTGCTCGGGCGAGTAGATCGACGGCGTCCGGACGTAACCCTGTCCCACGGCCGAGGGCGCCGTGCCCTCGGTGATGATGAGGCCGGCGCCGGCGCGTTGCACGTAGTATTCGATGGCGAGAGCGGACGGAACGCCCTGCGTTTCGGCGCGGCATCGTGTCATCGGCGCCATGACGAGGCGGTTGGGTGTGTCGAATCCGTTGATGCGACCGGGAGTGTGAAGCGTGACAGTGGACATGGGTTAAGACTCTATCAAACGCGGCCGCCGATCGCGTACGAAAAGCCAATCGCCGCCCCTCCGACGGCGATCGACCCGATCGCCAGCCCGCCGACCGAGACACCGGCGCCCACCGCCAGCCCGCCGACGGCCGCCAGCACGCCGATTGACACGCCGCCCACGGCAACCAGGCCGAACGCGACGCCCCCGATCGCCAGCCCGCCGGCAGCGATGTTGCCGATCGCGACGATGCCGCGCGCGATCCGCGGGCGCATCGTCACCGGGTCGAAGCCGCTGCAGACGTGCACGAGCGGCCAGCCGGCGATGGTCGTCCCGGATTTGTATTCGAAGCCGTAGCCGTACCATCCCCAGCTGTACCCCGCGGATTCCCGCCGCTCGACACAGCCGGCGCAGACGAGCCTGGGGGCGTCCATGGCCACGCATTCCCGGCACACCCCCTTCTGGCAGAGCGCGCAGGTTCCCACCGCCGCCTTCCCGCCGTGCGTGAAGCAGTTCACCTGGCGTTCCGGGTGAAGGTCAGCGGGATGCTGACGCCGCGCTGGGTGAACGTGCCCGTCAACTCGGTGCCGCCGGCGTTCAGCTCGCCCGAGTAGGAACCGGGCACGCCCTTCTGCTCGAACTCCACGCGCGATCCGCGCTGCACGACAACGACCGGAAGCGTCAGGCCGCCTTCGTCGACGCTGACGACACGCCCGATGGCCTTTCCGCCCGGCTGGTTCGTCAACGTCAGCAGCGCGTGCAGCGTCAGGCCGTTGGCCTGCAGCGTGCCGTGCCACGTGCCTTCGAGCTCCCTGCTGACGGCGTCGCTCATCGGCGGCGGTGAGAGGCGCGCGTCGCCCGTCCGCTTCATGGTGAACGTCAGCGAGTAGCCGCTCAAGGTGGCGTCCCCGGATATCCGCGCGCCGTCTTCCGACAGCGTGCCGGTCAGCGGTTGATCCGAGCGGCTGTAGAACGCAACCGATCGGCCCGCCACCGTGATGCTCGCGAGCGGGACGCCGTCGGCATCGTCCACGCTGATGGCGCCGGCCATCTCTCCCCCCGGTGTGCGCGCGAGATCGATCGCGAAGGCCACTTCGCGCCCGGGAATCTGAATCGATCCCACCCAGTGGCCCGACGGGTCGGGGCTCTGGGCGACGGCGGCCGGACCGGTCAACAACACCAGCATCAACATCATCTTCTTCATGACGCTCTCCTTTGTTTCTTAGAAGTCCTGGCGGGCGATGTTGACCATCGCGCCGTAGATCAGCCCGGCGGACATGACGGCGCGGCTGGCGAGGCCCAGCCACGGCACGCCCGTGCCCCGGAAGTAGCCTTCGCCGTTCATCACGAAGAACAGCACGGACGGCAACGACCTGTGGAACACCTGTTCGGCCATGCTCAGGGCGCCCGCGGCGAGGAGCGTGATGAGCGCGGGGCGCCACACGTCGCTGAACACGGTAGACAGCAGGAACGCCAGGCTGAAGAACACCGAGCCTCCGACGAAGAGGCAGCTGGCGTGCACGAGGGCGTCGGGGACGCCGTAGCTCTCCCCGACGAGCGGCGACAGCACGGGGAGCGCGAGCGACGGGATGAATGCGAGGGCGAACAGCTCGGCGAGGCTCAGCGAGGCCCGAACACCGAGCAGACGGTGGCGCGACACAGGCATCGAGAGCGTGTACAGCGCGCCCCGCGACGCCTGATTGAGCAGCCCGCCCGTGCCGATGACGGCGGCACAGAGCGTCCAGGCCTGCGCCATGTTCTGACCGAACCACTGCGACCAGACGTATCCGCGGTAAGTGCGCCAGCAGATCCGCGCGCTGCCGGACCTGCCGGCCCACCTCCCCGGCGGTGTCGAGATTCGGCAGTTGTGACAGGAGCCGCTGGACGAACGGATACGACATCACGACGAAGCAGGCGGAGCAGACGAGCAGCGCCAGCCCGATCAGGAATCGCCAGCGCGTTTCGAGCCAGGCCTTATGCCAGAGCATGTCAGTCCTCCACCCGAAGCGCGTCGCGGACCACCGTCTCGAGGAAGATTTCCTTGAGCGTGACCGTGCCCACCTCGACTGACACGGGGTTCAGGGCACGGGCCTCCTCCACCACCCGCTCGGCGCCCGCGCTCGAGAGGACGGTGAGCACACGGCCCTTGCGCGCGACGCGTTCGATCCCGGGCGACCGGAACGCCACGTCCGGCGCCGCACCGTCGAACACCAGCTGCACGCGGCGATAGCGCTCGCGCAGGTCGTCGAGCGCGCCGGAGACGACATTGCGGCCGGCGTCGATGATCGCGACGTGATCGGCGATCTGATCCACTTCGGCCAGCTGGTGCGAGGAGAAGAACACCGTCATTTCCTCGCGCGCGACGTGAGCCACCAGCGCCTGAAGGACCTCTTCGGCCGCGGCCGGGTCGAGGCCGGAGGTCGGTTCGTCCAGGATCAGCAGCTCCGCGCCGCGGCACAGCGCCAGCAGCAAAGCGAGCTTGGTGCGCGTGCCGCGCGACAGCGCCTTCACTTTCCGGTCGAGCGGCAGCTCGAACGCACGGAGATAGCGCTGCTGCAAGTCTTTCCGCCACGCCGGGAAGAAAGCGGCTGTGAAGTGGATCATCTGCTCGACCGTCATGTAGCCGTCGAGGTCCTTGTCCTCCCCGACGAACCCGGTCCGGCGCCGAATCTCGACGCTCGCAGGCGGCGAGGCCGCGTCGAGCCCGAACACCCGGGCCTGTCCGCTCGTCGGGTGCGCCATCCCCAGCAGCACCTTGACGGTGGTCGTCTTGCCGGCGCCGTTGCGCCCGAGGAAGCCGAAGATGGACCCGGCCGGCACCTGGAGGTCGAGCCCGCGCACCGCCTCCACGCCCCCGTAGTTCTTCTTCAATCCGGCCGTTTCGATCGCCCAGGGATCAGCCACGCGAGCCTCCCGGCCTGACCGGCCTTGTGGCCGGGATCAGGCCTGTCATTTCCGCCTCGAACAACCTGCGGATCTCCTCGTCGGAGAGGCCGCGCGCGCGGAGCCGCTCGACCGCGGCCGCAACGATGGCCTGTCCCGCGCGCAGGCTCTCCGTGAGCTTCTTTGCCCTCGCGTTCGCCGACACGAACGCGCCCGCACCGTGCCGCAGTTCGATCACGCCTTCGTGTTCGAGCTCGCGGTAGACCTTCGCGACGGTGTTCGGGTTGATGACGAGCTCTTCGGCCAGCGGCCGGATGCCGGGCAGCTGGTCGCCCGGGCGCAGGGCGCCCGTTTCGATGGCGTGCTTCACCTGCTCCATCAGCTGGAGGTAGATGGGCACGCCGGACGAGGGGTTGGGGCGAAGGAGCATGTCCTACTGTGCTACTGAACTAACACAGTAGTACTCTAGACTCGGCGCGCGGCAGATGTCAAGCGGATAGACGATCCGACGACGGGAACGCGGAGTCCGCAGAACTCGCGGAGCCGCTCGACGCGGTGCCGCAAAGCGGCAGCGAGCGGCGCGCCCACGCACGGACGAACGATCTGCGTGCTCGGCGTGCTCTGCGTTGATCGTCTGGGCGCCGCTAGGGCAGGTTGCCGCGCAGCGACATCTGCACGACGCCTTCTTTCCTCACGGTGGCGCCGATGCTCGGCTGTGCGGCGGGCTTGTCCGGCCGCTCGTAGGTGACCCGGTACTGGTGGCGCTGCTTTTCCGCGCTCGCGGCAATTTTCTTCCCGATCTCGGGCAGCAGCGTCGAGAGACGGCTGGGGGCGGTGATGCCTTCGTACCGGCCGCCGCTCAACTTGGTGACGTTCAGCCCGATCTCGGTCTGCGCCCCTCCGCCGGCCGTACCGCCCGACCCGGAGGTGACGGTGACGTGGGTCGTGATGCCCTTGTCGATGATGTTCTGCTGCAGCTTCAGATACGGCTGATCGAGCACCTTCACCTGGCCGAAGTCCGACCCCACCATCAGAATCACGGGGAAGCCCGGCACCTTGTCCTTGGCCACCCGCTCGGCCGCTTCCGACAGCGCGTCGAAAAACATGCCCGCGCCTCCGTCCGGCGCGACCAGGGCGATCCCGTCAATCAGCTTCTGTTTTTCAGTGGTCGGCTTGACGACCGCCCGGGGCGTGCCGGCCGTGACGTACAGCGACATCTCCGTACCCTCCGGCATCATTTCGAACAACGCCTTCAGCCCGTCGCGGAGCGGGTTGATGGGGGTCGTGTTCGGCCGGCCGTTGTCGACCAGCACCTGAAGCTTGGTGGGCCAGTCGACCGCTTCGAGCTTGACGATCTTGCAATTGACGTCGTTCTCGGTAATGGACACGTCCCCGGCCTGGAGACCCTCCACCGGCTTGCCATCCGGCGTCGTGAGGCTGATGAAGATCTGCTGCTGCTTCTGCGCCGACACCGACACGCTTCCAGCCACGAGGGCCACGGCCAATGACATCGCGAACATGAATTTGGTCATTTGGTCCTTCTCGTCATTTCCGGCCATTAACGGCACATAAGGCGGAGTTTCGTGCTCTTAGACGCCGGTTTGCCGTCGTTAGTTCTGCCCAGATTGGCCAATTTACCGCCAATCTAACAACAATGAAATGACCAGACGACCAAATCACCAGACGACCAGATGTATGATCTCATGACAGTGCGTGCCATAGCTGCCGTCCTCGCGCTCGCGCTGCTGCAGGTTCCGGCGGCCCTTCCGCCTTCCCGCGACCAGCTGTTTGCGCTGCTCGGCGGCTACTTGGAGTCCTTACGGGTCCAGGCCGGCATCCCCGGGATGGCGGCCGCGATCATGGACAACGACGGCCTCGCCTGGGAACAGGCGTTCGGCAACCAGGACCTGTCGCGTTCCCTCCCGACCAGAACCGATACACCGTTCCATCTCGACGGTCTCACCCAGCTTTTTGCCGCGACGCTCGTGCTCCGCTGCGTCGAAGACGGGCGGCTGACCCTCGCCACGCCAGTAGGTACGTTCAGCCCGTCGAGCCCCGACGCATCGGCCACGATCGGCCAGATTCTTAGCCACACATCGGGCGACCCGAACGACCCGACGTTCGCGTACCGGCCGGGGCGACTGGACGTCCTCGCCTCCGCCGTGAGCGCCTGCAAGGGCCTGACGTTCCGCCACGCCGTCACCGTCATGCTGGACCAGCTGGCGATGTCCGATTCGGTGCCCGGGCCGGATGCCGTCACCGACGCGGACCTCGCGGTGGATCGCTTTAGGAGCATCCTCGGCCGTCTCGCCGTGCCGTACTCGGTCGACGCGCAGGGCCGCGCCTCAGCCTCGAGCTACGCGGCCACGACGATCACGCCGTCGGGCGGCCTGATCTCTACGGTGCTGGATTTCGCGAAGTTCGACAGGGGTCTCCGGCAGGGCGCCCTGCTTCTTCGGCCGGAGACGCTCGCGGCGGCCTGGCGGCCGCCGGTCGGGCGGAACGGGTCTCTGCCTCACGGCTACGGCTGGTTCGTGCAGACCTACAACAACGAACCCGTCGTCTGGCAGTTCGGCGCGGGCGCGAACGGCTCATCATCGTCGCTCGTCGTGACGCTGCCCGCGCGCGGCATCACCCTGATTCTGCTGGCCAACAGCGAAGGACTGTCGAAGCCGGCATCGCTCTCGGCGGGCAACATCACTGCATCGCCGTTTGCGCGCGTCTTCTTCCAGCTCGTGATCAAGTAGGCCGGCGCGGACTCATGCGAATCGGCGTGATTGGAATCGTGACGATCACACTCTCGATGGCAACAGCGCGGCCCGCCTCGGCGGAATGGCAGATCAAGCCGTTCTTCGGCGTCACCTACGGGGGGAGCACGACGTTTTCCGATCCCGACCACGCGGTTGGCCATGCCAACCCATCCGTTGGGGTGACAGGCATGCTGCTCGGAGACGTGTTCGGCATCGAAGCCGATTATGGGCATCAGCCCGGTTTTTTTGAACACCGCGATCAGCAATCGGCGTCGGCGCCGGTCCTGGTCACCAACAGCAGCACCAGCACCCTCACCGGCAACATCGTCGTCGCGCTGCCCCGGCGGCTGGCCGAGTACACGCTCAGGCCGTACTTTGTCGGCGGCGCCGGCGCGATGTTCGTCAACGTGGACGACGGGCTCGGCAACCCGTTCATCTCGCGGAGTTTGAAAGCCATGGATCTTGGAGGCGGCGTGACCGGCTTTCTCACCAATCGGATCGGTCTGAGCTGGGATGTGCGATACTTCCGCAGCATCGACAAGACGTTCGAGAGCGGCTTGAGTCTTGCGAGCGAGCAGTTGTCGTTCTGGCGCGCCAACATGGCGGTCGCGATTCGACTGAAAGGCGGACTCTAGTGACGGGCGGCGTGCGGACAGCGGGCGTGGTGGCCGCGGTAATCGTTACCGCGTTCGTGGCCGTCCACGCCGAGGAAAGCCTGCACATCATGCCGGCCGTGCGCGACGCCCAGGTGCTGGTTTCAGTTGAGGTCGCCGACGGCTACGCCGACGATGTGCGGGATGCGATTTCGAGCGGCCTGCGCACGACGTTCAGCTTCGACGTGGAATTGCGGATGATCGTGCGGGGCTGGGTAGACCGGACGATTGCGACGGCGGTCATCGGTACGACTGATCAGTACGACAACCTCACCCGCCGCCACCGGCTGGTCCGGACCATCGACGGCCGGGTGGCCGAGTCGCTGGTGACCGAGGACGAAGCAGTCGTCAAGCAGTGGCTGACGACGCTGACACGCCTGCCCCTCTGCGACACCTCGAAACTGGACGCCAATCGCGAGTATTACGTGCGGATCAGCGCCCACGTCCCGCACAGGACCTCCCTGCTGGGGTGGACCACTGCGGTCGTTGGCCTGACGAAGTTTACGTTCGTTCCGTAGGGCCCCGGCGAGGTAACGCCGGGGCGGTCACTGGCGAGAATTGCCCAGCAGGGATGTAGAAACTACCTCTTCAGTACCGGCACGCGCTGCGCGTAGTTGGACTCGGGGTAGTTCTGAATCGCCTTTTCCTGCAGCCACTCGACGGCAGCGCTGAAACTGTCGACCTTCCCTATCTCACGGTAGCCGTGGGTGATATCCCCTATGTAAGCCTGGCATACACCCCTGCCCAGGAACTCAACCGACACCACGATCTGGGGGTCCTGCTCCAGAGCCTGCAATTCTTGTCTGGCATTCATACGAAAACGTGATCCAAGGGCTGTACCACATGCCTGATGAGCTTCAGGGCCACCACTCTGTCTACGTCGTGTATTTGCGAAATCCCCGGGGGGACGGCAAAGCCGGCTACTACGTAGGCATGACGGGCCTCACACCGGAAGAACGGTTTGAAAACCACAAGAGGGGCGTCAAGGCCGCGCGTGTCGTCCGGAAGTTCGGTGTGCGCCTGGTTCCCCGCCTGTACGCCCACCTGAACCCGATGACCTACGAACACGCAGTTCGTATGGAAGTCATACTGGCAGACAGCCTTCGCAAGCGCGGCTATATGGTCTTCGGCGGCCATTAACTCATTCCTGTTGTTGCACTTCCCAACACACGGGCGGCCCGGGGCATGGACGTTGCACCGCATACGGCTGACGTGACTGTAAGGAGATGCGACATGAAGACCACCACCCTTGGCTGGATTGTTTGTGCGTCGCTGACGATCGGTGCGTGCAACAGTTCCGGAACCAGCGGGAACGGATCGACCACAACCGCGGCGGGCGAGAAACCGGCGACGGCGACCGAGACCGTGCGCGAGAAAGCCGCAGACGCGCTCGCTTCGGCCGCGGCCGTCGTGAAGCCGCGACGCGAGGTCGAGCTGGCCGCGGGCACCACGGTCGCTGTTCGCACCACGCGCGCGCTGTCGACGGTCCGCGACCGGGCGCATGATCCCTTCACCGCCACGCTGGACGAACCGGTTGTCGTGAACGACGTCGAGGTGCTCCCGCGCGGGACAAAATTCACCGGACACGTCACGTCGTCCGAGGCGTCGGGCCACCTGGAAGGACACGCGGAGCTCGGGATCACGCTCGATGCGTTCGAAGTGAAGGGCGAGCGGTATCCCGTCGAAACGTCGGTCAACACGCGGGCGAGCGGAGGCCACAAGAAGCGCAACGCCACGGCGATCGGGGGCGGCGCGGGCGTGGGCGCGTTGATCGGCGGCATCGCGGGCGGCGGCAAGGGCGCGGCGATCGGAGCGGCCGTCGGCGCGGGCGCGGGCACCGGCGCGGCGGCGGCGACCGGCAAGCAGAACATCGAAATCCCGGCGGAGACGCGCGTCAGGTTCACGCTGAAGGACGCCGTCACGATCGTCGAGTAGTCCGGCCGGCACCCGACTATCACCCACAACGGCGGCCGGTTGCCCACCGGCCGCCACCTCAGCGACAATACTTCTTCTGGCCCTTCCGGCCATCGCTCACCTACGACAAGGCCTCATGGACAAGAAGCTGATTCAGGAATTGCTTGCGGACTACTCAATCGAGACGACCGTGCGCGAGTCGGCGCGCATCGAGCGGTACGGGGACATGGTTCGCCCCGGCACGCAGCTCTATATCCCGCACGTCCCTGGCACCGAGCCCCACGAGACGATCGCGCTCGCCGCGAGGCTGCGGAAAGAAGGGATGGAGCCGGTCCCCCACATCGTCGCGCGGCGGACGGAGAGCGCGGCCTTCCTCGACGACTACCTCGCCCGCTTCGTGGGCGAAGCCGGCGTCACCCGCGTGCTGGTCGTGGCGGGCGACATCCCGCAGGGCATCGGCGAGTTCTCGAGCGCGCTGCAGATCCTCGAAGGCGGGTTCCTCGAGAAGCACGGGATCACGAAGATCGGCGTCGCCGGCCATCCCGAGGGCCACAAGGACGTCACCGATCCCGCGCTGCGCGACGCGATCGTCCGCAAGAACGCGTACGCGGACAAGACCGGCGCCGACGTCCAGATCGTCACGCAGTTCGTGTTCCTGCCCGAGCCGGTCATCAAGTGGGAAGCGGCCAACGGTTCGATCAACCACCTGCCGTTCAGAGTCGGCCTGCCCGGCCTGGCGACGCTGAAGACGCTGCTCAAGTACGCCATCGACTGCGGCGCCGGCCCCTCGCTGGCCGCCGTGTCGAAGCACGCCACGAACCTGACGAAGCTCGTCACCGTGTCGGCGCCGGACGAGGTGGTCGTCGGGCTCGCGCAGTACCGGCAGCAGCAGCCGCAGACGCGGCTGCGGGGTGTACACTTCTTCCCGTTCGGCGGGCTGAAGCGGACCGCCGAGTGGCTCGCGAAGATCGCGCAGGGCGACTTCGAGCTGAACGGCAAAGGCGGCTTCGACGTCGCCTGAGCCGGAATTCCCGGCATCGAGGAGGGACGCGATGCGCCACGGCCTCTTGTTCGTGCTCCTGCTGTCAGCGGCTTCGGCGGCGGGCGGGCAGGCCAGGCCGTGGGTGGCGCCGCGCGCGGCTGACGGCCACCCGGACCTGCAGGGCCTCTGGGAAAACAACAGCGCCACACCGCTCGAGCGGCCGGCAGTCTTCGCCGACAAACCGCGCCTCACCCAACCGGAACTGGACGTCCTCAAGGCGCAGGCGGCGCGGTTGTTTTCCGCCGACGCGGACGCCGTGTTCGGCGACGCCTTCTACCTCGGCATCCTGGAGAACATCAACCGGGGGCTCGGCGCGACCGGCAGCTACAGCGGGAACTGGCTGCCCGCCAGGAACTTCGAAACCCGCACGTCGCTCATCACCGATCCCGACACCGGGAAGCTGCCGCCGATGACCGAGGACGCCATCCGCGCCCGCGCCGCGGCGGCGGCCGTGCGCCCGCGGTTCTTCCGCGGCCCGGAAGACATGTTCGTGACGGATCGGTGCATCTCCTACGGTATCCCCGACCTGTTCGCCGCCTACATGAGCGTGTACCGCATCATGCAGTCCGCCGACTACGTCGTGATCGCGATGGAGAAGATCCACGACGTCCGCATCATCCCGCTCGACGGCCGGCCGCACGTGTCGCCCAGGATCCGCCACTACCTCGGGGATTCGCGCGGGCACTGGGAAGGCGACACGCTCGTCGTCGAAACGACGAACTTCCACCCGAACGGCAACGCGATGGGCGGTCTGTTCCGGTTCGCCGATCAGAATCTGAAGCTGACGGAGCGCTTCCGGCGCACCGGGCCCGGCGCGCTGGCGTATGAGTTTACGGTCGACGACCCGACCGTCTGGACCAGGCCATGGACGGCGATGGTGCCGTGGACCACGGCCACCGGCGCCATCTACGAATACGCGTGCCACGAGGGCAACTACAGCATCGCGAACATGCTGAGCGCGGCCCGCGCCGAGGAGAAGACCGTGGAACCTCAGCGATGACGCGGCTCCTTGCCCTCGGCGTCGCGGCGCTGGCGTTGTGGGCACCTGTACAGGATGCCGCGAGGCCCGCGCCCGCCGGCATCGTGTTCGTGGGCAGCAGCATCTTCCATCGCTGGACGAACCTGCAGACGCAGATGGCCCCCCTGCCGATCGCGAACCTCGCGTTCGACGGCGCCGTCACCGAGGACATCCTGCGGCTGGTCGATTCGCGCGTGCTGCCGCGACGGCCGAAAGTCGTAGCGTACTACTGCGGCAGCAACGACATCAGCCTCGGCGAGCCTGCCGCGCCAATCGTGGCCCGCATCCGGCAGTTCATCGACCGGGTGACGACGGCGCAGCCGGAGACGCAGGTCGTGTTCGTGTCGATCAACCGCGCGCCGGAGAAGCAGGACCGCTGGGACGTCGTGGACGACGTGAACAGGCAGATCCAGAAATACGCGGCAGCGAACGGACGCGTCACCTACGTCGACGTGAACCCCGCGCTGTTCAATGCCGACGGATCGTCGCGGCTCGAGTTCTTCATGAACGATCGACTGCACCTGCGGCCTGCGGCTTACGAACAATTCACGCGAATCCTGAAGCCGGTGCTGGAGAAGGCGCTGGCGCCGCAGGCCGTGCGATAAGTCAGTGGGTCTCTAGCGCGTGCGCGAAGCCGAGGTCTACGCACTGATCGGCGAGGCGGGCCTGACACGCCTCGTGGCGGCGTTCTATCGCCGCGTTCCACAGGACGACATTCTGGGACCGATGTACCCCGCCCACGATCTCGAGGGCTCCGAGCAGCGCTTGCGGGATTTCCTGATTTTCCGTTTCGGGGGCCCGCCGCGCTACATCGAAGAACGCGGCCACCCGCGCCTCCGCATCCGCCACGCGCCGTTCGCCGTCAATCCGGCCGCCCGCGATCGGTGGATGCAGTTGATGACGGCCGCGCTCGACGAGGCCGCCTTCCCCGCCGAGGCCGACCAGTTCATCCGGGCGTTCCTCGGCGACATCGCGACGTTCCTGATCAACCGGCCGTCGTAAGGTTACAATCGGGCGTTTTTCCGTAGCGTCCGCCTCAGGCGGACGTGTGAGGGGCATCCCATGAAACGATTCATCGAGACAGCCGCGATCTCGTTGCTGGTCTTCGCCTCAACGGCCAGCGCATTACGCGCGGGACAGGCGGCCGCGGCCGGCGGCTGCGATCGCGCGTGCCTGAACGGCATCGCCGATCGGTACCTGGCGGCGCTCGTCGCGCACGATCCGGCGAAAGCGCCGATAGCGCCGAACGCGAAGTTCACCGAGCAGGCGAAGGTTCTCCCGGTCGGCGAAGGGCTCTGGAAGAGCGCCGTCGAGGGACCGACGACGTTCAAGATCCCGGTGGCGGATCCGATCGCGGGGCAAATCGGGCTGATCCTGATGATGAAAGCGTCGGCGAGCGCGTTCCCCGCGCCGCCGGGGCGAGGCGGCACCCTGCCTGAGGCCGACAACGGTCCCGCCAGCATTCAGCTCGCGCTGCGGCTGAAGGTGCAGAACCGGCAGATCACGGAGGCCGAACACATCATCGCGCGCATCAACGCGCCAAGCCAGCTCAACGCGCTGAAGACGCCGCGCGCGGCGTTCACGCAGACGGTGCCGCCGGCCGAGCGCAGCACCAGGCCGGTCTTGTTCCTCATGGCCAACGCGTACTACGACGCGCTCGTGCTCGGCGACGGCGAGCTGGTGCCGTTTGCCGACGATTGCGGCCGCCGCGAAAACGGCATGCACACGGCCGGCGCCGGCCGTCCCGCCGACGCGCCGCCGCCGCCCGCCGGGTTCGGCGGCACGCCGACCGACTGCACCGGGCAGTTGACCGCACGCGCCATGACCTACATCGGCAGCATCGACCTGCGGCGCATCTGGATCGCGGACGAGGAAAAGGGCCTGGTGTTCGCGCTTTCGATGTTCCGTCACCCGCTGGAGCAGAAAACGATCACGATCCTGAACAAAGACGGATCGACGGCCGAGCGGCCGGTGAACTTCAACCCGTTCGACCTCGAAGCCGCGCACATCCACAAGATCAGCGGCGGCAAGATTCACGAGATCGAAGCGATGGGCTTTACGCTTCCGCTCAACTCGAAGAACGGCTGGAGCCCGTTCATGAAGTAGAAACGATCGTCCGGCGGCCACGGTCCCATCGCCATAGAGGGTTCGCGCCCGCGCGGAGGTGGACGCCACCAATCCAGACGTCTCGTTCCGCTTCGCCAAACCAGTCGTCGCCTCCGGCAAGGAGCCGGCGGCCTCGATCGTTCAACGCGAATTCGTCCGGCCTCAGGCAATCGAGGGCGGGACCCGGGCCGGCCGACAGCCGATCGAGCCGTGCGTACACCGACATGTCACCCCACGGGCATGATTCCCGGCGGCTCGAAGCGATGTAGTAGTCCCGCCGGTGACGCGCTCCCGACGAGCCGGCTTCGAGCAGCTGCCATTCCGTCCGCGACAAGCCATCCTGAATCGACGGGTACTCCTCGAGACACCGGGTCAGCGCGGCCGGCAGGAACGGCATCTCCCGAAACGAAGAATCGGCGAGAGCGGCGAGCCCGTTTGGGTCTGGCGCGCAGAACGCCGCCCAGGCTTCCCTTCCGATGGCGAATTGCGCGGGAGATACCGGCCGCCGCGTCGGCAGAAGATCGGCGAGCTGGCCTCCGGAGAGCTGGCCCAGACCGAAAAACGGCGACACCTCGGGGTGCCGGTCGATTTGGATCAGGCTGATCGTGGCGCCGTCGCGGTCCTGGCGTGACAGCCAGTCGAGAATCTGCAGGAGTTGCAGCTGGTCGTACAGGTCGTGCTCGAACCAGAGCACCGTCTCGTCGTGCTCGCGGAACCCCGCAAGCGTCCGATCGCGTTCGGCGAACTCCGCGCGCAGGCCGGCGTAATCGCCCTCGCCGCCGAATTCGGAAATAACTCTCGCGCGCACGTCGGAGAGCGCTTCGAGCGACTCGGCCTGTGGAACCGGGCCGTCGTGCAACACGTCCCGCCACGCGAGATGGGTGCCGGGGATGCTTCCTTCGCGAAATCCCGCGAGGACCGAGTCGCCGTTGGTGACGTGCAGCATGCCGGCCCCGCCCGACGCATCGTCAGTCGACGATCGCCTGATACACGAGCGCGTTGATCAGCTGCCGGTAATGCCAGCGGATCGGCCCCGGCGACTGCGCCATGAACACCACGGCGAGATCTTCCTTCGGGTCGGCCCACCAGTTGGTGCCGCTCGCGCCAGGCCAGCTGAAGTCGCCCACCGATCCCATCAGCCGCACGACGCCGGGCGTTGTCCGCACGGCGAGGCCCAGGCCGAAGCCGTAGCCGGCGCGCGTGGGGTCGGCGTTGCCGATCAGGTTCTTTACCTCGGGGCCCAGCTGGTTCGACAGCATGTACTCGACCGTCTTTCGTCCGAGCACGCGGGCGCCATTGGGCTCGGCCGCGCCGCCGCGCATGAGCATCAGCGCGAATCGCAGGTAGTCGCTCGCCGTCGACGTCAGGCAACCGCCGCCGCATTCGAACTTCAGCGGCTGGGTCAGCGCGAGCAGCGATTGCGGCGCGCCGGTGTCCGGATCGGTCGGCAACGCCTTCGCGTAGCGCCCGATCTTCGCGGCGGGCACCATGAACGCCGTATCCGTCATGCCGAGCGGCGCGAACACATGCGCCTGCTCGTACTCGCCGAGCTTCTGTCCCGCGATCTTTTCCACGACGAGCCCGAGGACGTCGAGGCCGTAGCCGTAGTCCCAGACGGCGCCCGGCTGGTGCAGCAGCGGCAGCCGGCTCATCAGGCCCAGGAACTCCGCCCCCGTCATGGTCGACGCGGGCCCCGTGCTGCCGCCCGGATAGAGTTTGTGCACGGCCGTCGTCCCGCGATCGCCGTAGATCAGTCCGGACGTGTGGCGCATCAGATCCTGGATCGTGATCGGCCGCGCCACCGGCACCTTGCCGACGATCGCCTGCTGCTTGTCGTCCATGACCGCCACCTGCGCGCCGGCAAACGCGGGCACGTAGGCTGACAGCGGGTCGTCGATGAGAATCCGGCCCTGCTCGTAAAGCTGGAGCGCCGCAACGGCCGTGATCGGCTTCGTCATCGACGCGATGTTGAAGATCGCGTCGGTGGTCATCGGCGCGCCGGCGGCCTTGTCGCGGTAGCCGAAGGCCTCGAAGTACACGATCTTCCCGCGCCGCGCGACGGCGATGACGGCGCCCGGTATGCGCCCGTGCTCGACATCCGCCTTGAGCGTCGTCGCAATCACGTTGAGCCGGGCCGACGACATGCCGGCATCTTCGGGCTTGCCGCGTGGAAGCGGCAAGGTCTGAGCCGAAAGCGACACGCTCGCCGCGGCAGCGACGACGGACAGCGAAACGAGGGATGTGGTGTTCATGCGATTGCGGGATGCCGCTTGCCGAATCCGGTCGCCTGCTCGAACGCGTGAGCCAGCTGCAGGACGCTGAAGTCCTCCTTGGCGCGGCCGACGATCTGCACGCCAACCGGAAGTCCTTCCGGCGTGAAGCCTGCCGGCACTGAGGCCGCCGGATTCCCGGTGGCCGAGATATACCAGCAGGACTTCATCCAGTCGATGTAGCTGTCGAACCTGACGCCCGCGATCTCCGTCGGATACGGCGTGTTGACGTCGAACGGCGGCAACTGCGTCGTCGGCAGCACGAAGTACTCGTACTTTTCGAGAAAGGCCTGAAAGCGCCGCCAGAGCTGGCCGTGCGCCGTTTCAGCGCGAGCCACGTCGGCGCCGGTGAGCCGCAGTCCTTCCTCGATTTCTCCCGTCAGCGTGTCCTTGAATGCTTCCGGGTGCGCGCGGAAACGCTCGCCGTACGAATTCGCCGTATTCCACGCACGCAGCACGCGAAAGGCGATCTCGGCCGGCGCGAAGTCCGGCTCCGCCTGCTCGACGATGCACCCCAGCGACTCGAACGTCTTGCGATGCGCATCCACCACGGTGCGCACGCGCGGGTCGAAGGGCACGCCGCCCAGATCCTTGAACCAGGCCACGCGCACGCCCTTGAAGCTGCGGTCGAGCGGTCTGGCGAAGCGTTCTCCCGGTTCGTCGATTGAGAGCGGGCGCGCGGGAATCGGGTCCGGCGATCGTGCTCAGCGCGAAGGCAAGGTCCGCCACCGAACGCCCCAGGCATCCCGAGGTGCTCAGCGTCGACCACGCGAACGCGGCTCTTCGGATTGGGCACGCGGCCGGGGGAAGGCCGGAAGCCCACCACGTTGCAGAACGCGGCGGGATTGCGGAGCGAGCCGCCGGTATCGGACCCGCTGGCGACAGGCACCAGCCCGCACGCCAGCGCGACGGCGGCGCCGCCGGACGATCCGCCGCAGGTCTTCGTCAGGTCGTAGGGATTGCGCGTCGCGCCGAAGACCGTGTTGAACGTCTGCGAACCCGCACCGAACTCCGGCGTGTTGGTCTTGCCGATCGTGATCGCGCCCGCGCGCCGCATCCGTTCGACGACGATGTCGTCCTCCGTGGGCACGTTGTCCTTGTAGAGCGGAGATCCAAACGTCGTTCGGATGCCGCGGGTGTCCAGCAGATCCTTGTGCGCGACGGGCAGACCGTGCAGCGGCCCCAGCGTCTCTCCGCGCGCCTGCATCTCGTCGGCCTTCGCCGCGGCGGCGGCGGCCAGTTCCGGGACCAGGGTCACGATGGCATTGACCTTCGGGTTGACCCGCTCAATCTGCGTCAGGTGCGCGGCCAGCGCTTCTCGTGCCGACAGCTTCTTCGCGCGGATCAGCCGGGCCATCTCGACGGCGCTCATGAAGCACACCGAGGAAGAGGCGATCTGAGCCTTCACGGCGGCCGCGAGGAACGGCAGCGCCGCCAGGCTCCTGAGGACGTCGCGGCGGGTCGGATCGTTCTCATTCATCGGGTGCGATCCTATACCGTCCGGAGGAGTAGGATTACCCATTCCGGCGGTCATATGAACGCGCAGCTGACAGGAGGATGAGCCATGGAATACGTCATCGGCAGGCTGCTTCAGGACTACGAACACGGGAAGATGACTCGCCGCCAGCTCATTCGGACCCTCGCGGCCGCTGCGGCCGCGGCATCGACCGTCCCTACCGCGGAGGCGGCCGCCCCGGCTAACGCCATCAACATCAACCACGTGTCGATGCAGGTCGCCGACTACACGAAGACGCGGGATTTTTACGCGGGCCTCTTCGGGATGAAGGTCACCAACGACGACGGCAAGACACAGTGCCGGCTGACGTTTGGCGACAACATCGTCATTGCTCGAAATGCCAGCAGCCGGCCCGGCGGCAAACCCGGCGTCGATCACATCGCCTACACGCTGGCCAACTGGGACACCGACAAGGCCGTCAAGCCGGCGGTCGAAGCCGAGCTCAAGCGTCGCGGGTTGATGATTCGAACGACCGAGGGCAGCTTCCACGTCCAGGATCCGGACGGCTTCGAAGTACAGATGGGAGGCAAGACGCAATAGACCGTCACATCACGCGGTCGCTGGACACGTCGCCGGCCTGTGCGAACGCGTGACGCATGATGATCTCTTGTCTCAACCGTTCGTTCAGAGCGAACTCGAGCTGGAACAATCCTTTTTCCGTCAGAAGCCTGTGAGCCGGGTTGCGTTGGTAGGATCCCGGCTCGATCAGGCCTCCCTGGACGCGGAATCGGCAGATGACGTCTTCGTCGTCGGGTCCGCGATCGGCTGCGGGCCGCGGAGCGTCGAGCACGCGCGCATCAACGTAGGACACCCATCCGTCCTGCGTCCGCCGGGACTCTTTCTGAAGACCTGGACGCCCGGGAAGTTCCCTTGCCAGGAACTGATGCAGAAACTGCACGAAGAATTCGTGCTCCATGAAGTTGGCCGGCTCGAGCGAGCCGCCCTCCTTCCGCGATCGTGTGAGACGGCCGATCACGTGCTCCGGGGACAGGAGCCCGGTAAAGGTCCGCAGCGAAGGCAGCCAGACGACGACGTCGATCGGGTCCGACTCCGGTACTTGCATCGACACGAGGATCAGCGACCTCGGCGCGACGAATCGTCCAGGCGTGACGTCTTCCGAGTCCGGCGGCGACTCGTCGTCCTGGGAGGACCCGCCGGCATTCATCTGGCGAGCCCACAGATAACACCAGAGGGCAACGCCTACGAGTGGAGCTGACGACATTCCCAGGATATCGACGCCGATTCGCTGCACCGCCGCCACGACGATCAGCAGGCCTGCCGCCTGCGCGACGAAGCGGATCGCAGAAAATAAGGGTGGCACAGCCGGTAGCGGCTGCGGATTCTAGCGCCTCGACTGCGACAACACAAACGCAAGGATCCCGATCTATGAGTTCAAAGACGGCTACGCAGACCCACAAGACGGCCAAGGGGTTCACGGACCAGGAACGGGACGCGATGAAAGAGCGCGCCCGAGAGCTGAAGGCGGAAGCGCGCCGAAGCCCGCGCGCGAAAGAGGCGGACGGGGAAAGGGACGTGCTCGCGAAGATTGCCGAGATGCCGAACCCGGATCGCGCCATGGCCGAACGGCTCCATGCCATCGTCAAAGCCAGCGCGCCCGCCCTCTTGCCGAGGACCTGGTACGGGATGCCCGCGTACGCCAGGGACGGCAATGTCGTCTGCTTCTTCCAGAGCGCCCACAAGTTCAAGACGAGGTACGCGACGTTCGGCTTCAGCGACAAGGCGAACCTCGACGACGGCACGGTGTGGCCCGTCGCGTTCGCGCTGAAGGAGTTGACCGCCGCGGACGAGGCGAGGATCGGCGCACTCGTGAAGAAGGCGGTCGGATGAGAAGGTCGAGTCATGACAGTCCCGACTGATCGAAGGCCCATCGGATTCTGGCTGAAACTGGTCGACCGGTTGATCGACACGCGACTGGAAGCGTCGCTCGGCGGCCTCTCGCGGCGACACTGGCAGGTGCTGAATGCGGTCCGGCAAGGCCCGGCCGGTCAGGCCGGGATCGATGCTCGAGTCAGGCCGTTCATCGGGAGCGAAGGGACCACGGCCAGAGAAGTGGCGGATCTCCAACAGCGTGGTTGGCTGACCAGCGGCACGGCCGCGCTGGAACTGACCGAACTCGGCACAACTGAGTTCGCGCGCCTCCTTGCTTTGGTTTCCGCCGATCGCACAACCCTGATGGTCGGTATCGCGCCCGAAGAATATGCGGCGACTGTTTCTGTCCTTGAACGAGCGGCGCGGAACCTGGGATGGACGCCGCCTGAAGAGCCGTAGCAGCGAGGAGCGTTCCTTACTGCCAGCAGGAGATCATGACCATGAAGATGAAGACGTATGTGAATTTCGCCGGACGATGCGCCGAGGCGTTTCGGTTCTACGAACAGCATCTCGGTGCACACGTCGGTATGATGATGACGCACGGGCAGGCGCCCGATCAGAGCAAGGTCAGCCCAGAGATGAAGGACGCAGTCCTGCATGCGCGGCTCTCTGTTGCCGGAACCGAACTCATGGGCGCGGATATTCCACACGCCCTGGAACTCCTGGAGTTCCAGGCCCAGGACGGCTCCGAGCGACCAGTAGGCGATACCGATCCGAAATCCGGCACTCGCTGATTTCGAAGCGTTTGAAGTCGCGCGGAATCACAACCAGGTGCCACCCTGGCGCTCGCCGGGTTCCTGGGTGCCGGCGTCGAACTCGTGGATCCACCCCAGATGATGCAGTGTGCCTTCGGGCGATCCGAGCCGGGCGTTGCGCCGGTCGGCGTTGTCGCCGTCTGGCAGGTGCAGGACGTCGGCGCCGCTGATCGACGCGTACTGGACCTTGCGAGTGCGGCCGCGGCGCAGCCGCTCGTAGCGCTCGATCGCATCGGCCAGCGGGCCCGGGCCCGCTTCGCCAAGGCAGGCGGCGAGGACGACCGCGTCCTCGATCGACTGATTGGCCCCCTGTCCATGGTGCGGCGCCAGCGCGTGCGCGGCGTCCCCGAGTAGCGTCACCCGGCCCCTGGTCCATCGGCCGAGCGGTGGACGATGGAACAGGCCCCAACGGTCGCTCACAGGCCTCGCGGTGATCATCTCGACGATCGCCGGGTGCCAGTGGGCGAAGTGCCGCAACTGCTCGCCCTCGGTCGCCGGCATCACCCAGTCCCGTCGCGGCCAGGGTGTCGGGTGGCGCTCCACCAGCAGGAAGTTGATGTGGTTGTTGCCCATCGGGTAGTGCAACAGATGGCCGCCCGGTCCAATCCAGAACTGAATCGCCGTGGGATCCGGCAGGCTCGGCAGCTTGTCCACCGGCACGATGCCGCGAAACCCGCTGCACCCCGAGTACAGCACGTCGTCATAGCCGAGCATCCACCGCCGCACGAACGAGCGTGCGCCGTCGGCTCCGATGACGAGGTCGGCTTCGGTCGTGCTGCCGTCGTCGAAGCGCAGCGCCGCGCGCGCGCCGGTGTCGTCGATGCCGACGAGCCGCTTGCGCAGCTGAATGCGATCGAGGCCAACGCCCGCCGCCAGGATCGACTGCAGGTCGGCGCGATGAATGCCGACGTATGGCGCCCCGAACCGCTCGCGATAGGCCGGCCCCGCTCGATGCTCGCCGATCAGGCGGCCGCTCCGGCCGTCCCGGTAAATCAGCGCCGACACCTCGAACCAGCGCGAGGCCAATTGCGCCTCGAGCCCGAGTTGCTCGAAGAAGCGAGTCGCGTTGGCCGACAACGCCACGGCGGCGCCGACCTCGCGCAGCTCGGCAGTCTGTTCGTAGATGTCGACATTGAATCCGTACGGGCGCAGTGCAATTGCAAGCGTCAACCCGCCAATGCCACCACCGATGACTGCGATGCGACGCCCGTTGGTTGTGGGCATGTGACGCGGATACTATACCGGTCGGCTTCTATGCTTTACGACAATCCAGACCTCTACGACGCACTCCTGCCGGTTTCCGAGAGTCAGCTGAATTTCTATCTGGCCCTGGCGCAGCGCCACTCAGGCCCGGTGCTCGCTCTCGCCTGCGGCAGCGGTCAAGTCATCGTGCCCATCGCATCGAGAGGCACGACAGCTACGGGACTCGATCAATCCTCACAGATGCTGTCGGCGGCAAACCGTCGCGCCATTGCCGCCGGCACGCGGGTGGAGCTCGTCGAGGGAGACATGCGGGATTTCGACCTCGAGAGGAAGTTCTCGCTGATTCTCGTGGCCCGCAATTCTCTTCTTCACCTGGGTGCACAACACGAGTTCGCGGATTTCTTTTCTTCTGTGCGGCGTCACCTGGAGCCGGACGGAGTCCTGGCGTTCGATATCTTCAACCCCAACCTTCAGTTGCTCTCACGCCCGAGCGGAGAGCGGTTCCACGTGATGCGCGCGACATCGCCGATGCACGGAGAAGTCACTGTCGAAGCGACGAACGACTACGATCGCCATTCACAGATCAATCGTGCGACATGGTTCATCTCGACGCCGGAGAAACGTGACGCGTGGGTTGCGCCACTGCACCTGCGGTCGATCTTTCCCCAGGAGTTGCTTACCCTGATCGCCGCCAACGGGTTCCGTCTCGTGCGCCGGGATGGGGATTTTTCCGCCGGCAGCTTTTCAAGTGCCAGCGCCAGCCAGGTGTGCCAATGTCAGGTTGCCTGGTAAGTCAGCGACATCCCTCGAACAGCGCCGCTACCCCCTGTCCCCCGCCGACGCACATCGTCACGACGCCGTAGCGGGCCTTGCGGCGCGCCATCTCGCTGGCGATCGTCCCGACCAGCCGCGAACCGGTCATCCCGAACGGGTGGCCGATCGCGATCGAACCGCCGTTCGCATTCAGCCGGTCCATCGGGATCCCGAGGGTGTCGCGGCAATACAGCACCTGCGACGCGAACGCTTCGTTGAGCTCCCAGACGTCGATGTCGCCGACACGAAGACCCGCGTGCTTCAGGAGCTTCGGAACGGCGAACACAGGGCCGATGCCCATCTCGTCGGGAGCGCAGCCCGACACCGCGTAGCCCCGCACGATGAGTCTCGGCGCCACGCCGAGCGCCTTTGCACGATCCGCCGACATGACGAGGGTCGCCGAGGCGCCGTCAGACAACTGCGACGAGTTGCCGGCCGTCACGCTGCCCTGCCCGCTGGCCGCGTCGAATACGGGAGGCAGCTTGCGCAGTCCCTCGAGTGTGGTGTCGGCGCGGTTGCACTCGTCGCGGTCAACCAGCGCCGGCTCCTCGCCGATCTTCTCGCCAGACTTCTTGTCGAGGATCGCGCGAGTCACCTGGATCGGAGCGAGCTCGCCGGCAAAGAACCCCTCGGCCTGCGCGCGCGCGGTCCGCCGCTGGCTGACGAGCGCGTACTCGTCCTGGGCGTCGCGCGTGATCCCGTAGCGTCTGGCAACGACCTCGGCCGTCTCGCCCATCACCATGTAGAGACCGGGATAGCGTTCTTTCACGGCCGGGCTGGGCGAGTTGTCCCGAGTGATCAGCGAGATCGACTCGACGCCGCCGCCGATGACCGCGTCGGCGCCTTCGTGGACGACCATGTGCGCCGCCTGGACAATCGCCTGCAGCCCGGACGCGCAGAAACGATTCACGGTCAGGCCGGCGGTCGTGACCGGCAAGCCCGCACCCAGCGCCGCCACGCGCGCGATGTTGTGACCCTGGACGCCGTGCGGCTGGCCGCATCCCAGGATGACTTCTTCGACTTCGGCGGCATCGAGCGCCGGAACCTTGCCGAGCACGTGCCTGATCGCGTGCGACGCCAGCTCGTCCGGCCGCGTCATGTTGAACGAACCCCGATGCGACTTGGCCAGCGGCGTCCTGCTGCTGGCGACGATGACCGCTTCTCTCATTCCCCAGTCCCCAGCCCCCAGCCCCCAGCCCCAGCCCCCGCCTAACCTCTAACCTCAGTACCAAATACGGCAGGAGCAGGAACGCCGTCGAGACCACCACGATGTTGACCACGAACAACAGGGCCAGGTAGCCGACGATGTCCTTGAACTCGACGCGCGCGATGGCCAGCAGCGGGATAGCCCAGAACGGCTGCAGGAAATGCGTCGACATGTCGCCCCACGCGTACGCCAGGATCGCATGCGGGATGGGCACGGCAAGCGCCTGCGCCGCGGACACGACGTACGGCGCCTCGACAGCCCACTTCGATCCGCCGGACGGGATGAAATAGCTGAGGACGCCCGAGTACCAGTAGATGATGACGGGAAACGTCCGCGGGGTCGCGATCGACACGAACCATTGCCCGATGATTTCCGCCAGGCCCGAGTAGCGGATCAACCCGTACATCCCCGCATAAAACGGAAACTGCACCACGATGCCGTGCAGATACGTCGCGCCGCGCGTGGCCGCGCGCGTGAAGCTCGCCGGGCTTGGGTGCAGCATGAGGGCCACGAACAGGAACGCGAAGTTGAAGACGTTGAGCGACATGCGGTAGCCGTTCTCGGCGTACAAGGTCCAGGCGCCGGAAAGACCGAGCAATCCCATGACGAGGTTCAGCGCGTAGCGATTCTCGAGCGCGTCGGCGAGCGAGAAGCCAGGCGCCCTCTCGCCCGCGCGGCCTTGCGCATGAGGATCGCCAGGCAGATCTTCCGCAAGGACGCCAGCCCCGCCGACGATGTCCACGCTCGTCATCACGTCGGCGTCCCGGGGGTAGAGGCGCCGCAGCGTCGCGGTCATGACGACCACGACGACAACCGTCAGAATCAGGTTGAACGCCGAGAAGGTCGTGGTCGAAATGGGAATCAGCCCGGCCTGGGCCTCCATGAAGTTCTTCGGCGTCGCCATCAGCAACGGCGCCGAACCCGAGAGGCCGGCGTGCCAGGTGCACGTCGATCCCAGATAGCCGGCCGCAACGGCGAGACGGTAGTCGACGCGTGGATGTTTCCGGATGAGGAACTGCAGAAACGTCGGTCCAGCGATCAGCCCGAGGCCCCAGTGCATCCAGGACGCGCCCATCGACACCAGGCCCATCAGCATCACGGCGCCGGTGGTCGTCGTCGCCAGCCCCGCCGTGAACTCGAGCAGCCGCGACACGACCGGCGACACGGCCACGACGTAGCCCGTCAGCACGATCAGCGACATCTGCATCGCCAGCTCGAGCAGCTCCCAGAAGCCTTTGACCCAAAAGCCCTGGGCCGCGATAGGATCCTTGCCGGCCACGGCGATGACCAGCGCGAACACGACGAGCGTGAGCAGGCACGCGATGACGAACGCGTTCGGCACCCAGCGGGCGCTCCATCTCGCTGCGGCGTTGGCGGCACGGGTCAGGACGGGAACGCCGCTCGAGGCGGCGGGCTCGGTGGTCTGCAATGCAGGCGCACACTATCAGAGAATCCACTAGATGGTCACCAAGGTCGTAGAGTCGCCAGCCGCCGCGGTCGCCGGCATCAAGGACGGCGCCACCGTGATGATCGGCGGATTTGGCACGGCCGGCATGCCCGCGGTCCTCATCGACGCCCTGATCGCGCAGGGCGCCGGCACCCTGACCGTCGTCTGCAACAACGCCGGAAACGGCGACACGGGCCTCGCCGCGCTGCTCAAGGCCGGCCGCGTGCGCAAGATGATCTGTTCCTTCCCCCGCCAGGCGGATTCGTATGTGTTCGACGCGCTGTATCGCGCCGGGAAAGTCGAGCTCGAGGTAGTACCGCAGGGCACGCTGGTCGAGCGCATCCGTGCCGCCGGCGCCGGCATCGGGGCGTTTTTCACGCCGACCGGCTACGGCACCATGCTGGCCGACGGCAGGGAATCGCGCGTCATCGCGGGCAAGCCGCACGTGCTGGAGTATCCAATCCACGCCGACGTGGCGCTCATCAAGGCGCGCGCGAGCGACCGCTGGGGCAACCTCGTTTACCGCAAGACCGCCCGCAACTTCGGTCCCGTGATGGCGACGGCCGCCGCCTGCACGATCGTGGAGGTCAACGAGGTCGTCGGGCTCGGCGAGCTCGATCCCGAGAGCATCGTGACGCCTGGCATCTTCGTCCACCGCGTGGTGGCCATATGAACAGATGGACCCGCGATGAGATGGCCGCGCGCATAGCCCGGGACATCCCGGAGGGGGCGTACGTCAACCTCGGCATCGGCCTGCCGACGCTCGTGGCCAATCATCTTGCCGGGGACAAGGAAGTCTTCCTCCACAGCGAAAACGGGATGCTCGGCATGGGGCCCGCGCCGGCGCCGGGCCAGGAGGACCCCGACCTGGTCAACGCGGGGAAGCAACCCGTGACGCTGCTGACGGGCGGCGCCTACTTTCACCACGCCGATTCCTTCGCCATGATTCGCGGCGGGCATGTGGACATCTGCGTGCTGGGTGCGTTCCAGGTATCGGTCGCGGGCGATCTGGCCAACTGGCACACCGGCGAGCCCGACACGATTCCCGCCGTCGGCGGCGCCATGGACCTGGCGGTCGGCGCTCGCCGGGTGTTCGTGATGATGGAGCACCTGACGAAAAAAGGCGAGCCGAAGATCGTCGATCGGTGCACGTACCCCCTGACCGGAGTACGATGCGTGTCCCGGATCTACACGGACCTGGCCGTGCTGGACGTGACGCCCGGCGGGCTCACGGTCGTGGACATGGTTGACGGCCTGTCGCTGGCCGAGTTGAAGCTTGTGTTGCCGCGGGCCTGAAAGGCCCGCGCTACGTAGGGCGGCCCTTTCAGGGCCGCCACCGGAGGCATCGCAATGAACGTATCGAAAGCCACCGTCGTCACGGCGGGGATCGTGATCGGAATCGCGGCGGGGCTGGCCGCGGCGCAGAAGCGAGACAAGGCCCCCGGTCCCCTCGTCATCAAGAGCCAGGGCAGCTTCTTCGTCGGCGGCGAGAAGAAAGCCATTACGCAGCCCGGGTTTGGCCCCAATGCCCAGCCGACCACGGGCAACATCACCGTCAACCAGATGTACGTCCAGTATCAGATTCCGCCGAAGGGTGATCAGCACGTCCCGGTCGTGATGGTCCACGGGTGCTGCCTGAGCAGCAAGACGTGGGAGACCACGCCGGACGGACGCATGGGCTGGAGCGAGTACTTCGTGCGGAAGGATCGATCGGTATACCTGGCCGATCAGGTGTCGCGCGCCCGATCGGGTTTCGACCCGACGGCGTTCGCGGACGCGCGGCAGGGCAAGACGCCGGCGGCCCAGATGCCGAACATCCTCGATGCGACGCACCAGGTCGCGTGGACGGTCTTCCGGTTCGGCCCGAAGTATGGCGAAGCGTTTCCCGACGGCCAGTTTCCAGTGGAGGCGGCTGACGAGCTCTACAAGCAGATGATCCCCGACCTCAACTCCACGCTGCCGTCGGCGAACCCCACGTGGACGCAGATGGCCGCGCTCGGCGTGAAGCTGAAGGGCGCGGTGCTGATGGGCCACTCCGAGTCGGGCTTCTTCCCCGAGCAGGCCGCGCTCATCGATCCCTCCGGCATCAGGGGCAACATCTCGATTGAGATGCCGTGCGCGACCGACCTGACGACGGCCCAGATCGGAACGCTTGCGAAGATCCCGACGCTCATCATGTTCGGCGACCACCTCGGGGACGTCACGGGCGGACCGGCGAACTGGGCCCAGTCGTTCGCGACCTGCAACACGTTCGTCGATCAGCTCAAGAAGGCGGGCGGCGACGCCGAGATGATGCACCTGCCGGCGATGGGCATCAAAGGCAACAGCCACATGCTCATGCAGGACAGGAACAGCGACCAGCTCGCGGATCTCGTCATCGCGTGGATCGACAAGCACGTCGAGGCCGGGAAGAAGAGCAGCACGAAATGACGCCGCGGTAAGGGGACCGCATGAGGACGTTCATCGCAGCCGCTTTGCTGGCGGCCCTTCCGGCCCTCGCCTCGGCGCAGTGGTCGAGCCACGTACCTGCCGGTATTCCGAAAACGGCCGATGGCAAACCGAACCTGGCAGCGCCGGCGCCGCGGATGCCTGACGGCAAGCCTGACCTGTCCGGGCTCTGGCAGAACGGGCCGACGGGCCTCGGCGGTGCGCCGTCGTCCGATCCCAACGCGCCGCCGGCCGCGACCTTCTTCAACATCGGCTCGAACATGAAGGGCGGCCTGCCGCTGCGTCCGTGGGCGGCCGAGTTGCTGAAGCAGCGTAACGACGAACACAGCAAGGACAACCCCGACGCGCACTGTCTCCCGATGGGGCTGCTGCAGTTCCACGAGCATCCGCAGCCGCGGAAGATCGTGCAGACGCCCGGGCTCGTCGTGATCATCTACGAGGCCAACTACGGCCTGCGGCAGATCTTCCTCGACGGCCGCCCGCTTCCCGGCAACGATCCGCAGCCGTGGTGGTATGGCTACTCGGTCGGGAAGTGGGAGGGCGACACGCTCGTCGTCGAAACGACCGGCCTGCGCGACGGCGGCTGGCTCGACATCCAGGGCAGCCCGCTCACCGATCAGGCGAAGATCACGGAACGGATCAGGCGACCGAACTGCGGCACGCTGATCACCGACGTGACGATCGACGATCCCAAGGCGTACACGAGGCCGTTCACGGTCAGGTTCACGCAGGATCTCGTGGCGGACGGCGAGCTCATCGAGTTCATCTGCAATGAGAACGAACAGTCGGCGGAACACCTGATCGGCAAGGGCGAGGGGCCGAAGACGTTCAACATATCGGCGCAGACCTTCAACCGATACGTCGGACGCTACCGGACAGCCGCCGGCATGATGGTCACCATCACGCGCGAGGGCGCTCGCTTCTACGGCCAGATGTTCGGCCTGCCGCCGTTCGAGATCTTCGCGTCCAGCGAGCGGGAGTTCTTCCTGACGTCATTCGACGCGCGGATCACGTTCCAGGTCGACGGCGCGGGGCGCGCCACGGCGCTGGTGCTGCACATGGGCGACGACATGGTCGCTACACGATTACCCTGAAGTAGAGCGGCCCTTTCAGGGCCGCTGACGCGGGGCTGAAAGCCCCGCGCTACAGACAGAGCAGAGAGTCGAGGACACCATGATCGGGGGAAAGGTTTTCACGGATCGGACGACGCTCATCAAAGGGGGCTACGTCCTGACCCTCGATCCGGCGCTTGGCGACATGCCGAACTCGGACGTGCTCATCGACGGCGAGAAGATCGCCGCGGTCGGCCCGAACCTGACCGCCGGCCCTCACGCCAACGTCATCGACGCGCGCAACCGCATCGTCATGCCGGGCTTCGTGGACACGCACCGGCACACGTGGCAGACGCCCGTGCGCGGCGTCCTGCCGAGCTGCACGCTCGACGAGTACTTCGCGGGCATGCTCGAACAACATCGGCATCCAGTACCGCGCCGAGGACGTGTACATCGCGAACCTGATGGGCGCGCTCGAGGCCATCAACGCCGGCATCACGACGCTGCTCGACTGGTCGCACGTCAACAACACACCTGAACACTCCGACGCGGCGGTGGCGGGCCTGACCGAGGCCGGCATCCGCGCGATTTACGCGCACGGCGTGCCGGTCGGCCACGACTGGTGGGCGTACAGCTCGCGCGAGCATCCCGAAGACATCCGGCGCATCCGGAAGCACGTACTTCCAGTCCGACGACCAGCTGCTGACGCTGGCGATGGCGGCCCGCGCGCCCGGCAACACGACGCCCGAAGTGGCGACGCACGACTGGAAGCTGGCGCGCGACCTCGGCATCCGCATCAGCGTGCACGTCGGCATGCGCCTGACGGGCGTGCACGTGAACCACGTGCTCACGCTCAACCAGCTCGGGCTGATGGGTCCTGACACGACCTACATCCACTGCACGGACTCGACCGACGAGGAACTGGATCTCATCGCCAAGACCGGCGGCTCCGCGTCGGTGGCGCCGTTTGTCGAGATGCTGATGGGCCACGGCGTCCCGCCGACCGGCCGGCTCGTCGCGCGAGGCGTGCGGCCGTCGCTCAGCATCGACGTTGTCTCGAGCGTGCCGGGCGAGATGTTCACGCAGATGCGGACGGCGCTCGTGCAGGAACGCATCCTCGCGTTCACCGAGACGCCGGACACCGCGTTCGCGCCGACGCTGACGCATCGCGACGTGCTCGAGTTCGCGACGATCGACGGCGCCCGGGCGTGCGCGCTCGACCACGAAGGTCGGCACGATCACGCCGGGCAAGCAGGCCGACGTCGTCCTGGTCCGCACCGATCAGGTGAACGTCGCGCCGATCATCGACCCGGTCGCGACCGTCGTCATCTGCGCCGACACGTCGAACATCGACACGGTGTTCGTCGCCGGCCGGATCCTGAAGCACAACGGCCAGCTGGTGCGGGTCGACATGCCGCGGCTGCTCCAGCGGCTGAACGAGGCGCGCGATCATCTGCTGTCGAACGCCGGCGTCATCCCCAAGTGGATTCTGTCGAGAAAAGACTAGACGAGGAACGCCAACATGGAAAAAGCGATCGGCGTACTGGACCAGCACGACTGGCGATCGGACGCGTCGATCGCCTATGCCATTCTGCGCCTGACCCTGGGCGTCAACATCGGCCTGCGCGGCATCGTGCGCATCGCGCACGGCAGTGCCGCCTTCGCCGACGGCATCGTCAAGCAGATGCAGCCGACCATTCTGCCGCCCTCCCTTGTGTACGCGTTTGCGCTGACGTTGATCTGGGTCGAGTCGGCGGTCGGCCTGATGCTGATCGCCGGGTTTCAGACACGGCTGGCGCTGATCGTCGGCGGGCTGATGATGACGCTGCTGACGTTCGGCACGATGCAGATCGAGAACTTCCAGAACGCCTGGCTCCAGCTCACCTACGCCCTCGTGATCTTCGTTGTCCTCGTCTGCCGGAAGTGGAACCTGATCTCGCTCGACGCGTGGATGAAGCGCCCGTAGAATCAGTCCGTCCCGTTCGACCCCTTGCGCGGCGGCCATGGGTAGACGCCGCGGCGCCACCGATCGAGGGATAGCAGTACGAGCGTCACGATAAACGCTGGCCACAGCAGTCGTGGCAGATTCAGCCAGACGATGAGGGTGATCACCAGCGCCAGCACAGCGACCCCGTACAGTCGTTCAAACAGTCCTTCGGGGATTGGGCCACGCATGACCCATTCTGGCACAACCCGGCGCCACGCGAGGACGCTGGCGTCAGCATTGCTCATCCTGGCTATCGTTACTGTCGGTTGCCAAGGCGCAGCGAACACTCCAGACCCCGATGCCGGCCTCAAAGGCGAGGTCGAGCAGCTTGCCGATCGGCTGGTTCGCGCGGATCGATTTTCAGGTGTGGTGCTCCTCAAGCACCACGGACGGTCGATCGTCGAGCGGGCGTACGGCCTCGCGGACCGCAACACGTCGAGAGCCAACACCTCGGACACCACGTTCGCGCTCGGGTCCGTGAGCAAGATGTTCACGGCCGTGCTCGTCGCGCAGCTTGTCGAGCAGAACCGCGTCAGGCTGGATGCCACCATCGGCTCGCTGCTGCCGGACTTTCCTGACGGGCCGGCGAAGTCGCAGGTGACCGTCCACCAGCTGCTGACGATGTCCTCGGGGATTCCCGATGTGTTCCGCCTGCCGCCGTTCTGGACGGCGCTCGCCGGCGCGCGGACGTTGTCGGACTTCTGGCCGGTCTTCGGCGCCGCTCCGCTCGAATTCACGCCGGGCTCGAAGTGGGCGTACAGCAATTCAAACTTCCTCGTCCTGGGCGCGATCGTCGAGCATGGGTTTGGCGAGCCTTTCACGACGGCGGTCGAGCGGCGGGTTTTTCAGCCTGCCGGTCTGGCGCACACCAGCTACCGCGCGACACCATCAGGCCGTCCTGCCCGCGGATACACCCACATACGCCCGGGCGCGCCGCTCGACTCGAAGCCGGACCCGGGCCGCTGGTATCCCGCGTGGGAAGAGGATGCCGGAGTCGCCGATCCGGTTGCTGCCCCGATGGGCGGCGGCTACTCGACGGCCGGTGATCTTGTGCGCTTCGCCGATGCGCTGACGGGAGCACAATTGCTGAGGCGCCCGGCCAGCGAGCGTGCGACGACCGGATATGTCACCGCGGACTACGGGGGCCGCGAGGGCTACGGATTCGAGACGCGCGTCATGAACAAGGTTCGCATCTTCGGACACCAGGGCGCGGCTCCCGGACTCTCCAATCAAGTGGACGTCTACCCCGACCTGGGCTACGTCCTTGTCGTCCTCGGCAACAGCGACGCGGACGGCGCGCAGGAAATCGCGAAACGTGTTCGCGCCGTCATCACCGCCTCTCCGTGAACAGAGCAAGAGGAGGCCGTCGTGAAAACACTGGCATGCGTGTTCGGACTATTCGTCCTCGCCGTCGGTGCAGCAGGCCTCGTCGCACCGTCCAGTCTGATCTGGATCGCTCGCCGGGCTGCCACGCCCGGTGCGTTCTATGTCGTGGCCACGGCCCGCGTCGCGTTTGGCGTTGCCTTGGTCCTGGTGGCACCGGCATCACGCGCACCGAAGGCGCTCCGCATCGTGGGCTACGTGATCCTCGTCGCCGGGCTCACGACGGCTCTGACGGGCCGGCTGGCGATGGGCCGCGCTCGCGACATCATCGAATGGTGGCTGGGACAAGGAACCGGCGTCATCCGCCTCACGGGGCTCCCTCTCATGGCCCTTGGAGGCTTCGTTGCGTACGCCTGTGCCCCGGATCGGCGCTCGCTGTCGAGGTAATCACCGATGGACGTGAAGCGCTTGCTTGTATTCCTGCGTCAGCACCGGCTGGCGGTTCAGGCATCCGTCTCCGCCATGGGCGGCCCACAAGCGGCGGTCGTGGGGTTCGCGGTCACCGACCGGTTCGAGATCGTTTTCGACACGCTGGATTCGTCGCGCAAGGCTCGCAACTTGCGTCAGAACAGCCGTCTGGCCCTCGTCATCGGCGGGTCGAATGACGGCGACGAACAGACGGTGCAGTACGAAGGCATCGCGGACGAGCCCTCTGGCGCGGAGCTCGAGCGTCTCAAGCAGGTGTACTACGCGGCCTATCCCGACGGCCCGAGCCGGCTTACCTGGCCCGGCCTGATCTACGTACGAGTCCGGCCGACGTGGATCCGGTACAGCAACTACAGCGTCGACCCGCCGGAGATCGTGGAGTTCAGCGCCCAGCAACTCGTCGTGTAGTTTGAGACAGCGACGCTGGCCGCTGCGATTCGGATCTCGCGTTCCGCCGTCTCGATTCCGCCAACACGAACGTCGGCGTGGCAAAACGCACCGCCGGCTATTTCGGTTACTGCCATGGCGCTCGGGCCGGGCTCGGCCTCTCGCGGAGGTGGCCGTCGGCGCGTTTTGGTGCGACCCTGTCACGCCGAGTTCTATCGTTGGCGGAATCGAGACGGCCAAACGCGAGATGATGTTGGCAACTCACGCCAGGCGCCGTATGTTGCCGATCGTGCTGTATGAAGGCCGGGCCTGCCAAGACAGAATCGCCTCGCATGTCTTTCCTATCGTCACGCCTTATTCGTCTCTCTCGCACGAAGGCTTACCTTGACCACGCGACGATGGCAACGCTCCTTCGGTGGTGTGCTTGTCTCACTCCGTCGTTGGCACTATCGGGGTGGCTGGCGCTTTGGCTGCAGTGGCGGTTCCCCACCGAAGGAGGTCTCGAAGGACTATTCATGTTGCCGACGGCACTCGTCGCGGGCATCGCGCTCGGTTGTGCGCCGCGAACACGTCCGGCGCGCGCGGCGTTTGCAACAATTTGCAGCCTCGGAACGGCTGTCTCGGCGGGCTTGACGTTAGGTCTCGCCGGCACGTTCGGCTCGCTGGCCATCACGGCGGGTGTGTCAGTGATCTTGATCGGCCTATTTGGCGTCGGCTTGCTGACGGCTCGCTGGGTGACGACGCCTGCACCCGAATCCTGGCGGTGGGCCCTCGCAACCAGCCTGGTCCCGCTGATTGTCGTCTTGGCGCTCCTCGGCAGCACCCCCGGGCTCAAATGGTGCTGGCCGTGGTCGTCCTACGGCCAACGGATGCGGTTGGCGCAGGCCGCCGCGAGGTCCGCGGCGCTGCGGCTTGGAATACCCACCGATCGGCCCATCTCTCCTCGGGACCTCGAGAGACTCCGCAACGCGGTGCCGCTGCACGTCACCTTCGTTTTTCCGATCATCGGCGGGGATGTTTCAGCGAGTGTCGTGGGCCCATCGAACAATAAGTGGTTCATCGAGGATGAAATCTGGCTCTGGTGGGGTCAAGGTACCTTCGGGACTTTGAGCCTCAGGTACTATGCGCGTCACGCACGCAAGCGACTGAGACGCGGGCCAGCCTCCTCACAGCCCGCGTTCCGGCGTCTCGATTCGGCCAACGATAGAACTCGGCGTGTCGGGATCGCACCAAAACGCACCGACGGCCACCTCCGCGAGAGGCCGAGCCCGGCCCGAGCGCCATGGCAGTAACCGATATCGCCGGCGGTGCGTTTTACCACGCCGACGTTCGTGTTGGCGGAATCGAGACGGCGGAACGCGGAGCGACGTCCGGCTGCCCTTCGACAAGCTCAGGGCACCCCGAGCTACATCGAGGGGTGAAGCCGGACGCTACGCCAGATTGGCTTTGAGAAACGACATCGCGTTCGGCCAGATCTCGGCGGCGAGCTTGGTGTTGAGCGTACCGAGCGCGTTGTGCGGCCCCATGAAGGCGTGGCCGGTGCCGGGATGGACGGTCAGCGTGACGTTCTTCCCCATCGCGCGCAGCTTGGTTTCGAGCGCCTTCGCCGCGGCCGGCGCGAAGAAGTCGTCGTGCTCCGCCATGTGGCCGCTCACCGCGGCAGTCAGCTTCGACCAGTCGGGCTCGGTCGGCCCCTGCGGAAACCCGTAGAACGGCACGACTGCCCTGACCTTGTCGGGCCGGTTGGCCGCGATGAGGAACGACAGCATCCCGCCCATGCAGAAGCCGACGACCCCGATACCCTGGCCGGTCACCGCGCTGTGGTTTGCGAGGTAGTCGACCGCGCCGCTCATGTCGCGGCCCGCGCGGTCCGGCGGCAGCGCCTGCATCAGCTTCGCGGCCTTGTCCATCTCGGTGTGGCCGGCCACCTGCCCGTGATAGAGATCCGGCGCGAGCGCGACAAAGCCCGCGGCGGCCAGGCGATCGGCCATCTCCTTGAGGCTGTCGTCCAGCCCCCACCATTCCTGAATCACCAGTACGCCGGGGCCGGATCCGCTGGCCGGCCTGGCGAGGTACCCCGACGCCTTGTTGCCGTTGCTCTTGAACTCGACCGTCTCAGGCATCTACTTCGACTCCTCGTAAACGAGCCGCACGTCCTCGGCGGCCCGGGCCATGTTGTAGTCCTTGTACTTCGCCGGCAGGTTCAGGCTCTTCGCCGCATCGTCCGCGCTCTTGCCGGCCTTCTTCGCCGCCTGCACGGCGGCGACGAACTCGCGCGTGAAGTCGGCGAACTCCTGGAGGTCGGACCACTTCATCACGGGGTTCGAGCGCACGAACGAGACAGTGGCCCCTGATCCGATGGTCGTGGTCGCGTGGCCGGTGATGACCGTATCCACATCCTTGATTCCACCGATCGCCTTCGCGAGCGTCTGGGGAAACGCCGTCATGTTCCCGCCGTTGGTGGCATCGGCGAACGGCGCCCACTTTCTCGCGAACAGATCGCCCATCACGACGGTCCGGAGGGCGGGGAAGACGATCACCGCGTCGCCGTTGGTGTGGCCGGCGCCGAAATAGCGCAGGTCGATCCGGTCCTTGCCGCTGAAGAGCGACATGGTGTCCTTGAACGTCTTCGCGGGCAGGAACGCGGCGTTGCTGCCCTTGAACTCCTCCATCCTCACCATGTTCGCCTTCGCGTTCTCGTGCGCGATGAACTCGACGGTGCGCGGAAAGTCCGGGTTGCCTCCGGTATGGTCGCCGTGAGAGTGCGTGTTGATGATCGTCGTGACGGGCTTGCTCGTCACCGACTTCACCTGATCGAGGATGGCCTTGCCGAAGCCGGCGTACTTGGCGTCGATGAGCACGACGCCGCTGTCGGCGATGAACACGGTCGTGTTCCCGGCGATGCCTCCGCCCTGCCGGCCCCCGGTCACGATGTAGAGGTTGTCCTTCACTTTCTCGATCCGAATGTCGCCGTTCGTCGGCTGCGCGAGCAGGACGCCCATCGACAGCGCGCCGGCGGCAACGAGAACGGTCAGGACGACGAGCCTCTTCATGTCGGTTCTCCGTTCTTCATTCTTCATTCTTCATTGCTACGGCACAGGGAAAATCGCCAGCTTCTCGCCGCGCACCGATCCCACCCAGATCTGTTTGCCGATCTGAATCGCGCCCGTCGCGAAGTCGAAGGCCTCGCCGGCGGGATAGTTGACGAGATCCTGGACTTTCATCGTCTTCGGGTCGATTCTGACCACGCGGGACGCCACCGCAGCGGCGCCGTCCGGGCCCATCTGCTGGCCGGCCCCGATCAGCGTGGCCCCGTCAGGCGCCCACCGGAGGTTGTCGAGGCGGAATCCGATGGGAATTTCATCGCGCTGAACGGGCGTCGCCCCGCGCGAGAAGCGGATGAACACCTGATTGCCCCAGCCGGCCATGTAAAACGTCTTGCCATCCTTCGAGATCTCGATCCCGTTGGCGCCCGAGGCCTCGCTGCCCGGCACGATCTTCCAGCCGGTCTTCGTGTGCCACTCCCACAGCTCGCCGTTCTTCTGGCCGCCCCGCAGGCCGGCGATCCCGTTGGCCGCGTTGCGCGGCAGGAAGTTCGAGGTCGCGAACCCGCCCTCCGGCAGCGCGACGATGGAGTTGAGTCCGATAGGGTCGGGCGCGACGGCGCAGCCGACCCAGGTCAGCGCAGGCGGCGCGGCCTTCGCGTCGAACTCGAAGACCTCGATGGACTCGCGGTTGCCGTGGTGGACGACGTAGAGAGTGAACAGGGAGCCGCGGCCCTGCCTCAGCGCGATCCCGTGTGCCCTGAACTTGTCCTTCTCTTGGGGATCGATTGGCCCGGGACAGGTGTCGTAGGTCTTCGCGTCGAGTTGCTGCTTCATGCCCGGCGACGGGTACAGCGGCGTCACGGCGCGCGTGCGCTTGTCGACGAGCGTGATGGCTCCGGGCGCGGCGTCGCCGGAGGCGATGATCCAGTTCGAGTTCGGCACCTCGACGAGATCCTCGGGCCCGACCAGACCGCACACGAACTGGACGTTGCCACGCGGCGCGCACCCCGCCGGCTGTGCCGGCGCGGCACCCTGGGGTGCCAGGAGCGCGAACAGACCCATCAGTGTCAGCAACTTCATCGACATCCCCCATTCAGATGTGGCGCGGGCCTTTTTTCAGGCCCGCGTGTTGTCGGCGGCCCTGAAAGGGCCGCCCTACGGCTTCTTCGAGAGCTCGTCGAACAACGACGCGTAAAACGCCGGCGCGAATTGCCAGCCCAGGTCGTCGGTCTTCACTTGCGTCGCGAGCGTGTCTTTCGTCGCGCCTGCCTTGACCGCGTCGGCCGCGCGGCTGACGAACGTCGCGAACGCCGTCCGATACGCCTGGACTTCCGCGCGGGTCTTCGGCTCGCCGCGGCCGGGAATCGCCATCTCGAAGTCCAGTTTCAGCACGCCGTCCAGGATCTGGGTCCATTCCACCGCGCTCCCGCCGTTGGCGAAATCCACGATCGGCGTGGCGCTCGTGATCTGATCGCTGACCATGACAACTTTTGCGTCAGGGAAGTACACCATCGTGTCGTCGCCGGTATGCCCGCGCCCGAACGAAAACGCCTTCACGTCGGCGCCGCCGAACTTCAACCCGTAGTCCTTCGGAAACGTCAGCGTGGGCAGCCCCGGGATGTCCTTCGTCCGCGGATCGCTGGCCATGCGCGTCTTCAGCGCGTCGAGCGCCACGACCTGCGCGCCCGCGTCGATGAACCGCTGGTTGTTGCCGACGTGATCGGGGTGGTGGTGCGTGTTGAACACGTACTTCACCGGCAGAGGCGAGACCGACGCGATCTCCTCCATCAGCCGGCGATAGTTCTCTTCGCCGGGGTTCTTCGTATCGACGACGATGAGCCCGTCCGGGGTGACCCGGACGAGCGTATTGGCCCCTCCGCCCGTCACCATATAGAGGTTGGGCGCGAGCTGCCTGATCTTCTCGACCGTCTGCCCCGCCGCCGGCCCTCGCTGCGCAAACGCCAGCGACCCAGCCGCCACAAGTACGAGCGCAAAAGCAAAACATCTATTCATTGTTTCTTCCCCACCTGACCTACCCGACCCACCTGACCTACCCGACCTATGTTTCCCCCGCGAGCCGGTATGCGTCGAAGATGAGCGACACCGCACGTGCGCAGTCGCGCGCCGTCGCCGGTGGAGGGTCGCCGCGTCCAATTCGATCCAGGCACTCGTTCACCACGCGCGGCCAGCCGCTCAGGTATCCATCAGGCGCCATGATCGTCTCGCTGCGGCCGGGCCCGCTGATCTGCACGCCCTCGCCTGCCGGCGTCGCGCGCAGAAACGCTTTCTCGCCCGAGATCTTCCGTTCCTGATCGGAACCGTTGCCGGGAAACGTGTAGCTGGCCTCGTTCAGGAACACCACGCCCTTCGGCGTGCGCAGTGTGACGTGCGCGTAGTCTTCGATCTCGAGTTTGTGGATGGCGTGGCTCGTGACGGCCGACACCACCGTCGGCTCTTCGCCGGTCAGGAAGCGGCAGAGATCGAAGCCGTGGATGCCGAGGTTGATCAGCGCGCCGCCCCCGGTCTCGGCCTTCGAGAGCATCCACGGGCTGCCGAGATCGCGGTACCGCTGTACCCCCGGCTGGTTGAACCGCATGAGGCCGTGCGACAACGTGCCGAGCTCGCCGCGGTCGCGCATCGCGACGGCCGTCTCGGCGAACCAGCTGTAGCGGAACGGCATCGGCACCGCGGCCCACGCCTTCTTCGATTCCGCGAGATCGGCCAGCCCGCTGACGGTCTTCGCGTCGGTCCCCCAGGGCTTCTCCATCAGGAACGGAGTACCCGTCTCGACCAGAAAACGAAACTCCGCCGGCATGGCCGCATGATGTCCGAGCGCGACGACGAACTCCGGCTTCGTCTTCTCGATCATCACGCGATAGTCGGTGAACGCCGTGCTCCCGTACTGCCCCGCCCACTTCGAGGCCACCGCAGCATCGGGCGCGTGAACGCCGGCGATGTCGAGCTTCTGGCTCTGCAGGATCCGCAGATAGTTGGGCGTCGAAGTCGCGTGATAGTGATCCGCGCCGATCACCGCCACGCGTTGCGGCCGCCTGCGGGCGGGTTGCGCGAAGGCGGTTGCCGCAAACCCGCCGATGGCCAGCGTTCCCGCCTGCTGCAGCAGGCGACGACGGGTCGTACGGTGCTCGTTCAACCGGGCAATTATAGCGATCGCGTATCGCAATCCTTCGCCGAAAACGTTACAGTAGCGTCCGCCTTGAGGCGGACGTCGACGGCCGGCTGAAGCCGGCCGCTACGCATGCGCAGGAGGAACTCCCATGCTGAAGTGGAAGCTGGCCGCCATCCTCGGATTGTCGATTGGCGTCGGTGGGGTCGCCTGGGGGCAGGCACAGCAGCAGCGGGCGCCCGGGTTCTACGAGCTGCGCATCTACAAGGCCCAGCCCGGCAAGCGCGACGCCCTCGCCGCGCGGTTCGCCAGCCGGACCGCGTCCATTTACGCCCGTTACAACATCACGAACGTCGGCTACTGGATTCCGCAGGAAACCGACAAGGAACTCGGCATCGACGCCGAGGACACCTTCATCTACATCCGCGGGTACCCGTCGAAAGAAGAACGCGACAAGCGCCTCAAAGCCGCGCGCGACGATCCGGAGTTCGCGGAAGTCGTGCTCAAGCAGGAGCGCGACCCGGTCAACCGCCTGATCGTCAAGGCGCACAACATCGACATGGTGCCGAGCGGACCGCAGACGGCGATCGCGATCAAACCGTAGGACCGGAGCACGATCGTCATGCCATGGCTCCTTGCCGCGATGATCGGTCTGGCGGCTGTTCAGCCGCCACCTCCGGACACGGCCAACCGGGCGGCGGCGGAAGTGCTCGCCCTCGAACAGAAAATCGAGGCCGCTGTCGTTCGCGGAGACGTCGCGTTCGTGGACGGCGTCCTCTCCGACGATTTTCGCTTCGTGCACGGCGACGGCTGGACGACCGGCGGCAAGCCCCTGATGGAAGACGACAAGGCCGCCTTCCTCAAGCGGGTCGCCGCGAAGGAATACCTCGTCCACGACCTCGATTCGGTCAAAACTGAAGTTCACGGCGACATCGTCATCACGTACGGACGCTACGTCAGCCTGTATGTGCCCGGAAACCGCTCCGGCAACCCGGGGCAGCTCAACTCCATCTGGTTCGAACGCGTGTACGCGAGGCGCGACGGGCAGTGGAAGTTCCTGTCGCATCGGACGGTGCACGGGCCCACCGTTTCGCCGGCAGGAATCGATCCGACCGCGGCCCGGCCGCGGCCGTGAACCTGCTGCTCCTCGAGGCCGCCAGTGAACATGTCACGTTGGACGGAGCGCGCGGCCGCCACCTGCTTCATGTCCTGCATGTCGAGCCCGGCCAGCAGGTCCGCGTGGGAGTCGTCGACGGCCCGCGCGGCACGGCCACGGTGGAATCGATCGCCGGCGAGACGGTCACGCTTCGCTGCGCGTTCGAGACGGACGCGCCGCCCGTGCCGGATGTCGATCTGCTGCTGGCGCTTCCGCGGCCAAAAGTGATGCGGCGCCTGTGGGCGCAAATCGCCGCGATGGGCGTCGCCCGGATCATCCTGACCAACGCCGAGCGGGTCGAGCGGAATTACTTCGACACGCACGTGCTGACGCCCGAATGCTACCGGCCGCTGCTCGTCGAGGGCTTGCAACAGGCACGCGACACGCGCCTGCCGCGCGTGTCGATTCATCGTCAGTTCAAGGTGCTGGTCGAGGACGAGCTGGATCGATTGTTCCCGGCCGGACTGCGTCTGGTCGCCGACCCGGCCGCCACTCTGCCCGCGACGTCGGCCGCGCGCGGGCGTGCAGGAGAACGCGTCCTGCTGGCCGTCGGACCCGAAGGCGGCTGGAATGCATTCGAGACCGCGCTGCTTAATGCGCGTGGGTTCACGCCCGTGAGCATGGGCCCGCGAACGCTCCGTACCGACACCGCGTGCATCGCGCTCCTGGCGCTCGTGCACGACGCGCCGCACACGTAGCGCGGGCCTTTCAGGCCCGCGTCCGTTATTTCAAACCCTCCGTCAGCTCGATCGACACGCCCCACGGATCGGTGATGAACGCCGAGGCCGTGGTGCCGGACTTGCTATACGGTTTCGTCAGCTTGATCCCCTTGGCTTCGAGCTTCCTGCAGAACTCGATAGAGATTCCGGACTTCGAACCCGACGTGATCGACGACGCGGCCGGCCGTGGGCACGTGAGTGACCGTCTGGTCGCCTTCCCACCGAAAGAAGTTCAGGCTGTAGCCGACGCCGGGCAGATCGGCGCCGATGAAGAAATCCGTCTGGCCCGGACGCAGCGTGGCGTCGAAGGCCTTCATGTACCACTGCTGCATCTCGACGTACTGCTTGTTGATGAAGTGCACGTGGTGATACTTGATGGGCGGACCGCTCTTGTCCTCGTTGGTGACGAGCTCGACCTTCGCGCCGTCGGGGCCCACCAGGTACGAAAACCTCCCGTAGGGCGCTGCGGTTCCCGTCGCCGCCGCGGCCGCCTGGCCGGGCACGGGCTCGCGGCCCGTCGTCAGCTGATAGCCGTTCGCCACGACTTTCGTCGTCAACGCGGGGACATCCGGAACCGCGAAGCCGATGTGATCGAACGCCGTGCCCCTGGTCGGGCCCGTTGGCGGCTGCACGCGCAGGATGAGCACGGTGTCGGGGAACCTGATGGCGTCCTGCCCGCCGATCTTCTCCGCCGTCCCGCCGAGGGTATCCACCCAGAACTTTCTGTGCGCCTCGACGCTCGTGACGTTGAGATGAAAATGGCCGACGATGACCGGCGCTTCCTTGTTCGAGAGCTGCGCGCCGGCGGTTGCGCCCAGCGCACAAACGAGGGCGGCGACGGCCACGGTGAACGAACGACGCATGAGGTCCTCCTGACGGGACGTTTATTATGGACCAGCTTGACGCAGCACGCGCCCCGCCGTGGTACACTTCCCCAGATTTTCCTCCCTGTTGCGCGCCCGTCCAACTCCACCGGGACGGCGTCGTAACAATCGCCAAGCGAATCCAGCGCCTGGCACTGGCAAGTAGTACTCCGGGACAGCGCGGACTTTCTCGAGGAGAAGACTATGCGTTTTGAGGTAAAAGCCCGGCGGCTGCCGGCCGTTCTTCCTGTTGTACTGACGCTGTGCGCCGCATTGAGCGCGAGCTCCGCCGGCGCGCAGACCGTGCGCCAGGTGTCCACGGACAGCCTGATTTACGACCTCAAGAACCCCGATGCGGGGCGGCGGACAGACGCCGCTCGCCAGCTCGGCACAGCCAAGTTCCTGCCGTCCATTCCGGCCCTGCTGCCTTTGACGGAGGACCCCGACGCGGGCGTCCGCCGCCAGCTGGAGCTCACGCTCGAGGAGATGAACGACATCCAGACGCTGCCTGGTTTCGTGCAACTCTCCGCCGACAGCGAAGCAGACATCCGCGACCGCTCGGTACACGCGCTGGTCAACCTGCACCTGCCGCGCGAGTCGGGCCCGACCGCGGCGCTCATGAAATTCGGAAACCTCATCAACCCATGGCTGGACGAACACGCCGGCACCGTGGTCGAACCTGACGTTCCCGTCGACGCGTCGGTCATCACGGCGCTTCGCGCGAGGATGAGCGACAGCGAAGACGGCATCCGGCGGGCGGCGAGCCAGGGATTGGGCATCCTGCGGGGATCTGCCGCGATTCCCGAGCTGGTGCAGGCCCTCGGCCAGGACCGCGATCCGGAGGTGCGATTCCAGTCGGTGCGCGCCCTGAAGAAGATCGGCGACGCGTCGGTCGGCGATCGCCTGCTGCCGGGACTCAATCTCAACGTGGAAAAGGTCCGCAACGAGATCATCATCGCCCTCGGCGCGCTCAGATACCGGGAAGCTGTGCCTGACCTCACGCGCGTCTTCGAAGATTCGAAGCCTGCCGACAAAGCACGGCCGCTCGCCCTGTCTGCGCTGGCGGACATCGGGTCGCCGGACTCACGGTCCCTCTTCCTGGGCAACAAGGCCGACAAGGACGTCACCATCCGGACGTATGCCAACGAGGGACTCGCGCGTCTGGCCGATGCGTCGCTCCTCACGCTGATGTCGGCGGATCGGCTGACCGAGAAGAACGCGCGCGTTCAGACGGCGCAGGCCTTCGGCCTGCTGCGCCTCGGACGGAAGGAGTATCTGGACGAGCTCGTTCGGGCGTTGGAGAAGCTGCCGACCAAGGACCTGGCGCGCGAGTACCTGCACGAAACGCAGCCCGCCGACCGCCCGGCGCTGTTCGCCTCGCGCCCCAAGAGCGCGTTCGGCCGCGCCGAATTTGCGGACGTCCTGGGCTTGATGGGTGACAAGGCCGCGCTGCCGGCGCTCCAGGAACTCGAGCGCGACAACGACGCAACGGTCGCAAAGAACGCTGAACGCGCGGTCCGGCGGATTACCGCGGCGCCGCGGTTCGACTGAATAGTCCTTGGTACTTGGTTCCTGGGCCCTGGTCCGTCCATGGTCCCTGGTCCGTCCGTTGTCCTTGGTCCTCGCCCCGCCGACCGCAGGACTGAGGACGGAGGTCGGGTCTAAAACGGACTAAGGACGGACCAAGGCCCAAGAACCAGGGCCCAAGGACCAAAGTCTTCAGCGCGAGGCCGGCACGAACCCGAGGAAGCGCCGCGGGTTCTCGATCGTCACGCGTCGAATCACCTGCTCGCTCACCCCTGCCTGGCGAAGCTTCGGCACGAACACCGTCAGCGTGCTGCCATATCCCGGACGCGCCGCGCTGCGAGCGGTGAAGTTGTAGTCAGCCGACAGCAACAGGTTGTCGGCATACCCGGCATCGAGGAAGGCCAGCAGCATCTGCACCTTCTTCTCGTCCGGAACCTGGCCGCCCGTCACGCGATCGAAGCCGACAAACGCCCCGCGCTTCGCGATGTCCTTGATCACGCCCGCCGACGGGTCGTCGAGACAACAGGTGTGGCCAATCGCGACGCGCCCCGGCCTGACGCCCACGGACTCGAAGGCGTCGAGTTGATGCAGGGCGGCGTCCCGGGGCACATTCGGCCCGGTTCCGTAGGCGTTGTGCGTGAAGATCGGCAGGTTCGTGCGCAGGTGAGCCCGGCCGACCGAACGGAACACCTTGCGTTCGTCGGCGCTCATCGGCGCGTCGGGCGTCTCGCCAATCTCGCCGAACGCGCCGTACCGATTCACGTTTGAGTCGCGGACCAGATCGTCCGCGATCTGCTCTTCCGACTTCGCCGCGAGATCGGGCGGATACGTCCGCTGCATGTAGAGCCCGCCGCACGCCACGATGTGCACGCGCGTCCGCCCGGCGACTTCCTTCAGGAACCCGACGTCGCGCCCGATGTCGGTCGTGCCCGCGTCGACGATGCACCCGACGTTCTCGGCGGCCGCCGCGTTGATCTGCTCCGCGACCAGAGCCACGTCTTTCTCCGGGCCCGTTTGCGGGCCGCGCCCGCCGGGGCCGCGGACCTTCGCCCACTCGAACGACAGGTGCTCGTGAAAAAGCGTGGCCGTCGTGCCGAGCGACGCGGGGGTCACGTCCCCCAGCACGGTGCGGATCACCGGACCGCCGCCGCCCTGGCCGTGTGCGAAACCGAAGCCCGCGCCCGCGCCGGCGGCGAGCACGCCGAGCATCTCGCGGCGGCTGATCCGCCCGCGGCTATTTCGATCGGCCGGCGTATTCGTCATCGGTAACTTTGTCCAGCCACTTCGTTTCGCCGCCGAAGCCGACCGCCACGTGCACGAGCGGGCTCGCCGGCGTGGCCCCGTGCCAGTGGACGATGTCGGGACCGGTGAAGTCGCTTTCACCGGGACCGAAATCCTTGAACGGCTGTCCTTTCTTCTGAATACGCGCCCGGCCCTCCTGGACGAAGAGGAGCTGGCCCCTCGGATGGCTGTGCCAGGCCGTGCGCGCACCGGGCTCGAAACGGCGGCGGCCCGCGACGGCGCCGGCCGCATCGAGCGGCGCGGTCTGCCCGGTGAACCGGGACGCTTCGGGGTCGGCGGCGGGCTGCTGGGCGCTCATCCAGGCAGCCGACCCGGCAAACAGCACGAAGAACGAGCAGGCGAGCAGGATTCGTTTCATGGTTACTCCCTCTGACACGTCAGATACTAGCAGGCCGGGCGGGTCGGGCAAGTCGGGCAAGTCGGGCGAGTCGGGCGGGTCGAGCGAGCTGGCGGTAAACTCAGTCGTTATGAATCGCCGAACGTTCCTCAAGTCCTCCGGAATGGCCATGGTTGGCGGGCTCGCCCAACGTGGCGGCGCGCCGATCGGAAAGAAGCATTCAAACACCGGTCTTGAATATCGGCTTCGAGGAAACCGGCAGCCCTTCGGGCTTCCCCGATCATTCTGCTGCACGGGTTTCCGGACGATGTGCGGGCCTGGGATGAAGTGGCGCCGCCGCTCGCGGCGGCGGGACATCGCGTGCTGGTGCCATACCTCCGCGGGTACGGGGCAACGCGATTCCGCGATGCGGCCGCGCCCCGCATGGCCGAGCAGGCTGCGATCGGACAGGACGTGATCGATTTCGCCGACGCGCTGGGCCTGGACCGGTTCGCGGTTGCCGGGTACGACTGGGGCGGCCGTGCGGCAGCGATCGCGGCGGCGCTCTTCCCCAATCGGGTGCGCGGCGTCGTCCTCGCCGGCGGCTACACCATCCAGGACGTCTTTTCCCCGCCGCGACCCGCCGCGCCGCAGGCAGAGGCTGCATCCTGGTATCAGTGGTACTTCAACACCGAGCGCGGGCGCCTCGGGCTGACCGCGAACCGCCGTCCGCTGTGCAAGCTGCTGTGGCAGACGTGGTCGCCGACGTGGCACTTTTCCGACGCGACGTACGACAGGACGGCCGTGTCGTTCGACAACCCCGACTTCGTGGATTGCGTCATCCACTCCTACCGGCACCGCAACCTGAACGCACCCGGCGAGCCGCGGTTCGAGACCATGGAACGCCGGCTGGCGGCGCGGCCCCGGATCGAGGTACCGGCTGTCGTCCTGTACGGCGCCGACGATATCGTGAGGCCCGCGCCTGAAGCGTCCCCCGCCGAGCAGGCTGTGTTTGCGAAGCTCGTGGCACGCCGCGTCATCCCCGGCGCGGGACACTTCCTGCCGCGGGAGAAGCCCGCGGCGGTGTCGTCCGCGATGATCGAGCTGCTAACCGCCACCAGGTAAGCGTTTACGGGCGTTGTCGATCCAGGGGCACGCCGAACGACTATCTGCCGAAAGACGGGTTCAACCACATTCGAAGGAGCGAAGCCATGAAGTATCTGTGCCTGATCTACGACAACGAGAGCGGGGCGGCCGGCATGACGCGTGAGCAGGGCGAAGCGTTGATGGGCGAGTACTTCGCGTTCACCGAGGCGATCAAGAAGAGCGGGCACTACGTCGGCGGGAACGCGCTCAAGCGGGTCTCGACGGCAACCACCGTCCGCCTCCGCCAGGGCAAGCTGTCGACGACCGACGGTCCGTTCGCCGAAACGAAGGAGCAGCTCGGCGGCTATTACCTCATCGAGGCCAAGGATCTGAACGACGCGATCCAGGTCGCGGGTAAGATCCCGGCGGCCAAGACGGGGTCCGTCGAGGTCCGGCCGATCGAGGTGTTCGGCTAGAGGGAGAACCGCTCTGTCCGACGGAGACGAGGAAGCGGCACGCGCGCGCGACGCGATCGGGGCGATCTACCGGTCCGATTCGCGCCGCGTGCTGGCCACGCTGATTCGACTGCTCGGCGATTTCGATCGGGCCGAGGAAGCGATGCACGACGCGTTCACGGCGGCGCTCGATGCGTGGCCGCGCGACGGCATGCCTGACAACCCGCGCGCGTGGCTCGTCTCGACCGGACGATTCAAGGCGATCGACAAGCTGCGGCGGAACGCGAGGTTCGATGCCGGCGCTGAGCGGCGTGGCCGAGCAGCTCGAGGCCGTCGCGGCGGCCGGACCGGCGGACGAGGACGAGGGCGTCGAGGACGACCGCCTCCGCCTGATCTTCACCTGCTGCCATCCGGCGTTGAGCGCGGACGCCCGCATCGCGCTGACGCTGCGCGAGGTGTGCGGGCTCGAAACCGAGCAGATCGCGCGCGCGTTCCTGACGTCGGCGCCGACGCTGGCGCAGCGCATCGTGCGCGCCAAGGGCAAGATCCGCGACGCCCGCATTCCGTACCAGGTGCCGGCGCTCGCCGAGCTGCCCGATCGCCTCGACGCGGTGCTGCACGTCATCTATCTGGTCTTCAACGAAGGCTACTCGGCGTCGGGCGGCGACGCGCTGACGCGCCCTGACCTGTCCGGCGAAGCCATTCGACTGGGCCGGCTGCTGGTCGACCTGCTGCCCGAGCCGGAGGCGATTGGCCTGCTGGCGCTGATGCTGCTGCACGACGCGCGGCGCGCGGCGCGAACATCGTCCGACGGAGAGATCGTCCTCCTGGACGCGCAGGATCGGTCGCTCTGGAACCGCGAGCAGATAGACGCAGGGCTCGGCGCTGGTCGAACGCGCGCTGTCGTTCCGGCGCCCGGGCCCGTACACGCTGCAAGCGGTGATTGCCGCCGTGCATGCCCAGGCGGGCGACAGCGCGACGACGGACTGGGCGCAGATCGCGGGCGTGTACGACGTCCTGCTGCGCATCGATCCTTCGCCGGTGGTCGAGCTCAACCGCGCGGTGGCGATCGCCATGCGCGACGGCCCGCAGGCGGGGCTGGCGCTCATCGACCGGATCCTCGCGCGCGGGGAGCTGACGGACTACCACCTCGCCCACACCGCCCGCGCCGATCTCTGCCGGCGCCTGGGCCGCACGGCCGACGCGATCGCCGCGTACGAGCGCGCGCTGGCGCTCACGACGCAGGCGCCCCAACGGCGCTTCATCGAACGCCGCCTGGCGGAGCTGCGATCGTCGTCCTGAATCCGCTTTTCCTTTTTCACGAAGACACGAAGGACACGAAGCATTTCTCTTCAAAGAATGGTCTTCGTGACCTTCGTGACTTCGTGAGAAGAGTCTCTAGTTCTGATAGGAAGGAAAATCGACGAATTCGACCTCGAGGCCGCGCGCGCGCATCCAGTCCGCGACGGCAAATCCTGTCGCACGGGGCCACGGCTTGAGCTCGTGCGGCTTGTAGCGGCGGTAATCGCACAACTCTGCGCCGAGCCTCAGCTCCCCCGCCGCGACGACGTGGTAGCACAACATGACTTCGTTCTTGCGCTCGAAAATGTAGTTGCCGATGGGATGGATTTCGACGGCGTCGAGGTTCAACTCTTCCTTCAGCTCGCGTTCGACGGCCGCCGTCGGCTCCTCACCCGCCTCGAGGTAGCCGGTGATCAGCGCGAACCAGCCGTCGGGCCACTTCACATTGCGCGCGAGGATGATGTCACCCTCGTACTCGACCAGGGCGCCGACGGCGGGCGTCGGGTTGGTGCGCTGAACGAAACCGCACGCCGGGTCGGAGCAGACCCGGCGTGCAGCCTCGATCATCGGACGCCCGCACCGCGGGCAAAACTTGAACGGGTCGATCACCCAGCCCCCAACCCGTTATTCGCGGTCGAAGAGCTTCATGGCGAGCATCCCGTGCGTCGCCGCCGCCCCGGCCCTGAGCGCGGCCGCGAGGAACACGGCCTCGGCAACCTCCTGACGGGTCGCGCCCGCCTTCTTGGCATTCTTGGTGTGCGCATCAAGGCAATACGGGCACTGGGTGGTGCAGGCGACCGCGAGGGCGATCAGCTCGCGGAACTTCCTGGGGATCGCGCCGTCCTCTTTCCCGGTGATCGAATCGAGGTCGAGCCACACCTTGAATTCGGCCGGGGCCATCGCCTTCAGTTCTCGGAGTTGCTTGAAATCGTCTGAGTCGTGATAGTGCATCGGTCCTCCAGGGCCGTACTCTATCGCACCTTGTCGGCGAGCCCGCCCATGAGGCCGAGGCGACATATAATCCGGCCGGCGAGATCGGCAGCGGCCGACAGCAGTGGAGGGCATGATGAGACGTTCCGGGCTCATTCGCGCGGCAGTCGCGGCAATAACGGCGGTTGTTCTCTGGAACCCCGCGCTGGCGCAACGCGCGGGCGATCACTGGGTCGTGACCTGGTCAACGGCGGGCGTGGGACGGCCGCAGAGCCCCGCACCGGCGGCGCAACCGGCCCCGCCGCCTGCCCCCTTCATGCACTTCGACAACCAGACGCTCCGGCAAATCGTCCACGCCACCGTCGGCGGCTCCCAGCTCCGCGTTGTGTTGAGCAACACGTTCGGAACCTCCCCGCTGACCATCGGGGCGGCGCACGTGGCGCTCCGCGACAGCGGCGCGGCCATCGTGGCGGCGTCGGGCCGGGCGGTCACGTTCAGCGGGCAGCCGACGATCGCGATTCCGGCCGGCGCCATGCTGCTCAGCGATCCGGTGGCGCTCGTCTTCCCGGCCGCGGCCGACATCGCGATCGATCTGTATCTGCCCGTCAACACCAACGCGCCGTCGCCGGTGACGATGCACAACGGGGCGCTGCAGACCAGCTACGTGACGGAGACCGGCAACCATGCAGGCAAGCCGACGCTGCCTGTGGTGGCGACAACGCAGAGCTGGTTCGGGCTGGCCCGCATCGAGGTGATGGCGCCGGCGGCGGCGGAGACCGTGGTCGCCTTCGGCGACTCGATCACCGACGGCTCGCGATCGACCGCCGACGCCAACGGCCGCTGGCCTGACGTGCTCGCCCGCCGGCTTGCCGCGCAGGGCCTTCCGTTCGGCGTCGCCAACAGCGGTATCGGCGGAAACCGGGTCCTCAGCGAGGGGGCCTTTCAGGCCGGCATCAACGCGCTGGCGCGCTTCGACCGCGACGCGCTCGACGTGCCCGGCGTCCGCCACATCATCGTGCTCGAAGGCATCAACGACATCGGCAACGCCCGCCAGAACCCGACGCCGACCGCCGCCGACTTGATCGCCGCCCACAAGCAGCTCGTCGAGCGCGCGCACGCGCGGGGCGTCACCATCTACGGCGCCACGCTGACGCCGTTCGAGGGCGCGGCGTATTTCACGAAGGAGGGCGAGGCCAAGCGGCAGGCGCTCAACGAGTGGATCCGCACGGGCCGCGCCTACGACGCCGTGGTCGATTTCGACGCCGCGACGCGCGATCCCGCGCACCCGTCGCAGTTCCTCGCGCTGTACGACTCGGGCGATCACCTGCATCCCAACGACGCCGGCTACAAGGCGATGGCCGAAGCGATCGATCTCTCGCTGTTCAGGGCGCCTGCGGCCGTAGCCCGCGGGTCGGGCCGATAGCGAGACGAAGACGCGCGACTTCTGTGCGGGCGTTGCCAACAGCACGTGGGAGACTACGCGCATGAAGAAGCTGACCGCCCTGATGGGTCTGGCACTCGCGGCGGGCGCCTACCCGGCTGCCGCTCAGAGCCTCGTCATCACCAACGCCAGAATCCTGGATGGCACCGGCACAGTCATCGAGCGCGGGGCCGTCGTCGTTCGCGACGGCAAGATCGCGTCGGTGGCGGCCGGTACTCCGGCCGCGCTGCCCGGCGCGCGCGTCATCAACGCACGTGGCATGACCGTGATGCCCGGCTTCATCGACGCGCATCGTCATCCCATCCCCGGCAACACGGCCGAGTGGCTGGAAAAGGACGCCCCGACGCAGATGCGCGCGTTCCTTGAAGCCGGCTTTACCACCGTGCTGTCCGCCATCACGCAAGAGGACGGACTGGAACTCCGGCGGCGAACTGAATCCGGAGCGATTAAAGGTCCGCGGATCTTCGCGGCAAGGCTGGTCCCGCTCGCGCGCGCCGCGGGCGGAGGGCGCGGAGCCGCCGGCGGACGTGGTGGCGATCCTGCCCGCTTCGACAACTCGCGGCCGCCGCTCCGTCCGACCGAGCCCGCCGGCGCCATTCCCGCCGCGGAAACCGTCGCTGCGGTGGAAGCGACCGCGAAGGCCGGCTTCGACTACATCAAGACCGTGATCACCGTGACGCCGGGCGGGCCCGAAGTTGAGACGCTTCGGTTGATCGTCAACGAGGGAAAGAGGCACAACCTGCCGACGATCACGCATGCCGTGACCGTCATCGACACGCTCGGGGCCGTGGACGCCGGCCCCGCGGTGCTGGTCCACACGCCGCACATCGGACGCCTCGAAGAAGACCCGGCCGCCGTGCAGAAGATCGTCAAGGCCGGCATCCCGATGACGACGACGCTGGCGGTCTTCACGCCGCACTTCTCACGTGACAACATGCCGCTGTTCCGCGACGCGCTGCCCTTTCCGTGGAACACGATCTCGAGCGCGGGCCAGGGTCCGGTGAACGCGCGCATCCTCTGGGAAGCCGGCATCTCGCTCGGTTACGGCACCGACACGTCGTGGCCGCCGAAGGAGTCGTTGAAAGACGAGCTGCGAGCGCTCAGCCTGGTCTTTTCGCCGAGAGACATCGTCGCGATTCTGACGAGGAACGCCGCGCGATCGGCGCTCAAGCAGGATCAGCTCGGGACGCTCGAGCCGGGCAAGCTGGCGGACATCGTCGTCGTCAACGGCGATCCGCTGAGAGACGTCTACGACGTGCTGAAAGTGGTGACGACCGTCAAGGGAGGCGTCGTGATATCGAACGCAACTGCTGCGCGGCCCAACAAGTGATCTCGCCAACAACCAGCCCAAGGCTGGAAGGCTTATACTCTCGGCACCTGCATCCGGGAGGAGCCGCATGCCGCTGAGACACGTCGCCCTACGAACTACCCTGGCGGTCGGCGTTTCGCTCGGCGCGTCCAACGCGCTCGCGCATCATAGCTTCGCGCCGCACTTCGACGCGAGCAAACCGGTGAGCATTTCCGGGACCGTGACCGAGTTCGAGGCACGCAATCCGCACAGCTACCTCCACATCGCCGCGGTCGACGAGAACGGCCAGACGCGCGAGTACGTCTGCGAATCGAACGGCGTCACGCAGCTCTCGCGCGCCGGGCTGACGCCGGCGACGCTCAAGGCCGGCACCAAAGTGCGCGTCAAGGGATCCCTGTCGCGGCACAGCCTCTACATGTGCTTCTTCAGCAGCGTCGAGTTCGCGGACGGCCGCGTCGTGAGCGCCAACGGTCTCGGAGGATCTCCGGCGACGCCGGCGCTCGCGAAGCGGACGGACATCTTCGGCACTTGGCTGCTCGCGCCGACACGGAACCGAAGCACCAGCGGCCCGCAGCCGATGATGCAGTTCCTGACGCCGGCGGGCGAAAAGGCCGTCGCCGCGTACGATCCCTTCAAAGATGATCCGACGTTCCGTTGCGACCCCGTCGCCATCCGCCGCGTCTGGGGCGCGCCCGGCACGCCGCTCGAGATCGTGCACGACAAAGGCGACATCGTCCTGCATCACGAGTGGATGGACGTACGGCGCCTCATCCACATGAACATGAAAGACCATCCCAAGAACGGTCCGCGAAGTTCGCTCGGCCACTCGATCGGCCACTTCGACGGCGACACGCTGGTCATCGAAACGGCGAACTACGCCGCCGGCGTGCTGAATCAGTACGTCGAAACGCCGGGCCAGCCGACGAAGGGACTGCTCCATTCAGCGGCGCTCACCACGGTCGAGCGGCTGCACCTCGATGCCGCGGGTCAGCGGCTCGTCGTCGAAGTCGACATGGCGGACCCGGAGTTCTTCACACAGCCGTTCAACCGCGGGACGACGGAGTACGCGCCGTCTGATTTGAAGATCGAGCCGTTCAACTGCTCGCGCGAAGGGCTGACGGGGACGCTGAAGAAGAAGTAACTTGCTTCCAACGGCCAGGTACTAGACAGGCTCCTCCGTCCGTTGCCGCCGCTGGCGATCGAGCGCGGCCGCGCGATCCAGCGCCCGCTTGACGACGGCTTCGGGCGCGCCGCTGAGTTCGAGCAACGCAATCGCGTTACGGCTTGTGGCTGGACCCGGCGTGAGGCGATAGTCGAACGTCAGGCCATCCGGTCCCAGGGCATCGCCGAAGTGGCAGACGGTGTAGCTGTCCCGCAGCAGGTCGACGAGCTCGCCGTCGTGCGTCGCGGCGAGCACGACGTGCGGCTTGCCACCCTCGATGAGCGCCGCGAGGACCGCCTCCGCCGCGGCGATTCGCTCTACAGCATTTGTGCCCCTGAAGAGCTCATCGAAGATGAATAGATGCGGCGCCAGCTGTCCGCTCGCGGTGACTAGCGCGAGCACGGCTTCGACTTCCACGAGGTAGTAGCTCTTCCCGGCAAGCAAATCGTCAGACCGGCCGATGCAGCTGCGCACTTGGTAGACCGGCGCTTCGTAGACGCGGGCCAGACACGTGTTGATCGTCTGCGCCAGCACGACGTTGATGCCAACAGTCCGAAGAAACGTGGATTTGCCCGACATGTTGGAGCCCGTTACCAGCACCCCGTGCGGCGGCGCCAGCTCGATCGAATTGGGCACCGCCGGCTCCACGAGCGGATGCCGGAGGTCGGCGAACGTCGAACGCGAGTCCGCCGGCTCGAAGCGCGGGCGGATCCACGCGCCTGCGCCGGACCGAAACGACGCGACGGCAATCGCCGCATCGATCTCGCCGACGGCTTCGATGACCCTCAGCAGGTGCGGCCCATGCACCTCGAGTTCACGGCTGGCAAAGTAGAACGCGTTCGCGTCCAGGAGGAACAGCAAGTTGATGAATTCCAGGATGATGAACGCGAGGTAGTCGGTAGCAAGCGGATCCCGGCTGAGCCACCTCGCAATGCGCCCAAGCTGCCGGAGCGAGACGAGGTCCGGCGCCAGAGCTGCCGTGATCGGAGTCGTCTCCGGAGTGCCGAACGTCACCAGTTCGTCCGCCACCGAGAGCAGCGGCCCAAGCTGCCTGAACCAGGCAATTTGTCCAACAGCACGATGGGCCGTCACGATGCGAATCGCCACGTTCCCCACGAAGCAGACCGCCCCCGCAAACACGAACTCCGGCCGGAAATACGCGAGCGACATCGTGAATAGAGCCACCACGGTCCAGACTGGGATCACGATGTGCCACCGCGGGCTGGTGAGAGCGTCGGGGCCGGCAAGCCGATGCAGGTTGTAGGCGGCCGGAGACCGCAGCCCGGCCAGCCGCACCTGTGCTCGTTCGCGTCGAGACCCGTCGCTCGCGACGCTGGCTATCAGCGCGTCGAACGCAATCAGGGACTTCGGCGACGGCGCCGAGCGTAAACGACAGTAGAGCATCTGTTGGCCGACGCTGCTTTCGGTTCGGTCCAGAAGCGCGAAGACGTCGTTCAGCAGGAGATCATTCCAGGTGCGGTCGTCGAGCGAGCCACCCGCTGCGGGCCGGAATCGGAACAAGTCGGACACCGCGTCCATGTCTCGCGGGACTTCGCGGCCATGGGTCCATTCCGCGCGAATCCGGCCGAGCAGGCGTTTCCGGGCGCGCCAGGTCATCCACGCCGGCGCCGCGAACAGAACGGCAACGACCAGGCCGAAAAGCACGGCTGCGATCATGCGAGCCCCAGTTTAGATATGATGCACACCGAAAGGAACGCCCATATGCCGCGCTTACTGCTTGTCTGCGCCACCGTTCTGACCGTCGCCGGCGTCATTGTCGTTGCCCGGGCACAGGCCCCCGCCACGCAGCCCCGGCCCGACCCGAAGAGCATCGTGTTTCGCGGCGACCGGTTCAAGCCGCTCACCTGGGCCGAGATGACGCCCGCGCAGAAGACGATGGTCGAGCACCTGGTGGCGGGACCGCGTGCCGGCGCCAACGGGCCGTTCAACGTCCTGCTGCGCAGCCCGGAGATGGGCGACATCGCGCAGCAATTCGGCGCGTCGATGCGCTTCAACTCATCGATCCCGCCGAAGCTCAACGAGATGGCCATCATCATCACGGCCCGCTACTGGACGTCGCAGTATGAGTGGTACGCGCACCACCGCGCGGCCCTCACCGCGGGCCTGAGCCCGGCCATCGCCGACGCGATCGCGGCCGGCAAGCGGCCGACGGGGATGCAGAAAGACGAGGAAACCGTGTACACCTTCTGCACGGAAATCCTCAACACCAAGCACGTCAGCGACGCGACGTTCAAGATGACGAAGGACGCCTTCGGCGAAAAAGGCGTGGTCGATCTGATTGGCGTGATGAGCTGGTATCAGATGGTGTCGATGCTGCTCAACACGGATCGCTACCCGCTGCCCGACGGTGTGCAGCCGGAACTGAAGCCTCTGAACTAAGCCCCGCCCTACAAGGAGTGGACTGATGACATCGAAAGGCATCCTGACAGTTGCGTTGTCCGCGATCGGCGCGGCCGTGGTGTTCGCCCAGGCCGAACCGCCGCGCCTGCCGCCGGTTGCTCCCAACGCCCCTGCCCCTTCGCTGCAGTCGGCGGTCGATCCCGGCTACGCCGCGTTGATCGCGACCTGCAAGACACCGCCCCCGGGCCGCGGAGGCCGCGCCGGCGGTCCGGCCCGCGGCGGCGCCGCCGGCCGCGGGCCTGCGGCACCTCAAGGCGTCCGGGAATACACCGTGACGGACATTCCCGGCGTCATCGCCGCCGGGCAGAAGTGGACGTTCCAGTGGCAGCAGGCGGGCAACAACGGCGACGGCATCGTCGGCCTGAACGACGGCACGCTGCTGCTCGCGCAGAACGACAGCAGCGCCGTGCTGAAGCTGGACAAGAACGGCAAGACGTCGGTGGCCTACGCGGACACGCACACCGGCGGCGCGCTGTCGATGAGCAAGAAGGGCGACCTGTTCATCGTCGAGCGCGGGCTGAACGCGCGGATCGAGCAGCTCGCGCCGAAGCGGCGGGTGCTGGCCGACAAGTACAACGGCGATCCCATCGATTGCATCGGCGGCGTGATCAACGACCTCACGGCCGACAGCAAGGGCGGCGTCTACTTCACGATGGGCGGCGTCTTCTATGCCAGCGCGAGCGGCGTCATCACCAAGTACGGCGACACCACGCCCAACGGCATCATCCTGAGCGCCGACGAGAAGACGCTCTACGCCACCAACGGACCGACGCTGGCCGCGTTCGACGTCCAGGCCGACGGCTCGCTGACCAACCAGCGGGAGTTCACCAAGTGGGAGGGCGGCGGCGGTGACGGCAGCACGATCGACTCACAGGGCCGCCTCTACGTCACGACGGCGGCCGGCATCCAGGTGATTGGCGCGGACGGCAAGAATCTCGGCCTCATCCCCACCCCGCGAGGCGTGATCACGTGCGCGTTCGGCGGCAAGGACAAGAAGACGATGTACATCCTGGCCCGCGGGGCCAAGGACGCGAACGGCGAGGAAGTGGCCAACGCGGCGCAGGTCTGGACGATCCCGATGATCGCGCAGGGGTTCAAGGGCCGCATGAAATAACGTACGTAGCCACAGAGACACGGAGATCACAGAGATCTGCTGGAAAAAGAATCTCTGTGCTCTCTGCGCCTCTGTGGCTACGTGATGCCTAGCGCTCGACCAGCTCGATGGCCGCGTCGGCGCGAAGGGCGAAGCGCCCCCGCCCCGTTGACACGATCTGCAGGTCGGGACACTTCTGCTGCAACCGGTGGCGCAGCAGGATCAGCCGGCTCTCGAAGTTGTCCTTGACCGGCGGCAGGCCCAGCGACGAGTCGACCCGCATCTCCCGGTTCGAGAACTCGGTCCGCCCCGTCCGCTGCTGTTCTCCCAGCACCTTCCACAGAATCCGCGCGGGAATGTTCCGGATCAGGTACTCGTCGTCCACGAAAATCGCGTCGTCGTTCCGGTAGTACGTGAGCCGCCGCTTCGCGCGGCAGGCCTCGATCATCCGCGCCTTGGCGGCATTCGCCGCGGGCGCCGGGAGCGTGTCGGCCGGAACGCCCGCCTCCGCCGCCTCATCGCCTCGTTCGATCATGCGGTCGATGCCGAGTGCGATCTGGTTCGCGATGATCTCGAGGTAGGCTTCGTGCCACTCACTGAACCGCATGGGATCCCGGTCTTCGGCGGCGATCACGCCCACGAGGCGGTCGCCCACCGTGAGCGGAATGGCGAGCATGCTCTGCGCGTCCTTGAGCCCCGGCAGGGGAATCTCCGCCTCGAGGGCCCGTTCGCCGGCGGCCGATTCGCGCCGGATCGCGCGGCCATACCGGAGGTCGGCTTCGAGGCTCGTCAGCCGGATGAGCCGGCGCTCGCGTGCAACGGTGCCGATCACGCCGTCGCCGAGCGCAACCTCCGCGCCCACGCCGCTTTCGCCGTAGCCGCGGCTGGCCATCGTGGTCACGCGGCGGTTCTGTTCGTCCCAGAGCAGGACCGAGGTGTGGGAAAACGCGAAGAACTCTTCGAGCGCCTGGAGCACGCAGGCCAGCAGCGACTCGAGGTCGTTCGCGCGGTTGATGCGCTCGGACACCAGCTGCAGGCCGCGCATTTCCGTGCGGGCGCCGTCGAGCGAAATACCGGACCGCACGTCGGCAGGCGGGTCGGTCAGGAACCCCTGCACCATCTCCGCCGAGACGACCTCGAACACCTCGGCCGCGATCAGCCGGAAGATCCCGGTCATGCCGGTCTGCGAGGCAATCGCGTCGATGCGCAGCGACATCGTGTCGAACAGCGGCCCGCTCTTCTCGGATCGAAGGAACTTGAGCCGCAGCCGGTACGCCTGGAGCGTGAGCGGATCGACCACCTCGGCGCACGCGACCGGGTTCTCGTCGAGGTTGCGCCGCGTCTTGTTGAAGAACTGGCACGACAGCGCCACGTGGCGGTCGTCCACCAGGTAGACCTGGCTGACGTACGTCACGTTCGGCATGCCGCGGCCGTCCGCCGTGGCGATGATGCTCGGCACGAGCCCCTGGAACGCGCGCCAGATGTCAGCGAGGCGGATGCTCACCGCAGACGCGTCCCCGCCTTGGGCCCGGGCGTCTGCTCGTAGATTTCCTCGACGCGGATAGTGACCGCGAACGCCGGCCAGTGCACAGCCGTGCGAGCCAGCCGCCGCGGCACGCCGAGCTCCACGAGCTTGTCGGCAAACGCATCCAGGCGTTCGTTCAGGAACGGCGCTTCTTCGTCGCGCGCGAGACGAGTCTCGATCGCGGTCCCCTTGAGCTGGGTCGCGCTGCTTTCCATCATCTGCGTGGCCGCGATGGCGAGCCGCTTGGTGACGGCCAGGCTCTGGACGGCGTCGTGGCTCGTCGCGACCGGCAGGTAGACCGTGAGCGTCTGCAGGTCGTCGTCGGACCTGATCGCGTACGAGCGGCAGCACGACGGGTTGCCGCGCGCATCGACGGCCGCGACGATGATCGACAACCCGGGTTCAAGGCACCGGTGTACTCGGGAACTGGTCATGAATGGGACTGGAGACCAGAAATTATGGCCTATTTAAGAAGTATTTAGGAAGCGGCGGCGCCGGACCGGCCGTGTAGGAAATTCTTCCGATTCGCCTAGGGAAGTCTTAGCAACCGCGCTTTTTCAGACGCTCTATCTTCGTTCCTGCCAACAAGAACGAATTGAAACAAGGGGAGAGCGTATGAAAACGACACTCGCAGCCGCCGCCATCATCCTCGGAGCCACCATCACCGCCGGCTGTTCCGGCAGCGGCATATCGGTCACCGCGTCCGCGGCCACTGACGACGCCGGCGCCAGCCGGACGGAGCGCGGCAAGTATCTCGTGAACATGATCGGCTGCTCCGACTGCCACACGCCGTTCAAGATGGGACCGAAAGGCCCCGAGCCCGACATGGAGCGCTTCCTCTCGGGACACCCCGAGCAGGTCGGCCCGCTCGAGGCGCCCAAACCGACCGGGCTCTGGCTGATGGCCACCGCCGCCACCAACACCGCGTTTGCGGGGCCGTGGGGCATCAGCTACACCGCGAACCTGACACCGGACCAGAACACCGGCCTCGGCATCTGGACCGAAGAGATGTTCCTCAAGGCCATTCGCACGGGCCGCCACATGGGCGTGTCGCGGGAGATCCTGCCGCCGATGCCGTGGCCGGCCTTTCGGAACGCCACCGACGAGGACCTGAAGTCGATTTACGCGTATCTGCGGTCCATCAAGCCCGTCGTCAACCACGTGCCGGACGCGCAACTGGCGCCGGCGCCCGTCGCAGACTGAGGTGTCCCATGAACGCCATCATGTTTCTTTCGATTCGCGCGGCTCACGTGCTCGTGGCCGGCCTCTGGATCGGTTCGACCGTGTTCGGCGCCGCGTGGCTGATGCCGGCCATCGACGCCTCGGGGCCCTCGGGCGGCCAGGTGATGAGACGCATCGTTCAGAACGGCTACTCGACCTACATGTCGGCGATCGGCCTGACAACGCTGCTGACCGGGTTGTATCTGCTGTGGCGCTTCACCGGCGGGTTTGATCCCTCGGTAGCCGCGACGCACGCCGGAATTGTCTTCGGAACAGGCGGCGTAGCCGGCATCCTTGCCGGCGTGATCGGCGGAGCTGTCGTGGGCCGCAGCGCGCATGAACTTTCGGCCCTGGGAGCCCTGCTGTCTCTGCCCATCGAAGATCCGGCGCGCGGCAGCTGCGTGCAGCATGCGGCCATGCTGCGGCGCCGAATGAAGAGCGGGACGCAGGCGGTCATCACGCTGCAATGCATCGCGCTGATGTCCATGGCCGTCGGCCACTATGTCTGACACCCGGGGTGGCCGCACGGATGAACCACGAAGAAGATTCCCGTAAGGATTGCGATAAGACGCCGCGTGGTTGGCGCACGTCATGCACGTCGGACGCATCGGAGGGATTCTCTGATGCGTGCCTTCACTTACTCGGCCGTGTTCGCCGCGCTGCTGACGTTCGCGGCGCCAGCAAGCGCTCAGGTTTCATTCGGGATCACGATCGGCAGACCGCCGGCTCCTCGAGCCTACCGCGTACCAGCGCGGCCAGGCCCCGAGTACATCTGGGTCGAAGGGTACTGGTATCCGCAAGGCAAACACTACAAGTGGCATGACGGCTATTGGACGCGTCCGCCTTTTGCCGGCGCCTACTGGGTGGAGCCGTACTACTCCAGCGGCCAGTACTATCAGGGCTATTGGGAGGACGGCCGCCGCCGCATGAATCACGACCACCGGTGGGACAACGATCACGACCGTCGAGATGACCATCGAGACGATCATCACGACGGCCATCACGACGACGATCACCGCTAGCGCGTTGTGTAGATCCGTGCCTTGAACGCACGGACGAACCCCGACAGGATCGGCGACACGTCGCCCGGTTCGAGCGTCACCTCGATCAGGGCGAACGAGTCGCCGGCCCAGGCGGCGGCGAGAGCCGAGCGGAGCTCACCGGGCGTCCGCGCGACGAACCCGCGTCCGCCCCACAACTCGGCCAGCCTGGCATACGGCCACGACACGGTCGTGTTGTAGGCGGCGTCGGGAAAGAACGCCTGCAGCATTTCCCATCGGGTGTTGTTGAACAGCACGATGACGGGATTGCAGTCGTACTCGGGCGCGTGCGACACCTCGGGCCCCGTCATCTGGAACGCGCCGTCGCCGACAAGCACGAGCGGCCGCCGTCCCGTCGCAATCTGCACGCCGAGCGCCGCCGGCACGGCAAACCCCATCGTCGCGTAATAGGCCGGCGCGACGATTTCGTTCGAGCGGATGTCCACTGCCGCGAACAGGCAGTCGCCTGTATCGGACACCAGCGGCACGTCGAGGTGATCGGCGATGAACTCGTTGACCTCGTAGATGATGTGCCGGACCCGGATCGGCTCAGCGTCCTGCCCGCGCTCCAGCGCTTCCGGGGACACGTGATCCCGGAACGCACCAGCCCGCGTCGAATTGCGTGGCAGATCCGGCGATTCGAGCAGTCTCGGCACCAGTCTGTCGAGCGGCACGTTCTGGTAACGATGATGGCGAATGTACACGTCTCGCGCCACGGCGATGAGCAGGTTGTTTCTGTCCAGGCAATCCGCGGACACACCGAGGCTCGTGTCGCTGACGAGCTCGCCCAGGAGCAGCGCGCAATCGGAGCGCTCGACGGTCTCGCGCAGCGCGGGCGGGGACACGACGCCGAGATACGTCCCGACAAACTGCGGGTGGAGCGTCGGAAACACGCCCCGCCCCAGAAATGACGACGCGACCGGGACGTTCAACCGTTCGGCGAGGCGCACGACCTGCTCGCGCAGATGAAACCGGTGAACCTCGACGCCCACGATCAGCACCGGCCTTTCGGCGGCGTTGAGCCGCTCGATGATCTCGCGGGCGGCCTCTTCGACGGCGTCCCGGTCGTCGGCCAGCGACACGGGCACCCGCTCGCCATCGACGGGCGGGTCGATCTCCGCCGACACCATGTCCCTCGGGATCTCGAGGTACACAGGCCGCTTGACCTTGGTCGCCGTTTCGAGGGCCTTGCGGATGTGGCCGGCCGCTGTGCGCGGATCGTCGAGGATCGCCGCGTACTCCGTGACTTCCTGGTAGATCTTGTGCTGCGACTCGAAGCTCTTCACCTCGTGGTGCACGGGGACGTCGGACTGCCGCTCGATTCGCCCGGGCCCGCCGGTCAGCACGACGAGCGGCGACTCCTCGGCGTACGCGCACGCGACGGAGTTGATCATGTTGAGGCCGCCGGCGCCGTACGTCACACAGCAGACGCCGAGGCCGCCGGCCATGCGCGCCGCGCCGTCGGCGGCGAACCCGACGGCGGGCTCATGGCTCAGCCGGATCAGGCGGAAACGGCCGTCGTCTTCGAGCGCTTCGTAGAGATTGAGGACGAAATCCCCGGGGATCCCGAAGATGTGCCGGACACCGTGGTGCCACAGCTGGTCGAAGAGGAACTCGTGGAGCCTCACCGGCGTGAAGCCTCATGGACAAATCACATAGCCACAGAGGCACTGAGAACACCGCGGTCTCTTTTGAAGGAGATTCTCCGCGCTCTCTGTGCCTCCGTGGCTACGTTTCGAGATCGCGCCGCTACTTCGCCGGCGGCGGAGGATCGACACCGTACCAAAGATTCATCGTGCCGAGCTCATCACGCCCGCAGGCTTTCAGGTAGCAGAACAGCTGCGTCCGGTAGGCCACGTGCCCGCCGAGCACGAGGTTGACGATGAAGAGGCCGCGGGTGATCTTCGAGCCGTCGAAGTTGTCCATCTCGGATCGAAAGTCGGCGTCGGACATGGCGCCGAGCTCCTTCGCGAAGATCTCCTTGTGACCGGTGATAACCGCCATCGTCTGATCGAAGTCGCGTGCCTCGGCAGCCTTCCCCGCCGCCTGCCAGGCCTCCACGTCGAACTTCGTCCTGGCCCCCTGCACCAGCGCGGGACCCATGATGCTCAGATACCGCAACAGCTCGATGATGCTGCGCTGCTTCGGCGTTGGCCGGTAATCGAGCTTCGAGCGGTCGATCTTGCTGGACAGGTGGACCAGGATGTCGATTTCCTTCTGTAATTGTGCAATGAGCTCGGACTTGACCAGGACCATGAGACCCTCCACATCGGAATGAACGAACGTCGTTTGCGGTCCCTATCTTCTCCTGTCAGTCAAGTCCGGCCCGAATGGCCCCGATGAGCACGTGGCCACTGAGGCACCGAGAACACAGAGCTCTCTCTCTTCTGAAGAAAGACCTCCGTGACCTCTGTGGCTCTGTGGCACCGTACGTGGCTTTTTCGCGGCGTTACTTGCGGGTCGAGAAGGGCGTGCGCCGCAGGTCCCCGCCTTCCGTGATTGTGAGGATGCCGTTGACGGCCACGTGCTCGAGCACGTCCCGACGTCCGCTCGGCCACCGCACCTCGAGACGGTCGATCTCTTTGGCAGCTCCCACGCCGACGTGCGCGCGGCGATCGTTCTGCCCCAGGTAGCTCGATCCGGCCTTGATCTCGCGAATCTGGCTCCGCCCGGCCACGGTCGCGCGCAGGCGGGCGCCAATCCCGTCGCGGTTGCTCTCGCGGCCGATCAACTGGACGAGCACGGCGTTGCCGCGATTCCCGCCCTCGTTGCGCAGAAGGTTCGCGGCCTGGCCGTTGTTGGTCACGAGGAGATCGAGGTCGCCGTCGTTGTCGACGTCGCCGGCGACGATTGTACGGCTGACCCTTTCGAGCGCGAAACCCGTCCCGGCGCTCGCCGCCACATCGGCGAACCGGCCGCGTCCGTCGTTGTGAAGCAGCAGCTTGCGCTGCGCGTATCTGGACGCCGACTGAAAGTGGCTGGTGTTGTCGAGCACGTGCCCGTTGGCAATGGCGAGGTCGAGGCTGCCGTCGTTGTCGTAGTCGAGAAACACGGCGCCGAACCCGAGGAAGCGGAGCGTGGCGGCGGCCATGCCGCTGGCCAGCGTGGCGTCGGCGAACAACCCGCCTCCGAGGTTCCTGTACAGATTGTGCGTCTCCATCTCGAAGTTCGTGACGGCCAGGTCGAGGCGTCCGTCGCCGTCGTAATCGCCGAAATCCGTGCCCATGCCGGCCCGCGCGCGGCCGTCGCTGGCGACCGCCACGCCGGCAGACAACCCGACCTCGCGAAACGAGCCTCGCCCCTCGTTGTGGAACAGGAAGTTCGGTACCAGATCGTTCGCCACGAAGAAATCGACACGGCCATCGTCGTCGTAGTCGCCGAAGACGACACCCAGACCCTTGCCGTCGGTTCTGTAGACGCCTGATGCCCGCGTCACGTCGCTGAACGTGCCGTCGCCGTTGTTCCGGTACAGCACGCTGGCGGCGCCGTTGTAGACGTCCGGCCGGCAGTATGCGCGCACGCGGCTGTCGCCGCAGGTCTTGCTGTTGTCTTCCGGATCGACGTAGTTCGTCACGAACAGGTCGAGGCGGCCATCGTTGTCGATGTCGGCGAACGCACAGCTCGTGCTCAGGGCCGAGCCGCCGACGCCGGCGGCCCTGGTCATGTCGGCGAACGTGCCGTCGCCGTTGTTCCGGTAGAGCGCGTTCGCCCCGAAATTCGTCAGATAGAGGTCTTCGTGGCCGTCGTTGTCGTAGTCCGCCGCGCAGGCGCCCATGCCGTACGCGTGGTGCTCGATTTTCGACGCCGCCGTGACGTCGTCGAACGTGCCGTCGCGGCGATTGTGAAACAGCCTGGATCGCGCCTGGGCCGCCGCCCTGGGATCGACGACCGATCCGCCATCAACCAGAAAGACGTCGAGCCAGCCGTCGCCGTCGTAGTCGAACAGCAGGCCCCCGGAGCCCATCGTCTCGACGATGTGCTTGGAGGGACTGGCGCCGTTGGTGTGCGTGAAAGCGACGCCCGACTCGACCGCGACGTCGCGGAACAGGACAGGGCCGCCGTCGAGCAGCGACATCGCGCCGAACCGCGCCGGCGCAAACGCCGCCGCAAGGACGATGACGGCTGACGCGAGGCGCCGGCTCAACGTCCCGGCCCTCGTGCGCGAACCCGGCTCTCCTTCGCGCGGTCGTAGAGCGCCTGCTCCGCCTGGCTTTCCTGCGTGCGGCCCAGCGCGGCGTACGCCGCCGCGAGCCGTCCGTGCACGCTGGCGTCGGTGTTGAGGGCGACGGCCTTGCGATAGGCATCGATGGCAGCCTCGTAGCGGCCTGCGCGTTCGAGCGCGAGCCCGAGGTTGACGTGGTTGACGGCGACCTCCGGCTGACGTGAAGCCACCTGCTGCAGAAGAACCGCGGCCTCACCGAAATGGCCATCGTCGATCCTGGCTTGCGCTGACAGCTTGAGCAGCTTCAGCTCCCACTCGAGACTCGCGGCCGCCTGAGAGGCGGCCTGCAGGCGGCGGAATTCATCGAGCGCGGCGTTGCCTTCGTCCGCTCGTCCCAGGCGCGTCAACGACGCGCCGAGCGTGTACTGGGCGGCGGCGTGCATGGGGTTGAGGGTCAGCGCGGCTTGTGCCCACTTGGCGGCGCCGGCGTAATCGCCCAGACGCAGCCGGATCTGGGCGCGTCCTGCATAGGCTTCCGCGTTCATCGGGTCGAGCAGGAGCGCCGCGGTGAACTCGGCGGAGGCCTCCTCGTGCCGGCCCAGTTCCAGGTAGATCTGCGCCAGCTTCCGGTGGGCGTCGCTGTTGTTGGGATTGGCGAGCACCCGTTTTCGATAGGCGGTGAGCGCGCCGTCCAGGTTGGCGTCGCTGGTGTAGAGGACGCCGAGCACGTCGTACAGGTGATCGTGGCCGACCACGGGCGCAAACGCGGCAGATCGCTCGAGCTCGCGAATGGCGTCGCCGTTTCGTCCGAGCGACTGGAACACCAGCGCCAACTGGTAGTGTGCGCCTCCGGCATCCGGGATCGCGTCGATGGCGGCGAGCAGAGTCTGCTCGGCGTCCGCCGGGCGCCTGGCCAGCACGAACACGTCCGCGAGCGTCTGCCGGGCCAGATCGTCCGCGGGGTTCAACCTGACCAGGGCCGACAGGTGCTCGATGCTGCGGTCGTACTGCTCGTCGGCCCGGTACGCGAGGCCAAGCAGCCGCCGCGGTTCAGGGCGATCCGGATACCGCTCGACGGCCGACGAGGCGCGAGCAATCGCAGACCGCAGGTCGCCTCGCCGGAGCGCGGCGGCGCCCTCGCGCATGTCGTCGTCCTGCAGCGGAGATCCGGTGCGGGCCGCGACCGTGCGGAATAGAGCGATCGCCTGCTCGAAGTCCCCGTCGGCCAGTCGCGCAAACGCCTTCACGTACGCGGCCGGCGGGAAGAGCGGCGCGACGCCTGCCGGTTGCCGCAGCAGCCCCACGCGCACGAAGGGCGAGGCCGCCGCGCGCGGCGGCGCATTCGCGTCGGGACGCGTTGCAGATTGCGAGGTTTCGAACCGGCGAAGGGCGGCCGTCACTCCGGCCTCGTCGCCGGCGGCGATCAACCGCTGCGCCAGACCGTAGGCGGCGGCGGGGCTGCGGGGGCTGAGCTTTGACGCATTCGAAAAGGCCTGCGCGGCATCAGCCGGACGTTTTGCGAGATCGTAGGCGAGGCCCAGGAGGATGTAGACGTCCGCGCGCTGTGGATCGAGGGCCCGTGCGGCCTGTGCTTCCTTGAGCGCTTCGCGTCCGTTGCCGCGCTCCAGGTATACGCCGGCCAGCGCGACGTGGGCGTCGGAGGCCCGCTCCGCCGCCTCGACCAGCACCGCGCGATATGTCCGAATGGATTTGTCCCAACCCGCCAGCGCGCGCGCCAGCTGGTCGACGCCGGCGCCTACGGCGTTCCCGTCGCCGCCGGACGCGTCGGGGATGGCTTCAATCAGCTGCCGGACGGCAGCGACGAACTGATTCCTGTCGCGGTCGAGCTGTGATGCCGCGGAGACGACCTGGGCCTGTCCACAGTCGCCGGCGCAGGATTCCTGCGGCTGCCCGGCCTCGGCGGCCGAGCAGAGGCAGAAGAAGAGGGCAAAGTATGTGCACCTAGAAATCAAGCTGGAGGCTGAACTTCATGAACCTGGGCGGCGCAATCGACGTCGGGATCCGCCAGCCCGAGATGCTCGCGTCGCGATACGTCGTATTCTCCGTCAGCACGGCGTTGGTGTTGAAGAGGTTGTAGATCTCGAAGTTCACGCCGGTCCTCAGCTGCTGAATCTTGAAGTTCTTGCCCATCCGCAGGTCGAGCTGATTGCGGCGATCGCCGTAGAGCGTGCCGGGCTGCACGAGGTTCACGGTGACGTTCGGCGCGTTGCCGGCCAGCGGTCGGCCGAGCGACGGGGCGACCTCGGCGCTGGAATAGACCTTGTTCGAGGCGATCACGGGCCCGGGACGGCTGTACCAGAGACCGCTGAACGTGACGTCGATCTTCGGGATGTTGTAGGTCGCGATCACCTTGCCGTCGGTCAGGAAGTTTTCCTTCTGGTGGCAGTACGGCTGCAGTACGGCGTCCCGAGCGGCGCCGCTTCCGGCAGCGTCGCGACGACCGCGCAGTTGTCGGTCTCCGTGCGGCCGCTGCTGACGCCGCCCTGCACGGTGAACCCGCGCCGGAACCGGGCGTTGATCGTCAGGTCGAAGCCGTTCCAGTGCTGGATCTGCTCGCCGTAGTTGCTGGCCAGCGTGAAGTAGTTGTTCAGCGGCAGCGTCACCTTGTTCGGGTTGATGTTGTAGATCGGCCCGACGGTGTAACCGCCGCCGTTCGGCAGCCGCGGATCGAGCGGCGCGGTGACGCTGAACTTGGTGTAGTCCGCGGCGGTGAGGTTCAGGTTGTCCGTCACGCCGAAGTTGCCGTACCAGCGCCGGAAGTACCCGACATCGAACGACACGTTATTCGTCAGCTGCCGCTGGACGCTCGCTGAGAACTCCCACTGGTACGGCCGCGTCCCCCAGCCGTTCAACACCGCCGGGTCGTAGTTGAGGCTCACCGTGGGCTTGCCGAAGTTCGTGTCCGAGACGACGCCGCAGAGATCGCCGCCGGCGGCCCGCAGGTCCTGCGCCAGCACGTTGGTCAGGTCGCAGTCGGGCGTGAAGTTGCGATTCTGATCGATCCAGCTCCTCGTGACGATGTTGGCCAGGCGATTGACGGGGTTCGCCGTGTCGCCGTAGGTGCCCTGCAGGCCCTGCGCGATGACGTACTTGTTGATCGAAACCTTAAGCGCGGTCTTGCCGTCGCCGAACAGATCGTACGCCGTGCCGACGCGCGGCACGATGTCGGACCAGCTCGCCATCGGCGTCCTCGGGAACGTGATATTGCGCGTCGGAGTCAGGGGCGCCGGCCCCAGCGTCTGTTCAGGGAAGTAGCTGCTGAAGTGATCGAACCGGACGCCGTAGCTGAGGGTCAGCCGGTTGAGCGTCCACTTGTCCTGCGCGTAGATGCCGAGGTCCAGCTTCTGCCGCTCCGCGCGATACAGCGGAGTCGCGCGCTGGGTCAGCTGATTCGGCACGCCGTTCAGGAACTGGTAGGTCAGGTGCGAGGTGTCGTCGAACACGTTGGACGTCCGCTGCGCTGTGACGTTGTAGAAGCCGAACTTGAAGGAGTGGCTGCCGGGCACGTACGCGAGCGACGCGCCGAACGGGATGCTCACGCCGAGCGTCCGCTGGTACGGCTGCGTGGCGGTCGAGATGCCGCCGCCCCGATACAGCAGGCCCGGAATCGATCCGCCCTGCTCGATGACCGGGATGAACGAGCGCTCGAAGTCCGTCGCGTCCGGCGTGTACGCGTACTCTTCGCGGCGCTCGCCGAACCGCGCTTCGATCAGCACCCGATTGGTCGGCGTCACCGTGTACGACACCGACTTCAGATCGCTGATCGGATAATGGATGTGGTTCGCCGCCTCCTCCGCGATGACGGGCGAGGTCACGCCGCACTGGCAGCGCCAGTGCTGATCGTAGAAGAAGTTGAACTTGCTCTTCGCCGTCGCCTGCCAGGTCAGGCGCAGGTTGACGCTGTTCTCCCTGGCGGCGTTGACCGCTTTCTCCGCCGTGTCGGGCGCGTACGTCCACTTCGTGATGTCGCCGGCGTTCTTGTTCCGGAACAGGCCGCCGACGTAGTTCTGCCTGATTCGTGAAGCGGGCGGAAGTGTAGAACCAGAGGCGGTCCTCCTTCAGCGGCCCGCCGAAACCGGGATTGATGTCCGACTGCAGCTTCAGGCTGTTCGGCGTCGCGAGCCCGCGCGCGACCAGGTCCGCGTCGGTGTTGCTGCCCTGGAACGCGGTGTTGGCGCCGGTCGCGAACAACGTCCCCGAGTACCTGTTGCCGCCGGTCTTCGGGATCATGTTGATCTGGAGTCCGCCGCGTGATGCTCTCCGCCGTCGACCGCCGAGTAGTCGACCGCCACTTCCTGCGTGCTGCCCATGTTCGGCAGCATGTTGGCCGACCAGCCGGTACCTTCCGTGTTCGCGATCGTCACGCCGTCGATCAGCAGGCGCGTGTCGGAGATGCTGCCGCCGTGCACCGACAGCGACCCGCCGGTCGTGTTGATGATGTTGGTGCCGCCCACATCGACGTTGCTCAGATTCACGCCCGGAATCAGAAACGCCGCGACCTGCGGCGTGCGGCCGGTCGGAATCGCCACGAGGAGCTCCTGATCGACGACGCGCTGCTTGGTGGCGCTCTGGATGTCGACGACGGGCGTTTCGCCGGTGACGGTGAGGGTTTCCGACAACGAGCCGACCTTCAGATCGGCATTGATCGTCGCCGCGAACGAGCCGGTCAGCTCGATGCCCTCGCGCTTCAGCGTCGAGAACCCGGACAGCGTAAACGTGACGGCGTAGACGCCGCCGCGCAGCTGCTCGATCTTGTACTGGCCCGAGCCGTCGGTGACGGCGCTACGCGTCTTCTCGATCAGGGCGGGGCTGGAGGCTTCGACCGTTACACCCGGCAGGACGGCGCCGGAAGCGTCGCGCACGACCCCGGCGATGGACGCCGAGCCTTGCGCAGAGGCGCCTGCGGCGGCGCCGAGGATCAGGACGAGCCCAACCAAGACACGTGACGGAGTCGGCACATCAGCCTCCCAGGGTCGTAACGTGCGGGGGTCTATTTTCGTTCAGTGAGAGTGGACAGTAAGTCAGACGGTCAGCATTGTCAATTAACGCGGTCATCTGTTGTTGCGTGTTGTAGGATGCGCGGCATATGACACGTTTCACCTGCCGCCTCACGGTGGGTTTCGCGGCGCTTGTCGGCCTGCTCAGCCCAACCAGCGCGCTGGCCCAGAACGCCGCTGCCCTGTATCGGGAGCACTGCGCCGGGTGCCACGACACCGGTGTCGATCGCGCCCCGGCACGCGACGCGCTGCAGACCATGTCGGCCGAGCGTGTGCTCACGGCGCTCGAGAGCGGCGCGATGCTCTCGATGGGCAGCCGCATGTCGACCGCCGATCGGCGCGCCCTCGCCCAGTTCCTGACCGGCAAGTCGCTGTCGGCGCGCGATCTGACGATGACGCCGCCGCAACAGGCGATGTGTACCACGGCCGCCCGGTCCGGGGGCGCGGCGGCGGCGGATTGGAACGGCTGGGGCGCTAACACGAACAACACGCGTTTTCAGAACGGTGCCGGTGCTGGACTGACAGCCGCGCAGGTTCCGCGGCTGAAAGTGAAATGGGCATTCGGCTTCCCCGGCGATCTCGACGCGAACGCCCAGCCGGCCATCGTCGGCGGGCGCGTGTTCGTCGGCAGCTCGGGCGGCAACGTCTACTCGCTCGACGCGGCGACCGGTTGCATCCGCTGGTTCTTCCAGGCGAAGAGTTCGGTGCGCGGCGCGGTCACCGTCGGCCGGATACAGCGGGGCGCGGGGCCGGCAGAGGCCGCGTACTTCGGCGATCTGGCGGGCAACGTCTACGCGGTCGACGCCGCCACGGGCGCGCTGATCTGGACCGTCAGGGCCGACGCCCACCCGCTCGCCCGCATCGTCGGTTCGGTGGTGCTGCACGAGGGACGGCTCTACGTTCCCGTCGCGTCCGCGGAGGAGACCGCAGGCGCGCCGGCCAGCTACGAGTGCTGCCGATTCCGGGGCAGCGTCACCGCGCTCGAGGCCGCGACGGGCCGGCAGGTGTGGAAGACGTTCACGATCGATGAGGCGCGGCCGACGACGAAGAACGCGGCCGGCACGCAGCTGTGGGGACCGTCCGGCGCCGGCGTGTGGAGCAGCCCGGCCATCGATGTCCGCCGCAACGTCCTGTATGCCACGACGGGCGACAACTACAGCGCGCCCGCTTCGAGCATGAGCGACGCGTTCGTCGCGATGGATCTCGACAGCGGGCGGATTGTCTGGTCGAAGCAGATGACGGCCGGCGACGCCTGGAACACCGCATGCCGCCTGGCCGACACGACAAACTGCCCGGACATGAAGGCGCCCGACTTCGATTTCGCGTCGCCGCCGATCCTCGTGACGCTGGCCAACGGGAAACGCGCGCTCGTGGCCGGGCAGAAGTCAGGGATGGTCCACGCGATCGATCCGGACGATCAGGGCAAGATCCTCTGGCAGGCCCGGGTCGGGATCGGCACCACGCTCGGCGGCGTCCAGTGGGGATCGGCGTCCGACGGCGTCAACGTGTACGTCGCGCTTTCGGATATCGTCCGCCTCTTCATCCCGAACAGCCTCGGCAGCAACGTCGACCCGAAGGCCGGCGGCGGCCTGTTCGCGTTCAATCTCCAGACCGGCGACCGCGTCTGGTACACAGCGCCCGCCCCGTGCGGTACACGCCCGCGGTGCAGCCCGGCGCAGTCGGCGGCGGTCACCGCGATCCCGGGCGTCGTGTTTTCGGGATCGGTCGACGGCCACCTGCGCGGCTACTCCACGGCGACCGGAGCGATCCTCTGGGACTTCGACAGCGTCGGCCCGTACAAGACCGTGAACGAAGTGCCCGCGCGCGGCGGCTCGTTCGACGGACCTGGTCCTGCGGTCGCGGGCGGAATGCTGTTCGTCAACTCCGGCTACGCGCGCGCCGGGGGCATGCCCGGCAATGTCCTGCTCGCGCTTTCCGTGGACGGGCAGTAGGGGACAATGAATCTGGTAATTGGGTAAACGGGTAATTGATTAAGGTGACTATACCTGTTGGCAAACCCAAGCAGAATTAGATCAGATGTAGTGCAGGCCTTCAGGCCTGCCAGGCACGGCGGGGCTAAAGCCCCGCACTACTCCTAATTCTGCAACCCACTCTTAGTACACCGTGCCATCTATCCTGAGACGGAAAGAGCCGAACTCCTGCTGTCCTGACTGCGTCGTGGAAACCTTTGCGCCGTTGACATAGACATCACTCGCAATCGAGTGCCGAGAGACGAACTCATCGTTTATGTGGACGTGAACACTTGTATCAACGGGAATGTCGTCCACATTGTAGGCGTAGGGATACTCGAACGTGTTCTAGTCGGGCAATGGACGGTCCGATTACCCAATCCAATTACCCAATTACCCAATCACCCGATCACCCAATTACCAAATTCGCTATTTCTTTGGCGTGAGCCGGACGATCTTCCCCATGTTGCCGTCCGTCAACACGTACAGCGCGCCGTCGGGTCCTTCGTTGACGCCGCGGATTCGCGCGTTGAGCTCGGTCAGCAGACGCTCCTCGGCGACGACGCGATCGTCCTTGAGGACGAGGCGCACGAGCGACTTGCCGGCCAGCGCGGACACGAACAGATCACCCTGCCACGCCGGGAACAGCTTGCCGGTGTAGAACGCGATGCCGGCCGGCGCGATGTCCGGCGTCCAGAAGTACACCGGCTGCTCCATTCCCGGCTGGACCGTCTTGTCCCCGTTGATCGGCTTGCCGGTGTAGTCGCGGCCGTAGCCAATCACGGGGAAGCCATAGTTCCTGCCCTTGCCGACCGCGTTGATCTCGTCGCCGCCGCGCGGACCGTGCTCGCTCGTCCAGACGGCCCCGGTCTTCGGATGAATGGCCAGGCCCTGGGGGTCGCGGAGCCCCAGCGCGTAGATTTCGCCGCGGGCGCCGGCTTTTCCGACGAACGGGTTGTCTTTCGGAATCGTCCCGTCGCTGTTGATGCGGAGCACCTTGCCCATCAGGCTGTCGGCCTGCTGCGGCTGCATCCAGTCCTCCGACTTGATGCCAAGGCCGGCGGGGACCGTCGTTTCGACGAACAGCGTGCCGTCCTTCGCCTGAATCACCCGTCCGCCGGTACCCTCAGCGTCCAGCAGCTCTTTGACATCTTCGAGACGCGTGTCGTCCGATGAGAGCTTCGCGCTCGCGACATGCACGTGAGAGGGCGACCGCTGTTTCGTGGCGTCGACGCCGTCCGGCAGCACCGCGTACGCCAGGTAGATCGTCCGGTTGGAGGCGAAGTGGCTGTCCGGCTCCACGGAGTACAGGCTCTGCCCGGCCGCATACATGTTCGAGGGCATGCCGCCGAGCGGGGCTGACAGCTTGCCGTCCTTGCTGACGATGCGGATGCGGCCATTCTTCTCGCGCAACGAGAATGCGGCCGTCAGGGAGAAACTGGAACCACGCCGCGTTCACACCTTCGACGACCGTCTGGACGTCGTATCCCGCAGTCTTCGCGGGCACCGACGCGTGCGTCTGGCCCAGCCACTGGGGGATCGGCTGGTAGCCGTCGGGCGCGGCGCTTTCGCCCGGCGGCTGCGCACCCTGCGCCTGCGCGGGCGGACGCGGCACCGGACGAGCCGTCTGCGCACGTAGCCCCAATGCACCGGCAGCGACACACACAGCACTTGCAAGCAACACATCGCGAATCATGCAGCCTCCACGGTCACGTACGAGCCACAGAGGCACAGAGGACATAGAGTTTTGGTTTTTCAGAAAGATCCTCTGTGCTCTCTGTGCCTCCGTGGCTTCGTCCGTGCTCAGAATCCCACGTGCTCTCGCCCCTTGAGTCGCAGCATCTCGCGCGCCTCGTCAGGCGTCGCGGCGTCGATGCCCATCTCGTCGAGCATCGCCCTCACCTTGGTGACCTGCTCGGCGTTCGACGAAGCAAGCCGGCCCTTGTCGATCCAGAGGCTGTCCTCGAGGCCGACACGCACGTGGCCCCCGAGTTCGGCCGCCTGCCGGCAGATCGACATCTGGTGCCGGCCGGCGCCGACGACCGACCACTGGTACTCGCCGCCGAACAGCCGATCGGCCACGCGCTTCATGTACGCCACATCCTCAGGATGCGTGCCGATGCCGCCGCGAATGCCGAACACGGACTGGATGAGCAGCGGCGGCGTGAGCAGGCCGCGATCCACGAAATGCGCGGCCGTGTACAGATGGCCGATATCGTAGCACTCGAGCTCGAACCGGGTGCCGTGGCCGGCGCACGACCGCAGGATGTCGGCAATGTCCTTCAGCGTGTTCTTGAAGAAACCGGCTTCGCTGCCCGCCAGATACTTCGGCTCCCAGTCCCACTTCCATTCGCTGTAGCGCGGCAGCATCTCGTACAGGCCGAAGTTCATCGTGCCCATGTTGAGCGATGCCACTTCCGGCCGCAGTTGCAACGCGGGCTGGAGCCGCTCTTCGACGGTCATCGCCTGGGAACCTCCGGTCGTGAGGTTGACGATGACGTCGGACGCTTCGGCGATGCGCGGAAGAAACGCGCGAAACCGATCGGGATCCTGGGTGGGCCTTCCGTCGCGTGGGTCACGCGCGTGCAGGTGCACGATGGCCGCGCCCGCGTTTGCCGCCCCAACGGCGCTTTCGGCAATCTGCTCGGGCGTCACCGGCAGGTGCGGCGACATCGTCGGCGTGTGGATGGCGCCGGTGACGGCGCACGTGATGATCGCCTTACGCCGCAAACCGCGGCTCCGGCAAGCCCCGAACGCCGAGGCCGATGACTTTGAACAGGCTTCCGGCCAGGAACTGCGGTCTGGCTTCCTTCGCGAACAGATCGTGCACGGCTGGATGTTTGACGCGGGCCATCGACGTCACGTAGAGCTCGTCGAGCTTGTCGCCGCCGAACATGCAGCTGGTGATGTTGCGAACCGGCATGCCGATACGGCGTTCGACGGTTCCGTCAGGCGCATAACGAACGAGATCGCCGGAGATGAGCTGCGCGTTCCACACGCAGCCTTCCTCGTCCATCGTCGAGCCATCGGCGACGCCCGCATCGTCCCTGAACACGCTGAAGACCCGCTTGTTCGCGAGCGACCCGGTGGCGATGTCGTAGTCGTAGGCCCAGTACTCGCCCTGGAACGTGTCGGCCAGGTAGAACGTCTTGTCGTCCGGGCTCCAGCACGGGCCGTTCGTGCAGATGATGCCTTCGTCCACCCGGGTGACCGACAAATCGGCGTCGAGCCGCCACAGGCCGCAGATCTTCAACTCCTCTTTGTCGTCCATGCCGCCCGCGAAAAAACGTCCGCGACGATCGCACTTGCCGTCGTTCAACCGCGATCGCGGCTGGCCGGCATCCACTTGCGAGACGAGGTCGAGGCGGCCGCTCGTAAAATCGAAGAAGTAGAAACCATCGGCCAGCGCGAGGACGGCGCCGCCGCCACGGCGAAGCGCGAGCGCGCCAACGTCGTGATTAAGCGACCAGTTGCGCGTAGTGCCCGTCCGCGGGTCCAGGCGCCAGATCGAGGGGTTGCCGACACGCCGGCCGGTCCCGTCAAGCCAGGTACAGGCAGCCTTCCTCGACGTCCCACACGGGGCCCTCGCCGAGGTGGTTCCCGCACTCGAGCACGCACTCGATTTTCATATGTAGCGCGGGGCCTTCACTTCATCCGTACGTAGCGCGGGGCTTTCAGCCCCGCGGCGGCGGCCCTGAAAGGGCCGCCCTACTTTTGCTCCGCCGCGCGGGCGCCCGCGAGGATGTTCGGCAGGCTGTAGTTCCCTTCGTGGCACGCGTACTCGAAGATCGGCTCGCGGCTCCGCGTCATCGGGAACTGCACGGTCCACGGTTTGGTCCACGTGATCGGATCATCCACCGTGAACTCGTACAGCAGCGTTTCCGCGTCCACCCGCCTGAAGCGCTCGACGAGATGGAGCGACGCGCTCGCGCTGCGGAACACCGCGGGTTTGAAGTTGGTCGTGTCGACGATCAGGGTGTCGCCTTCCCATCGTCCGCGAGACACGCCCATCCACTGCCGGATGGGCGACCCGACACGCGACCGGTCGTCGAACGGCACGATGCGGTGCTCGTGCACCATCTCGTTGACGATGGCGATGGCGTCGGGCGTCTGGAAGATTTCCATGTTGTTGTTGTACGCGCCGGGAATCATCGGCGGCCCGGTCACGGTCCATCCCAGGCAGCGCTCCTGAAGAGGGCGGTCCAGGTAGGTATCGAAGCTCAGGCCGCGGGCGCCGCCCTCGTACTCCCCGTTGGCGGTCCACAATCCGCGCTTGTCTTCGGCGGCGCGCAGGCCCTCGGCGGTGAGGGCCGGGATACGGCCGTCCGGCGGGTCGATGAGCAGCGACGTCCGGCGCGTGCCGACCACCTTCGCCCCGTACTCCCACCAGACCTGGTTGTAGGCGCGGTCGAGGTCGGTGCGGCCGTCGGTCCCGCGCCCGGTCGGTCCCTCTCCGTCGCGCCGGTCCCGATTCTGGACGGTCAGCGTCTGCCGTTCGAAGGCCGCAGCCTCGGCCGCCGTGAGGAAGGCCTTACCGGCGAACTCAGCCGGGCGTTCAAGCGGCGTCAGCGTCGCATAGCTCCAGATGCCCTGGAGCTCCGGCCGGCCTTCGTGCGTGCGCGGCGGGGCGCCCCGGCCCTGGGCGAAACCCAACGCTGCCGATACGGCCGACACCATCGCGAACGCCCCGACCCAGATCCGACGCCGTGGAAGTGTCATGTGCCCACCCCGCCAGAGGATATGGCACAATCCGCAGAATTGAAATGGAGGACCGCATGCTTCGCATCCCAACGTCCTGGATCGGCCGCCTGTCACTGCTGGTGGCCGCCGCCGCGATGCTCGCCGGCACCGTCGGCGTGTCCGCAGATCTCGACCCCAAGGCGATCACCGTCTCCCTGCCCAAGGAAATCAAGTGGACGAAGGGCAACGGCTCCGAGAGCGCCATCCTGGTCGGCGATCCGTCGAAACCGGGCCTCTACGTCGTGCTCCAGAAGTGGCTGCCCCACAACAACAGCCGCCCGCACTCCCATCCGAACGATCGCTACATCACGGTGATCTCGGGCACCTGGTGGGTCAACACCGGCCCCAACTACGATCCCGCCGGGTTCAAGCCCGTGCCGGCCGGCAGCTTCGTGGTCCACACCGCGAAGGAAATCCATTACGACGGCGCCAAAGACGAGGAGTGCGTGCTGCAGATCGTCGGCATGGGGCCGGCCACCTCGACACAGGCGACCGCTCCGGCGAAATAGGGTGATCATGCAACGGACGACGCTCGCCGGACTGTTCGTCGCCGCCCTCGCGCTGCAGGGCGCGTGGGTCGTGTACACGCAGTCGGCGAAGCCGCCGGGGCCGCTGCGCATCGAGAAGGTGAAGGGCGACCTCTACATGATTTCCGGCGAGGGCGGCAACGTCGCCGTCTACGTGACGAGCGAGGGGGTCGTTCTCGTCGACGACATGTTCGACCGCAACCACGCCGACATCCTGGCGCAGGTGAAATCAGTCACGGACAAGCCGCTCAAGTACGTCATCAACACGCACCAGCACGACGATCATGCCGGCGGCGACTTCAAGATGCTGCCGATTGCGGAAGTCATCGCGCACAAGAACGCGCGCGCGAACCTCGAGCACATCAGGCAGCCGTACTACGAGGACACGCCCGGCACGCCGATCGGTCTTCCGCGCATCACGTTCACCGACGAAGCGTCGGTGTTCCTCGGCGGAAAGGAGGTCCGGGCGAAATATTTCGGGCGCGGCCACACGAGCGGCGACGCGGTGATCTATTTCCCGGACCTGAAGGTCATCCATACCGGCGATCTCTTCCTCGGACGGCGGGCTCCGTCTGCGGCTCGCGATGGCGCCCCGCCCCGGCCGCGGCCGGCCGGTGTGAACATCTACGTGGACTACGCCCAGGGCGGCAGCTTCTACGACTGGACCAAAACGCTCGACGGCGCGCTGACGCTCGACTTCGACACGGTCATCCCGGGCCACGGCCCGGTGTCGACCAAAGCCGACGTCGCGCAGTTCCGGGCGGACGTCGAAACCATGCGCACGCGCCTCGCGGAAATGATCAAGCAGGGCAAGACGAAGGACGACATGGTGAATACGCTCGAAGCCGACTACGGCTGGCGGGCCAAAGGATGTCCTCCAAGCCCGCCGACTCCCGGATGTCTTCAGTTTCAGCAATCAGACGCGATGTTCGCGGAATTGAGGCAAGGCGGACGGTAAGATTGAAGTGATGTCCGAGCAATACTGGCGTCTGGTCGAGCAATCGCCGGACGCCATCTTCATCAGCAGGGAATTCCGCATCACCTTTCTCAACCCCGCGGCCGTGCGGCTCTGCGGGGCATCCGCCCCCGACGCCTTGCTGGGGCGGTCGTTGCTCGACTTGGTACACGTGGACAGCCGCACACCTCTTCGCGAAAACATCGACCGGTGGATGGCCGGGCAGAGCGCGCCGCCGGTGGAGGCGCGAATCCCGCGCCCTGACGCGTCGGACAGGCACGTCGAGATCGCCGGCGCGCGGCTGGACGACGGCGCGGGACACGACGTCCAGCTCGTCGCGCGCGACATCACCGAGCGGCGACGCAGCGAGGCCGCGCTGCGGGAGAGCGAAGAACGGCTCACGCTCGCGTTCGCCGGCGCGCAGGAAGGCATCTGGGACTGGAACCTCGAGACCGGCGTGGTCTTCTACTCGCCGCGCTGGAAACAGATGCTCGGCTACGCCGACCACGAAATCGAGGCCCACGTGAGCGCCTGGGAGCGCGTGCTGCACCCGGACGACAAGGCGCTGGCGCTGCAGCTGAACGAGGGCGTGCGGCGCGGCGAACGCTCATACGAAGGCGAATTCCGGCTGCGGCACAAGGACGGCCACTACATCCACGTGCTCAGCCGCGGCTTCCCCGTCCGCCGGGAGGACGGGGCGGTGGCGCGGATCGTCGGCACGCACCTCGACATCACCGAGCGCAAGCGGACCGAAGCGGCGCTGCGCGAGAGCGAAGAGCGGCTGACGCTGGCGTTCGCGGGCGCACAGGAAGGCGTCTGGGACTGGAACCTCGAAACCGGCGCCGTCGTGTATTCTTCCCGCTGGAAGCAGATGCTCGGCTACGGCGACGATGAGATCGAGGCGAACGTCGGCGAGTGGGAGCGCCTGCTCCACCCGGACGACAAGGGGCGCGCGCAGGAGGTGAACGACAGCGTCGTGCACGGCGCGGCCACCTACGAGGGCGAATTCCGCCTGCGCCATAAGAACGGCCACTACATCCACGTGCTGTCGCGCGGCTTTCCCGTGCGCCACGGGCCCGGCGAACCGGTCGTCCGCATCGTCGGCACGCACTTCGACCTCACCGAGCGCAAACAGGCCGATGCCGAACGGGCCCGCACCGATCTCCTCTCGCGGCTCGTATTCGCGCAGGAAGACGAGCGGCGCCGCATTGCGCGCGAGATGCACGACCAGTTCGGCGAGCAGCTGACGGCGCTCAACCTGCGCGTCAGGCTGCTGAGGGAGGCGTGCGCGGGCAGGGCCGGCCTCACCGAGCAGGTCACGGCCCTCGAAGAAGTCGCGCAGCGCCTGGACCGCGACGTCGATCACCTCGTCTGGGAGCTCCGGCCCACGGCGCTCGACGACCTCGGCCTGCGCGCGGCCCTGGCCAACTACATCAAGGACTGGTCGGCCCGCGTGCACGTGTCGGCCGAGCTGCACACGACGGGCCTGCTGGACGATCGGCTGCCGTCGGAAACCGAGACGGCGCTGTACCGGATCGCGCAGGAAGCGCTCACCAACGTCGCCAAGCACGCGCAGGCGAAGAACGTCGAGATCATCCTCGAGCGCCGCTCCGATCACGTTGTCCTGATCGTGGAGGACGACGGCGTGGGCTTCGAGCCGGGCGGAGCGCCGGGCGAGGGCGGTCAGGGGTTCGGGCTGCTCGGCATGCAGGAGCGAGCCGCGCTGATTGGCGCGACGCTCCAGATCGAATCGTCGGCCGGATCAGGTACGACCATCTTCGTGCGGATGGCGGCGCCCGCAGGCGAGGCGGCCGGTCGTGCCTGAGCGCACCGTGCCGCTGCGCATCCTGCTGGCCGACGATCACGTGACAGTGCGTCACGGCCTCAAGCTGCTCATCGACGCCCAGGCGGACATGAAGGTCGTGTCCGAAGCGAGCGACGGCGACACGGCCGTCAAGAACGCCGTCGCGCTCAAGCCCGACGTGGTGGTCATGGATATTTCGATGCCCGGCACGAACGGGCTCGTGGCGACGCGGGCCCTGAAGAAGCAGCAGCCCGGCATCGCCGTGATCACGCTGACGCGTCACAGCGACGATGCCTACCTGCAGGAGCTGCTGAGGGCCGGCGTGTCGGGCTACGTGCTGAAGCAGAGCGCTCCCACCGAGCTGCTGCAGGCCATCCGCGCGGCGGCGGCCGGTGGACAGTACCTGGATTCTGCGTTGACGGCGCGGATCACGGCCGGATTCCTCGCGCGCGAGGGGCGGACGGTCGACAAGCCGGCCGCCACGCTGAGCCAGCGCGAGGCGGAAGTGCTGAGGTTCATTGCGTCCGGCTACAGTAATAAGGAAATCGCAGGGAGACTGACGCTGAGCGTGAAGACGGTCGAGGCGCACAAGGCCAACGCCATGCGCAAACTCGGCCTGAACGGCCGTATTGACATCGTCAAGTACGCGCTCTTACAAGGTTGGTTGTACAACTCCTGATTTTGTCGTCGTAGGGATCTTCCCTACCCGCACCCGCGCTTTTCCCGATAGCCACGTCCGCGCGCGAAGCATAGAGTTCGCGATGGCGAGGCTTCCATGGAGAATCCGACCACAGACTTCGCGAACGCAACGCAGCTGGCTGGTTCGATGGTGTTCTCACAGCTTCCGGAGGATTGCCGCCTGGCTCGTTCCGCAGGCGTCAACCTGCTGATCGTCGTTCCCGAAAGGGCCAACGGCTTCGCGGAGCTCCTCATGGCGGAACTGGCCACGCCTGTCGTCGCGTGGCGGCCGGGCGAGCGCCTGATGCTGCCGCAGCCTGCGCAGACAGGCACGCTCCTGCTTCACAACGTCGGCTCTCTCTCGCTGCTCGACCAGCGCTATCTCGTCGAGTGGCTGGAGCGCGCGGCGGGCCGCACGCAGGTCGTCAGCACCACGCCGACGGCGCTGCTGCCGCTCGTCCAGGCCGGCACGTTCCTCGCGAGGCTGTACTACCGCCTGAACACGGTCTGCGTCGATCTGAACGTGACCCTCTGAGGCCAGTCGGCCCATAATCTGGGCCGGATGGCCCGCCCTGTTAATAGCGTCATTCACGTCTCGAACATCCGGAAGACCTACGGCCGGATGGTGGCCGTCGACGACGTATCGTTCGACGTCCAGGACGGCGAGATCTTCGGCCTCATCGGACCCAACGGCGCCGGCAAGACCACGACGCTCGAGTGCATCGAGGGATTGCGCAGGCCGGATCGCGGCACGATCGCGGTCCTGGGCCTCGACCCCGCTCGCGACGCGGCGGCGCTGAACGCGCGCATCGGCGTTCAACTGCAGGAAGCGCAGCTGCAGAAGCGCATCAAGGTGTGGGAGGCGGTCGATCTGTGGGCGTCGCTCTACCGCACGTCGGTTGACGGCAACCGCCTGCTCGAGCAGCTCGGCCTCGCGGAAAAACGGAACGCCTGGTTCATGACGCTCTCGGGCGGCCAGAAACAGCGGCTGTTCATCGCGCTCGCGCTCATCAACGATCCGGAGGTCGTGTTCCTCGACGAGCTGACGACCGGCCTCGATCCGCAGGCCCGCCGGGCAATCTGGGAACTCATTCGCGGCATCCGCGACCGCGGGAAGACCGTCTTCCTGACAACACATCTCATGGAGGAAGCCGAGCGGCTGTGCGATCGCGTGGCGATCATCGAGCACGGACGGATCGTGGACGTGGACCGGCCGTCGCGCCTCGTGGACCGGCACTGCCCCGAACGAAGCGTCGTGCTCGTCACCACGGACGCCGCGGCGCACGAGCGGCTTCGCGCGATGCCGCGCGTGAACGACGTGACGAGGGAAGACGATCGGATCACGGTTCGAGGCCGCGGCGACGACCTGGTGGCCGAGGTCATCACGTGTCTGTCCGAGCACCAGATCCGGGTGACCGACTTCCGGACCGCCACGCCGAACCTCGAAGACGTGTTCCTGAAGCTGACGGGCCACTCGATTCGCGACTGAAGTGTGAACCCCATGCGCGGACTGCTCAAACTGACCTGGCTCGAAATCAAGATTTTCCTGCGGGAGCCGCTGGGGGCCTTCGGGACGATCGCAATGCCGGTGCTCGCATTCGTCGTGCTCGGGCGAATCGCCGGCGGCAGCCTGGCGCGCCTGTCTCCGACGTCGAGAGGCGGGACGCTCGTGGGCGTCAGCTTCCCGGTCTTCTCGACGGTGCTCATCGCGATCAGCGCGGTCCTGTCGCTCGTGACCGTCATTTCGATCTACCGCGAAGGCGGCATCCTCAAACGCCTGCGCGCCACGCCGCTCAGCCCGCTGACGATTCTCACGGCGCACGTGATCGTGAAGCTGCTGCTGACGGCGACCACGCTGGTGTTGATGGTCCTCGTGGGAAAACGCTACTACCCGGTCGGGGTCGACGCGCCGTTGGCCGGCTTCACGCTGGCCCTGCTCATCAGCACCCTGAGCATCCTGTCGCTCGGCTTCCTGATCTCGAGCATCGTGCCCACGGCGCGTTTCGCCCAGCCGCTCGGCGCCATCATCCTCTACCCGATGATCGCCGTCTCCGGCCTCTTCGTGCCGATCGCCTCGCTGCCGCCGACTCTGCGCGGCCTCGCGCGGTTCCTGCCCCTCACCTACGCCGTGTCGCTGCTGCAGGGCATCTGGACGCACGAGGCCTGGTCGGCCCACCTGGGTGACATCTCCGCTCTCGCCCTCGCGTTCATCGTCTTTACGGCTATCTCGACGAGGGTATTTCGGTGGGAATAACGGCCGGACGTAGAATGAGGCGCTCCGCCATGGGTCTGCTGCTGGCATCGATGATCGTCGCGGCTCTCGTCCCCGCCGCGCAGGCCGCGGGCGACAAGCCCGAGTTGGAGAACGCGTGGGTCCGCGTGTGGCGATCGACGCGGGCGCCGCACGAGAAGAGGCCGGTGCGCGAACATCCGCCCACCGTGCTGGTCTATCTGACCGACGCTCACGATCGGGTGGCGATCGCCGGAGGCGGCGTCCGGGACGCCCGTCAGAAGGCCGGATCGGTGGCGTACCGGGACGCCGGCGCCTACGGCGAGGAGAACGCCTCCGGCCAACCGGCTGAAATCATCGTGATCGAGCTCAAGCCCGGCGCGCCGCCGTCGCCGCCCGTCGCGCTCGATCCGGTCAGGCTCGATCCGAAGTATCACACCGTGCCGCTCGAGAACGATCGCGTCCGTGTGCTGCGGACGGTGCTCGAACCGCGCGTGAAGAGCCCGCAGCATGAGCACCCGCACTACGTGGTCGTCTACCTGACCGATCTGCACACCACGATGCAGATGGCGGACGGCCGCGTCGTGGACAACCCCCGCCGGCCGGGCGAGGTCGCGTGGCGGGACGCGCTGAAGCACATCACGGAAAACGTCGGCCCCCGCACGGCCGTGGAAATTCAGGTCGAGGTGAAGTGAACATGCGAACGGCCGCCCTCCTGACGCTCGCCGCCATCGCGCTCGGATCGCCCGCCGGGACGGCGGCGCCGGCCGCGCCGAAGTCGATGCGGCTGTACGTGTTCGACTGCGGCATGCTGACGCCGAACCGGGAAGGCGTCGAGCGCTATCACATCACGATCGCCGAGGCGGGCGAGACGCGGATGCCCGTGCCGTGCTTCCTCGTCGCGCACCCGCGCGGGACGCTGCTGTGGGACACGGGCGTCATCCCCGACGAGACCGTCGAGGCGCAGCCGCAGGGCGCCCGCGCGAACGTGAACCCGACCGTCGCCGCCTTCGTGACGCGCACGCTCAAGAGCCAGCTCTCTCAGATCGGCTATATGCCGGCCGACGTCACGTACGTCGCGGTCTCCCACGCACACATCGATCACACCGCAAACCTGAACGAGTTCGCCGCGTCCACGTGGCTGACGCCGCCCGCCGAACGCGACTTCATGTGGACCGAAAACAACCCGCGCGTGAACCCTGCGTTCTACACCAGGCTCAAGTCCAGCCCGATCAAGCTGATTGACAAGGACGAGTACGACGTCTTCGGGGATGGCCAGGCCATCATCAAGGCCGCGCCCGGGCATACGCCGGGCCATCAGGTGCTGATCCTGCGGCTCGCACGCACCGGACGCGTCATGCTCGGGGGCGACCTCTATCACTACCCGCCCGAGCGGGCGTTGCACCGCACGCCGCCCGACAACGAGTTCAACGTCCAGGCCTCGGCCGCCTCGCGCGTGACGATCGAGGAATACCTCGCCCGCACGAAGACCCAAATCTGGATCCAGCACGACTTCGGCGCCAACGCGAAGCTCAGGAAGTCCCCGGCCTACTATGAGTAACAACATGAAACCACTGCTTGCGATCGCGATCGCCGTCTTCTTCTCCTTCTCCGCCACGAGCTTCGCGGCCGAAACCACCCTGACCGGCGTCATCAGCGACACGATGTGCGCGATGGGCCACGAGTCGAACATCGAGCACGCCAAAGAGAATTCCGGGCGGACGATGACGAACCAGGAGTGCACCGTGGGCTGCGTCATGCGCCGCGGCCAGAAATACGTGCTCGTCGTCAACGGAAAGACGTACCGGATCGCGAACCAGGACCACGCGAGCCTTCCCACGTTCGCCGCGCGGACGGTCAAGATGACCGGGACGCTCGCCGGTGACGTCTTTACGGTCTCCAGTGTGATCCTGGCGGCCGGCAAGTAGCTGTTCCGATCAATCGGCGTGCAAGCCGCCGAAAAACCAGTGCAGGATCATGCAGAATGCGCCGCGCGCCCCCTTGGGTCTGCCGGAAAGCGGGTGCACAATCTGCGCATGCGGCGGCAAGCACAGTTCGCATGGCGTGAGACCCGATCCAGGAGCACGGCCATCGCGGCGATCGCGTGGATGACGATGGCCATTCACGGCGTCCTCATGATCACGCTCACCTGGCGGTGGGCGTTCCGCTACGAACCGTACTCGACCCTTGGCGCTGTCACGCTGTCAGCATTGATGCTGGGCTTTTTCGGAGCCGCCGCGACGGTTTTCAAGAGTCTGGGGCATCCAGCCCAATCTCGCGCCGCGACGAATCCTGAAGAACCGGACGCGCTGCTGCTCTTTCCGCCCGAAGATTTCGGCGCCGAAGATGCCTTTCTACCTTCGCAATTGCTTGCTACACATCGAAAAGCTCTGCTATAACTTAGGCTCCTCTTCCGGGTGCACACAAAATTTTTCACTGGCTGACGGAGCGTCGACGTGTCTGAACTCCAACCGAATGCGAGCGCGCGTGATTCCTCACTCTCCGACGAAAGCCTGCTGACCGATCTCCCGCCGGTGCGCGAGGGGCTTCCGGCCGGCTACCGGATGCGCGCCGAAGCGCACTACGTGGACGATCTGAGCGAGCGCTCGGTCGGGCCGGTCATCCGGATGATCTCCACGCATGCGATCCAGGCCGATCACGTCCGCAACCGCGCCGAGCTCGAGCCGCTCGTACGCTCGATCGCCGCGCACGGCGTCCTGCAGCCGCTGCTGGTTCGGGGCGATGGCCCCTCGTATATCGCCGTGGCGGGCCGCAGCCGCCTCGAGGCCGCCAGGCTGGCCGGTCTGACCACGGTGCCGTGCGTCATCCTCCCGGTCGACAGCAGCCAGGCCGATGCGCTGGCGGAAGCCGACAACCTCCGGTGCGGCGGCCCCTCGGAAGCCGACTCGGATTCCCGCGCGGCGGGCGTCGAAGGGTTCCGCCAGAACCTGCGGCGGCACCTGACGACGATCCAGACGGCGATGACGCTCTCGACCGGCGACGACGCCGTCACACGGCGTGTCGGCTTCGATCTCGCACAGGCCAATACCTACCGTGCGGCGTGGATGCTGGACGCGCAGCAGCTCGCCGAGCAGGCGCCGGTGCGCGGCACCGGCACCGTGGCCGTCGCCACCGCGATCGATCAGGTCAGGAAGTCGCTGGCGCCGGAGTTCCGCCTGGCGGGCGTGGCCCTCCACGTCACGTTCGCCGACGGTGTCGGATCCGACTCGGTCGATGAACAGGTGCTGGGAGTGGGCCTGACCGGCGCGCTGGTTGCGCTTCTCCCGATCGTCGATCTCACCGACCGGCCCGTCATCCAGATTCGCTCGGCCCGCCAGCAGTCGTCGACGACGGTCGAGATCTCGTGCACCAGCGTCTCGATGCCGAAGGACTGGACACGGCGCGTGTTCGACGAATCGTGGTCCGACCGGCCCGGCGGCTGGCAGGCGCTGCTCGGCGCCGTCTCGGCCAGAGCGGCGGCCGAACGTCTCGGCGGCGAAGTGACGATGACGACGCCGCAGAACGGCGGCGTCGCGCTCAAGGTGCGCATTCCACGCCGCTCGGCGTAGGCCCCACACTCGCAATACGTACGTAGTTGATTAGTGCCGATGCGAGTCGGGCATGCCCGTGCGGCTGATCGTGTCGCGCTCGAAATCGAACTCGATCATCACGACTGATTCCCTGCCGACCACCCAGCCGTCGTGGCCGGGCTCGATCGCGACCACCTGCGGCGCCTTGAATTCCACGACGCAGCCGTCCTGGTACTCGATGTGGATCTCGCCGCGTACCAGGAAGCCGACGTGGGCGTGCATGCAGAGGTCGGTGCCGACGGCGGCCTTCATGTCCTTCGCCCAGTGGAATCCGGCGGGGTAGATCATCCGCTTCACGCGCGCCGCTCCGGCCCGTCCCACTTCCAGTTTCACGTGACCCACCTGGCGGCGCTCCGCGCCGCGCACGGGCGCGAGCACCGGATCAGGTTTCCGTGCTTTCGCCGCGCGGGCCTTCTTCTTTCCGCCGACGCGCTTCTGTTTCTTTACGCGTTTCCGCATGCAGCCCTCATTTCGTTCGTCCGATTTCGGAGCACATCATATCCAATCGTCCGGCTGCTCGATCCAATCAGCTGGATTCAACTGGAAATGACGGCATTCGAGCTTCTTACGTGTTGACAGCCCCAGGGGCCGAGCGTATACCCAAGCAGTTGCCGTAGGCCCTGAAACCCGAAGCGAGGTTCAGATGCGCGCACTTGCGAAGACCCTGGTGTTACTGGCGTGGGTGGTTCTGATTCCAACGGCTGCCCTGGCGCAGGCCGTCATTTCGGGCACCGTAAGAGATTCGTCCGGCGCCGTGCTTCCCGGAGTGACCGTGGAAGCCTCCAGCCCGGCGTTGATCGAGAAAGTTCGCACGGCCGTTACCGATGGCACCGGGCAGTATCGCGTCGAGAACCTGAGGCCCGGGACGTACACGGTCATCATGTCCCTGACCGGTTTCAGCGGGTTCAAGCGCGACGGGATCGAGCTGACCGGCTCGTTCACGGCGACGATCAACGCGGACCTGAAGGTCGGCGCGGTCGCCGAAACCATCACGGTGACCGGCGAGACGCCCGTGGTCGACGTCCAGAGCGCGCGCCGCGAGGTGACGATCACGAACGAGGCCCTCAAGTCGATCCCGACGGTGCGCAGCTACAACGGTATCGTCAACGTCGTGCCCGGCGTCATGACCAACCTGAACGACGTCGTCACCACGACGTCGACCACGCAGTTTCCGATCCACGGCGGACGCAACAACGAAGGCCGGATGACGGTGGACGGTCTGAACATCGGCAACCCGCCCGGAGGCAACCAGCCGCCGGCGTACATCGCCGACGTGGGCAACGCCCAGGAAGTCACGTTCACGACCGCGGGCGGCCTCGGCGAATCCGAAACGGCCGGCCTGGTGATGAACATCGTGCCGAAGACCGGCGGCAACTCACACTCGGGCGCCGTGTTCTACAACGTGACCGGCGAAGCGCTCGAAGGCAGCAACTTCACCCCGGAACTGCAGGCCGCCGGCCTTCAGACGCCTCTGCCGTTGACGGGCGTCTACGACCTCAACGGCTCGTTCGGCGGCCCGATCAAGAAGGACAAAGTCTGGTTCTTCGGGAACGCGCGCATTCAGGGCAGCACGCGCGGGATCGCGAACATCTACTACAACGTGAATGCTGGCGACCCGACGAAGTTCGGATATCTGCCCGCAGACGGCCTCAACGGCCGTCCCCTCCAGACGGCGTACTCCGATCGCACGAACAACAACGGCAGCATGCGCGTCACCTGGCAGGTGACGCCGCGCAACAAGATCAGCGGCTTCTGGGACGAGCAGGCGAACTGCCCGAAGTGCACGGGCCTGACCACCGGCATCACCGATCCGCCGCGCGTCTCGCCCGAAGCCCGGGGAACGGCACAGACGAACCCGCTGCGCGTGCCGCAGGTGACCTGGGCATCGCCCGTCACCAGCAAGCTGCTGCTCGACGCGGGCTTCGGCGGCGTGTACTACGGGTGGGGCAACTTCGAACGCAACCCGAACCCGACGCACGATCTGATCAACATGGTCGAGCAGTGCACGCCGAGCTGCGCGAACAACGGCAACGCTCCCGCGGGCCTGGTCTACCGATCGCAGGATTACGGCACCAACACGGCCGCCTCATGGAACTGGAAGGCGACGATGGCGTACGTCACCGGCGCGAACAGCCTCAAGCTCGGCTACCAGGGCACGCTGATGACGGACTACCGGACCTGGGGCACGAACAGCCAGAACCTGTCGTTCCGGGTCAACAATCTCGTCCCCAACCAGATCACGGAGCTCGTCGGGCCGTGGCAGAACAACGGTGCCGGCGGCTGGAACGCGTTCTTCGCGCAGGATCAGTGGACGCACAACCGCCTGACCCTGCAGGGTGCGCTGCGGTTCGATCGTTCGACGAGCTGGTATCCCGAACAGACGGAAGGGCCGTCGACGTTCCTCCCGGTCGCGATCAACATCCCGCTCACGCAAGGCGTGAACTCGTACAAGGACATCACGCCTCGTATGGGCATGTCGTGGGACGTCTTCGGCAACGGCAAGACGGCTGTCAAGGCGAACATCGGCAAGTACCTGGAGGGAGCGGGCGTATCGAACAACTGGGCCAACGCGAACCCCACGTTGCGCGCGCCCGGCAGCGGCGGCCCGTTCGCGCCGTTGAGCGTCACGCGGTCCTGGACCGATGCGAACCGCAACTTCGTGCCGGACTGCAACCTGGCGAACCCCGGGGCCCAGAGCCCGACGACGACGGGCAGCATCGACTCGTGCGGGGCGATCTCGAACCAGAGCTTTGCGCTCCTGTCACAGGGCCAGTTCCCGTTGACCAACAGCTTCGATCCGGCACTGCTCAACGGGTGGGGCGTGCGCGCGTCCGACTGGACGCTCGGCGCATCGGTGCAGCAGCAGCTCATGGCGCGCGCGTCGATCGAAATCGCTTACACGCGGCGGTGGTATCACGGCTTCACCGTGCTGGACAACCAGGCGTTCTCCAACTCCGACCTGACGCCGTATTCGATCACCGCGCCGGCCGATCCACGTCTTCCCGGCGGCGGCGGCTATACCGTCGGCACGCTCTACGACGTCAATCCGGCGAAGTTCGGACAGGTCAACAACCTCGTGACCGACTCGCAGAAGTACGGCGACTGGTACCGGTACTTCAACGGCGTGGACGTGACGCTGAACTTCCGGCTGCGGAACGGCCTGACCTTCCAGGGCGGCACGAGCACCGGCAAGCAGATTGCCGACAACTGCGCGGTGCGCGGCAACCTGCCGGAGCTGAGCGCCAACCTGACGCCGGGCCTACCGGGTCTGACGAGCTCCGCGGTCAACACGCTCAGCCCGTACTGCCATGTGGACTACGGCATCCTCACGCAGGCGCGCGGGCTCGGATCGTATGTGATCCCGAAGATTGAACTGCAGGTGAGCGGCGTGTTCCAGAGCAAACCCGGGGCGCTGCTCGCAGCGAACTACGCGGTCCCGAGCTCGGTCATCACGGCGGCGCTCGGACGCACCCCGGCCGGCAACCCGGCCAACGTCACGATCAACATCCTGACGCCGGGCACGACGTACGGCGACCGGATCAACCAGCTCGACTTCAGGATCGCGAAGATCCTGCGGTACGGCCGCACGCGTACGATGCTCGGCGTCGATATCTACAATTCACTCAACTCGAGCGCGATCCTGACCTATAACGCGGCTTATTCGCCAACCGGTGCGTGGAACACGCCGGTGACCGTGCTGACCGCGCGGCTCGCGAAGATCAGCGCCGAGATCACATTCTGATTTGTTGAGGCTGTAGGCGGGGCTTTCAGCCCCGCCCCTACGGCGGCCCTGAAAGGGCCGCCCTACTGTTGATTGACGACCGCCGCGCTGCCGCCGAGGACGAACGTGAGCAGCTTGGGCGCAAACGGCGTCGGCTGGTTGCCGGGGCCGGCGTTTCCACCCGGTGCGGCCGCTCCCACCCCACCCATCAACGCGATGTACTGTTTGCCGTCCAGCTGATACGTGATCGGCGGCCCCATGCCGCTGCGCAGGCCAGTCTGAAGTTCCAGCAGCTTCTCGCCCTTGTCGGCGCTGTACGCCATCAGACGCCCGTCGTTGATCACCTGAAACACCAGGTTGCCGGCCGTCGTCATCGTGCCGCCGCCGATACCGCCGCCGCCGGGCATGCGCCACCGGACCTGCTGCGCGACGGGATCCCACGCGACGAGCGCGCCTCGGGGACCTGATTCGCCGAGCGGCTCGGGGCCAATCGCCGGCGGCGAAGGCAGCGTGGCGGCCGGCATCGGACGAACGGTGCCGGTCATCTGGCCGGGCTTGGGGTCGTAGGTCTTCTCCGCCTGGTAGGTCCAGCTGTTCGCCGTGGACGTGGGGATGTAGGTCAGGCCCGTCACGGGGTTGAACGACATCGGCGACCAGTTGTGCGCGCCGCCGCCGCCGGGCGAAATCGAGATCGCCTCGGTGCCGTAATAGGCTTCCTTGTTGACGATCGGCCGTCCCGTCTTCGGATCGATCCCCTTCGCCCAGGTGACCTTCGAGAACGGGCCCGCCGAAATGAACTCGCCGGTGAGGCGGTCGATGACGTAGTAGAACGCGTCCTTGTTCGCCTGCATGATCACCTTGCGCGGGCGGCCGTTGATCGTGAGGTCGGCGAGGATGAGGTGCTGGACGCTGTCGAAGTCCCAGATGTCGCCCGGCACGACCTGGTAGTGCCATCTGAGCTCGCCTGTGGACGCCGAGACGGCCAGGATCGAGCAGACGTAGAGGTTGTCTTTCGGTGTCGTCGTGCGGAGCTGCTGCGCCCACGGCTCGGCGTTGCCGGTCCCGACATACAGGAGGTCCGCGTCGGCGTCGTACGCCATGCCGTCCCAGACGGCGCCGCCGCCGCCCACCTTCCACCACTCGCCGTCCCAGGTGGCCGCGGCCTTCTTCATCGCGGCATTCTCGAACGGCTTCGACGGATCGCCGGGCACGGTGTAGAACTTCCAGGCCGGGCGTCCGGTCATCGCGTCGAAGGCCGCAAAGAATCCGCGCGTCGGTCGATCGCCGCCGCTCGCGCCGATGATCACCTTGCCCCGGGCAATCCGCGGGGCCATGGTGAGCGTGTAGTGATCCTGCGGGTACGCGACGCGCGCTTCCCAGATCACCTTCCCGGTCTCCGCATCGAGGGCCAGCAGCCGTCCGTCGATGGCCGGGGCGATGATCAGGCCCTGGTAGATCGCCAGGCCCCGATTGACCACGCCGCAGCAGATCTTCGAACGCACGGTGGCCTGGTTCACCTCGGGATCCCAGCGCCATTTCTGCCGCCCCGTGCGGGCATCGACGGCGAACACCACGCTCCAGTTCGTGATCCCGTAGAGGGTGCCGTTCGAGAAGAGCGGCGTCGCTTCCTGCCCGCCGCCGCCCGAACCCATGTCGTAAGACCACGACAGCCCCAGCTCCTTGACGTTTGCCGTGTTGATTTGCGCCAGCGTGCTGTAACGGGTTTCCGCCTGATTCAGGCCGTAGCTGAGCCACTCGCCGCTTTCGCCAGCACGCTTCAGCATCGCATCGTCGACACGGCGCACCTGCGCCGCCGCCGTAATGAACGTGACGATCGTCAGAAGAGCGGCGAAGAGCGCGAGGGCGACCCTATTCTTCATAGTTCATTCTTCATTCAATGCTGGAAAATGCCGCCGATGTCGTGGATGTGCCGCGTAGTCTAGCAGGTTGAAACAACCGTGTTCCTGTCGTTTGCAGCCACGCCGCGCCGGGTACCCGGGGCGCTTCGCCATGACAATTTCGTGCACCGCTGACGATTCTGGTCCACCTGCCTCGAAACGACTCGAGCGATCCCTCGGATACTCTTGAGTTCGGTCGCCCGCCGTTCTGGATCTGTTTCTGCAGTAACGCTCCGCGAGCCTCAGGAGGCTATGTGCAAATGAGTGCCGATCCGAGCGAGCCGCGCCGCAAGTGGCGGTCACAATTTGTCGCCATCGCGTGGGTCCTGTCGACCATCGCGCTGGCGGTCTGCACCAGCGGCCTGACGTACGCGACCGCGGTCGAAGTCCATCGCCTCACCCGCACGCTGCCGGCACGGCCGCCGGAAGTTGTGCGCGACGTCGTCGTGCGCAACGCGCCCGACAACAAGGGCCGGCGGGCGTCGTTCAGGATCCTGCTGTTCAGCGACGAGTTCCGGTGGCGCCTCAACTCCTACAACGCGCTCGAGAGCACGCCGACACAGCCTGACTTCACGAAGGAAATGCGCGCCGTGCTCAACGACGCGGAAGAGGTCATCTGCATCGGCGCGAGCTCGGAGGAGATTCCGGCCGGCGTGTCGTTCGAGAAAGGCCGCGCCGAAGAAGAGAAGCGCGCCGCGCGGCGCGCTGAACGCATCGCCGTCTGGGTGCGCGGAGCGCTGTCAAAGGCCATCCCGGTCCGGAAGCTCAACGTGGGCCACCACGTGCCGACCGGCCACGCCGGCGATACGTCCGAGCAGCGTCGCGTCGTGATCATCCTCGTCCTCGACAGCGACGCGAAGACCGACGTCGATCAGGCGCTCCGGGCCGCGATGGCCCGCGAAAGCGAGCGGGCGCCCATCTTCGAGACGCTGCTTACGAAATACTCGCTGGCGACGGGGCCGACGTTTACCTGGGTCGATTAACAGGGGTCTTTGCCAATGGTTGAACTCATTCATCTCATCAACGACATCTCAACGCCCGTCAAGCTTGGCTGGGTTGCCGTACTGGTGTGGGGCGTTGTTCAGTTCATGTGGTATCAGCGTGGCCGCGCCCTTCCGGAAGACATGGACGTCGAGCCGGCGTCCGAGGCATGGTCGGTCGCCAGGCTGCTCGCGGTCTTCAAACGATCGTCCGACGACGCGGAAGAATACGTGCCCGCACGATCGGGCCTGTCGATCGCGCCGGCGTTCGACCCGCCGATCCACGAAGCGTCCGGCCACGAAGCCGACCTGGGAGCTGCCGCGGGGGTCGCGCTCGAGAGTCTCCTGGACGCCGACGAAGGGCATGGAACCGGCGACCGGGAGGAGCCGGAAGCGTTTGGCGTGCGCAAGAAGACTGTCTCATATCAGTCCACTATGTCCTATTAAGACATATCAATGTATATATAGTCGAAATGTGAACATAAGTTCCTCTGAAAAAAGGGGATCTGCCGAATAACAGAGTTGTATGCGATGTACCAGAATTGAACTTGGGCCAGTTTTGTGCGTTTGATCCCCCGCCAGGCGCCGGCACGATTCGAGGCAATTACCCTTTTAGTATCAGTATTTTACGGTTATTCGATCGGCAAGGAATCCCTCCACGCGCTTACGGCCCACGAGTTGCTGTAGCGGGATCGGACTCCCAAGTGAATTCGCCTTCTTCGACACCAGACGACGCCTCCACGGCGTTCCACGACTACGCGGAGGCCCAGGCCGCCGCGACAGTTCGAGCGCTCATCACGCAAGCCGCCAAGCCGGCGTTGACCGAGCTCGAAGCTCTCCGAGTCGCCATCGACGTGCGCTGCGAGTCGCTCGCTGCCACGCTCGCCGGCGCCACCACGACCGACCCCGCTCCCATCCGCCAGCTCGTTGACCGGCTGGCTCACGCGGCCGGCGAAGAAGCAGGCGCGGCGGCACGCGCCGCACGCACGCTCGCCCTCGAGGAAGCCGAGGCGCGCCTTCAGCTCGATCGCCTCGAAGCCCAGAGGCAGCTCGACGCCATGCGCGCCGAAGCGGCGGAAGAGCGGACGGCGAGCCAGCTCGAACGCGCCGCGCTCGCCGCTGCGCTGGAAAACACCGCGCGGCAGGCCGACGCCGTCCGGGCCGAGCGCGACGCCCATCTCGACGCGCTGCACCGCGAGCGGCAGCAGGCCGAGGCGGTTCGCGCCGACCGCGACGCGCAACTCGCGGCACTGCACACCGCGCAGGAGCAGGCCAACGCGCTGCGCGCCGATCGCGACGCCCAGCTCGCGGCACTGCGCACCGCGCAGGAGCAGGCCGACGCGCTGTGCGCCGATCGCGATGCCAAGCTCGCCGCGCTCCGCGCCGCGCAGGAGCAGGCTGACGCGCTGCGTGCCGATCGCGATGCCCAGCTCGCCGCGCTCGGTACCGCCGCCGAACAGGTCGCGGCAATGAGCGTCGAACGCGACGTGCACCAGCGGGCCGCTCTGTCGGCGCTGGAGGAATCCCGGAGAGTCCAGGGCGAGCAGGACGCGCTGCTCGAGGCCGCCCGCATCTCGAACGCACGCCATACCAGGTTGCTCGATCAGGCGCAGGCGCGGGCCGAAGCCGCGCAGGCCGAGGCCGACGTCGCCCGGGCGCAGGCGGCAGAAGCGCAGGCGCAGTTCGCCGCCGCCCAGGCGCATCTCGCTGCCGTGCAGGAGGAGCTTGCCGTGGCACAGGCCGACGCCGAGCGCCGCCTTGCACTGGGCGCCAGCGAAATTGAAGCGCTTCGCCTCGAACTGGAGCGCGTCCGCGCGAGCATGCAGGCAGCCCGGGAGTCGGCTCGCGTGGAGCCGGATCAGCCGTTCACGGTCATCGCGCCGTTGCCAGTAGCCGTGCCCGACGTGGTCGCCGAACCTCCCGTCGAACCGGAGCCGGCAGTCTTCGCCGCATTCGAGGTCGCCGCCGCGGCCGAAATCGAGCCGGTGGCCGAACCTGTTCTTGCGGTCGAACCGGTATTCGAGACGGCAGTCGAAGTGGCCGGCCAGCCGGCAATCGAATTCGTCAGTGAGCCGGCGATCGAATACGTCAGCGAGCCAGCGAGCCAGTTCCTCAGCGAGCCGGCGGTCGAGCCGGTCAGCGAGCCGGCGATTGCGGTGGCGGCCGAGCCGACGCCGGACTGGCAGGCCGTTCAGCTCGTTGTTGAACACACGAGCCAGACCGAACCTCCGGTGGCCATCGCCACGATCGCGGAACCCGAACCGGTCCGTGAAGCCGCCGAAGATCCGGTCCGCGCGATATATCGCGCGATCGACGGCGCGGCCGATCTCTCGCAGGTGCTCGACGCGCTCGTCGACGGTGTCGGCGCCCTCTTTCCGCGCGCCGCGCTCTTCGTCGTCAAGACCAAGTCGAAGCGGCTGCAGGGATGGCGCAGCGTCGGCTTCACGGGCGTCGCGGCGATCACGAGAGAGTTCGAATTCCCGCTCACGACCGATTCCGCGCTGACGCGGGCGGTCACGGCCAGCCGGACGATTTTCACCGGCGAAGGGCAATCGGCTCAGAGCGCCGAGGCCTGGACCGTCACCTTCCCGGTGACGACCGGTGGACGCGTCGTGGCGGTCGTGCACGCCGACGGCGGCGCACCGTCCGGCGATACGGCGGCGGCGTTCGACCGCGCGACGGCGCTCGATCTCGGCCACACGCTCGTGCGGATGGCCGGCGAACGGATCGGCGCGCTCACGATGTCCGCGCGCGCCGCCTTCGGCAGCGTCATGAACGTGGCGCCGGCCGACACGACGCCCGCCGTGGCAGCGCCGGTCACGAACGCGCCCTCGAACGTCACACCGATCAACATCAACAGCGCGCGTGTGAACGGGGCGCACGTCAACGGTTCACACGCCGCGGCGCAGGTCGCCATGGTCCCTGAGCCGGCTGCCGCCGCCATTCCCGACGCCGCGGTGCTCGTCGCCTCGCAGCTCATCTCGGAAATCAATCGCTACAGCCAGGCGGCGACCGCGGCGCCGGCCGACGAGCGGCTCCAGGAACGGCTGGCGGGACAGATCGAGGGCGCCCGCACGCAGGCAGCCGCGCCGGCGGAGCCCGCGGCCAGCTCGGCGCTCGGACTCTTCGACGAAGCGCTCAGCAAGATGCTGGGAAACAGCGCGCTGGACCAGGCGCCCGCGGCGATTCAGACGTTCTGACGTGTGTGAAGTCGCGAAAGGATAGAGACGTGGTATCCCAATCTTCCACGACGATGCGGCAGCTGGAGAAGGTGAACAAGGAACTGCTCCTCGTCTTCTCGATGTTCGTCATCGCGTTCCTGCTGAACTTCCTGATCGACGCGCAGCGCATGGTCCTCTACGTCTATACGCTGCCGACGGTCGCGTCGGCATACATCTACGGCCGGCGCCACGCCACGCTGACGGCATTCGCCAGCGTCCTGCTGGTCACGCTGCTGACGATGACGTCGGGCGTCTTCGGGAAGGAAGCCTCGGCGACGCCGGCGACGACGCTCCTGGACCTGGTGGCCTGGGGCTGCAGCCTCATCGTGACCGCCTACCTCATGGGCACGCTCTACGAACACAAGAACGCCCAGCTTCAGGAGCTGCGTGCGACGTATCACGGCGTGCTCCTGATCCTGCGCCACCTGGTTTCCAAGGACGAGTACACCGAACACCACTCTCACCGCGTGTCGGAGTACGCGGCGCGGATTGCCGCGCACCTCAAGCTGAGCCCCGAGCGCATCGAGGACGTGCGCGCGGCCAGCCTGCTGCACGACATCGGCAAGCTCGAGATCAGCCGGGAGCTGCTTTACAAGGCCGCGCGGCTGACGAGCGACGAGTACCAGGAAATCCAGATGCACGTCGGCAAGGGCGTGGAGATGCTCGAGAGCGTCGGCGGTTCGCTGCGGCGCGTCATCCCGATCGTCCTGGCGCACCACGACAAGTTCGACGGGTCCGGCTACCACCCCACCAAGGGCGAGGACATCCCGATCGAAGCGCGGATCATCTCGGTCGCCGACGTCTACGATTCGCTGACGAGCGATCGGCCGTACCGCAAGGCCATGTCGCCTTTCGAAGCCAAGGACATCATCGTCAAGGGCACGTCGACCGACTTCGACCCGCAGGTCGTCGAAGCCTTCCTCGCGGCGTTCCAGTTCGGCGAAATGGACGTCAGGCTGGCGGTCGCGTGATCGCCATGCACGAGACGAGCGAGCCGGGCATCGCGGCGCCTCCGTCCGATCGGAGACGATTCGTGCGGATCGCGTGCCCGCCGGACGCCTCGGTCCGGCTGCGCGCCGGCTCGTCGGCGCGGCTCGTCGATCTCGGCATGGGAGGCGCCCTCGTCGAGTCGACGACACGCATCATGCCCGGGTCGGTGCACGCGACCATGTTCGTGTCGCCCGACGTCGCCTTCCGCGCCCACGCGCACATCGTGCGTGCCTGGGTCGCGAAGGTGACACGCGACGAGAACGGCGGCACATCGCTCCTCTACCGCGCGGGACTCGAGTTCGGACCGATGTCGGCCGTCGAGGCGGGCACGCTCGGCACCTTCGTGACGGCGTCCCTTCGGACGGCGGAACCGTCCGTGCCTGCGGACACGCAGCGGAAAGTCTCGATCCGGTTTCCGCAGGGATGGGCCGTGAGCCGCAAGCAGGGCGCCGTCGTGGCGCGCGCGCCGGATGGACCACCGCGCTTCGTTGTCCTGGGCGCGCCGCAAAGCCGCACGGACCTCGACCTCGGGGAAACCGCCCGGCGCTCGATGGAGGCCGCCGGCTTTGCCTCCCTGCACGGCCAGGCGTCCACCATCAACAGCCGCGAGGCGTGGGTCGGCTTCTACACCGGCAGCGTCCCGGATCTCGGCGTCGTGGTCGTGGAAGCGGCGCACGTCGTCATCGACGATCAGGTGTATCTCGTCGCCGGCGTGACGCCCCTTGCGGCGTACGAGACAGCGCGGCACGAGTTCTTCGCCGCGATCAGTTCATTCGGCAGCGAACCCGGCACGGAAGGCGTCCAGTTGCTGACCGCGCCGTCGTCCCGCACGGCGAACGTGTTCGACCTGGCGGCACTACCGACGTCGTCGGTTGCGTAACCCCGAGAAAGCCGTGGCCCCCATGCAGGTCAGCCGCAGACAGGCCCACCGGGTCACCGGCCCCTTCGATGGCTGCCGCCTCGGCCTCATCGACACGCCGCTGCTCATCTACGATCTCAGCGAAGGCGGCTGCTTCATCAACTCGCTCTACGACACGCCGATCGGCCAGCGGATTTCTCTCCGGCTGACCCTGCCCTACGAGGGCAGCGTCACGGTCCACGCGGAAACCGTCTACGGGCGGCCGGGGTTCGGCTTCGCCGTGCGGTTCGTGGATGTCAGCGACGAAACGCGAGCCTGCCTGCGGTCGGCGCTGGATAAACTTCGACAGAACGTAGCGTAAGATATCGGCGGAGGAAGTCGATGTCTTCGCGCCTCATGCGATTTGCGGTGTCCGTGTCCGTGTGCACGCTTGCGGCCTCGCTGCTGGCCGCCGCGCAGGCGCCAGCCCCTTCCCGATCGGCGCGCGACGGCGTCTACAGCGACGAACAGGCCACGCGCGGTCAGGCCGTGTACAAGGACAAGTGCGCGTCCTGCCACGGGGCGGCGCTCGCGGGCGCCAACGCGCCACCGCTCGCCGGCGCGGCCTTCCTCGCCGTCTGGGGCGGACCGGTGTCCGAGCTCGTCGACAAGATTCAGCACACGATGCCGCAGGACGACCCGGGAAAGCTGACGCGCCCGCAGTCCACCGACATTGCGGCGTACATGCTTCAGGCCGGTAAGTTCCCCGCCGGCCGCTCCGCGCTCAGCGCCGACGCGGCGGCGCAGAAGTCTATTGCGCTGGTGGCCGGCTTCAACGCGCCTCCGGCGTCGGTGGTGTCTGCGGCGGGACAGCGGACGTTCCCGCCGGCCGGCAACCTGAACCAGGTCATGCGCGGCATCCTGTTTCCCAGCTCGAATCTGATATTCACCGTGCAGACGCACGACCCGGCCGCGCCACCGCCCAAGCGCCCGGCCAACCAGTCGAACGACCAGACGTTTTCGACGTTCGAGTGGGGCCAGGGCATCTACAAGGGCTGGGAGATCGTCGACTACGCCGCCATCGCGCTCGCCGAGTCGGCGCCGCTCCTGCTCGAGCCCGGACGGCGGTGCGAGAACGGCCGGCCGGTGCCGGTCACCGATCCCGACTGGATCAAGTTCACGCTGGAGCTGGCCGAAACCGGCCGCGCCGCATACAAAGCCGCGCAGACCCGAAACCAGGAAGTCGTGAGCGACTTCACGGAACAGATCGCGAACGCGTGCCTGCACTGCCACCAGGTGTATCGCGACAAACGCGGGCGCGGCACGCCGGGTGATCTCGTCAATCAGTCAGCCCGCTGCACGAAGTAGGGCGGGCCTGCGAGAACGACGTAGAACGCAGAGGCCGCAGAGCTCGCAGAGATTCTTTAGGTATCAATTCTCTGCGAACTCGGCGTGCTCAGCGTTCTACGTCGTTCTCGGCTAGCGCACGCGCAGATCGCGCAACTCGTGCCGGACGGCGTCGCCGGCTTTGATCGCGGCCGTCGTTTCGAACCGCTGTCCTGAGATCGCGGTCCGCGTGAAGAAGTTGTAGAGCCTCGTGCTGCTGACGGTATACGGTTCGCTCAGCGCCTCGACGGTGTGCTGCAGCTCATGGCCGATCGAGCCCATGAAGTCCACGTCCGAATAGGCCCGCCGGCGATTCACGACGACGCGCAGAAACCGCGTGGAGCCGCTCACGCTCATCCAGAGCTTCAGGCAGGCCCGCGTGCCGTGTCCGCACTCGCCGGGCTCGACGTAGACGATGCCGTCGGTTGCCTGGATGAGGGCCACGAGGTTCCGGAACGTGAGCGACCGCGTGGCGGCCAGATCGATGAACTGGGTAATGGCCTGGTCGGACGATCTGACCCGGAAAATGGGCGTGTCGTCGTCCGCGGCGGCCAGCGGCGCATGGGCCAGGACGGACACGATCAGCGCGGCCTCGAGGCCCAGGCTCAGCAGGCGACGGTTGGCGGTGATCATGCCCATCTCACTGGCTAACGCGGCAGCGCGGGCAAAACCGGCGCACGACCGGCCGCACCCCCTCCGGGTTGCGCAGCGCGCGAAACGGGCTACCATTTGCTTATGACTTGGAGAACCTCGATCTTTGCCGTGCTGGCCGCGGCCCTGGCGCTGACGACGCCGGCGGCGGGCCAGAACCGGCCGGTTCGCTCCGATCAGCAGGTCCTCATCCAGCTCGAAAAGGACTGGGACGCGGCATTTCGGGCCAAGGACATCGCGTTTCTCGAGAACATCCTGGCCGACGAGTTCGTCGCGACCTACGGCGACGGAAGCGTGGGGAACAAGGCCAAAGAGCTCGAGCTGGCGAAAGAGTTCAACAAGCAGGTCGACTCGTCCACCCAGGACGAGTTCTCGGTGAAGATCTACGGCGACACGGCCGTCGTGTGGTTCCGGCAAACGCTGACCGGGCCCAGCAAGGGAAAGCAACTCGAAGTCATCTACCGGTACGTGGACGTGTTCGTCCTGCGCGCCGGCCGGTGGCAGTGCGTGTCCAGCCAGAGCACGAGGGTCGCGCCGGCCTAGATGAAAACCCCCGGCGTGCCCACGCGCGACGCGCTTCGCGCGTGGCAGGTCGCGGCGCTCTACACGGCGGTCACCGCCCTGCTGGCGTATCCGCTGGTCAGGCACCCCGCCGGGCACGTGCTCACCGTCAGCCCGGACACCGATCTGTTTCTGTGGACGCTGTCGTGGGACGCGCACGCGCTCGTCCGCCAGCCGCTGGCCGTCTTCGACGCCAACATCTTCGCGCCGCTCCACCGCACGCTCGCGTACTCCGAGCATCTGATTGGCAGCGGGATACTGTCGGCGCCCGTCCTGGGCCTGACGCACAACCCGGTGCTCGCGATGAACCTCGTCGCCCTGCTCTCGTGCGTGCTGTGCGGCCTCGGCACGTTCCAGCTGGCGCGGCGGGCGGGCGTGGAATCGGCGGGCGCGGTGCTGGCCGGTTTGATCTTCGCCTTCGCTCCCCCTCGCTTCCTTCGCCTCGATCAGATCTTTCTCACGACCATCCAGTGGGTGCCGTTCAGCCTCGCGTATCTTCACGCCTATCTGGACGGCGGCCGCAAGCGCGATCTTCGTCTGGCCGCGGCGTTCTTCACACTCCAGGCGCTGACGAGCGGCCACGGGACCGTGTTTCTCGCCTTCACCGCCGCCCTGCTCTGCGGCTATCGCGCGTCGCTCGGCCAGCCGCTGGCGATCGGGAAACGCGTGCGCGATCTGGGTGTCGCCGGCGCGCTGCTGCTCGCGCCGATCGTCCCGATAGTGGTGGCCTACGCGCGTGTGCAGGCGGAGATGGGGCTCAAGCGGACGCTGGCCGACTGGGTGGTTACGAGGCCGGCAAGTTTCCTGGCATCGCCGGCCTACGCGCACTCGTTTCTGCTCTCCCGATTGCTCCCCGGCGCGGAAATCAACGCGGCGGCGAACGCATACCTGTTCCCTGGATACATCCCGCTGCTGCTCGCAGGAGCCGCGCTCGTCGCCGGCGCGCGATCCGGCCCGTCTGCCCGCCAGTCGAGCGTCGGGGTGTACGCCCTCCTCGTGCTGTCCTGCGTCTGGCTCGCCGTAGGACCGCCATTCGGCCTCTGGCCGCTCGTGTACTGGCTGCCAGGGCTCAACTTCATCCGCGTGGCGTCACGTTTCATGCTGCCGGCGGTGCTCGGGCTGAGCGTGCTCTCCGGGCTGGGCTTCGACTGGCTGACGAGACGCCTGCGCGGGCCCGCGCGCCTCGGCGCGGCGGCGGCCGTCGGCGTCCTGCTCGTCGCCGAGTTCGCCGTGCCGCTCGCGACGACGCCCTACGCGGTCGTGACGCCGCCCGCCGACCGCTGGCTCGCCCGGCTGGCCGTGCCGTTCACCGTCGCCGAAGTGCCGCTGCCACCGCTGTCGCGCGTGTACGAATTCGAGAAGCGGCAGGCGGAGTTCATGTTGCACTCGACGGAGCACTGGCAGAAGACCGTCCACGGGTGGAGCGGTCTGCAGCCGCCGGCACACCTCGCCCTGTACGATCGGCTGACCCGCTTTCCCGACGACGAGAGCCTTCGCGCCCTCGCAGAATTCCACGTGGACTACCTGGTCGTGCACACCGACCTCTACCCGCCCGGCGAGTGGGAGCGCGTCGAACGCCGGCTCGCCGCCTACCAGGGACGCCTGGAGCTTCGCCATGACGACGGCGCCGGGCGTGTCTACGCGCTGACCACGCCGCGCGCCCGGCTTGACACGCCTGCGGAGTAGGTATATCGTCCATCGATATATCGAGTATCGATGCCCATGAAGCTGACGCGCGCCGAATTCCACGTCCTGCTCGCCCTCCGGCACGGGACCCGCCACGGCTACGGGGTGATGCAGGACGTCGAGGCGATGTCCGAGGGCCGGCTGCGCCTGGGCCCGGGCACGCTTTACACGGCCATCAAGCGCCTGGCCGCGGCGGGGCTCATCGCCGAGTGCGAGGCGGACGCCGAACGGCGGCGGTGTTATCGCCTGACGCGCAAGGGCAAGGCCGTTGCCGAAGACGAAGCGCGCCAGCTGTCGGATTCTGGTGAGAATCGCGCGCAAGCGCGGACTGCTGCCGTCCCCGTCGGGAACATGATGACGCCCGAGCGTTTCTACGCGGCGTTGCTGACGTGCTACCCGAAGGCGTTCCGGGACACGTACGGACGCGACGTGCTGGCCGCGTTCCACGAGCTGCGCCGCACCAATCGCCGGCCGCCGCTCGTGTTCTGGCGATTCGTGCTCGGCGATCTCGTCCGCTCGGTGTGTCACGAGCAGATCGACGAGTGCATGCGCGGCCAGCGGCGGTACGTGCTGCAGTGGCTCGCCGTCTGCGCGCTCGGCATCATCGGAACCGGGCTCGCCTCGAGTCTCGTCACCCGCGGGTTCGAGTACCTCTACCACCCGTACCTCGAAGGCCTGCGGTTCGCGCCGTGGAGCTACGGCGCGTTGCTGGGCGCCGGGCTCGGCCTGGCGCAGACCGCCGTCCTGCGCTCACGCGTTCGCGCGAGCCTCGCCTGGGTCATCGCCACCGCAGGGAGCACAGCCCTCGGATTTCACCTGGCCGCGCTCGTGGCCGGCGCGATCGGACCGGTCGGCTGCGGCATGGCGATCGGCGCCATCGTCGGAGGCTGCCAGTGGATGCTGGCGCGCACACGGGTGCGCCGGCCCGCCTGGCCGGTGATGGCCACGGCCGCCTCACTGCCGATTGCGATCCTCCTCTGCGACAGCCTGATTCAGCGCGCGCTCGCCGGAATGAACCCGGTGGCGATCGACGCGCAGGCGCGAACAATCGCCGGCGCGCAGTACGGCACGGCGATCAGCGTGCTCGTCCGCGGACTCCAGCAGCCCCACGGCTGGGCCGACGTCGCCTTCGAGTTCGCCGCGATGGCCGTCTCGGGCCTGACCATCGGCGCCATCACGGCCCGGCAACTGGCGGGAGGGTATCGTGCGAGTCAAGCCGGCCGCTGACATCCGTTCGAGCGACATCACGCCCCGCGATTTGTATCTGAGGCGGCGAGACTTCCTCGCGTCGGCCGGAAAGGCGGCGGTGGCTGCATTCGCCGGCGTTTCCGGATTCAGCAGGGCCGCCGAATCAGCGGTTCCCGGCGACAAGCTCGCGGTGGCCAAACGCGTCGTGACGACGAGCGACGCCCTGACGCCGCAGCAGGCCGTCACGTCGTATTCCAACTACTACGAGTTCGGATCGGCCAAGAACGATCCGGTGCGGAACGCAGGGACGTTCAAGCCGAAGCCCTGGTCCGTGACGGTGGACGGACTCTGCGGCAAGCCCGGCACGTACACCCTCGAGGACGTGCTGAAACCGCACGCCATCGAGGAACGGGTCTATCGGATGCGGTGCGTCGAGGGCTGGTCGATGGTGATCCCGTGGGACGGATTTTCACTGGGCGATTTCCTCCAGCGATTCCAGCCGAAATCCACCGCCAGGTTCGTGGAATTCACTACCGTCCTCCGGCCGCAGGAGATGGCCGGCCAGCGACAACGACTCCCGGAGATCCTGCCGTGGCCGTACCGGGAAGGGCTGCGGATGGACGAAGCCATGCACCCGCTGACGATGCTGGCCACCGGCTTGTACGGGGAATCGCTGCTCAACCAGAACGGCGCGCCCCTCCGGCTCGTCGTCCCCTGGAAGTACGGGTTCAAGAGCATCAAGTCCGTCGTCAGGGTTCGATTCGTCGAGAAGCAACCGCTGAACACATGGCAGGAAGCCAACGCGGACTACTACGGTTTCTACGCCAACGTGAACCCGGACGTGCCGACGCCCTCATACAGCCAGGCCACCGAGCGCCGCATCGGCGAGTTTCTGATGCGGAAGACGCTGATGTTCAACGGGTACGGCGACCAGGTGGCATCCCTCTACGCCGGCATGAATCTCCGCAGGAATTTCTGATCGAACCGCGTCAGTTGCCCTGAGCGCGGCCGGTCAGCTGCACGCGATTCTCGACCGCCAGCACGCCGAACACGGATCGGGCGATGCTCTCGGCCTTGATCAACTCGATCTGCGAGCGGACAAAGCCGACGAGCTGCACGTGACCGTTGTTGACGATGACGTGAACCGGGGGATCGACCATCGAGTAGTGGGTAAACGCCTCGTCGCGGTAGATGGCGGTTGCGATCACGACGCGCAGGCGATCGTCGGACTCGGAAGGGGGCAGGATGACCAGCCGGTTGTCGATCGCCTGGACGCCTTTCACCTTGGCGATGCGCTCGACGAGATCAGCCGACTTCTTGTCTTCGGTGACGGCGCCGGCGAGCAGCACGCGTCCGTCGCGAACCCGGCCCTCGAGGCTGTCGTACACGGTGTACAGGTCGTAGTCGCGGATGCGTTTCGCGACCTCACGGCCGAGCGCCGCGTCGTTCTCCGCCCTGGGAATCACCAGGTCGGCCTCCAGCGATTGGACGCCGTCGATTTTCAGGGAGCGCCGGATTGCTTCTTCCTTGATCCACAGCGTCGCAGCGTCTCCCGACAGCATCACCACGCCGTTTCTGACCTCCACGGTCATCCGTTCGGCGCTGCGGTCGAGCCGTGCGAGCTGACGGTGCACTTCGGCCTTGATCTGGCTGTCGGAGGGTCCGGCCGCCGCCACCGGCATCTTGACGGCAGCCCCGAGAACGGCCGTCGCCAGGATCGTGACGACGGCCATCCCGAGACGGTTCTTCATTGCCGCTCCATGGCGCCTTGATACGGCAGCACCTGGCCGGATGTGATATCCACGTCGAAGTTTAGCGTCCGGTAACCCTGCGCTGCGATCTCGAGCCGATGACGCCCTGCGGGCAACCCGAGAGGCTGTGAGCTGGGCGAGAACTGATCCACGGTGCCGACGAAGTTACCGTCCACCAGCACCTGGGCGTCTCGCGGCGTGATGTCGAAACTCAGGCCGCCGAGATTCGCCTGGCCCGGCTGAACGCCGATCGAGTTCGGATCCGGCACGGTGTCCGGGTAGGGCTGCGACGACTGCGGGTACGTCGTCTGGGGTGGATACGCGGGGTACGGGCTCGCCGGGTACGGGTTCGACGGGTATACCGTCGCGGGGTAACCGTAGCTGTACGACCCGTAGAAGTACGGGTCGTAGTACGAGTAGGCGTACGGCACCGGGTAGCCCGCCCACAACCCGAACGACAGGCTGAAGCGCGGCCGGAACGAATAGTACGGGCGATAGAAACGGACTGGCGGACGGCTGTAGTAGCCATGGCCGCCGTAGCCGCGGTACGAATAGTTGCGATACCCGTAGTTGCGGGACCCGTAGTTCTGATTTCCGCCGTTCCGGTAGGCGTCGTTCCGATAAGCCCCGCCGTTTCTCACGCCCGGATAGGCGCGCGGCACGGCAGTGCCCTGGCCGTTAGCCTGAGCGCGCGGCTGAGAACCTCCCCAGTTGTCGCGGCGCCCGCCGTTGTCGGAACGCTGGGCTGGCGCTGGAGCCGGAGCCGGAGCTGGCCTCGACGCCGGCGGCTGCGCCGCTCGGGGTACCGCCTGGCCGTGGCTTTCCGAACCGCGATTCGAACCGTGGCCGCCGTCTCCGCCGCCACGGCGGTGCTGAGCAAAAACGGGTGACGCGAGGCCAAGAGCCACGGCCACCACAGCTGTTGGAAATACCAGTTTGGGAATGTGCATGGTGTCCCTCGGCATATGAATACCGCAAGGGCCTTGCCAATGTAGGCTGCCCGTTTACGGCCAGATTTCTCGGTTCTCGGCAGCCGGCCCGGGCTTCCGTGGCCTTCAGGTGACGCTGCCCCGCCCCTGCAACAGTACAATGAACCGGGAGACGCCAATGATCAACCACAGCACAGTTCGGGTTTCGGGGCTGTCCGTCGCGCTCGCCGCGTTAGCCGCGCTGGCGGTGGCACCCCTGGTGACCGCGCAACAATCAGGAGCGCCCGTGTCCTCTTTCTACGATCTGAAAACGTCATACCTCGATGGCAAGCCGGCCGACCTGGGCGTGTTCCGCGGCAAGGTGACGCTCGCCGTCAACGTCGCGAGCAAATGCGGCTTCACGCCGCAGTACGAAGGGCTCGAGAAGCTGAACCGCGAGCTGGCGCCGAAGGGATTCGCGGTGCTCGGATTCCCGAGCAACGACTTCGGCGCGCAGGAACCCGGCACGGCGCAGGAGATCGCGCAGTTCTGCAAGCTCACCTACGACGTGACGTTCCCGATGTTCTCGAAGCTCGTGACGAAGGCGGGAGCGGATCAGTCGCCCGTGTACAAATTCCTGGGCGCGTCGGGCCACCTGCCGGCGTGGAATTTCAGCAAATACGTCATCGGCAAGGACGGCAAGGTCGTCGCGTTTTTCCCGAGCGAGGTGACACCGGAATCGCCGGCGCTGCGCGGCGCCATCACCAAGGCGCTCGAGGCCCGGTGAGCACGATTATCGCGGCCGCGCTTTCGACGCGGACGCGAGATTGCGGCGAGCTTCGTTTAACGCCGGGTCGAGCGCCACAGCCCGCCTGAAGTGCTCGGTGGCCTGATCCAGGTCGCCCAGGGACGCCAACGCGATTCCAAGGTCGTTGTGCGCCGCCGCGGAGTCCGGCATGACGCTGACCGCCGCGCGAAGACATTCGGCCGCCTCCGCGAACCGGCGCTGTTCGAGGAGCAGGGTTCCGAGCTCGTACTGCGCGCCGCCGTTGCCAGGCGCGAGCTGCACGGCACGGCGCAGGTAGCCAATCGACTCTGCCGCGTGACCGCTGGCGGCCAGCGCGGTGCCGAGATTGCGGTTGGCGTCGACCGAGTCGGCCCGGCGCTTCAGGGCTTCGCGGAAAGCGGCGGCGGCAGCGTCATACCGGCCCTGGCGCAGAAGCGTCACGCCGATCACATTGTGGACCGTGTCTGAATCGGGCACGACCGCGCCGAGATACGCGCTTCCGAGGATTCGGCGCTCTCCATAAGCCCCGCGAGCGGCTTCGCCCGTCCCCGTCGCGTGATAGGCGTCGTCGAGGAGTGCGAGGTACGTGTCCAGCTCCGGCACGAGCGGCGTCGGTCGTTCCCCGTCGAAACAGCGTGGACACCAGCTCGCGGCCGCACCCAGCTCGAAGATCGACGCGGGCACGCCGCTCGGCCCCGAACCGAGGGCGGAGCGAACTCCGTATTCCTGGAGCGGACGATCGTCAGACACCGGCGGCGACTGGCGAGTCGCCCGAGCGAGCGTATCGGCCGAGCCGACGAACGTCCCGACGATTTCCGTCACGCTGCCCAAATCCAGGCGCCGAAGGTCCGCCGCGACGCCCGGGGCCTGATCGAGCGCACGGGCGACACGCCCCGGATCGATCTCGATGCCGGCGCCGTTCGTGCCGACAAGCAGCAGTTCCGCCTGTGTTCCCGAGAGCAGCACGCACTGCGGAAAGACCTCGATGAAGGCGCGGACCATCGCCAGGCTCGTCTCCGGAGACACCTGGTAGGCAGGCAGCCACTGGCTGAGATAGCCGCCCGGCTTCAACCGTGAGCGCGCGAGCGCGTAGAACTCCCGCGAATAGAGCGCCGCAACGCCGGCGTGCGCAATCGGGGGCGGCTCCAGCGTGATGAGGTCGTACGTCGCCGCCGGCTGCATCGCCAGGTGCTGCCGGCCGTCGTTCACGTAGACCCTGACGCGCGGGTCGTTGAGCACGTCCTTGTTGGCGTCGCGAAAATAGCCGGCGTGTCCGAGGATGTCGCGAGAGAGGTCGGCGACGTCGACACGTTCAACGGAAGGATGGAGCGTCGCGGCCTGCGTGGAGTTGCCGACGCCGAACCCGATCACCAGCACGTGCGTGGGCGCCGGCATCGACAAGAGCGGGATATGCGCGAGCGCGCGCATGTAGCGCTGGTCGAGCAGTGCGGTCGAAGACATCGGGTGCCCGTTGGTGATGAGGCCGCGGCCCCGGCCCTGCACCTCCGTCACGCCGATGACCTCGGTGACTCCCTCGCGCAAGGTCAGCAGCCGCTCGCCTTCCGACGGTCTGGCCAGCGAGCGCCCCAGCACGTAATCCGGGGGCAGCTGAAGCCACAGCACGACCGCGACGGCCGCAAGCAGCGCCGGAACCGAAGCCGCCAGGGCGGACGTCGTTGTGACGCCTCTGCCCGCCCGCGTTCCCAGGTAGAGCGGGGCGATCGCCAGCGCGGCGGCGAGCGTCAGCGCCGTCGCGCTCCCCTGCATGCCGAACGCCGGCAGCAGTACAAAGCCGGTCACGAGAGAACCGCAAACGGCTCCCGCAGTGTTCGCCAGGTACAGGGCGCCGGCGCGGCTGCCGACCGCACGCTCCGTCCGCTGAATCACCGCGTTGCCCAGCGGAAACGAGCAGCCCATCAGAAGCGCCGGAACGCCGACCTCGATCAGCATCGGCCGCGCGTTGTACCAGAGCTCGGTGATCCAGCGGGCCAATGGCGTCAAGCCCGCCAGCACCGGGTCTATCGCACGTCGATGGGCGTCGAGCGCGTCGACGCTCGTCCACGCAAGGCCCGCCAGCGCCGAGACCACCAGCAGCGCCTGCACCACCATCAAGGCTTGAGCCGGCCTGGCCGTCCGCCGATTGATGTAGCCGCCGAGCAGCGCTCCGGCGCCGATGCCCACGAGCACGATCGTGAGGACGAGTGAAAAGACGGCACGGAAACCGCCAAGCAGCAGCGTGAAGTGGCGGAGCCAGACGATCTCCAGGCCCATCGCCGCGAAGCCGCACAGCGCGAGCGCAAGGCTCGTCCAGGCGACCGGGTAGAGGTCCTGAGGCATGCCGGGCTCTTCACGAAGGCTGACGGCGCCCCTGGCCGTTTTCCGCGCCGGTACCGAAGCCCTCGCCAGGACGAGCGCGCCGGCGCCCGCGATCACGTTCAGGAGGACCGCGACGAGTTGGGTGTTCGTGAGACCGAACGACGGTACCAGCGCGAAATCCGCGAGGAACGCGCCCGTCGCCGCGCCCGCGGTGTTGACGGCGTAGAGCCCGGCGATCTTCCAGCCGCCGGCGCGCTCGACGTCGTCCCGGACGCGGTGCCGAATCAGCAGCGTCAGCGTGCCGCCCATCAGGAGGGCGCTCGGCCCGAGCAGTCCGAGGGCTATCGCACCCCGCGCGATGTACGACAGCGTCGACAGCTCGAACCAGCCCGCCGAATCCCTCACGTAAGACGAGGACACAGCCGCGAGCGCGTGAAGACGCGGGAGCGCGATCGCAACCGCCAGACCGAGGCCGGCGATGACGAGCTCGACGACGCCGTACGCGCGCAGCAGCGATTCGGGCGCGCGCTGATAGCGTCGATCCGACCATCGCCCGACGATGACGCTGCCGCAACCGAGGCCGAGCATGAAGATGGCGACGACGAGGGACGTGGTCTGGATGGTCGCGCCGAGGACGTTCCCGAACTCACGGACCCAGACGACCTGGTAGATCAGGCCGCTGATCCCTGAAAGGAAGAAGAGAACGAAGAGCACGCTGGGGGAAGAATACTTGAAAGGGGCTGGAGTCTAGGGACTTGGGGGCTAGGGCTAGGAAGAACACTGTGTTCTTCCAGCCCCCAGTCCCTAGCCTCCAGCCCCTCGTGATCGCTACCTAAAGATCCAGCGTGAAGCTGATCTTGAACAGTCGCGGATTAGCGATCGCCGTCGGCGTCAGCCAGGGGTTGTTTGTGAGCGAGTACGTCTGGTTTGCCGTCACGACCGTGCTGCGGTTCAGCAGGTTGTACATGTCGAGGTTGACCGTCGTTCTGGTGCGGGAGAACCGGAACACTTTTCCGATCCGGAAATCAAGCTGGTAGTCCCGGTCGAGGTATAGCGTGTCCGGATTGACGACGACCACTGTTGTGTTCTGAGTGGGCTGCGTCGTGCCGGAAAGCAAACGTCCGAGGTTTGAGTTTGCCGCGAGATAGGCATTGGTCGCTGCGAAATTCGCGGCCAGCCCGGACGGCTGGGCGCCACCGGCTCCGTTGCCGAAGGTGTTCGCGAGGCCAGGGGTGCTGCGGAACGTCGCCGCGACCTGCACATCCGCTTTTGGAATGGTGTAGAAAACCAGCCCTTTGAAACCCGTCATCCACGGTTCCTGGAGGTGGCAGAACTCCTTGGCCAGTTGTGGCTGGGCCCCGTTTGCCGCGACGGCGGCCGCGTTTGTGGCACCCCAGCTCAACATTTCTGGTAACTTCGCGATGATGTCGCAGTTGTCGGTCGAGGTTCGCCCGGTGCCGGTCCCGGCCTGGAAACGGAGACCATTCGCGAGGCGCGCGTTGACACTGATGTCGAAACCGTTCCAGTGTTCGTACTCATTGCCAAACTTGTCCGACAGCGTGTAGTAGTTTTGAGTTTGCCCGAACTTGTTTGGGTTGACGTTGTAGTAGGTCAGCGGATTGCCACCGCCGCCTGGCAGCCGCGCGTCAGTGGGCGCCTTCATGGTGAACTGCTGGAAGTCGCTGGCCGCGGCCAGCACGTTGTCGACGACCGGGAAGTTCTGCCAGATGCGGCGGTAGTAGCCGACGTCGAGGGAGATTCTCGACGTGAGCTGCTGCTGGATGCTCGCCGAAAATTCCCAGTTGCTGGTCCGGTGTCCCCAACCGGTCAGCAGGTCCGGATCGAACGTCGAGCCCGGAATGGTCGTCCCGAAGTCGAGATTGGCGACCTGGCCGCAGTTGTCGCCGCCGCCCGCCGTGAGGTTTTGCGCAAGCGGATTCGCCAGGTTGCAATCGACGACGAAGTTGCGGTTCGAGTCGGCCCAGCTGCGGTTGGTGAACGTTCGCATGGCGTTGACAGGATTTGTCGTGGCGGCTCCCAAAGCGTTGAGAGTCTGCCCGAGCAGATACTTGTTCGCGGCCACCTTCAGCGCCGACTTGCCGTTGCCGAACAGGTCGAAGACGGCGCCCGATCGATACGTGAGGTCCTTCCAGTTCGTGTTGTCCTGCGCGGGGAAGGTGATGTTGCGGTTCTGAAGGCCGACCACCGCGGAGCCTGGTCCGATCGTCTGCTGCGGGAACGATGTCTTGAACCAGTCGTACCTGATGGCGCCGTTGACCGTCACCCGGTTCGTTTTCCAGCTGTCCTGCACGAAGGCGCCGAAGTCGTGGTTTTCTTCGCTTCTCACGGTCGCTGGGGCCGCCCACTGGGTCACGAACGTCGGGGTGCCGTTGTTGAGGGTGTAGCTGATCGGCTGGTACGCGTAGTTGTTGACCTCCTGGTACCCGAACGTGTCGTTCCAGCCCGTCTTGAAGGCGTGGGCGCCGGTGATGTACGAGGCCGCGACGCGATAGGTGTAGTTGGGAACAATCGTGTTGTTGAGCCCGCCGAACCCTGTGGCGGCGTAGCTGCGGTACATCATGCCGGTCGCCTGATCGGCCACCGAGATCATGTTCTGGATCGCGGCCGCCTCAGGGTCGGTCAGCGACCCGCCGTTGCTGTCCGAGCGCAGATCCATGTTGCCCCAACGCTCGAACAGATGCATGCCCACGAATTCGAACAGCAGCTTGCTGGTGACGGGCGACGTGAATTCCACATGCTCCTGCCGGAGGCGCGGGAAGCGCCGATCGCGGGCAGCTTCGGGAGCAGCCACTTGGGAATTGAACACGCCGTTGGACGTCGCCGCGATGGCCCCGGCTTGATACGGGCAGTTGCAGAATGAATCGATCTTCTGCTCGAACGCCACCTTGATCTTGGGCGCCGCCTGCCAGGTGATGCGCAGGTTGTTCTGCTGCACCTGTCCGTGGTTTTCCGCCGGGGCGCCGGTATCGGGCACGTACGTCCACGCGTTCGGGTTGAACGCGTTCTTGTTATCGAAGACGCCAGCGAACGAGTTCACTTGATTGAAGCGGGTCGAGAACCAGAACCACACCTTGTCTTTCGCGATGGGGCCGCCAACCGATTCGTTGAAATCCCACACGTTGTGGATTTTGGTCGGCGTCGCCAACCCTCTGGCCTTGAGATCGTCGGTGTAGTTGGTCCCCTGCATCCCCTCGTTCGCGAACGTGAAAAATGTCGAATTGCTGAACCGGTTGCCGCCGTCCTTGGGGATGAAGTTGATCCGCACTCCACCCGTCGCCCCTTCGGCGGACAGCGACCCCGTGTCGATGGCAATCTCGGCCGCCGAGCCCACGTCGGGCTGCTGACCGCCGATGTTGCCGCCGGCCTGCAGCGTCATGATGCTGACGCCGTTCAGCATCACGCGTTGATCGACAGCCTTGCTGCCGTGTGCCGTGAGGCTTTGGCCGACATCCGCGATGCCAGCACTCCCACCGACGTCGCCGCCGCCGCCGGAGGTGCCTGCCGCCATGCGCGCCAGCGTGAAGTATTGTCGAGAGCTCGGCAGGTTCTGGACGGCGTCGTGGTCGAGCACGACCTGTTTCTTCGTGCTTGCCGTGTCCACGAGCGGCGTCTCGCCGGTGACCGTGATCGTCTCCTCGACCGCGCCGACTTTCATTTCGGCGTTGACGGTCGCCGTGAACGTCCCGGTCAGCTCGACACCCTCCCGCTTGACGGTGCTGAACCCTGTCAGCGCGAACGTGACCGTGTACGCGCCCGGCCTCAAGTCCTCGATTCGGAACTGCCCGCTGCCGTCGGTGACGGCCGTACGGGTCTTCTCGATCAGCACGGGGCTGGCAGCTTCGACGGTCACGCCGGGCAGCACGGCGCCGGAAGCGTCTTTCACCAGGCCGGCAATGGCGGCCTGCGCACGCGCCAGGCTCGGGAAGACGAGCACACACGATAGGACGACGACGGCCGTTCTGAGAGCACGCATCCTGCCCCTCCTCATACCGCCCCGGGTTGACTCGTGGCCGACGCTCTGTCTCTCTTCTTTTCCGTCCGATCCCTTCAGTTGCGCGCATGATAGGCAACTGACAGATCAGTGTCAACGCGGAATCGCGCTCCAAGGCGGTCTTTGACGTGTGCAGCGCCCGCGCATCCAGAATGTTGGACGAGCGCTGCGGCTATACCCGAGTAGAAAGGCCCTATACCGTCACGGCAAGGGCACGGCAGTCAGCAGTCAGCAGTCGCCAGTCCGGTCGCCAGTCGGCGGTCCGGCGTACGCGCGGACCGGCGCCGGGGTAGAATGCCGCCGCCACACGAACACACAAGGGAGAATGTCATGGCCATCAACACCACTGCGCCCGGCGATCAGGTGAACGCCACGCCGCGCGTTCGTCCGATGACCGGCGATGAATACCTCGAGAGCATTCGCGACGGCCGCGAGATCTGGATCTACGGCGAGCGCGTGAAAGACGTCACGACGCACCCGGCGTTCCGCAACACCGCCCGGATGCTCGCGCGCCTCTACGACGCCCTCCACGATCCGGCGCGGAAGGACGTGCTGACGACGCCCACCGACACGGGCAGCGGTGGCTTCACGCACCGCTTCTACAAGGCGACCCGCACGGCCGAGGAGCTGGTCGGCGCGCGCGACGCCATCGCCGAGTGGGCGCGCGTCAGCTACGGCTGGATCGGCCGGAGCCCCGATTACAAAGCCGCCTTCCTCGCCACGCTCGGCGCCAACGCCGACTACTACGAGCCGTTTTCCGAGAACGCGCGCCGCTGGTACAAGAAGGTCCAGGAAGAGGTGTCGTTCGTCAATCACGCCATCGTCAACCCGCCCGTGGATCGCGACAAGCCGCTCGACGAGGTCAAGGACGTGTACATGCACGTCGAGAAGGAGACCGACGGCGGCCTGATCGTGAGCGGCGCGAAGGTGGTGGCGACGACCTCGACGCTGACGAACTACAACTTCATCGCCAACAACGGCGCGCTGCCGATCAAGACGAAGCCCTTCGCGTTCGTGTGCATGGTGCCGACCGACGCGCCCGGCGTGAAGCTGTTCTGCCGGCCGTCGTACGAGCTGACCTCTGCGACCGTCGGCACGCCGTTCGACTACCCGCTGTCGAGCCGCATGGACGAGAACGACTCCATCCTCGTCTTCGACAAGGTGTTCATCCCCTGGGAGAACGTCTTCGCGTACGGCGACATCGAGAAGGTGAACAACTTCTTCCCGCGCTCGGGCTTCCTGCCTCGCTTCATGTTCCAGGGTTGCACGCGGCTCGCCGTCAAGCTCGACTTCCTGGCCGGCTTGCTGCTCAAGGCGGTCGAGGCGACCGGCGCCAAAGACTTCCGCGGCGTTCAGGCGAACGTCGGTGAAGTCCTGGCGTGGCGCAACTGTTTCTGGGGCCTGACCGACGCGATGGCGCGCACGACGACGCCGTGGACGCCGGGGTACGTGCTCCCCAACCTCGACTACGGCCTGGCGTACCGCGTGATGGCGAGCATCGCTTATCCCAAAATCAAGGAGATCATCGAGAACACGCTCGCCAGCGCCCTGATCTACCTGCCGTCGAGCGCGCTCGATTTCAAGGTGCCCGAGATCCGGCCGTATCTGGATCAGTTCGTGCGCGGATCGAACGGCTATTCCGCCGTCGATCGCGTGAAGCTGATGAAACTCATGTGGGATGCCATCGGCAGCGAGTTCGGCGGCCGGCACGAGCTGTACGAACGCAACTACTTCGGCAACAACGAGAGCATCCGTTTCGAGACGCTCCTGGTCGCCGAGGTCACCGGCGCCGCCAAGCGCTACAAAGGCTTCGCCGAGAAGTGCATGGCCGAGTACGACCTGGACGGCTGGACGGTGCCCGATCTCATCAACCCGAACGACGTCAGCGCCGTGATAAAGAAACGGTAGTGGCCGACGCATTCGACGCGCGCACATTCCGTCAGACGGTCGGTCACTTCGCGACCGGTGTGACAGTCATTGCCGCTGAGGTCGACGGCGACGTCCGCGGGATGACCGCGAACGCCTTCACGTCCCTGTCGCTCGACCCGCCGCTCGTCCTGTTCTGCTGCGGCAAGTCGGCGCACATGAGCCAGGCGATCCGCCACACGAATCGCTTCTCGATCAACATGCTGGCCGACACCCAGCAGGATGTCTCCACGTACTTCGCCGGCGGCTGGAAAGAGCCGGCGCCTCCCCCGTTCACGTTCATCGCGTGGGACGGCGCTCACAGGCTCGACGGATGCATCGCGGCGCTCGGCTGCGCCGTGGAAACGATCCTCGAAGGCGGCGATCACTGGATCGTCGTGGGACGCGTACAGTCGCTGCACCGGAGCGATGCCGGGCATGCGCCGCTGCTGTTCTTTCGCGGACGCTACGGCCGCCTCAACGAACCGGAGACAGTCGCCTAGGAAGGATCCGACGTGCCAACCCTCAAGCAACCCGTCCTCGGCATCGTCGCCACGGGCCTGATGATGGCCCTCGCGCTCGGCTTCATCTCGCTCTTTTCGTTGCCGGTCTTCACGGGGTGGGTCGCCTACTTCCTCCTCTGTGTGATCCCGATGCAGATCGTCGTGGCCGTCACCTGGGGAGCCAGTCCGGGCTTCGTCGCCTCGAGCTCCCAGCCGGCGAAGGGTGCCGTGCTCACCCTCACCACCCTCGCCGTCGGCGTCGTCGTCTCGGTCGTGTGCTTCTTCACCATCGGCGGGCGCGTCAGCCCACCGACGCCGATGCTCGCCATGTGCAGCATCGTGTCCGTCGTGATCACCTTCTGGTCGGCGATCATGTGGGGCGGCTGGCCGTTCACCGCCGTCGTGAAGAATCCGATTGCCGCCGGCTTCGTGCTGCTCGTCGCCGCCTACGTGGTGAACTACGTGCTGTTCCGCGTCTTCTTCGACTACACCTTCATGGAAGGCGCGCCCGTGTACGTCGCGGCGCAGGATCCGAAGGGCCTGTTCCCCGCCTGGAGCGCGCTGGTCTTCTACCTCTCGTGCCTGTCGGCCATGTTCCTGCTCGTGAATTTCGACTTGTGGCCGCTCACGACGGTTCCCGGGATCATGCGCCAGCCCGTGCTGGGACTCGTCTGGACGATCGTCGTGCTGGCGCTGGGCGGCGCCATTTTCTACGTGGGCGTTGTCGCGCAGGGCATGGATCCGGTGGCGTTCATGGTCGACGTACCGGTTCCCTTCATCTTCGGCACCATCGTCGTGCAGAACATGCTGAAGGGTTCGCTGTTCAAAGAGCTCACGCAGCCCGGCAAGGGCGTCTCGAACGTGATTACGGTGATCGTGATCGGCGATTCGCTGTCCTGGCTGTACGGCCGCCTGGCCCCGCTCGTGACCGGCGTCGTCCGTCCGGGCCCGCCGGCCTACGACTTCGAGATCTGGCTGGCGTCGGCGCTGCTCAGCGTGACGTTTCCGCTGCTCATCTTCTACGCGGAGTTCTTTCAGTTCTGGCCGCTGCAGGGTACTGGCGGGACGACGAAGTAACGCAGGCTTTCAGGCCTGCCTGCGCGTCAGGATGCGGTCGAGGCCAGTTGGGCGGCCGGGAACAATCCCCGCGCGGACTTCAGGAACTCGCACACGAGCGCCGAGGTCTCCCCTCGCCGCCAGGCGACCTGCACTTCGAACTCGGCATGGGGTTCGTTGAGCGGCACGACGGCGACACCCTTGACCGGCTGATAGCTGCGGCTGTTCGCGCCGCGCAGCGCCAGGCAGATGGCTTCGCCGGACACCACCGACAGCATCGCTGCCTGGTTGCCCGGAATCCCTTCGAGCGCCACGATGCGGGGCGTGACGCCGGCCGCCGAACAGAGCGACAGAATTTTTTCCTGCGCGAGCGAGGCCCAGTCGCGGTCCTGCAGCAGCAGGCGCTCGTTCCCGAGCTGCTTCAGGTGCAGAGACTTGTGCCGCGCCAGCGGGTTGCGTTCACTGACCAGCACCACGAAGCGTTCGGCAAACAGCGGCTCCGACTGGATGTCTGCGTCCTCTGCCACGTGGCGCAGCAGGCCCACGTCCATAATCCGGCGGCGGAGCGCGTCGTGCTGGGCGAACGAGGCCATGTCCACGCCTTCGATCATCACATCCGGCGATCGCTCGACGATGTCCAGGCGGATGCGGTTGACGGCTTCGCACATCCCGGGCGCCATCGCGACACGCAGCGGGTTGGCGAGGCCGGCTTTGGCGCGGCTGGCGAGGTCGAGGAAACCCGCCGTGTCGGCGAGCACGGTGCGCGCCTGCTCGAGAAGCACGGCGCCTTCACGGGTGAGGACGACGCCGCTGGCGGCGCGCACGAACAGCTTTACGCCGAGTTCCCGCTCGAGCTGGCTGATCTGGCGGCTCAACGGGGGCTGAGCAACGTGAAGCAGCCGGGCCGCTTTCGAAAAGCTGTGCAGCTCGGCGATGGCGGCAAACGCCCGCAAGTGACGCAGCTCCATGTGGCGCCCGCAGTCTACATCCGATCCCCGGCACGCGCGAAATCAATGTAACCGTTCTGGACATCAGTACTTATGAGGGCCACGCGCAGTTTGTCGCCGACGTCGGCGCCCTGCTGGCCCCTCGCCAGCAGCCCTTCAACGCGAGGCGTCAGGATGCGGACGAAAGTGCCGCGCGGCGTGACGCCCGTCACGACAGCGTCGAACAGCTCGCCGATTCTGCCCGACATCGCCACGGCCGCAATCCGCTTGGACATCTCGCGCTCGACTTTTCGCGAGGCGTTTTCCTTCAGCGTGCAGTTTTCCGCGATGCGCGTCAGTTCGTCGTCGGTGTACGGCGAAGACTGGCCGGCAAGCGCCGCCTTGACCAGCCGCTGGGTGACAAGATCCGCGAAGCGGCGGTTGGGCGCCGTGGAATGCGTGTAATCCTCCACCGCCAGCCCGAAGTGCCCGTGGTTGGGATCGCCCGGGCGTTCGAGGACGTATTCCCCGGGCCCCATCAACTTGATGACGGCCAGCGACAGATCCGCAAACCGATCCGGATCGGCGGCCTTGCGCTCGATGAGGAAGTCGTTGAGGGCTCCGGAATCCGGCGCGGCCGGCAGCGTGCGCCCGACGCCGCGCGCGAGCGCGACGATGCGATCCCAGCGTTCGGGCGTCCTCACCACGCGGCGGATCGACGACACGCGCCGCGTCTCGAGCATCCGGGCCACGATTTCGTTGGCCGCGATCATGAAGTCTTCGATGAGTTCTGTCGCGCGGTTCTTGCCCTGGCGGACGATGTCCACGACCTGACCGTGCAGGACCACCGGCCGCGTTTCGATCGTCTCGATGTTCAGGGCGCCGTGGCGGTATCGTGCCTGCCTCAGTAACTGGGCCGCCTCGTCCTGCAGGCGGAGCTGGGACTGCAGCGCTGACGACGCCGCCACCTTGTGCGGCGCGTGGCCCCCGTCGAACCACGCGGCCACCCCGTCGTACGTCAGCTGACCCGTGTTGCGCACGACCGCCCGATAGACGTCGCTCGACCGCACGGCGCCGTCGGACGCGACGACGAATTCGATCACGACGCCCAGGTTGTCCTGCGATTCGAGGAGCGACGTCGCGCGCGTCGAGAGCGCCTCGGGCAGCATCGGAAAGTTCCTGACGCCTGTATAGACGGTCGTGGTGGTGCGCGCCGCGTGATCGTCAATCGCCGACCGCTGGCGGACGAACGCGTCCACGTCGGCGATCGCCACCTGGATCCGTGTCGCGCCGTCCGGCAGGCGTTCCGCGACCTCGAGCTGATCGAGGTCGCGCGACGTGTCGTTGTCGATTGACGACCAGGGCAGCCGGCGCAGGTCGCGAATGCCATCCCCGGGGCCGATCGGCGGCGGGTGCGCCTCGAGCGCTGCGACCTCGCTCAGGACCTGCGGCGAGAATTCGGGCTCGAAGCCGTGGGCGCGCATGGCGTTGGCGGCAGCGGCCTGAAGGTCGACGTGTTGAGAGGCGTCCTGCATGGCTCACACGACTCTATATGACATTACGGGTCAGGCCTTTGTGACAAATACTGTCACACTCTGAGTGGCCCCGGCCGAACTCAATCTACGTAAATAGCTGATTAGATTGCCCTTATTTTAGCCATATGCACTTGGCATTGCGGTTGCTCAAGAGTCGGGCACGGCCGCCCCACGACGGGAGCGGCCGTCAAACTGAAAGATTTGTTTTAAGGAGAAGAGAGTAATGAAAACGAACCAGAAGGGCTTCACACTGATCGAGCTGCTGATCGTGGTTGCGATCATCGGCATCATCGCGGCGATCGCGGTGCCTGGCTTGCTCCGCGCCCGTATGTCGGGCAACGAGGCCTCGGCCATCGGGTCGATGCGCGCCGTCAACACCTCGCAGCAGAACTACTCGCAGCAGTGCAACGGCTACTCGCCGAGCCTGACCGAGCTGCGCATCGCCGGCAACTTCCTCTCGCCCGACCTCACGGCCACGGCGTCGGTCGCCAAGAGCGGCTTCACCGTGACGATGGTTCAGTCGACCCTGGGCGCGGCGATTCCGGCGCCTCCGGCGGGCTGCACGGCGACCACGACCAACTACTACGCGACGGCGCGTCCGCTCTCGTTCGGTTCGACGGGCACGCGGTCGTTCGCGACGACGGAACAGGGCACGATCTTCTACGCGAGCGCCGCGGCTCCTCCGGCCGACCCGATTCCGGCCGCCGCGACCCCGATTCAGTAACCAGCTCGACCGCCTCTTCTCCACCGGCATGGCCTCTCACGAGGTCATGCCGGTTTCGCTTTTCCCCTCACGTACAATCAGCTGCATGAAGGTGCTCTACGGATACCTGCGCAGCTATTCGCGCCTCGTGGCCCTTGCCCTCGTCCTGGCCGCCATCAACCAGGTGTTCTCGCTGCTCGACCCGCTGATCCTCCGCCACGTGATCGACGAGTACGCCACCCGCTTCCAGGAATACACGACCGCCCAGTTCTTCAGCGGCGTCAGCCTGCTGCTCGGCGCGGCCGTCGGCGTGGCGTTCGTGTCGCGCGTCGCGAAGAACTTCCAGGACTACTACATCAACGTCATCACGCAGCGTATCGGCGCGCAGCTGTACTCCGACGGCATCCAGCACTCGCTGAAGCTCCCCTACTCCGTGTTCGAGGATCAGCGCAGCGGCGAAACGCTCGGCCGGCTCCAGAAGGTCCGCTCCGACGTCGAGAAACTGATTTCCACGGCCATCAACGTCCTGTTCACGTCGCTCGTCGGCATCATCTTCGTGATGGTGTACGCGTTCAGCGTGCACTGGCTGATCGCTCCGGTGTATTTCCTCACCGTGCCGATCCTCGGGCTGCTCAGCTCCGTGCTCAGCCGGCGCATCAAGCAGATTCAGAAGGTGATCGTCGCGGAAACGACGGCCCTTGCCGGCTCGACGACCGAATCGCTCCGCAACATCGAGCTGGTGAAGAGCCTCGGCCTCCAGCAGCAGGAGATCGAGCGCCTGAATGGCACCACCGCGAAAATCCTTCGCCTCGAGTTGAAAAAGGTCCGCTACCTCAGGAGCCTCAGCTTCATCCAGGGAACGGCCGTCAACCTGCTGCGCACGAGCATCATGTTCCTGATGCTCTACCTCATCTACACGCGCGCCATCACGGTCGGCCAGTTCTTCTCCCTGTTCATCTACTCGTTCTTCATCTTCGGGCCGCTGCAGGAGCTCGGGAACATCATCAACATCTACCGGGAAACCGAGGCGTCCCTGAATGTCTACGAAGACATCCTGCGGATCCCGGAAGAGCCCCGGCCCCTCAATCCCGTGCCGGTGCGCGATCTCCGGACGCTGGCGTTCGAGCACGTGACGTTCCAGCACCAGTCGGCGTCCTCCCCTGCTGTCAGCGACATCTCGTTCAGGCTCACGCGCGGCGAAACCATCGCGTTCGTGGGACCGTCGGGCGCCGGAAAGACAACGCTCGTCAAGCTGCTGGTCGGGCTCTACGGCCCGCAGACGGGCCGCATCCTCTACGACGGAACGCCGGGAACCGACACCGACCTCGACGATCTGCGCGGGCAGATCGGCTTCGTCACGCAGGACACGCAGCTCTTCTCAGGGACGATTCGGGAAAACCTGCTCTTCGTGAACCCGGCCGCCTCGGATGCAGAGTGCCTCAGCGTGCTCAAGAAGGCGGCGTGCGACAACCTGCTGGCGAGGGCGGAGCGCGGCCTCGACACGATCATCGGCGAAGGCGGCGTGAAGGTGTCGGGTGGTGAGAAGCAGCGGCTGTCAATCGCCCGGGCGCTGCTCCGCCATCCCCACCTCCTCGTGTTCGACGAAGCCACCTCGTCGCTCGACTCGCTGACCGAGGAGGGGATCGTCGACACGATTCGGGCGGTGGCCAGCGGCCGCGACGCCATGACCGTGCTCATCGCCCACCGGCTGTCGACGATTCTGCACGCGGATCGGATTCACGTCCTCGAGCGCGGCCGCATCGTGGAGACGGGCCGGCACGACGAACTGGTCGAACAGAAGGGGCTGTACTACGCGATGTGGCGCCAGCAGATTGGCGAGCGGCGCGGCCTCGAAGCTGCGGCGTCACCAGCGGTCCCGCGCCTGGCGCCGGCCTAGAGCTCTCTCCTCGCAACGTCAATACGCAAAGTACGGCCCCGGGCCCGCCGGCGTACCCTGGCCCTCGATGGCCGTGAACACGCCCCGCCCAAAGAAGAACCCGAGCCCGAAGTCGAAGCCGCCGGGGTTCGGCCCCGCGATTTCGTTGAACGCGGAGAAGCGCGTATCGAGCGCGTCGGCGTTCCCCACGTTGAACAACGCGGGGATGGTGACGCCGTTCGCGCCACGGTTCGTGGCGGAAAAAGACTGCAGCGTGGCAGGACAGTAGAAGTCCGCGCTGTCCGGACACAACGGCAGGTTGCTGGACGCGGCGTCGAGAAAATACACGCCGTTCGACCCCGAGTCGATAAAACTGGATGGATACGACTGGCCGCCAAAGATCGTCGTGATGTTGCCGAGGGCGTCCACCGCGAGCACCTTCGCCGACCCGAGCGCGTTGTTGGACTGCGTGCCGATGCCGTAGACGAGCGAGCCCGTCACCGAAAAGGCGCCGCCGGCCGCCACCGCCGGAAGCTGAATCACCACGCCATTGTTGTCCCTGGAGAACAACGCCACCGGATTCTGGAGCTGGTTGACGAGCGACACCGCAGCCGGCTGGCAGCCCGTCGCCGGGCACGCGTAGTACAGCCCGGGGTTCGACGCCCCGACGAACGCGCAGGCCGTTCCGCAGTCCTGCCTGAACAGGCCGATGCCGAGGATCGCGTTGGCGCCGAGTTTGTCGAGCGTGTCTTCGGCAACCCCCGAACTCGAACAGGCCGCGGGGATGTTCGGGAACACACGCTCGTCAATCACCTGGATGGGCACAGCGCTTGCCTGCTCGCCGGCGAGCTTCACGTCCGCCGTCTGAACGGGCCCCCAGGTAAACCCGTCCAGGAACTGGGCGCACTCGACGGTGGGCGCGCCGCTCGAACCCACCTGCTGGGGAAGCGTGATCGTCAACGCGCTCGAGAGGACACGCAGCCCAATCGACCCGGTATCCACGAGCACGCCGTCGAGCGTCTGGCAGCCCGCCGACTGGCCCGGGGCGCAAATCGTCACGCTGGTGAACGCACCGTTGAAATAGTCGCCGGTTGGCCCGGCGTTCACGACGATGGACTGGACGTTGTCAGCCGGCGCCGCGGGCGCGGAAGACGAGGGCGTTCCGCCGCACTGCGGGGTGAGCTCCTGGGCGATGAGCAGAGCCGACAGCAGCAGCGTGCGATGCACCGTTTCCCCTGCGCAACCCGGGCGCGCCTATCGAATCGCCTCCGCCTGAACCCGAAGCGGCACGAGGCGCGGCACGAATGCCCGGCCGGAAAATGCGCGCGGATGGCCGGTGATCTGCACCGTGAGATCTGGCAGCGAGATCGTCAGCGGCCCGCGCGCCCTCCGCTTGCCAGGCGCAGATTGAAGCGCCCGCTGATAGTCGTCGAAATACGGGCCCAGCAGCTGCCGCAGGTCGGGAAGCCACGGTCCCTGCCACGTAATGGCAAACACGGTTCCGGTCGACGACACGTATTCGCGCACCGCTGTGCCAGAGGCCGATTGCATTTCGTGCACCGTGTACGCATCGTCGCGCGCGATGCGGAGCAGAGCACCCTGCATGCGCACCCGATCCGCGTCAACCGACGACGCGTCGCGGCCGAGCGTGGCTGACGCGCTCCCAGGCAGCGCGAGGATGGCGATCGCGACACAGAGCGCCGGCGCCAGCCGCACTCGTATCGCCGACGCTGCCTGCTGTCCCGCCACGAACGAAATCCTATCGCGCCGGTATCAAGAAAGCATGAGCGGGCGGAAACGACGATAATTTCGAGTATGCGACACGCGCTCGGCTGGCCCTTCATCGGACCACCGGTCGCGGCCCTGATCGCGTTCGGCGAAGCCGGAGCGCGCTTCGCGCCGCCCGCGATCGAGGTCGCGATCTGGTCGTTCGGCGCGGCGGCCGTCCTGCTCACGCTGAAGCTGCTCTCCTGGATCGCGGCGTCGTACGCCTCGTTCAACCGCCAGACGCGGCTGGCCGCCTTCGTGATGCTCATGGCCATCGCCGGAGGCTGGTACGCCGCCGACAACTGGGTCCACGAACGCCAGTTCGACTACATCGTCTCGGCCCAGAACGCCGAGTTCAGATCGAGCACCGCGCAGTTGTCCGCGTCCATCCTGGCGTTTGTCGCCGAGCGGACCCGCCACGCGCCGCCGCCCCCGCGGCCCGCGACATGGGAGCAGGACCAGGCGGCGTTCGCCCGCTACGAGACGGAAATGGTCGAGGAGTACGAGCGGCGTTTCGGGAAGGCCGCGCGAATCGCGCACGACGTCCTGCGCCAGCTCGGCTTCCGCGATCGCGATCTCGATGTGTTCTACGCTCATCCGGCGAACGCGTTTCAGATGCGAATTGTCGGGACGAAGCTCGCCGCCCTGAGCGCCCGAGTGCCCCCATAGCCGGGGTAAAATGGCCGCCCATGAAGCGACGGTCGCGACGGTCGTGGTGTGCGGTCGTGCTGGCCGCTGGCGTGGCGTCTTCCGGGTGGCTGGCCCGAGCCCAGCAGAACGGCGGCGCCGCAGAGTCGTGGCGGTTCCTCGTGTCGGCGGACGCTCGCAACTGCGGCGACATCGTGATGCCGGCCATCGCCGAGACGGCGCGAAAGAACAACGTGTCGTTCTACTGGCACCTGGGCGATCTGCGCCGGACGTCGGGCGTGGACGAAGACATCCTGAACCGCCCGGAGTTTCTCGCCTCGCCGCTGACGATCGACCAGTACCACGACATGCAGTGGCAGGACTTCCTGGAAAACCAGATGGCGCCGTTCGGCGCGATTCCGTTTCTGGTCGGCATCGGGAACCACGAGGTGGTCTTCCCGAAGACCCGCGTGGAGTTCCTGTCGAGGTTCGGGCCGTGGCACGACACGCCGGCACTGCGCGCGCAGCGGCTCATCGACAGCCCTGAGGACCAGAGCGTCAAGACGTACTTTCACTGGATCGACCGCGGTGTGTCGTTTTTCTATCTCGACAACGCGTCGAACGACGAGTTCAACGAGACGCAGCTTGCCTGGTTTGAACGGGCGCTCGCGCGCGACGTGGCCAACCCGTCCGTGCGGACGATCGTCGCCGGGATGCACAAGGCGTTGCCCGACGGCTACAACTTCGACCACAGCATGAACGAATCGCCGCAGAGCACGGAAACCGGCCGCCGCGTGTACGCCAGCCTGCTCAAGGCGCGCGACAACGGCCGCAAGCGCGTGTACGTGCTCGCGAGCCACCAGCACTTCTACATGGAAGACGTCTACGACTCGCAATACCTGCGCGAGCACGGCGGCGTCCTGCCGGGATGGGTCATCGGCACGGCCGGCGCCCAGCGCTACAGGCTGCCGGTGCCGTCGCCGAAGGTCGCCATGACGAACGTCTATGGCTCGCTGCTGGCGACGGTCGCGCCCGATGGGGAAATCAAGTTCGAGTTCCAGAAAGTGGCCGAGCGCGACGTTCCAGACGCGATCGTGCGCCGCTTTGGACAGACCCTCGTCGGCTGGTGTTTCACCAGCAACACGCAGGTGCCGCAGTAGTCAGTTCTGCGCCGGACCGCTTTCGGGGATGGGTTGTCCGCCGACCGTCAGGCCGCCCTGAATCGGCCGCCGTGGACGGACGATGCCGCGTCTGGCGTCGGCCGCGAGCGCGGCATCTTCCGCCCGTTCTCCGCCGAGCCCCTGGAGTACCGCCAGATTCCCTTCATGGCAGTCGTACGGAAGCACCCGATACCCGGCCGGCGAGGTGAACGGGATTGAAATCCGTACACGCCCGGTGTACGTCGAGGGGTCGTCGATGATCGCTTCGTAGCGGAGGACGTCCGGTTCGACGCGCGTCAGGCGCTCGACGAGCGTCAGGTTCACCGCCGAGTAGTTCGTGCGGCCGTTCAGGTTCGTCGTTTCGATGACCAGCGTGCTGCCTTCCCAGTGGCCGCGCGAATCCCCCAGGTACGACTGAATCTTCTTCCCGATGTGCGGCCGGCCGTCGAGTGGAATGATGCGCGCCTCGTGGATCATTTCCGACATCAGGGCGACGTAGCCCGGCGCCTGGATGATGCGGTAGCCGTTGCCGTAAATCTTGGGCGTCATGGACCCGACCGCGCCGAGCGAGATGCAGCGGTCGTAGAGTGTGAAATCCTCGGGGCTGTCGAGCGGGCCGTTGCCGTAGGTGCCGCGGGGCGCGGTGGCGCGCAGGCGCTCGGCTTCCGGCGTCAGCGGCGGCGTTCGGCCGTTGGCCGGCTCGACAATCAACGACGTCTGACGGAAGGTCTTGTCCAGCCAGGCGCCGTCGTTTCTGAACGGCCCGACCGCGCCGGATGCGCGGTTGCGCGACTGCTCGTCGCGGGCCAGCTTGTCGGCGTACTCCTGGTCGGTCAGCTCGGCCTTCGTGCCCAGCGCTTCGGGACGCTGCATCGGGATGGCGAACGCGGAGTCGCCGGACCATGTGCCCTGCAGGTCCGGATCGCCCCATGACGTCTTCGCGACAGCGGCCGGCGACGGTTTTGGCGCCGGTTTCTGAGCGGCCAGGCCCGCGGACAAGCCTGCCGCGACGATGAATGTCATCACGATGCGTGTCGTCATCGGGCCCTCTCTTTCCTGCTGTACCGTCCGTCCGCTGGCCCGAAATTCTAGCAGGAACCTTGAACCGTGAACCGTGAACCTGTTCCCGTCACTCCCCCCCGTTCAGCGCGACTTGCTGAAAGACAAACGTGACGTGGCGGCCGAGCTCGCCCCGGATTGCCGCGCCGGCGGCGATGGCGGCCGCGGTTTCGAAGGTGGAGTTGGTGGTCGGGACGTGGCTGAAGTAGTACAGGAACACGGCGGCCGCCGACCTGATAGCGCGGTCGCTGAGCACTTCGAGCGCGTGCCTGAGCTCGTGTCCAATCGTCGCGATGAGATCCAGCCGGCTGCGGTGGGCCAGCGTGCCCTGACGATCGACCAGGATGCGCAGGATGCGGTACCCGCCCGCCGGCGTGACGTCCAGCAGCAGGCAGGCGTGAACGCCGTGGCGGCAGACGCCCTCTTCCACGTACACGATGCCATCGGTCGCGACGATCGCGCGAACGATCCCCCGGAACGTCGGCGACTCCCACATGGCATCGTCAACGAGCTCGCGGATGGCGGGGCTCGTCGACCGTACGCCGGACAGTTCGTCGGCGGCCGCACCTGCAGGCCCGGCGAGACCGGCCGCAGCCAACATGACGGCCCCCCAGAGGAGCAGGCGGTTCGGGATGCGACACATCTTCCCTTTCATGTCGGCCTTTCTCCGCGCGGCGGCGGTCACGAGCAGTTGGTGCCGGGTTAGACGAAACGCGGGGGGAACGGTTCACACGGACGTGTAACGTTGTCGGTTCAGGGTTCAGGGTTCAGAGGTTCAGGGTTCCCGTGCACCCTATTGCCTTCCCATAGGTGCCTGTGCCACCCTGCTGTATGGGAATCCAAGATGAACCAGGCGGCCGGGTCTTCCGTCTAACGAACCACTGGGCGCCATGGAACCCTTGAACCCCGAACCTTGAACCCTGAACCCTGAACCCTGAACCCTGAACCCTGAACCTTGAACCCCAGCCCGTGACCTGCTGAACCATGGACATCGCCCGCCCGTCTAACCTCCGGCAGAAGCGGATTCGCCGCACCGTGTATGGCGTCGTGGCGCTGTCGCTCGTGGGCCTCATCACGCTGGGCGTGTCGCGGCTCAAACCGGCGGCCCCGAGTGTCGAACGCGCCACGGTCTGGATCGATACGGTCAAGCGGGGCCCGATGCTCCGCGACGAGCGCGGCATCGGCACGCTCGTGCCCGAGGACATCCGCTGGATTCCGGCCACCACGGTCGGGCGCGTCGAACGGATCGCCATCCGGCCGGGCTCGGTGGTCGCCGCCGGCAGCGTCATCCTCGAGCTCAGCAATCCACAGCTCGAACAGGAACTCGGGGACGCCGTGCTCAAACTCAAGGCCGCCGAGGCCAGCCTCACCAACCTCCGGGTCCAGCTCCAGAACGACACGCTTGCCCAGGAGGCGGTCACCGCCAACATCGAGGCGGACTACAAGAAGGCCGCGCTCCAGGTCGAAGCCAACCAGCAGCTGGCCGCCAAGGGTCTGGTGTCGGACATGACGCTGAAGCAGGCGAAGCTCGACGCCGACCAGCTGTCTGCGCGTCTGACCATCGCCCAGAAGCAGCTCGCGAGCCACGCCGAGTCCATGCAGGCGCGACTGGCCGTGCAGAATTCCGAAGTCGATCAGACGCGCGCGGTCGTGGGCCTGAAGCAGCGGCAGGTGAACGAGCTGCAGGTCAGGGCCGGGTTCGCGGGCGTGCTGCAGGTCGTCCCCGTCGAAGTCGGCCAGCAGGTGGCGCCAGGCACCAACCTCGCGCGCGTCGCCGACCCCTCGCGCCTCAAGGCGGAACTGAAAATCGCTGAAACCCGCGCCAAGGACATCCTCCCGGGTCTGCCGGCCACCATCGACACGCGCATCGGCATCGTTTCCGGCAAGGTCGTGCGCGTCGATCCGTCGGTGCAGAACGGCACGGTCACGGTGGACATCATCATGGAGGGCCCGCTGCCGAAGGGCGTGAGGCCCGACCTGAGCGTCGACGGCACCGTCCAGCTCGAACGGCTCGCCGACATCGTCAAGGTCGGGCGGCCCGCGTTCGGCCAGGAGCAGACGTCCGTCGGCCTCTTCAAGCTTCAGCCCAACGGCGAAGCGACGCGCATCCAGGTGAAGCTGGGCCGGACGTCGGTCAACGAAGTGGAGATCGTGTCGGGATTGAACCCCGGCGACCAGGTGATCCTGTCCGACATGTCCGCCTGGGAAGCTTTCGATCGGATTCGCCTCCAGTAGACGCACTTACAGAGGACACATGATCCCAACCACCGCCATGCCGCCCGTGATCAAGCTCGATGGTGTGACGAAAGTGTTCGTGACCGACGAGGTCGAAACGCACGCGCTGGCCAGCGTGGACGTGGAAATCGCGCGCGGCGAGTACGTCGCGATTTCCGGACCGTCCGGCTGCGGCAAATCGACGCTGCTGTCGATCCTCGGCCTGCTCGACTCGCCGAGCGGCGGGTCGTATCAACTCAACGGCCGGCCGGTCGGCGAGCTGAAGGCGTGGGAGCGCGCCCGCGTCCGCAACCGCGAGATCGGCTTCATCTTCCAGAGCTTCAACCTGATTGGCGACCTCTCGGTCTTCGAGAACGTCGAGCTGCCGCTCACCTACCGCGGCATGCGGCCGGCCGAACGGCGTCAGCGTGTCTCCGACGCGCTCGAACGCGTCGGCATGGCGCACCGCGCCAAGCACCTGCCGAGCCAGCTGTCGGGCGGCCAGCAGCAGCGCGTCGCCGTCGCGCGCGCGGTCGCGGGCGAGCCGGTCATCCTGCTCGCCGACGAGCCGACCGGGAACCTCGACTCGAAGAGCGGCGAGTCGGTGATGGAGCTGCTCCACGAGCTGTACATGAGCGGCGCCACCATCTGCATGGTCACGCACGATCCCCGCTACGCGCGCCACGCCGATCGCAGCATCCATCTCTTCGACGGCCGCGTCGTCGACGAGCCGGCCGAACTGGAAACCATGAACGCGTGATGCTGATTTCCCTTCGCAACCTGGAGAAGTCGTACCCGCAGGGTCCGGCGCGCGCCTACGTGCTGCGGCGCATCACGCTCGACATCGCCCCCGGCGAGTTCGTGTCGATCATGGGGCCCTCCGGCGCGGGCAAGTCCACCCTGCTGCACATCCTCGGCATGCACGACGCCGCGTGGTCGGGCGAATTCGACTTCCTCGGGCAGCCCGTGCACCGGATGAACCCGAAGCAGCGCAACGAGCTCCACAAGGCGCACATCGGGTTCGTGTTCCAGAGCTATCACCTGCTCGACAACCTGACGGTCTACGAGAACCTCGAGATCCCGCTCTCGTACCGCAACGTCGGGCGCAAGGATCGGCAGAGCATGGTCGCCGACGTGCTCGACCGGTTTCAGATTGTCGGGAAGAAGGATCTGTATCCGAGCCAGCTCTCGGGCGGCCAGCAGCAGCTGGTCGGCGTCGCGCGAGCGGTCATCGCCAACCCGAAAGTCATCCTCGCCGACGAGCCGACCGGCAATCTTCATTCGGGACAGGGCAAGGAAATCATGGAGCTGTTCCGCAAGCTCAACGAGGCCGGCACGACCATCATCCAGGTGACGCACTCCGAGGTGAACGCGACGTACGGTTCGCGGATCATCCATTTGCGCGACGGCTGGCTCGTCGACGACTGAACTCCTGAACCCTGAACCTTGAACCTTGAACCTTGCCTTAGAGGACTTCTTCATGGGCAAAACCGACGTCTGGCAGGGCACGCTCGCCCTGATGATTCTCAAGACCCTCGAGACGATGGGGCCGCAGCATGGGTACGGCATCGCCCGGCGCATCGAGCAGACGAGCGGGCACCTGCTGCTCGTGAACTACGGCACGCTCTATCCCGCGCTCCTCAAGCTCGAGCAGGAGGGCTACATCAAGTCCGCGTGGGGCGTGTCGGACAACAACCGCCGCGCCAAGTTCTACCAGCTCACGCGCGCCGGCAAGAAGCAGGTCGCCCGCGAAACGCGGGACTGGGAGCAGGCGCAGGCCATCCTCGCGCGGTTCCTGGCGCCGGACGAAGCCTCGTAGCCCCACAAACGCCATGGCATCCCTGCGCGCGTGGGCGGCTCGCGTCGGCGGACTATTCGGCCGGCCGCAGGCGGACCGCGACCTCGTCGACGAACTGAACGGCCACCTCGACGCCCACGTCGAGGACAACATCCGCGCCGGCATGGCGCGCGACGAAGCCCGCAGACAGGCAGCCCTCAGGCTCGGCGGAGTGGACATGACAACAGAAGCCTATCGGGAACAGCGCACGCTCCCCTGGCTCGAGCACGTCGCGCGCGACATGCGGCACGCGGGCCGGACGCTGCGGCGCAGCCCCGGGTTTGCCGCCGCCTCGGCGCTCACGCTGGCGCTGGCGATCGGCGCCAACGTCTCCATCTTCACGGTCGTGTATCGAGTGCTCCTGAAGCCGCTGCCGTATGGCGACTCGAGCCGGCTGATCGCGCTCGACTACGGGTTGCCGAGCCGGAACATCACCATCGGGCATCAACTTCATGACCTGGCAGCTCTACTATCAGCTGGCCGACCGCGCGCGAACCCTCGACGGCGTGGCTGCGTACAATATCGGCGGCGTGACGCTCAGCGGCAGCGGCACCCCCGAGCGGCTCGGAGCGATTTACGCGACACCGTCGGTCGCACATGTGCTGCGCGTGCGCCCGGCGCTCGGGCGATGGTTCGTGGAAGAAGAGGGGGTCACGGGCGCGCCGCAGGTCGCCGTCCTCTCCTACGGGCTCTGGGCGCGGCGCTTCGGCCTCGATCCGGCCATCGTCGGCCAGTCGGTCCGGTTGAGCGGCGTGCCGACGCAGGTGGTCGGCGTCATGCCGGCCGACTTCGTGTTTCCTGATACCCGCACCGACTTGTGGCTGCCCGCGCAATCGACGCGCGCGAGCGCGTCTTTCCTCTTTACGCTTGTTGGGTGTGGCGCGGCTGAGAGACGGAGCCACGATCGATCAGGCGCGCGTCGAAATGACGCAGCTCATTGCCGATCTGGCGCGGACGTCGCCGAATCAGAACGGGATGGTCGCGGCGCCAATGGCGCTTCAGCAGGCCCTCGTCGGCCGGGTCGCCGAGACGCTCTGGATCCTGCTCGCGTCGGTCGGCCTGGTACTGCTGGTCGCGTGTGCCAACGTCGCGAACCTGTTCCTCGTCCGTTCCGAGTCGAGGCAGCGCGAAGTCGCGGTGCGTCAGGCGCTCGGGGCGAGCCGCCGCGCGATCGCGCGCTACTTCCTGGCCGAAAGCGCCCTGCTTTCGATCGCGGGCGGCGCTGCGGGGCTCGCGCTGGCCTGGGGCGCCGTGCAGCTCGTGGTCGCGTACGGTCCCGCCAACCTGCCACGGCTCCACGAAGTCCGCCTGGACGGCGTCGTGATCGGGTTCGCGTTCGTGCTGAGCCTGCTGACCGGGCTCGCGTTCGGCGCGATTCCCATGCTGCGCGTGGCGCCGCTGCCCACCTCGCTCCACGAGACCGGACGCGGCAACACGGCGAGCCGCGGACGGTATCGCGCCCGTCACGTGCTCATGGCAGGCCAGGTCGGCCTGGCGCTGGTTCTGGTCGTTGCCTCCGGGCTGATGTTTCGCAGCTTTCAGAAACTGCGTCAGGTCGATCCCGGCTTCGACGCGGCATCGGCGCTCACCTTTCGCGTCGGACTGCCGAACAATCAATACACGACCCGCCGCGCCGCTGTCGCCGTCCACCAGGCGATTCTCGATCGCGTCGCGACCATTCCCGGCGTCACCGCGGTGTCGGCATCGACATGCCAGCTCCTTGGCGGAACCTGCTTTGGCAATGGCGTGGTGCCGGAGCGCAGAATCGAGGACGGCAAGCCGCGTCCGTTTTTCACGTGGCGAGGCGTGTCCGGCGGGTACTTCGACACGGCCGGCATTCGCGTGCTGCGCGGCCGCGCCATCGACCGCGGCGATGTCGAGCGAGCCGACCCGGTTATCGTCGTGAACAAGGCCCTCGCCGATTCGCTCTTCCCGAATCAGGATCCGATCGGTCAGCGGGTCAAGGCGTCAACGCCGCCCAACTCGAGGTTCGGCACGCCGGCATGGCTGACCATCGTGGGCGTGGTCTCGAATACCGTGACGACCGCGCTTGCTGAGGCCGCGCCGGCCGGCCAGCTCTACATGCCGATGTCCATCGCCGGCGGGCCCGAGATCCCCGCACAGGCGCTGGTCGGTCCGGATGTCAGCATCATGAGTTTCGTCGTGCGCACCGCGACGCCGCCGGCCGGCATGGTCGCGGCCGTTCGAAGCGCGATCGCCCAGATCGACCCCGACGTCGCCCTGGCGGACGTGCGCAGCCTGCAGAGCATCGTCGATCGTTCAGCTGAGCAGACGGCCTTCACGATGGTCCTGATTGCGATCGCTGCGAGCGTCGCGCTGATGCTCGGGATGATTGGCATCTACGGCGTGATGTCGTACATCGTGAGCCAGCGGACCGGCGAGATCGGCGTCAGGCTCGCTCTGGGCGCCGAGCCCGGAAGCGTGGCGGGCATGATCGTACGCCAAGGCGGTCTCGTGACGCTCGCCGGCATCGCCGCGGGTCTCGGTACCGCATTCGTGGGCAGCCGGCTGATCGCGTCGCTGCTCTACGGCGTCAGCTCCCACGACCCCGGAGTCTTCGCCGCCGCCACGTTGACGTTGCTTGGCGTGGCGCTGGTCGCCTGCTGGCTGCCGGCGCGCCGGGCGGCCGCGGTCGATCCCCTGGTCGCGCTGCGCGCGGAGTGAGGCTGTGAGGACGAAATGGCTGCGCCGTCTATCCGATGCCTTTCGCGGCGCGCGGAAAGATCGTGAACTGAACGCCGAACTCGACGCCCATCTGCAGTTTCACATCGACGACAACCTGCGGGCCGGCATGACGCCTGACGAAGCCCGCCGCGATGCGCTCTTGAAACTGGGCGGCGTCAGTCTTGTCCAGGAGCAGCACCGGGACCGGCGCGGCCTTCCCCTGATCGACACGTTGCTGCGCGACGTGCGATACGCCGCGCGCCTTCTCAGAACACATCCGGCCTTCACAACCGCCGCAATTGTCACGCTGGCGCTCGGGATGGGCGCGAACACAGCCATGTTCAGCCTTGCGGACGCCACGGCATTCCGGCCGCCCGACGTGCCACGGCCGGGCGAACTCGTGCGCATCTTCACCAGCTCGAAGGACGCTGAATACGACCGGGTCTCGTATCCCGACTATCTCGACTACAAGACACGAACGGCGACGCTCTCGGGCGTCGTCGCTTACGACACCGCGCTCGTGGCGATGTCGACCAGCCGCGATGAAGTTCCTCAACTGCTCGGCGCCTGGGTCGTCAGCGCGAATTTCTTCGCGGCGCTCGAGGTGCCAATCGCTCCCGGCCGCGGGTTCCGCAACGACGAGGACAGGGTGGCTGGCTCCAGCCCCGTGGCCGTGATCAGTCACAGCCTCTGGCAGCGGCGTTTCCAGTCGGACGCCGCCATCATCGGCCGACAAGTGACGCTCGGTACCCGGGAATTCACGATCGTGGGCGTCACGCCGGCCGCATTTTCTGGGACCGAGCTCTATTTCCACCCCGACCTCTACGTCCCGATCACGATGGCGCGCGACGTGCTGTCAACGATTCCCGCCAACTTCCTCGACGACCGGGCGGACCGCTGGCTCACCGTCGTGGGGCGCCTGAACCGCGGGGTGAGCGTCCGGCAGGCAAGCGCCGAAATCGCGTCTCTGGCCAGGGCGCTTGCGCAGGCCTTCCCCGACGCGAACGTGAACCGAACGGCGATCGTGCTGCCGGAGGTGACGGCGCGGGGCCGCCTGGATACGGGCGGCTATCAGGGCGCCGCGCTCATGCTCGCCGTCGTCGGCCTCGTGCTCCTGATCGCGTGCGCCAACGTCGCGAACCTCCTGCTCGCGCGCGCTGCCGGCCGGACAAAGGAAATTGCCATGCGGCTGGCGCTCGGCGCCTCCCGGGGACGGCTGATTCAGCAGCTGGTCACCGAGAGCCTGCTGCTGTCGGCGCTGGGCGGCGCGTTCGGGCTGCTTGTCGCCTACTGGAGCCTGGCCGGGGTGTCGACCCTCGTGCGAATGATCATGGCAGCGACCGACATGCCGATCGCGCTGGACATCCGGCTCGACCAGCGCGCGCTTGTCTTCACGGCGGCGATTTCGATCGTGACCAGCCTCGTGTTCGGCTTGACGCCGGCGTTCCTCAGCACGCGCGTCGATCTCATCCCGGCGTTGAAGGCGGCCACCGCTGGCGCGGGCGGCAGACGCCGCTGGTTCAGCTTCCGGAATGCGCTCATCTCTGCGCAGGTGGCGCTGGCGGTCGTCGTCCTGACGGTAGCCGGATTGGCCATCCGGGGCCTCATCGACAAGCAGCGCATCGATCCGGGCTTTCAGGTCGATCACGTGCTGTTGATGTCGTTCAATCCCGGGCTGGTCCGCTACGACCAGCCGCAGACGAGAGCGTTCTACCAGGAGCTCGTCGCACGCACCCGCGCTCTACCTGGCGTTTCCGCCGCCGGCCTCGCGCAGTTCATCCCGCTCGGGGTCAACAGCGGGTCCATGCCGGTAATCGTCGATGGGTACGACATGCCGCCGGGCCAGGACCGCCTGATGATCCGAAACAACGTCGTAGACGACGGGTACTGGAGCGCGATGCGGACGTCGATCGTCCGCGGGCGCGCATTCGACAATCGCGATACGGCGTCGGGCCCGGCAGTCGCTGTGATCAACGAGACGATGGCCAGCCGCTACTGGCCACGGCAGGACGCGATCGGCAGGACGCTTCGGCTGCGCGACCGCAACGGCCCCGTGCTCCAGGTCATCGGGATCGCACGCGACGGCAAGTACGGTGAGATCGCCGAAGCGCCGCAGCCATTTCTCTTTCTGCCGTCCGCTCAGCGCTTCCGCTCGATGATGACGATGGTCGTGCGGACACAAGGCGACCCCGCCTCGCTCGCCGCGCCGATCCGGGCCGAAGTCCAGTCCCTGGGCGGAGGCGTGCCGACATTCGACGTCCGGACGCTCGACGATGTCTATCAGGCGCGCGCGATGGGTCCAGCCCGGCTGACATTGCTCCTGATGACAGCGCTCGGCGTGCTCGGCACGGTCCTCGCGATCGTCGGACTGTACGGCGTGATGGCGTATCTGACGTCACTGCGGAAGCGTGAAATCGGCGTCCGCATGGCCGTTGGGGCGGATCGCAGCAGCGTGGTGCGGCTGGTTCTGCGACAGGCGGTCGGCGTCGTGTGCGTTGGCCTCGTCGCGGGGATCGCCCTCGCCACGGCCGCCACGCCGGCACTGGCTATGCCGTTCGACTTCCGGCCGCGCGATGCGACAGTCATGGTCATCGTCCTGTTGGTGCTCCTGGCCGCCACTCTGGCTGCCGCACTGGTTCCGGCGCTCCGTGCGGCCACGATCGATCCGGTTATCGCTCTGCGGGACGAGTGACCGCATGGATGCCGCCAGATGAGCCGGTTGCGTGCGTCGCTGCTGCGCCTCGGCAGTCTCTTCTCGGCGAAGAGAGGTGATGCCGATCTGGTCAACGAGCTGAACGGGCATCTCGACGCACACATCGACGACAACATCCGCGCGGGCATGTCGCCCGACGAGGCCCGGCGCTCGGCATTGCTCACGCTTGGCGGAGTCGAAATGACAAAGGAAAGCTATCGCGAACGGCGCGGGATCCAGTTCATCGACGTGTTCATGAAGGACATTCGCTACGGGTTCCGGGTCCTGCTGAAGAACAAGGCGTTTGCGCTCGCGGGCATCCTGATCCTCGGCCTCGGCATCGGCGCGAACACCGCGATCTTCAGCCTCGTCAACGCGGTCATCCTGCGCCCGCTGCCGTTCCGCGATTCGGCGCGCATCATGCGCGTCTGGCAGACGCCCCCCGAAACGTTCTTCATGCCGGCCGGCGATCGGCGGATCTTCGTGGTCTCACCCGCGAACTACCTCGATTGGGAAGCGCAGAACCACGTCTTCGACCGGATGGCGTTGTACCGGTTCCGGCGTTTCAACATCACCGGCCAAGGCGAACCGGACGCGCTGCGAACGGCCGTGGTCACCGGAGAGTTCTTCAGCATCCTGGGCGTGCAGCCGCTGGCTGGACGAACGCTCGGAGCGGCCGATCAGGCGCCCGGCTCGCCACGCGTTGTCCTGTTGCGCGAAAGCGTCTGGCGGACCCGCTTCGGCGCCGATCCCGCCGCAATCGGGCGGTCGATCTCCCTGAACGGCGAGCCGTACACGATTGTCGGCGTCGTGCCGCAGCGCGCCTCGTTTCCCGAGAACATCGACCTCTGGCTGCCGCTCGTCTGGACGCCCGATGAGCGCACCGTGCGGAGCAACCACACGTACTTCGTCATCGGCCACCTCCGCCCAGGCGTGGACGTGAAGGCCGCGCAGGCGGAGATGACGACGATCTCGCAGCGGCTCGAGCTGCAATATCCGGAGGACGACAAGGGCTGGGGCGCGTTCGTCGTGCCGCTGCACGAGGACATCGTCGGCGACGTGCGCCTGCCCCTCCTGCTCCTGCTCGGCGCCGTGGTCTTCGTCGTCCTCATCGGATCGGCGAACCTGGCAAACCTGCTCCTCGCCAAGACGCTCGGGCGGTCGCGTGAGCTGGCCGTGCGCACCGCGCTCGGCGCCAGCCGGCTGCGCGTCATTCAGCAGGTGCTCACCGAAACACTGCTGCTGGCGGCCGGCGGCACCGTCCTCGGCCTGCTGGCGGGGTGGTTCAGCCTGCGGCTGTTGTCCACGTCGATTGCCGAGTTCCTGCCCCGGCTGGGTGAAGTCGATCTCGACGCCCGGGTCCTGCTCTTCACGTGCGCGGTCGCCATCGCTGCGGCGGTGCTCGCCGGCCTCGTGCCCGCCTGGCGCCTCACGCGCACCAACCCCAACGACGCCCTGAAACAGGGGATTGGACGGAGCAGCGCGGCGCCGGCCGAACGGCGCGTCCGCGACGCGCTGGTCGTCTGCGAAGTAGCGCTGGCGCTGGTGCTCCTGACCGGCGCGGGTCTGCTGCTCCGCACGCTCATGGAGCTTCGCGCCGTCGATGCCGGCTTCGATCCGAGAAACCTGCTGACGATGAACGTCGGCCTGCCCCGCGGCGGTGATAAGGGCGAAGAGCGGGTGGCCTTCATCAACGAGGTATCTCCGCAGCGTTCGGGCACTGCCGGGCGTCGAGTCGGCGGCCGCCGGCGACTCGCTGCCCTTCCAGGGCGGGTCGAACCTCCCGTTTGCCATCGAGGGACAGCCCAGGCCGCCGTTGTCGCAGCAGCCCATCGTGCCCACCCGGATCATGACGCCCGGGTTCGTCCAGGCGACGCGGATGCGACTCATCGCGGGCCGCGATTTCAGCGAAGTGGATCGTGTGGATCGCCAGCTCACGGTGATCATCAGCCAGGCGATGGCCCGCAAGTTCTGGCCGAACCAGGATCCAATCGGGCAGCAAATCTCCTTCGGTCTCATCCCAAGCACGCCGCGAACCGTCGTCGGCATCGTCAACGACGTGAAGCTGCTCGGGTTGAGCGTCAAAGATCCCGTTGCCGCGGCATATCTGCCGCTCATGCAGCTGGTGGGCGCCGGGCCGTTCCAATTCATGGCGCTCGTGGTCCGGACGAACACGCCCGCCGAGACGCTGGCTCCCGCGGTCGTCAAGGCGATCCATGGCCTGAACGCGGACTTGCCGGTGCGCGACGTGCAGACCATGGACACCCTGGTCGACGAGTCGATCGGGCAGCAGCGGTTCGCGATGACGCTCATTTCGACGTTTGCCGGACTGGCCGTGCTGCTCGCCGCCATCGGCATCTACAGCGTGCTGTCGTACAGCGTCGGCCAGCGTATTTCCGAGATCGGCATCAGGCGGGCACTGGGCGCGCCCGCCGGCACGCTGGTACGGACGGTCGTCGGCGACGGGATGAAGCCGGCCCTGGTCGGCATCCTGATAGGGCTGGCCGCCGCGGCGGCGCTCGGGCGAGTGATGACGACACTCCTGTTTGGCGTCGGGCCGCACGATGCCGTGACGTTGATGGGCGTGTCGATCGCCGTCGTGTTGATCGCTCTGCTCGCTGCAGTCGTGCCGGCGTACCGGGCGACGCGGATCAACCCGCTGCAGGCGCTTCGGACCGAGTAGCCAGCCACGTGGCCGATGTCAGCCGTGTCATGTTGGTATATTCATGGCATGCGCACGACCATTGACAAGGCAGGCCGGGTGGTAATTCCGGCGGCGGTCCGGGACAAGGCCGGCCTGTCCGCGGGGTCCGAGCTCGAGATCACGACGGACGATCTCGGCATCCGTCTCGAACGCGTCGCGGCAGGCCCGCGCCTCGTCAAAGTCGGACGGCGCCTGGTGGCCGGACCGACGGTCCGCGCGGACCAGCGTCCCACGCTCGACGTCGCGGCCCTCGTCGAGGACGAGCGTAACCGATGGCCGTGAGCCTCTTTCTCGACACCAGCGTGCTCCTCGCCGTCACCGACAACCGGAGGCACTTCCTGTCGGCGCTGCGGTACGGCATTCGCGTCGAAACACCCCGGGAGTTTCTGGCCGGCCTCAAAGGGAAGCGGTAGCCGTGGACGACGAGTACTTCGTAACGTGCCCGTATTGCGGCGAGACCGTGGAGATTTACGTGGAGCCGGATGTCAAAGGCAGCTTCGTGCAGGACTGCGAGGTCTGCTGCAACCCGTGGCGCGTGCGCGTGACGGGCCGCGGCGAAGACCGCGACGTCCACGTCACCCGCGCCGACGGCTCGGAATGATCAGTCGGCAGTCGACAGTCGGCAGTCGACAGGCGACAGGCGACAGGCGGCAGCAAGATAGAGCTGATGCATGTAGGCCTTCAAGCCAGCCAGGCTGGGCTGAAAGCCCCGCTCTACGTTAAAGGCCTTTTCTGCCGACTGCCGACTGCCGACTGCTGACTGCCGACTGCTGACTGCCGACTGCCGACTGCTGACTGTCGTCGCCTTTCCCGGTCTTATTGGGCCTTTTTCACCACGAAGTCGAAGGGCATGCCCATGATGTCCAGCGTCAGCTTGATCTGGTCCTCCGACACGACGCCCGTGTAGCCCAGAGTAAGGGCCATCCCGCCAAAGTCGACCTCGACGATGAACGCGATCTTGTCGCCGTCCACCTTGCCGTTCTTGATCGCCAGCTCGGCGCCGTCAGGTCCGGTGGTCGAACCGGCCAGCATGGCGCCGTCGGCTTTGAAGTTGAATCCGACGTTGATGGGACCCATGGGCGTGTCGAGCATGCCGGTCCACTTCCCGTCCACGGGCGCGGCCAGGGCCGTTGACGACACGAGCAGGACGCCGATGATGCCGAGCAGCAACGCGCGCATTTTCATACCTGACTCCTGGTTTGAAGACTCGAATCCACGACGCGCAGTCACGATCGGCCCCGGGGCTCGCAAGAATCGTCGCCCGGCGCACTGAGCACGCCGGTCAGCGTGCGCAGCGCAGAAACGAGCTGGGCGCGCTCGGTCACCGTCAACGGCGCGAGCGTGTCGGCCACGTGCCGTTCCGCCTGCTGCTGGATGTCCGCGAGCACCCGCCGGCCGCGCGGCGTGAGGCGGGCCATCGACTGCCGGCGGTCGCTCTTCCCGGCCCCGCGCTCGACCCACCCGCGCCGGACCAGCATGTCCACCGACTTCGAGATCGTCGGCAGGCTGACGGCCTGATGCCGGGCCAACTCGCTCATGCTGCACGGGCCGGCGCCGATGCGCATCAGGCTGCCCATCTGCGCGGGCGCCAGCGGCCGCCGCGATCGGCGCATCTCGGCCCCCAGCGTCTTCATCACGAGCATCACGACGTGCAGCAGTTCGCGGGCAGCCGTCTGAGACTGTGCCGCAGTCACTTGCGGGTGAACAGGCCCAGGTTGATCGCGTCGGCCATCGCCTTGTAGCCCGCGTCGTTCATGTGCAGGTTGTCGCCGGGGTTGAACTGCTGCTGGATCTTCGCCGGCGCGGCGGGGTCCCGGACGGCGGCGTCGAAATCGATCACGCCATCGTATGCCTTGCCGGATCGGATCCACTCGTTGACGGCCTGCCGCTTGGCTTCGCCTTCCGGAGTCGCATAAGCGGCGCCTTCGAACGGCGTCAGCGTGGCGCCGTAGATCCGCAGCCCATGCGCGTGCGCCCGCTCGATCAGCTGCCGGTGGGCGGCGATCAGATCGGCCGCGCTCGGCGACGGATCGCTCCGCCCGATGCCGATGTCGTTGATGCTCTCCAGCACGACGACGTGCGTGACGCCAGGCTGGACCAGCACATCGCGATCGAACCGTGCCAGCGCACTGACGCCCGCGCCGTCGCACAGCACGCGGTTGCCGGCGATCCCCTGGTTGAGCACGCCCAACTTCATGTTCGATGCGGCCAGGCGCTTCGCCAGGTGGTCGGGCCAGCGGCTGTTGAGATTGGGCGTGGACCGCGTACCGTCGGTAATCGAATCGCCGAATGCCACCACGGCGCCCGCCTGATCCGGCGCCGCCACCTCGACGCGCGCGAGGAAGAACCAGGCCTGGGTGGTCGTCGCCACCGGCAGGTCGGCCACGCCGGCGTGATTGCCGTCGGTGGACACGTAATTCGTCTGCTGCGCTCCCGCGTGCGTCGTCAGCGGCGACGGCGACGCGGCCGTGTCCCCGGGCAGATAGACGTCGACCGCGAGATCCGCAAACGCGGGCACCGGGAGGCTCACCGGGTCCGACACGACCACGGCGCCGGCCGCAATCGTCGCACCGGGGCTGCCCCCGAAGGTCAGGGCGCGATCCGACTTGATGTCGATGGCCGCGTCCTTCGTCCGGAGCGCGACGTGGGCGGCGCCGACAGCAAGCGGGGCGCTGCCGAAGGCGTTGCTCAGCACGACGCGGACGCGTTCGCCGCCGAGGGACACGTGGACGATCTGCCGCAGCGTCTGGTTCGCGAAGTTGATCGGCGCCGGAAAGTTCGGCGGCGGGCCGCCGCCCTGGCGTCCTGGGCCAGGTCCGAAGTTGGGGGGCGCGCACGGCGAACCGGCGGGCACCGGCGCCGGCGGCGGGGGGCCCTGCGGCCGCGCGACCACGGCCGTTGCCCAGGTGCCGACCCAGCGGTCGCCGTTGCGGCCGGCCTGTGCCCCGAGCGAGGGGCGAAGGGCGGAGAGCGCGACGAGGAACGCCACGCCGGCGCAGAACACCGATCGACGCATTGTCGTCTTCCTGATGTGCATGATTTGTTCGCTCAGCGAATTATTAGTGCTGCTAACAATACGAAGCCTGGCCGCTCCTGTCAATCGATCAAAGCGGGCGCCGTGGTATCTTGCTTGCCCAACTGACGAGGTCACGCGGGGTTACCGCCATGAACGTCATCGGCCTGTTCTATCCCTGGGGCGTCATCCTGCAGGCGGCGGCCATCCTGCATTTCGTCCGTCGCCGGCCCGATACCTACTGGCTCTGGATCATTCTCATCGGCGGCGGTCTCGGCGCGCTTGTCTACATCGTCGCCGAAGTCGCTCCCGACGTGGACCTGCTGCGAGGCGCGTTCGACGCGATGGGGCGCCGGCGCAGGATCCGCCACCTGGAAGCTGTCGTCCTCGACAATCCGTCAGCCGGCAACCTGGAAGAGCTCGCCGACCAGTACCTGGATGAAGGCCGGTATGCCCGCGCGCGCGAGTTGTACGACAAGGTGATCGCCTCCGGGCGGGCGAACACGCTCCATCCGTACTATCGCCGCGGGCTCGCCGCGCTCGGGCTGGATGACTTTCCGGCCGCACTCGCCGACCTGGAATCGGTGGTGGCGAAGGACCCGAAATACGACTTCCACCGCGCCATAGGCCTGCTGGCGCACGCCCACGCCCGCGCGGGAGATCCGGACAAGGCCGATGCGCTGTTCAAGGACGCGACCGCGATCTCCACGCTGTCCGAGACGTACTACAACTACGCGACGTTCCTCGCCGCCCGGCAGCGCACGGACGAAGCCCGGGAGTGGGCGGGGCGCATCCTGGCGAAGAAGCCGACCATGCCGCGATACCTGCGCCGGCGCGAGCGACAGTGGTTTCGCAAAGCGGCCGCGCTGCTCAAACAGCTGCGCGCTCGCTGAACGATCACGCCTCGTCAGATCACGCGTTCCCGCTGCCAGCGCGCGATGGTGTCCGCGTCGAAGCCGAACTCGGCCAGGATCGCGGCCGAGTGCTGGCCGAGCGCGGGAATCGGATCCATCACGGGCTCGACGCCGGCCAGGCGCACCGGCGGAAGGAGGGCGGGAATCGGGCCGCTCGGCGAGTCCACCTGCCGCCACGCCTGGCGGCCGGCCAGCTGCGGGTGGGCGATGAACTGCTCGACCGAGTTGAGACGTGCGTTCGCGATCTGTGCGGCGTCGAGGCGCGACACGACCTCGGTGGTCGACAGCGTGCCGAGGGTCCGATGGATTTCCGCATCCATCGCTTCGCGGTGCTGAACCCGCAGCTGGTTGCTCTGAAAACGCCCGTCCGCGGCGAGCTCCGGCCGGAGGAGCACGCCGGCGGCAAACGCCTCCCATTCGCGATTGCTCTGAATGCCGAAGATGACCTGACCGTCGCTCGTCGCATACGGCCCATAGGGGGCGATTGTCGCGTGGCTCGCCCCCGTCCGGGCGGGCGGCGTCCCGCCCATGGTGTAGTACATCGCGTACCCCATCCACTCGCCCAGCGCCTCGAGCAGCGAGACGTCAAGGACCGTGCCGTGACCGGTCTGGTGGCGCTGGAGGAGGGCCGTCAGGATGCCGGAGTACGCATACATCCCGCCGGCGATATCAGCGATCGACAAGCCGACCTTCGACGGCGTTTCCGGCGTGCCCGTGATGGACAACAGGCCGGCTTCGCTCTGCACGAGCAGGTCGTAGGCCTTCTTTCCGGCATACGGCCCCGTCGATCCGTAGCCCGTGAGACCGCAGACGATGAGCCGCGGATGCCGAGCCCGAAGCGTTTCGGCGCCAAGCCCCAGCCGATCCGCCGCGCCGGGCGCGAGGTTCTGGACGAAGACATCGGCGCGCGCGATCAGCCGCACGAGCACATCGCGCGCCTCCGGCCGCTTCAAGTCGAGCGTCAGCGACTCCTTCGACCGGTTCAGCCAGACGAAATGGCTGGCGAGGCCGCGCACGGTGGTGTCGTACCCGCGCGCGAAATCGCCGACGTCGGGGCGCTCGACCTTGATCACCCGCGCGCCCAGGTCCGCGAGCTGACGCGTGGCGAACGGCACAGCCACGGCCTGCTCGAGGGCGATCACGGTGATTCCGGCGAGCGGCAATGAGCTCATTCGCGATGCGGACGATAGCACAGCAGCTATGATGAGAGCTTCGCCCAATCCCGTAGCGGCCGGCTTCAGGCGGCCGACGACGTCCGCCTGAAGGCGGACGCTACGCCTAGCTTCCAGGAGTTGCCGTGTTCGAGTTGGACGAGGAACAACAGCTGGTCGCGCGGACGGTCCGCGAGTTCGTCGATCGCGAGGTGATCCCGGTCGCCTCCGGCATGGAACACCGCGACGAGTACCCGGACGCGCTCGTCGAGACGATGAAGACGCTGGGCCTGTTCGGCCTCAACGTCCCGGAGGCCTACGGCGGCAGCAACGTCGACTACACCACCTTCGCCCTCGTCTTCGAGGAGCTGTCGCGCGGGTGGATGGGCCTCGCCGGCATCCTCGGCACGCACCTCGTGCTCTGCGACGTGCTGGCGCAGTACGGCACGGCGGATCAGAAGCAGCGTTTCCTGCCGAGGCTCGCGAAGGGCGAACCTCGCGCCGGCATCTGCCTGTCGGAACCCAACGCGGGCACCGACCTGCAGGCCATCTCGACGACAGCCAGGCGCGAGGGCGACGCGTACGTCGTCGACGGCTCGAAGATGTGGGTGACCAACGGGCGCCGCGCGGACATCTTCCTGCTGCTGGCGAAGACGGACCCGACGACCACACCGGCGCACCGTGGCATCAGCGCGTTCGTCGTGGAAAAAGGCGCGCCCGGGCTGACGGTCGGCCGCGACATCGACAAGATGGGCTACAAGACCGTCGAGACCTGCGAGCTGCATTTTTCCGGCTTCCGCGTGCCGGAGCAGAACCTGATCGGCGGACGGGAAGGCCAGGGCTTCAAGCACGTGATGACCGGCCTCGAAGCCGAACGCCTCAACGTCGCCGCCCGGGGCCTGGGCCTCGCCCGGGCCGCGTTCGAAGCCGCCATCAAGTACGCACAGCAGCGCCACACCTTCGGCAAGCCGATCGCGCAGCACCAGACGATTCAGATCAAGCTCGCCGAGATGGCCACGCGGATCGAAGCCTCCCGGCTGCTCATCTACTCGGCGGCCGCCAGGAAAGATCGCCGCGAACGCTGCGACGTCGAGGCCGGCATGGCCAAGCTGTTCGCGACGGAGACGGCCGCGGAGGTCTCGCTCGAAGCGATGCGCATCCTCGGAGGGAACGGGTTCTCCAAGGATTTCCCGGTCGAGCGGTTCTACCGCGACGCGCCGCTGCTGCTCATCGGCGGCGGCAGCAACGAAATCCAGCGTCTCATCATCGCGCGCGGCCTGCTCGAGCGCTACGCCATCAACCCGTAGCGTCCGCCTTCAGGCGGACGTCACGTCCGGCTGAAGCCGGACGCTACGAACACCGGAGTCACCATGACGGTCGCGACCGCAAGCCTCACAGAGTCCATCGCCGAATTCATCGTCAGGGCCGCGCCGCCGCCGGCGGCGCGCGAACGGGCGGCGGTCGCCGTCTGCGACACCGTCGGCGTTGTTCTCGCCGGGGCATCCGAACCGGCGCCGCGCATCGTTCGCGCCGCCATCACCTCCGAAAGCCGCGGCAACTGCCGCATCCTCGGGACGGCCGAACGCGCCAGCGCGAGCGAGGCGGCGTTCGCCAACGGCGTCGCGGCCCACGCGCTCGACTTCGACGACATGTGCTTCGTCTCCATGGCGCACCCGAGCTGCGCGCTCGTGCCGGCGGCGATTGCGGCCGCCGAGCTGGCCGACGCCTCCGGCCGTGCCGTGCTCGACGCCTACATCGTCGGGTTCGAGCTCGAATGCCGGCTCGGCATGACGATGAACCCGCGCCACTACCACTCGCGCGGCTGGCACTGCACGGCGAGCATCGGCACGCTCGGCGCCGCGGCGGCGGCCGCGCGGATTCTGAAGCTGTCGCCAGCGGCGGCCGCTCACGCGCTCGGCATCGCCGCGTCGCTCGCCTGCGGGCTCAAGGAAAACATCGGCACGATGGTGAAGCCGCTGCATGCGGGCGCTGCCGCCCGCAACGGCGTCATGGCGGCGCGCCTCGCGCAGCAGGGGTTCACGGCCAGCGAGATCGCCCTCGACGGCCCGCAAGGCTACCTGGCCGTGATGGACAGCGAGCGTCCGGCCTCCGACCTCGCGCGCGTGACCCTGGATTTCGGCAAGCGCTGGGAGCTTCTCGACACGGGCATCAGCGTCAAGCTGTACCCGTCGTGCGCGGCGACGCACCCTCCGCTCGACGTGCTGCTCCAGCTCGTGCGCGCGCATTCGTTCACCGGCGAAGACGTCGAGGCGATTGAAGTCGAGGTGGATTCGATGACGCCGCGCCTGCTGATCTACGATCGGCCGTCGACCGGACTCGAGGCGAAGTTCAGCATGCCGTTCTGCGCGGCCGCCGCCATCATCTTCGGCCACCCCACGATCGAGACGTTCGCCGAAGATCGGATCGCCGACGCGCGCGTGCAGCAGCTGCTGCCGCGCGTGACGCTGCGTGCGAACACGGCGTTCGACGCCGCCGCGCCGCTGTCCCAGGCGCGTGTGACGGTCCGCCTGCGGGACGGGCGCACGTTGACCGAACAGGCGGACGGCGCACGCGGATACCCGGGCCGGCTCACCGACGCCGAGCTCGCGACGAAGTTCCTGGGCTGCGCCGAGCGTTCGCTCTCGCGGCGCGCAGCGAGGCTGGCCCTTCAGGCCTGGCGGGGCATCGACACGGCGCCGAAAGTAACGGCGTTGACGGTAGCGCTGAAGCCCTGACAGATGTAGGGCGGGGCTTTCAGCCCCGCCTCGCCGGCGGCCCTGAAAGGGCCGCCCTACCTCTATCTCGGCGTCAGCGTCCGCAGGTTGGCGATATCGCAGCCGGGTGGCAGCGCGGATTCGGTCGGCGGCCGGTTGCCGGCGTAGCACCCTCGAATCACGTAGATCGTCTGCGGTCCGCGCGGGGTATCGGCGACACCTGACTCCTGACGGACGACGGCCAGCTGGCCGCGGTACCGGATCGCCTGGCCGGCGACGATGCCAACCGGAACCGTCAGCGTCTGGTAGCCCTCGGCCCGCAGATCGATCCAGTGACGCCCGGCGCGCAGCAGCAGGCCGTTCTGCGTGACGTCGTCCACCGTGCCGACGTAGAAGCCGTCCACGTACACGTCCGCGGAACGCGGCTCCACGGCGAGCTCGAGGCTTCCACTGAGGGACAGCTCGTTGAGGGAATCGGGCGGCGGGCCGAGCGGCTGCGTCGTCGCCACGGTCTCGTCCGGGACGTAGAACCCGCCGTAACCCCATCCCCTGTTGAACGGCGGCCTCGGCCTCGACCCCGGCGGCCTGGCTCCGGGCCGCTGCGTGTAGCGCGGCGCGTAGGTGAACGGTCCGGCGTCAAATGGCGATGACGATGTCGATATCGGAGGTGCTGCGTGAGATGGTCTCTGGGGCGGCTGTGGCGCGGGTTTCGGTTCGGGCGCGGGCGACGGCCGGGCCGGGGCCGGGTGGACTGACGGGCGCGGAGCGCCGGCCGCACCGTGGCGGACGGGCTGCTGGCCCCAGGCACTCCCGGCCGAGACCATCACGAGCAAGGCAGCGACACAAGACGTCCGCATGGCCCATGCGTACTCTACTACGCCGCAGACTTCAGATACGATAAAGGGGTTCAACCAACCAACTAGAGGGACACACAAGATGCCGTATCCGGAATTCTTTGTCGCGCCGATGCGCGAGGAACTGACCATCCTGGGCGTGGAGGAACTGCGCACACCCGCCGACGTGGACGCGGCTGTCACCGCCGCGAAAGGCACGCTGATGGTGGTCGTCAACTCGGTGTGCGGCTGCGCGGCCGGCAAGGCGCGGCCCGGGCTGGCCCTCGCGCTGCGAAACGGCGTCAAGCCCGACCGCGTCGTGTCCGTCTTCGCCGGCTTCGACAACGACGCCACCAATCGCGCCCGGAGCTACTTTACCGGGTATGCGCCTTCGTCTCCGTCGATCGCGTTGTTCCGCGACGGCAAGCTCGCCTACATGCTGGAGCGCAGCCAGATCGAGAACCGCGACGCGCTGAGCATCGCGTCCGAGCTCAAGGGCGCGTTCGAGAAGTTCTGCGCGCCGACGCCGCAGTAGCGTCCGCCTTCCGTAGGGCGCCCCTTTCAGGGCCGCCGCCTCGCGCGCGGGGCTGAAAGCCCCGCGCTACTTCGACTACTTCGATGCGGTATACGCCGCGATTGCCAGCATGTCCGCGTTGGACAGGTTGGCGACGACCGGCTTCATCAAGTCGGCCCATACGCCCTTGCGGACGCCCTGCTGCATGTCGTACAGCTGCCGGACCATGTAGCTCGGTGACCGTCCGGCGATGCCCGGCACCGGGCCGAGGCCCGAGAGATCGGCGCCGTGGCAGACGCCGCACTGCGTTGTCTTCCCGCCGCCGCCCGTCATCACGAGCGCTTCGCCCCGCTTGACGCTTCCCGGCGGCACGTACGCGATGAAGCCGGATCGCGGATTGCGCAGCGCCTCGGTCGCCTCGACGTCCTCCGGGGTCTCGATGATGCGATCGCCGATCGGCTCGGTCTCGGCGCCCTCGTTCCTGAGAAACATCCCGCCGGCGATCCGCGTCTTCGGCACCATGGCGGCCTCGACGACCTTGATCCACGGCGTCCATTTCATGGAGCCGAAGTACTCGGCTGCGGCTTTGGTCTCGTCCTCGGTCATGCCCTTGGCGATCGTGATCATCACGTTCGTGTTGCCCTTGCGGGCGTCCGCGCTCTTGCGGCCGCCGTTCCTGAAGTCGGCCATCGTCTGCATGAAGTAGGAAACCGGCAGGCCGGAGACGCCGGCGTTTTCAGGACGGCCCTTGCCATTCGGGTAGTGGCAGAGGCTGCACGCCCGGACGTCGGGCCGCTTCCCGTGCGCGACGACCTCAGGCATCGTCGGGTGGTCGCCCGGATACCAGTCGGCCGGACCGAAGGCATCGCGGATCTGCGCGAGCGTGAACGCGCCCGTGCTCCCCGGCAATTTTCGAAGCGTTTCGTCAGTCGCGGGCGCGGCGGCCGGAAGACCGCCGGCTCGGCCGCCTGGCGCCGGAGCAGGTGCCGCCGGCGGCGTGGCAGGCGCGGGGCCCGCGAATCCATACGCCCAGGGTGGAGGCGCATCGGCCGCACTCACCAGGATGCCGGCTGTCACGATGGCCGCGAGCGCGAGAATCACACGCATGTTCCCTCCCGGGTTGAATCTGCGGCTGGTTGTACACCCGCGCCGCCGAACACTCAACGAAAATCCGACGGGGCCTGACAAAGGTTGGGCATACAATCCCCCACATTATGCGGCTTCGTCATCCGGCGTTCGCGGCTGCCGCGGCGATTGCCCTGGGAGGCGCGGCGGATTTCTCTCTTCGCGCGCAACAGGCCTCCGCGCCGCCGGCGATCACCGCGCAGGACCTGCGCGACGGCCTGAAGAACCCGGCGCGATGGCTCACCTTCTCTGGCGACTATACCGGCCAGCGCCACAGCCCGCTGAAACAGCTGACGCCGCAGAACGTGGCAGGGCTCGTGCCTCAGTGGATGTTTCAGACCGACATCCCCGGCTTCCCGGGGCGCGGCCTCGAGGCGTCGCCGCTCGTCGTCGACGGCGTGTTGTATGTCACGGGCAACAACAACCAGGCGTTCGCGATCGACGGGCGCACGGGCCGGCCTGTCTGGACCTATCGGCGCACGCTGCCCGCGAACTTCTCGGCGTCGGTGTGCTGCGGGCCCGTCAACCGCGGATTCGCTCTGCTCGGGGATCGCCTCTACATGGGCACCCTCGACGCGCACCTCGTGGCCCTCGATCGACGGACCGGCAGCGTCGTCTGGGACGTCGAGGTCGGGGATCTCAAGAAAGCCAACGCCATCACGGCCGCGCCGCTCGCCGTCAAAGGCGCGGTGATCATCGGCGTCGCGGGCGGCGATTTCTCGAGCCGGGGGTTCATCGACGCGTACGACGCGCAGACAGGCGCGCGCCTGTGGCGCTTCAACACCATCCCCGGCCCGGGCGAACCAGGCAGCGAGTCGTGGCCCAACGCGGAGGCTGCCCTTCGCGGCGGCGGCGCGGCATGGGTCACCGGTAGCTACGATCCCGCCCTGAACCTGGTGTTCTACGGCACCGGCAATCCGAATCCCGACTACTACGGCGACGATCGCGCCGGCGACAACCTCTACACGTGCTCGCTCGTCGCGCTCGACGCCGACACCGGGAAGCTCCGCTGGCACTTCCAGTTCACGCCGCACGACATCCACGACTGGGACTCGGCGCACGTGCCCGTGCAGGCCGACATCACAATCGCGGGACAGCCGCGCCGTGTCGTGATGGTCGCCAACCGCAACGGTTTCTTCTACACCCTCGATCGCGAGACCGGAAAGCTCCTCGTCGCCAGGCCGTTCATCGACACGTCGAACTGGGCGAAGGAAGTCGGGCCCGACGGCCGGCCCATCGTCCTCGACAACATCGGCACGCCGGAGAAATGCCTGCCCGACAACCACGGCGGCACCAACTTCCAGCCGCCGACCTTCGATCCAGGCCGCGGGCTGTTTTTCGTCACGGCGCACGAGACCTGCGCGATCTGGGAGGGCCGCAAGCCGACGCCGCCCATCGCGCTGGGCGTACGTGTGCCGAGCGGCGGCCGCCGGCTGGTCGAAGGACGCGAACAGTGGGCGGCGTTGCGCGCCATCGATCCGGCGACGGGGGCCCGGCGCTGGGAACACCGGTACCGGTCGTACCCGTCCACCGTCTCGCTGGACCTGACCGGCGGCCTGATGTCCACCGCATCGGGCGTCGTGTTCACCGGCGACAACGACGGTTTCTTCTACGCGTTCGAGGCGGCGACCGGCAAGGAGTTGTGGAAGTTCCAGACCGGCGCGCCCGTCTGGGGCTCGGCGCCGGTCACCTACATGCTGGACGGACGGCAGTGGGTGCTCACGACATCCGGCCTGACGTTTGTCGCCTTCGCGCTACAGAAGTAGCGCGGGGCTTTCAGCCCCGCGGTGGCGGCCCTGAAAGGGCCGCCCTACTTTCCCGCCAGCCCCTGCCCCAGCCTCGGAAACCGTTCGAGCTGCGGTTTCGTGTCCGGCTGCGTCGTCACGCGGGCGGCGCTCATCACCATCGCGAGATAGGTGTAGTACCCCTGGATGGACGCCAGCTCGACGATGCCCGGCTCGCCGAATTTTTCGAGCGCGCGCGCGTACGTCGCGTCGCTGACGCTCTGGTTGTCCTGCAGTTCGAGGTTGAAGTCGTACACGAGCGCCTCGTCGTCGGCCATCCGGTCGGGGCGGCGGCCCTCGGCGAGGGCCGCCATGACGTCGGCCTTCAGCCCGGCGGCGGCGGCGGCGGTCGAATGGGCATTCCACTCCCAGTTGTTCGTCCATCGCCGCGCGGCGAACAGGATGGCGAACTCGGTCAGGCGGGCCGGCAGCGCGCTGTTATTGAGGTAGTGGAGCCGGATCTGCAGCGCCGGCACGACGTGCGCCGGCACGCGCAGCAACACCGTCCAGGGCGGGCCGGTCATGTCCACGCCGCGGAGCGCCTTGTAGTCGGTGACGGCTTTCTTCTGCGCCTCGGTCATCTTGTCCGGCGCGATGGGCGGCATCCGCTCCTGGGCCCGGGCGGCGCCGGGCACGGCCGCCAGACCGATCAGCACAGCCAGAACGATTCGTCGCATATGCCCTCCAGAAATCAGATGTGGTGTAGCGCGGGCCTTTCAGGCCCGCGACGCGGCGGCCCTAAAAGGGCCGCCCTACCCCTCAGTCGTAGTACTGCGGCGCGTGCTTGAGCGTGGCGTTCTTCTGGATGTCGTGCTGAATCCACAGCTGCGCGCCGGCGCTCGCGAGGAGCGCGTCAATCGCCGACCGCGACGCTGCCGTCTGTTCCCGGTTGTAGTCGCGGACCGGCACCGTGTTCATCGTCTTCTCGGCGGCGTAGTGATAGAGATCGCCGGTCAACACAATGGGACCCGTCTTCGCCAGCTTCACGAAGAGAGACTGGTGCCCCGGCGTGTGGCCGGGAGTGGACTTCAGGACGACGGTTCCATCGCCGAACACGTCGCGGTCGCCCTCGAGCAGCACGGTCTTGCTGCTTTCGAGGGCGCCGTAGGCCGCAAAGAGCGGCAGCTTCTGTGCCTCGGCACTGAACATTGCGTTCCACTCGGCCTTCTGCAGCAGCAGCGTGGCGCCGGCGTACTCGTTCGCGTTGGCGACATGATCCGCGTGCCCATGGGACAGCGCAAGGTACGTGATGTCGCGCGCCGAGTACCCGATGGCCGCCAGCTGGCTGCGCAGCGTCGTCCTGGCCGTGTTGGTGCCGTTGGCGGCCTGAACGGCAACGCCTCCAGGTCCCCCTGCCTTGACCTGGTCGTCGGGGATGATGCCCACATCCCAGAGCAGCGTGCCCCGCGGATGGACGACGAGGTAGCAGGGGTCGGCGAAATCCGTCTGGCCGACCTGGGCGCGCGTGAGGCCGTATGCCGTCGGCTCGCCGCGCTTGAGCACGCCGCAGTCGAATACGTACAGGCGCACCGACCGGACGCGCGGCGGCGCTCCGGCCGCCTGGCCTGCGAAGACCATGAAGGCCGCTGCGGCAACGGCAATCGATCGACCGATGATCATGATGGGATCGACGCGCGCTGGATTTCCGGCACGAGCCGGGCCACCGCGCCCTCCAGTTGATCCACGGCGGCCGGGGCGTCCGCGAGCCGGCTTTCGCGTCCGAGGCGCTCGAGCAGCGCCGCCGCGTCGACAACATGTGCCGCTGCCAGGTAACCGGCCGATCCCTTCAACGTATGCGCGGCGGTGCAGAGCGCGTTCGCGTCGCCGCGATCGACCGCGGTCTTGATGGCCGCCATCCGGTCCGGGCAATCCTCGAGGAACATGCGCAGGATCTCGAGGGCGAGCGCGCGGTCGCCGCCTATCTGACGTTCGAACACCTCGCGATCGAAGACCGGCCGGGGATCGGTCATCGCTTTTTCGCGTTCTGCATCAGCTTGCGCTGCTCCTCGATCTCCACTTCGAGCTTCTCGTAGCAGGGCGGACAGATGCCGTGGCTGAACTGGGCGTCGGATCGGGCGGCGATGTACGACTCGACCTGCTGCCAGTACTGGTCGTCGCCGCGGATGCGCTTGCAGTAGCTGCAGATCGGCAGCAGGCCGTGCAGCTGTTTCACGTTGGCGAGCGCTGCCTGGAGCTCGGCGACCCGCTGATTGAGCTTGTCCTGAAGCGCGATGACGCGCACGCCGACGTTGATGCGCGCGCGCAGCTCGTCGACGTCGAACGGCTTGGTCACGTAGTCGTCCGCGCCCGCATCGAGGCCGGACACCACGTCGCCGCCCCCGCCGAGCGAGGTGAGCAGCACGAGGTACATGTTCGCGTTCGGCATCTCCCGCCGGACTCGGCGGCAGACCTCCGCGCCGTCGAGGCCGGGCATCATTCGATCGAGCACCGCCAGCGTCGGCGCCGACGAGGACGCGAGATGGATCCACGCTTCCGCGCCGTCACCGACGACCGCGACGTCGAACTCCCAGCGCGTCAGCGTCTGCGCGAGAACCGCGGCGGCGATCCGATCGTCGTCCGCGACGAGCACTTTCATGCAAATCCCCCAGGCGCCACGCCATTGTAGTGGGTCCGGCCCGCCTTTTCATGTACTCTGCAAGTGAGATTTTGACAATGCGTGAACAGCACGCGGCCGACATCGCCGCCACCGTTCGCGAACACGACGTGCACCTCGGCGGCCTCATCCAGGTCAACCCGCTGGCCGTCGTGGTCATCGACGCCCACGATCTCGTCCAGATGTGCAATCCCGCGTTCGAGAGGATGTTCGGCTACCGGGAAGCCGACATCATCGGCCAGCCCATCAACCCGCTGATCGTGCCCGCCGAGAATACGCAGGAAGCCGAAGCGCTCAGCCGGCTCGGCTTTGCCGGCCAGACCGCCGACTCGATGACACGCCGCCGCCGCAAGGACGGCTCGATTATCGACGTCGAGCTGACCGTCGTACCCCTCAGCCACGACGGCACGTCGATTGGCGCGTACGGCATCTTCCGGGATCTCACCGAGCAGAAGCATGCCGAGCGCCACCTCCGCGCGCAGTACGCCGTCGTCGAAGCGCTGGCGCACTCGGCGACGATCGAAGAGGCCGCGCCCTGGGTGCTGCGCGCCGTGGCCGAGTCGGTGGACTGGCAGGTCGGCGCGATGTGGGTCGTGGACAAGACGGCTGACAAGCTGCGCTGTCTCGACCTCTGGTGCGCCGCCGACGTGTCCGCCGCGCAGTTCGAGCAGGAGACGCGGAACGGCCGTTTCGCCCGAGGCGTGGGCCCGGGGCGGACCTGGGACACGGAGAAGCCGGCCTGGATCGTGGACGTCACGAAGGAAACGCGGTTTTCGCGCAGGGAGGCGGCTGCCGCAGCCGGCCTCCACTCCGCCTTCAGCTTCCCGATGATCCTCAGCGGCGACGTGATCGGCGTCGTCGAATTCTTCACGTCGGCCGTGCTCGAACCGGACGATTCCATCCTCCGGATGTTCGCGGCCCTGGGCCGCCAGCTCGGCGCGTTCGTGGGCCGGAGCCGCACGCAGGAACAGGTCGAAGGCTTCTTCACGATGTCGCAGGACCTGCTGTGCGTCGCCGGGTTCGACGGGTACTTCAAGCGGGTGAACGGCTCGTGGCAGCGCGTGCTCGGCTACACGCCGGAGGAACTGCTCGCGGAGCCGCACGTGAACCTCGTGCACCTGGAGGATCGCGAGGCGACGGTCGCGCAGCTGGCGTCGCTGCGCGCCGGCGGCCTGATGAACTCGTTCGAAAACCGCTACCGCTGCAAAAATGGCTCCTACAAGTGGCTCCTCTGGACGGCCATCGCGAAGCCGGACGAGGAGATCATCTACGCCGTCGCGCGCGACAACACCGACCGGAAGCTGATCGAGCAGCAGACACAGGACACGCTGCGGATGCGGAACGACTTCGTGTCGTTCGTCACGCACCAGCTGCGGACGCCGCTGTCGGGCATCAAGTGGATGCTCGAGCTCGCCGCGGAAGGCACGGACGCCGCCGAGAAGGCCTCCTACATCCAGGACGCCCACGAGTCGGCCGACCGGTTGATCGGGCTGGTGAACGACCTGCTCGACGCCTCGCGGCTCGAAAGCGGCAAGCTGCGCATCGTCCTCGAACCCGTCAACCTGCGGACGCTGACCGGGGACGTGCTGGACGATCTGACCACGCTCGTGCGCGAAAAGGGCCACACGGTGACGGTGGATTCGACGGCGGATCTGCCCGACGTGACGAGCGACCCGCAGCTGCTGCGCCAGGTGGTGATGAACCTGCTCTCGAACGCCATCAAGTACACGCCGCACGGAGGCCGAATCGGAATCCGCATGGAACTGGACGGCAGGGACCTCCGCTGGTCGATTCGCGACAGCGGCATCGGCATTCCGAAAGCCTCTGCGGCCCGGCTGTTCGAGAAGTTCTTCCGCGCCGACAACGTCCACACGGTGGACACCGAAGGCACCGGGCTCGGGCTGTATCTCGTGCGCCTGATCGTCGAACGATTCGGGGGGACGGTCACGTGTGAATCCGAAGAGGGCCGCGGGACGACGTTCGCGTTCACGCTGCCTCGTGCGGGAGCTTCCACATGACGAAGTCCATTCTGCTCGCCGAGGACGACAAGTTCCTGCGGCGGGCCGCCGAAACCAAGCTGAAGCAGGCCGGGTTCGACGTCCGCGTGGCGGTGGACGGCGACGAGGCGCTCGCCCAGGCCCGGGAACTGCCGCCCGACCTCATGCTGCTCGACCTGCTGATGCCAAAACGGGACGGCCTCTCGGTCCTCAAGGCCCTCAAGGCGGACACCGCGACAGCCGGCATCCGGGTCGTGATCATCTCGAACTCGTCCAAGGATCTCGAGATGCAGAACGCATCGGACCTCGGCGCGGTGGACTACTGGATCAAGTCGAACCTGTCGCTCCAGGAACTGTGCGACCGCGTGCAGCGGCTGCTCGGTGAGCCGTCGTGAGCCAGCCGGCGACGATCCTGCTGGCCGAGGACGACCGGATTCTCCGGAAGGCCGGCGAAGCAACGCTGAAAAAGCGCGGCTACGCGGTGATTGCCGCCGTGGACGGCGAGGACGCGCTGGCCAAGGCGCGCGAGCACAAGCCCGACCTGATCCTGCTCGACGTGATCATGCCGAAGATGCAGGGCTTCGAGGTCCTGGCGAACCTGAAAACCGACGCCGCCACGCGCGACATCCCCGTCATCATGCTCAGCAACCTGCAGGACGAGTCCGACGTCCGCAAGGCCACCGAGGGCGGCGCCCTCGACTACCTGGTGAAGTCCAACGTGCCGCTCGACGTGCTGGCCGCGAGGATCGCCGAAGCCCTCGCCCGCCCGCGCGCGTAGCGGTCAACGCTCGTTGACGAGCCGGCGCCGGGCCCGCGCCAGCTCCTGCTTTCTGGTTTTGGAGAGCTTCGGATACGCCAGGTCGAGATCCTCCAGCGTCTTCACCACGATCTCCGCAACCAGCGCCCGGGCGTACCACTTGCGGTCCGCGGGAATCACGTACCACGGCGCGTGTTCGCGGCTCGTCGCGGCCAGCGCCTCCCCGTACGCGGACATGAACGCGTTCCACTTCGCACGATCGTCGAGGTCGCCCGACCGGAACTTCCAGTTCTTCTCCGGATCGTCGATGCGCTCGAGCAGGCGCCGGCGTTGTTCGGCCCGGGACACGTGGAGGAAGAACTTGCGGATGATCGTGCCGTTCCTGAACAGGTGCCGCTCGAAGTCGCGGATGTCCTCGAACCGATCGCGCCAGATGCGGGGCTTCACGTGGCCCGGCGGCAGCTGCTGGGCATCCAGGAAGTGCGGATTAACCCGTACCGTGATCACTTCCTCGTAGTGCGAGCGGTTGAAGATCCCGATGTGCCCTCTCGGGGGCAACACCCTGTTGATGCGCCAGAGGTAATCGTGATCCAGCTCGTCGGGGGAGGGCGCCTTGAACGCATGGACCTCGGTCGACTGCGGGTTGACGCCGGACATGACGTGCTTGATGACGCTGTCTTTGCCGGCCGCGTCCATACCCTGGAACACGAGGAGTAGCGCATAGCGATCCTGCGCGTACAGCAGGCCCTGGCGGGCGCGGAGGCGTTCGATGCCGCGTTCGAGCTGTTCCTGGGCCTTGTCCTTGTCTTCGATGCCTGGCGTCGCGTCAGGACGGTGTCTGCCGATGGCGGCATCGTCACCCGGCCGGACACGGAAGCGATCGATCTTCATCCACCCATTGTGCCGCAGGACCGGCTACGCGGAGCGGCGCGATCGACTGCGTTCGACGACGATGATCGTGTGCGCCTCACAGCGCAGGCGCGGATTGCTGCGCCATTGGCGCAACTGCGTCCGGAGCCGCCGGAGCGCGGCCGCCTTCGGGCGGTCGAGTGACGCCTCCGCCAGCCGATCGTCAACGGCGAGGACCAGGTCGGACATGCCGTGGCCCGGCTCGAGCGCCAGAAACGCGCGATCGTCGTGCAGGGGAATGATGCTGACGCCCGGCAGGTTGAAGTTCGCGAACAGCTGCCGCGGCACGACGATCAACGACCGCGGGCCGCCCACGGCCACGAGCTCGGCTTCGTTGGACGGGCGCCGGCTGACGCCTCCCGTCTTCGCCGTCTTCGCCGTCTTCTCGAAGAGCGTGACGATCGCCCACGCCAGGTCGGCGTTGACCTTCCGGAGCCCCACGACGACTTCGTCCGGCAGCGTGAGCGCCACAACCCGCCCCGGACGCCCGAACTTCGGCGGGCGACCTCGCTTGCCACGCCCAGTTCGCGGGGTCATCGTGCGGCCGTCGCTAAAACCGTACGCCGACGCCGATACCGGCACGGCTGATGTTGAGTCCCTCATCGTCCGTGAACACGTGGCCATAGCGGTACTGGAAATCGACCACGAGCTTCTTCCACACCCCCCAGGCCACGCCTCCGCCGAAGTCGAGCATCATCTTCGTTTCCGTGCCCGACAGATCCGTGCCGAGCACGATGCCGTACTGCGCGAGGTTGCCGGTGACATCGCTGCCGTTGACCGTGTACGTGACGTTCTTCTTGACCGACGCCACGCCCGCTCCCACGAGCACGTACGGCTCGACTTTCGACGAGGTCGGAAACAGGAAACGGATGCCGCCGGCGCCAAACGTGGTGGGCTGCTCGGCGTGGTAGCCGACGTTGGGCTGCGTCTGCGACAGGGCGCCGGCGATCACCTGGGCGCTGGTCGAGAGGCTGGCCGTCGCGGTGTCGTTGACGTGCGCCACCTCGCCGAAGATCTGCAGCCGGGACGCGATCGAAAAGCCGCCCTCGACGCCGTACGACTGGCTGGTCACGTTGCCGAACGTCGATTGCGCGACGCCCTCGATATAGCCCTTGGATGGTGCCTGCGCGTACGCCGGGCACGTGAGGGCCATCCCCGCGAGGGCGGCCGCGATCGCATGTTTCATTCGTGTCTCCAGGGAAATCACTCGACCCTCAGCACGATGTCCCAGGTCCCGTTGACCGAAACCTTGCCTCGGGCGGCGATATACACGTACCTCAGGCCGATGACCGCCTTCTCCGGTGGCGGATACCAGAGCGCCTGCGTCGGGTATCCGTGCTGATTCATCCAGGCGGCGGCGCCGTCCGGATCGAAGCCGCGGTCGAGCAGGTCGAACAACCGGACCATCTCCATGTCCGGGCTCTGGAAGTTCACGTTGGCCGGCGCGTAGTGCAGCGTCTGCACGTTCCAGCCGACCCCGTACGCACCCGCCTCACCCATGGTCGCGTGTCCGACCGTGCCCGTCGGCACCTGGCCGGGCCAGAGCGGCTGGCCCAGCTCGGCCGCCACCGCCTCCGCCTGCGACGGCGGGCTCGCGCTGAAGCTCTGCACCGCGCTCGGCGCGCTCGACACGCCGTTGGCCAGGTCGAACGCGATGGCGCGCCAGAACAGGTTCCCCGTGGTAGGCAAATCCGTCGGGGGAATGAACCCGGTCTCGTTGATGCCTTCTGAATTGGTGCCGGTCATCACGAGCGACACGAAGCTCGACACCGTGCTGACTTCGAATCGGTACGTGATGGCGCCGGCGGGCCCTGTGCGCACGGCGTTGGACACGCGCAGAGCGGGCCGCGCGGTCGTCCTGGCATTGGTCAAGGGCGCGATAGGAACCGGGGCGTTGATGGTAATGGCCGGGCCGACGGTGAACTTGAACGTCGCGCCGAACACGCCCGTGGTGCCCGCGCCCTGCGCGCGCGCGTGCCAGTAGTAGTCCCTGCCGGCCGCGAGCAGGTCGAGCCCCACGGCCGTCGTGCCGGTGCCCTCGGGCACCGCGTCTTTCGTCTGAACCTTGTTCGCGAACCCGAGGTCGGTGGCCACCTCGAACGTGTACGTCGTGCCGCCCGGCTTCGTCACCACCGCGTTCGAGACGACGAGGACGACGGGCTGGTCCTGGTTCCTGATCACGGCATTGGTCGCGGGCGCGACCGGGCGCGGCGCGGCGATCGATCCGGTGGATTCGATGCCGACACGGCCGGCGCCCGGCTCGGCCTCCGACGACGCGGCTGGCGGCGCCGCCGCCGAGGTGCTCCCTCCTGACGCGCCGGAGGGTCCGGCCGGCGCGGTGCTGCACGCCGCCGCAGCGAAGAGGAGCAGTACACACAAATACCGGCCAGCGTCGCGTTTTCTGAAGATCATATGGGCGTGTATCGTACCGGACAGGGCGAACCCTGTCAATGATTGATCGAAAACAAATCAGCCGATGAGCGAATTTTTGACAAAATATTGAGGCTGCGGCTCAGGGTTTCGCGACCGGGTCGCCCTTGACGCAGTTCTGATCGCGGTCGGCCACGCCGCCGCCAACGCCCGCGCAGCAGTTCTTCGTGCACATCGCCGGCGGGACGTAGATATCCTTGAGCTTCTTCCGGTATTCGGGATAGAGCGTCGCGCCGCCGCCGCGGACGGCCTCGTACGGCACCTTGTAGACGTCCGACAATTCCTTCAGGAACGGGTTGGTGCCGGGCAGGTAATGGGGGACGTCGCCTTCCTTGCGCGTGATCTCCACCTGCGGCTCGCACGGCTCCGGCAGCACGCGGATGACCGAATCGAGCACGAAGCTCGCGCTGCGGACGAACGGCTCGTCGAAATAAATCGGGTCGTCGAGGATCATCGTCACCGTCAGCGTGTTGTCGTGCCGGACGTAGGTCTCGGTCATCGTGGCCTGGTCGCTCGCCTGCACGCCGTTGCGCCAGACCATGTCGTCGGTCATGTGCGTGGTGTAGGCCACGAGCGTGTTCCCCTGCCACTCGCCGGTGGAGAACCCGCCCGCCGTGTGGGGCGCGTGCTGCGACGGGTGCGGCCGGCCGTCCATCCAGATCGTGTGGGGCGCACGGTCGACCGTGCCGCTGAAACGCCACGCGACGACCCGGCCGGAAATGGGATCGAGGTCCGCGACAATCCGCAGGTTCTGCGGTCCCATCACCATGTACTGCGCGGTGTACAGGATGCACTGCCGCTCGGGCATCGCCTGCAGCGACACCTGGTAGGCGTCGGCGCGGGCGCGGCCCTCGTCGTTCAGCGGGATGCCGGTGTAATCGCCGATGTCGGGTCCGGGTGCGCGCTCGATCCAGTCTTCGTGGATCCGGTTGGCCCACGTGCCCGAGAGATCGACCTGCGCGAACGCCGGCGTCGCGGCCAGGCCGAGCACGACCGCCGCCGCGGCGGCTGCCAGCCACTGTTTCGTCATGTGCGTCACCATCACCAACGCGTCGAACAGGGCGTGGGATCCCACTTCGCCCCGTTCGCTTCCCGCTTGAAGTTGAGGCTCGTGATCCACCGCGTCTGCAGGTACGTGGGGTCGTCCACGAAGGTCGTGATGACCAGCCACTGCGTTCCTGCGTGATCCTTCACGATGTCCCAGTATTCCGTCAGCGTCGTCTTCTCGCTGTAGGGCACGCCGTTCTTCCGCAGGTAGCCCGGCTTCAGGCTCGTCGTCACGACCTTCAGGTTGCCGAACTTCGCGGCCGGCGGCGGGATGTCGACGGCGCCGGGGGCCGAGTTGATCGCCGGCGGCCGGGGCCCTTCCCAGCTGGCGACGGAGTTGCCCTGCTGCGTGGGCTCGCCCGCCGGCGCTTTCCACTCGCCGAAATGCAGCAGCCGCGTCTGCGTGCCGTAGTCGGTCTCCAGTTTCAGGGTCTGATCGTCCTGCCACGAAAGCCGCAGCCGCGTGGGCGCGCGCATCAGGCCCGGCGCGCCGTACGACTTGCACTGTTCGCCGGCGGCTTCGTCTTTCGACGGGTCCCAGGTATCGGCCGCCTTCCTGCCCTCGAGGTTGATAGGCACGCTCGCGTAGTCGCCCTTCGCGGGCGTGAGCATCCGCCAGCGCCAGTCTTCGCTGACGTTGGCCACCCAGTAACCGGTGAGATCGATCGGCGCCGCCGCCTTCGCCGGCTGCGGGGGCTGATTCCCTCGGCCGGCCTGCCCGGCCACGCCGATCTGGGCCGCCAGCACTCCCACGAACACCAGCACACTCCGTCTCATCAAACCTCTTGGACCTCTCGGACCCCTCGGACCTCTCGGACTATTTCCTGTTGAGTCCCTTGTAAATCGCCTCGACGAACATGTCCGTCGTCCACTCGCCCGACTCGGCCCCGAACCGCTTGCGGTAGCCGTGCGTCGGGTTGGCCTTCTTGATCTGGTCGAGCGTCATGCCCTTCTTGATTTGATCCTGCACGATGTCGCGGATGATCGTCACCATGTCGCGGTAGTTGACGACGTCGTCCTTGCTGCAGAGGCGGCCGTGGCCCGGAATCACCGCCGTGCCGCCCTCCTGCCAGACCATCGGGATCGCCGGCACGGCCAGCTCGATGACGCGGTTCAGGCTCGCGATGACACCCTGGATGCTGCCGCCGTGCTCGATGTCGATCACCGGAAAACGCGTCGTGTCGAACGCGTCGCCGGTCACGATGACATCCGATCGGCGGAAGAACACGAGGCTGTCGGCGTCGCTGTGCGCCGCCGGCTGGTAGAACAGTTGCACCGCCTCGCCGTTGATGAAGACGTCCTTCCGGTTCTCGCCCGACGCCGACGAATAGGTCGTCGTGGGCCACATGGCTTCCGGGAACTTCGATTGCTTGCCCGTCGGCGCGCTCATGCGGTTCTGCACGTGCTCTTCGGCCAGGATCGGGTGCACGGCCGCCGTACGCCGCCATGTTGTTCAAACCGCCGGTCGGCACGATCGACTCGCCCGCCCTTGACAGCTTCTCGTTGCCGCCGATGTGATCGGGGTCGGCGCTGGTGTCGATGATGTAGCGGATCGGCTGTTTCGTAAGTTTTCTGATCTCGGCCAGCACCTGATCGGCCCGCTCCGCCAGGCCCGCGTCCACGACCACGACGCCGTCAGTGCCGATCTGCACGGCGATGTTCGAGCCCGCCCCCGCGATCATGTAGAAGTTCGGCCGCACCTGCAGCACGTCGAGTTCCACGGCGGCGGCGCTCGTAGAACCGGCCTGCGGCCGCCCTTGCTGGGCGCCCATCGCGGCCGACGCCGACAACGCCAGCGCCGCGGCGGCGGCCAGAAGGCCCGCTGCTCGCAACGTCGCGCGATGTTCAGTGGCGCTGACGCTGAAGTTTTTCCTCATCGGCGCGGAGATTGTACCGAAATCGCGTATTGACGAGGTCGAGCACTTGTACGCAACTGGCACTTGTTCGCAACTGATCGTTATGGAAGACTGTCACCCATCCAAGCGACAGACCGCATTCAGATCGCCGCCGATGGGCCCGGCCCGCGCTTTCTCGGCCTGACGACTGCCGAACGCAATCGCCGCGCCGCGCGCCGCGCGGAAAAACACAATCCTCTTCTCTCCGGCATGCTCCGGATCCCCGACGATGTCGCGTTGACGGTATCGGTGTTCGCGCACCTGCCGCGCGAAGGCACCTGGCACATCGACTGGCACCCCAGGCGTCAGCCGCTCGCGTGGCAGGCCGAGGGCACAATCGGGCTGCCGCGTCCGGTTAAAGTGCCTGCAGGATCGGTGCTGGACGTCTCGACGGCGGCCGCCCGGCGTGCGTCCGCGCGGGAGTTGCTGCGCCAGTCGGGGAAGCCCACCGACGGATGGCTCTCGCGGCGTGTGCACCGGCGGATGAGCCGCGTGGCGAGCTACGTGTTGCTGTGGCTCGGCCTCAGCGCGAAGCACGCGATGCTGCTGACCGCGGTCATCGGGGTGATGAGCGCGTGGATGATGGCGCAAACGAGCCAGCAGACCATGATCGTCGGGGTGCTGCTCCTGTGGCTGGCTTCGATCACGGGCGGCATCGACGGCGAGATGGCGCGGCTGTCGCTCTCCGAGTCGACGCGCGGACAGCAGCTCGACACGCTCCTCAACCACGCGGTCCACGGCCTCTGTTACGCCGGTCTCATGGTGGGCTGGTGGCGCCAGGGCATCGGCCCGCGCGGCGCGGTGCTGGCCTTCGGCGTCGCGCTGGCGCTCCCCGCGACGCTGCTCCTCTCGATGCACATGGTGCGCAAGGCCTCGGGCGTGCCGCACTTCTTCGTCGAAACACGGTCGATCGAGTTTGCGGTGCTCGACGCGGCCCGGGCCACCGGCTCGCGGATTCTGCGCGTGGCCGCGGCGGTGTTCGTGATGTTCCGACGCGAGGCCCTGCCGCCGCTGTTCCTGATCGTTTCGATCGCCACCGGCTGGCGCGGGGTGTACGCGATGATCGCCGCCGGCTGCCTGTCGTTCGTCTTGCTCACGTTCCTGTTCTACGTCAAGCCCATCGAAGCCATGATGCGGCACCGGTTCGCCACCCCCGCCGCTTCGTAGTTCCTACCCCGACCTACCCGACCCACCCGACCCACCCGGCCCACCCGGCCCACCAGACCCACCCGGCCCACCCGACCCACCCGCCCAGTTGAGCGTGATATCGTCTCACTCATGAAATCCCGCGTCTTTTCCTCCTCGATGCTTGCAGCCGGCATCTCCGTCCTGGCCTTGCCAGCAGGGGCCGCGGCGCAGAGCGCCGCCGGAAACGATGTTGCCAGGCCCGTCGCGATCGCCTCGCTGCTGACGCAGCCTTCCATGAACGTGTTTCGCCGGTTCACCGTGGACCGTGCGAAGGTGCTGGAGTTCTACGGGGACGTGCTCGGGCTGAAGGCGTTGCCCCCCATCGGCATGGCCGGCGGCAACCAGATGTCGCGGTTCCAGGTGGGCACGAGCGAAATCAAGCTGACCGGTTCGACGCCTGGACGCCAGGACAAGTCGGGCGCCGTGCGCAACACGACCGGCCTGCGCGTGTTCACGTTTTTCTTCCCGGACGAAGCGGCGCTCACGGCGCGGTTCACGTCGCACGGCCTGCCTGCACCGGCGTTCAAAGCCCGTGAGGGCGGAACCCGCGGGGCGATGGTCCTCGACCCGGACAGCCAGTGGGTGGAGCTCGTCGTCGCTCCCGGCGCCCCGCCTGAGACGTTCGCGAAGCTCGAGGTCGGTCTCACTGTTTCAGACCTGACGAAGAGCCGCGCGTTCTACCGCGAGTTCGTGGGCCTCGAAGAACTGAAGCCCGTTGAATCGGCGATGCTCGGCGTCACCAAGTATCCGTTCCGTCACGGCACCATGACGGTGAACGTGTGGTCGTTCGGCACGGGCCTGCCCGCGAACACCTACACGGCCGGCATTCAATACGTCATCTCGGACGTCGTGCTCGTGGATGCGCGCGCCAAGGCGCAGGGCGTGACGATCACGACGCCTCTCGGCAACTTCGGCACCGGCCTGCGGACCGTCTGGCTCGGCGATCCGGACGGCATCACCAACTACTTCGCGCAGTTGATGCGAAACACGCAGGCGGCGCCGGCGCCGCAATAGCGGCGCTGGTCCTCGGGGCTTGGTCCCTTGTTCTTGGTCCGTCCTTGGTGCCAGGTCCGTCCTCTGTCCGTAGTCCGCGCGTTAATTCCGGCGGACGTGGACCGGGGACCAAGAACGGACAGGGCACCAAGAACCAAGGACGGCCCCGGACTAGTCTCTGTCCTGTCCCCAGCTGTACGTCCCGTCCCACGCGTAGTCCGGGCCGCCCAGGGGCGACACGTCGATACGCGCCTGAAACCCGGCGAACCGCCCGGTCCCGTCGGAGAACGTGCACAGTCCCACTCCGGTGGCCGCCTCAACCGTGCACCGCCCGAGCGCCCGGTCTCCGTTCCCGGCGTCGAGGATGACGTTGCTGTCCAGCATCCCCGCCGGAATGCCGGCCGCCTGGTCGTAGTAGACCCTCGATCCAACACGAATCGCCCTCACATTTGAGGATGTAATCGTGCAGAACGAACCGGCGGCGTACGTGTATTCGGAGCATTCCTTCGTCACACGAAGCCGCCTGTCTCTCCCGGAGGACGCCGATACCCCGGCGGCTCCCGTGCCCAGGATGAGCGCCGCGACTGCGAAACCAGCGATGAATCTCATGGTGGTGTCCTTTCGTTGCTGCGGTTTGTTCCGGCTCGCTGATTCTGGGCAGTCAGCGAGGCAGAGTCGTCAGGAAAGGATTAGGATTCCCTTAAGTTGCCGAGCTTCACATTCGGCGCATTCACCCTCGACGCCGGGGCGCGGCAGTTGTCGAGAGGGAGCCTCCCCGTACGCCTGTCGCCCAAGGCGTTCGATCTCCTCGCGATGCTGGTGCGGGAACGGCCCGCCGCGATGTCCAAAGGCGACATCCATCAGCGGCTCTGGCCTCATACGTTCGTGTCGGACGGCAGCCTCGCCGTGCTGGTCGCTGAAATTCGCAGCGTTCTCGGCGACAACGTTCACCAACCCGTGTTCGTGCGCACGCTGCACCGGTTCGGATATGCCTTTGTGGCGCAGGCGACGGAAGCATCCACGCCGGAGACCTCCGCGGCGGCGGCACGATGCTGGCTGGCGTCGGACAATGACCGCGCGCCGCTCGTGGCCGGCGACAACGTGGTCGGTCGCGATCCGTCCGCCAGCATTCGCCTGGGTTCCGATCCGGCTGCGGATCTCCGCATCGCCGCCGACGGGGTGTCACGGCGTCATGCCCTGCTCACCGTCACCGACACAGCCGTGACGCTCCACGACCTCTCCAGCAAGAACGGCACGTTCGCGGACGGGGTGCGAGTCACGGCGCCTGTGACGCTCAGAGACGGCGCCTGCATCCGTCTCGGATCCGTGTCGCTTCAGTTCCGCCGGCTCACCGATGCGACGGACACGCAGACGCTGGACCTCGTGTGAGCAGGCGTCGACCGATACGAAGGAAGCCGACACGCACATGACCGTGGCGCGGGGTACATCTCTCGGCCCGTATGAAATCGACCGGCTGCTCGGCACCGGCAGCACGGGAGAGGTGTATCGAGCGCGCGACACAACGCTCGATCGTGACGTGGCCATCAAGGTGCTGCTGCCCGCCCTCGCCGCGAGCCCCGAGCGACTCCTGCGCTTTCGGCAGGAAGCGCAGGTTCTCGCGTCTCTCAATCATCCGCACGTCGCGCAGATTCACGGTCTCGAGGATGCCAGCGGCACGCACGCGCTGGTGATGGAGCTCGTCGACGGTCAGACGCTTGCGGATCGGATCGCGCAGGGCGCCATCCCCATCGATGAAGCGTTGGCGATCGCGAGGCAGATCGCCCTGGCGCTCGAAGCCGCGCACGGGCGGGGGATCATCCATCGCGACCTGAAGCCCGCGAACATCAAGATTCGCGAAGACGGCACGGTGAAGGTGCTGGACTTCGGGCTGGCGAAGGCGCTCGACCACGCAACCGACGCTCCTGCGAACCCGGTGGACTCGTCGTCGTTCGACGCGCTCGCGACCGAGGACAACGTCATCCTCGGAACCCCGGCGTACATGAGCCCCGAGCAGGCCCGCGGGCGTGCGGTCGACACGCGGACCGACCTCTGGGCGTTCGGCGCAGTGCTCTATGAGATGTTGACGGGGCGACGCGCGTTCGATGCTCAAGACGTCGCCGGCACGGTGGCGAACGTACTGACGAAGGACCCGGACTGGAGCGCCCTGCCGGCCAGCACACCGCTGCCGGTTCGCAGGTTGCTGCGGCGATGCCTGGAGAAGGATCGCAGGGGCCGCCTTGATTCGGCGGCCGGCGCCCGACTGGAGATCGACGACGCGATGGAGTCTCCGGCCGCGGAGAGACTCGCGGAAGCGACAGGACCACACCAGCGCGTCACGCCGGTGGCGATCGCGGCGCTGGTTTTTGGCATGGCGATCGCCGCGGTCGGCACCTGGGGACTGACGCGGCCGGCACCCGTGACGCCGATCCTCCCGTCCCGCTTTGCCATCGTGACACCACCCGCTCAGCCGCTGAATGCGACTGGCGGCGATCGCGACATCGCTCTCTCACCAGACGGCCGCTCCTTTGTTTACATCGGTGGCGGCGGTCTCGGCGCCGGGGGCCAGTTAATGGTGCGCGCGACGGATCAACTCGGTGCGCAGGCACTCCCTGTCTCCGGATTTGGCGTGTTCTCCTCTCCCGATAGTCGGTGGATCGGGCTCTTCACGGGCGCGGAGATCCAGAAAGCGTCGATCACGGGGGGAGCGGCCACCTCGCTGGCCCCTTTGACGGGTGTCTCGCTCGGGGCGAGCTGGGGCGACGACAACACGATCGTGTTCGCCACCGACGATCCGGCGACTGGCTTGTGGCGTGTGTCGGCGGACGGGGGCGAACCGACGGTTCTGACCACGCCCGACGCGGCACAGCACGAGGGCGACCACGCGTTCCCATCGATGCTTCCCGGTGGCCGCGGTGTGCTGTTCACGATCATGGGCGGCGGCGACGCCGACAACGCGCAGGTGGCTGTCCACGATTCGCGGACCGGTCGTCACAAAACGCTCATCCGTGGTGGCACCCAGGCCGAGTACGTCGATCCGTCGGCTGACGACGGCCGAGGTGGCTATCTGATCTACGCGGCCGGCGGTGCGTTGCGCGCCGTCCGGTTCGATCTCGCCCGGCTCGAAGTGCTCGGCGCCCCGGTAACGGTTGTCGAGGACGTGATGATCAAGCCGACCGGCGCGGCCAACTACGCGGTGTCGAGGCAAGGCACGCTGTTCTACGTCTCGGGTGGAACGACCGTGCAGAGAACGCCGAAGTCGCTCGTGTGGGTCGACCGGAATGGGCGCGAGGAATCGATCGGCGCGCCACTCCGGGCCTACGGTGTCCCGCGCCTGTCACCGGACGGCACGCGCCTGGCGGTCATTGTCTTGTCGAGCGAGCAGAGCACCGACATCTGGATCTGGGACCGTGCCCTCACCACGCTACGGCGCCTGACCTTCGGCCCGGGCATCAATGGACTGCCGCTCTGGACGCCCGATGGGCGGCGGATCATCTTCACGTCGAACCGCACGGGGGCGTCCAACCTGTACAGCGCGGCCGCGGACGGCACCGGCGCCGTCGAACGGCTCACGACGAGCGCCAACGCGCAGTATCAGACGTCCATCACCGCGGACGGAAGACTCCTCATCACTGAAGGCGTCCCTGTCCCGACGGCGCCCAGCGTTGTGTATCGCACCCGGCTGTTTCGTATCGCGAACTTCGCGATTCGACCGACATCAGTGGCTGCCAGTGCGACCCTGTCGCTGCTGGAGCCATCCGGCGAGACCCTGTTCGACGGCGTCTGGTCCGAGTTCTCACCGGACGGCCGCTACATCGCATACCAGTCGACTGAGGGTCGCACCGAAGTCTACGTGCGGCCGTTTCCCGAAGTCGACAGCGGCCGCTGGCAAATCTCAACGGCGGGTGGCACACGACCCGTGTGGTCACGGAATGGCCGCGAGCTGTTCTACCTGGATGCATCGAATACGCTCATCGCGGTGCCGGTTGACACGTCCGGATCGACGTTCAGCGCGGGCAAGCCGGCGAAGGTGTTGGATGCAAAATATCCGACGCCATTTCCGCCACGCCAGTATGAGGTGTCGCCCGACGGCCAGCGGTTCCTGATGCTGAAAGACAGCGCACAGAGCGACCCAGGCACGACACCGGCCAGCATGGTCGTCGTCGAGCACTGGTTCGAAGAGCTCAAACAGCGGGTGCCGGCGATCGGAAAGTGACACGGCACGGGATATAATCGGCCGGCCGATTTCCTTATGAAAACAACTCCCCGCATCATCCGTACCGCAGGCGTTCTCGCTGCAGTGACGCTCGTGTGCGTCGCCGTCCCTGGCGCGCAGCAGCGCGGCAAGCCGAAATTCAACACGTGGCGCCAGTACCTGGGCGCGTCCGATTCGTCGCAGTACTCGTCGCTCGACCAGATCAACAGGTCGAACGTGTCGAAGCTCGAGGTCGCCTGGACGTTTCCGACCGGCGACATGCGCACCTACCGCTTCAACCCCATCGTCGTCGACGGCGTGATGTACGTGCTCGCGAAGAACCTGTCGGTCGTCGCGCTGGACGCGGCCACCGGCAAGGAAATCTGGACGCACGAGAACCAGGGGGCCGTCGGCGACCGCGGCATGAACTACTGGGAGAGCGCCGACCGCAAGGATCGCCGGCTGCTCTACCTCAACGCGGGCTTCCTGACGGCCATCGACGCCACGACCGGCAAGACGATTGAAACATTCGGCGAGAACGGCCGGGTGGACGTCCGCCTTGGCCTGAATCGCGACGTCACCAGCCTCAGGCCGCTGCAGACCGGCAATCCCGGGCGCGTGTTCGAGAACCTGCTCATCGTCTCGCTGCCGGCCGGCGGCGCGCAGTTCATCTCCAACCCGGGCGACACGCACGCGTACGACGTGCGCAGCGGCAAGCTGGTCTGGACGTTCCACAGCGTGCCCGAGAAGGGCGAGTTCGGCGCCGACACGTGGCCCGAAGCGGCGCTCGCGAGCGGCGGCGGCGTGCACAACTGGAGCGAGCTGACGGTGGACGAGGCGCGCGGCATCGCGTACATCCCGTTCGGCACGGCGCGCTTCGACTTTTACGGCGGCAACCGCATCGGCAACAACCTCTTCGGCAACAGCATCGTCGCCCTCGACGCGCGGACGGGCAAGCGCCTGTGGCACTTCCAGGCCGTCCACCACGATCTGTGGGACTACGACTTCCCGCAGGCGCCGAAGATCCTCACGGTGCGGAACAACGGGAGAAACGTCGACATCCTGGCGCAGGCCACCAAGCAGGGCTGGCTCTACGTGTTCGACCGCGTCACCGGTAAACCGCTGTGGCCGATCGAAGAGAAGCCGGTGCCGCAGTCCGACGTGCCGGGCGAAGTGACGTCGCCGACGCAGCCGATCCCCACGCTGCCGCCGCCGTTCGCGCGGCAGTCGTTCACCGAGAAGGACATCAACCCGTACCTCACGGCCGAGGAACAGTCCGCCCTCCGCGAGAATTTGAAGAAGTGGCGCAACGAAGGCGTGTTCACGCCGCCGAGTATGCAGGGATCGATCGAGATGCCCGGCCACAACGGCGGCGCAAACTGGGGCAGTTCGGCGATCAACCCGGCAAAGGGCACGTTCTTCATCGTCTCGAAAGAACTGCCGACGCTTCTCGCGATCGTACCGCCCGGAACCCCGACCGGACGAGGACGTGGAGGCGCCGCAGCCGGCGCGCCGGCGCCAGCGCCAGGCGGGCCCGAAGGCGCGGCGCGCGGCGGTCCGCCGCCGGCCCCTCCGTCGCCGCCCGTGATCCCGGGCGCGCCGGCGGGCTTCGTCGCCTACAACTCGCCGTACGACTTCATGAACAACTACGCCAACGGCATGTCCGCGATCGGCGCGCCGTGGTCGCAGCTGACGGCGTACGACTTGAACACCGGGAAGATCGTCTGGCAGGTTCCGCACGGCGAGATGCCGGGCCTGCCCGGCGGCAAGACCGAAGCCGGCAGCTACGCGCCGCGCGGCGGCGTCACGGCCACGGCCGGCGGCCTGCTCTTCGTTGGCACGTCATCAGACCGCAAGATTCGCGCTTACGATCAGGACACCGGCAAAGTGCTGTGGTCGATGGACGTCCCGGCGGCCGTCGAGGGCGTGCCGACCGTTTACGAAGCCGGCGGGCGCGAGTACATCATCTTTTGCGTCGGCGGCGGGCGCGGGCTGTTCGCTCCGCGGGAAGGCACGGGAATCGCCGCGCCGCCCGGCCCGGCCCAGTACATGGCGTTCGCGCTTCCGCGGAGGTAGCGGCCGGCTTCAGCCGGCCGGCAACGTCCGCCTGAAGGCGGACGCTACGCACAACTTCCCCTCCCTTCACTGTCACAGCGCCTGCTGACTAACGGGGATTTTTTCCGAGCCCGATAGTCGCAAGGGCGGTCTTCTCGATCCGCCCCCTGGAGGCTCTGTGCGACGTCTGGCGTCCGCGATCGGCATCACTTTCGTTTTCTTCTTCGCCTGGCATTCGTTCCGCGGGCCGCGGGCATTGCACGCGCAGGTCCGTGCACAGACCGTGACGCCTTCCGCACCGGCCGACGTGCGCGACTGGGACAACACGGCCAGCCGGCTGCTGCGAAGCGGCGAGCTGCGCGTGCGTCTTCAGCGCGCCGACACGCTCATCCCGCGGCGCACCATCGAACAGCTCGACCAATACCACCGTGGCGTGCGGGTGTGGGGCGGGAGCCTGAGCCGGCAGCTGGACGATTCGTCGGCGGTTTCCGTGTTCGGCGTGATCTACACGGGCATCGCCCTCGACCCCACTCCCACGCTGACGGAGTCGGACGCCGTGGCGGCGATCGAGCGCATCGGCGGCGCCCGATTCTTGCGCGATCACCGTCCGGAGCTGGTGGTCCTGCCGATCGACGACAGCTTCAGGCTCGCGTGGGTCGGCGAGCTCATGACCAGGCGCGACGTTGTCCGCTACTTCGTTGATGCCGGCAACGGGCAGCTGCTCCGGCACTACGGGATGCTGCAGCGCCAGCTCGCGAATGCCTCCATCGGGCATGGCACCGGCGTGCTCGGCGACGACAAGAAGGTGAGCGCCACGAGCTCCGGCGGCGCCTTCCTCGCCTCCGATCCGCTGAGGCCCCCGTCCATCGTGACCTACGACATGCGCGGCAACACCGTCCGGGCGGTCAATATTCTCAACGACGTCATCCCGCTCTCAACAGCTGACATCGCGTCGAGCACGTCGAACAACTGGACCGACGCCGCGGTCGTCGATGCCCACACGTACTCGGCGTACACGTACGACTACTACTTCAAGCGCTTCGGACGCCGCGGCCTCGACAACGCGGACCACCCTCTCCGAAACATGGTTCATTCCGTGCAGCGGTCCGATCTGGTCGAGCCCGGCCCGATCATCGGCGACCTGTTCTTCAACGCGTTCTACTGCGGTCAGTGCGCGGGCGGGATCATGGTCTACGGCGAAGGGATCCCTGGCGGCACCTACCTGACGACCGGGCAATTTCTCGACTATTTCTCGGGGGCGCTCGACGTGGTCGCGCACGAGCTCACGCACGGCGTGACGAACTACTCGTCGAACCTGGAATACGTCAACGAGTCCGGGGCGCTCAACGAGGCCTTCTCGGACATCATGGGCACCAGCGTCGAGTTCTTCTTTCAGCCCCCTGGGACGGGCCTGCTGAGAGCGGACTACCTCCTCGGGGAAGACATCGCCCGGGCGGCGCTGCCGGGCGCGCTCGATGGAGTCCGCTCGATGTCCGATCCCGGCCTCTTCGGCCAACCCGATCACTACAGCAAGCGGGTGCTGCTGCCGCCAGACGAGGACAACGACAACGGCGGCGTGCACACCAATTCCGGCATTCCCAACCACGCCTTCTACCTCGCCATCGAAGGCGGCACGAACCGCACGTCCGGCCTTCGTGTGCAGGGCGTCGGCGCCTCCAATCGCGAGCAGATCGAGAAGGTGTTCTACCGCGGCTTCACGCAACTGATGCCTGCCAACGCGAACTTCTCGGTGGCGCGGGCCGTCACGCTGCGCGCGGCGCAGGATCTCTACGGGCTCAACAGCGCGCCGTACAACGCCGTCCGCGACGCCTGGACCGCCGTGGGGGTGAACTGATGCGAGCCATCACGGCAATCGGAGTCTGGATGGTTCTCGCCGGCGCGGGCGCCGGGACGGTCCGCGCGCAAAGCGCCCAGGCCACGCCACCCGCCCGTGGCCCAGCGCGCCCGCGCGTTCGTATCAGCGCCAACGGAGGCGTGCAGCCGTCATCGATCGCGGTCACGAGCTCGACGACCAGACCAATCTACGCGGAGAACGCGACCGTCGACACGTCGTACAACGTCGGAAGCGGCGCCTTCTTCGACGGCGGCGTACTCGTCAGGGTGGCCGGGGGCCTGCATGCCGGCGTCACCGTCTCGTCGTTCATGAAACAGAACGACGGTGACATCGCGTCGGCCATCCCCCATCCCTTCTTCTACAACACGCCGCGCTCGGTGGCCGGAGTGGCTGGCGGCCTCGAGCGGAACGAGCTCGTCACCCACGTGCAGGCGGCCTACGTGATCCGGGCTGGCAAGAGCGTCGACATCGCGGTCTCGGTCGGGCCGTCGTGGTTCCACGTCACGCAGGATCTGGTCACCGGCATCACGTTCGCCGAACGCTACCCGTACGACACGGCTACCTTTACGGCCGCGTCAACGACCAGGGCCAGCGCCGACAGCGTGGGAGTCAATGCCGGCGTGGACTTTGCGGTCAAACTTTCGAAGAACATCGGCATCGGCGGGCTGGTGCGTTACTCGCACACCTCGGTCGAGTTCCCATTGTCGGGCGCGCTGACGAGCCCGAAGTCGGATGCCGGAGGAATTCAGGCCGGCGGCGGCATCAGGCTGTACTTCTGATCCGGCAGGCCTGAAGGCCTGCACTACTTCTGAGCGTGTTCTTCGGCGCGTGAGCCGCTGAGGGCGTTCCTGAGGCCGTGGTTGCCTTCGTGGCAGGCGTACTCGAACATGCCGTAGTCCGGCATGCGGGTCAGCGGGAACGCAACGGTCCACGGCGCCGTCCAGGTGTCCGGATCGTTGACGGTCGCTTCGTAGCGGATCGTGTCCTTCGACACGCGCGTGAACCGCTCGGTCAGCCGCATCGCGAAGCTGTTCGGCGTCCCGCCGCCGCTCAGTCCGACGCCAATCCTCTCGGTGAAATTCGTCGTCTCGACGATGAGCGTGTCGCCTTCGAAATGGCCGCGCGCGTCGCCCATGTACTGCTTGATGGATGACGGCAGGTGCGGACGGCTGCCGAGCGGGATGATCCGGTAGTCGTGGATCATTTCGTAGCGGATGGCCACGAAACCGGACCCCTGCGTGATGTCGATCCCGCTGTTGTACAGGACGGGCAGCGTCGAACCGAGCGCGCCGCGCGAAATGCAGCGCTCCCACATCGAGAAATCGTCCGGGCTGTCCAGCTGCGCGCCGAACAGCGTCCCTTTGGGCGCCGCGGCCGTACGGGCCTGGCCTGCGGGCGTCATCGGCGGCATCCGCCCATCGGGAGGGTCGATCAGCAGGGATGTCTGCAGCTGCGTCTTGCCCCACTCCACCCAGTGGCCGGGAGCTCCGGTCGCGCCGCCGGCGCCGTCGGCCGCCATCCGGACGATCTGTTCCTGTTCCCGTTTTTCGAGGATGGCGTGCTCGTCCGCCGTCATGAAGAGGCGCGTGCCGTACTGCGGCGCGCGCTGGACCGGCACGCGGACCATGTCGATGCTGGGCCAGATGCCGTTCAGATCGGGATCGCCCCACGCCGTGCGCGGAGCGACGTAGCCGCGGGCCTTCGGCGCCACCTGCTCGGCCGGGGTCGGCGTCTGCGCATTGACCGAAACAAAAAAGGCCGCGCTGACGAGCAGCGCGGCCTGGACTGTCCGACGGTGCACTTATTTTGTCTCGTCCATGACGATCTGCACGTTGGCCTTGAGCCGCGTCAGCGCGGCGGCGGTCGGCACCGTGTAGCCCTTGTACTTCTCGGGCATCTTCCAGGCGTTGGCGATGTCGTCGACGGACTTGCCGGCCTTCTTCCCGGCCTGGACTTCCTTCATGAAGTCCTTGTTGAACTCGGCGTACTCCGCCAGGTCGGCCATCGTCATCGTCGTGCTGTGGCCGGTGATGATGGTGTCGATGTTCTTCAGGCTCTTGGCGGCCTTGGCGAGCGTGTCGCCGATGGCGACGCCGCTGCCGCCGTTGTTCGCGTCGAGCAGCGGGAGGTTCTTGCCCGAGAAGATGTCGCCCGCGTGCGCGAGGCGCAGCGCCGGGAAGACGACCCAGGCATCGCCGTTCGTGTGCCCGCGGCCGAAGTAGAACAGATCGACTTCGTCGGGGCCCTTGCCGACCGTCATCTTGTCCTTGAAGGTCTTGGTCGCCATGCCCTTGCCGTTGTTGGCCTTGAAGATGTTCGGGGCCGGGCCGCCTGCCGGCGGGGCGATGCCGGTCGGTCCGCGCATCTCCTGCATGTTGGCCTTGGTGTTCTCCTGGACGATGATCTCGACCGACGCGGGGAACTCGACGTTGCCGCTCACGTGATCGCCGTGCGTGTGGGTGTTGATGATCGTCGTGATCGGCTTGTCGCTGATCTTCTTGATCTGGTCGAGGATCGGCTGGCCCCAGCCGGGGTTCTTCGTGTCGACGACCGTGATGCCGTCGGTCCGCACGAACACTGCGGTGTTCCCGCCGCCCCCCTTGAGCATCCACAGGTTGTCGCGCAGCTTTTCGACTTCGACGACGCGGGGTGCCGCGGCGCCGGCCGGGGGCTGCTGGAACGCTGCGACGCCGAGCGACAGGGAGCCAACGGTGACGAGGGCTGCCAGAAAGGTGATTCGTTTCATGGCGCGAATAATACCTGATCTCGCAGGGGCTGGGGACTGGGGGCCAGGGGCTGGGGCTTCGGGACAGCGGGAGGGGTTCTTCCCCAGCCCCCAGCCCCAAGCCCCCATCCCCTAACCCCTAACCCCTAACCTCTAACCTCCAACCTCTAACCTCTTCGTATGCAGCCCACCGTCCTGCCGCCGCCCGGCGGCGTCGTACGCCCGGGCGGCGAACACGTGCTCGCCCGGGGCCGCCGTCAGCATGGCGCGCCAGACCACCCACGTGGTGCCTGACAGCGGAGCGCGCAGGTCGGCCGGCTGCCAGTCGCCCTCGTCCACCCGGACCTCGACTTTCGATATGCCGCGCGTTCCGGCGAACGCGATGCCGCCAAGCTCGACCATCCCGGGAGCAGCGACCCGACGAACCACATCAATGGCCGAAGCGACTGCCACCCTTCCCTCGCGATCCCAACCGCGCGTCACCCAGTACCCCGGCTGCCAGCGGTCCAGCGCCTCCAGCGACACAATCCACTTCGGCTGCTTCATCCCGTAGAGATCCGGTACGAACAGGCGCAGCGGAAACCCGTGTTCGACGGGCAGCGGCACGCCGTCCCACGCATAGGCCAGCATGATGCGCTCGTCGCTCCGTATCGCCGCGATCGACACGGTCTCGAAAAACCCGTCTGCCGAGGTCACGCGCAGATGGGTAGCGGCGGGATCCAGAATCAGCGCCTGCAGCAGCCGCTTCAGGCTCACGCCCGTCCACCGCGTCGTGCTGATCAAGTCGCCGCCCGGCGGATTCGAGATGCACGACAGCGTCGCGAACTCGTGCACGGGTTCGTACTGGCGCAGTTCGTCCAGGTTGAACGCCAGCGGACGCTGCACCATCCCGGTGACTCGCAGCCGCCAGCGTTCGAGATCGATCCGCGGCGCGCGCGTGTTCGTGTCGACGCGGTAGTGGAGGTCGAGCGGCGTGAACTCCGGACGCGTGCCGATGACCGGCGTCACCGCGGCGTCCGCGTTCGGCAGCAGGTGTGTGTCGGACCAGCGCGTCCCGCTCAGGCTGTCGGTACGCCCGAAGAACAGGATGCCGGCGGTCGTCGAGGCGAGCGCCGTGATGAAAGTGGACCCGCCGAGCTGCAGGAGGAATAGCCGCCGGCCGGCGCGTCCAACCGGCGCTTGGCTTCCAGGGACGCTGGCGACGCCCGAGAGCTGGTCGTGGGCCCAGCCGAACGCGAGGCCCCAGGCCAGGACCGTCGCGAAGACCCACGGTCCGCTGAGCGCCGGGCCTGTCGCGATGCGGTCCAGCTGGTGCTCGATGACGAGGGCGATGCCACCCACAATCGCGCCGAGGATCGCGCTCAGCAGCAGGGCCGGTTCGCTCGAGAGCCGGAGCAGCGCGAACAACAGCGCGCCGCCGGCCGCGCCGGCAATCAGCACGCCGCCGATCGCCTCGGCCTGCTCCACGGACTTGGCGGCCGAGCCCAGGCTCGACGCGCCCAGGGCACGGCTGATGGCGACCGTGGACTCGATGCCGGCGGTGACGATGGAACCGGGAAGGATGCGGGCGATCCAGTCGAAGAGATCGAACGGCAGGAACGGCAGGCCGGCGGCTGCCCAGCCCAGGAACGACACGGCCACGAAAGCGGCGGTGAGCGTCGCGCCCACCAGCGCGCCGTGCCACGCTCCGGGTTTCGTCATTCTCGCGAGACGATGGGCTGCAGCGTGAGCGTAGCCGGCATGGTCTGTTTCCGGGTGAGCGCTGCCATATATGTATACACGACGGGGGTCAGGTACAGGGTGATGAGCTGCGACACGACCAGCCCTCCGACGACAGCCAGACCGAGGGGACGCCGCGCTTCCCCGCCTGCGCCAAATCCGAGAGCGATGGGCACGGAGCCCAGGAGCGCCGCCAGCGTCGTCATCATTATGGGCCTGAACCGGATCAGGCAGCCTTCGTATATCGCATCGGCCGGAGCCTTGCCGTGGTGCCGCTCGGCGTCGAGCGCGAAGTCGATCTGCATGATGGCGTTCTTCTTCACAATCCCCACGAGCATCACGAGCCCCACGAAAGAGTAGATGTTCAGCTCGTTGCCGAAGAGCCACAGGGTGACGAGCGCGCCGAGGCCGGCCGATGGCAGGCCTGAAAGAATCGTCAACGGGTGGATGTAGCTCTCGTAGAGCATCCCGAGCACGATGTAGACGACGCCGATCGCAATTACGAGGAGCAGACCGAGGTTCTGGAGCGAGGCCTGAAACACCTTGGCGGAGCCCTGGAAGTTCGTCGTCACCGTCGGCGGAAGCAGGCCCGACGAGACGCGCTGAATGTGCTCGACCGCCGCGCCGAGCGCGACGCCGGGCCGCAGCGCGAACGAGATCGTCACGGCCGGGAGCTGCCCCGCATGGTTGACGGTCTGCGGTCCCACCGTTTCGTTGAACGACACCACGGATTCCAGCGGAACCAGCGCGCCCGATGCCGCCTTGAACGAGATCTTCTTCAACGCGTCGGTCTGTTCCTGATCTTTCGGATCGAGCTCGAGGAGCACCTTGTACTGGGCCTTCGACCCGTAGATCGTGGTGGCCCACTGAGGCCCGTAGCCGTCGTAGAGCGTGTTCTCGATATCGCTCACGTTCACGCCCACGGCGGCCGCGGCGTCGCGGTCGACCACCAGGTCCACGCGCGGGCTCTTCACTTCCATGTCGTCCGAGACATCCTGCAGCTCGGGCAGCTTCACGATTTCGCGTTCCAGGCGCGACGCCCAGTCGAAGAGGTTCGCGGAATCCGCGCTCTCGACCGTCAGCGTGTAGCTGCTGTTGGCCATGCGCCCGCCGATCTGGATCGCCGGCGGCAGGCTGATGAAGGCTTGAAACCCCGGAAATCGCGACAGCTGCGGCCGAAGCTGCTGCGCAACCTGCGCGGCGGTGAGCGGGCGCGTCCGACGCGGCGTCAGCTGGACGTTGAGCCGGGCGGTGTTCATCGCGCTCGTTCCCCCGCCGGTGCTCACGAAGAACGTGTCCACGTAGGGGTTCCGGCTCACGATCTCGGCCACCTGCCTGGCGTTCTTCACCATCTCGAAGTACGACGTGCCCTGCGCCGCGCGAAGGTTGATGTTCATCGAGTCGTTGTCCTGATCGGGGATGAAGCCTTTCGGGACGATCACGAACATCCGGACGGTGGCCGCGAGCACGGCGGCGAAGACGAGGAGCATGGCGGGCCGGTGACGCAGCGTCAGGCGCAGGCTGCGCTCGTACGCCCTGTACGTGACGTTGAATATCCGCTCCATGAAGCCGGCGAAGCGGCCCTTCGCCCGCAGCGCGTTCACGCGAAGAAAGCGGCTGCACAGCATCGGCGTCAGCGTCACCGACACGACGCCGGAAATCAGGATCGCGGCGGTGATCGTCACGGCGAATTCCCTGAAGAGCCGCCCCAGGATGCCGCTCATGAACAGGATGGGGATGAACACCGCGGCGAGCGACACCGTCATCGAGACGATCGTGAAGCCGATTTCCTTCGATCCGGCCAGCGACGCCGCGAGCGGCGACTCGCCGAGCTCCATGTGCCGCACGATGTTCTCGAGCATCACGATCGCGTCATCGACCACGAAACCAATCGACAGGATGAGCGCCATCATCGAGAGATTGTCGAGGGTGAACCCCATGACCTGCATCACCGCGAACGTGCCCAGGATCGAGAACGGCAGCGCGAGGGCTGGAATGAGCGTGGCGGATCCGTTGTGCAGGAAGAGGAAGATCACCGCGACCACGAGCACGAGCGTGGCGATCATCGTCACCTGGATGTCGGTGAACGCCTCGCGGATGTTGCGCGAGCGGTCGCCCCGCACGGCGAGATGCACGGAGGGCGGCAGATCGGCGCGGAACTTCGGCAGCAGCTCGCGGATCGCATCCGTGATTTCGATGGTGTTGCTGCCGGGCTGGCGCATGACGGACAGGCTGATCGAGCGCTGCGACCGGTTCGCCGAGTAGAGCCACGACGCGTTCCTGTTGTCTTCGACGCTGTTGACGACGTTCGCCACCTGCGACAGCCGCAGCGGAGCCCCGTTCCGGTACGCCACCACCAGCGGGCGGAAGGCGTCGGCGTTCATCAGCTGCCCGCCGGCCTGGATGTTGAACGTCTCGTCGGGGCCGAACAGCTGGCCGGTCGGCAGGTTGACGTTCCAGTTCTGCAGCGCGGCGTTCACTTCGTTCAGGCCCACCTTCTCGGACTGCAGCTTCTGCGGGATCGACCTGAACGCGCACCGCGTACTTCTGCGCCCCCTGCACCTGCACCTGCGACACCCCGTTCACCATGGAGATTCGCGGCGCGATCATCGTTTCGGCGTAGTCGTCGAGCACGTACATCGGCAGTGTGTCCGACGTCAGACCGAGAAACATGATCGGCTGGTCGGCGGGGTTGAACTTCCGGAACGACGGAGGCGCCGGCATCCCGGCCGGCAGCAGGGGCATCACGGCCGCGATGGCCGTCTGGACGTCGACCGCGGCGCTGTCGATGCTCCGCGCGAGATCGAACTGCAGCGTGACGTTCGAACCGCCGGTCTGGCTGGACGAGGTCATTTCGTCGAGGCCGGCGATCGTGGTGAACTGACGCTCGAGAGGGCTCGCCACCGCGGAGGCCATCGTGCCGGGATCGCTGCCCGGCAGGGCGGCGTTGACGTTGAGCGTCGGGAAGTCGACGTTCGGGAGGTCGCTGACCGGAAGCGCGCGGTACGCGACGATGCCGAACACCGCGATCCCCAGCATGACGAGGCTGGTGGCGATCGGCCGCCTGATGAAGAGTTCCGACAGGTTCATGCGTGTGCCCTCGATCGATCTGTAGCATTCGATCGGGACGCGCGCGCGTAGTGTTTGTGTTGTCTTTGCGTTAGCGGGGCGACAATCCGTAGCGCGGGGCTTTCAGCCCCGCGTTCGCGGCCCTGAAAGGGCCGCGCTACGACTGACGACCGAATTCGTTTACTGCATTTCCGCCATCGCGCCATCGAGGCTGACGCTGATGTGCAGATCGGCCCAGTGGAACTCGGTGCGCATGACTTTCGCGATGTCGTCGCGCGATTTCTTCTGGACCACGAGATCGTGGACGCGGTTGCGCAGGCGCAGCGTGCTGTCGCGGTACTTCCGCATCTCGGCCTTCGTCGTCACGACGCCGTGGCCGGGCACGACGTTGTCGAAATCGAGCTGCAGCGCCGAGTCGAGCGTCGAGGTCCACTCCTTGGCGCTCCCGCCGCCGGCGTAGTCGATGAGCTCGGGCGTCGCGTCGCCGAACGTAAACATGTCGCCGGCCGCCAGCGTCCGCTGCGCCGGGAAGTACACGACGACGTCGCCGTTGGTGTGGGCGCGGCCGAAGTGGTAGAGCTCGACGTTCTTGCCGCCGAGGTACACGTGCGCGTGGTGCTCGAACACCATGGTCGGCAGCCCGCTCAGCTTGCCGTCGACCATGTTCTCGCGGGCCTGCTCGGACGCGATCGCCTGCACGCTCATCGCCTGCAGCTTCGCGTTGCCGCCGCTGTGGTCGGCGTGATGATGCGTGTTGATGACGTACTTGATCGGCTGGTTCGTGAGCTTCTTCACCGCGGCGACGATGTTGTCGTGATCGATTTCGAACTTGTCGTCGACCAGCACGACGCCCGCGCTCGTGATGAGCACGGTCGTGTTGCCGGGAACGAAATCGTTGTGGATCACGAACAGGTCGTCTCTCACTTTCACGGTCGTCAGCTTCGCCGCCGTCGTGCCGAACGGCTGCCCGTAGGCATAGGCCACCCAGAGGCCGGCCGACAGCGCAATCGCAAGGGACAGACGCGCCAGCGCGTTCATTTTCATAGGCGAAAGTATATACTCGGATCAGCTAGCACATCTGAGGTAGCGACTTGTCCATACGAGCCGTCAAGAAGATCCTGAGGCCTCGGCCCACCATCGAAGGCGCCGGTGTCAAACTGCAGCGCGGCTTCGGGTTCGGCGACCCGAAGGAGTTCGATCCGTTCCTGCTGTTCGACGACTTCCGCAACGACAACCCCGAGGAATATCTGGCGGGCTTCCCCTGGCACCCCCATCGCGGTATCGAAACCATCACGTACGTGCTCGCGGGCCAGGTGGATCACGGCGACAGCCTCGGCAACACCGGCACGCTGTCGGGCGGCGACGTCCAGTGGATGACGGCCGGCAGCGGCATCCTCCATCAGGAGATGCCCAAGGGCGACGCGCAGGGCCGGATGCACGGGTTCCAGTTGTGGGCGAATCTTCCCTCGTCGCTCAAGATGACGACGCCGCGCTACCAGGACATCTCGGGCAAGGACATCCCGGAGGTCGTGGACGACGACGGGACGCGCGTGCGGGTTGTCTGCGGCAATTTCGGGGGCACGAACGGTCCCGTGGACGGCATCGCGGCCGATCCCGTCTACCTGGACGTGTCGGTCGCGCCCGGCAAGCGGAAAACGCTGCCGGTCGAAACGAGCCGTCACGCGTTTGCGTACGTATTCGCGGGCTCCGGGACATTCCGCAACGCGTCGGACCCGCGTGCGGTGAAAACCGACGGCGTCGCCGGGGGCAACGGATCGTCGGCCGACAACCTGGGCAACCGCTCACTGTTGCTGTTCGACCGCGGCGACGAAGTCACGGTGCAGGCCGGCGAGCAGGGTGTCCGCTTCCTCCTGGTATCCGGAAAACCGATTGAAGAACCGGTCGCCTGGTACGGCCCTATGGTGATGAATACCGACGAGGAGATACGTCAGGCCGTCGCCGAATATCGTGCCGGAACGTTCATCAAGCACGGCAAGTGAATCAGGCCGCGCACGACATCGCCCTCGCGATGGTCCGCGAGCTCGAAGGCCTGAAACGCGAGATCTTCCTGTTTCCTGACGACGCGAGCCCCTGGCAAACGGCTCCGGGCGTCACCAACTCCGCCGCCAACCTGGCCCTGCACGTTGCGGGCAACCTGCAGTACTACATCGGTGGCGTGCTCGGCGGCACGGGCTATGTCCGCAACCGCGAGCTGGAATTCGGCCGGCGCTCCGGCACGCGCGTCGAGGTCGCGTCCGAGCTCGACGCGGCCATCCGTGTGGTGCGCGACGTGCTGCCCGGGTTGTCCGGTGAGACCTTCGAGGCGCCGTTGCCCGAGCCCGTGATGGGCCTGCCCTTCCGGACCGGCATGTTCCTGCTTCACCTGTCCGGCCACGCCGCGTTTCATCTCGGTCAGGCCGGCTACCTGCGTCGCGTGATCACGGGCGACGCCACGTCGAGCGGCCCGATTCCGCTGCGGCCGCTCTCCGAAAAACGCCCGTAACGTCTGACTTCAGCCGGACGTTTGACGCCGCCGCGCTTCGGCCTCACGGGTCCGCAAACACGAAGCTCGGCCTGGGATCACGGAGACAGCCTCGGCATGTGCGAACAGCAACTGGGCAAGGCGCGCGTCCAGCACCCTACGGCCGTAGTCGCAGCAGGCTGGTGAAACGAAACACGCCTGACCGACACGATTAGTGGAGACCAGGAGTTGCACGGGCTTTTGCGCCCGCCCTCTTCCGCTCTGCGCGTACACGCGTATAACAGCACCAGAAGAGGAGGATGCGCATGGCCAGGAAAGCCCCTCGCAAGACCCGCACCCGTCGCCAGAAACCGTCAACCGCCGCAGCCGCCAGCACCAAGAAGAGCCAGAAGAAACTCGTACCGACCTGGGAGGACGACCCGGGCGATCCCAACGTAACGCCGGCGCCGACGCCCATCCAGGTGCCCGCGCCCACCCTCGGCGCGCAGCCGCTGCCGACGAGGATCGGCGGCGCGGCTCCAGCCGCGAAGATCTACCAGCCCGGCACGCCGGAATTCCGCTACTACGCCTGTGCGACGTCGCTCCGGCGCGGCTCCGACTTCTGGGGCGGCATCAGCCCCGCGCTCTCATGGGAAGTCGGCAAGGTGCTGCCGGTCATCCTCGACGACGGGGTGGACTTGAACGCGTTCTACACGCGCGGCGGGTTCGGGGATGCTCCGGGCCTGCACTTCTTCCACGCAGCCGTCGGCACGCGGACGTTTTTTTCCGGCGAGAGCCCCGACGTCGTCTGCCACGAGATGGGCCACGCGATCCTCGATGCGCTGCGGCCCGAGCTGTTCGACGCGCAAACGATCGAAGCCGCGGCCTTCCACGAGTCGTTCGGGGACATGAGCGCCATCCTGACGGCGCTGCAGGTCGAGCCGTTCCGCCAGCGCGTGCTGACCGACACGCAGGGCGTGCTGAACCGCAACTCGCGGCTGTCCCGGCTCGCCGAACAGCTGGGCGCGGCGATTCGCGCGGAACACCCCGACGCCGTCGATCGCGACAGCCTGCGCAACGCGGTCAACTCGTTCTTCTACCGCGATCCGCAGACGCTGCCGCCCTCGGCGCCGTCCAGCGCGCTGTCGTCGGAACCGCACTCGTTCTCGCGTGTGTTCACCGCGGGCTTCCTCGACATGCTCGCGGGCATGTTCAAGACGAAGGGCGACGGCGCAAGCGGCGAACAGCTCGTGGCCGTCACGAAAGAGGCGGCGCAGCTCCTCGTGGCCGGCGTCAAGGACGCGCCGGTGGTCCCCGACTACTTCAGCCAGGTCGCCGCGCACATGCTCGACGCGGGCGAAGCTGCGCCGTTTGGCGGCAAGTATCGGGACGTCATCAAGAGCGCGTTTGTCCGCCGCGGAATCCTGTCGCTCCAAGCCGCGGCGACGGTGACCGCGGCGCCCCGTCCGGGCCGCCGCTCAGTCGGAGCCGCTGCCTCTATCGGAGTGCTGCCGTCCCGGGAATTGCCGCTCGCCTCGATCTCCGCGGCGGCGTACGGCCTCTCCGGCATGGTGCTGAAGGTCCGCGCGGCCGAGCAGCCGAAGAAGTTCGGCGTCACCGCCGCGTCGCTGACGACGGCCGGCGCCGCCGACTCGCGGTCGGCTCAGAACGCGGCCGAGTCGTTCACCGACGACCTGTTCCAGCGGGGACGCGTCGAGGTCGAAGACCACGCCCACAAGGTGGCCGGTCTCGTTCACCCGCACGTGACCAAGACGCACGTGGTGGTGAAACAGGGGCCCGATCTCGTCCTGCGGCGCCGCACGTTCGACTGCGGGTTCGACTAAGGCCGGGCTAAGAGTGAAAGTTCAAAGTACGAAGAAGTCAGAAGTGGAGAAGTAACTTCTCCACTTTGCACTTTGCACTTTGAACTTTCATCCGGGCTAATATGGGGGGAGAGGTCGTGATGCCGCAACGAAAACGGGCAAAAGCTTCAACCCGCCAGCCTCAACGGAAAACCGCGAAAGCCTCGACCCGTCCAAAGGCCAGGACATCGGCTGCCGCTCGGCCGCCGAGCGATCCGCGCTTCGTCCTCGACGTGCTCGTCCGCGGTGAAGCCGCGAGCGTCACGCCCGGCGGCAAGCTGCCGGCTGGCGCCACGCACGTGATCACGGGAGGCGCGGCCGACACCGCCACGATCAAGCGCGCCCGCTTCAAGACGTTCTAGCGGCCGTGTCCACCGAGTACACCGTCGTCGCATCGGCGGACATGGATGCGCCGCCCGATCGCGTGTACGCGATCATCGCCGACTACCACAACGGCCACCCGCACATCCTGCCGAAGCAGTTCCGCAACCTGACGGTCGAGAAGGGCGGCATCGGCGCGGGCACCGTCATCCGGTTCGAGGTTCGGGCACTCGGGCAGACTCAGCGATTCAGAGGGTCCGTGACCGAACCGGAACCCGGACGTGTGCTGGTGGAGGAATACGTCGAGCCGGCGGCGTCGAAGACGACCTTCCTGGTTGAGAAGAGCCCGTCCGGCAGCGGCACCCGCGTCACGTTCACGACGGAGATGACTTCGCGCAACGGTCTTGCGGGCGCGCTCGAACGGTTCATTTCGACGCGCTTCATGAAGAAGTTGTACGCGGAGGAACTGGCGCTGCTCGCGGCACGAGCGAGGCAGGCCTGAAGGCCTGCACTACTTACGAGCGCGCCGGCCCATTCCCCTTTGCGCATCAGCGGTTCGGCGGCGCCGGTCGGCAGGACGCCGTCCACGTCGAGCTCCGGCGAGCCGATCATGAAGTCGACATGCACGGCGCTCCGATTGCCGCCCGCGCGCTCGAAGTCCTCGTCGGCCATGTGCTCGCCGCCGCGCAGCGTGAACTTGTACGCCGAGCCGAACGCGACGTGGCTCGCCGCGTTTTCGTCGAACAGCGTGTTGTAGAACAGCAGGCCCGACTGCGCGACCGGTGAGCTGTGCGGCACGAGCGCCAGCTCGCCGAGACGCGCCGCACCCGGATCCGTGTCGACCAGCTGCTGAAGCACCGCCTGCCCGCGCTCGGCGGCGACGTTGATGGCGCGGCCTCCCGAGAACTTCAGCTCGAAGTTCTCGATGACCGTCCCGCCGTAGCTGAGCGGCTTGGTCGAGCGCACGACGCCGTCCACCTTGTCGGCCCGCGGCATCGTGAACACCTCCTCGGTCGGCAGGTTCGGCGCGAACGCGATACCCGATCGGCTCTCGGACCGGCCGCTCACCCACAGATGCCCGTCAGGAAGTCCGATGGTCAGGTCGGTGCCCGGCCCGGCGTACTTGAGCGCGGAGTAGCGCTTGTTGTTCAGGTAGTCGCGACGCAGCGCGAGCGCCTTCAGGTGCGTTTCCCATGCGGCCACAGGATCCGGGCGATCCAGCCGGCAGAGCGCGCCGATGGCATCCCACAGGCGCGGCACCTGCTGCTCCGGCGGCAAGTGCGGGAACACGCGCGCCGCCCAGCCCGAACCGGCCGCCGCGACGACCGTCCAGTTGGTCTGGTTGCGGGAGATGAGATCCCTGAACGGGCGCACGCCGCGCGACACAGCCTGCTGCACGGCGCCGACGAGCTCGATCGGTTGATCCTTCAGCTGATCGGGATCGTTGGCGTATACCGACAGGACGGCGTGCCCGGCCTCGGCGTGTTCGAAGAGAGCCTTGGGCAGCCAGGTCGAAAACTGGTCGAACGAGTCCCGGGGAGCGTGCTGGAAACGCACGAGCTGGAGCGGCTCGTCGCCCCAGATGACCTCGACCAGGGAGGCGCCCGCCTTGTACGCACTGGTCACGATATGCCGGACCAGGGGCGCCGCTTCGAGCGAGGCGCCTCCGCTCGCCAGGGGTCCGATGACCAGCAGGCGCTGGCCGGCCCTGAGATTGAGGCCCACTCTCACGGCGAGCTCGCCGTACGACTCCAGGCGGGATTCCAGATCTGCAGACATTGGCACAGTGTGGCACAGCCGCGCGGGCCTCGTCAGCCGCGGCGGGCCGTGCCGGGCTCGGGCCTCGGATCAGCGTGCATGCGTAGTATCGAGACGAGCAGCACAAACCGATAACACACGAGGCCATGCCTATCAGTACAGCTCCATCCGAATACCGAGTCGAAAAACGCCGCGCCAGCGCGACCGTGACGCTCTCGAGCGGCACTGCCGAGCGCGGCTGCTTCTTCCTTGCGAGCAGCAGCACGCGCCACGACGGTCCCGAGCGCGTCGGCGATCTGCTGAACTCGGAGCCGGGATTCTTCCCGTTCGAGATCCACGGCCAGGACGGCGTCCGCACCGTCCTCTACAATCGCTCGCACGTGGTGATCGTCACGCTCGCCGAGGAACGAGGCGGCGCTCGACCCCGGATACGACGTCGCGACGCGGCGGGTCGTCTCGTCCTGCTCTCGAACGGCGCAGCGCATCACCGGCGCCGTGCGGGTCTACCGGCCGGAGGGACACGACCGGCTGAGCGACTGGGCGCGGCAGCCCGAGATCTTCCGGTACGTCGAAACCGGCGACGCGACGCTCATCGTCAACGTCGCGCACATCGTCGAGGTCAGCGAGGTCACGGAGTCATGAGCGCACTGCCCCGCCCATCGATCGCGCTCTTCCACGCGATGGTCGCCGCAGGCGCCTCCGACCTGCACCTGTGCGTCGGCTCCCCGCCGATCGTCCGCAAGGACGGGCGCATGCAGCCGCTCGATCGAGGCGGCGGCGCCGCTCACGCCGCAGGACCTGGTGCTCGCTGCTCGGGCCGATCATGCCGGAGAAGAACCGCAAGGAGTTCACCGAGCGGCACGACACCGACTTCGCCTACGAGATTCGCGGGCCTCGCCCGCTTCCGCTCCAACGTGCTTCGCCGATCGCAAGGGCCCCGGCGCCGTGTTCCGCGTCATCCCGTCGAAGATCCTGACCGCCGAGCAGCTCGGCCTCTCGCCGCGCGATCCTGCAGCTGTGCAAGCTGAACAAGGGGCTGGTGCTCGTGACCGGCCCGACCGGCTCGGGCAAGTCGACGACGCTCTGCGCGATGATCGACTACATCAACCGCAACCGCCAGGACCACATCATCACGATCGAGGATCCGATCGAGTTCGTGCACCAGAACCAGAAGTGCCTGATCAACCAGCGCGAGGTGCGCACGCACACCGACTCGTTCAAGGACGCGCTGCGCGCGGCGCTGCGCGAAGATCCGGACATCGTGCTGGTCGGCGAGCTGCGCGACCTCGAGACCGTCGCCATCGCCATCGAGACCGCCGAGACCGGGCACCTCGTGTTCGGCACGCTGCACACGACGACGGCGGCGTCCACGGTCGACCGCATCATCGATCAGTTCCCGGCCGACCGGCAGGCGCAGATCCGCATCATGCTGTCGGAATCGCTGCGCGGCGTCATCGCGCAGAACCTGTGCCGCAAGATCGGCGGCGGCCGCGTCGCCGCGCTCGAGGTGCTGATCGCGACCTCCGCGGTCAGCAACCTGATCCGCGAGGGCAAGACGTTTCAGATCCCGTCGATGATGCAGGTCGGCAAGGCCGTCGGGATGGTGAGCCTGAACGACGCGCTGATGGAGCTCGTCACCAAGAAGCTCGTCGCCCCGGACGAGGCCTACTCGAAGGCCGTGGACAAGCCGGGGTTCGAGGCGCTGCTCAAGCGCGGCGGCTTCGCGCTGACGGTCCCGACGAAGACACCGCAGGGGACGCCCGCGCCCGCGTAAATCGGATGTAGCGTCCGGCTTTAGCCGGACGTTCCCGCCTAATGCTGCGGCACGTTCACCGCCGCCGCCGCGACAACCGGCGCCGCCCTGAACGTCGACACGAAGATCAGCCACGCCACGAACATCGTCAATGCCGCGGCCAGCACGGGCGCCTCCGGGGCGAACGACGCCGCGACGAACCCGCCGAGCAGCGGCGGCAGCGCGTTCGCGAGCGCCTGGATGCTCGACCCGATCCCGAGAATCTCGCCCTGAACCTGAGGCGGCACCGACCGGCTGAGGAGGCCGCCCATGTTCGCCAGCGACAGGCCGTTGAACGTCGAGCTCAAGGGCACGACCGCAATCAGCCAGAGCGGCGACGGCGAGAGCAGGTACGCCAGCATCACGCCCGACACACCGAGCAGCGTCACCTTCAGCACCTGCGCCTCGGAAAACCTCGCCGCCACCCGCCTCGTCGTCACCAGCTGCGTGAAGATGGCGCAGAGGCCCACCCACGCGAAGAAGTTGCCGATGCGCGCTTCGTTGAACCCGAATTTGTGGATGAGGAAGACGCCGAAGAACGAGATGAAGAACCCGAAGCCGGCGTTGAAGAAGAACGACGTCAGGAAAATCGGCCTCAGCTGGGGCATCGCGTAGGCGCGCGCGATGTTCCCGACGCCCCGCAGAAAATCGACGTCGAACTTCCGCATGTGCTGGTTCGTCTCGTCGAACTGAAACAGCACTTGCGCGGTGTTGGCGGAGGCGAGGATGGCCGCGAACCAGAAGGGCGTGGCGGCGTTGAACCACGGCGCGACGGACGGATCGGCGAGCACCCCGCCGAGGAACGGCCCGATGATGAAGCCGACGCCGAACGCGGCGCCGATCATGCCGAAGTTCTTCGTGCGGTCCTGCGGCGACGTGACGTCGGCGATGGCCGCCTGCGCCACCGACAGGTTGCCGCCGGTGATGCCGTCGAGCGCGCGCGCGACGAAGAGCAGCGGGATGTTGCGGAAGATGATGCCCACCGCGAAGAGCGCGTAGCCGAGCGCCGTGCCCGCCAGCGACAGCGCCAGCACGGGCTTGCGGCCGTAGCGGTCCGAGAGCTGGCCGAGGATCGGCGTCGCGAAGAACTGCATGATCGGGAACACGGCGACGAGGAACCCGAACATGATGTAGCCGGATCCGACGGCGGCGTCCTTCCCGAGCAGGTAGTGCGGCGACGCGGGGTTGCCGAGCAACTGCGGGAGGATCGGCCCGAGGATCCCGATGCCCAGCGTGTCGATGAGAATAGTGAAGATGATGATCCAGATCGGATGGCGCTTCATCGGTGCGGCGTCATGTTATCGCGTCGTTGACCTCATCTACAATGTGAAGCCCAGATGACAACGATGTCTCTCCGCGCTGAACAGGTCGGAAGCCTTCTCCGTCCGCCGGAGTTGCTGGCGGCGCGGTCTGCGCATGCCGGCGGCCGCATCGACACGGCGGAACTTCGCGCGCGTGAGGACGCGGCGATCCGCGACGCCGTGGCGCGGCAACGCGAGATCGGCATGGACGTCTTCGCCGACGGCGAGATGCGGCGCGCCTCGTGGCTCACGGGGATGGCCGAGGCCGTCGACGGGTTCGAAGCCGACAGCGTGCTGCTTGAATGGCACGGCCCCGGCGGCGGCGTCGAGAAGACGACGGCGAAGATCGTCGGCAGCCTGCTGAGGAAACGGCGAAAGCTGACGGAGCACGAGGTGCCGCTGCTGAAGGCGCTGGGCGCCGCGCCGTTCAAGATCACGCTGCCGGCGCCGTCGAACTTCGTGCCGACCGGGTTCAAGCCAGGCGTGACGGACCGGCACTACAAGGACCGCGACGCGCTGCTGGCCGATCTGGTGGCGATCGTCCAGGACGAAGTCCAGTGGCTGGTCGCCCAGGGCGTCCGCTACATCCAGCTCGACGCGCCGTTCTACTCTCACTACCTCGATCCGCAGCACCGCGAGGCGATGCGGCAGTCGGGCGGCGATCCTGACGCGGACTTCGAGGCGGCGGCCGCCGGCGACAACGCGGCCGTGGCGGGTGTACCGCGCGAGGATGTCACGCTCGCCGTGCACATCTGCCGCGGGAACAGCCGCAGCCGGTGGTACACCGAAGGCGGCTACGACGCGATCGCGGAGAAGCTGTTCGCGCGGCTCGACGTCGATCGGTTCCTGCTCGAGTACGACACCGAGCGGTCGGGCACGTTCGAGCCGCTCCGCCTGGTGCCGCGCGGCAAGGACGTCGTGCTGGGACTCGTCACCACGAAGGAGCCGCGGCTCGAGAGCCGCGACGATCTCCGGCGGCGCATCGACGAAGCCGCGCGTTACGTGCCGATCGAGCACCTCGCGCTCAGCCCGCAATGCGGCTTCGCGTCGGTCGCGTCAGGCAACCTGCTGTCGATGGACGACCAGTGGCGCAAGCTCGAACTGGTCGCGACAACAGCGCGCGCCGTTTGGGGCACGTCGGAAAGTTGAAAGTTCAAAGTCGCAAAGTAGAGAAGTAAAGTGCCGACTTCTCTACTTTCAGTCTGTCGGTCGCTACTGGGGACGCTTGAACAGCCCTCCGTAGACGGCCTTGCCGAGAATGTGTCCCTGCATCGCCTTGAAGACGTTGGCGCGCGTCTCGAACGCGTCGGCGGCCGGCGTCACGTCGAGCTTCGTGTCGAGCGCGTAGACCTCGAACATGTAATGGTGCATCGGGCCGTTCGCCGGCGCGCCGGGACCGCGGTAGACCGGGCCGGTCGCGCTGATCTGATAGCTGCCGTCCGGCCGCTGCGAGCCTTTGGCCACGCCTTCGGGCAGGCCGGTGGCGGTGGCCGGGATGTTCCACACCACCCAGTGCGCCTGGTCGTCCGACGTCTTGTTGCGTGCGACCTCCATGTCGTGCATGTTGAGAAAAAACGACTGGGTACCGGCCGGCACGTTGGTCCAGGTGATCGCGGGCGATGTGCCCTCGCCCGGCGCCGCGCCTTCGGCCGCCTGGCTGAACCTCACGGGAATCTGGCCGCCATCGGGAAACCCGGCGACGGTCATCGTCATCGGCGGGGCCGCGGGGGCGGGCGCCGCGCCACGCTGTTGCGCCGCCAGAGGCGAGATGGCCGACAACGTGACGATCAACCCGGCGAGTCCTGCGCGCATGCTGCATCCTCCTGCCATGGGTGGCGACACTACGTTACACGAAGTCGCCGGCCTTCCTTGGCGCCACGTAGAGTGTCTGCAGCGCGCGGCCGAGCGGGCCCTCCGCGTCGAACAGCACCGTCTCGGTCGCCCCGATGCCGTCCGCGGCGATCGTGGAGCGGCTGGACATCCCCAGCCATTCCCCTTCCGGCAAGCGGAGCAGCGTCACCATCAGATCGATCGGCACGAACATCCACTCGCTGATCGGCAGTTCCGCGCTGATGCCGTTGGCGGCATCCACCACCGCCAGGACGCGCTCCAGGCCCGTGAGGGCGCTGTCGCGGACGACCGGCATGCGGCATCTGGTCCAGACGGTCGCCGGGCCCGGTTGCCCGAGGTCGCCCTCGGCCACGCGCCACTCGATCGCGTCCGCGTACTCGAAGCGATCGATGCCGGGGAACACCAGACGCGTCTCGGCGGCCGGCAGGGGCGGGACCTCGAAGGGCTCGTCAACCGCCGGACTGCGGCCGGCTTCGGCCAGCACGTGTGCCGCCGTCGCGCGAAGAACGACCCGGCCGGCGGCCCTCAGCGTCGCCTCGCTGATTTGCAGCTTCCGGCCGGGACGCAGGACCGCCGTCTCGACAGACACGAGGCCCACCGGGACCGGGCTGTAGAAATCGAAGGCAATCCGCGCGATGCGCGAGCCGGCCGGGCCGCCAAGCCGCTCCAGGGCGCGGCCAAGCAACGCGATCGGCGGACCTCCGTGCTGCTGCTTGCGATCCCACGGCCCGGTCGTCGCGGGCAACGCACGGAACAAACTGGAGGTCACTGGAGCGTAGAACGCCGCCTCCTGCACCGCGGTTCTGGCCGCCGGCTTCGGCTGTGGTGCCCGATCCGGGCTCGATTTTCGCGTGCTGCGCTGTGCCGGCTCCGGCCGCGGAACAGCCGCCGTCTTCGATTTCACCGCCGCGGCGGGGGCGATGGGCTCGGCAACACGGGTCGCCGAAACGGGCATGCGGGCGGCCATCTGCGTGCGCACGCGCATCATTTCGTTCCCACCGCGCTGAAACTCGTAGGGAACCCGTTCGATGACGACGTCATGGCCGGCGGAGCGCGCCTGATCGGCCACGAAGCTTCACATACGGAGACGGTTTCCCGCCGAGGGCGAGAAGCGGGAAGATGCGCACCTCGCGGGCGACGCGGCACAACTCGGTGATGGCGGAACGGTGGAAGTCCTCGCCAAGCTGTTCCGAATACAGAAACAGGAAGTGCGAGCACAGCGCGAGGTCGAAGGCCGCATCGGTGAACGGGAGCGACGGCAGCCCGGCCTCGACGTACCGGCCCTCCGCCTTGCCGGCGTCGAAGTCGTCAAGGAACAACCGCATCGCCTCCATGCGGACGCGGCCAAGCTCCTCGACCGACGTGATCGTCGTCCAGACGAATTCGTCCGCGTTCTCTCGCGTCTGGGCGAGGATCTGGTCGTAAGTCGCGGCGATGCGCCCGCGAAGCTCCACCGTCGTGAACTGGTAGATCGGATCGCAGGAGATGACGTTGTCGCCGCGGCGCGTGGCTTCGGCATTGAAAGCCGCCGGCCCGTCGCCGCACCCGAGGATGTTCAGCCGGAGGTCCGTGTCGGACAGCGCGAACATCCGCCGGTATTCGTCGAACGACCGCCCCCACGGCACGATCTGATCGAGGGTGAACATGACCTACCTTACAACTTTCGCGTTCCGTCCGCGTCAGGGTTTTGCAAGATGAGTTCCCGATGATTGCCCAGTATTTCCCCGGCTGGAGCAACTTTAGGATGAGTACGTTCTAATCGCTCGACCTGCTGCCCGCCGTCCTCGTAATCAGGCGAACGAGAACGTTCGCGTCAACAACGACTCGTGGTCTGGGCGGCCCCGTAGAACGGTCGCCGAATGCCGCGGGCCGTGGTAGAACTACGCCATGAGACACCTGCTTTCGGCCCTGGCGATGTGCGCGACGCTCTCTGCGGCGGCGGCCGCCCAGACCGTTTCCGTCCAGGACAACGCCCTCAAGGACTGGACATCGCAGCGGGACACGCTGGTCAAGATCGCGAACGCGATGCCCGAGGACAAACTCGGCTTCCGTCCGACGCCGGCGCAGCGCACGTGGGGCGAACAGATCCTGCACATCGCCCAGGCCAACGTGATCCAGATGGGGCGGCTCGGCGGACGGACTGCGGCGCCCGACGTCAACATGAAGGCCACTTCGCGCGTCGAGATCCTGAAGGCGCTTTCGGATTCGTTCGACTTCGGCACCGCGGTGCTGCAGGAGCAGACCGACGCGACGATGATCCAGCAAGCGACCAGCACCCGGTTCGATCAATTCATGGGGCCGTCCACCCGTGTCCGCGTCGTCTACTACGTCGTCGGGCACACGTGGGACATCTACGGGCAGATGGTCGTCTATCTGCGCCTCAACGGCATCACGCCGCCGGCGAGCCAACGAATCTGACAACGAACATAGCCACGGAGGCACAGAGAGCACAGAGGTTTGCCCTGAAGAACAAAATCTCTGTGTCCTCAGTGCCTCTGTGGCTTCGTACGTTCAGGGCGCGCCGAGTCCGTTCTTGCCAAGGAAGTCGCGGATCGTCGAGAAAATCTTCGTCCGCTCCTCCGGCGTGAAGTTGCCGTGCCGGCCGCCCGGAATGGTCAGCAGCTGGTTGGTGACGCCGGCCTTGGCCAGCGCCGCGTGCAGCCGGACCGCCTCGTCGTACGGCACGAGCTGATCCATGTCGCCGTGAATCGTCAGGATCGGCGGCAGGCCGGGCCTCACCCACGTGAGGGGTGAGACACGTTTGGCGATCTCGTCCTTGTTCGGCAGGCTTCCCAGCCACGTCACGGCCAGGTTCGCCGCGTGCGGGCCGTCGATGACGTCGGCGACGTCGGTGATCCCGAACCAGTTGATCATCGCGGCCACGCGCGGAATCGGCGTGGCGCCGGCGCACTGCCGCGCGAGGCCGGAACTTTCCGGAATCATGCCGGTCGTCAGCGTCAGATGGCCGCCGGCCGACTCCCCTGTCAGCACGATGCGCGCCGTGTCGATGTTGTAGGTCTTGGCCTGCGCCGCGATGAAACGGAGCGCGCACAGGCAGTCTTCGACCGCCGCCGGCGCGAGCGCGACGCGGGCCAGGCGGTACTCGACGTTGACGACGGTCCACCCCATCTCGAGCCAGGGCATGAGCGACATCAGCGACGCGTCCTTGCTTCCGGCCGCCCAGAACCCGCCGTGGAAGTACACCACCGTCCGCTGCGGGGTCGTCGCGCCCCGGCGGGCGTAGATGTCCATCTTGGCTTCGTAGTTGCCGGCGGTGAGATAGGTGATGTTCGGGAACACTTGATACTGGTTGGCCGCGTGCGCGGCCCACTCGGCGGACGCCGACGACTGCGCGAAACCAGTCTGCGGCGCCGCGAGCACCAGCGCCAGACCGGCGGCAAGCGTGATTCTGTTCATCGATATCTCCCGGCGGCCCTGAAAGGGCCGCCCTACATCTGACGCACGGCCTCGACGACCGACAACGGCGACTGCGTGGGCACGATCTTCGTCAGCTCGAACCCGGCGCCGGCAAACAGCGCGCGGAATTCGTCGGCGCTGCGTTCTTTTCCACCGGGCCACGCCAGCATCTCGATGTCGATGAATTTGCCGAGGTCGGGCGCGGCGCCGGCGGCGATCACCGATTCGAAGAGGATCACCTTGCCGCGCTTCGCGCCCATCGCCTTCGCGATGTTCTTCAGGATCGTCGTCGCGCGCGCATCGTCCCAGTCGTGGATGATGTGCTTCATGATGTAGGCGTCGCCGCCTTCGGGCACCGCCGCGAAGAAATCGCAGGGCACGGCCTGGCAGCGGTCTGCCAGTCCTGCGCTCGCGATGCGCGGCTTCGCGCCGTCGATGACATGGCCGACGTCGGTGAGCACGCCTCGCACGTTCGGGTGCTTCTTCAGGATAGACATCAGGACTTCGCCGTGGCCGCCGGCCACATCGACGAGCAGGCCGATTCCGCTGAAGTCGTAGGCTTCGAGCGCCGCGCTGACCACCGGCGCGCTGAAGGCCGTCATCGCTTCGTTGAACACCTGCGAGTAGTCCGGGTTTTTCGCCAGATATTCGAACACCGGCATGCCGAGCGCCGTGTCAACCGCGGGCTTGCCCGTCAGAACAGAGTCCATCAGGCTGGCGTAGACCTTGAAATGGACGGGGTCTGGCAGAAACGCGGCGATGCCGCGCAGCGAACCGGGCACGTCCTTGCGCAGGAGCTCAGCGGAGGGATTCAGCGCGAACCGCCGCGGGCCCGCTTCGGCAAAGATGCCAACGCTCACGAGCAGGCGGAGGATGCGGAAGAGCGCATCTTCGTTCGCTCCCGTGGCACGAGCCAGCTCGGCGACGTCCTTCGGCCCGGCGGCGAGATGATCGGCGACGTTCAGCGTGATCGCAACGTAGAGTGAGGCCGAAGCCATATATCCGACGGCGACTTGAAAAACCGGAAGAGCGGGATTGGGATCTGGTGTCATAGGCGCCATTAGCCTACATCAAGGCTCGAGCTTACGTGCGTCCGGCGTTGTTCTTGCTGGCGGTATCCGTACATGCGCGCCAGCGCGAGGAGGCCTCGTGGATCACACCAAGCCGTGGCTGAGGTACGTCGCCACATCATCACTCAACGACGAGACGCTCGATCTCGATGAGATGAAGGTTCGAAACGATCAAGGAGAGGAACTCGGCACTGTTGATGGCTTCGTCGTGGATTCCGGATCGGGCCGGCCCCGCTACATCGTCGTGGATGCCGGCGGATGGTTCTCGGCCAAGCAGTTCCTGGTTCCCATCGGCGAGGTTCATCTGGAACCGGCGCGGGATGCGCTCCGCGTGTCCCTGGCAAAAGACCAGATCCGCCGTTTTCCCGGGTTCGACCTCGACCAATTCCAGCCGCTGAGCGCGGAGGACATCGATCGCCTCAACACGCAGCGTGACACCAGCTCGCATCCGGCGGACACGACGCGCGGCTTTGTGTGGACCGATGACTCGTTCCAGGTTCCCGAGTGGTGGGGCCAGAGAGATGGCGAGCCCGGAAGGAACGGCCCGGCGGCTCAGTCCCGCCTCGATTGAAGTCGCCGCCGGATCCGGTGCGACCTGAGCCATCAGGTGGAACGACGCTTGCTCCATTCGGCGATACACCGGCTATCGGTGATGGAGGAGCTATGGCGGACGAAAAGGATCGCAGCATGCGCGGAATTCTCGGCGACATCAACCCCGAGCCGTCGGCGCGGGATCACAAACAGGGCAGCACCGGTCAGGACGAGTTAGAGGACGAGGAACAGGAACCGCGCGCCGGCTCGCGCGACGTCGCCGGGGGAACGACAGGAAATGCGGGTACCGAGACCGGCGGCACGAGGAACTACCGCACCGGTACCGGACACACCGGCGGGGACATCGGCAACCGTCCCGAGTAGACGAGCGGTCCCGTTCAACGGATGAGAACGGAAACACGACGGGTGTTCGCAACTCGTACACCCAGGCCGGGGCTATAGTCGCGCTGCTGAAGTGATATGCTCCGGGCTTGGTTGCGAGAGCAGCGAAACGGCGTGGTGCCGTCACTTTCTTGCGCGGGACCGCCATCCTCGCGCTCGTCGTCGCAGCGTGCCTGCCGATCCGCGCGGCCGATCAGCCCGCGCCGATCGCCGACGCGGAGTACTGGCGCATCGTCTCCGAATTCTCAGAGCGCGCCGGCACGTTTCAGTCCGACAACCTGCTGTCCAACGAGCGCTGGCTCCAGCACGTCATCCCGGATCTCGTCGCGAAAGCCGCGAGAACCCGGCCCAATCGCGTCTACGTGGGCGTCGGCCCCGAACAGAACTTTACCTACATCGCCGCGCTGAAGCCGTCGATGGCGTTCATCGTGGACATCCGGCGCGGCAACTTCGATCTGCATTTGATGTACAAGGCGCTCTTCGAGCTCTCGGCGGATCGGGCCGAGTTCGTCTCGCGCCTGTTCTGCCGTCCACGGCCGGCCGGGCTGACCACCGCGTCGACGATCGACGAGATTTTCGCGGCGTACGAGAAGGTCGAGTCGAGCGACACGCTCTACAGCCGCAACATGCGCGCGATCGTGAACCTCCTGACGAAGACGCACGGCTTCCAGCTCTCGTCGGCCGACATCCTGCGGCTCCAGCACATCTTCAACGCCATCTACGTGTATGGGCCGGGCATTCAGTACTCGACGACGCAGACCGCCGGCCGGCGGCTGACCAGGGAGCCGACGTACGCGGAGCTGATGCGCGCGACCGATCGCGGCGGCTTTCAGCACAGCTACCTGGCAACCGAGGAGCGGTTCGCGTACGTGAAGGCCTTCCAGGCCGACAACCGGCTCATCCCGCTGATGGGCGATTTCGCGGGCCCAAAAGCCCTGGCGTCGGTCGGACGATACCTCACCAGCGGCGGCGCCACCGTGTCGGCGTTCTACCTGTCGAACGTCGAGGAGTACCTGCGCCAGGACGGCCGCCTCCCGGCGTTCTGCGGGAACGCAGCCACGCTCCCGGTGGACGAGACGAGCGTCTTCATCCGCTCGCTGCGCAACGGGACGCCGGACTTCGGCTTCGAGCTGAACTCGGAGCTGGGGCCGATGGCCGCGCAGATCGCGGAGTGCAAGTAAACTGATTTGATGTGGGGCGGCCCTTTCAGGGCCGCCGAACGCGGGCCTGAAAGGCCCGCGCTACCAGGAGAGGATTGACGATGAGTTTGAAACGGATGACGATGATGGCGGCCGCGCTCGTGGCGGTCTTCGGGTTGGGCCTTTCCGCTCAGCAGCCCCCGGCGGGCGCCGCGCCCGGCGGCCCTGGACGCGGGCGGGGTCCGACCGGCCCGGGCCTCACGCTGACGACGACGGCGTTCGCCGACGGCGCCGAGATCCCGGTCAAGTACACGAGCGCCGACCCCAACGGCGTGTCGCCCAAGCTCGACTGGACCAACGTGCCCGCCGGCACGGTGACCTTCGCGTTGATCTTCCACGACCCCGACGTCGCGCTGCAGCGCAACACCGACGACGTATTGCACTGGATGGTGTTCAACATCCCCGGGACGGCCACGGGGCTGCCCGAGGCCATGTCGCCGACGGCGACCATGCCTGACGGCACCATCCAGGCGAAGAACATCCGCGGCGCCGCGGGCTACATGGGCCCCGGCGCGCCCGCGCCCGGCCCGCACCACCACTACACGTTCGAGCTCTTCGCGCTCGACACGAAGCTCGATCTGACGCCGGACGCGACCCGCGCCGACGTCCTCAAAGCCATGCACGGGACACATCCTCGGGAAGGGTGTGCTCGTCGGCCGGTTCCACCGCTAAGCTGTTTCGAACTCCGGGGCGGTGGGCCACGTCTAATCCTCCACTGCCCCGGAGGACTCCTGTGCCGATCATCAAGTCTGTTCGCGCGCTCCTGGCTGCCGGCGGCACTCGGCGCCGGCCTCCTGCTGTTCGCCCCTCCCGTCCTCCTCAGCGCGCAAAACGACCTCGACGCCTTCATGCAGCAGGTCGTCGCCCGCCGCGACGACAACTGGAAAAAGCTCCAGCAGTACATCCTCGACGAGCGCGAGGTCGCGGAGCTGCGCGGGCCCGGCAACACGCGGATGTGGGGCGAGGACCGTGAGTACACGTGGTTCATCCGCGACGGTTACTTCATCCGGAGTCCCGTGAAGTTCGACGGCGTCACGATCGGCGAAGACGAGCGCCGCAAGGCGGAGGAGCAGTACCTCCAGCTCGCGCAGCGGCGCGACGCGCGCGCGGCGGCGCGCGAGGCCTCGGCTACCGGCGAACCGAAGCCTGCGCGCCGCCGACGCGGACGACACCCTGTCCAACGTCGACGGTCTCATTCGCCAGACGCGCCAGCCGCAGTTCGTCTCGTCGGCCTACTTCCTGCGGTTCAAGTTCGACGAGGGCCGGTACGCGCTCGTCGGCCGCGAGCAGTTCGAGGGCCGCGACGTCCTGCGCGTCGAGTACTACCCCACGAAGCTGTACGAGGGCGGCAGGCGGGCGAGCGGCAGCCGGGCAGGGACGCCGCGGCAGCGACCCGGACAGCAAACAGAAGCGCCAGGAGGCGGAATTGCGGCGCGTCATGAACAAGGTCGCGCTCGTGACGCTGTGGATCGAGCCTGCGTCGCACCAGATCGTCAAGTACACGTTCGACAACATCAACTTCGACTTCCTGCCGGGCCAGTGGCTGGTGCACGTGGACAGCGCCAGAGCCTCGATGACGATGAGCCAGCCGTTCCCGGATGTGTGGCTGCCGCGCGACCTCGAGGTCAACGTCGGCCTCACGCTGGCGACGGGCGAGGTGTCCTTCCGCTCGACCGTGAGCTACCACGACTACCGCGAAGCGACGGTGACGTCGAAGGTCGGCATCCCGGGCGCGCCGGCGGGCCCCGCCAAGCGCTGACGTGCTCGGTCCGCTGCTGCTCGCGCTCGTCCTCCTTCAGGCGCCGCCCGAGGTCGTGGCCGAGATCCGCGTGCACGGCAACGTGCTCACGCCGGACGCCGAAATCCGCCGTCTCGCCGGGATCGACATCGGCGCGGTCTTCACGCCCGACACCGCGGCCGAGGTCACGCGCGCGGCTCGAGGCCGCCCACCGATTCGAGAGCGTGGAGGTGCTGAAGCGGTACGCGTCGATCGCCGACCCCACGCAGGTGCTCCTCGTCGTCATCGTCGACGAAGGACGCGGTGAAGATCGAAGGGTTCGAGGAGGCCGACCAACCCCCGCGCGTCGTCCGCGGGGGCGGCCTGGGGCTGATGTTCCTGCCGCTGCTCGATTTCGAGGACGGCTACGGGTTCACGTACGGCGCGCAGTTCGCCCGCCCGGGAGTCGCCGGCGCGCACAGCCGGCTGTCGTTCCCGCTCACCTGGGGCGGCGACAAACGCGCGGCCGCCCAGCTCGAGAAGATCTTCGACGGCAGCCGGGGCGTGTTCGGCACGCGCGGTCTGCTGACGCGCGTCGAAACCGGCGTGTCCATCAACCAGCGGACCAACCCGTATTTCGAGACCGACGATACGCGCGACCGCGTCTGGTTGCGGGGCGAGCGAACCATCGGGCGATCGATCACGGCCGGCGGCACGGCGGCGTGGCAGAACGTGTCGTTTGGCGGGTCGACCGATCAGTTTGCCCAGTACCGGACTCGACATCACGTTCGACACGCGGCTCGATCCGATGCTGGCGCGCAACGCGGTCTACGCGCGCGCGTCCGTGGAGCACCTCGACTTCCGAAACGCCGCCGCGGGCATCAACCGGACCGAGCTCGAAGCGCGCGGCTACGTGGGCCTGCCGGGCCAGAGCATCCTGGTGCTCCGCGCCCAGCGGCAGGACTCGGACATGCCGCTGCCGCCCTATCTCAAGGCGCTGCTCGGCGGCATGTCGAACCTGCGGGGTTTCGAGGCCGGCTCCGCGATTGGCGATACGCTCGTGGCCGGCTCGGTGGAGGTGCGCACGCCGCTGACCTCGCCAATCAAGATCGCGAAGTTCGGCGTCAACGCGTTCGTGGACGTCGGCACGGTCTACGACACCGGCAGCGCGCCTGGCCGACCAGACCTTCCAGCAGGGTTTCGGCGCCGGCATCTGGTTCTCCGCGGCCTTCTTCCGCACGACCCTCGCCGTCGCTCACGGCATCGGCGCCGGCACGCGCGTCCACTTCGGCACCACGCTCACCTTCTGAACGCAGCGCGAGACCTTTAAGGCCCGCGTACATGGCTGCCCTGAAAGGGCCTGCCCTACGTCGCCACGTGATGCCAAGCCGCGGGTGGCATACTTACAGTCATTCATGGCGACGATTCTCCAAAGCATTCCCAAGGGACAGAAAGTCGGCATCGCGTTTTCGGGAGGCCTCGACACCAGCGCGGCCCTGCACTGGATGCGGAGCAAGGGCGCGATTCCGTACGCCTACACGGCGAACCTCGGACAGCCCGACGAACCGGACTACGACGAGATTCCCCGCAAGGCCCTGCAGTACGGCGCCGAGAAGGCGCGGCTCGTCGACTGCCGCGCCCAGCTGGTCGCCGAAGGCATCGCGGCGCTGCAGTGCGGCGCATTCCACATCTCGACGGCCGGCGTGCCGTACTTCAACACGACGCCGCTCGGCCGCGCCGTCACCGGCACGATGCTCGTCGTCTCCATGAAGGAAGACGACGTGAACGTGTGGGGCGACGGCAGCACGTTCAAGGGCAACGACATCGAACGCTTCTACCGCTACGGCCTGCTCGCGAACCCGGCGCTCAAGATCTACAAGCCCTGGCTCGACCAGCTGTTCATCGACGAGCTCGGCGGCCGGAAGGAAATGTCGGAGTACATGCAGCGGGCCGGCCTCGCGTACAAGATGAGCACCGAGAAGGCCTACTCCACCGACTCGAACATTCTCGGCGCCACGCACGAAGCCAAGGACCTCGAACACCTGAACAGCGGCATCACGATCGTCGAGCCGATCATGGGCGTCGCGTCCTGGCGCGACGACGTGAAGGTGAGGCCTGAGGAAGTCACGATTCGATTCGACGAGGGCCAGCCCGTCGCGCTCAACGGGAAGACGTTCGACGATCCGGTGGAGCTGATGCTCGAAGCCAACCGCATCGGCGGGCGTCACGGGCTTGGCATGAGCGACCAGATCGAAAACCGGATCATCGAGGCGAAAAGCCGCGGCATCTACGAAGCGCCCGGCATGGCGCTCCTCTTCATCGGCTACGAGCGGCTGATCACCGGCATCCACAACGAGGACACGATCGAGCAGTACCGCGACGGACGGCCGCCGGCTCGGCCGGTTTCTCTACCAGGGCCGCTGGTTCGACTCGCAGGCCCTGATGCTGCGCGAAACCGCGCAGCGATGGGTCGCGCGCGCCGTCACGGGCGAAGTCACGCTCGAGCTGCGGCGAGGCAACGACTACTCCATCGTCGACACGGTGAGCCCGAACCTCACCTACAAGCCCGAGCGCCTGACGATGGAAAAAGGAGAATCGGCGTTCACTCCGCAGGACCGTATCGGCCAGCTGACGATGCGGAATCTCGATATCAGCGACACGCGCGACAAGCTGTCCACGTACGTCAAGGCCGGGCTGCTGGCGCCGCCGGTCGGCGCGGACCTGCCGCGGCTGCCGGACCCCGCCGACAGGCATCCGGACAACAAGAAGAAATAGATGCCAGATACCCTGTCGATCCTGCGCCGGGGCGTCCTGGTCGTGCTGGGCCTCGGCCTGACCGGCGTCGGCGTCGAACTGCTGTTGATCCAGCACTACGAGGAGCCCTGGCAGCTGGCGCCGCTGGTTCTGGTCGCCGTGTCGCTCGCCGTCATCGTCTGGCACGCGGCGGGCCGCAGCCGGGCCAGTGTTCATGGCCTGCAGGCCGCGATGCTGCTCTGCCTGGCTGGAGGCCTGGCCGGCGTCGCGCTGCACTTCCGGGGGGCCGCGGAATTCCAGCTCGAGATCGATCCCTCGATGAAAGGAACGGCGCTCGTTCGGAAAGTGATGCGGGCCAAGGCCCCGCCCGTGCTCGCGCCGGGCGTGATGGTGCAACTCGGCCTGCTCGGTCTGGTTTATGCTCATCGCTGGAGTGCCCGCCATGAATGACATGAAATCGACGCGTCGCTTCCGGCCGGCAGCGGCCGGTGTTCTCGCTCTGGCGCTGGCCGCGTGGGCCATCGTCAGCGCGCCCGTCTCCGCGCAGGTCGGCAAGGGTCTTCTGGATTTCAACGTCGCTTCGGACACGGAGTTGGCCGCGCTGCCGCACATGGCGCCGGACGCGGCGAAGGCGCTCGTCGCGCGGCGGCCGTTCGCGACCGTGTCCGAGCTCAACGCGTTCCTGCTCATGCAGCGGCTGACGCAGCCGCAGATCAACGAGATGTACGCGAAGGCGTTCGTGCACGTGAACCTGAACACGGGCACGCGCGACGAGATCATGCTGATTCCCGGCGCGGGCGCCCGCATGGCGCGGGAGTTCGCCGAGTACCGGCCGTGGAAGACGTGGACGCAGTTCGACAAGGAGATCGGCAAGTACGTCGGACAGGCCGAAACCGATCGGCTGAAGCAATACGTCTTCATTCCGGTCAACCTGAACACCGCCACCGACGATGACATCCTGAGCATTCCGGGCGCCGGCCGGCGCATGGTCCGCGAGTTCAAGGAATACCGCCCGTGGAAAACGAAGGAACAGTTCGACAAGGAAATCGGCAAGTATGTCGGCGCCGCGGAGACGGCGAGGCTATGGCGCTACGTCGTGATCGAGTAGCGCGCCTCCTCGCCCGGGTGCTCCCGGCGCTGCTGCTGGCGGCGACGGTGTCGGCCCGGCAGGCGGCCGGCACCGCGCCCGCGGACGCGCGCAGCCTGGTCGGCACGTGGACGCTGGTGTCGGTGGAGCGCCTCGCCGCGGGTTCCCCGCCGGCGGCGCTGCTGCTGCCGCGCGGCCTGCTGGTGTTCGACGCGGCGGGCCACGCGTACGAGCTCGCCAGGAGCGGGCGCAGCTTCGTCAACGCGGCGAACCAGGCGACGCCCGCCGAGGCGCAGGCGCTCTTCAGCAGCTTCGGCGGCTTCTGGGGCAGCTACAAGGTCGAGAAGAAATCGCTCGTCTTTCGCGCGGAGGGCGCCCTCAACCCCAACGCGATGGGCCCCATGGCCGCCGACCTCGTCCGCACGTTCGAGCTCGCTGGCGATCGCCTGGTGGTGGCGTCCGGAGCGGACTCCGGCGACGGCCGCGACAACATGCGCTGGACGTGGCAGCGCGTTCCCCAGCTCGAGAACCTCACGCCGGCCAACCGCCGTCTCGTCGGCTTCTGGCGGCACATCGTCGAAAAGCGCATCAACGTGGCGACCGGCGCGGTGCTCACCGAATCGCCTCGCGCGCCCAGCGTCATCGTGTACACGCCCGCGGGCTATGTCGGCGTGCACTTTCCGCCGCTCAACCGGCAGCGGTTCGCGGGGGCCGCGCCGACCGACGACGAGGCGCGCGCGGCGATCGCGGGCTTCGTGAGCTACTACGGTTCGTACAACCTCTACCCCGGGCTGGTGTTCCATCAACGGCTCGTGATCCTCGGGACCCCGCTTGGCGATTCGCTCCGGCGGTTCTACGAGATCGCCGGCGACGAGCTGAACCTCAAGTTCCCGGCCGTGACGAACCAGGGGCAGGAAGTACGGACGGTGGTGACGCTGAAGCGGATCAGCGGCGAGAAAGACATGATGCCGATCCCGTAGCGCGGGGCTTTCAGCCCCGCGTCGGCGGCCCTGAAAGGGCCGCCCTCCATGAACGAGAACACAATGAACAGGCGCGATCTCCTGAAGCAGGCGGGCGGAGTGCTGGCGGCGTCGGTCGTCGCCACGAAGGCGGCGCGCGCGGCGCAGGACGCGGCTGCCGCGGCGAAGCCGGGCGCCGTCAGCCCGATCATGACGACGCTCAGCACATACATGAGCGAGGCGGGCTCGCGGGCGCTGCCCGACGCGGTGGTCGAGAAGACGAAACACATGATTCTCGACACGCTGGCCGCCGCGATCTCAGGCGCGCAGCTGCCCCCCGGCAGGTTCGCGATCCAGTTCGCGCGGGCGTACGGCGGCGAGAAGATCGCGACGGTCGCCGCCTCGACCGTCGTCTGCGGGCCGATTGAAGCCGCGCTCGCCAACGGGATGCTCGCGCATTCCGACGAGACCGACGACACGCATCCGCCGTCGCAGTCGCATCCCGGCTGCTCCGTCGTGCCGGCGGCGCTCGCCATGGGCGAGAAGAACGGCATCGACGGGACTCGCTTCATCCGCGCGGTGGCCCTGGGCTACGACATCGGCCCGCGTTTCACCGCCACGCTGGGAAAGCTGCAGTACATGGCGGCGACCCACCGCAGCACACACGCGATCTCGGGGACATTCGGATCGGCCGCGGCCGCGGCATGCGCGGCGAGCCTCGACGCCCGGCAGATGCGCTGGCTGCTTTCCTACACCGCGCAGCTCGCCTCGGGCCTGGCCTCGTGGCAGCGCGACACCGAGCACGTCGAGAAGGCGTTCGACTTCGGCGGGATGCCCGCCAAGAACGGCGTGACGGCGGCCTTGCTGGTCGAGGCCGGCGGCTCGGGCGTGGACGACATCCTGTCCGGCGCTGACAATTTCTTCCAGGCGTTTGCGCCGAGAAACGATCCGTCGATGCTCGTGGAGAAGCTCGGCGAGCGGTACGAGATCACCCGCACCAACGTCAAGAAGTGGACCGTGGGCGCCCCGATCCAGGCGCCGCTCGACGCGCTCGAGATCCTGCTGAAGAAGCACCGGTTCGAACCCGACCAGGTCAGGCAAATCGTCGTTCGCGTGGCGACCAACGAGGCCAAGATCGTCAACAACCGCGAAATCCCCGACATCTGCCTGCAGCACCTGTGCGCGGTCATGCTGCTCGACAAAACCGTGACGTTCAAGTCGGCGCACGAGCTGGCGCGGATGAGCGATCCGGCCGTGCTCCGTCAGCGCGCGAAGATCCAGCTCGTCGGCGAGGATGCGCTCGAACAGTTCATGCCCCGCCGGGCGGGGGTCGTCGAGGTCACGCTGACCGACGGCCGGATGGTCACCGAGCGGGTGGACGACGTCCGGGGCACATCGGAAAACCCGATGAACCGCGAGGAAATCATCGCCAAGGCGCGCGATCTCATCACGCCCGTGCTCGGCGCCGCCACGTTCCAGAAGCTGGCCGATCGCATCTTCGACCTGGAGCGCCTGAAGAACGTGCGCGACCTGCGTACACTCCTGCAACACACGTAGGCCCCCCGGGGTACCGGACAACGTGCAAGACGCGTAATATTTCCGAAAATTCGGCGCCGCTCAGGCGCACAATACCCCACGCTCGAACATTCGTCAGCCGGTGTGACAGGAGGACTGCAGTTATGGTTCGAACCACCGTCGTCGGCGTGGCCCTGGTCATGTGTTCGCTGTTGGTTCCACGGGCCGCCCTGGCCCAGCAGGCTGCCGCAAGCGGGATTGCGGGAGTCGTCAAGGACGCCTCCGGGGCCGTCCTGCCCGGAGTGACCGTTGAAGCCGCCAGCCCAGCACTGATCGAGAAGGTCCGCACCGTCATCACGGACGGCGAAGGCCGGTTCAACATCGTCGATTTGCGGCCCGGCACCTACACCGTCACCTTCTCGCTCGCGGGCTTCAGCGCGTTCAGGCGCGACGGCATCGAGCTGACGTCGGGCTTCACGGCCGCGATCAACGTGGACATGAAGGTCGGCACGCTCTCTGAAACTGTCACCGTGAGCGGCGAAGCGCCGGTGGTCGACACGCGCAACGCCCGCAAGCAGACGATCGTCTCGAGCGATCTCCTCAATGCCCTGCCGAGCAGCGTCAAGAACCTGAACAATCTGGTCGCGCTGACGCCCGGATTCCGCGGGAACGAGGGGTTCGACGTGACCGGCGCCTACACCGGTCAGATCGGCGGCACCTACCACGGCAAAGGCGGCACGAACGTCCAGTTCGACGGCATGGGCATCCAGCACGCGTCCGGCAACCAGGGCTACAACGCCAACGCGGAGACGGTGCAGGAACTGGCGATGACGACGAGCGGCATCTCGGCCGACAGCAACGCCGACGGCGCCATCGTCAACATGATTCCGAGGGAAGGCGGCAACACGTTCAAGGGCGGCGCCACGGGGCTCTACTCCAACAAGAGCCTCATGAGCGACAACCTGAGCGACGAGCTCATCGCCCGCGGCCTCAAGAGCGTCAACGCCCTGAACTACATCTACGATGCGGGCTTCTCGCTCGGTGGGCCCATCAAGAAGGACCGGCTCTGGTTCTTCTTCTCGTTCCGCGAATGGGGCAACGAGCGGCAGGCCGCCAACAAGTTCTACAACAAGACGCAGCACACGCCGTTCTACACGGCCGATCTCACGCGACCCGCCTACGCGAAGGAGTGGTACGAGTCGAAGGCGGCGCGATTGACCTGGCGCGCCTCCGAGAAGAACAAGTTCAACTTCTTCGTCGATCCGCAGCGGGACTGCCACTGCCCCGCGCTGACGGCGAGCGGCTCGCTCAACGCGCCGGAAGCGTTCTTCAGCTACCACCTCAAGCCGGCCGGGCTCTACCAGGTGACCTGGAGCGCGCCGGTCACCAACAAGCTCCTGCTCGAGGCTGGCGCAGGCCGCGCCGACGGCAGCTGGCCGATCTACCGCCAGCCGGAAGTCACCCCGGACGACATTTCCATCACCGAGCAGTCTACGGGCATGCGATACAACTCCGGGACGCCGACATTCGGACCGCTGTATTACACCCAACAGCTGGTGCCGCGCTTCAGCGAACGCTTCTCGGCGTCGTACATAACCGGCGCTCACGCGTTCAAGGCCGGTATGCAGCTCGAGCAGTCGTATGTCGAGATCGCGGCGGAGAACGGGACTTACAATCTCGAGTACACGTTCAACAACCAGGTGCCCGTGAGCCTCACGCAGTGGGCGACCCCGTATGGGCTCAGATCGGAAGCCAAGGATTACGGGTTCTATGCCCAGGATCAGTGGAATCTCCGGCGGATGACGCTCACCTACGGCGTCCGCTACAACTACTTCAACGGGTACAACCCGTCGCAGAGCGTGCCGGCTACGCCGAACGGGTGGGTTCCGGCGCGCAGCTTCGCCGAGGTGAAGAACGTTCCCAACTGGAAGGACTTCGACCCGCGCTTCGGCATGGCATACGACATCTTCGGCACCGGCCGAACCGCTCTGAAGGTCGCCCTCGGCCGGTACGTCTCCAAGTCGGCCATCACCGTTCCCCAGGCCAACAACCCGGTCCAGACGTCCATCAACTCCGTCACGCGCACCTGGAACGACAGCTTCTACCCGGTGGGCGATCCGCGCCGCGGCAACTACAAGCCGGACTGCGATCTGGCGAACCGTGGAGTGACCGGCGAATGCGGAGCCATGGGGAACCAGAACTTCGGCGGCAACTTCCCCACCACCCGCTACGCGGACGATGCGCTGCTCGGCTACGGCGCGCGCGGCTACAACTGGGACTTCACGGCTGAAGTCCAGCACGAGTTGCGGCCCGGCGTGTCGCTGAGCGGCGGCTACTACCGCAACTGGTTCGGCAGCTTCCTGGCGACGGACAACATCCTGGTGACGCCGGCGGACTTCGATCCGTTCTGCATTACGGCGCCGACCGACTCGCGGCTGCCGGGCGGCGGCGGCTACCAGGTCTGCGGTCTCTACGACGTGGCGCCGGGGAAGTTCGGCCAGGTCAACAGCGTCATCACGCAGTCGGACAACTACGGGAAGATGCAGCGCGTGAACGACTTCTTCAACACGACGATCAACGCGCGGCTCGCCCGCGGCGTGCAGGTCGGCGGCGGGATCGATCTCGGCCGCAGCGTGAACGACGCCTGCTTCAACGTCGATTCTCCCGGCGCCGTGGCCACCAGCCTGCCGGGCAACCTCGCCGCGGGCGGAGCCGGGCTCCTCTCCATTCCGACGCCGTTCACCGCCACGACGATCAACGGCCAGAAGATCTGCCAGATCGTCACGCCGTTCAGCGGCCAGATGCAGTTCAAGGCGTTCTTCACGTATCCGTTCCCCAAGGACATCATCGTGAGCGCCATCTGGCAGAACATCTCGGGGCCGACCATCACCGCCAGCTACGCCGCCACCAACGCCCAGATCGCGCCGAGCCTGGGACGGAACCTGGCGGCCTGCCGCGGCGCGGCCGACGTGCACGGCGACGGCCACGGTTCCGCTCATCGCCCCGCAGACGATGTTCGACGGCCGGCTGACGCGGCTCGACCTGCGCCTGGCGAAGCGCTTCACGCTCTCGGATCGCATGAAGCTCCAGGGCAACGTCAACATCTACAACATGTTCAACGGCAGCGCGAGCTCGACGCTCAACACCAACTACGGTCCGCTGTGGCTGCAGCCCTCGCTCCTGCAGGACGGCCGCATGCTCCAGTTCAGCGCAAGCCTTACTTTCTGATCCTTGAAAGTTGAGAAGTGAAAAGTTCAAAGTAGATAAGTGGTAAGTAGACAAGTGCAAAGTAGAAAAGTGCAAAGTAAGTTCAAAGTACCGGGCGGGCGCACGGTACTTATTCACTTACTTTGCACTTTGAACTTTGCACTTTCTACTTTCGAGATTCATCCCTTGTCGCAGGGCCGCCCTGCGGCCGCTGTCGTGCTCTACGAAGGCGCGCGGCTCATCCCGGGTGATGGCCGCGCGCCCATCGCCGACTCGGCGTTTCTCGTCGAGCGCGGCACGATCACGAAAGTCGGCAAGAGAGGCGAGCTGACCGCGCCGGCCGGTGGCGGCCGAGTCAACCTCTCCGGGAAGACGGTCATGCCCGCGTTGATCAACGCACACGGGCACCCGGGCTTCCAGCGGGGCCTCACCTACAGCGCGGACAACTTCACGCGCGAGACCATCGTCGACGATCTCAACCGCGCGCTGTATTACGGCGTGGTCGCCGTCCAGTCCCAGGGCATTGAAAAGGGCGACATCACCTACCAGATTCGCGCGGACCAGGAGGCCGGCACGCTCGGCGGCGCCCGCCTGCGCATCGCCGGCCGCGGGATCGGCGCGCCGAATGCCGGACCAGGCGGCGCAGCCTACGCCGGAATCGCGTATGAAGTGACGTCGGAAGACCAGGCGAGGAAGGCGGTCCAGGAGCTCGCCGCCAGGAAGGTGAACCTCGTCAAGATCTGGGTGGACGATCGGAACGGCCGGGCGCCGCGGCTGCCGCCCAATCTGTTCAGGGCGATCATCGACGAGGGCCACAAGCACGGCCTCCAGGTCAACGCGCACGTGTTCTACTACACGGACGCCGTGGAGCTCGTCGACGCCGGCATCGACGCGCTCGTGCACCTCGTTCGCGACAAGGAGATGGACGATGCGCTCGTGGCGTCCATCGTGCGGCACAACGTCTACGTCCACCCGAATCTGAGCCCCGAGTGGAACACCTACACGGAGCTCCCCCACTGGCTGCGGGAGGGCGATCCCCTGATGACGCTGCTGCAGGAGTCGACTCCGCCGCCGGTCATCGCCCGCATGAAGACGGCGTTCGGGAACCGGGAAGCCTCGGCCGTCGAACGGACGCGCGCGCAGTACGGGATCCTTCAGCGCAGTCTGGCGAGGCTGGCGAAGGCCAACGCGAAGATCACGCTCGGCAGCGACACGGGGCTCGAAGACCACTTGTTCGGAATGTCCGAGCAACACGAGCTCGAGAGCATGGCCAAGGGCGGCATGACGCCCATGCAGGTGATTGTCGCCGCCACGAGCCGTCCGGCCGAATACCTCAAGCTCGAAAAAATGGGCGCGCTTGTGCCGGGGAAGGAAGCCAACTTCCTGGTGCTCGATGCCAATCCCCTGGACGACATCACCAACACACAACGGATTCATGCGATCTACGTGAAAGGCGCCGAGGTCGACCGCGCCTCGCTGCGGCCGGCGCTGATGAAATGACCAGATGACCACAGCGTTACGAACTGACGCCGGAGGTGCTCGATGAGCCATCAATTCGCTGCGCTGGTCGGTGCCGCCGCCGTCGCGATCGCGGCCCAGGCCACGTCCCCCAGAGCTTTCGGCGAGCGCGATCTGCAGGGCATCTGGACAAACGCCACCGTCACGCCACTCGAACGCCCGGCCGAGTTCGCGGGGAAAGAGTTCCTGACGGAGGCCGAAGCGGCTGCGTATGAAAAACGGGCGCGGGAGCGCAACGACGCCGATCGCCGCGACGGCGATGCAGAGGCCGACCTGGCCACCGGCTACAACGACCTGTTCTGGGAGCGGGGCCGAAGCGTCGTCTCGACACGGCGGACCTCGCTCATCGTCGATCCGCGCGATGGGCGGATTCCTCCGCTGACGCCCGAGGCGCAGAAGAAGGCGGCCGCGCGAGCCGAGGCGAGGGCGCTGCGTCCCGCAGACGGACCGGAGGATCGATCGCTGGACGACCGGTGCATCGTGCGCGGCACATCCGGGCCGCCCATGCTTCCCGCCGGCTACAGCAACAACTACCAGATCGTGCAGTCCGCGGACTCCCTCGCGATCCTGGTGGAAATGATCCACGATGCCCGCGTTATTCCCATTGACCCCGTGAACGCGCGCCCGCATCTGTCCGGCAGCATCCGCCAGTTGATGGGCGACCCGCGCGGCCGATGGGAGGGACGGACACTGGTCGTGGAAACGACGAATTTTACGGGCAGGAGACCATTCAGGGGGTCCGGGGAGCACCTGCGCGTGACCGAACGCTTTACGCGGGCCGATGCGAACACGCTCATGTACCAGTTCACGGTGGACGATCCGGAATCGTTTACGCGACCCTGGTCCGGCGAGATCCCGATGAAGAAAATCGACGGTCCGATCTTCGAGTATGCCTGCCACGAAGGGAACTACTCGATGGCGTACATCCTCAGCGCCGCCCGCCACGAAGAGCGGCCTTGACCCTCCCCCAGGGGGAAAGTTCAAAGTAGAAAGTGTAAAGTTCAAAGTTACTTTTCCACTTTCCACTTTGAACTTTTCAACTTGCTTATGGCCACCTATCGAGTGCGAGAGTTCGCCGAGCTGGCCGGCGTCACGGTGAAGGCGCTTCATCATTACGATCGCCTCGGCCTGCTGAAGCCGGCCCGCTCGCGATCCGGCTATCGCGTCTATTCGGCCGGGGACCTGGCGCGGCTCGAGCAGATCGTGGCACTCCGATTCCTCGGCATCCCGCTGAAACACATGGGCGCGCTGGACGAGTCCCTGCTGCCGTCCACGTTTCGCCGGCAGCGCGAGGTCCTCGAAGACAAGCGGCGCCTCCTCGACCGGAGCATCGACGCCCTGGCAGAAGCCGAGCGGACGGCCGCCAAAGGCGCCGAGCCGGCCGCGGCCATCCTGCGAAAAGTGATCAGGATCATCGCCATGCAGGACATCGACGTCATGCGGAAGTACTTCAGCGACGAAGCATGGGCGGCGGGCCGTGAGCATTTCGGCGACTGGCCCTCGGAAGAGTGGCAGGCGCTCTATCGCGACGTCGCCGCGTCGCTCGACGCCGACCCGGCCGGCGCCGCCGCGCAGGCGCTGGCGGACCGGTGGCTCGCACTGACGCGCGCCGCGTCAACGGGTTCGGGCGTGCGGACCGGGCTCGTCAAGGCGTGGGCCGACCGCGAACACTGGCCGCCCATGCTCAAGCGGCGAATCACCGAGTTCGCCATCGAGCGGGCCATCCGGTTCATCAACGAAGTCATGTGGGCACGGTGGGACGCCGAGCGCGGGGCCCAGGGGCACGCCGGCGCGTCCGCCCAGCCGCGCGTGAGCGAGCGCCGGCAGCAGCTGTACCGCGACTGCTCGGCGATTCTCAGCGAGAGCCCGTCCGGCCCGGCGGCGCAGTCGATCGCCGCCAGATGGCAGGCGATCGTCGATGACGAAGTCGAAGGCGACGAAGAAGCCAGGGCCGCGATGCTGAAGGCCTTCAAGGGCCGCGGCACCTGGCCGGCGGGGCTCAGACGCCACGTGGCCTCGCTGTACGGAATGGAGGCCGCGACGTGGGAACGGGTCGCGGACTTCCTCGAGCGCGCGATCGACGTCAGCGGGCCGTCATCGCCGTCATTGCCATCAGGGCCTCGATCTCCTTCGGGCTCCTCGGCGCACCCGCCGACAGCATCTTCGGCTCACCCTCGGTGATCAGCATGTCGTCTTCGATGCGCACGCCGATGCCGTCGTAGCGGCTCAGGGCGGCGCGGATGGACTCCTGCTCGGATGCCGGCAGCTTCCCGAACACCTCGCTCGACAGGACATCGTCCTTGCGGACGTAGACGCCCGGCTCGTTGGTCACCACCATTCCGGGTGCAAACGCCCTGGTCCGGTCGCCCACGTCGTGCGTCTGCAGGCCGAGCGGATGGCCGAGCGAGTGAAAGAAGTACAGGCCGACTTGTTCCGGCACGTTCTTCGTCACGAGCCCGAGCTTCAGCAGCTCGCGGCCGATGACGCCGGCCGCCGCCGTGTGGGCGTCGACGAACTTGTGGCCCGGCCGCATGAGCGGGATGCTTTCGTTCTGAGCCGCGAACACGATGTCGTAGATCGCGCGCTGCTCGGGGGAGAACGTGCCGTCGGCAGGATACGTGCGCGTCACGTCGGCGCCGTAGCCCTCCACCTCTGCACCGAGATCCGTCAGCAGGAGGCCGTCGCGCACGATCGGATCGTTGTTCGTCTCGTAGTGGAGCGTCGTCGCGTTCCGGCCGGCGGCGACGATCGACGGAAACGCCCAGCAGCACGCCCCGAGGTTCCGGAACGTGAACTCGATGGTGGCCTGCACCTGGTTCTCGCGCGTCGCAGTCTTGACCCGCGCCATCGCCGCCTTCTGCGCCTCGACCGTCACGTCGACGGCGCGCTGAATCAAAGCCAGTTCGGCGGGACTCTTGGTTTCGCGCATGGTCAGCAGCAGCGGCGACGCATCGCGGAACCGGATCTCCGGATATCGCTTCCGCAGCTCGTCGGCGAACTGCTGCTCGCGGCTCGCGCGCCCGGGTGAGGATCGATCGGCGAGCAGCAGCCAGACTTCCGCGCGCCCGGCGCGCACCGCGGCAAGATAGGCCGGCATCGCCGGGGGCGCGTACGCACTGCCGGAGAAGCGGCCAACCGAAAAACTGCCGCCCTGGAACAGCGCGTCGGTGAACGCTGCGAACCGGCGCGGCGAAAGGACGTCGCGCACGCCGGTCATGGCGGTCACTTCGTCCCGGGACGCGATCTTCCCCGTCCATCGCTCGTTCAGAGGATCCCGGTCGCTGGCGAAGAGGAGCTCCTGGCGGTCGCGCTCGCCGGGCAGCATCACGAGCGTTGTCTCGGGCACGTTCATGCCCGTCAGGTACAGCAGGTTGTCTTCCTGCCTGAACGGCCAGTCCACGTCGCCGGTGCGCCGGGCGGGCTCGAACGAAAACGCGATGAACACGCCGTCCGGCCCGATCGCCTTCGCGAGCGCCGCCCGCCGCGCCTGGTACTCGGAGGCGGCGATGGCCGCAGCGTGTGGCGCCTGGGCCGCCGGCGCCGGAGTTACGGCCGACCACGCAACAAGCGTCGCGACGATGGCGAGCAAGGGTCTCAAAGGATTCCTCCGTGGACGTCGTAGCGTCCGGCTTCAGCCGGACGTTCATCTAAGAATAGATCATGAATTCGAGGAGGTTCCCGTCCGGGTCGCGGATGTACACGCTCGACCCCTCGGCCTTGCGCCCGCCCTGGCGCGGCGCCGGGCCCTCGACGATGGGGGTCCTGGCGGCTTCGAGCCAGGCCTTGAGGGCGGCGGCCGTGCCGTCCCAGACGAAGCAGAAATCACCGCAGGGCGGCTTCGCCGCGGGCGCACGCAGCGTGAACGTCGCGTCCTGCCAGCGTGACGGACGGTGGAAATTGATCATCTGGCTGCCGATGTAGACCGAACACGCCGCGGCGCTCTCGCGGATGTCGAACCCGAGGCCGCGGTAGAACGCCAGCATCGCGTCCGTGTTCTGCATCGGGACGGCGACGTGATCGAATCCGCGGACGCGGTTCGACGACTGGGCGACGGCCGATCCTCCTGATGCCATCGCCGCTCCCGGCCGTGGCGACCTGCGTCACGAACCGGCGTCGGGTTATGGCGGATGCGCACTTATCACGCACGGAGCGCGGATTTTGACGGGGACGCGTCATTGGACCTCCAGCGCCTGCGTGTACCGTTTGACCAGCTGCTGACCGATCTGCTCCTCGACGGTGAGCGCGGCGAGGGTGAGGGCAATGTGGGACTTCCACTGCCTGACCTCGCCCGGATCCGCTTTCCCAGGGCTCGTCAGCAGCGAGACGCCGGCAAGCGTCGTGACGAAGTTCTCGTTGGTGCGTTCCTGCGCCCGGTTGAACGTCGCCTGCAGGCCGTAGACGGCCGCGAACCGCTCAACTTCCGCGTACTCCATGTGTCCGAAGGCGCCCGTGACCTCCGCCGTGGTCCTGCTGGCGTCTTTCAGCTCCGCACTGTGGAACACCAGGTCCAACTTCTCGTTCTCGACTTTCTTCTGCTCGAGCAGCATCTGCGCCAGGTCGTCTGCATGCTCGAGGTCGTGGCGCTGCTTGACGATGCTGACGAAGAGTCCCTCGACCTCGCGGACGTTCTCGGCCATCTCGTTGCGAAGATTGTTGGTGGCTTCGCGAACGAGTTTCCGGTGTTCCAGCCACGCGACGGCGCCTTCGAGCGCCAGCGCGATCAACACGCCGGCGGTGATGATCGTCAGCTGCCCGAACACGTCGCTCCACGAGCGCGCCGGCCCATGCGGCGGATGAATTTCCATCGAGTTTCCTGTCTGCCCGACCTGCCCGGCCTGCCCTACCCGCCCTGCCAGCCCTTACTTGCCGCCGACCATGTGGGCCTGATCGCGTTCGTTCTCGTTGCAGACGAATTCCAGCAGCTCGGTATCCACCAGCAGGCGCGGCTTCTCGAGCACCGTCCACGGTTTTGTGTATGCCTTCACGTCGTCGATCGTGATCTGCAGGTCGAGCTGGCCGAACGCCGGCCGGCGGAACCGCTCGGTCACGTGCAGGGCGTCGCTCGCCGGGTGCCCCTGCTGATCGAGCCAGGCCTTGCCGTTGAACCCGATCGTGTCGACGACGAAGGTGTCGCCTTCCCATTTGCCGATCGAGTAGCCCAGCCACGTGGGATTGGGATCCTTCGGCAGGGGCCGCCCGTCGGTGAAGATCTGGCGCCATTGCCCGAACGCTTCGTAGAGGATGATCGTCATGCCGGGCGTCTGGACGATTCGCCACGGCACGGGCGCCGCGTTGATCTTCGGCACACCCTGCGGCAGGCAGTTCGCGTCCGGTTCCTCTTTCGAGAGCGCTCCGGTCAGGCGCTCCTTGTAGAGGGCCTCGGCCCACGGATGCATCGACACGTCTTCGGGCTTCAGATCCGCGGCGAGGTTGCGAATGAATTTCGTGCCCTCGGGCTCCCAGATGCCCGAGAGGTCCGGCTTGCCGTCGGCGGCCCGCGGCGCGGGCGCCGCGAGGTTCGGCTTGCCGTCGGGCAGCCGCGGCACGCCGGGCGTCGGATACCTGAGCCACTGCGCGGACACCGGAACGGCCAGGCCGGCCACCAGCGCGAGCGCCACGCATGCGTGCGAAGTCTTCATCGGATCCTCCCGGGATTGCGGCCGATGCTATCACGGCGCCGGCGGGGGCGGGATTCACTCGCCGTGACATGCTGTACGATCCAGGGGAGGATCATCTTGATGTCGGGACGCCAGCGCCGGGCGATTCATATGGTCACGCTCGGGGTCGCCCTCGCGATCGGCCTTGGCCTGGTGGCCGCGGCACAAACGCCAGCCAGGCGGGCTGTCGGGCAAGCAGCCAGCAAAGCCAACTTCTTCATCGAAACGCCCGCGGGCTGGACGCTGCCGAGAACGGCGTGGGGCGATCCGGACCTGCAGGGTACGTGGCCGATTTCGTACGTGGGCAGCGTACCGCTCGAGCGGTGCTCCGGCGGCGGACGCCGCGGGGGGACGCCGCCTCCGCCCTGCGATCCGCTGAAAGCGTTCTGGACCGACGAGGAGTTCAAGGCGCGCACGGCCACGGCGGCCGGACGCGCCGATCGCTACGCGGACGCCATCAAGGCCGGCGACTTCGGCAGCGCCTTCCAGGCCGGCATCGTCGATCCGACGTCCCAGCAGCGGCAGACGTCGCTGATCGTGGATCCGCCGAACGGCCGCCTGCCGGAAATGACCGCGGAAGGCAAACGGCTGTCCGGCCTCATGCGGAGCAGCTGGGCGCTCCCGGACGAAGAGCCGGTGTTCGAGTCCGAGCAGGACTTCGACACGTGGGACCGGTGCATCACCCGCGGCATGCCCGCGTCGATGTTTCCGTTCCGGTACAACAACGGCGTGCAGATCATCCAGGCGCCCGGCTACGTCGTGCTGAACATGGAAATGATCCACGAGGCGCGCATCATCCCCATCGGCGCACCACCGCCAGGGTCAGCGGCAATCAAGCAATGGCTCGGCATCTCGCGCGGACGCTGGGAGGGGCCGGGCGGCACGACGCTCGTCATCGAGACGACGAATTTCAAGCCGGGCGCGTCGATGACCAACATCGGCGTGGCCGGTTCGCCCGAGGGCAACCGCTTTCCCACCAGCGAGCGCATGCGCATCACCGAACGCCTGACGCGCCTGAACGATCGAATGATGCTCTACGAGATCACGACCGAGGATCCCTTGGTCCTGACGCGCCCGTGGACGGCGCGCTTCCCGCTCAAGATGGACAACTCGTACAAGTGGTGGGAGTACGCGTGTATCGAGGGCAACCGCACGATTCCGGACTACATCAGCACGTCCCGCGCCGAACGCGCCGCCGCCGGCAATAAATAGGGATTACGAAAAGACAACGTAGCCACGGAGGCACGGAGAACACGGAGTTACAAGAATTACTCTGTGTCCTCTGTGCCTCTGTGGCTACGTACGTTGAGCCAACGCCGCTTTCACGCGCTCCGAAGTGAACGGGGCCTCGCGGATGCGCGCGCCGGTGGCGTCGAAGATCGCGTTGCCGATGGCGCCGGCGACGATCGTGATCGCGGTTTCGCCCGCGCCGTTGGCGGGCGCGCCGGGGCGGTTGATCAGCACGCTCTCGATCTCCGGCACATCCCCGCCGAGGTAGACGGGACGGTAGGTGCGCCAGTCGACCGACGTGATCTTCGTCTGGTCCCACGTGACCTCTTCGCCGAGCGCGCGGCTCATGCCCTGCATCACGCCGCCTTCGAGCTGGTTCTTCAGGCCGTCGGGATTCGTAATCGGTCCGCAATCCTGCGCGGCGACAAAACGCCTGACGGTGACCTTGCCCGTTTCCTGATTGACCTCGACGTCGGCCACGAGCGCGCAGTACCCGTTGTTGCCCTCGTAGAGCACGCAGGACACGCCGCGGCCGGCGGCGACGCCCGTTCTCCTGATCCCCTGTTTCGGCGACGGGCGCGTCTCCCACTTCGCCGCCTTCGCGGCGGCGTTCACGACCTCGATCAGCCGCGGATCGCTCAGGTGCTTGAGCCGGTAGGCCACGGGATCGGCCTTCACCAGCGCGGCCACTTCGTCCAGCATCGACTCGTGGGCGAAGGAATTCTGCAGCCGCTCGGGCGACCGCAGCGGACCGGTCCAGAAGAGCGACTTCACGTTGTGCGACAGCACGCGCTCGCTGGCGACCGTCCCCGTCCCTCCCCGGCGGCCGCCGGCCGAGCCGGCCACATAGGACGGCGCGGCGTTCAGGTTGTTCGCGTACGCCGCCGGGTCGGGCGCCGGCGATCGCGGTGTGAACGGCTGCGGCTCCGCGCCGGCGAGAAAGCCGGTGATCACGTTGCCGGGGTTGTTGTAGCCCGGCCGGCCTCCGAGCGTCGGCGACCACGCCTCGTAATCCCACGCGGCGATGCCGCCGCTCGCGTCGAGCGCCACGCGCTGGTCGATCACGAACGCCGTGCCGTAGTTCTCCCAGGCCATCTCGTCCCTGCGCGACAACTGCACGCGGACGGGCTTGCCGACGGCCTGCGACATCAGCGCCGCGTCGTAGGAGACGGTGTCGGCGCCGTTCAGGCCATAACAGCCCGACCCCATGGTGAAGACGACACGCACGTTCTCCGGCTTCAGGCCGAGCAGCGTCGCGGCGGTGTTGCGCGTCGGGTACACGGACTGCGTCGGCGACCAGATCGTCGCCTTGTCCGCCTGCACGTCCGCGACCGCGCACGACGTGCCGATCGAACCGTGCATGTTGTAGGCGTGGTAGTACGTCGCTTTCACCACCCTCGCGGCCCCGGCCAGCTTCTGATCCACGTCCTTCGAGTTGACGATGAACGTGTCGCGCACCGGCTTCTGGTTACGGAGATATTCGTAGAAGTCGCGCTGCGCCGGCAGGCCCACGCCTTTCGTCCAGTCGGCTTTCAGCTTCGCGGCGATTTGCGCCGCCTGCCACGGCTTCTGCGCGACGACGCCCACGAAGTTCTTCTTCACGACGACCTTGACGAAGCCGGGCATGTCCCTGACGGAGGCTTCGTCCACGCCGGCGAGCGTGGCGCCCACTTCCGGCGGCCGCACGACACAGCCATGGAGCATGCCGGGCACACGGACGTTGTGCACGAACTCGAACGTGCCGGCCGCCATCGCGGGCAGATCGAGGCGCGGCACCGGCGTGCCCATGACGGTCCACTCGGCCGCGTTCTTCCGCTTCGCGCCCGCGTTGATCGCGACGTTGAACTTGCGCCCGCCGACGAGCTCTCCGTACGTCGTCCGCTTCGACCCGTCGGCCCTGGCGCTGACGACGCCGTCGCGCACGAGCAGCTGGTCGGCCGGGACGCCAAGCCGCGTGGCCGCCATCTGCGTCAGGGCCTCCCGGGCCGTAGCGCAAGCCTGCGCGAGCGCGCCTTCGTTGAAGTTCACCGGGTGCGACTGGCTGCCCGACGTGGTCCCCTGGTCGGGCGAGACGGAGGTGTCGCCCTGAATCAGCTTCACGCGCGAGAGCGGCACGGAGAGCTCTTCGGCCACCAGCTGCGTCTGCGCCGTGTAGAGGCCGTGGCCGAGCTCGACTTTGCCCGTGTAGGCCGTGACGCTGCCGTCGCCGGCAATCGCGAGCCACGCATCGAGTTGCGGCGTGCCGGGGCCGTCGAAGCGGCCTTGTCCGAACACGTCGGCCACGCCGGCCGACGAGAACGCGACAATCATCGCGCCGGAGCTCTTGAGGAAGTCGCGGCGTTTCATGCCCGCACCTCCTGCGCGTAGCGCTTGATCGCTTTGAGCATCCGCCCGTGCGTGCCGCAGCGGCACAGCACGGTGGCGAGCGCCTGCCGCAGCTGCGCGTCGCTCGCTTTCGGGTTCGCGATCGAGCGCGGCCTTGGCCGTCAGCATGACGCCGCTCAGGCAGAAGCCGCACTGGATCGCCTGTTCGTCGACGAACGCCTTCTGAATCGGATGGGGCCGCTCGATCGTGCCCAGACCCTCGAGCGTCGTGATCTCGGATCCCGCGACGCTCGACACGGGCGTGATGCAGGAGCGAACCGGCCGGCCTTTGATGAGCACCGTGCAGCACCCGCACTGCCCGAGCCCGCAGCCGAACTTCGGACCGCGCAGCGCGAGGTCGTCGCTCAGGACGTAGAGAAGCGGCGTGGCTGGGTCAATGTCGACGGAATGGGTCTTGCCGTTAACGGTAAGGTTCATGGTTCAAGGTTCACTTGAGCAACGGGATCGTGTCAGCGGCTTTCGGCGCGGGCAGCGACTGCAGAAAGGCGTAGATATCGGCCAGCGTGGCATCCGGGAGCGCCTTGGTCGTGTACGGCGGCATCTGGCCGGTGGGCTGGCGGACGTACTTCGAGAACGCGGCGAACGCGAGTGGACGCGGACCGAGCCGCGGGCCGGTCGGCGTGGCGCCCTGCGCCTCGTAGCCGTGGCACTCGTAGCAGCCGTTGCTCGCGAACACTTTCCGCCCGTTCTGCGCGTTCCCCGCGGGCGCTGTCGTCTGACCAAACGCAGTCGCAGCAATCGCGAAGATCGCCAGACCCAGCGTGACAGTGTTCTTCGTCATCCCCAGCCCCCAGCCCCAGCCCCAGCCCCAACCTCTAACCTCTAACCTCTATCTCGGCTGACTGACCACATCCACCAGTGCCGGCTCGCCAGCCCGGACCGCCTCGAGCGCCTTGCGAATCGCCGGGCCGAGATCCTTCGGGTCCGTGATCGGGCCTTCGGCGTGCACGCCCATGCTGCGGGCCAGCCCGGCGAAATCGATGTTGGGATTATCGATCGTCGTCCCGATGGAGGCCTGGGTGATGCCGCGGTTGTGCCGGTTGGCCATGCGCTGCACGTGCATCACTTCCTGGTGGTACGCGCGGTTGTTGTGCATGACCGAGAGCAGCGGAATCCGGTGATGCGCGGCGGTCCACAGCACGCCGGGCGCGTACATCAGGTCGCCGTCGGCCTGGATGGCGACCGACAGCCGTCCCCGCTTCCTGTTGGCGAGCGCCGCGCCGGCGGCGGCCGGCGCGCCGTACCCGACGCCCGCGCCGCCCGAGGAGCCGAGGAACTGATACGGCTTGTTGAAATCCCAGAGGCGCAGCGGCCAGCGGCTCACGAAATCGACCGGCGACACGAGGGACCAGTCCGCGTCCTTGATCTGCGCCCAGAGTTCGGCTGAGAGGCGTGCCGTGCTGATGGGGCTCGCGTCCCACGCGTAGGTGGCCTCGGTGCGCGCGCGCTCGAGCAGGCGCTGGCGATCGGTCGAGAGCTTGCGGCCGCGTTCCTCGAACACGCGCGTGCGGTCGCCGGTCGTCAGCCGCTTCACCGCGTCGATGAGCGCCGGCAGCGTCGCCTCGGCGTCGGCGGCCATCGCAAGGTCGACCTCCGGATACCGCTGGATGTCCTGGTAGTTGCCTTTGACGAACAGGTCGCCGGCCGTGATGCTCACGAGCTTCGCGCCCGGCTTCGTGATCGGCCTCGACGTGCGCTCGAGCTGATCGCGATACGCGTCGACCGTCCCCCAGAAATCCGTGAGCTCCAGGCCCAGGATGACGTCCGCGCCGGAGACGAGCTCGCGCGCGCGGTCGGAGTGGTTGAGCGCGTGCCGTGTCGGAAAATTGAGGCGGCCGCCCTGGTCGATGACCGGCGCCTGAAGCGCTTCGGCCAGCTCGACGAGCCGCGCCATGCCGGCCTGCGTGCGCGCGGCACGGTCGGCCACGATCACCGGACTTTCGGCGGCGACGAGCCAGCGCGCGGCCTCGGCCACGGCCGCCGAGTCGCCCTGCGGCGGCGCGGCGCGCGTCAGCCTCGGAATGCGCGGCGCCGCGTGGGACGAGACCGGGTCCTCCTGCAGCGCGCCGTCGGCGACGAGGAGCACGGGCATCATCGGCGGCGTCATCGCGATCTTGTACGCGCGCACGGCCGACTCGGCGAAGTGCTGGAGCGACGCGGGCAGGTCGTCCCACTTGACGAAATCGCGGACCATGGCCGCCGCATCCTGCACGCTGTGCGTCCACTCGACGCCGGGCCGCCGCTGCGTGGCGTCGATGGAATTGCCGGCGACGATGTAGAGCGGCACGCGATCGCAGTACGCGTTGTAGACGGCCATCGCCGCGTGCTGCAGGCCGACGGTCCCGTGCACGAGCACGGCCATCGGCTTGCCCTCGGCCTTGAAGTAGCCGTGCGCCATGGCCACCGACGATTCCTCGTGGCAGCACGTGATGAATTCAGGCGCCTTGTTGCCGCCGTAATTGACGATCGACTCGTGCAGGCCGCGGAAGCTGGACCCGGGGTTGGCCGCGACGTATTCGAGGTCGAGCGTCTTGAAGACGTCCACCATGAAATCGCCGCCCGGCCGGTCAGTCGTGAGCACCTCGACTCCGGCCGGATTGGCTTCCCGCCCGAGGGTCGGCGCCGTGCCCGGAGCCGGACGCGCGGGCGGCGCGCTTTGCGCCGCAGCGCCGGCTGTCGCGCCGCCAACCAGCGCCGCGCCTGTGACGGCCGCGCTCTTGAGGAACCGCCGGCGTCCGGGCGAGGTCTTGCGCATGGGCGACAGCTTACACCTGACACAGTCAGCAGTCAGCAGTCAGCAGTCGGCAGTCAGCAGTCGGCAGTCAGCAGTCGGCAGTCAGCAGCCCGCCTTCGCGCGAAGCGCTACGGCGAGGCCTCGCCGTAGCGCGCCCATGCCTTGGCAAGCGAGCGGAGGCGGGTCAGCAGTCCCGAGTCGCCAGCCCCAGCCCCCAGCCCCCAGTCCCTAATCTCTAACCCCGGTGGTCGAAATGATCGCGAGGCGCTCGGGCGCCGGCACCGGAAGCCTGCGGAAGATGAGGCTGTTCACGAGCGAAAAGATGGCCGCGTTGGCGCCGATGCCGAGCACGAGCGACAGCACGGCCACGGCCGTGACCGTCGAGGTGCTCAGCAGGGACCGGACCGCGACGCGAACGTCGGCACCGACCCCCTGCAGCCAGGACGGGTTCCACACACCGGGCGCGAAATCGTGCACGAGCGCGACGCGGAAGCGGCGAAGGAACTGACGCATCGGCGTGCCTCGAGGCTCCGTGTTGCGACGGCCCAACTGCCGACTGCCGACTGCTGACTGCCGACTGCTGACTCCTGACTACTGAGCGTCCAGCAATTCCACCGCTTTCAGGATCGTCCGGCCGACGATTTCGAGGCTCCGCTGCGACACCTTGTCCATCGTGTCGGTGTTGGCGTGGTGGAACTCGCCCATCCCGTCGAGGTTGGGCCCCATCCGGCCGAACCGCGCATCGACGACATCAACCGCCGGTACCCCCGCTCGCAGAAACGGCGCGTGGTCGTCGATGATGCTGGCCTCGTACTGAAAAAAGTACCTGGCTGTACCCGAGCTGCTTCGCGGCCTGCGCGATGTAGTCCTGCAGCCACGCCTTTGACGTCGTTTCGCGGGCCACGCCGAGGTCCTTGTCGCCGATCATGTCGAGCAGGAAGAAACCCTTGATGCGCGGCGCCGTGCCGTTCGCGGCCAGCTTCTGCGCCAGGTGCCGGCTCCCGTACAGCCCGTCGTCTCCCACGAACGACTCGAGCGCTTCCTCCAGATCGGTCCACACGAGCCAGATCTGCATCTTCGTCTTCTGATCCTTCAGCGCGTCGGCGAACGCGAGCAGGATGCCGGTGCTCGACGCGCCGTCGTTCGCGCCGATGAACCCGGGCTTGAAGAGCGTGTCGTAGTGGCCGGCCAGGATGAAGATGCTCTGCTTCGGATCCGGGGTGACGTTGAACTTCCCGATGATGTTGTGGACGGCGATCGGGCCGCGCGGCGTGGCGGCCGTGAACTCGTCGGTCTCGATTCGCGCGCCGTTCTTCGCGAGGACCTGTTTGACCAGGTCCTGCGTCTTCTGGTGCCCCGGCGATCCCGGCCAGCGCTCGCCGAACCCGGCCACCCGCGCCGTGTACCCGTATGCTGCCTGCGCACTATACGCGTCGTGAAGGGCCGATGGACCAGCGGCACCCAGGCCCTGCACGAGCAAGGCCACCAGCGCGACGCCAACTTTGCCCTTTGCCCTTTGCACTTTGCCCTTTCTTCAGTGCATCCCCGATCCGCCGGACAACTCCTTGACCAGATCGCCGATGACCGCCTTCGCGTCGCCGAAGAGCATCCAGGTGCGGTCGGAGAAATACAGCTCGTTGTCGATGCCGGCGAACCCGGGGTTCTTGCTGCGCTTGATGGCGAAGATCGTCCGCGCCTTGTCGGCCTCGATGATCGGCATGCCGTAAATCGGGCTCGCCTGGTCGGTCCGCGCCGCCGGGTTCACGACGTCGTTGGCGCCGACTACGAGCGCGACGTCGGCCTGCGGCATGTCGTGGTTGATGTCGTCCATCTCCACAAGATCCGTATACGGGATGTTCGCCTCGGCCAGCAGCACGTTCATGTGGCCCGGCATGCGCCCGGCCACCGGGTGGATCGCGAACTTCACCGTGATGCCGCGCTTCTTCAGCTGATCGTACAACTCGCGGACCTTGTGCTGCGCCTGCGCGACGGCCATGCCGTAGCCGGGGATGATCACGACCAGGCTGGACTGCTCCAACACCTGCGCGGCGCCCTCTGCGGTCTCGGACTTGTATTCCTTCTGCTCGCCCGTCCCCTTTGCCGCCTGCACCTGCCCGAACGCCCCGAACAGGACGTTGGTGAACGAACGGTTCATCGCCTTGCACATGATGATCGCGAGGATCAGGCCTGACGATCCGTCGAGCGCGCCCGCGGTGATCAGGAGTTTGCTGTCGAGCACGAACCCCATGGCGACCGCCGCCAGCCCGGCATACGCATTCAGGATGGCGATGACCGTCGGCATGTCGGCGCCGCCGATCGGGATGATGAGCAGCACGCCGAACAGCAGCGCCAGAAAGATAATCACTGGAAAGAGATACGGCGCCCACGGCGCCGCCGGATACATCGCGACCGCGGCGGCAATGCCGACCGCAGACGCGAGCAGCAGCGCGTTGATCGCGTTCTGGCCGGCGTACGTGACGGGCCGCTGCGGCACCCACTTCACTTCCTGCAGTTTCCCGGCCGCCATCAGGCTGCCGGTGAACGTCAGATACCCGAGGATGATCTCGACGATGAGCGCCACCATCCGGAACGGCGTCAGCCACTCCGGGCCCTCCGACAGCCGCAGGTAGTACTCGGCCGTCCCGACGAGGCCGGCGGCGATGCCGCCGAAGGCATGGGACAGCGCCGTCCGCTGCGGCACCGCGGTGAGCGGCACTCGCGACAACGGCACGCCGACGGCGACGCCGGCGAGCAGCGGCAGCACGATCCACAGGTGATTGACGACGACCGGCTCGGCCCAGGTCACGAGGATCGCCAGTGCGGTCGCCGCCACGCCTGCGTAGACGCCCTTGCGCGCCGTGTCTGGTGCGTTCATCCAGTGGAGGGCAAAGATGAACAGCACCGACGCGACGATGTAGGTCAGTTGTCCCAGCGGACCGATCACGAGTGGCCCTCGCCGGCCTTGGCGGCATCTTTCCCGGGGGCCTTGAACATCTTGAGCATGCGATCCGTGATGAGGAAGCCGCTGACGATATTGGTCATCGAGGCGAAGAGCGCGATCGCTCCGAGAATCCGGATCCGGATCGGGTTATCGCCGCCGGCCATGAGGATCGCTCCCACGATCGAGATGGCCGAGATCGCGTTCGTCAGCGACATCAGCGGCGTATGCAGCAGCCGCGAGACGCGCCGGATGACGCCCAACCCGATGATGGACGCCAGGACGAACACGAAGAGGGTCGACCAGAACTCTTGATTCACGAATTTACGTTCCTTTCGGGCGCTGCATTGAGCAGCGCGTCTTTACCTGGGCATCGCATTGAGCGACGCGTCCTTCTCCAGTGCGTCGCGGGTGCGCGCGTTCTTCACCTCGCCGTCGTGCGTGATGACGGCGCCCTGCTGGATGTCGTCGCTGAAATCGAGGACGAACGCCTTGTCCTTCGTGAACGCCTGCACGAACGCCGTCAGGTTGCGAGAGAACAGCAGGCTCGCGTGATACGGCACGGTGGCCGGCAGGTTGAGCGGCGCGAGAATGGTGACGCCGCCGACGTGGACGGTCTCGCCCGGCTTCGACAGCTCGCAGTTGCCGCCGCCGTCGGCGGCCAGGTCCACGATCACCGTTCCGGGCTTCATCGTCTTCACGACGTCGGCGGAGATGAGCCGCGGCGCGAAGACGCCGCCAATCAGCGCGGTCGTGATGATGACGTCGCACTGCGCGCATTCGGCGGCGAGGAGCTCGGCCTGGCGCTTGCGGTCCGCCTCGGACAGTTCCTTGGCGTAGCCGCCGCCCGCCGCCGCGCTCTCGCCGAGCTCGATGCCGACGTATTTCGCGCCGACGCTCTCGATCTGCTCTTTCACCTCGGGCCGGACGTCGGTCGCCACGACGTTCGCGCCGAGCCGCCTCGCCGTGGCGATGGCCTGCAGGCCCGCGACGCCGGCGCCGATCACGAAGACCTTGGCCGGAAACACCATCCCGGCGGCGGTCGTGAGCATCGGGAAGTAGCGGTTCAGCTCCACCGCCGCGAGCAGGACGCCCTTGTAGCCGCCCAGGTTCGCCATGGACGAGAGCGTGTCCATCGACTGCGCGCGCGTGGTGCGGGGGATGGCGTCCGTCGCGAAGGCGGTGATCTTGCGCGCGGCAAGGGCGCGCACGGCGGGAAGATGGCGAAGCGGCATCAGCGAGCCGGTGTAGATCGCCCCCGGCCGCATCCAGCCGACCTCATCGATCGTCGGCGCAGTAATCTTCAGGACCAGGTCGGCCGAACCGAGCAGTGCAGCCGGATCGGCGACCAGCGCCACTCCCAGTTTTCTGTATTCCTCGTCGCCGAACCCAGCCGCGTCGCCAGCTCCAGCCTGTATCGCGATCTCATACCCGGCCTGCGTCAGTTTCTTGCAGGATTCGGGCACGAGGGCTACCCGTCGTTCGCCGGGAGCAGTCTCCCTCGGCACAGCGATGCGCACGTCTCACGCTCCGTGGAGATGAATCATACCTGCTTGATATGATGGGCGCGAACCGTATGGGCAAAGCGGGCCGTCTGGTGGCACTGGCCGCGGTCGCGAGCACCCTCACGCTCGGGATCGGCCTCATCGTCCCGACGCTTCGAATTCTGCCCGCGGCCCGCGCGAACGCGCCGGCCAGGCTCACCGATCGCGACTTCTGGAGGCTCAGCGACGACGCCTCCGAGGCGAACGGCTATTTCCGATCTGACAACCTGACATCGAACGAGCTGGGGTTCGAACGCGTCATCCCGGAACTGGTCGCGCGGACCCGGCCCGGCGAGGCGTACCTGGGCGTCGGCCCCGAGCAGAATTTCACGTACATCGCCGCCCTGCGGCCCTCGATCGCCATCATCTTCGACATCCGCCGCGGCAACCTGCTGGTCCAGTTGATGTACAAAGCGATCTTCGAGCTGACGACGAACCGCGCGGACTTCGTCTCGATGCTCTTTTCGCGGCCGCGGCCCCCGGGCCTCTCGGCCGCGACGCCGGTCACGGATCTCTTTGCCGCGTTCGCCGGAACGGTCAACGACGAGGCGCTGTATGAGCGCAACCTCGGGAGGATCACGGATCATCTGCTGAAGGGTCACAAGCTGCCGCTGTCGGCGGAAGACATGGACGGCCTGCGCCGTATCTACCGCGTGTTCTTCGACCGCGGATCCGCGATTCGCTATTCGCCGACCTACGCTGAGCTGATGACGGCCACCGACGAAGCCGGTGAGTTCCGCAGTTATCTGGCGTCGGAGTCGAACTTCATGATTCTCCGCGACCTCGAATTGCAGAACCTGATCGTCCCGGTCGTCGGCGATTTTGCGGGCGCCAAGGCGATTCGACGCGTCGCGGCGTACCTGAAGTCGCACAACGCGACCGTCGGCGCCTTCTACCTGTCGAACGTCGAGCAGTACCTGCAGGACGGCAAGTGGTCCGCGTTCTGCCGGAACGTCGCCACGCTGCCGCTCGATGGGTCGAGCACGTTCATCCGGTCGGCGTCCGGACGGGGGAACGGCTTCGGTCCCGGCTTCGTTTCGAGCCTGGGGTCGATGTCGGCCGAGACAAGAAGCTGCCCGGCTAACTGACTCACGCCCTCCTTCCGCTTTCCTTAGCTGTAGTGCGATGGGGACGCGTGCGGGCAGGCGTTGTCCCCTTGCAGGGTCGAAGTGGCCTCTTGCGGCCCTGAACCGCTGGCGCGCGGCTTGCACCGCGCGAAGCGTCACCGGCCGAGCTGACTTTGACCCAAACCCTCCCACGATCGGGCGCGCGCGTTCTGCTGGTCGAGCACGAAGCCCGCCTTCGCGACTCCATGGCCGCGGGGCTGGGGCTCGATCGGTACGCGTGCGAGGCGGTCGCCGACGGCATGGCGGCCCTCCAGCAGGCGGCGGCCAAGGCCTTCGACCTGGTGCTCGTCGATCTGGGCGCTCCTCACGTCACGCAGCTGCAAATCTGCCGGACACTGCGTCACCACACGCTGAACCGCCACGTCCCGATCGTCATCATTGCCCCGGACACGGCGCTGGCCGCCGCGTTGACGGAAATCGAACACGGTGCTGACGACTTCCTCATGAAACCGTTCGGGCACCACGAGCTCGCGGCGCGCGCGCGCGCGGCGATTCACCGCTCGCGAGCCTCGCGGTCACAGGGACCGCATGCCGCGGCCCACGGCGATGGCCGCGCCGCCGATCGCCCACCTGGACATCCGCCTCGATCCGGCAAGGCGCCACGTGTTCGTCGGCGACCGGCGCGTACAGCTGACCGAGCAGGAGTTTCACCTGCTGTACGTCCTGGCCTGCCATCCTGGCGTCGTGTTCAGCCGCGAGGGGCTGCTCGCCCGAATCTGGGGGAAGAACCGCTTCGTCACGGTGCGAAGCGTGGACACGCTGATCAGCCGGCTGCGCCGGCGCATCGAATCCGACGACCGCCGCTACGTCCTCACTGTTCGTGGTGTCGGCTACAAGCTGGGAGACGCCTGACATGACTCGTTCGACCACGCTCGGACTCGCGCTCGCATTCGTGGCAGCCATGTCGGCCACAGCGGCCTGCGGCGGCGCCAGCGGCGACAACTCGAACATCACCGCGCCGACAGGCACCCTGGTCACAGATACCTTCACGGGCACCGTCCCTGTCGGGGGGCTGGATTTCCACAACTTCACCGTGACGACCGGCGGCACCGTCAACGCCACGCTGGTCGCGGCGGCCCCCCCATCGACAATCACGATGGGGTTCGCGATCGGGACGCCAGGCACGACCGGGGTCTGCTCCCTGCTGTCGGGCGCTCAGGTGACCACTCCGCCTGGCTCGACCGCCCAGCTCACCGGATCCGCTCAACGCCGGCACCTACTGCGTGGCGGTCGTGGACGTCGGAAACGCGGCCGGCCCGATTGCCTACACGGTGACCGTCGCCCACACGTGAGCCTGCGGCGTCTAATCAGGAGTGCGCGATCGTAACCCTGAAGGCAGCCGTCGCCGCCAGGTTGCCGACGTCGTAAACCCGGACACAGAACAACCCTGGGCCGAAGGTGCCTGTGAGCTGCGGGCCCGGCCCCGCGCCCGCCGTCACCGTGCTCGTCGTGGAGCAATCGACGCCCGCCGGCGTGCCGATGCCCAGGCCGAGTTGCACGGTCGACGGGACGCCCGTGCCCCCCACGCCGTTCAGGGTGACGTTGACTGTGCCGTTTGCGGCGATGTTGAATGAATAGAAGGCCGCACCGCCAGGATCCACGGTCGACGCAAACGTCTCCGACGTTGTGGGCGTCGTCACCGGAGTGGTTGTCGACGTGGACGACGGGGTTGAGGGCGTGGTCGTATCGTGACTGCACGCGGCAGCGAGCAGCGCCAGACCACAGACCGCGATGCGAACGGACGTTATATGTGTCATTGTACAAACCGAGACGCGCGTCACCGGGGGCGCGGCCTTGGTGTCACAAACGTTTCACAATCAGGAGCGACGTAAAGATCTCATGCGTGCCGTTGATGCTTCGCGCGCCCACGCGCGCCTGACCTGGCCGGCTGTCGCGCTGCTGGCGTTTGCCGCGATCTGCGTCGCGTGCAGCAACGACAACAACCCGTCGACACCGACCACGCCGACCACGCCGACGGGAACGGTCACCGAGACACTGAATGGCGTCATGGCGCCCAACGGCACGGCGACCCGGACGTTCACGGCCAGGCAGGCCGGGACCGTCACCGTGCAGCTGGCGAGAGTGGACCCGTCCGTCACCGTCGGTCTCGGCCTCGGCATCCGGGGCGCGACGGGCGCCGACTGCAAGTTCACGCAGACGGTGAACACGCAGGCCGGAACGACGGCGCAGTTGACGGCCTCGGTCGATCTCGGTACGTACCTGCGCCGGCACGTACGACATCGGCAACGTCGGGCAGGGCGGCACGACCGTCACCGTCACCGTCACCCATCCATAGGCTCCGATGAAAACAGCGACGACTGCCGTCTCATTCCTCTGCGTGATCGCCCTGCTCACGGTCTCCTGCGGGGGCGGCGACAACAACCCGTCCACGCCGACCACTCCCGTTTTGCCTCAGTCGGAAGTGTTTACCGGGACGCTCGGCGTACAGGGATCGAGCTTCTATTCCTTCACCGTCGCCGCTTCAGGGAACGTCAGCATCACGCTCGCCAGCCTCGTTCCGAAGGCGCCCGGCCCCGCGCTGAGCAAGGTGATGGGGCTCGGCGTCGGCACGCCGAACGGCACGGAATGCGCCGTCACGAACTCGGTGACGACGGCGCCCGGGTTGACGGCGCAGCTCGTCAACTCGCTCACGGCGGCGACGTACTGCACGAAGATCTACGACCTGGGCGAGCTGACCGGCCCCGTGGATTTCGCCGTCCGCATCGTGCACCCGTGAAGAAAGTTCAAAGTGGAAAGTGCAAAGTTGAAAAGTGAAGTAAAGAAGTACTTGTGGACTTACTTTGAAGTTGGGAAGCGAAGCCGCCGACGCACTTTGAACTTCACTTCTCCACTTTCAACTTTGAACTTTATGCTTTCCCCGTGAAGTCGGCCTGGGTCGACCTCGCCGCCGGTGACGGCACGACGCTGCGCGCGTGGACCGCGCGGCCCGAGGGGCCGCCGGCTCGAGGGCTGCTGATCTTTCAGGAAGCGTTCGGCGTCAACGCCCACATCCGCGACGTCGCGGAGCGGTTCGCCGCCGCGGGCTACCTCGCGATCGCGCCCGAACTATTTCATCGCTCGGCCCCCGGCTTCGACTGCCGCTACGACGACTTCGCGTCGGCGATGCCCCATCTCAAGGCGATCACCGAGCAGGGACTCGAAGCGGACGCGCGCGCGGCGTTCGCGTGGCTGGAGCGTGAGGGCGTCGGAGGGAACACCGCCGCGATCGGCTACTGCCTGGGAGGACGCGCGGCGTTCGTGGCCGATTCCGCCGTCCCGCTCAAAGCCGCGGTCTCTTACTACGGCGGGAACATCCCTCCGCTGCTCGCCCGCGCCTCCCGGCTCTCAGGGCCGATGCTCTTTGTCTGGGGCGGCCTCGATCACCACATCCCCGACGACCAGCGGCGCGCCGTCGTCACGGCCGTGGGCGAAGCGAACAAGGTGTTCGTGGACGTGGTGTTCTCGAACGCGGACCACGGGTTTTTCTGCGACGCGCGCCCCGCCTACCAGCCGCAGGCCGCCGCGCAGGCGTGGCACATGACGCAGGCATTTCTCGAGACCTATTTGGAGAAGTAGCGCGGGGCTTTCAGCCCCGCGTTGGCGGCCCTGAAAGGGCCGCCCTACTTCCCCACGAGATGCCTGCACGTCCTTTTCGTTCTCCTGGCACACGTAGTCGATGAGCTCGGTGTCGAGGGCGATCTGGTGGCGGATCGTGGTGGTCCACGGCGCCGTGTACGCCTTCGGGTCGTCGACGGTGATGGTGATGTCGAGCGTGCCGTAGTTCGTGCGGTGGAAGCGCTCGGTGATCTTCCCGGCTTCGGTCAGCGGGCTGCCGTTGGCGTCCAGCCACATGCCGTCCCGGAAGCCGCCCGATTGCACGACCAGCGTGTCGCCTTCCCACTTTCCGACTGAATAGCCATTCCAGGTCGGCACAGGATCCGGCGGGAGCGACCGGCCGTCCGTGAAGATCTGCCGGTACCACACCTGGCGCTCGCTCAGGATGATGACCAGGCCGGGCGTCTGCACCACCTTCCGGTACAGCGGCGTGGTGTGCATCCGCACGATGCCGATCGGCAGGCACTGCGAGTTGGGATCGTTCAGCCGCAGTTCGGCCGTCCGCTGCTTTGTGAGCGCGGCGGCCCACGGCTGATACGGCAGCCCGCCGGGGATTCCCCAGCCCATGTCCACGAACTGCTGGCCGACCCGCATGTCGGCGCAGCCTTCCGACGGACACGGACGGTTGTCGAGCGGAATCCAGATGCCGGACAGATCCGGCTTGCCGTCCGCGGACCTGGGCGCCGGCGCGTCGAGCCGGGGAGTCCCGGCGGCCGTCTTCGGCACGCCCGGCGTGGGATGTTTCAGCCATTGCGCGGCGAGTGGCGGGGCGGCCGCCGACAGGAGCGCGACAGACAACAGTGATGCGGCCGTGAGACGCATGCCGTGATTCTAGCGCCTCGCTTCGTACGTCGTGCAGGCCTTCAGGCCTGCCAGTCGCGACGGGGCTGAACCCCCGCGCACCCTACGGCTGATCCACCTGCGGCGGCGGTGGGACGAACACGTGCCCGCACGCTTCGCAGCGGACGTACACCACTTTCGGGGCAACCGACTGACCGACAATCCGCGTCCGATGGCTGCCACACTTCTGGCAGATGGTGGGGGGCGGCGCCATGATCTTCACAATACTGTGGAGATCGCAAACGGCGTTCCGGTCAAAAACGTCAACCAACGGCACAAAGTGGCCCTTCGAGTGTCCCGATTCGGCGCACACGTGGTCAAATGTGCAATCGGAGGCTTCTGTTGGCCATGTCGCTGCGCCTGAGTGTCCTCGACCAGTCACCTGTTTCGGACGGTTCGACCGGTGGCGACGCGTTGAGAAATTCCGTCGATCTGGCGCGATTTACAGAGGGACTCGGCTACCAGCGGTACTGGGTGGCCGAGCATCACGGCACGCCGATGCTGGCCTGCGCGAGCCCGGAAGTGCTGATTGCCGCGATCGCGTCGGCGACGTCGCGCATCCGGGTCGGCAGCGGCGGCGTGATGCTGCCGCACTACAGCCCGCTGAAGGTCGCCGAGAACTTCAGCATGCTGGGCGGTCTGTACGGCGACCGCATCGATCTCGCGGTCGGCCGTGCGCCCGGCAGCGACCCGCTCACGGCCTTCGCGCTTCAACGCGACAGGCGCCAGGCCGCGCCGGACGATTTTCCGGAGCAGCTGTCGGAGCTGCTCGCGTACGAGTGGAACCGCATGCCGGCCAGCCATCGCTTCGCACGGCTCAGGAAGCTCCCCGGCGGCAGCACGCGGCCCGAGGTCTGGCTGCTCGGTTCGTCGCCGCAGAGTGCGGTCTGGGCGGCCGAACTCGGGCTGCCGTATGCGTTCGCGGATTTCATCAACCCGGCCGGCGCCGAAATCGCCGCCTATTACCGGCAGCACTACGTGGCGTCGGAAATGAACCCCCTGCCCCGCACCACGGCGGCCATCTGGGCTCTCTGCGCGGAAACCGACGAAGCCGCGTGGCGGCTGGCCGCAAGCAGCCGCATGGCGTTCACGCTGTTCATGCAGGGGACCCTCATCCCCGTGCCGCCGATCGACACCGCGCTCGCGTTTCTCGCCGAGCATCCCCAGAGCGCGGAAGCCCTCGGCCGGCGCCGGCGATGGATCGTTGGGTCGCCGGAGACCGTTCGCGCCGGCATCGAGGCGCTTGCTGCGGAATACCAGGCCGACGAGATCATGATCGTGACGATCACCTACGACCATGCCGCGCGGCGCCGGTCGTACGAGCTCATCGCGGGGAGCCTTCTTTCATAGGCAACATTGCCAGTCATCAGCGCCTGCTCATCACGAAGGCACGAAGAACACGAAGATAGGTCTGTACAAAACCAGCTTCGTGACCTTCGTGTCTTCGTGAGAAGCCATTTTCACTATCTAAGAACCACGCAGCCGCGTTGCTCGAGTTTGGCGATCCAGGGCGGGGGCGGCAGGAGCGAGAGCGGCGTCCAGCGGAGATCGAGCTTCTGGAGCCTGGGGAGATCGCCGATGCTGTCAGGCAGCGCGGTGATGGCGTTGGCGCGAAGGTCGAGATACAGCAGATTTCGCAGATCGCCGATCGATGCCGGGATGTCCCTCACCTGATTGTTGCGAAGGTCGAGAATCCTGAGCTCGCCCAGCCGGCCGATCGAAGACGGCAGCGACGTCAGACGGTTGTTGGACAAGTGGAGCTCGCGCAGATGTGACAGCGTCGCAAGAGACCCGGGAAGCGCGGACAGCCCGTTGTTGTACAGCCGCAGTTCGACGAGGCTGGCGAGACCGGCGAGGCTTTCGGGCAGCGAGGGGATCTGGTTGTCCGTGAGCCCGAGGTAGCGAAGCGTCGCGAGCCTCGTGACAGCCTCTGGAAACGCCGTCAGCCTGTTGTCGCTCAGATACAGGTAGTCGGAAAGGTTCGGCAACGCGCCGAGCGCATCCGGGATGGATTCAATCGCGTTGTGCGCGATGTCGAGGGCCCTGAGGTTCGTGAGGTTGGCGATTCTCGTCGAAACGCCGGTCAGCCGGTTGTCGGAGACGCACAGGAACTCCAGATCCGTCCTGTCCCAGACCCAGTCGGGAACCTCGGCGATTTCCTGGAATCTGATTACGAGACGCCGGCTATCGGACATCCGTGTACCTTACAATACGCCGATCATGCGACTTGTCCTCGCAACGGCGGCGCTCACAGCCGCGCTGGCCGTGGGACATGCCGTCGGCGCAGCCTCGCCGCGCACGTTTACGGTCGACCCCGGCCAGAGCCGTGCGCTGATCGACGTCGGCAAGAGCGGCGCGTTCAGCTTCGCCGGCCACACGCACGAAGTCGAGGCGCCGCTGACGAGCGGCGTCATCCATCTCGACACGGACGACCCGTCCCACGACGATGTGCGGCTCGAGTTCAACGCCGCGGCGATGCGCGTCACCGGCAAGGGCGAATCGGCGTCCGACGTACCCAAGGTGACGGAGACGATGCTGAGCGACATGGTGCTCGACGCGAGCCGCTACCCGGCAATCGTCTTCGAGAGCACGGGCGTTACGGCGAAAGGGACGGCGGCCGCGCTCGACCTGTCGGTCACGGGCAGGCTGACGATTCATGGCAAGACGCAGACGGTCACGGCCCCCGTTTCGGTCAAAGTCGCCGGCGATCGGCTGACGGCCACCGGCAAGTTCGTCATCAAGCAGACCGATTTCGGCATCACGCCCATCTCCGTCGGGGGCGTCGTCAAGGTCAAGAACGAACTGAACATCACCTTCACCGTCGCCGCGCGGGAGCGATAGAATCAGCATCGCCGGAAGAGCAGGCCATCCATGAAGACTTTCAAAGTCGCCGCAGCGGCGCTTGCGTTGTGTACCTTCGCCGTCAGCCCGCCCGCGAGCGCGCAGGCCGTACGAGCGCCGGATCACTGGGTCGGCACGTGGGCGACAGCCGTCGTGGCGCGCCCGCAGGCAGTGACGCCGGCGCCGGCGCCCGGCCCACCGGTGCTCAACTTCAACAGGCAGACCCTGCGGCAGATCGTCCACACGAGCCTCGGCGGCGACCGCGTCCGCGTGGTGCTCAGCAACGTGTTCGGCACGGCGCCCCTGCCGGTCGGCGCCGCCAACATCGCGCTGCGCCAGAAGGACGCGTCGATCGTTCCGGCGTCGGCGCGGCCGCTCACCTTCGGCGGCAGCCCGTCGACAACCATCGCGGCCGGCGCCATTTCGATCAGCGATCCGGTCAGCGTGGCGGTGCCGGCGTTCGCCGACCTGGCGATCGACATCTTCCTGCCGGGCGACACCGCCGCGTCTCCCTCGCCGCTGACAACCCACAGCGGCGCGCTGCAGACCAGCTACGTGTCGGCGTCCGGCAACCACTCGGGCACGGCCGACCTGCCGGTCGCGAGCACGACGCAATCCTGGTTCTTCCTGGCGCGCGTCGAGGTCTCGGCACCGGAAGCGGTTGGCGCCGTCGTCACGTTCGGCGATTCGATTACCGACGGCTCGCTGTCGACGCCGGATACCAACAACCGCTGGCCCGACCACCTGGCTAGGCGGCTGATGACCCAGGCGACCAGCGCCCGCGGAGCGCAGGCCGGCCAGGCGGCCATGCCGGGTGTCCTGAACGTCGGCATCGCGGGCAATCGCGTGCTCACCGAGGGCGTCGGTCCGAGCGCCCTTGCGCGGTTCGACCGCGAAGCGCTCGTGCAGAGCGGCGCCACGCACGTCATCGTGCTCGAAGGGATCAACGATTTCGGCCTTGGCGGGCCCGGCGGCCTGGGCGGGGCGCCGCCGCCAACGGCGGCCGAGCTGATCGCCGGGCTCCGGCAGTTGATCGAGCGCGCGCACGCGCGCGGCCTGAAGGTCATCGGCGGCACGCTGCTGCCGTTCGAAGGCACGAGCCTCGCGCCGTTCCCTTCGTACTACAGCACAGACAAGGACGCGCGCCGGCAGGCCGTGAACGAGTGGATCCGCACGGGCAAAGCCTACGACGGCGTCATCGATTTCGACATGGCGGTGCGCGATCCAGCCCACCCGCTGCAGGTGCTGCCGCAGTACAAAGCCAGCGACAACCTGCATTTGAACGATGCGGGATACCAGGCCATGGCCAACGCCGTCAACCTTGCGCTCCTGCGGCGATGACGCGGCGGCCGGCCTTTCCTGCACGTCCGCCTGAAGGCGGACGCTACGAAGGACACCCATGAAACTATTCGTGTTCGCTCTCGCCACGTTCGTCGCCACTTCGGCCGCCGCGCAGACGCCGGCGGCCCCGAACTGTGCGGGCGCGAGGGACATCAGGCTCGTCAACGGCAAGATCGCGACGATGGATGCGAAAAACTCCATCGTCTCCGAGGTAACGATCCAGGACGGGGTCATCACCGGCGTCGGCAAGAGCAGCGGACGCCTGAGCCCGTGCACCAGGGTCGTCGACCTGAAGGGCCGCACCGCGGTTCCCGGCCTCGTCGACAACCACAATCACATCGTGCTGCTCGGCCTCCGGCCGGGGTACGACACGCGGCTCGAGACCGCCGCGTCGATTCCCGACGTGCAGTCGTTGATCAAGGCCAGAGCCAGGACGGTGCCCGCGGGCGGGTTCATCACGGCGATGGGCGGTTGGAATTCCGCGCAGTTCGTCGAGAAGCGGCTGCCGACGCTGCAGGAACTGGACGCCGCCGATGCGAGCCACCCGGTCATCGTGTATCAGTCGTTCACAGGCCCTGCGGCGGTGAACACGCCGGGGAAGGCATTCTTTGCCGGCAAGGGCATCGCCGTCAGCGACGCCGGCGCCATCGCCATCAACGCGCCGTCCATCGCCGCGCTCGACGCGCTGCGCGCCGCCCAGACGTTCGCCGATCAGACGCGGGGCACGCTGGACGCGCTGGCGTACTCAGCCAGTGTCGGGGTCACCACGAACGTGGACATGGGCGCGTTCGTCATCCCCGGGCTGCCGGACATCCAGGAGTCGTTCGCCGCGGACACGCTCGCGAGCGCCGACCCGTTCAGGATGTACGACGCACTGGTGTCGCTGCACCGCCAGGACAAGATGTCCGTGCGAGTGCGCCTCTACTTCCTGACGATGGACACGCGGCCCGACGTGCCGATGCTGAAGCAGCGGCTGCTGAACAGCCTCCGCGACTTCGGTGACGACATGCTGCGAGTCTCGGGAGTCGGCGAGTTCGCCAGCAGCTGGCCGCTTTTCGGCAACGCGCCGCCCACCAACTACGAAACGGCGCTCCAGCTGATCGCCAAACAGGGCTGGGCGTTCCAGCAGCACACCCTCTCGCCGGCCGAAGACAAGCTGGCAGCGGACACGTTCGAAGCCGTCAACAAGACGACGCCGATCGCGCCGCTGCGCTGGTCCGTGGCGCACGTGCCTCGCATCGATCTGCCGACGATCAACCGGTTCAAGGCGATCGGCGCAGGCATCGCCGTGCACCCGTTCGGCTACCTCGCCGGCGGTCCGGGCGCAGGCCCCCCGCTGCGCACCATCGTCGACAGCGGCATCCACGTCGGCGCCGGCTCGGACTCGGCGCAGATCTCGACGCTCGATCCGTGGCTGATGATTTACTACATGGTGACGGGGAAGAATTCATCCGGCGTCCTGGTCAACCCCGGGCAGCTCCTCACGCGGACCGAAGCGCTCCGCCTGTACACGGCGGAGAACGGCTGGTTCCTCAAAGAAGAGAACAAGCTCGGCACGATTGAAGCGGGCAAGCTTGGCGACGTCGTCGTTCTCAGCGGAGATTACCTCGATCCCGCGAAAGTGCCGGACGAAGCCATCAAGAAGCTGAAATCCGTGCTGACCGTCGTCGACGGGCGAGTCGTTCTGGATGAATCGACCGGGGCGCCCGGGGCACCCCGGGGACGTTGACGCGCGCACCGCTCGAGCGCGTTATCGGCGTTGGTGGCCTGAGCTGTTCCGCCGCCAACTGCATTGTCGGATCAGGCATCTTCGGACTGCCCGGCATTGCCGCCGCAATGCTCGGGCCCGCGGCCGTGCTCGCCTATCTGGTCTGCGCCGTGCTCGTCGGGCTGGTCGGGCTCTGCTTCGCGGAAGTCGGAAGCCGTGTCGCGAGCCCGGGCGGACTCTACGGCTACGCGACCGAGTCGTTCGGTCCTGTCGTGGGCGGCATCGCCGGCACGCTCCTGTGGGTCGCCAACTCGGTTGTCCCCAACGCGGCTGTCGCGAACCTGCTGGTCGACACCATCACAACAGCTGTCCCTGGCGGAGGCGCGTTGCGCGGCGTCTTTCTCGCGGCGATTTACGCGCTGCTCGCCGTCGTCAACATCCGCGGGGCGCGTTCGGGCGTGCGGTTGTCGGTCGCGCTCGCCGTCATCAAGATCGCGCCGCTCGTGCTGCTCGTCGCCGCGGGCCTGTTCGCCGTCCAGCCGGCGAACCTGCACTGGACGGGCGCGCCGGCCGCGTCGACGATTGGCCGGGCCGCGGTGCTGCTCTTTTTCGCATTCATGGGGGTTGAGGGCGCCCTGAACACGAGCGGCGAAGTGGCGGACCCGGCGCGGACGGTACCGCGCACCATCCTGCTGACGCTGACGCTGGTGGCGACTCTCTACATCGGCCTCCAGCTCGTGGCACAGGGCGTGATCGGCGCGGAGCTCCCGGGCTCAGCAGCGCCGCTGGTGGCGACCGCGACGGCCGTCTTCGGCCCGTGGGGAACACGGCTGCTTCTCGCGACGACGGCCCTGTCGGCGGCCGGGTTTCTCTCCGCCGACATGCTGGGCTCTCCGCGGAATCTGTATGCGCTTGCCGAGCGCCGTCAATTGCCGGGCGTGCTCGCCGCGGTGCATCCGCGCTTCAAGACACCAGCCGTTGCCGTCGGAACGTATGCCGCAACATGCGCGCTCGTCGCCTGGTCGGGATCCTTCCGCCAGCTCATCATCGTCGCCACGTCGGGGACGCTGCTCCTGTACTTGATTTGCTGTCTCGGGCTGTTTCGGCTTCGCGCCAGGAATATCGCCGCGTTCGGTGCCCCGTTTCTCGCGCCCGGCGGCGCCTTCGTGCCGCTGGCGGCGTCGGGAATCATTCTCTGGATGTTGTCCACGCTGCCATGGACGGAACTGACCGCGGCCGGGGTGCTGGTCGCTGTGTCGGGCGCCGTCTATTCGATACAGGAGCGCCGGCGAAAGGTCCCGGCGATTGCGATCGCGACCGTTTCAGGATGACGGTCGAACGACGCTGGCGAGCAGGCCGCCGACCGACCCGCTGATCGCTCCGGCGACGACACCAACGATGGGGAAGAAGACAATCCCTTTGGCGTAAACGTAGTTGGCGTACCCGCGCAGGCTCTGGAAATCGCTGCGCGCGTAGTCCGCGACCAGGTTCTCCCAGTCGGATCTGTTGCGGATGATGTCGAGGAACAGGTTCACGCGGAGGATGCCGAACAGGAGAAACAGGGCGAAGGTGATCGTCCCCGCGATGGCGCCCGCCTCGAGGGCGTCGACGAAGTGCCCGCCGCGCCGCCGGGCGGCAAATCCCGGGACGGCCAGCGCGAGGAACACGACGCCGAACATCGTGCCGACAATCACGGGCGTGTCCTCGGCCAGCGGCGCAATCACGGTGCTGACGAGGATCCAGCCGCCAAGCAAGGTGCCCAGGACGAGACCGAAAACGACCGGCCTCGTCATGGTCGACATCCTCGTCATGCGGGCTTCCTCAGGAGGTAACGCGTTCCGAGCGCGATCCAGAACACGCCCAAGGCGAGCGCCGCGAGCCACGGAACGGGCCGCGCACCGCTCCCGGCCGAGAGCCTCAGGACGGAAGACCAGACACCCAGCAGGATGAACAACGCGCCTGACGCACGGGGACGCGTCGGAACACAAATCCCCGCCGCAGCCAGCAGCGTGAGCCAGACGACGAATCCCGCGAGCGCCATTCTCTCGTCGCGCGTCCGGCTGAAGCCGGACGCTACGGCTTCTACGCGGTGGCTTTCGGCGCAAGCGTCTCCGGCTTGATCGGCAGACGGTAGATGCGCTTGCCGGTCGCGGCGTAGATCGCGTTCACGAGCGAGCCCGCGGCCAGCGCCGTGCTCGGCTCGCCGATGCCGCCTGGCTCCGCCGTGCTCGGCACGATGTGGACCTCGATGCGCGGCATCTCCGAGTGCCGGACCATCTGGTAGTCGTTGAAGTGGCGTTGCGTCACGCGGCCGTTCTGGATCGTGATCTCGCCCTTGAGCGCGGCCGTGAGCCCGTAGATGATCCCGCCCTCCATCTGCTGGACGATGGTGTCTGGATTGATCACCCAGCCGGTATCCACCGAGCAGACGACGCGATGAACTTTCACGGCGCCCTTCGCATCCACCGACACCTCGGTGACCTGCGCGAGGATGCTGCCGAAGGCCTCCATCACGGCGATGCCGCGCGCGCGGCCCTGAGGCAGCGGCTTGCCCCAGCCGGCTTTCTCGGCCGCGAGGTTGAGTGCGGCCAGATGACGCGGCGCCTTGCCCAGCAGGTCGCGGCGGAACTCGTAGGGATCCTTCCCCGCCGTCGTCGCGAGCTCGTCGATGAACGCCTCGACGGCGAAGCCCTGGAACGACGCGCCGACCGAGCGCCAGAACCCGAACGGAATGCCCGGATCCTGCTCGGTGTACTCGATCTTGATGTTGGCGATGTCGTAGGGCAGCGTCGCGCAGCCGTCCATCGAGATGAAATCGACGCCGTTCGGCGGCAGCGATCCGAGCCGCTTCATCAGCGACTGCTGGACGAGGTGCTGCGTGAAGACCGTCGGTTTGCCCGCCGCGTCAACCGCGCCCGACATGCGGGCGTAGCTGATCGGCCGGTAGAAGTCGTGCTGCATGTCGTCTTCGCGCGACCAGACGACCTTCACCGGCGCGCCGACCGCCTTCGACGTTTCAACGGCCTCGGCGACGAAGTCGGCTTCGCCGCGGCGCCCGAATCCGCCGCCGAGATACGTCGTGTGAATCTTGACCTTGTCGGCCGGCAGGCCCGACGCGGCAATCGCGGCGTTGTGCGAGGCCGTCTGTCCCTGCGTCGGCACGTAGACGTCGCAGCCGGCCGCTTTCACGTCCGCCGTGCAGTTCATCGGCTCCATGGTCGCGTGCGCGAGGAACGGCGCTTCGAAGACGCGCTCGAACTTCTTCGGCGAGCTGCGAGTACGCGGTGTCCGCATTGCCCTGATTGCGCGCGATCTTGCCCGGCTGCTTCGCGAGCTCGGCGTACTTCTTGAGGATGTCGGCGCTGTTCAGCGTCGCGAGCTTGCCTTCGTCCCACTTGATCTCGAGCGCCTGCGCCCCCTTGCTGGCAGTCCAGTAGTTGTCGGCGACGACGGCGACGCCGTTGCTGATCTGAACGACGTGCTTGACGCCGGGAACGGCCTTCGCCTTGTCGGCGTTGAAGCTGGCGACCTTGCCGCCGAACACCGGGCAGCGAACCACGCGAGCCGTGAGCAGTCCGGGCAGCTTGACGTCCATGCCGAACACCGCCGAGCCGTTGACCTTCTCGGGGATATCGAGGCGCGGGAGCGACTTGCCCATCAGCGTGAAGTTCTTCGGCTCCTTCAGCGTCACTTCCTTGGGCACGGGCAGGGCCGCGGCCTTGTCCACGAGCGCGCCGTACTTGAGGCGCCGGCCGCTGGCCTTGTGGACGACCTCGCCCTTCTCGGTCGTCAGCGTGTTCGCCGGGACGCTCCACGTCTGCGCGGCGGCGGTGACGAGCATCGCGCGCGCCGTCGCGCCGGCGGTGCGGAGGATCTTCCACATGCCGCGGACGCTGTTGCTGCCGGCGGTGAGCTGCTGGCCGCCGAAGTTCGGGTTGCCGTACTTGGCGTCGGCCGGCGTCCACTCGGTTTTGATCTTCGCCCAGTCCATGTCGAGCTCTTCGGCGACGAGCATGGGCATGGAGGTCATCACGCCCTGGCCCATTTCGAGCTGGGTGAGCATGATGCGGACGGTGTCGTCGCTGTTCACTTTGAGCCAGATATTCGGCTCGAACGACCCGGCGGCGTCGAGCGCGCCCCCATTCGGGCCGAACGCGACCGGCAGGTAGCCGCCAATCATCAGGCCGCCGCCCGCGGCGGCCGAGGTCTTCAGGAAGGTGCGTCTATTGAGGTTCATGACTCTCCTCCCTTATGCCTGCACGCCGGCCGCGCGCTTGATGGCGCGGTGGATGCGTTGATAGGTGCCGCAGCGGCAGATGTTGCCGTTCATGGCGGCGTCGATTTCCGCGTCGGACGGCTTCGGCGTCTTCGCCAGGAGCGCGGACGCCGTCATCAGCTGGCCCGACTGGCAGTAGCCGCACTGCGGCACCTGCTCGGCCACCCATGCGACCTGCAGCGCGTGGCTGGAGGTGGGCGACAGCCCTTCGATCGTCGTGACCTTCTTGCCGGCCGCGAGCGACACCGGCGTGGTGCAGGACCGGATGGCGTTGCCGTCGAGGTGCACGGTGCAGGCGCCGCACTGCGACAGGCCGCAGCCGAACTTGGTGCCGGTCAGGCCGATGGTGTCGCGGATGACCCACAGCAGGGGCATGTCCGACGGGACATCGACGTCGTGGCGTTTGCCGTTTACGGTCAGGGAAATCATGGCCGTCTCCTCAGAAACCAGGGGGGATCCCAGGAGAATGTACCGCAGAGCCGGCGCGATCGCAACCACGAACGGGGCCACAGAGGCACAGAGCCACAGAGGAAAACCACCGAGGAAACGATTCGACGCGGCGCCGCGCAGCGGCGGTTACGGCCGGAACAGGGCGAATTCGAGCGAACACATCGGACAGCCTCGCTCGAATTCGCCCTGTTCCGACCGCAACCCGCGCCTGCTCCGCAGGCCGGCCGCGTCGAATCCTCAGTGACTCTGTGACTCCGTGGCCAATTCCATCTTCGTGAGCCTTCGTGACCTTCGTGTCTTCGGGATGAGCAGGCGTTCGACTCAGGTAGGATGTCGCCCATGAGCGTGAAGGATCTTTTCGATCTGACGGGTCGCGTCGCGCTCGTCACGGGCGGGTCGCGAGGCTTGGGCCTCGACATGGCAATCGGGCTGGGCGAGGCGGGCGCAGCCGTGATGATCACGGCGCGCCGCGAACAGTGGCTGACGACCGCTGAAGCGGAGCTTCGCAAGCGCGGAATCAGTTGCGCCACGTCCGTCTGTGACGTGTCGAACCCCGCTCAGGTGGAGGCGACGGTGAAGGCTACGCTCGGCGCGTTTGACCGTCTCGACGTGCTCGTGAACAACGCCGGCATCAGCTGGGGCGAGCCGATCGAGACGATGCCGGTCGAGAAGTGGCGGCAGGTGATGGAGACCAACGCGACCGGATGTTTTCTGACGTCCCAGGCGGCCGGCCGCGAGATGCAGCGCGCCGGCCGCGGCGGCTCCATCATCAACATCGCATCCGTCGCCGGCCTCGGCGGCCTGACGGCCGATGTGCTCGACGCGGTCGGCTACTCCGCCAGCAAGGGCGCCATCGTCGCGCTGACGAAGGATCTGGCGGTCAAATGGGCGCCGCACGGCATCCGCGTCAACGCGATCGCGCCCGGCTTCTTCGACACGCGCCTTTCGCACTCACTGCTCGAGAAGACGCAGGCCAGGATCGAAAAGACGACGCCCATGGGGCGAATCGGGAAGCCGGGCGAGTTGAGCGGCGTGGCAGTGTTCCTCGCCTCAGCCGCTTCGTCTTACGTCACCGGCCAGGTGTTGGCGGTGGACGGCGGGATGACCGCATAACAACGACGAACGAAGCCACAGAGGCACCGAGGACACGGAGAAAATAGATCCTCTGTGCTCTCTGTGCCTCGGTGGCTACGTACGTCAGTTTCCCGACGTGCGCGGAGACATCATGCGACCGAAGGCGAAGTCGTAGAGGGCGATCCGCTGGGCATCGAGCGGTTCGCCGGCTTCGACCTTGTCGCCAAGAATCATCGACTTGCCGTTCGCGCCCTTGAACTCCGGCCACACGGGCAGACCCTTGCCGTTCGGGCTGCCGCTTGCCGCGAAGTTCACCCAGTACGACGTCATCGTCTCGGACAGCGCACGATCGCCGTCGGTCCAGGTGCGCGGTCCGTTGCCGAGCGCGTACGGGATTTCCGCCGTGTGAATGGCGCCGCGACTCGGCTGGTTGCCGTTCGCCGGCGGTACTTTCGTGAAGTAGTACAGGTAGGCCTTCCCTTTCTTCTGCCTCGACTGCGACTGCGCCCACGACCGCATGTTCCACGCCACCTCGTCGTTGAAGCTCTTCACCTGCGCGGTGTTCGACTCGGCGTCGGAGCCCGCCGGATAGATCTTGAGGAACTCGGCGGAGCGATCGGCGAAACGATCCTTGATCTGCGCCGTGAATTCCGCGGCGGTTCCCTTCGGCACGCCGAAGAACGCGAAGCCGGCCTCGTTCTCGTTCGACCCGACCAGCACGTCGAGGTCCGCCTGCCGGCCCTTCGCATACGTGGTCGACAGATCCTCGGTCACGTACCAGCCGTCCACGATCGGACGGCCGCCCGGCATCTTCATGATCTCGTCCGCCGGTTTGGCGCGCAGGTCGGCGAGCGTGGCGGCGCCGATCTTCGCGGCGGCGTCCTTGCCAGCCTGCTCCGCCTCGGCCAGCGTCATCATCTTCTCCATCCGCACGCCCGACCACGACGCGCTCTGCGCGATGACGCGGTGATAAAGCCCGCGGCCTTCCTTCGAGCCGGCCAGCACGGACTCGAGCGCCGCGCCGGCGGACTCGCCCACCAGCGTCACGCGTCCAGGATCCCCGCCGAACGCCGCGATGTTCGTCTGTACCCACTTGAGCGCGGCGGCCAGGTCCATGACGCCGTAGTTGCCTGACGCGTTGCGCCCGGACTCCTTCGTCAGCTCCGGATGGGCGTAGAACCCGAACGGTCCGAGGCGGTAGTTGTAGGTGACGAAAACGACGCCTTTTTTCGCGAGCGCTTCGCCGTCATAGCCCGGCAGCGAGCCGGCCCCGCCGGTGAACGCGCCGCCGTAGCTCCAGACCATCACGGGCAGCTTCGCCGAGGCAGACCCGGCTGCGGTCCAGATGTTGACGTAGAGGCAATCCTCGCTGGTCGGCGGAGGCGGAGGTGCGCCCTCGCGCCCACGTCCACCGCCGCCACCACCCTGCATGCAGCGCGGGCCGAACGCCTCGGCCTTGCGCACGCCGTCCCATTTCGCCGCGGGCTGCGGCGCCTTCCAGCGCAGCGGGCCGACCGGCGGCGCGGCGAAGGGGATGCCCTTGAACACGCGCACGTCAGAATTATTGCCGGCCACGCCAGAGACGAGCCCCGCGTCGGTTTTCACGGGCTCGGTGACGGCTGCTACTGCGCTCGACGGTGCCGCCATGAGGGTCACCACCACGAGAGACCAGGAGAGACGCTTCATATGTGATCCTCGAAACGAACCACAAAGGTCGCGAAGATCACAAAGAGAAGTCTTTGTGGGCTTGGTGATCTTTGTGGTTCAAAGAAAACGCAGGCCTGAAGGCCTGCACTACTTCTGCCCCCTGTCGTCCGCACGCGATGCGCTCAGCATGTTGCGCAGACCGTAGTTCCCTTCGTGGCACGCGTATTCGTAGATCTCGTACCCCGGCTTCGCACTCAGATCAAGCGCGGCCGTCCACGACGCCGAGTATGTGTCCGGGTCGTCGACTGTGAACTCGTAGCGAATGGTGTCGGGCGCAGTGCGGGTGAACTTCTCGACCAGGTGCAGGCTCGGGCTCGCGACCGTGCCACCGCCCACTCCGATCCGATCGGTGAAGTTGGTCGAATCCACGACGAGGGTGTTGCCCTCCCAGCGGCCGCGCGGGTCGCCCATGTAGAGATGGATGGCCTTTCCCAGGCGAGGGGCCTTGCGGTCGATGGGAATGATCCGTGTCTCGTGGATCATCTCGTTCTGAATGACGACGTAGCCGGGGCCCTGCAGGATGCGGGTGCCGTTGCCGTAGATGGCGGGGAGAATCGAGCTCACAACGCCGCGCGTGATGCAGCGGTCGTAGTAGCTGTGGAATTCGGCGGCATCGTCCTGGCGGAAGAAGCGCGCGCGGTTCTCCGCCTGGCGCCGCTGCCCGTCGGGCGTCAGCGCCGGCAGCCGCCCGTTCGGCGGATCGACGACCAGCGACGTGGCATGCGACAGCTTCGTGCCGCGCTCGAGCCAATGCCGCGGCGCGTTGTTGGCCGCTTCGTCCTGTTCGAACGGCGTCTCCGGGTGTTCGCTGTTGTCCTTCGCGACCTGCTCGACGTTGGCTTTTTCGCGCGCGTCGAACTCCGCGTCGGTCAGCGTCGGCCGATCGCCGTATTGCGGCGGACGCTCGAACGGCACGCCGATCGAGTTGTCGCTGGTAAAGGTGCCGCGGAGGTCAGGTTCGCCCCACGGCGTCTTCGGCGGTGTGTATGTTTTCTGCGCGGCGACAGAAGCCGTCAGCAGCGCAACGCCGATTGCCACGCCACATCGAGTCCCCATCGGCTGGTTCACCGTTTGACGACGAAGTTGCCGGCGGCTCCACAGGAGTCGCTACAGGGCGGCGGCGGAACGTAGGTGTCCCTGATCTTCTTCCGGTACTCCGGGTAGAGCGTCTCTGGATAGCCGAGCACGGCCTCACGCGGAAGGTGATAGAGCTTCACGAATTCGTCGGCGAACGGATTCCGATCGGGCGCGAAGTGAGGCACGCTGTCGCCCGGTTCCCGCCCTTCGTAGCCCGTCACGCATCCGGCGCGGTAGTCGAGAGGCGTTCGTGACAGCCGGAAGCCCTTCGAGACGATTTCCGGCTCGACGAGGTACACCGGATCGGTCGCCACCATGAGGACGGTCACGATGTCGCCGTGGCGGAAGATGCGCCAGTCGATCGTGGCCTGGTCGGTCAACGGCACGCCCGTCTTGCGAATGAAGCCCGCCTTCACGTGCGTGGTCCGTGCCGCGAGGGCGCCGCCTTCCCAGCGGCCGAGTGTAAAGCCGGCCTGCGTGTGGAGGGCGTGCTCGGATGGCCGCGGCCGATCGTCCATCCAGATGACCATCTCGTTCCAGTCTTCCCACGCGCCGATCGTGAACGACACGATGCGGTTCGTCACGGGATCGGTCTGGCTGGTCACTCGAAGGCCGAAGGGACCGAGCACGAGGTAGGTCGCGCCCCAGCCAGCGCATTGGCGCTCGACCATTGATTTCTGCGATTCGTCGTAGGACAGAGCCCGGGTGCGGGCCTCGTCGGTGAGCGCGAGCCCGAGGTAGTCCACAGGCACCGAGTCGTTCTGGACGTCTTCGGTCCCCAGGGGCGCCCACGAGCCGGCGAAGTCGAACTGCGCCGACGCCGTGCTCGCCGCAAGCACGACGAGCAGCAGCGCACCGAGCGCGCGGCGGGCTACCAGGTGGATGAGCATGGCGTGGGGTCCCACTTGGAGCCGTCAGGCTCCTTCTTGAAGTGCGGGCTGACGATGTACGGCCCGGTCAGGTACTCAGGGTCTTCGACGATCGTGGTAACGAGCAGGAGCCTGCCGGCGCCGGCGAGCGGCGCGACGTCGAAGTGCTCCGTCACGGTCGCGCGTTCGCCGTACGGCACGCCGTTCTTCCGCAGGTAGCCGGCCCGAAGGTTCGACGTGACGACCCGCAGGCTGCCACCGCCGGCCGCGGGTTCCCACGTCGCCGCGGATTCTCCCTGCCAGCTGCGTGGAGACGACGCAGGGCGCGACGCGAAACGGAAGAGCCGTGTCTGCGTGCCCGCGTCCGTCTCGAGGCGCAGCGTGTCGGCATCCTGCCACGTGATGTGCAGCCGGCCGGGCACGTTCATGATGCCGCCCGCACCGTAGGACCTGCACTGGTTGCCCGCGCGCTCGTCGGCCGCCGGATCCCATGCGTTGATGAGCGGCAGCGCGGCACGTGAGGACGGAATGCGGCGGTACTCGCCCTTGGCGGGCGTCACCATCCGATACCGCCAATTCTCGGTCACGTACGACACCCAGTACCCGGTGAGATCGATCGGCGCGCGGTCCCTTGCCGCACTCGCGGCGCTGACAGGTTGCTGTTGCGCGCGCACGGCTGCCTGTCCCGCTAATACGGCGACGAGCAGCACCGCCAGCGCGGCGGCGGCCGGCCAGCGTCTCACGACTTGCCCTTGTCGAGACTCCGGTACACAGCCTCGATGAAGCGATCCGTTGTCCAGGCGCCGCCCGGGTTGCCGTAGCGTCCCATGTAGCCCTTCGCCGGCTGGGCCGCCTTGACCTCGGCGAGCGATCGTCCCGCCTTGCTCAGATCGCGGACTCGGTCTCGAATGATCGTCACCATATCGCGATATTCGACGACGTCGTACTGATCGCAGAGGCGCCCGTGCCCGGGGACAACGATCGTGCCGGCCTCGCGCGTCACGACGGGCACCGAGACCACAGCCATTTCGGCGAGCCGATTGAGCGCCGCGATCACGCCCTGGATACTTCCGCCGCGCTCGACGTCGATGACGGGAAACTGCCGCGTGTCGAGCACGTCGCCGGCGACGAGAACGTCGGATCGCCGGAAGAACACGAAGAGGTCGCTGTCGGTGTGCGCCGCAGGCTGGTGCAGCACCTCGATCGCCTCGCCGTTCAGGTACATGGATTTGCGCGAGTAATGAAAGACCTCGGTGGGCCACCCGCCGGCCGGTGACTTCGCCATGTGGCGAAGCACACCCTCGGCCGAGAGAATGGGAGCCACTCGCTCCGCGGCATTCTGCCCGCCGCCGCCCAGAGCGCCGGCGAAGATCTTTTCTCCAGCGTTCGCCATCGTCTCGTTACCACCGACATGATCCGGGTCCGGGCCCGTGTCGATGACGTAGCGAATGGGCTTCGGCGAGATGCGTTTGATCGCGTCGAGCACGGCAGGGGCGGCGGCAGCCGACCCCGCGTCCACGACGACGAGGCCGTCCTCGCCGACCTGCACGCCAACGTTCGCGCCGGCGCCCGCGATCACGTAGAACGTCGGGCGAACCTCGAGAATCTCCAGGCTGTTTGAGGACGCGGCTGCGCTCTGCGGGATGTCGACGACAGGGACGACAGCGGCCTTCAGAGGTTCGCGGCGACTTCCATAGAGCGAGACGAGCGCCACGCAGGTTACCGCGACGGCGGCAGCGCGGGCGCAACGCCGGATTGGAAATGCAATCGTCATGTCGTGCGGCACCGCGGGAGGTAGCATATAACGGATGACACGTTGGATTCTCTCACTGGGCGCCACCGTCGTGCTCGCGGCCGCCTCGGTAGTCGCACAGGCGCCGGCGGCCCGCGTCGTGCGCCCGAACGCCGTCATTCACTCCGTCGCCGATCTGGACCGCTCGATCGCTTTCTACCGCGATGCCGTCGGTCTCTCGCCGGATCCGTCGCCGGAGTTTCCTTCGGGCTCCTCGCGCGAGCTCGGCGCGCTGACGCGCGCGCCCGGGGCGACCGTGCGCGCCGCGACGCTGCTGGTGCCGGGCGGCGACGTACGCCTGACGCTCGTGCAGTTTTCCGGCGTCGATGCGCGGCCGGTCCGCCAGCGCCTTCAGGATCCGGGCAGCGTCAAGCTGGTCCTTCGCGTGAAGGACATGGATGCCGCCTTCGCGCGCGTGCGCGATCGCATCGCCGGCATCTACACCGAAGGCGGTGCGCCCATCAGGCCGGAGGGTCCCGCGGCCGTGAACCGCGCGGTCATCATGCGCGATCCCGACGGCTACCCGCTCGAGTTCGCGTTCCAGGGAGGGCCGGTCGCCGCCGATGTGCCGGCATCGTCCATCGTCATCGGTGGCTGGGCCACATTCATCGTCGGCGACGTGGCCGCGACGCTCGAGTTCTACCGCGACCGCCTGGGCTTTCAGCCGACAGGTATTCCGACGCCGCTGTCACCGGCGGTACTGAGCCTGCAGGGTACGCCGACGGCAACCGGGTCGATGAGCGCCGGTGTCAGGCCGCCGGGGGGCGCCGCGACCTGGCGCATGTACGACTTCAGAAACGTGGAGCGCGCGCGGCTTGCCGGCCGGCTGCAGGATCCCGGAACCCCCGCGGTATCGTTCCTCGTCGAGAACGTCCCGGGGCTGCTCGCAACACTCAAGGCCGCGGGCGTGACCGTGGACACCGACAGCGGCGAAGCCGTCAACGTCGACGGCAGACTGCGCGCGTTCATCCGCGACCCAAACGGCCTGCTGGTCGAGCTCGTCGAGGCAACACAATAGGGGCCGCCTGGAGGGTGAGTGATGCGACATGTCGCAAGCGTTCTCGGCATCGCCGGTCTGGTTGTCGTCCTCTCGGGCCCGGGGCTGCGGTCGCAGGCGGGTAAACCTGTCGTGCCCGTCTTCAAGGTCGACCCGTTCTGGCCCAGGTGGCTGCCCAACCGCTGGAGCATGCAGCAGGTGACCGGGATCGGCATCGATCCGCAGAACGATCACATCTGGTTCATCAACCGGGCAGCGGCGGCCAACCCCGACGAGATCGGCGGCGACCAGAACAAGATCGACTGCTGCATCCGCGGACCGGAGATCATCGAGCTCGATCAGGAAGGCAACGTTGTGCGCGCGTGGGGCGGACCCGGGCACATCCCGGAGTGGCCGACCGCGCTGCAGACCGTGATTGCCGACTCGAAAGGGTTCGTCTGGGTGTCCGGCACCGCGGCGCAGGACAGCATCCTGAAGTTCACGAAAGACGGCACGCTGGTGTGGGACTTCGGCCATCGTCCGCCGAAGGACAACCCGAATTTCAAAGAGAACAACCAGATGACGGACTACTTCGTGAGCAAGGGACGCTTCCAGCTCGACGAAGCCGCCAACGAGATCTACATCATCAATCAGCGGCGCGTGGTCATTTACGACATGACGACCGGCGCGTTCAAGCGCGGATGGGGCGGCCATGGCATGCCGCTCAGCGAGATCACGAACGATCCGCTCCCGACCTACAAGTGGACCGGCGGACCGCCGCCGGACGAGAAGAACATGGTCCCCGACCTGCACTTCGTCGAGATCTCGAAGGACCGCAAGGTGTATATCGGCGAGCGCGGACAGAACCGCATCGAGGTCTTCTCGACCGATGGCCGGTTTCTCCAAGAGTTCTACGTGTCGCCGAACACGCCGTCACAGCGCGCCGAGGATTGCGGCGGCCTCTACCATCCGAAGTTCCCGCCGTGCGGCACCACGTACAAGCTGGCGCTGTCGCGCGACCCGCAGCAGCAGTACGCCTACGTGGCCGACGGCACGAACGACAAGGTCTGGATCCTCGATCGCCAGAGCGGCAGGACGATCGGCAGCTTCGGCCGCAACGGGACCTACGCGGGGCAGTTCCACTGGATCAACGCAATCGCGATGGACTCGAAAGGCAACCTCTACACGGGTGAGGTCGAGGAGAACAAGCGCATTCAGAAGTTCGTACCTCCAGCGGACGTTAGAGGCTGGGACTGGAGGCTGGGGGCCCCAGGCTGATGTCAAAAATATTTGACATATCATCCCTCGCGATGTTAAAGATCTTTGACATCGAAGGAGGAGGCACCGCATGGCTTTCCACGAGAAGTCCGCCTGGATCATGTCGTTCGCCCTCTTGCTCGGAGGGATCTTCTATTTCGGAGTCGTAGCCAGGATCTCATCGGAGATCGGTCACCTCGTGCCGCCCATGCTTCCGCTCGTCGCCGTCTACACCGCGATCCTGGTTGCCGTCGCCATCGCCGGCCATATCGTCATTGCCCTGATGTCGCCCAAGGAGGCGAGCGCCCGACTCGACGAGCGCGAGCGCCAACTCGCAGTGCGCGCCGGCCACCATTCGAGCCTGGTCTTCGGCGCCGGCGTCATCGTGTCGCTGGGGTTCTATCTCGTCTCGTCCGACGGCCACCTGCTTTTCTACTGCGTGTTCGGCAGCTTGATGATCAGTCAGCTCGTCGATGTACGGCTTGCAAATCGTTTTGTACCGGACCACGGTTTGACAGCCGGGCAACGCCTGCCGATCACGAACCGCGTGCGCGAGCTTCGGGAGCGTCATGGTGACATGACGCAGGCCGAGCTCGGCGACGCTATCGGAGTCACGCGCCAGACCATCATCGCGATCGAGCAGGGGCGCTATTCGCCCTCGCTCGAGAGCGCTTTCCGCATCGCCCGCGTCTTCGGCGTCGGCATTGAGGACGTATTCACGTGGGACGCTGGTCGTCGCCAGCGCCAGCCCCCAGCCCCCTAGCGAGGCCCGTACCGGCGGGAGAGGCCGCCCGGTTTCATACGCGCCGATGTCCGGCGCCCTGCCGGTGAAACCGTCGGTAATCGACGGCAGCTCGACACCGGCGTCGATCGCCGGCGAGCCGGGCTTCAGGCGGAAGTCGAGGCCGTCGGGCTTGTACAGCCGCTGCGGATCGGTCTTGTCGGGCATGGTGACGTGGGCGAACACGTCGTAATCGACGAGCACGCTGTGCTTCTCCTGCCCCGTGGCGTCGCTGTATTCCTTCAGCGTCTTGAAGCGATGGACGACGGGGGCGGCCTTGTAGTCGGCGGCCACGCCGGCCGGCGGCGTGTTCCACTCGAACGCGCCGTCCTTTCCCGGCCAGGGCCGGAACGCGTTGTAGTCCGACGTCGAGTAGTTCGTGTAGGTCCCCACCGCGAACACCGGATCCAGCTCCTCCTGCGAAACGACGAGGTTGTTGCGGAAGTGGACGTTGCTCGCCGGGCCGCGCGCGACCACTTCGCCGACGAAGGTGTTCTGGTAGACGAGGACGCCGGCCGGTGTCGCGACGAACTTCAACGATCCGCTCGCCGGCGCGTTGTAGACCAGGTTCTCGTAGAAATACACGGGCCCGCCGTACATCGGTTGCGCCGACAGACCCTGCGACGCCACGTTGAAGCACCGGTTCCTGAACACGCGGATATTGTGGGCGCCGCCGTCCGACTCGATGCAGTTGTCGCCCATGTTGAACATGTCGTTGCCGTAGATGTCCATCGCGACCGGCAGCCGGTCGGCGATCGGGTCGGGCGCGCCGTCCGGATTGCCGTACGTCGCCACGTCGATCGCGTCGTGCCAGTGCGCGAGGTAGTTGTGAGCGACCACGTGGCCCTGGCCGTAGATCTTGATGGCGTACTCTGAGGTGAGGAGCTCCGGGAAGCCCGGAAACTTCTCCCAGATCGCGCCGATCCAGCTCATCATCTTGTCGGGATCGTGGCGGCCGACAAACGAGTTGTCCGCGATGTAGTAGTTCTTCGATCCGGACCAGTCGTCCTGCACGGCGCGGCCGACGTTGTAGATCTTCGACCGCTTCAGCGTGAACCCGCTCGAGCCCGCGATGTCCTTGATGCCGGTGAGGAACGCGACGTTGGTGTTGCGGACCGTCAGGCCCTCGAAGTAGTTGTAGTTCGCCGCCATCAGGTTGAACAGGTGCTGCGCGCCGTCGCCGTCGAAGATCACCTCGCCGTCGCCCGCGGCCTTGATCGCGATCGGCCGCTCGGGCGTCCCGCTGGCCGTCAGGAAGTACGTGCCGTCGAACACGGTGCCGAGCGACAGATACCCCGGCCGCGCGGCGCCGTTCATGTAGTGGAACCGATCGCTCACGTACAGGCCCGCGTGGACCAGGATGACGTCGCCCGGCTTCACGCGCGCCGGCCACGCGTTCTGGTAGTCGTAGTGCGACGTGCCCATGTAGTACGCGCTCATCAGCCCCGTGAACGCCGGCTCCTGCTTCGGCCCCGCCCAGCCGACCGGATACACGTGGTACGTCTTTCCCCCGGCCGCGGGCTGCGGCTCGCGCCGCGTCCGCAGCGTCACCGTCTTTGTCGCCTCTCCCCGCACGCCGTCGGGGTCCGACAGCACGAGGCGGCACTCGTATTCCGTATCCGGGTCCAGGTTGAGCGCGCTCCCCGAGAACATGTTCGGCACCACGAAGTCGAACGGGAAGCGCGGCATCAAGGGGTCGTCGGTGGCCAGGGGCGGTCCGCCGTTCACCCACTCGCGCTGCAGGCGCAGCAGGGGCAGCCCCTTCTTCCAGGCCGTCTCGCCCTTCTTGCGGTACGTCAGATCCACCTGCGCGTTGCGGTTGTCGTCGCCGGTGATCTTCCAGTCGAAGCCGAGCGAAAGCAGCGTCGGCGGCTCGGCCGAGAATTCGCCCGCCGTCGTAATCGTCTGCGCGCCCAGGGGCGCCCCGGCGAGCACACCCAGGACGAACACCACCAGCAGCCGGGAATATGCGCGCATGCAGGCTCCTGATCGGGGATTATAGGCTGGCCAACCCGAGCTCATCCCTAACAGCGGGGCTCGTACTTGGCGGCCTCGGTGCGTAGAATATGGCGGTGACAACAGCCGGGCTCCCCGACCAGCGGGCAGGGTACGAGACGTTCTTCGGCTTGAACGAGTCGCCGTTCAACCTGGTCCCCGACCCCCGATTCCTCTTCGCCAGCGCGACGCATTCCGCGGCGCTCGCCCAGGTGGCCTACGCCCTCGAACGCCGCGACCCGCTCGTCGTCATCACGGGCGACATCGGCACCGGCAAGACGCTGCTGTGCCGGACCGTCCTGCAGCGGCTGCCGTTCAAGACGTTCCTGTCGGTCATCAACGATCCGCTGCTCGAGGCCGACGACCTGATCAAGGAGCTGCTCAGGGACTTCGGCGTCCTCGCCAGGGATCCCGCGAGGTTCCGCGGTGCGACTCGCCACCAGCTGGTCCAGACGCTGCACGCGTTCCTCAGCTCGCTCGCCCCGATCCAGGCCCACGCCGTCGTCATGATCGACGAGGCGCAGCATCTGCGCCCTGACGTCCTCGAGCAGATTCGCCTGTTGTCGAACATCGACGATTCGCGCGGGACGATCCTGCAAATCATTCTCGTCGGCCAGATGGACCTGGAGCCGCTGCTGTCGAGGCCCGAGCTGCGCCAGCTGCAGCAGCGCGTCTCGAGGCGATTCGCCCTGGACCCTCTGAACAAAGACGAAGTGCAGCACTACGTCGAGCATCGCCTCGAGCTGGCGCGTCAGGGTGAGCCGGCGCCCGCGCAGGCGAACGCCGGCGTGATCTTCAAGCCCGACGCCATCCAGGCCGTGGCGGAAATCTCGGCCGGCGTGCCGCGAGTCATCAACCTGCTCTGCGATCGGTCGCTCGAGTTGGCCTTCGACGCGCAAGTGCACACGATCGACGGCGCCCGCGTCCACGCGGCCGCGCGCGGGCTCGGCATCGAGAAACCAGACGCGGTGGCACCAACGCCCCGGCCGGCGGCGCCCCCTGCGGCACCTCCCGCCGCGGTGGCCGCGCCGCTTCCACACGTAGCGCCAGAGACGACGGCGGCGCCAGCGGTATCGGCGCCGGCGGCGGCCGTGCCAGCGGCGGCCGTGTCCGAAATATTCGGAACGTTCGAACCTGTCGACGAGATGGCCGCTGAACTGCTCCCGGCTGAGCCGGCGGCGAAGCCGCGCACGAAAATGCTCGTCCTCGTGCTCCTGGCAGTTGTTCTGGGCGCAGCCGGCGTATTCGGGTACCTGCAGCTGCAAAGTCCAGCGGCGGACGCGCCTCCGCCGGCCGCGGCTGCGCCTCGCACACCCGCGCCCGCGCCGCGACTCCCGCGCCCGCCGCGCAGTCGACACCGCAGGCGCCCGGTGCCGGCGCTCCGCCAGCTCCCCCGGCCGCGGCGGCTCCTGAGACGCCGGCAGCGGCTGAACACTTCGACATCATCGTGGCGTCGTTCCGCACCGACGCGCGCGCGACATCGGTGGCCGAGCAGGTGTCCGCTCTCGGCGTCGCCGTCCGGCGGCGCGAGTCAGACGGCTGGCAGCAGGTGATCGCCGGCCCGTTCGCGTCGCGGGCGGCCGCGGAAGAAGCACAGCAGCGTATCCATGCCGCGGGTCTTACCGGCACGCAAATCGCGCCGGCGGCCCGATAGTCGAAACGTCATAAATGATTCATAAGTAAGCACATCTGGCGAGCATTGGCATTGCATCGCCCGCCTCCCGGGCTAACAATGGATCGTTGTCCATCCACCAGTTTTCAAGCCGATCGCCGTCGCTTGTGCTCCGTGCGGCGCTGCTGCTCCTGATCGTCATCGCCTGCGGAGCGGGGCGCCTCCGCGCCGAGGATACGGCCGCTCGAACCGGGACGATCGAAGGGACCATTTCGACCCAGAACGGATCGGTGCGCCTGCCGGGCGTGGTTGTGGTGGTCCACGGCGGGACCGACCAGGGGCTCCCGCAGCCGGTGTCCGATGGCGATGGCAAGTTCACGATTCCGGACCTTCCTCCGGGCCGGTACACCTTGAGCGCCGCGCTCGACGGCTTTCAGGCGGTCGAAATGTCCGCCACCGTCGCCGCCGGCACAACCGTTACGCTCGCCCTCGATCTGCCGATCGCCCTGACCGAGCACGTCGATGTCGTGGCGCGGACGGTCGTGTCCACATCGGACTCGCTCGCGACGACCGAAACGGTTGACAGCAAGGAAGCCCAGCTGCTCGCGCCCGGCGAAGGCATCCAGACGGCCGTCCGCCTGACGCCGGGCGTCATCGAGCTGAGCGGGGGGAACAGCATCGACGGCGCGCGGCCGAACCAGACCAGCCAGCAGATCGGGTCCGCGACGCTCGTCGATCCGGCGACCAACCTGTCCCGCGTCACGCTGCCGGCCGACGGCATCGACTCGGTGTCGGTCATGTCGAACCCGTACCGAGTGGAGTTCGGCAGGTTTTCGTCCGGCCTCGTGATGATCCAGACGCGCCGCGCCAGCGACGACTGGAAGGTCCGCGTCAACAACCTCGAGCCGAACCTGCGGGTGAAGCGGTACACGGTCTTCGACGTGAACGGCGTCGTCGCCTGGAAGCCGAGCGTCGAGTTCGGGGGCCCGATCGTCGAAGAATCGCGTCTTCATGGAGCAGACCGCGCAGTACTACTACCAGACCACCGACATCAACAGCCGTCCCGAAAACGAACTGCGCACGACGGACTGGGTCAGCTCGCTGACCCGCATCGACGCCAACCTCTCGGAGCGTCAGTCGCTGATGTTCAGCGCGGGGTTCGTGCCCGGCAGCGTGTCGAACGCCACGCTCGGCACCTTCACGCCCCCGGCTGCAACGGCCGACATCGACAACCACTTCAGCCACGCGATGATGACGGAACGGGCCCAGATCGCGGGCGGGAACATTCCTCGAGAGCATGCTGGAGTTCCACACGTACGACACGTCGGTCCTGGGCAAGGGGCCGGCGGAGATGCAGCTCCTCCCGGGCACCACGATCGGAAACTTCTTCAATCGCCAGGATCGGAGCACGACGTCGTTCCAGTGGGTCGAGACGGCGTCGACATCGCGCAAGGGCCCCCTGGGCGTGCACGCCCTGAAAGCCGGGATCGACCTGCTGCACACCGGCTACGAAGGGACGAGCGCGAGCCGGCCGGTTCTCGTCAGGCGCTCGGACGGCACGCTCGCCAGGCAGCTGGTGTTCGACAGTCAGACGACGCAGCAATCCGTTCACGGGACGGATTTCGCGGCGTTCGCGCCAGGACCGCATCCAGCCCCGCCCGCGCTGGTGGATCGAGCTCGGCGGGCGCCTCGATTACGACGCGGTCACCGGACGCACCGACGCCACGCCTCGCGTGGGAGCCGCGATTCTGCTGGACGACACCGGCAACACCGTGCTCCGCGGAGGCATCGGGGTGTTCTACGAGAGAACGCCGCTCGTCGCGGGAGCGTTCGATGAGTTCGAGAACGCGCTCGACACCCAGTACGACACCGATGTCGTCACGCCGCTCAGGCCTGCCGGCTCTACACGCACGTCACGGAGCCGAACCTCGAGGTCGCCCGCAGCACGGCGTGGGACGTGGCCTACGACAAGCGCCTGAATCGCACCCTTGCGCTGCGCCTGAGCGTGCTCGGCCGGCAAGGCAGCCAGCGAGCTGATCGTCAATCCTGTCCGGACGGAGACCGGCGGCGCGCTGGTTTTGAGCAGCACCGGCGAGTCGAGCTACCTGCAGGAGGAGGTGAACCTCCACATCACGCGGGGATCCCTCCTCGACGTCAGCACGTCGTACGTCCACTCGTCCGCGCGGCAGGATCTGAACAACCTGATCGAGTTCTACGACGCGGTGCTCGAGCCGATCATCGGGTCGAACGCGTACGCGCCGGCGGCCGCTGACGCGCCGAACCGGCTGCTCGTCCACGGCCGCGCGATGCCCCGCGGGCGCTGGCTGGTGCTCGGGACGTTCGAGTGGCGCAGCCGGCTGCCCTATTCAATCGTCAACGACGCGCTGGACTTCGTCGGGCCGCGAAACGACCAGCGCTTTCCGACCTATCTGCGCCTCGACGCCGGCGTCGAACGACGCCTGTCCGTGAAGAAGATGCATCCGTGGGTGGGACTCCGCGTCGCCAACTCGCTGAACTCGTTCCTGCCGGTTGACGTCCAGGCGAACCTGGGCGCGCCCGACTTCGGCAACTTCTACAACTCGCCGTTCCGCGAATACCGCATCCACGTGCAGGTTCGAAAAGTAAGACCCCCAACGAGTACGTTTGAACGCGGAGCACGCAGAGCACGCGGAGGATTCGACGCGGCCGGGCCTGCGGAGCAGGCCCAGGCGGGGGCCGTGAAGACGCGGCTCGAACCTTGCCGGGGCGTCAGTAAGAGGTTCGGGCCGCGTCTTCTGCGCCCGCTCGCCGCTTCGCGGCGCCGCGTCAATCAGTCTCTCCGCGATCTCTGCGGAGACTCTGCGGTCTCTGCGACCCGTACATGATCTAAGACCGGCCGCTGCGCTGCGGGGTCTCGAACGCGGACAGCCAATCGGAAGGCCCAGACGACGGCGGCGGCGATCAGGGCGAGCATCAGCCACCGCATCCCGCTCGCGAGAAAGGCCGGCGTCAGCTCGGGCCACGCAAACGGCATCTGCATCAGCCGCTCGCCCCGTTCGATCGTCCAGTGCCACGCGGTGTGCGCCACCAGCGCCGACAGGATGATCGTGCCCATCCGCTCGGCCACGACGAACCGGAACAGCACATCGAGCGCCGGGACGAGCACCGCGAGCACGAGCAGCTGCCCGAGCTCGACGCCGACGTTGAACGACAGGAGCGACGTCAGCAGGTGCGAGCCCGCGAACTGCAGCGACTCGCGCAGCGCGAACGAGAAACCGAACCCGTGCACGAGGCCGAACGCGAACGTGATGAGCCAGCGCCGCGTGCAGCGCCGGCGACACGATGTTCTCGAGCGCCATGTAGACGATCGACATCGCGATGAGCGTTTCGACGAGCGCCGGGAACCACAGCGCGTCGGGCGCCAGGTCGTAGGCGGACGCGATGAGCGTCACCGAGTGCGCCAGCGTGAACGACGAGACGACGAGCACGAGCGCGCGGAAGCGCCGGAACGGGACGACCAGGCAGACGAGAAAGAGCAGGTGGTCCGTCCCGTCGAGGATGTGGCAGAAGCCGAGTTCGACGAACCGCAGGGCCGCCTGATGCCAGCGGGGATCGAGGCGGACCAGGCCCACGTCCCCCGGATACTCGAAGGCGCGCACGGCGCCGCCCGGCGGCAGGAAGCGCATCACGGTCAGCGTCCGCTGGCCCAGACGCGCGAACCGCGGGTTGATCGAGAACTCGGACCGATCGGACTGGACGGGGTACTCGATCAGCACGTCGATCAGCCCCTGGCTCCAGAACAACTCCGTGTCGGCCGGGAGGGGATCACCCGTGACGTGGGCGAGCGCCGCGTCGAACGAGGCGAACGACTTGTCGGCGGGCTGCGAGGCACGAACGGCGGCGATGCGCGCGCCGCCGAGCGCGGTGTCGCCTTCGTACAGGTCGATGTTGTTGACCAGCCAGACGGTGGCGGCGTCGTGCAGGATTGTGTCGGCGCGGCCCACATCGAGCCGGTCGGCGCCGCGCATGGGGTATTCGACATCGCGCATGGCCTTGAGGGGCGCGCGGACCAGCACCTGGACGCGCCGACCATCCGGCTTCAGCAGCACCTGGACGGTGACGTCGTTCGGGATGTCGTGGGCCCACAAGGCCGCGGCCGGCGACAGGGCGCAGGCCACGACGGCCAGGGCCAGAATCCGGTCTTTCGTCACGCCCGCTACTGTATACTGCGCCGCATGATGCGCACGCGAAACGTTCTCAACGTTTTCATAGGGGCGGCCTTTCTCGCCGGCATCGTGGCGCTCGGCGTCGGTCAAAACCTTCTCGAACAGCGCGCGGTCGCGCAGGCGAAAGCCAGCGCATCGGCTCCTCGGTTCGAGGTGGACCCGTTCTGGCCCAGGCCGCTGCCCAATCACTGGATTCTCGGCTCGACCATCGGCGTCAGCGTCGACTCCCAGGATCACGTCTGGATCATCCATCGCGGCGCGGCCACGCTCGATCCGAAGGAGCTGTGGGGCACCGGGAACCCGCCCGCGAGCGACTGCTGCGCCGCGGCGCCGCCCGTGCTCGAGTTCGATCAGGCCGGCAACCTCCTCAACCACTGGGGCGGTCCGGGCCAGGGCTTCGAGTGGCCCGAGAGAACCACGGCATCACCGTGGACAGCAAGGGCATCGTCTGGATTGGCGGCAACGGCGCGTCGGACGGCCACATCCTGAAGTTCACGCGCGACGGCAAGTTCGTGAAGCAGTTCGGCTTCCAGTACGCGAGCGCCGGCAGCAACGACATGTGGGCGTTCGGCCGCGTCGCGAAGGTGTTCCTCGACGAAAAGAGCAACGAGGCGTACGTGGCCGACGGCTACGGCAACAAGCGCGTCGCGGTCATCGACATGGAGAGCGGCAAGATCAAGCGCGACTGGCGCCTACGGCAACAAGCCGAGCGACGCCAACCTGGGCCCGTACATCCCGCCGCCCCGCCGGCGCAGCAGTTCCGCAACCCCGTGCACTGCGCCGAGCTGTCAAACGACGGGTTCGTCTACGCGTGCGACCGCCCCAACGATCGCGTGCAGGTGTTCAGGAAGGACGGCACGTTCGTGAAGGAAGTGTTCGTCCAGAAGAACACCCGGGGCGACGGCTCGGCGTGGGACATCGCCTTCTCGAAGGACGCGCAGCAGAAGTACTTCTTCCTCGGCCGACGGCGCCACCAACAAGGTCGACGTCTTCGACCGCGAATCGCTCACCGAGCTGACCGCGTTCGGCGACGGCGGCGGCAGCCGGGCCAGTTCTACGTGGTCCACAGCATCGCGGCCGACTCGAAGGGCAACCTCTACACGACGGAAACCTACGAGGGCAAGCGCCTGCAGCGCTTCTCAACAAGGGGGTCGCGCCCGTCACCAAGGCGAACCAGGGCACGCCGTGGCCGAACGACAAACTACTGGCGCCGAGCGTATCGTGCGGCAAGCGGAAGGCTCAAGCGCACGTTCACCGCGTCCGCGTTTCCCCGCAGAAAATCTGAGCCCGACTTCTTCCTTCACTGACGCGCGGAGCTGGGCACCGGATGGGCCCAGGTTGCGCGACGTAATCACCGCTTTCCCCCCTCCCCAGCTCGCCGGTGAACAACCAAACCTCTACCATGGCCGGTCCAACCGCTAATCAATAAAGTGGACGTGACGGTGGAGCATTGCGACGTCCCCTGCCGGCTTCGACAGACCAAGACGAGGGAGCCAGGTAGCGGTTCGGCAACGAAGTTGACGAAGGAACCCTTGTAACCCCGAAATTTTTACATCGTCGTCTTCCTCATGGTGAACGACCTCGTCCAGGCCGCTGCATCGCAACTGACTTCGTATAACCGTCGCATTCTTTGCCGCCGCCACGACTAATTCCGTCACCGCCATTGGCCCCAGCCACCGCCACACCCTGAGGCCCCATCAAGTAGTGGCCCTGTCGTCCGGTTGCGCCCGTCAGCGATAACGCTCTCGACCTGGCGCCTCCCGTCGGACCCTAACCTTCATGCGCTGTCGGTTCCGGAGATATGGCGCCGATCGCAACGTTGAACGTCGTGAACTGATGGTCACCCGGTCGTCGAGCAGCAGCCGCGTGCCCGCTGGAATCAGCGGCAAGCAGTGAATGGCATTCCGGGCTGAGCAAGGCAACGGCGAGTTCAGAAGATTGGCGCCAGGAATACGCGTAGCCCCGGCTCGAACCCGGCGCCCTCAATGGTGGCGGCCTGGTACCGGGGTGGTGCTACGCCTGGCTCGAGACGAACAAGGCTTCCGCATGCGTCAGAGCCGCAGACACAACGGAGCGAGCACATGGACGAACAGGGACCGTGCGCGACATCACCGTCTGCCTCGACTTCGAGCACCACGTACCGGCGACTACGCAAGAGAACGATATTGATACGGTGGTCGCCCAGGTCGGCCAACGCGGCCCTGGAAGAGGAAGGACGTGCTATCGAGAATGTAATGAACTCGTCGGTACCGACCCGGCGGTAACTCAACACCAGATACACCGGCCCGGCGTTCGTGCCGCAGGTTCCGTTGGCTTGCCCTGCGCGCGATGAACTTGAGCGAATACATGCTACCAGGCGGCGATGCCGATCGAGCGGGTGGCGGGCGAGGCTCCAGCGCGCAGACCTCGGCAATCGTCATCGGAATCTGACTGCCTGCGGCGCCTGCCGATATCTTCGTCCGCCAAGTCGCGAGTGGCCGCAACCCCTCAGTTGCTCTTTGGCATGAGCGGCTGCAGGGACATCGCCCTGGGCAAGGTCGGTCCCGTTGCGGTGGTGGAGAATCGGCCGAGCCGTAGATCTTGGTCGGCTTCGTGACGCTGATGATGTTTGGTACCGACGACAACGTCGCTGCAACTGACGAACACGCTGCCGGCGAGCGCGGCCGAACCACCGCCGCTGATTGCCCATTTGCACGCCAGGAGTCTACCTGCGAACCGGCCGGACCGATATCACCCTGCAGCCAGGTATCCGGTGAACCGGATACAGTTGGTCGCGCCTGCCGGACCAGCGTATCCAGTCCGACCACCCCAATCACAACATTCATCGCCGACCTGGTTCATCATCAAGCTGATGTCGACGAGCAGATGCATTCCGCCATGGACGGAGGCGGACCGGTGTGAATTCGCGTTCGGGGTCAGCGACCTGGTTTTCCATCCGAGTGAAGGCGGGCGCGAACCGGCGGAGCCCGGCGCTGAATCCGCTACCCCCAGGATCGTCGAGTCGGTATCAGGCATCCTGCGCGACGCTCGTCACAACGGACTGCACCTGCGCGCGCGGCGCATGCCCAACACGACGACGAGCACACATCGACGAACCAGGACAGTCCAGCAACATCGCCGTCTCCTCGTTCGAGCGCCGGTGGACTTGTTCGACGCGCCTGCGGCCGAGAATGGCTGCTGGATTCTCCTGCGCTGATCCAGAGAACATAGTCGGGGCAGAAGCCGACTTCCACGTAGCCACAGAGACACAGAGACCACAGAGGATCTCCCTTTGAGAATCTCCGTGTCCTCTGTGCCTCAGTGGCTTCGTCTGCTATTCGTGAAGGCCTTCGGTGAGCTCGATTGACGTGCCCCACGGATCGGTGAGCATCGCCCGCGCGACGCCGGACGAGTCCTTCGCGTAAGGCGCGTCGAACTTCACGCCAGCGGCCTCGAGCTTCCTGCAGAACGCGGAGAGATCCTTCACCTCGAGGCCGATGTGATCGAGCATCCGCCCGCGCGTCGGCGCGAACGCCTCCTTCTGGTCCTTCTGATCCGAGAAGTTCAGGTTGATGCCGGGCAGATCCGCGGCCATGTAGCGCCACCGCATGCCGGGCACGGCGCCGAACGTCTTCACGTACCAGTCGCGCCTTCGCCTCGTTGCCCTCCGCCAGGTACAGGTGAATGTGGTAGGCGACGATCGGTTGAGTGACCGGATGATCGTGGCGGTCGGCGCCGGCATCAGTCTGGCCCGCGTCTTGAGCGTGAACGTCAGTGTTCTGTCGCGGCATCTGTCGAATAGCTCGATGCGTTCGCCTTCCGGCGCTCGTCACCGAGCCCACGCCGGGGAACCGCGGCGAGCCGCTGGACGCGGCACACCCGCGGCCTCGACGAGCCGCGAACGACCGCACGCGGAACGCGACGTGGTTCACGACCGACCCTGCCGTCCCGCCGGACGACTCCGCCTGGACGTGAGCAGCCACGAACACGTCCGGGAACCGCATCGGCGTCGGTCTTGCCGATTGATGACGCGGCGATCGCCCGCCGAGCGCGACCCAGAAGCGCTTGTTCGCCTCCACGTCGCGCACGTGGTAGTGCAGGTGCCCCATCGCGACACCCGCGCCGTTCGGCTTCGAGAGCTGGGCCCATGCGGGCGCGGCCCACAGGATCAGCGTGAGCCCGACCCGACCCACCAGACCCACCCGACCCACCCGGCCCGCCCACCTCCGCTCCCCCTCGTCCGCTCCGCCCGTGCGCGTGCGGACGATGCCCTTCTTTGCGGCCTCCTCGGCCGCCTTGTCTTCCGCGCGTCCCGCGAGCAGGATGCCGACCATCCCGTAGTTGCCCTCGTGGCACGCGTACTCGCGAAGGGCGCTGGCTCACATCCTTCTTCGTCAAGTTCATCGCGAAGGTCCACGGCCGCGTCCACGTGTGTGCATCCTCGAAGGTTGACGACCAATCCAGGACGTGGGCGCGCCCGAGCGGCTTGAATTTCTCGACCAGCGTCAGGTATTCGCTCGCGCCGCGGTATGCCGTCTTCGGGTGAAGTTCGTCGTCTCGACGACGAGCGTGTTGCCCTCGAAGTGCCCGCGGCGTCGCCCATGTAGAACCGGAGCCCGCACCGGGTGCGGCCGCCCATCGAGCGGAATGATGCGCGTCTCGTTGACCATCTCGTACCGAATCGCGACGTATCCCGGACCCTGATGATTCTCGTACCGTTGCCGTAGATGGCCGGCATCATCGATCCGGGCAGCCCGCGGCTGATACAACGGTCGTACAGGCTCCGGTCCTCGTACGAGTCGGCGTCGCCCCGTCCGACGCGCGCCTGCGCCGGGCCGCGGCGCGCTGGCGAGCTTCGTCGGTCTGCGGCGGCACCTTGCCGTCGGGCGGATCCGTGACGAGCCACGCGCGGCTGTTCTGCGGAAAGAAGTTCTCGAACCAGTGGATCGGGCTGCGGAACTCGGCGCGGTTGCGATTGGCCTCTTCGCGTGCGTCGCTAGCGCTGATCGCGCAGAGCTTCGAGCTCCGCCGGCGTGATGTCCTCGAGCCGGCGCCCCCTGAACTGGGCCGGGCCGTTCAAACGGCGTCAGGCTCTCGTCGTTGTTGGTGTAGACGCCGGAAATATCCGGATTGCCCCATCCGGTCTTCGGCGCCGTCCAGGCCTTCGCGGGCGCCTTTTTCGCCGGGGCGGCAGGCGTCTGCGCCGAGG